>OZ244736.1:0-1897452 GCA_965219405.1 Dehalococcoidia bacterium | reverse complement strand
GCTGGTCGCCCACTTACCTTGGACGCGCTCAAGGAATTCGAGCGATCTAGGTCCGGGAACGAATAGCCGCCACCCTCTCCAAAAACCCCGCCGCCTCTCGGTTGAACACGCCGGCCTGCTCCACCTGCGGCCAGTGTCCGGACGGCGATAGCTCCTTAAACTCTGCCTGCGTCCACGTCAGTAGCCGACCGTCCCGCTTCTCCGGTGACGGCACGATGATATCCTGCCGTCCCCAGAAAATGAGCGTCGGGCACGTGATGTCCCGCACACGGTCCCGCAGGTCGTATGGGAGCTTCATCCCGCGAAGATCCATTCCCTTGCGTAACAGGTGAAAGAACGCCTTTCGCTGCATCGGATCACGGTGGCGGGACACCCACTCGTCCATGATCTTCTGATTTACCAGGTCTTCATCCGCGAAGATCGTCTTGCTCGCCCGATGTCCGGACAAAAGCCGCGGATGCCACAGTGCCTCTCCCACGAACGGGATCGTAACGATCCGCAGAGGCCACCCCACCTTGCGTGTCAGCCCGCCCGGCGCGGTTAGCACCAACGACCTCACCCGCTCCGGGGAATCCAGCGCCGCCAGAATCGAAGCTATTCCGCCCGCCGAATGGCCGATCAGAGGCGCTGATTCGATGCCCCACGCGTCCAGCAGCGCGATGACCATCTTTCCACTTTCCACGGGATCCCACTCCTCCCGTGGATACTCGGATTCACCGTGCCCCGGCATACTCGGCGCGAGGACGTGATACCCTTGCTCGCCGAAAAACCCCAGGTTCGCCCACCAGTCCTCGATGCCCCCGCCGATCCCGTGCAGGAACACCAGCGGCGGCCCGTCTTTAGGCCCCGCCTCCACATACTGGAGACGCATCCCCTCAGCGGAGACGAACCCCTCCCCCAGCGGATAATCAGTCATTCCGCCACCGGTTTTTCTTGTGCAAAATCCCCTCCCCCATTGCTATTTCGTGTCCCCCGCGAAGGCGGGGGGTAGGGTGGGGGATTGCCGCCCTATGGGCGGCTTGGAAGTCAGCACCCTGCTTATACCCCCGCCGCCACGGCCGGCTCCGGCTCTCTCGCCTCAACTTGCGTGAACGACAATTCCTCGTCGCCAACGTCCACCGTGATGTCGTCGCCCTCGGAAAAGCGCCCTTCCAGGATATCCCGTGCTAGCACGTTCTCCACGTGCCGCTGCACGGCCCGCCGTAGCGGTCTAGCGCCAAAGGACGGGTCGAATCCGACCTTGGCCAGCCACTTCCTCGCCGCGTCAGTCAAAGTAATCCGCAGGTTCTTCTCGTCAAGCCGCTCTTGCACCTCTGCGACCATCAAGTCGACGATCTGCAGGATCTGCTCCTGGCTCAGCGGCTCAAACACGATGATCTCATCGATCCGGTTGATGAACTCCGGCCTGAACGCCTTTTTCAGCGCTTGGTCAACGGACCGCTGAAGGTCCTGGAAGGCCTGCGCCCCGGCCGCCGGACGCAATAACCCGATGCTCTCCCGCTGAAGGATCTCCGTGCCCAGGTTGGACGTCATGATGATGACCGTGTTGCGGAAATCCACCGTCCGGCCATGCCCATCCGTCAACCGACCGTCCTCCAGTATTTGGAGAAACATGTTGAATACGTCCGGGTGCGCCTTCTCGATTTCGTCGAAGAGGATCACCCGATACGGCCGCCGACGCACTAGCTCCGTCAATTGACCGCCATCGTCGTACCCGATGTACCCGGGAGGCGCGCCAACCAGCCGTGAGACCTCATGCCGCTCGCTATACTCGGACATATCGAGCCGAATCATCGCCTCCTCGTCGCCGAAGAGGAACTGCGCGAGCGCCCGTGCCAGCTCCGTCTTGCCGACACCCGTCGGCCCAAGGAAGATGAAGCTCCCGATGGGACGATCCGGATCCTTCAGGCCCGCACGCGCCCGACGAATCGCGTCGGACAGCGCAGTCACGGCCTGCTCCTGCCCGATCACGCGCCGGTGCAGCTCCGCCTCCATCTGCGTCAGTCGCCGTGTCTCCTCTTCCAGCATTCGGCTCACCGGCACCCCGGTCCACTCCGAAATCAGCGTCGCGATGTCCTCCGCCTCCACGGTGTTGCGGATGCTCTTCTCCTGCTTCCACGTCGAAAGCGCGGTCTCGTACTCGTTCTGCAGCTGCGCGCGCTCCTGCTTGATACGCGCCGCCTCCTCATAATCCTCGCGTTGCGACGCTGCCTCGTCCTCGATCTCAAGCTGACGCATCCGTTGGTCCATCTGCTTCAACTCCGGCGTGAACGACTCCGCGTCGATCCGCAGGCGTGACCCCGCCTCGTCGATGAGGTCGATGGCCTTGTCCGGCAGTTGTCGATCCGTGATGTACCGCGCGCTCAGCCGAACCGCGGCCTCCAACGCTTCCGGCGTGATTGTCACCTTGTGATGAGCCTCGTAGCGGGGCGCGACTCCCTGGAGAATCCCAATCGCATCCTCCACGGACGGTTCCTCGATATACACAGGCTGGAATCGTCGCGCCAACGCCGTGTCCTTCTCGATGTGCCTGCGATACTCATCAAGCGTCGTCGCGCCCACGGCCTGCAGCTCACCCCGTGCCAACGCTGGCTTCAGCATGTTGGAGGCGTCCATCGAACCCTCTGCCGCGCCGGTGCCGACAACCGTATGCAGTTCGTCGATGAACAGCACAATGCCGCCGTGAGCGCTCCGCACCTCGTTCAGTACGTTCTTCAGGCGCTCTTCAAACTCGCCGCGGAACTTCGCGCCCGCAACCAGCGCTCCCATATCCAGCGCGTGGACTCGCGCATTGCTCAACGACTCTGGCGCGTCTCCCTTATGGATTAGTTGCGCCAGCCCCTCAGCGATGGCCGTCTTGCCGACGCCCGCCTCGCCGATGATGACCGGGTTGTTCTTCGTCCGGCGCGTCAGTATCTGCATGACCCGCTGAATCTCAACCTGCCGCCCGATGACCGGGTCCAGCTTGCCCTCCTCGGCGAGCACTGTCAGATCAATCGTGTACCGATCCAGCGCCCGTGTTGACCGCTCGGCGCGGCCTTGTCCGGCTGCATCGGCGCCGGCTTCGGAGCGTCCCTGCGCTTCCTTCAATGCGGTCTCAAGCCGCGGCTGCGTCAGGTTGAATTCCTTGAAAATTGCGTTCGATTGGCCGTTGTTCACGCCAACCGCACCCAGCAACAGGTGCTCCGTTCCAATCTGCTCGGAATTGAGCCGCTTGGACGCCGTCGTCGCGCCCGTCAGCAGTCCCTGTATTCGCGGTGTCAGATAGAGCTGTGTCGCCCCGCCCTGAACCTTTGGCGCGCTGTTCAGCACGCCCTCGAACCGATCCGCCATCGCGTCAACGTCGATGCCAAGCCGTTCGAGCACGATCACCGCCTGGCTGTCCGGCTGCTGGAATATCGCGTAGACGATGTGCTCCACGTCCAACTGGCTGTGGCTCATATCCATCACCGTCTGTTGCGCCACGGCGAGCGCCTCCTGCGCTCCGTCCGTGAATCGATCAGGACTCATCATGATTGCGTTCCCTCGCCTCCACTGCGATTGGCTCTTTGTGCCTCAGTACCGTCCGTCTGTCCCTCGCTGAGCGCTCTCACACCCGTCAGCCGTTCGAGTGCGCCCTCAAGGTCCTTGATCCGCTGTTCCATCTCTGCCATACGTCCGCTCATCCGTATGATTACTTCCGCGCCGGCCAGATTCACGCCGAGCTCATCGATGAGCGACTTAATCTTCTGGATGCGTTCAACGTCGGAATCGCTGTAATAGCGAACATTGCCGCGGGACCGCTGAGGCTGAACCAGGCCATTCCGTTCGTAATAGCGCAACGTCTGCACGTGCAGGCCCACAAGCCGCGCCGCTACGCGAATCGAGTACACCGGCTCAGTCGGATTTCGGAAACTCATTCCTTACCTCCCGCCGTCTCGCGCATCCCGCGCAGCCGTGCAATCAACTCCCGCTCGGACTCCTGCAGGCCCCTCGGCAGCGTCACGTGTACCTTCACCAGCAGATCGCCGGAGCCTGAACCGCGCATCTTTGGCATCCCCTTGCCAGAAATGCGAAACGTCTGCCCGTTTTCCGTCTCAGCCGGTATACGCAGCGCAACACCCGGACCGCCGATTGTCGGCACGATGACCTCGCCGCCCAGCAGCGCGTCATACAACGGAGCCTTGACCTCAGTTGTCAGGTCAGACCCCTTGCGCGTGAAAACCGGGTCCGCCTTGACCTTCACCTTCAAATACAGGTCCGCCGACCGACCATCCGAAACCTTTGGACCGGCGCCGCTCATCCGCACGCGAGAACCCGTGTCCACGCCCGCCGGAATCTGCGCCTCGATCGTCCGCGTTCCTCCCTCGCCGTCCTGCACACGAATCGAGCGGCGCGTCCCGTGATACGCCTCCTGCAGCGTCACCTCGACCTCGACGTCCTGTGGTCGGGCAGGGCGCCGCTGCTCGCCGAACCCACCACCGTGGCCGCCACCGAAGAATTGCCCGAGAATGTCTCCCAAGCCGGAGAATCCCTGGCCGCCGGCAAATCTGTATGCACCGCCCATTCCGGGCCCTGTGCCGAATCCGCCCTGACCCTGCATCTCCTCGATGCGGTCTGCGTGCATCCAGCTCTCGCCGTACTTGTCGTAGTTCTTGCGGTTGTCCGTGTCGCCAAGAACCTCGTGCGCCTCGTTGATTTCCTTGAAGCGGCGCTCAGCTTCTTCGTCGCCCGGATTCACGTCAGGATGATATTGGCGGGCAAGCTTACGGAACGCCGACTTTATCTCCTTCTCGGAAGCCGTCCGCGAAACCCCAAGCGTCTTGTAATAGTCAGTCGCCGCCATCACATCAAGCCGATAATTCGCTGTTTTCTGCTATCTACCCCACCCGTGTCCTACCAACAAAATCATCATACCGCTAACAACACCATTGTCAACTTTCTGCCTAACAACCAAGTGCCGAGCCACCGCCTAATCGTGATATACAATATATCTATAGGAGGTATTCATATGGGCGCTAAGTCTCACGTCTCCAAATGGGGGTCAAGTCTTGCTGTGCGGATTCCAAAACCCATCGCCGAGCAATGGGGCGTTCAGGAAGGCTCCTCCATCGAAATCCTACCCGGTGACGATCAGATCGTGTTGCGTAAGACGCCGTATGACTTGACCGACATGCTCGCCCAGATTAACCCCGACAACGTGCATACGGAGCATGATTTCGGACTCGCCCAGGGCAATGAAGAGTGGTAGACGGCGGGTACGTTCCTTCGCGCGGGGACATCGTTTGGCTCAGCTTCACGCCCCAAGCCGGGCATGAGCAGGCAGGCCATCGGCCCGCATTGACCCTGAGCCCGCATGACTACAATGCAAAGACAGGCTTGGCCATCTTTTGCCCCATCACCTCCAGGATCAAGGGGTACCCGTTTGAGGTCTTGCTTCCCTCCTCAGGCGCCATAACCGGTGTAGTCCTGTCGGATCAGGTCAAAAGCCTCGACTGGCGGGCGCGGCAGGCCCGTTTTGAAGCCAGAGCTCCGAGAGGGGTAGTCGGAGAAGTCCTCGGCAAACTCACCGCCCTCTTCTCCCCCGCCAACGAATAAGACGTCACTCCTCTTCAATCCACCAATCTCCGTCTCCGAGCTACACTAGAGACAGAACAAGCCCACACCGAAAAAGAACCCAACATTGGAGCGCACACTAAGCCGGAGCGGTCTTTAAAAGATGCCGAACGTTTACACCCGATACGGTGACAAGGGAGAGACCGGTCTCCTCTACGGCGGCCGCGTTCCCAAGAACGATCCGCGTGCCGAGGCCTATGGCACCGTCGATGAGGCCGTCTCCGCCATCGGACTTGGACGCAGCCACTCCGAAGACGAGCGCGTCCGTGAAATTGCCATAGCCCTCCAGCGTGAACTCTTCACCGTCGGCGCTGAACTCGCCACGGATGTCGGCCACTTCAATACCTTTCTCAAGCACTTCTCGCCCGTCACGCAGGAGCACATCGACGCTCTCGAAAAGCACATCGACTCCCTCCAGGAAGAGTTTGAGCTGCCCCGCGCATTTGTCATCCCCGGCGCGACTCCTTCCTCCTCCGCCCTTGATCTCGCCCGCTCAACGCTGCGTCGCGCTGAACGCCACGCCGTCGGCCTTATGCAGCTTGGCCATCTGCGTAAGGAATCGCTTGTCATCCCATACCTAAACCGTGCTGCGGATCTGCTCTTCATCCTCGCCCGCTACCAGGATCGTCACCTGCCCATGGAGCTCCTGACCGGTGAGCAGTAACGCCGCAACCCCCCTCATCGCCATAGTCGACTATGGCGCGGGCAATCTCCGTTCCGTCGCCAAGGCCCTGGAAGACCTGAACTTCCGTGTGCTGGTCACGGACGAAGCCGCGGATTTTAACAAAGCCGATGGCGTGGTCTTCCCGGGGCAGGGTATCGCCGGCCCCGCAATGCAGCGCCTAAAGATGGCCGGCATGGAATCCGCCCTCCAGGACCTCATCGCTCGCGATACTCCGTTCTTCGGCGTCTGCCTCGGCCAACAGCTGCTGTTTGAGCGCACTGAGGAGGACGATGTGGAATGTCTCGGCATCCTCCCGGGCGAGTGCATCCGCTTCTCTCGGGACCTCACCGTCCCCCACATGGGTTGGAACGATGTGACGTTCACCCGCGATCATCCCGCCGTCGCCAACATCCCTCCCAATTACCAGTTCTATTTTGTTCACAGCTACTACGTGCGCCCTGCGTCGGAGGACATGAACCTGGGCATGACGGACTACGGCGGCCCGTTTGCCAGCGTCGTGGCGCGTGACAAGCTCATCGCCACTCAGTTCCACCCCGAAAAGAGCGGCAGGCCCGGCCTCGCTCTCTACCGCGATTTCTTCAACTGGGCGGTATAGATTACAAGGAAATGTAGCTGGTCACGTTGGAATTGATGATGAAAATAATCCCCGCCATCGACCTTCGCAACGACAAGGCAGTCCGCCTCGTGCAGGGCGACTACAACCGCGAGACCGTTTTCGACGATGATCCTGCCGCCGTCGCCCGCTCATGGGAAGAGCAGGGCGGCACTCGCATCCACCTCGTTGACCTCGATGGCGCGCGTGAGGGGCGAACCGGCCAGGCCGAACTGGCCGCCTCCATCGCCCGTGCCGTCAGCGTCCCCGTCCAACTCGGCGGCGGAGTCCGCTCCATGGACGACATCACAGCCCTCATCGACGCAGGCATCGACCGCGTCATCCTCGGCACCGTCGCCGTAACCGACCCGGAACTAGTCAGAGAGGCATGCCAGCGCTACGGCGACCGCATCGCCGTCGGCCTTGATGCCCGCGATGGCCGCGTTGCCGTGCGTGGATGGACTGAGGACTCGGGCGTCGACACCATTGAACTTGCACAACGCCTCGTCAATGCAGGTGCCTGCCGATTCATCCACACGGACATCTCCCGCGACGGCGCAATGCAGGGCGTCAACCTCGACGCCATGCAAAGATTCGCCGAGGCGGTTGCCCCCATCCCGGTCATCGCATCCGGCGGCGTAACCACCCTCGATGACATACGCGCCCTCGCGACCACGGACGTTGAGGCCGTCATAATAGGCCGCGCCCTCTACACCGGAGACATCTCCCTCCCGGATGCAATCGCCGCCGCACGCAAACTACAATAAACACACCATGCTCTCTCGTAGAATCATCCCCTGCCTCGATGTGAAAGGCGGACGCGTCGTCAAGGGCGTCCGCTTTCGCGACCACCGCGACGCCGGCGACCCCGTCGATCTCGCCCGCTTCTACGATGAGCAGGGCGCAGACGAACTCGTTTTCTATGACATCACCGCCTCCTCGGAGGGCCGCGCCATCATGCTTGATGTTGTCCGACGTGTCGCGGAAGAGATCTACATCCCCCTCACCGTCGGCGGCGGCATCCGCTCCGTCGAAGACGTCCGAACAATGCTCAACGCCGGTGCCGACAAGGTCAGCATCAACACCGCCGCCGTTCAAAACCCTGAACTAATCCGTGACTCCGCCGCCCAGTTCGGCAGCCAATGCATCGTTCTCGGCATGGACGCCCGCCGCATCGACCTCGCCTCCTCCCAACAGCGTGCCCCCGCCGCCATCCCCGAAATCGCCTTTGACAACACTACCCGCTGGGAAGTCCGTACTCACACCGGCGCTGACGGCGGCCGCGCAGCCGGCATCGATGCCCTCAAATGGACGATTTTTGCCGCCGAACTGGGCGCAGGTGAGGTCGTCCTCAACAGCATCGATGCCGACGGCACAAAGTCCGGCTATGATCTCGAACTCATCCGTGCCGTCGCTGATGCTGTCACCATTCCCGTCATCGCTTCAGGCGGCGCGGGCAATGTCGAGCACATGTGTGAGGCTGTGGTGCAGGGCGGGGCGGACGCCGCCCTCGCCGCCAGCATCTTCCATTACGGCGAATTCACCATCCAGCAGGCCAAGGAATACATGCTCAGCCAGAACGTCCCCGTCCGGTTGAACGCGAGCGCTGGGGCGTGAACCCCACCAACCGCCCCCGCCGCCGGTCGCGCTACCGGCTCCGCGCCGTCCTGCTCGATGCCTACGGCACCCTTTTTCACTTCGAACCAGAGCGACTGTCAGTCCTTTTCCGCGCGATTGTCGAACAGCTCAACGTCCCCGTAGACTCTGAAACCCTGCTGAAACACTGGCGCGTCCATGAAACCGCGTTCCGCCAGTCCCGCGTCTGGCTCAACGATGATGGCCAATGGGACGCCCCGCCCCCAAACCAATTCACCCCTTACCGCGATGCATGGGCCCGCGCCTTTGAACTCGCCTCCACGGAACTCAACCTCGATCCTGCCTACGTTCCCGCCGCCATCGACATGTTCTATGAAGACCTAAAGGGCAGGGAGATGTACCGTGATGTCGCCCCCGCCCTCGAAGCCCTGCGTGCTCGTGTCCCGCTCGCCATCGTTAGCAACGCCGACAACGACTACCTCCACGGCACGCTGCAGACCCACAGCCTGTCATTCGACCACGTCATTCATTCGGAGGGCACGCGAGTCTACAAACCCCACCCCCTCATATTTCAAACCGCCCTCGACGCCTTCGGCATCGTTGACCCATCCCAGGCCATCTATGTCGGCGACACCCCAAAGGAAGACATTCAGGGCCCGCAGATGGTCGGCATCCCCGCCGTCTGGGTCAACCGAACCGGCGCGGACTGGCCGAGTGACATCCCCACAACCCCGGACTACGAAGTAACCAACCTCCTAGGCCTAGTCGACATCGTCGCCTCCAAAACCCTCTCCGCCCTCTAACCCACGCCAGCTCCCCCGCCCCGCCAGCCCCCCTGTCATTTCCGCCTCTCACCTCATTCCGGCGAAAGCCGGAATCCATCCGGTCTCCCCCAACCCCCTACAATTGACTTAGCTCCCGTCACTGAACAGAGGAGAAACCCCATGCCAACCCAACTGACAATCGACGAGAAAGCCCTCATCCCCGCCATCGCCCAGGACGCCCAGACCGGCGCCGTCCTCATGGTTGCCTACATGAACCATGAGTCCCTCACCCGCACCATTGAATCCGGCCAGGCGTGGTTCTACAGCCGCTCTCGCCAGGAGCTCTGGCACAAAGGCGCAACATCCGGCGACTATCTCAACGTCGTCGAAATCCGCCCCGACTGCGACGGCGATGTCATCCTGCTCAAGGTCAACCCGGAAGGCCCCGCCTGCCACACCGGCAACGACACCTGCTTCTACCAGGACTTCGACACCGCCGAATGGCAGATGGAGCCCCCCCAACAAGACCTCCTCGGCGCGACCCTCACCGAACTCGCAATGACTGTCGACCAGCGCCGCCGCGACAAGCCCGAGGGCAGCTACACCGCCTCACTCTTTGAGCGTGGCACGGAACGCATCGCCCAAAAGGTTATCGAAGAGGGTGGCGAAACGGCTCTCGCAGCAATGGCAAAGGCCCCGGACCGCGTCCGTGCCGAGGCCGCCGACCTCCTCTACCACCTCACCATCCTCCTTGAGGACGCCGGCGTCTCCCTGTCCGATGTCGCTACAGAACTAGCCGACCGCCGCCGCTAACCAACCCTGTAACCCCCCACCCCCCACAGCGATCCGCCACTCCCCTCATTCCGGCGAAAGCCGGAATCCATCCGAGAATCCCCTCTCCCTGAGGGAGAGGGTTAGGGTGAGGGGGCGCCCCATTCGTTGCCGCTACCAATTCAGGTGCGATAAACTGGGAACCTGACTGAATCTGAACGAGTCCTAGGAGAAACGCCAATGCCATCACTCGCCTTCTTTGAAGGGAAAGTCGTCCCGCTTGAGGAGGCAAAAATTAGCGTGGTCACACACGCATTCAACTACGGCACAGGCGTTTTTGAGGGTATTCGCGGCAACTGGAATTCAGACCAGGAGCAGATGTACCTCTTCCGCGTGCGGGAGCACTATGCCCGACTTCTCCGCTCATGCGCCATGCTCAACATCAAGCTCCCCTATTCCCTTGATGACTTCGAGCGCATCACCCTGGATCTCGTCCAGCAGTGTGGCTTCAAAGAGGATGTGTACGTCCGCCCTCTCGCATACAAGTCATCGGATGTCGTCGGCCTAAGGGTTCACGATCTCGAGGACGACTTCCTAATCTACATCGTCCCGTTCGGGAACTACCTCGATTCCGATGCCGGTATCCGCTGCACCTTCTCAAGCTGGACACGCATCCAGGACAGCGTCATCCCGCCCAGTGCCAAGGTAACCGGCATGTACGTTGCCAACAGCCTTGCCAAGAGCGAAGCAGTCTGGCGTGGATACGATGAAGCCATCCTCCTGACCGACGATGGCAATATCTCCGAGGGCAGCGGCGAGAACATCTTCCTGATTGAGGACGGCGTCATCAGCACCCCGCCGCAGACCGACGGCATCCTCGACGGCATCACTCGAAACACCGTTATGGAGTTGGCTCGCGATGTCCTTGGACTGCGCATCGAAGAGCGCACCATCCCGAAGTCCGAGGTCTATGTGACCGATGAGCTATTCATGACTGGCACAGCCGCCCACGTTACGCCCGTGCTTGAAGTTGATGGTCGCCCTATCGGCAGCGGCAGCATCGGCCCCGTCACCGCCGAACTCCAGAAGCTCTACTTCGAAGTCGTCAAAGGCGAGCGCGCCCAGTACAACCACTGGCTAACCCCAACCTACACCCCAGCCGCCACCCCCGCGTAGACTCACGCATTCGCATTTAGGCCATCCCCTCATTCCGGCGAAAGCCGGAATCCAGAAGAAACATGGGCCGCCCACGCCGGAACGCGGTGGACAATGAATCGGCCAATCAGGCCCGATCGCGAACCGGGAAATTAATCGGCAGGCTCCTCCCACGGAATATCGTCCGCGGAACGACACCACGCGCACCGACCTCTGAACGCCGCCAACTCCTCCTCCGGCGACTCATTCCCACACCGGTTGCAGTACCTCAGAGACGCAGCCGAATCCCGGCAATCATCGCAAATGAAAGGCGTGGCAGCGTCCGTCATTTCGAAATCCCGCCGTCCACACCGCCCGCAGGCAAGCGTCATGACCCGGTCGGGCCACCGGCCTCAGCAGCGACAGCGCCAATTTGCGGCTGATACGGCACATCCCGTTCCTCTGTGATTGCCAACGGATTGTCCCGCGCCAGCGCCCACGCCCGCGCCTCGTCCGTGAGCTCGGCAACGCGGTCAAAGCCGTCCCGCATGTTGGGAACCCGATGACCTGTTGAACCGTGTGCGTCTGTTGCGATTACGTGAGCCATCTCCTGCTGCAGAAGATATTCCCCCGCCTCTCGCGACCCCGGCCCATAGTGACCAAAGAGGCTGCCGGTGTTGAGTTGTGTCAGCGCGCCCTTCGCGATCAGCCGCCGCACGATGTCCGGATTCTTCTGAATAATCGTGTTTCGCTCCGGGTGCGCCAGCACCGGGCGATAGCCCAGCGCGATGATCGCCTCAATCTGTTCATCCACATAGTCCGGCGCCGAGTTGAACGGAGGCTCGGTCAAAACATATCGCGTTGCATTGATGGTCACGCCGTCCCCGGACTCCAACTGCTCCTTCAGACGGCTCGTGATACGAATCTCCTGCCCGGATAGCAGCGTGACGTTCAGATTGTGCTCGGCCACAGCCCGGCTGAGCAGTCCAACCCGGTACTGCGACTCTTCTAGGACTGATTGATGTGAACGCGGGAAATTGTGCGGTGTCGTGACGATGGTCACCGTGCCTTGGTCTTCCGCCAGGCGCACCATATCAAGCGCCTCCGCGCGGTCCCGCGCCCCGTCATCGATCCCCGGGAGAATATGGCAGTGAATATCCACGAATCCCGCAGCAGTCACGTGGACATGATTTGCGCTATTCAACCGCTCACTCCGCTCCCCGCGCTAGCTCGGCCATCTGAACCGATGCACACGAAAACCCTCCGCGTACTGGTAGCCCGGCGATTTCCCTTGCTCCTCGTGCCGGGAATGAATCCGTTCGATCAACCCCTCAGGGTTCTTGATCTGGCTCGTGTGCTCCCGCAGCGCCGCCACCTTTAGATCAATAGAGTCCGCGATGTCGATCCACGTGTCCGGATCATCGCTCCACGACCATGCCTCAGATACGATGTGCGGCTCGAAGCCCTGCTGCGCCAAATGAGAGAAATGGTGGACGTCGCGCGCATATGGATACATCGCGTCGAACGCCGCCTGCCCCACATTCCGATGATCGCGGTGATTATGCGCCCGACGGTACGGATCAAACGTGAATACAACCTCCGGCCTGAAGCGTCGGATCTCACGCACCAGGTGCTCTCGCAGCTCGCGGCCGTCGTCCAACTCCCCGTCCGGGTACCCTAGGAACGTCACGTCCTCGATGCCGAGAACCTTGGCCGCCGCCCTCGCCTCTGACTCGCGCGTCTTAACAAGGTCCTCCGGTTTCGTATCCGGATCGGCAGTCCCCGCGCGGCCGTCGGTGGCGATGACAAGTGCCCCCTCCCAGCCCTCTCGGATCCACTTGCCAATCGTGCCCCCGCACCCAAACTCCATATCGTCCGGATGCGCCGAGATCGCCATCAGCCTCTTGGGACGCCCCTGTGTGTCGACCATTCAGCCCTCCGTCATTCCCGCCGCATTCAGATCCCCTCATTCCGGCGAAAGCCGGAATCCATCCCACCCCCTCCGTCATTCCCGCGAAGGCGGGAACCTGAATCGCATTTGCCAACCAATCCCCGTAACGCCCCCCACTGTCATTCCGAGCGCAGCCGAGGAATCTAAGATTTCAATTGCCCAAACAACTCCCGTAACGCCAATCGTCTAATCCTCTTCATCGGTTCCCATGCGACTGATCCCGTAGCGTCGAAAGTCCTCCGCATACGCCATGCCGCGCGGCTCCCCTTTGCGGGCCGACCAACGTCGGATCCAGTCGCCGGAATCCGGTTCAAACTGGCTCGAGTGGAGCATCGTCGCCTCAATCTTTGCTTCGATTGTGTCCGAAATGTCAACGAACACATCGGGATTCTCTGAGCCCCAGAAATAGATTTCCGCCGTCTTGTGCGTCTCAAGGCCCGCTGCGTCATGCTCTGGGAAATGCAGCCGATCACGAGCGAACGGAAATACCGCGTCCATCGTCACCATCCCCGTGATCCGGTGATCGCGGTGAATATAGAAGCTCGTCCTGAACGGGTCCGTCGTCAGTACGATATCCGGCTTCACACGCCGAACATGTCGTGTAATCTCGCCGAGCAATTCCCGACCGTCCACCAACTCACCGTCGCCGTTCTGAAGTATCGTGACCTCTTTCACGCCCAACATCGCCGCCGCGTCACGCTGTTCCTTGTCGCGCGTCGCCGCCAGGTCCGCGTTCGTCAGGGTAGGGTCTTCCGTTCCCTTGTCCCCGTTCGTCGCGATCAGGTAGTACACCTCCACCCCGTCCCGCACCAGCCGCGCCACCGTTCCCCCGCACCCGATCTCCGCGTCGTCCGGATGCGGCGCAACCACCAGCACCCGCTCAACCTCACCAAACTCCTCAATCACAACTCTCCCCCCACCGTTACTTCATTCCCCTCATTCCGGCTACCTCCGTCATTCCCGCCGCCCGGACCGTCATTCCTGCCGCCCCGACCGTCATTCCCGCCGCCCGGACCGTCATTCCTGCCACCCCGACCGTCATTCCCGCGCAGGCGGGAATCTGAATCACATTGCGCCAACCAAATCCTTTTTCACGCCCGGGTGGCCTTGCATGTCATTCTGAGCGCAGCGAAGAATCCAAAGACGCCACTCCGCTACTCGACCCAATCACCCTGTCATATAAAGTCACAACCGCGTCCGTGCTTGCCTTCCACGTCATCCGCCGCGCAGCCGCCAAGGCCCCAAGACCTAAACGCCGTCGAAGCTCCTCATCATCGAGAATGTCACAGATAGCACACGCAAGGGCAGAGGCATCCCCCGCCGCCACGAGCCGACCCGACACCCCGTCCTCGATAAACGACGCCGGCCCCGGAACGTTGGACGCCACAACGGGCGTCCCGCACGCCATCGCCTCCGCTGCCACGATGCTGTAACTCTCCGAGTACGACGGCACAATCACCACGTCCGCCGCCGCGTAATGCCAAGGCAACTCATCATTGGCCACCGGGCCAACCCAGGTAATCTTGTCGGCGATGTTGAGCTCAGCCGCCAGCGCGCGTAGCCCCGACGCATAGTTCGCATCCACCTCGCCGCCCACAAACCGTGCCCGCAACCGCGGCCTGTCGGCCAACAGCCCCGCCGCCCTCAACAGCACGTCCGCGCCTTTGATGCGGTCAAGCCGGCCCACATACAGGAGCGTCTCCTCATCGGCGAATATGCCCAGCCGCGACCGCGCCTCTGCCCGAGCTAGTGGCCGAAATCGCTCTGTGTCCACGCCGATCGGCGCGATTGTGATTCGCTCACGTTCAGCCCCGAGCATCGAAACGAGCGCGTCCGCCTCAAACCCCGTCCACGCAATGATACCGTCCGCCCCTTGCGCAATCGCCCGCTCCGCCGTATGCCGCTCATGGGGCTCAGGTGATAACTCAGACGCCTGCTCCTTGACCGCCGCGATGGTGTGAAACGTCGTCACGTGCGGAACATCAAATAGTCGTGACACATCCAGCCCCACCAAGCCCGAGGCCCAGTAGTGAGTGTGAATTAGGTCACACCCCTCACCGAGCGCGTCCCCAATCTCCATGGCGTACTGACCCGCCTGCGCCACCCACTCTGCCGCCGATCCGGCGCCCGAAGAGGGCAAATGCGCCACCCGCACGCCGCACTCCACGTCCATTGAGTGAGCCTCTTGATGGGCCGCCGTCACGATAGTTACGCCGACCCCACGCCGTGCCAACTCTCTGCTAAGTCCAAGCACGTAGGCGGACATACCGCCCGCCTTTGCCTCGCCCAATGCAGACAGCGGGCAGGAATGCAGCGCAACCAACCCCACTGATCGAACAGTCACCGTGCCCCGTTCTCTCGAGCCAGCTGCCAACGGTAAAGAACTCGATCGTTCCCACCAAGATCGTACTTGTACGGCTCATTTCCACGCAGGAAATCGTACTCGCGCAGCCCTTGTTCAATCGCCCCACGCAGCCCATACGCCTTGAGCAACAGCCCTACTGAAAGATGGCGATACTCCGGGTCGTAGCCGCTGTTGTAGAGCAACAGACGGTCGCCCTCCAGGAAGCTCATCGTCGCCGATACCGGCTTGCCTCCCACGTCCAGAAACGCGAGCTGCAGCGAGTCCGCATCCGCCATGGTCTTGGTCAGTGTTTCCAGGAATGACCGACGCTCCGGCGTCAGGAAATCCGACTTTGCCTCGCTGCTCTTGCCCATCAGAGAAACGAAATCGTCAAGAGCCTCAGGCAGCTCATCATGCTCCTTGTCATAGACGCGATACTCCGCATCCCCGCTCGCCTCCAAACGACGCAGCTTGCGGCGCAGCTCATGGCGGTCCTTCTTGGAGAGACTCTGAACGTGGTTCTCCCACGTATCCGGCAGTTCAACATACGGAGAAACATCCCAAACGGAGCGATCGGCCTGCCATCCGTGTTCCGCGGCTCGGGACTCCAATATCTGTGTGGACGGTGAATCATCCCGCACGCCGATCAATTCAATGGACGCCCACCCTGCCGCTACCCCGTGTTCCAGAATCGCGTCCCAAACGGCTTCTTCCTCACCCGGTATCGACAAAATATCCTGGTAGTCCGTCACGTTGTAATCGAGTCCGAACGTGACGGCATCCTTGTCATGGTTCAGAGGCGCGATGCCGCATAGCGAGCCGTCCGCCGCGTCTCGAACAGTCAGAACAGGATGCTCATCCGTTGAACCGCAGCAGTTAACTGCCCACGCCGTCTGCCAGGGCAGGGAAAGGAAGATCGATTGCGTCGTCGATTTAGAGAACAAGTCCGGCCACTCAGCCGTGACTGCCGTCAGGGACTCCCATTGGACGACGAGATTCATGAGGTCGCCCTTTGTGACGAAGTTAGGGACAGGAATTCTGCCCGTGCCGCAGCGTCGTCCGCGAACACGCCCCGGAACGCCGTCGTGATCACCCGGCTCCCCGCTGCCCGAACACCGCGAATCGTCATGCACAGGTGCTCCGCCTCCACGCGAACCGCAGTCCCCTGTGGCTCAAGCGCCTCCACTAGAAGGTTCGCCGCCTGGTTCGTCACACGCTCCTGCATCTGTGGTCGACGAGCAAGGCACTCAATAGCCCGAGCCAGCTTGCTGATGCCCACCACGCGCCCAGACGGCACATATGCCACGTGGACGGTACCGAAGAACGGCAGGAGATGGTGCTCGCAGATGGATGTGAACGGAATGTCCTTGACGGTGACCATGTCCCGCGCGCCCTCGTCATAGGACACCGTCAAGAATTCGCGCGGATCCTGCCCGATGCCGGAGAAGAGTTCGGCGTACATCGCCGCCACGCGCGCGGGTGTCCTGTCGACGCCGTCGCGCCTTGGATCGTCTCCAATTGCGCGAAGAATCTCCTCAACGGCGCGGACAATGCGCTCTTGATCAATCATCCGGGAAAGTATCGACCTTCCACTTGCTTTGCAGTAGTGTAGCGCACGCGATGACGGTCAGTTCATGCCAAGCAGTCGCTGCACAGCCGCGAGATCAGCGGGCGCCTCCTCAACGTTCAGCCCTTGGGCCATCGCATTATCCGGGTCCTTCAGCCCGTTCCCGGTAATGATGCAAACCACTCGCCGATCCTGCATCTCCGGGTGTGCTGCGGCATACTTTGCCAGCCCTGCAACCGATGCCGCCGACGCCGGCTCGGCGAAGATGCCCTCCTGTCCGGCCAGCAGCGAATACGCATCCATAATCTGCTCGTCCGTCACGCTGTCGATCAGCCCGCCGGAATCGTCCCGCGCCGCTACCGCCTTCTCCCAACTCGCCGGGCGGCCGATGCGAATAGCAGATGCCACCGTGTGTGGGTCCTCCACAGGATGACCGAGCACGATGGGCGCCGCGCCGGCCGCCTGAAACCCCATCATCCGGGGCAGACGGGTCGAATTGCCCAGCGCATGGTATTCCGTGAATCCCTTCCAGTAGGCCGTGATATTCCCCGCGTTGCCCACGGGAATGAAAAGATCGTCCGGCGCGTCCCCAAGATCATCGATAATCTCGAACGACGCCGTCTTTTGACCCTCGATTCGATCCGGATTGATCGAGTTCACCAGCTTGATCGGACCCGGCCCCGCAAACGACCGCACAATGTCCAGCGCGTCGTCAAACAAGCCGGAGATGGCGACAACCCGCGCGCCGTACATCGATGCTTGTGCCAACTTCCCCGCCGCGATGTTCCCCTTGGGCACCACAACGATGCTCTCCAGCCCGCAGGCCGACCCATACGCTGATGCGGAAGCGCTCGTATTGCCCGTTGACGCACAGATGACGCCGGTGCAACCGTCCTCCAGCGCCTTCGCCACCGCCACGACCATCCCGCGATCCTTGAATGAACCCGTCGGATTCATCCCCTCCAGCTTGAAATACAGTTCACCGACGCTCAATTGCGACTCAAGATGGCGCGACCGAATCAGGGGCGTGCTGCCCTCGCCCAGCGTGATCTGCGGCGTAGATTCCGTAATGGCGTCAATCAAGTGGCCGTATCGCGCAAGCACGCCCATCGTCACGCCTCCCGCGTCTCTAGCGCGGCCAGACGTGAGGCGTGCCGGCTCATGCCATCATCCATGTCAGTCCTCCTACTGACAATGTAACCGCAACTCCAGCCACAAACACCTGCCTTGGGTTCGCGTCATTCCTCAACACGAATAATGCTGCCGATCTCCCGTACAACGTCGAGCGCCGTCAGCGTGCTCGTAGCGCCGCGCAATGCGGATTCCCGTGCGCGGTGCGTCGTGATTACAATCTCTGCGGAACCGGCCGTTTCATCGACCTCCTGCTGAATCACGGAGGCAATGCTGATTGATGCGTCCCCCAAAATACGCGCAATTGCCGCGAGAACACCAGGCTGATCCGCCACCGTCATCCGCAGATAGTAGCGAAAGTCCAATTCATCAATTGGCCGCACCCGGCTGCCCGCGCCCAGTATGTGCCGTGGCCGTGATCCGCCGCGCCCCGTCAACCCACGCGCCACCTCGATGAGATCGCTGAGAACGGCGCTCGTCGTAGGCCCGGATCCCGCCCCTCGTCCATAGAGGAGCAGCTCCCCCGCCGAATCACTATCGAACTGAACCGCGTTGTAAACGCCGTCAACCTTTGCCAACTGCGCGTCCGACGCGATGAATGCCGGATGCACCCGCACGTCCAGCTCGCCGCCATCGATTTCCTTTGCGATGGCCAGCAGCTTGATCGAGTACCCGAGGTCGTGGGCGTACCGAAAATCTCGAGGGGCCAGGTTGCCAATCCCCTCGCAATAGATTGACTCCGGCGACACAGGCGAGCCGTAGGCGAGCGTCGCGAGCACCGCCAGCTTGTACGCGGCGTCAGTGCCATTGATGTCGTTGCCAGGGTCGGCCTCCGCGTATCCCCGCTCCTGCGCGTCCAAAAGGGCATCTTCGAAGGCCATGCCCTCGACAGCCATCCGCGTCAGGATGTAATTCGTCGTCCCGTTGATGATTGCCCGCAGCGCCCGTACTCGCGCCCCCGTCAAGCCCCGTTCCAACGCAGAGATGACCGGAATTGCGCCACCCACGGCCGCTTCAAACTTGAGGCTGGCCCCCTTCGCGCGCGCCATTGCCAGCAGGCCCGCGCCATGCTTGGCCATGACCTCCTTGTTGCCCGTCACAACGGAGCGGCCGTCGGCCAACGCGCCTCTGATGGCGGGCAGGGCGGCATCCTCACCGCCCATCAACTCAATGACAATATCGACATCAGGATTCTCGAGGACATCTCTCGCCTCAGTCGTGATGAGAGATGCATCGACCAAAGAAGACCGACTGCGTGAGGCATCACGCACCAAAATGCCTTGTAGCTCTAGTGGTAGTCCGACTGACTTTTCAAGAAATGAGCCCTGTGTCGAAAGGGCTTCCGCAACGCCTGTTCCAACAACGCCCATGCCGAGCAGCCCGACGCCGATGAATCCCCGTTCAGTGGGGCCCGCAGCCCCCTTACTCACTCGCGCTCCTCGTCGGGAACAGTTCGCGATCCTGCCTGAGTTGCTCTAACACCCACTGGTAGCGGTCTGAACTAAGCCCTCCGCCCGGCCTGCTGAGCGCATCCGCCGCAACCAGGTCTGCGCGGTGGGCGGCAGTCCACGCCCGTAGAGCCTTATCCTGTAGTGGTTTGATGTGATCTTCGCGAACGTCCCGCAACTCCAGTTCGCCTTCAGCCAGGAAAATCGAAACACCCGTTGACGTGACCACGGGGCCGGATACTTCCCCGTCGCTCAGATCTAACATGACGTCGTTGTACTCGTCCTTGATTCCGCGCGGCACCCAACCGAGATCTCCACCCTGCTCGGCCACGCTACTATCGTCTGATAATTCGCGGGCCAGGTCCTGGAAAGATTCACCTGCATCGAAGCGGTCAAGTGCCGCCCGCGCGTCAAGCAGATCCGTGTCGGAACTGTTGAAGCGAATCTCGTACAGATGCCGTTGTTCCAGCTTGACCGGGATATTTTCCTGTAGTACCGCCTCCAGCTTGTTTTGCAGAGCCTGCTCTCGGGAGATTTCCCGGAAGAACTCCTCGGAAACCTGCAGGATTTCAAGGCGCAGCCGTAGACGCTCCCGGTACTCGGACTCCGGTATATCGGGATTATCCACGTGGGCAACGCCGACAATCCGCGCCTTCATCTCGTTGTCGATTTCCAGTTCGCTTACCGCCACGTTCTCCAGTGGCGCGTACTGCTTGACGATTTCACGGCGCTCCAGGTCATTCACCATGTCAAATATCAGATTGTTCAGGGATTCCGGCGCCCATGTGCCTATCGCTTGCGCCTCGGCAACAATCATCTTCAACCGTGTCAGGTAGTTACCCCACGTATAGCGTGTGTCATTGATGACAAGCGCGGTCTCGCGGTGAGGCTGAACGAAAACAACGAAATATCCCGTTGCCGGAATCACCAGCGCCGTGATCAGCAGAAGGATACCGGCCAATGACAGAATCCGCGTGAAGCGGTGCCGGCGGCGACGCTCCGTCTCGCGTCGATGTCCCCCAATGACACGCGACGAGACGACGCCCTCGTTGTTGTTCTGATCCTGTTCGGTCATTGTCAGAACCTTGTGCGGGTCCCGCTATTCCCGCGGGATAATCTCACTGCAGTACGGCGTTCAGCGCGCCGGCGGCAGATCGTGGAGTGTATCGGTCGTGAACGGTATCAAGCCCGCCTGGCGCGCGCGCTTGATTTCTCTCGCCAGTGCTCGCTGATGCCGGGAGCACGTGCTCGTCTTCCGACGCGGCTCAATCCGCGCGCGCTCAGATATAAACCGCCGCAGCGTCTCCGGCTGCTTGTAGTCCATCACCGCGTCCTTGTCCGCGCAGAACAAGCACACACGGCGACGCGGATAGAAACGCCGACCGCCGCCGCCCTCGCGCCGCCCGCCCGACGGCCGGTCTCCAGGTCCACGTCCCCCTTGAGGCCTATCGTAGGCGGGTCTCGACGGGGGCGCAGGAGCAGGCGAGTCAGTTGACTGAGACTGCGCGGGCGTATCTGTCGTCATTCATTTCCTCCAGGACTGGTTGCGATTAAGTCTACACGGCTTTGGCGGAGTAAGGTGATGAGCCTTCCTGGGTCATCCCTGCTAAAACGGAAGATCGTCCTCCGGCCCACTGCCGCCGCCGAATGCCTCGCCGGGGTCGTCATCTTCACGTGGCGCCCCACCGCCGCCTTCTCCCGGCCTGCTCATAAAGACAACGTTCTGCGCCACAATCTCGATAGTAGTCCGTGGCGTCCCGTCGCGGCCCTCCCATCGGTCGGTCCGTATGCGGCCGTCAACATAAACCTTCTGGCCTTTGCTCAGATACTGATTACAGCGTTCGGCCAGCTGATTCCACGCGACGACGCGGAACCACTCCGTCTCCTCGTGCCGCTCGCCGTCCTGCGTATTGAAAATCCTGTTCACCGCGACGCTGAACGTCGTCACCGGATTCCCGTTCGGCGTGTACCTCATCTCCGGATCGCTCCCGAGATTGCCGATAGCCGTCATTCTATTCAGAGTCATTAAGAACCACCATCCCCCAACAGGCGCTTAGATGCGCGTCAAAAACGTTCGCAGGTGATTCTCATTTGTGCGGAGTGTGGTGGTCAGGGCCGCAATCGCATCACCCGACATGTCGAAGCGGGATATCACCATCGTCCCATCGGTCTTCGCCCTGATCGGATACGCAAGCCGACGACGCCCCTGTATATCTGTCGTCTCGTCGGACCCACCCCGATCGGCAATGACCTGTTTGATTCGGTCCACCGCCCCGTTCAACTCATCTTCCTGGATCTCCGGATCCACGATTACCATCAATTCGTATCGACTCACTCATCCTCCCTTGTCGGTTTTCGCTAATGAAGTATACAAGAGACGCCATTCCATAAACGCCCCACGCACCTGCGGAGTCTTGCAGTCAGTTAGTCAAAAAGCTGCGGAATCGGATGTGCCCCCGTCAGCGCCTTGATTTCCGCGCGAGCACCCTCCAGCACAGTCTCATCTTCCGGGTTTCTGAGTACCTGTGTAATCAGTCGGGCCACACTCCGCGCATCATCCTCGTCGAAATTCCGGCTCGTGATCGCAGGCGTCCCGATCCTGATGCCGCTCCCCACACGCGGTGGCAGCTCATCGAACGGAATCGCGTTCGGATTCGTGATGATGCCCACCGACTCCAGCAGGTCCGCCGCCGCCTTGCCCGTCGTCCCAAGCGTCGTCACGTCTACAAGGAAGAGGTGGCAATCCGTCCCGCCGGAGACGATTCGCAATCCCTGCTCCGCCATCTCCGCCGCCATCGCCCGCGCATTCCGTAGTACCTGATCCTGGTACTCGCTGAAAGACGGCCTCAGCGCCTCGCCAAAACACACAGCTTTGGCCGCGATGGTATGCATCATCGGCCCGCCCTGCGCCCCAGGGAAAACCGAGCGGTCAATGGCTGATGCGTATTCCGGCTTACAGAGGATGAACGCGCCGCGGGGCCCCCGCAGCGTCTTCTGGGTCGTAGACGTCATGATGTCTGCGTAGGGAGCAGGATCAGGATAAACCCCGCCCGCAATCAAGCCCGCGTAGTGCGCCATATCAACCATCAGCAGCGCGTCAACTGAGTCCGCCACGCGCCGCAGGTTCTCAAAGTCAATCGCCCTGGGATACGAGCTCGCGCCCGCGACGATGATCTTTGGGCGATGCTCCCGCGCAAGCGACTCCACCTCGTCGTAATCGATCATCTCCGTCTCGCGGTCCACGCCGTACGAAACGAACTTGTAGTACTGACCGGAGAAACTCACGGGACTCCCGTGTGACAGATGACCCCCCTGGTCAAGCCTCATACCGAGAATCGTGTCTCCCGGCTTCACAAATGCAAAATACGCCGCCATGTTCGCCTGAACGCCGCTGTGCGGCTGAACGTTCGCGTGTTCCATCCCAAACAGTTTCGTCAACCGGTCCCGCGCCAGGTCTTCCACAACGTCCGCGAACTCGCATCCCGCGTAATATCGACGCCCGGGATACCCTTCCGCGTACTTCTCCGTCAGCGCGGAACCCTGCGCCTCCATCACCGCCCGGCTCGTGTAGTTCTCCGACGCGATGAGAATTATCGAGTCCCGTTGACGCGCCTCCTCGCCCTCAATGGCTGCAAAGACCTCGGGATCAGACTGCGACAAAAGCGACATGAAAACTCCTTAATCTACCCCTCGTTCCAGTATAGCAACCCCCCCTCCGTCATTTCCGCGTCCCCTCCGTCATTCCCGCGTCTCCTCCGTCATTCCCGCGTCTCCTCCGTCATTCCCGCGTCTCCCCCGTCATTCCCGCGTCCCCTCCGTCATTCCCGCGAAGGCGGGAATCCAGAACTCCCTTATCCGGAGTCCCAACTAAGTGTGCGCCCGTCCGTCATCAGCGTCACCGTCTCGTGAACGTCTGTGCGAAGAACCGCTGGCGCGGATGGTAAAGACTCCAACCGCTCAAGCGTCTCCGGGTGTGGATGCCCGAACCTGTTGCCCGCGCCCGCCGTGATAACCGCAACCCTCGGCGACACGGCCTCTAAAAACTCCTCGCTGGAAGAATAGCGGCTACCCTGGTGCGCAACCTTCAAGACCGTCGCCTGCAAGTCAACGCCGGAATCCAGTAGAAACTTCTCGCCGGGACTGTAGATATCAGCTGTGAATAGAAAAGATACATCCCCATAAGACAGTCTGGAAACCACGGAACTGTCATCGTGTTCAGTGGCAATGTCGAAAGGCCGATTGGCCGACGGATGCAGTATCTCCAACCTTGCTCCACCACCCAGATCCAAAGTCGTACCCCGTTCCGCCCGTACTACAGTCAAGTCTGTCTGCTCTTTCAGCACCTCCGCCCACTGCCGGCCATAAACGGTGCTTGATTCCAGCTCTGGATCCACCACGAATCCCACGTCATGGCGTCGTAGGGTTTCCGTAAGCCCAATCACATGGTCCGCGCTCGGATGCGTCAGGATGACGACGTCGATCCGCCTTGACCACCACGGTAGGTGCTCCGCAAGCCGTCGCTGAAGCAACGCCCCGTCAGGCCCGCCGTCGATGAGAATGCGCCGACCCGTCGGCGATTCAATAAGGATGGAATCGCCCTGACCTACGTCCAAAACATGAACCGTTAACTGCTCTTTATCGGAGATATAGGGAGCCGCCGCCCCGATTCCCGCCACCACCGTCATAATGACCAGTCCGCCCATAACCGGCCACGAGGTCAGCACCCGCCGCCCGCTTGGCATGGAGATGCTCGGCAGAGACACCACCGGACCCAACAGCCCGGAGGGACTCCGCAATAGTGGTATGAGGAACAAGCCGGCTATGACAAGGTAAATGAGGATTACCGCCTCAACACTCAGCGGCGGTATCGTGATTGCGGCGAAGGTCGGTGACGAGAAAAGTGATGACAATCCAATCAAGAACGTCAGGAACGGCCACGCGACAAAGCTCATGATTGTGGCCAGCACCCCGTCTGTAAACACTCCAATCACGCCTGTCGCCGCGGACGCAAGCAGGACGGCAGGCAGGGCCGCTGTCCCAAGCAGGCTCGCCGGTATCGTGAACAGCGAGGCTGCGCCGAAATAGTGCAGCAACAGCGGCTTGATCCCGATCACTGCACCCAGCGAAGCGGCGACTCCTGTCGCTCCTGCTTGCCGCAGGCCTCCCGTGAGATTCGCCCCCGGCTCGCTATACTCCTCCTCCCGTTGAACTCCCATAACTCGCCGTAGCGGGTCCGTGAGAAAGACAATTCCAGCCATCGCCGCCACAGTCATCTGGAACGACGCAGTCGCCATCACCCGTGGATCCCAGAGGGCGATGACCGTTGCCGCGAGTACCAGTGCCAACCCACCGCTTGGTTGCCGCCCGGAGGCAATCGCTCCCAGGTAAACGCTCCCCATGATCGCCGCTCGAACAACGGGCGGATTCAGCCCCGAGAGGATCGCGTATGTCCAAACAAGCGCAAGCGGTAATAGGACGTACAAGCCGCGCCGCCGCCCCAACACCATCGCACCTGTCACCAGCGTTACGCCCAGCACAACGCTCACGTGCAGCCCGGAAATGGCCAGCAGGTGCGCCGTTCCCGCGCGTCGCCACTCTTCGTTTAGCTCCGCAGGTAAATCATCCCGGTGCCCCAAAAGCACCGCCCGCGCCAATTCTGCCTGAGGCGATGGCAAAGTCCTCTCCAATGACGTACTCAAGCTGCCCCGCACTGAATTGAGAAAGAGCATCGGTGGAGGAGCGCGCTCGATTAGCCGAAGTTCAGGTCGCACCAGGATGACAAGATCGTCCCGTGAAGAAACCCTTGCTTGCTGTCGGTTTGCCGCAATCCCCTCGTCATCTCCGTCCGGCACGGGATGTTGCGGAACCCCCGTCAACGTCACACGATCGCCGGGGCCAAGTTCGTAGGGCGGAGGATAGACCCACGCGATTGCATCCCCCGCCACGCCAAGCGTTCCGATCTCCGCTTGGTCACTTAATTGGGCGTTCTCAAGTGTCACTCGAATGCGGGTCAATTGCCCACGCCGCGACGGAGTATCCCGAACAACACCCTCCAGCGCCGCCTCCCTGCCCGCAAGGCTCCCTACGGGAATCGCCGATGAGTTCACGTCAGGCAGGGCTCCCCGCACCATCCCTGCCAGAATCCCCATGGCTAATAGACACATCAATAACAGGCCGCCCCGACGTGACAGCAAGCAGGCTGTCGCGGCCACTACTGTGAGAGAAATGGTAATCAAGAGCGGCAGATGAACGACAAGCGACAACGCCAGGCCACAGAGTGTTCCAACCGCCAGGGCAAAAGGACGCATCGCAAACTAATCCACTGAGACGAATGGACGAATTGCCGCCAACGTAGACGGGCCGATCCCTGGAACGTCCAGCAACTGTTCCACGTCCGTGAAAGCTCCGGACGCCTCCCGATAGTTCACAATCGCCTGCGCCACGGTTCGGCTGATGCCCTGCACGGATTCCAGTTCGCTCGCACCGGCAATATTCACATTCACGGTAGCCCGCAGAACGGGGATTGCGTACCGCGCGCCGTCCCGGATCGGTTCCGCCAGGTTCAGAGCATGCATGTCCGCCGTCGAAAGCGTGCCGCCGGCGGCCAGAATCGCGTCGATAAGTCGCGTCCCGTTTGGCAGTGTGTATAAACCCGGCGTGGCCACCGCTCCCGCAATGTGCACGGTCACGTCTCCGACGGCCTCCTCGCCCACGTATGGCACGTAGTAGCGCTGTCCGTCCTCCAGGCGCAGAGCCAGGTCGACGGCATTGGTATCCGCGCGTGCCGATGTTCCACCGGCCATCTCGATGAGATCGATCAGGCGAGCTCCGGGAGTCAGCGTGTACGTTCCAGGCTGTCCAATCGCTCCGACAACATGAACGAAGACCGATCCGGTCTCCGCATCAGCCAGGATCGGCACGGTATAACGCGCGCCGTCCTCCAGGACCTCGGCAAGATTCAATACGGACAGATCAGCCTGCTCCGTCGAGCCGCCCGCTGCCGCCAATGCATTCGTAACCCGTGATCCCTGAGGCAGTTCATAGAGCCCGGGCTCTTGCACCTCGCCCCAAACATGCACAACCACCATACTGTCATCGGGCAGGGTGTCCTCTCGTGGCGGAATGATGTAACTGTTGCCGTCCTCTAACTGCTCCGCCATATTCACTGCGTTTGTATCCGCCCCTTCGACCAACCCTCCGGCTAGTTCGATTGCTTCGACAACCCGTGAACTCACCGGCAGTGAATACACTCCAGGCCTCAACACTGAGCCGCCAATATGGACAGTCACGGCGTTAGGTGCTGGCTGAGGCGGAGGCAACTGGATTTCAACCGGAGCCGGCGCAAGGGCCCACTCGCGAGCGAGCAGGATAACGAATGCCGCCGCGACGACAACCAGGAGCGCCGTCGCAAGTATTGGCCTCAACCGCGATGAACGAGTTTCCTCTACAGTCGCAGGAGTATCAACAGGAGCCCGCCGATCCATCCGATCCCATCACACACTATCAACTGGCCGCGTTTGCGCGGCCACCAAACCTGAATCATCGAAACCGGCAGACAATCTGTGAAGGAACTGTAGGGGCTTGCTGACCAGTAACAGATACATACTAGTACATCAGGATTTGTAATCAAACCCTGATGCCATCGTGGGTCGGATTCCTGCCGCTCTCCTCCCCCCATATACTCAAGAGGAACGTCGATTGCCGTGGCAAAAGGGGATCTCCAATCACGTGCGGATCCGATGGGAGGTGCAGTCAGCTTGTCGTCAATGAGTCGTCCGGACGGTCGCGCCGCCGATGAACTGCGTGCAGTCTCTATTACGCCCGGCTATCTCGACCACGCCGAAGGCTCGGCGCTCATCGTGCAGGGCAGCACGAGGGTGCTTTGTGCCGCCTCCATTGAAGATCGCATACCCGGCTGGTTGAGGGGCCAACAGAGAGGGTGGGTCACGGCGGAATACGCCATGCTTCCACGCGCTACCCACACCCGTACCGCTCGTGCACGGGCGCAGGGCAGGGACGTTGGACGTTCGCAAGAGATTCAGAGATTGATTGGGCGCTCGCTCCGCGCTGTCACGGATCTGGGAGCGCTCGGAGAGCGCAGCGTGACTGTCGACTGTGATGTCATCCAGGCCGATGGAGGAACCCGTACCGCCGCCATCACCGGCGCGTATGTCGCGCTCTACCAGGCGCTGCGTTGGGCTCAGCGCGCGGCCATCGAAGCCGGCGACGAAGGCCCCTTCCCGAGTTTTCCCCTCACGGAGGCCGTCGCCGCTGTTTCCGTCGGCATTGTGGCTGGCGCATCCGAGGACGAAATGCTTCTTGACCTCTGCTACGAAGAGGACTCCGAAGCGGGGGCTGATTTCAACATCGTCGCAACAGAATCCGGCCGCCTCGTAGAAGTGCAGGGCACAGCCGAAGGCTCAACGTACACCCGCCCCCAACTCGATGCCGTCCTCAACCTCGCAATGCAGGGAATCAGCGAGCTCATCACGGCCCAGAAAGCCGCTATCGGTTCACTGGGGTAGCCCCGAACGCAACTGCCCTCCACCCCCTGCTGCGCTACAATGCGGACACCATGTCACCCATTGATTCAGATATAGTTGATGCCCGTCCCCTAAGAGGCCGTATCGCCCTCATAACTGGCGGATCCCGCGGCATTGGGCGCGCCATCACCCGTGAACTCGCCTCCCTCGGCGCGGACGTCGCCATCAACTTCTTTCGCAATCCTGGGCCTGCCAGGGAACTGGCCGATACTGTCAAGGAACAATTCGGCGTAAGCGCTGAGCCGTTCAGGGCGCATATTGGCGAAGCGGATCATGTTCAGCGCCTCATTGCCGATGTCACCGATGCATTTGGCGGCCTCGATATCCTCATCAATAATGCCGCCTCCGGCGTGCAGCGCACGGTAATGGACCTGAAAGCCAACCACTGGAACTGGACACTGGACATCAATGCGCGCGGCCCCTGGCTTGCCGCCAAATATGCCGTCCCCCATATGCTCTCCCGTGGCGGTGGCAGCATCGTCAACATTTCCAGTGTCGGCTCAAGCCGCGTTATGGACAACTACATGTCGGTTGGCGTATCCAAGGCGGCGCTGGAGTCGCTGACCCGCTATCTCGCCGTAGAACTTGCCCCGCAGGGCATCCGCGTCAACGCCGTCTCCGGCGGACTGGTCAAGACCGATGCCCTCGACCACTTTGAGGACCGCGAAAATATGATTGCCAAGGCAACCCGCGAGACCCCTGCCGGACGCATGGTCGAGCCCGAAGACATCGCCCGCGCCGTAGCGTTCCTCTGTCTGCCGGAATCGCAGATGATCATCGGCCAGACCATCGTCGTTGATGGCGGAATGACTCTCACATGGCAAACGACGTGACGAACGGGCAGGGCGGGACCCCGTCCACTGATGAACTCCGCGCCATGGCGCAGTCTGCCCGTGAGCAAGACAAGCCGCTGACGGCATGGGAGCACCTCCAAAAGGCCCTCGAGATAGACCGACGCGACCACGGCGAGAATCACCCGAACGTCATTCAGGACCTCAATAATCTCGCCACTGTCTTCCAGGAACTGGGGGACATGGGCGGCGCGCGCCAACACTACGAGCAGGCGCTTGACCGCGCTCACCAACACTATGGTGATAGAGATGAGGCCGTCGCGATTATCCACAACAACCTCGGCGGTGTTTTACAGGAACTCGGACACTTCAGCGATGCTAAACGCCACCTGGAAACAGCGCTGGAGACATTAACTGCCATTCATGGCGATGATCACGCTATCGTCGCCTCCATCATCAACAACCTCGGCGGCCTCGCCCACGAGTCCGCCGACTTGGAGGGTGCAAGAGGCTATTACGAGCGCGCGCTTGCCATTGATGAGAGGCAGCGCGGCCCCAATGATCCCGTCGTCGCCGCGGAGATCAACAACATCGCAGGCGTCCTGCGTGACCTCGGCGACATGGAGGGAGCGCGTGAAGGCTACCAGCGCGCCATGGAGATTGATGAGGCGGCCTATGGCGTAGACCACCCGCTCGTCGCCATCCGTGCCAACAACCTCGCCGGCATCCTGCAATACATGGGTCATCTCGAAGCAGCGCGGGAACTCTTCGAGCGCGCCAGCCGCGTCCTGAACCAGTCCCGCGGAGAAGCCCACCCCGCCAGCCAACTCGTCCAAAACAACCTCGACTCCATGCCGCCACAAGTCCCGTAGTATTGAAAGGAATGTTGACAGCCTGAACCCAACTGCGCATGATGGTTATTCGACTACCCATGTTGCTTCGGTGGCATGGCGAGGCCGCCTACGGGCGGTCTCGGTACTTAACGACCTGTCGTAATGCTCGATGCCCCCATGAATTTCCGTGAACAACGCTTGGCACAGGGAGCGCGACCAATATCATGGGCTGTAGCCATCCATGTCGTTTCGATGACATGGCGAGACCGCCCTAGGGCGGTCTCGGTACTTAAGTAGGCTTGCTTGGAGCTCGTGAACTCGTGGCAATAGAATCGCGGCTAACGGACGTCTTCATTGATGGTCTGAACTTCTACTACGGCGCGGTCAAAGACTCCTCCTATCGATGGTTGAACTTTCGTCGCCTCGCAGAGAATCTCCTGCCTGAACATAAGATTGGTCGCGTCTATTACTTCACTGCTCTGGTACGAGCCCGACCGCCGAACTATGGTCAGCCAGTTCGCCAGGAAACCCTATTGAGGGCGTTGTCGACCATCTAGGGGCTGGAGGTGCATCGAGGCGCGTTCAGTACACAAAAGGTTCTGATGCCGCCTGCGGAAACTGCACTGGAAGACTCGGGCTATTTGCGAGTCTTAAGGGTCGAAGAGAAGCAAACCGACGTCAATCTCGCTACCCATTTTGTTGCTCGGGCTGCATTGGGACGCTTCGAGCAAGCTGCCATAATCTCGAACGACTCAGACTTTGTTGGCGCAATCAAGTTTGTGAGATATGAGATCGGACTTCCTGTCATCGCACTGAACCCCAACGTAATCAGGCAGCGCCGCATTAACGACACTATCAAGCAGGCTGCCACATACGTCCGAAATATCAGGGAGGAGCATCTCGCCGAAAGCCAGCTCCCTCACCAACTCACCGATCAGCACGGTACTATCACCAAGCCTGAATCGTGGTGACCACCTCCCCGCTATAATGACCCCAAGGGGTAGCAGGGTGACGCGGGACTGATCTGAGTGGCGTCCCCGGGTGGGAGTCGAATGGCGAGGCAAACGCGAAAGCCGTCCGCCGCAGCCGGGCCCGATATGTTCGAGCAGCAGCGGGAAGACCGCATTTCTCGTGAAGCGCCGCTCGCCGCTCGGATGCGGCCCACAACCCTCGATGAATTCGTCGGCCAGGAGCACATCGTCGGCGGAGGCCATGTCCTCCGCCGCTCCATAGAGGCTGATCAGGTTCCCTCAATCGTCCTGTGGGGCCCGCCGGGCACCGGCAAGACCACCCTCGCCCGCATCATCGCCCACATGACGCAGTCCCATTTTGAGCCGGTCAGCGCCGTCGAGTCCGGGGTCGCAGACCTCCGCCGTGTCCTGGGCGATGCCCGCCAGCGGCGCGGCCTTTCCGGCCAGCGCACCATCCTTTTCATCGATGAGATTCATCGATTCAACAAGGCCCAGCAAGACGTCGTTCTACCCCACGTGGAGGACGGCTCCGTCACCCTAATCGGCGCAACCACGGAGAACCCCTCGTTTGAGATTGTCGCGCCGCTGCTCTCTCGTTCCCGCGTCTACACGCTCAACGCCCTGGCCGAGGACGAGATAAGAGAACTCGTCGATCGTGCCCTCACAGATCCCGAGCATGGCCTTGGACATCTCAATGCCCGACTGGACGACAATGCGGAGAGTGCGCTGATTTCCATGGCGGATGGAGATGCCCGCGCCGCCCTCACCGCTCTTGAGGTTGCCGTCAGCGCCACGCCGCCCGAGCAGGACGGCAGCCGCGTCGTTGATCTCTCCACGATCGAAGACGCCATGCAGCACCGCGCCGTCCGTTACGACAAGGGCGGCGAGGAGCACTACAACATCATCTCCGCGTTCATCAAATCCATGCGCGCCTCTGATCCGGACGCCGCGCTCTACTGGATGGCACGGATGCTGGAGGGTGGAGAGGATCCACTCTTCATCGTGCGGCGCATGGTCATCTTTGCCGCCGAGGACGTGGGCCTTGCAGATCCATTGGCTCTCAGCCTCGCCATTGCCTGCCAGCAGGCCGTCCATTTTGTCGGGATGCCGGAGGGCTACCTGCCCATGGCGGAGGCGTGCCTCTATCTCGCCACCGCCCCCAAGAGCAACTCCGCTTACAAGGCATACCTTGCGGCCCAGCAGGACGTCCGCAACACCGGCGCGCTGCCCGTGCCGCTCCATCTCCGCAACGCCCCGCATCCGCTGATGAGCCGCATGGGCTACGCCAACGGCTACAAGTACCCGCACGACTTCCCCAGTCACGTCGTCGATCAACAGATGCGGCCTGACTCAGTCCAAGGCCACCGTTATTTCGAACCGACAGAGCAGGGCCTTGAAGCTGAAATCAAGGCCCGCATCGCCAACTACGAAAAACACCGCCGCGCCACCGCCGATGCCGAAAACAGCACGGACTCGCAAGAGGCCTAACCCTTACACCCCCCCGCCTCCCCCTACCCGTCATTCCCGCGAACGCGGGAATCTAAATCCCATTGAGCCACCCCCATCTCGTAACGCTTCCCCCCAACATGCCACCCCGCCTTGACCCACACAAAACAAATGTCCTATCGTCCCCACATCGACCAATCACCCGGAGGCGCAGCGCGCTAGCAGCCACGCCGCCAGCACCATCCCCGGGAGTGCAATAAAGGAGGGCGCTCCCTGCAAGGAAACGCATCCGCTATCGGACACTCCAGGACATCCCTGCGGGACAACGCAGCTGGGCAGGTCCCCAACCCCGACCCGGCAGCGCCCCGTCCAGGTGCCTCGAAACGCCCTCAGGCCAACGCCGTGACCCGAGCGGGGACGTGAGAGAGATGCGCGCTCCGGACGGGTCGAGACCCTAGAGGTTTCAGGCAAATGGAGCGCATGGCGCCCGATGACGACGTGGCAGAGCCATCGAGCGAGCACGGATCAACCGCGTAACACACCCCCGTGTGTCACGCGTGGGACGAACTTTCGGCCGCGCCGGGGGCGCGAAACCGGGAGGCATGGCGCGCGTCGGTGCCACTATGCCGGCCGCGCCGTCCGGGCGAGTCTATGTTTGGCGCAGCGCAACCCGCCCAAGCGGGGGGCCGTCCCCCTACCGCGCAACCGACACGAGCTCGAAACCGCGCCGTCCCAACAACCGGCAGCCCCGGAACCGATAGCGGATGCGTCCCCCAAGTCCGAACAAGCGGAGAACGAAGCAGAAGATAATCGAAAGGACTCCCAATCAAACCCAGGATCCACAAATTAAACCGGCTTCCCCGACGCCTGCGCCCTCGCTACAATAAGCGCACACAAGACATGCTGACCCTCATCGGAATCGTACGGAGCATCTTGAGAGTGAATCCTGACGACACAGACACCGCCCCATCCGGCCCGGAGCTTGTCCGCTCCCTCGCGGAACTGAGCCGTGTCGGCATGACCGAAGAGGAAATCGAGTCGTTCGGTGGCCAGCTTGACGCCATCATTGAGAGCGTGTCCGCGCTCCAGGAAGTCGACACTGAGGGCGTTGAGCCAACCGGCCACGCCATCGACGTCACAAATGTCTACCGGGAAGACTCCGACCGCGAATCCTGGGGTCGTGACGAAATGCTGTCCAACGCCCCCGCCGCGCAGGAGGGCTACGTCCGTGTGCGCTATGTCTTCGGCGAGGACGAGACCGAACCCTAAACCGGCCTACGTCTGTTCCTGCCCCTCCGGCGGCCCCACCACGTCAATGAGCCAACCCTCCAGCTTTTCCTTTAGCTCGTCCTTTGCCTCACGCAGCCCGTGATTCGCGCCCGGGTACAGGATTAACTCTTTCGGGTCTCCGGCCCACTCATAGATGCGCTCAGCGTCGGTGTAGGGCAGTACGTCGTCCTCACGACCATGCACCACAAGCAGCCGTCGCGGCGCAATCTCCGCTACATCCTGCGCCCCAAACGTCTGGCCGGATAACGACGCAACCGCCACGACATCCGGTGAGAACGCCGCCGACTTTATCGCCACCGCCCCGTTGGATGAATGACCCACGAGGGCGAGACGCCGTGCCCCGATTCCCCTCATGAAGGAGATGCCCGCCAGTACATCCGCAACGGCCTCGATGAACACTTCCGGACGCCGCTGTCCGAGCCGTAGCGATGTCACGCCCTGCTCGGTGAGTTCCCTGGCCAGCTCCTCGTAGATGCCGTCTGCCGGGCCCTTGAGTTCACGCCCGCCACCAACGAAGATGACCGCCCCGTCGTGCCCCTCTTTCGGGTGCAGAACCGCACGAATCTCGCCACGGTTGGTCCCGATGATGAGGTCGATCGTGCCGTCTTCATTTGGCTTGGCCGAAACGCCGGTGAACGTGACGACCAGATCGTCGTCCTGCGGCTGGTCCCCCGGCCCATTTGCGGTCGGAGGGTTCCCATGGCCGTTTGATCCCTGCTCGACCATCGCTCAGCCTACCTTCCCCTCACTCGGGTGCTTATCCCTTACTCGGGTATTTTCCCCTCATTCCGGCGAAAGCCGGAATCCATCGGGCGTCCTAACGCGAATGCCGCTCCACGAATCGGCCCATGCGTGTGAGCGCCTCCTCGATGTCCTCCACGCTCGCGGCGTAGCAACACCGCACGAAGCCCTCGCCCGATGGCCCAAACGCGCTCCCCGGGACAACCGCCACACCCTCTTCGCCCAGCAGCCGCTCGGCGAATTCTTCAGAACTCATCCCCGTCGGCATGATGGATGGAAACGCATAAAACGCGCCGCGCGGCTCTACGCACGGAAGCCCGATGCGCCGCAGCCCTGAAACCAGCAGCCGTCGCCGTTGATCATATGCCTCGCGCATCTCCTGGACGTCGCGCTCTCCCTCGCGCAACGCTGCCACCGCCGCAGCCTGCGCCGCCGTCGGCGCGGACATCATCGTGTATTGGTGCACCTTCATCATTGCCGAGATGATGTCTGACGGCCCCGCCGCATAGCCGACGCGCCACCCCGTCATCGCATACGACTTCGAGAATCCCCCCAGCACCAGTGTCTGATCGCTCCGGCCTGTGAGTGATGCGAATGACGTGAACGGCTCATCCGGCGAATACACAAGACGGTCGTAGATCTCGTCCGCGATGATCAGCACATCGTGGCGGGCCGCCATCTCCGAGAGTTCCTCAGTCGTCGCTCTATCCAGCACCGCACCCGTCGGATTGGACGGATTGTTGATCAACAGCGCCCGCGTCCGTGGTGTGATGAGCTTCTCAACCTCGGATGCCCGTAGACGAAACTCATCCTCCATCGTTGTCGGCACAGTGATCAGGGAACCGCCGGCCATGTGCACGACGGGGAAATAAGCCACGTAGCACGGATCACCGGTGATGACCTCATCGCCCGGGTCGAGTGTGGCGCGCAGCGCAAGATCGAGCGCCTCTGAAACCCCCACCGTTATAAGCAGTTCAGACTGTGGGTCATACTGCGCGCCGTATAGGCGTTCCAGGTAAGAGGACAGTTCCTTGCGTAACTCCGGCGTGCCGTAGTTGGACGTGTAGTGTGTATGTCCGCGCTCCAGTGAATCGATGGCCGCCTCACGGATATGCCACGGCGTGACGAAATCAGGCTCGCCGACACCCAGTGAAATGATTCCCTCCTGCCCGGCGATCAGATCAAAAAACTTGCGAATGCCGGATGGCGGAATATCCTCCACCCGCTGCGCGATGCGCCGCTTACCCTCCCGAATCCCCCGCGAAGGTGGTGGAGGTGTAGTGTCTTGATGCGTTGAATTGGTCATCTCAAGCTGCCTACATGACTACCGGCAGGCGGTGCGGTGATTCGTCTTCTGCCTCGAACAACGTCCCGTCTTCCTTGTACCGCTTCAGCACAAAGTGCGTCACGGTTCCCTGCACGGCTTCCAACACCGCCAGCTTGCTCGTCACGAAATTCGAGATTGCGTAGATGCTCTCGCCTGTCACCTGCACCGCGAGGTCATAGTCGCCGGACACGAGGTGCATTGATCGCACCTCCGGGAATCGTGCGATACGCGCCGCCACTGAATCGAACCCCACCTCACGCTGAGGCGCAATGCGCACCTCGATGATCGCATGCACGTCCCCGCGGCCCAGCGCGTCCCAGTTGATCTGCGACCGGTACGAAAGGAGGATGCCGTCCCGCTCGGCCTTCACGATGGCCTCGCGCACGTCATCAATCGACCGGCCGGTCATCTCCGCGATGCGTTCCGGTGGTGTCCGCGCGTCCTGCTCAAGAATCCGAAGAATGTCATCCATCACATAGAATAATACCGACTATGCGGCAGCGCCGTCGCCAACAACGCAAGTGCCGCGTTACATTTCAAACGGATTGACGATACGCACACCCGTCGGCTCGAAATCGCTTACGTTTCGCGTGACGACTGCAAAGTCATGCTCAAGTGCCGTCGCGGCGATAAGCAGATCAGAGTTCATGTGTCCGATGTCGCCGGTCAACTGTCCCCACCGCCGCGCTATAGCGAGATCGACATCCAGTATTCGATCGGCAAATTCACGCAAGACTCGCCGGAGCCACTCCGACAAGACGTCAGCAAATCCTGCGTCACGGCGGGACTCTCGCACGATTCCGCGTTGAATCTCGCCAATAGCAATGACGCTTGTGTACAATTCCGATACATCTTGCTGTTCATACCAGTTGGTAATAGTTGGATTCCTCTCTGGTCTTCGCAACAGAGAGAGTACGTCCGTGTCCAGGACATACATTAGAATTCTATATCGCGATGCTGCCAGTGTTCCCGCTCGAACGACTCGTCATCGCCCCCCTGCGGCATCGCCAGCAACAACTCAACGAACCGCTTGTTTTCCATTTTCTTGAGGCGATCATAGGCTTCGCAGGACAGCACGACCACTGCCGGCTTGCCTCGCCGTGTCACACGCTGCGGCTCGCCGCCCAACGCCGCATCAACTACCGCACTGAATTGATTCTTCGCATCCTGCAGCTGCCACTCACCCATACTGTTTAACTTCTTGCCCATGCCGCTCTCCCTCCTGGCCAAACTGTTCATAGCATTGGCCTAGCCAGTCTGTCCAGATTATATGCGCTGTTTCGTCAATGCCAAGGCCTTCTGCAGAGATCGCGTGTGGTCGTTTCCGTCCGCGTATCGTCTACGACAACTCCGGCCTCATCCCGTGCCATTCCGTCACTTGCTCGTACGTGTAAGCCGCGCGGATGATCGTCTCCTCGCCGAGGGACGGCCCGATAAGCTGCAACCCGATAGGCAGCCCATCGACAAACCCGCACGGCAGGCTGATGGCCGGCACACCCGCGATATTCACCGGAATCGTGCAGATATCCGCCAGGTACATGGCGAGGGGATCGTTCGTCCTCTCCCCCAGTCCAAACGGCAGAGTCGGTGATGTGGGCGTCAACAGCACGTCAAATCGTGTGAAAGCGTCCTCATACTCACGGCGAATCAGCGTCCGCACCTGCTGCGCCTTGCGGTAGTACGCGTCGTAATAGCCGGACGAGAGCGCGTAGGCCCCCAGCAGGATTCGCCGTTTCACTTCGGGCCCAAAGCCGTGCTGCCGTGTCCGCTCCATCCCCTCCCACATATCCGCCGCGCCGTCCCATGAATACCCGTATTTCACTCCGTCATAACGTGCGAGATTGGATGACGCCTCTGATGGCGCGAGGATGTAGTAGACGGGCAGGGCATATTCCGTCAGGCTCAGCGAGACCTCCCAATCGACGATCGCCCCCGCCTGTTCCAGCACACGTGCCGCCGCAAGCACCGTGTCGCGCACCTGCGGCTCTACGCCCTCCCCGAACATCTCCTTGACCACGCCGATCTTCATGCCGCGCACATCAGGAATCAGCGCGCGGGTGTAGTCGGGCGCGTCGCGTTGAATGGACGTTGAGTCCATCGCGTCATAGCCGGAGATCGCGTTAAGCGTCAGTGCCGCATCCGTCACGTTCGACGCGAGCGGCCCAATCTGATCCAGCGATGATGCGAACGCGATGAGTCCATACCGGCTCACTGTTCCGTAGGTTGGCTTGATTCCCACCACCCCGCAGAACGACGCCGGCTGCCTGATGGAGCCGCCCGTGTCAGAACCGAGGGCGATGAGTGTCTCGCCCGCCGCCACCGCAGCCGCGGATCCCCCCGATGAGCCACCCGGTACCCGGTCCGCCGACCACGGGTTATGCGTCGGAAAGAACGCAGAGTTCTCCGTCGATGATCCCATCGCGAACTCGTCCATGTTGGACTTGCCGACCATCACCGCCCCCGCGTCTAGCAGCTTCTGTGCCGCCGTCGCAGTGTAGGGCGGCACGAAACCCTCCAACATATGTGAGGAGCACGTGGTTGCGATGCCCGCCGTGCACATATTGTCTTTGAGCACCAGGGGGATGCCGGTCAGCGGCGTTGCGTTGCCCTCACGGATGCGTTGGTCAGCCATCTGCGCCGCCTGCCGCGCCTGTTCCGCCGTCACCGTCACAAGGCCGCGCACCTGCGAATCAATGGCCTCAATGCGGCTAAGAACGGCATCAGTCAACTCAATCGCGCTGATCTCACCCGAGGCCAATAGCCGTGAAGCCTCATGCGCGGCGAGATGATACAGGTTATCGGAAGATGTCATGGCTGTGTGATGTGTCTAGAGAAGTCTTTGCGCGGCTTGGGGGCTGAGTAGACGCTCAACGCGATTCCATATCTGTGCTTGAACGTCCTTGGCGGGCTGCATCGCATCCACCGTAAGGAAACGATCCGGGTCTTGTTCGGCGATCTTCAGATACCCGTCACGCACCCGCCGATGAAAGTCGCGCGCCTGTTTCTCCATGCGGTCCTTCTTCTCCGGCACACGAGCAAGGCCGGCGTCGGCATCAATGTCTAGCAGAATGGTGAGATGCGGCTTGAGGCCGCCCGTCGCCACCTCATTCATCTTGTCCACCTGCTCAATCGACAACTCCCGGCCATAACCCTGGTACGCCGTCGTCGAATCCGCAAAGCGGTCGCAGATGACAGCTTGCCCCTGCTCAAGCGCAGGCCGAATCACTTCCGAAACCAACTGCGCCCGCGCCGCCGCGAACAGGAACAACTCCGCGATGGGATCAACCCGCGCGTCAAAGTCCTTCAACCCATCAAACTTGGCCTGCGCGATTTCCGCCTCCTGAATCTCGCCGGAACCGTGGCTTCTCACATATGAATGGACAAGCTCCCCGAGTGAGGTGCCCCCCGGCTCATAAAGTGATAGCACGTCGTGTGTCTGTCCGAGTTTCGTGGCGAGCAGCTTCGCCTGCGTCGTCTTGCCGGCGCCGTCGCATCCCTCAAACGTGATGAAAATACCCACGGCTGCGTTAGCGTCCGGCTCCGACGGCTTCGCTCGCCCGATAGACCCGAACGCGCCGGTTCGGCTCCCGACCATTTGAATGCGATTGCAGGCTCGCCTCTTGCGCCATCTGGTGCTGGAGCCTGCGGATATACGCATTCTGTGGCCTCAATTCGATCTCATCCATGTCCCCGGCCAGAACCCGTTGCAGCGATTCCTCCGTGTCCTCCAGGATCGACTCGATGTCCTCCGCAATACCGCGTGAATGCGCGATGGCCTGCAGCGCCTGTTCAAGCTGCGTCGGCGTATTCTTCCGAAGCACGTACACCGGAACGTGGTTCTCCTCCGCGGACCGCACCGCCGGTGTGCGCCGACGGTACAACTGCTTCGTCGTCAGCATCACGTCTGCGGAACTGATCGAATCAACCACGCGAAACGGGAGGCTCAGCGTGTACAACGTTTCCTCAAGCTTTCCCCGCCCGATACCGTGTGCGAAGACATCGGCGGATGTCCGCCGGTAGTCCGCCTCGCGGGATTCGTCCAGCTCTCGTTCCTCGTCCATCTGGTAGGTCGGGCGGCCTGCGCCGATTAACCCAAACGATTCCTGGTCGCCCTCGGTTTCCTCAACCGCCCCTTCGTCGCTGATCTTTCTGGTCTGCGGCCGCGCCGGCGCGCCGCGCAGCATCATGTCCACGGTCCGCGCCACGTCCGCGTGAACTGCCACCTCGGTGCGGCTGCGAATCTCCACAACCACGTTGAACGTCGGAGGCGCCTTGCGCTCCAGGACCGTCTTGCGTGTCCGCCGTCGCCGCGCCTCCTCATCGCCCAGTGTTACGGCCTGTATCCCGCCCACCAGGTCCGCAAGCGTTGGATTTTGAACGAGATTATCCAGCCGGTTTCCGTGAGCGGTGCCGATGAGCTGCACGCCGCGTTCCGCTATCGTGCGTGCGGCGGCGGCCTCCGCCTCCGTGCCGATCTCATCGATGATGATGACCTCCGGCATGTGGTTCTCCACTGCCTCAATCATCACCCGGTGCTGTTGATGCGGCTGCGGCACCTGCATACGTCGTGCATGTCCCAACGAGGGATGCGGAATATCCCCGTCCCCGGCAATCTCGTTGGACGTATCAACAATGATCACACGTCGTAGCGCATCATCCGCGAGAACGCGCGCCACCTCGCGGAGCATCGTCGTCTTGCCGATGCCGGGACGCCCAAGCAACAGGATATTACCGCCGTCCGTGATGAGGTCCTCGATAATCTTGATCGTTCCGAAGATCGCCCGCCCCACGCGGCACGTGATCCCCACAACGCGCCCCTGACGGTTCTTGATCGCCGAAATCCGATGCAGTGTTCGTTCGATCCCCGCGCGGTTGTCGTCGTTGAACTCGCCGACGTGCCCCACGATGTAATCGAGATCCTCTGACGTGATCTCTGAGTCGCTCAACTCAATCTCGGCATCAAGAAAGCGGGCCTCCGGTTTGCGGCCAAGGTCCAGCACAATCTCGAGGAGCTGACCGGAGTTGCCGTGGGTGCGAAGGGGGATGGAGATGCGCGGCGGAAGAGCGGAGAAAAGCGCCTCCATATCGTCGGTTTCCGACTCGCTGGCAATGTAGACCTGCTGCTCCAAACGTGTTCCCCTTTCGCCCCCGAAGATCCTGCTTTGAGCTTACCGCACGCGCGCCAGAAATTCTGCCATCCGCGCTAAAGGCCTACGGGTGCGAATGCGCCCTCAAGAACTCGTTGCCCCATCTGGCAGGCAAAGCTCTTGTACGTCGCCTCCGAGCGGAATCCACGCGACATCAAAGCCCGGGCGGTGGCCGCATCGTGAGTAGGAGTCAGGAACATAATCGTCCGTGAACGGCCGGATGACTGGATGACTGACTCAATCAGCGCCTCGACCGCCTCAGGTTGTTCGGGAGATACTGCGCATCGGGCTATCACCGAGTTGGAGCCTACCTGTCCGAATCTCACCCACCCGATCTGCTCCACGCCGTCCGCGGACGCCACAATGTCCGTTGTCTTGCGCACGTCGATCCACCGCGTCGCCAACGACTCCTGCCACTCACGCACCGTCATACCGTCCGCCGCGCGCATCTCAACAGGCGCCCATGATGTGTGGAGACGGAATAACCGGAAATCCGCGGGTTCCGTAAGAACCTTGATGCTGACGGTGGCCGGAATCTCACGCATCGCCCGATCTCCGGCAGGCCGCACGAAGAGCTCTTCCTCCGCGTAACCCCGAAAACCGGCGCTGCCCACCGACTCCAGGATTGGGCTATCGTCCGAGACCCGAAGAAAGATAGTCGTCCCTTTCTTGGGACGCAGCATCCTGTCGAGTTGTGGCAACAGTTCCGCGCATAGCCCTTCCGCGTCCGGTGGCACAAGCAGATGCTCGATTTCCCATGAAGAACCGCCCTCCGTGCCCCGGACGACGGCTAGTCCGCCCGGCCTCTTGCCATCCTTGAGGACAAGACCAAGCGTCTCGCCCTTTCTCGGCAGGGAGGCTGTGCCCACGATTCGTGCGATCGATCGCTCAACCCCCCTCTCCTTCCCCAACTGCGTATACGGGAAAGCGTGGTCGGTTGTGGGGCGGGATGCCAGCCCGAGCAGGCCGGCAAAATCCGTTGGTCGGGCTCCCTTGAACATGTCTTAAACCGCGTACAGCATGGTCATGTGTGCTCCGTCCATTACCGAACATTCTAACGATTTGGCGAACGGTTGGCGGGGTTGATGGACAGCGCCTGTCTTGGTATGTATACTGCGCGCCAGTAACAACTGAATACGGGTCTTGCGGGAGCTGGGTGTGCCCGGCTGAGAGGCCCCGACATTGGGATCGGGGCGACCGTCGGAACCTGAGCTGGGTAATGCCAGCGGAGGGAAGAGGCTGCGGAGATGCCTTGGCATTTCCGGATTCCAATGAACGCCGCTGACATGTTCAGCGGCTTTGTTTTTTTGATGAGGGTCTTGGGGGAATAGTTATGGATCGAACGACGGCAAGGTTTTCACGGCAAAGGCGCGGAGGGTGGCTGCTCCGAACGGCAGCAGTCGTGCTTGTCGTCGTCCTGGCGACGCTCGGCGTTGCCTGTGACAACGTCAGTATTAGCATCAACACTGAAGACGCGCCGCGCGACCTCATCATCATGTCCCATGACAGCTTCAATATCAGCGAGGACGTCATTGCGGAGTTCGAGGAAGAGCATGATGCCACGGTGACAATCCTCAAGTCCGGTGATGCCGGTGAAACGCTCACCAAGGCCATCCTGGCTAAGGACGCGCCCACTGCCGATCTTCTGTACGGCATCGACAACACGTTCCTTGGCAGGGCTCTGGACGAGGAGATTTTCATCGAATACCGGTCGCCCATGCTCGACAAGGTGCCGAGTGAGTATCAACTCGACTCCTCCAACCACGTCATGCCCGTCGACTATGGTTTCGTCGCACTGAACTACCACATCGCGTGGTTTGACGAACAGGGCATCGCTCCTCCGGAAAACCTCGAATCTCTTACAAACCCGCAGTATCGCGGGCTGACTGCCGTCCAGAATCCTGCTACCTCGTCGCCCGGCCTCGCCTTCCTCCTGGCAACTGTTTCCGCGTTCGGTGAGGACGGGGATTACACGTGGCAAGACTACTGGACGGACTTGCATGAAAACGAAGTTCTCATCACTGACGGATGGACTGATGCCTATTACACGGCCTTCTCGCTCTATGAGGGCGATCGTCCCATCGTCGTCAGCTACATGACCAGCCCCGCTGCGGAGGTCTTCTACTCCGAGGGCGCGTTGACGGAGCCGCCAACCGCCAACGTGGTGGGCGACAATTCCGCCTTTCTCCAGATTGAGGGCATAGGCATCCTGGACGGTGTACGCAACAAGGAGCTTGCGCAGCAATTCGTGGACTTTGTGATGGATCAAAGATTCCAGGAAGACTTTCCCACCCTTATGTGGGTCTATCCCGCGAACGAACAGGCCGAACTGCCGGACGTATTCGAATTCGCCCCTATCCCGGATGATCCGGCGCTGCTCAGTCCCGGCACGATTGCGGAAAACCGTGAACGCTGGATCGATGAATGGATCGCACTGATGAGGAACTAAACGCCGCTGTAAAAAAGTTGGTCGGTTTGACGCTGGCTCACATGGGGTGCCGCTTTAATGGGGGGTTGGAGAGCGGTCCCCCGCCCATTTCTTGCATGCCTGCCGAGAGCAAGACACCGCCCCGAATTGGCGGATGAAGTGAAGGGTAGTCAAGTGAATCTGTGGCGCATAGCACGGGTTGCCCTGCCGCTAACCTTCCTGGTGGTGGCCTTCGCCTGGCCCCTTGTCAGCATCATGCGTATCGGCCTCGGCTGGGACGGGCAGGGCATTCTCCAACCGTTCATTGATGCGGCGAGTGATCCCTATCTCAGGGGCCGCTTCATCTTCACCGCGTGGCAGGCGGCCCTCTCCACCATCCTCGCGCTTGCGTTCGGCCTCCCGTCTGCCTACGTCTTCGCCCGTCACCGATTCCGTGGGCGGAGCGCGCTTCTTGCCGCGATAACGATTCCGTTTATCCTTCCACCCATCGTGATGGCGCTTGGCCTGCTCTCCCTCCTCGGGCCGTCAGGGCTGGCCAACGACGCTCTTACGGGTCTGTTTGGACTCGATGACCCGCCCATCAGACTCCTCAACACCTTCGCCATCATCCTCATCGCCCACGTCGTCTATGAATACGCCATCGTCGTGCGGCTCATCTCCACCTTCTGGGCGAACATGGATCCCGCAGTGCAGGAAGCCGCCGCCATGCTGGGTGCATCACCCCGCCGTGTCTTTTTTCAGGTGACGCTGCCGCTCTTGCTGCCTGCCATCGCTGCTGCCGCCGCCCTGATTTTCCTGTTCACCTTTACAAGCTTCGGAATCATCCTCATTCTCGGCGCGCCACAGCACGCAACGCTTGAAGTCGAAATCTACACGCTCATGACAAAGCTATTCAGGCCGCACATCGCCGCCGCCCTCGCCCTCACTCAGCTCATCGCGACATTCGGCATGCTCTGGGCGTACGTCAAACTCCAATCTGCGGCCGTCACCCGCATCCGACTCCGCGCTCAAGGCGCGCCGGCGGCCACTGGCCTCTCAAAGGCGGACCACATCATGCGAATCGGCGCTCTCGCCTCCGTGCTCCTCGTCCTCTCCCCGCCTCTTGCGCTTCTCCTGCGTTCATTCATCACTCCTGATGGGCTCGGGCTGGATGGGTACACGGCCATCATGTCCAATGACCGCAATGAATACTTTTACATCTCCCCGGTGGCGGCCATTCGCAACTCGCTTGCATTCGCCGCCGTCACGGTCATACTCGCCGTGCCGCTCGGCGTCCTTGCGGCCTACGGCCTGCGAAATCCGAGAGCATGGTGGCGAAACCCTCTTGATGCCCTTTATATGCTTCCACTCGGAGTCTCAGCCGTCACACTTGGTCTCGGCTACTTGCTCAGTCTGAGAGTCGGCGCGTTCGACGTTCGAACCACCGTCGTGCCCATCATCCTTGCCCATACCCTCATCGCGTATCCGTTCGTCATTCGCGTCGTCCTTTCAACCATGCGGGCCATCCGCCCGCACCTGCGAGAGGCCGCCCACGTACTCGGAGCAAGCCCTCTTGCTGCCGCCCTGCGAGTCGATCTCCCTATCCTCTCCCGGGCCATCCTCGTTGGCAGCGTCTTTGCGTTCGCCGTCTCCCTCGGCGAGTTTGGCGCGACGCTCCTCCTCAACCGACCCGAATACACAACCATGCCTGTTGCCATCCTCAATTACCTGACCCGCCCGGGCGCAATCAACCTCGCGAGCGCACTCGCCATGAGCACCGTCCTCATGGTCGTCGCCGGCGCAGGATTCTTCCTCATCGAGCGCGCCCGCTACCGTGGCTGGGGAGAATTCTAGCCATGACAAACCTGCTGACCGTCACCAACCTAACCAAGACCTACGACGCCGCCCAGGCGCCCGCCCTCTCCGATGTCACGATTGACTTGGCCGAAGGCAGATCCCTCGCCGTGCTTGGCCCCAGCGGCTGCGGCAAGAGCACCCTTCTCCGCCTCATCGCCGGGCTTGAAACGCCGGACGGCGGAGATATCACCATGAACGGCGAATCATTGGTCGCCGTGCCGCCCCACCACCGCGGATTTGGGCTCATGCACCAGGACCTCGCCCTCTTTCCCCATCTCAACGTCCGCGACAATATCGCCTTCGGCCTACGCAGCCAACGGTGGGGGGCCGAAGCGATCCAGAATCGTGTCAATGAATTACTGGAGCTGATGCGAATTGAGCCGCTCGCCGACCGCTCCGTCGATGCAATATCCGGCGGCGAGCAGCAACGCGTCGCCCTCGCACGTTCCCTTGCTCCCCGTCCCCGTCTCCTCATGCTCGATGAGCCGTTAGGCGCGCTCGACCGCCGCCTCCGCGAGCAGCTAGCGCAGGAGATCCGCCGTATCCGCGACCGCGAGGGTGTCACCCTCATCTATGTCACCCACGACCACGATGAAGCGTTCGCAGTCGCAGACGATATCCTCGTGCTGGAGCACGGCAGAGCCGTTCAGCACGGTCCGCCCGAGGATGTGTGGCTCAACCCCGCGACACCGTTCGTCGCCCGTTTCCTCGGCCACGAAAACCTCTTCCCATGCGAGGTCTCAACAAGAGCCGACGGCGCCAACGAAGCCCACTGTGCCCTCGGATCATGGCAACCCGCCGAAACCCCCGCCGCCCCCCACTGCACGGCCCTAATCCCCCCGGAGGCCGTAACACTCGCCGCGCCCGGCCATGGCGGTACGGACGCGAAAGTCGAAGACGTCACCCTCCAGGGCGGCACCTACGACGTAACGCTGAACATTCGTGGTGAGACCCTCCGCGCCCGCGTCCCCGTCGGCGCTACAGCCACCCGCCCCCAACCCTATACACCCACCTCAGTCACCATAGACTGGAACCAAACCCGCCTGCTCAACTGGGTGGAATAGCCCCCAACCGTCCCGTCATTCCGTACCCACTGCCGTCATTCCCGCTTCCACTACCGTCATTCCCGCGAAGGCGGGAATCTGAATCACAATGTGCAGCCAGATTCCGCACCGCCTTCTAACCCCTTACTCCCCGGACCCACCCCGCTCCTGCATCACCAGCACCCGCCCCTCTTCCACGATGATGTTCGCCTCCCGCCACGCCAACTCATTGCTCACCCCGCGCGTTGAGCCATAGGCCAATGAGATGCCAAGCAGATCGTACTTGAGCCCCCACGTCGTGACCGTCGCTCCAGTCTCCGAGAGCGGCAGCACCGTCACATAGTCGCCTTGCTGACCGGCAACGTAAGCGGATTCACCCTTCCCGATGACGAACGCCTCCCGGTACTCATCAACCAATCGGATATCAATTCCGCCCAAGTCCGGCCGTGCCAACAGCATCAGGTTCGCCGCTCCGTGGTCCAGCCGGTCCGGCCCCGTCAGCCCTCCGAGGATGCGGATCCTCGTTGCCCCCCTCGCGATTGCCTCATCCACCGCCAGCTCAGCGTCCGTCGCCGCCTTCTCCGGCGGATGCTCAATCACCGGCCAACCACGCTCAAGCGCGGTACGTACAGCATCGTCCGACGCCGAGTCGAAATCCCCGATGCAAACCGTCGGCGTGATGTTCAGATCAAGGCACGTGTTCAGACCGCGGTCCGCGGCGATGATGATGGCGCTCTCTCGCAGGATTGTCCTGACGCGGTCGCCCAGCGTGATGCGTCCGCCTGCGACAATGCAGGCCGTCAAGGGTTCCTTCTGTGGTGAATCGTGGGTGTTCATAAGGCTTGCTGTGGTATTGTCGTTTGACTTGCGGGGCGGCGAGGGGCGTTCATGCCCGCCAACCTATACTAGTATCAAGCGCAGGGTAGGGATCCGGCTGGGGGTAGACAGTGGTAGCCACGGTTGACCGCGCGCGTGAAATTGTCGATAGGACGTTGGAAAACGTCGAACGGGTCATCGTGGGGAAGCGCACGGCGGCGGAACTTGCCCTCACTGCGGTGATTGGCGGCGGCCATTTCCTGATCGAGGACGTGCCCGGCGTCGGCAAGACAATGCTGGCCCGCAGCGTCGCCGTCTCCCTCGGCGCATCGTTCAAGCGTGTCCAATTCACTCCGGACCTCCTTCCCACGGATGTCATCGGCGTCAACCTCTACAACCAGCGCACCGGCGAGTTTGAGTTCCGCGCCGGCCCGGTCCTCGCCCACATCCTCCTCGCAGATGAGATCAACCGCGGCACTCCCAAAACGCAATCCGCTCTGCTGGAGGCCATGGAAGAAGGACAGGTGACGGTCGACGGCGTCACCCACCCCCTCCCGCAGCCTTTTCACGTGATTGCCACGCAGAACCCGCTCGAACATGAAGGAACGTTTCTGCTGCCGGAGGCCCAGCGCGACCGCTTCTTCCTGCGCCTCTCGCTTGGCTATCCGACAATCGATTCCGAGATGGAAATCATGGATCGCACCCGCCTTGAACACCCGATAGACTCCCTTGAGCCCGTCACGTCACCGGAAGAGGCGCTGGATCTCCAACAGACGGTGCGACAGGTGTACGTAGATGACCTCATCAAGCGATACATCGTGGACATCGTGGACGGCACGCGCGAACACGGTTCCGTCTACGTCGGAGCGTCGCCGCGCGGCGCATTGACACTCTTTCGAGGAGGGCAGGCCCGCGCTGTCATGGACGGGCGCGACTATGTGCTCCCGGACGACATCAAGTATCTGGTCAACCCGGTCCTCGGGCATCGCATCATTCTCAATCCGAATGCCCGGATGCAGGGTGTCACCCCGGACGACGTGCTCGCGCAGGTGCTGGAGCGTGTCCCTGTGCCGGGAGCCGTGCCGCGAGGGTGGCTGCGGAACTGAGGGAACACCGTGAGGAATCGCCGCGTCTACCTCGGCGTGCTGATCCTGATGGCGCTCTTCCTGACCCTCGGGTCGGGTTTCTACGTCATGTCCTATCTTCTCAGCGCGGTCATCGCCGTGTTCATCCTGGCGTGGCTCTGGACCAAACTAAGCATGAGGGGCATCTCTACCGGCGCTGATGATCAGCCCTCGCTCGCCCAGGTGGGGGAGCGCGTCGAAGAGTCCGTCTGGCTTGAGAATTCATCCCTCCTCCCCCGTCCCTGGCTGCATATTGAAGATATCGGTAACGTGCCCGGACTTGCATCGGAGGTTATGGGCGTGCCCACACGGGGCTCCCGGAACTGGACAAAGCTGGGAACCCGGGCGGACAAGCGCGGCCGCTTTCACTGGGGGCCGTTGCGCGTCACGGCATCCGATCCGTTCGGCCTTTTTGAAACGACACGAGTCATCGGTGAGAAACGCGAGTTAGTCGTCTACCCGGCCCCGTTCCCGTTGGAGGACTTTGTCATCTCCAGCGCAGAGGAAACTGGCGACGCGCCGGACTACCGCGCAACCTCCCAATTCACTCCAAACGTCGTTTCTGTCAGACGCTACACCGTTGGCGACAGCCTCAACCGCATCCACTGGAAGAGCAGCGCCAAACTCAACCGCCTCATGGTCAAGGAATTCGAGACGGAGGTGCAGTCCGATCTCTCCATCCTCCTCGACCTCAACGCTGCCGTGCAGGTGGGCGATGGCCTGACTGGCACGGAAGAGATTAGCGTAACCGTCGCCGCCTCTATCGCGCGATATTTGCTCGAGTTCGATAACGGTGTTGGATTCTCCGCCATCGGCGATTCCGATTACACCATTCCCAACGGCACCGGTGACAAGCACATGTGGCGCATCCTGGAAGCGCTGGCGCTCTGCAAAGCCGAGGGCAGGGTGAGCCTAAGTGAGTTGCTTGGCATCCACGAGGCCCGTTTCAGCCGACGAACCGGCGTCATCGCCATCACCCCGTCCGTTGAGGACGCCATGGCCGCCGCCGCGGTTCTACAGGAGCGAAACTCGCCGGGAGCAGTCGTCCTCCTGGAGCCGACAAGTTTCGGCGCGCCCGGGGATTTTACCGCGGAGTTGGCGAGTCTCTACTCCATGGGCATCGCCGCCTACGTCGTTCGGCTCGATGACGATATTGCGCGAGCGCTGAGTTTCAACGCGCTCGGGCCCATCGCCATGCAGCCGGGTAATCGCCGCAGCTTCACGCGACCTGAAAGGTGGGGAGCGTGAGCACGGCAGAGCGGCGCATGCCGCCCACCCAGCCCATCGCCACGCCGCAGTGGCTGACCCGCGCGTGGCATCGCCTGATGACGTACCCGGACACCGGATGGCTGACAGTCGCCCTGGCGCTCATGGTCGCCGCCACCGTCGTCTGGAGTGTCGAAGATGCTCACTGGGTGCCAGTAATTCCGGGGGTGGTATTCACCGTGCTCATAGGCGGCGCGGCGGGGCTGATTAACGCCACGCATCGCCGCAATCACGTAGCCCAACACGCCGCCGCCCTGTTCATAGCGCTGGCGCAGTCGTTCGTTCAAACCCTCATGGTCGTCACCGCCGCCAGCCTGGAGGGCAGGGCGCTCAGCGCCATCTACCGTATGACGTTGTGGGCGCAGGCCCTCCTGGACGGCGGCGCGAGCACTGACCGCCTGACGTTTGTCTTCCTCCTCTTGCTCGGCGCATGGGCGGTCGCGTATCTGACCGTGTACCTGACACTGCTCCTGCGAAACATTTGGGCCACGCTGCCCGCAGGCTTTGCAATCGTCACCAACCTGACCTATCTGCCGCCGAGCACCCTCCCCTTCTTCATGGCTTTCCTGTTGACCTCCGCGCTGCTTATCGTCCACCTCGTGCATCTTGAGCGCCGTCGCAAGTGGGATCAAAAAACAACAACGCAGGGAACGTGGCTGCCCGTCCACGTCATGCACGCCGGCATCTGGTTCGCGCTCATCGTGTTCGTCGTCATCACCGTGACCCCGTCGCTCGGCTCAGGCCCGCGAGTCATCCGGTCAGTGTGGACGGAACTCAGATCTCCCATCGGCAACGCCGAAGGCACATTCACACGCATCTTTGCCTCACTGCCTGCTCGTCGTTCGATGGGGCTATTTGGATTCACGGACGAACTGCCGTTCAGGGGAAACATCAACCTGCCCTCCGGTGTACTGATGCACGTTGAAAGCGATGAGCGATTGTACTGGCGTGCCCGTACGTATGACCGTTACGCAGGCTGGGGCTGGAGTAACAGCCCCCTCGTCATAGCTGAACGGCGCGGCCTCGAAGACATCGCCGGAGACAGCTACACGGGTTGCGCCGAATGCATTAGAAACGTGACCTTTGAACTCAAGGCCCCGGCGAGCACGGTCTTTACCGCCGCCACACCTCTGCGTACGACGCTGCCTGTCGAGGCCCAATTCGCCAACCTTGATATCGATGAGGGCCATCGACTGGTCAAACTGGAAAGCCAGGATGTCTTGCAGCCCAACCAGCGCTATACCGTTCAAAGCTACGTTCCGCAGGTAACCGTCGAGGATATCGATACGCTCCCCCCCCCATATGAGGACTGGGTGGTAGAGAGGTATCTACAGCTGCCGGAAGACCTCCCTTCGCGCGTCCGGCTGCTGGCCGATGCACTGACTCAAAATGCTGATACGCCCTACCACAAGGCCATCGCGATCCGCGAATACCTGCGGACACTCGAATATTCACAGAACATCAACGCGCCTCCGCCCGGTACCGACGGCCTCGAACATTTCCTTTTCAGAGAGCAGGCAGGGTACAGCGAATACTTCGGGTCCGCCATGACGGTCATGCTCCGCGCGGCGGGCGTCCCTGCTCGAATGGCGGTCGGCTATCTGCCCGGCGAGTACAGCGACGAGTTGGGGGCGTTTGTCGTCCGTGAATCTGATCTCCATTCCTGGGCAGAGGCCTACTTCCCGGGATACGGATGGATCCCGTTTGAACCGACACCCAATGTTGAGCCGGACGCTCCCGGCGGACCGATGGGGACCTTCTCCTCACTCGTTCCGGAGGTTGATCTTGAACTCACCGACGATCTTGGCGCATTCGCATTTGAAGAAGCGGACCTGCTTCAGGAGGATAGTTTTGTCCGGTCCGGCGACGAGGCCTTTTCCGACACCGGAGGCGGGCTGCTGCCGGACGTGGGGATCGACCCCAGAGTCTGGTATGGTCTCGGTGCGGCGTTTGGGCTCGCGGGATTGGCCTTGCTGATATTCTTGTGGTGGCAGGCCCTGGCGCGACCGCGCACGGCAGGACGAGCCTACGCCCAAACCGTCCGCCTCGGCAGATTGGCCGGCATCAAGGCCAGACCTGATGAGACACCGGCCGAATTCATCGCTCGCCTTTCCGCCGCATGGCCTCGCGCAACATGGGCGCTTTACGGTGTGGTGCAATGGTACGACCATGTCCTGTACGGCCCTGATAAAGACGCCCCGCCGGACAGACCGTTCTCATGGCGCGCTATCGTATTTGGTCTGCTGGCGCTGACATTCTTGAGACTCGTGCCGCGGGGACGCGCTCGTGTGAGGAGGAGAACTGCAGATGCAAGCTAACGGTTACAGGGTTATTTCGACGCCGCTTGGATTCCTCGGCCTCGTCGCCTCTCCAAAGGGTCTGAAAGCAGTGTTGGGGCCGCATGATGATCGAGAACTCGTCGAACAGGAGCGCGAGGATATTCTCGCGCCCCTGGATGATGACCCCGCCAGCGAGATTCTCAATCACTGGGCGGATGTCCTCTCACGCTACACAATTGGGGAGACAATGGACCTCTCCGGCCCGCTTGACATGGACGGTGGCACGGAATTCCAGCGCGCCGTCTGGCAAGCGCTCACGGAGATTCCTGCCGGCGCCGTCTGGACGTACGGCAACGTTGCTCACGCCATTGGCAGACCAAAGGCGGCCCGCGCTGTCGGACAGGCCGTTGGCTCCAACCCGCTCGGAATCGTCGTCCCTTGACATCGTGTTGTGGGCGCGGACGGCGCCCTTACCGGATTCGGCGGCGGGCTTGCCATCAAGGAACGGCTCCTGCTTCATGAGGGATGGGATGACGCGTCGAAGCAGCGCGAGCGAACGGAGTCCCGGGCCGGATTCAGACTGACGCGCCGCGAGCGCGGCCTGCGCCCCCGCATCGGCGTCATCGACTAGCTATTCCTCCTCCAGGGATTCGTCCTCCACTGGCGCGCGTGGGCTGGAGCGGGCGCGTTCCAGGTATGTCGGATCCCGCAGCGTTTCTTCAATCATTTCCGATGCACGCTCGCCTGCGGCTTCGAATGGAAGTAACACGAGCGTCGCGCCAAGATCCTCCAATCGATGAGCAGTCGCAGCGGACTGGCTCGTCAGGAGGACGGGGCGCCGGAAATTATGCTCGCGTAGTGCTTCGAGCAGACCCACCTCAATATCAGGCGAGCGGATAGTTGATACCGCGATGTGCACAGATGTCAGAGGCAGCCCCTGGAGGAATTCCGGCGCTTCAACATCGGCGAATCTCATGTGAAAACCGAGGTCTTGCAGGCGGCGCACTGCAACAGGATCAAAGTCGACTCCCATCGCCTCAACGCCAATCTCGCGCAGCCGGGACAGGATGACGGTGCCGAGTCTCCCCGTTCCAAAAACGAGCACCTCAACGGGTTGATCCGCCTCGTCAAGGATTTCATCCTCCCTATGTGCGACAGGACGTTCAATCTTGCTGATCGCGGGTTGCAAGAATCGGTATATCTGGTTGGCATATGTGATCATGTAGGTAGAAGCGGCGAATGTGATCAGGCCCACCAGCGTAACGAGGGCGAGGCTGGATTCGTCCACGTGACCCAGGTCCAGCCCGAGCGCCATCAGGATAAAGGAGAACTCGCTGATTTGGGCCAGAGCCATCCCGGCGACGAGGCCGGTGCGGGCGCGGAACCCCATGGCGATGGTGATTCCCATGACGATGAGCGGGTTGCCCACCAGCACGAAGAGGGAGAGTCCCAACGCCGGGAGGAGCTGGGACTGCAAGTCGGAGAGTTGCAGGTGGACCCCCAGGCTCACGAAGAAGAACAGCAGCAGGAAATCTCGCACGGTGGTCAGGCGGGCGGCCACCAGCTGACGCGGCCTCTTTGTTGCAAGCACAACACCGGCAACGAACGCGCCCATCTCCGGGCTGAACCCCGCCCATGTTGCACCGGCCGCCATGAGCACGGCCCAGGCAATCCCTCCAAGAACCAGTACCTCGGGAGTCGTCAGCAGACGGGGTTCGATTAAGGGTATGAGGAAACGCGCCATAACAATCATGGCCGCGACCAGTGCCGCTCCACGCAGCAGACTCAGCCCCAGCTGCTCAAGAGTCGCCCCGGCTCCCTCCGCCCCCTGGAGACCGGACAGCAGCGTAAGTGCAACGATGACGACAATGTCCTGCACAATCAGGATGCCGAGCGCGATGCGACCGTGAAGAGAGTCGATTTCGCGCCGGTCGGAGAGAACCTTGACGATGATGACTGTGCTTGAGAACGTCAGCGCGAGGGAGATATAGAAGGCTGACAAGAGATCAACACCGAAGGCCATGGTGATCAGGAATCCGACGATGGTTGTGATAATCACCTGTCCGAGGCCGGATATGACAGCAACGAAACCCGCTGTGCGGATCAGCGCGGGATCAAGCTTCAGGCCAACGACGAAGAGCAGTAGCGCAATGCCGACGCGGCCAAACAGGTCAACAAATGCAGAGTCCGCCGGCACAAGGTCGATGCCGGCCGGGCCAACGAAGACGCCCACGAAGATAAATGCCACGACAATCGGCTGACGCAGCAGCGTCGCGACAACTGCCGCGACAGTGGCGACACCGAGAATCTGTATCAGATCAACAAATTCGGCAGACGGAGCCATGTCCCTCGTCCCGGAGAACTGTAAAAGCAGGCGCGCACGTATCCCTATTCAATGATAGCGGGATGAATTGGCGAGTGGGGAGGCGGGCCTTAACGACAGAGACCGCCTCGAAAGGCGGTCTCGACCCTACCGTCGAAGTGATAGGGGTGGTGCAAACAATTTGCATTGTGCCGTACGGACTGTCAACCGATTGGCGTCCTAGTCTCGCTGCTGGATGGCTTCCGGCATCATGCCGCGGACGATATCGACGCGCATCAGTACTGCCGTGCCGGTGCGCTCCGGGTCCCGCTCTTGCTCCTGCGGCACGACTCGCTCCCACACCTGTTCCCAGAGGGGATCACCCTTTGGGTGGAAGGTGACTTTACCGTAGAATCGCCAGCCGACGTTGAGCTCGTTGTTGCGGAAGACCACAGCCGCTCTCGGATTCTCCTCCATGTTTCCCATCTGATTGCGACGTCCGCGCTCCCACCACGCGATGTGCTCTTCATCCCAGATCATCAGGCTTCCCCGAAAGCCGATGCCGGGGTCCCCGTCCTTAGATGCCGTGGAAATGATGCAGGGATAGCCCTTCTCCAATGCTGAGTTCACGTGCTCATGCATTTCATCGGTCAGCTTGATCATGCGGTTAGTACCTCCATCAGTCGTTTTGCAAGTAACACGCCGTTAGTGGCATGTGGCCGGGCGCATATGGCTTGTCTGTAGTGTAGACTTTTGCGTATCTGTCGATAAGGGTCTTGGCGGGGGATGGATTCCGGCCTCCGCCGGAATGACGGAAACAGATAGGCGCACATGGCGGGAGTCGTGCCGGATGGGGGTGAGTCATGACGATGCGAGGCGAGGCGGCGATTGTGGGCTTCGCGGAGATACCGACGCGCCGCACGTATGAGGGCCGCACTGCCCTCGGCCTCATGGCCGAGGCGTCACGCGACGCCATGGCCGATGCCGGCATCCGCAAGGAAGAAATTGACGGCCTCGTCGTCGAGGGCGGCAGCTTCTATCCCGCGCCAATCGGCGAGTACATGGGGCTCAATCCAAACTTCGTGACCGGGGTTAGCACGATGGGCGCGAGCGGCGCAACGGCAACATCCGTCGCGGCGATGGCGATTCACTCCGGCCTGGCAAACACCGTGCTGGTCACACTCTCCGAGGCGCGCGAAACAGGCAGCCCGTGGGGCAGTCCGCCCTCGCCGGGCATGGAGACGGAGTTTGAGGATCCCTATGGGCCGGCAGTGGCCGCAAATACGGGCTACGGCCTCATGTACTCCCGGCATATGCATGAGTACGGCACGACGCAGGAGCAGTTGGCCAACATCGCCGTCAATCAGCGCTTCAATTCGCTGGAGAATGAGAACGCTGTGTTCCGCGGACAGCCGCTCGAGATCGATGATGTATTGAACTCGCGCTATATCAACTACCCGATCCGACTTCTGGAGTCGGTGATGCCGTGCGCAGGAGGCGGAGCAATCATCCTCACGTCGGCGGAAAGGGCGAAGTCGCTCAAGAACAAGCCCGTCTACATCCTTGGCGCCGGCATCGCGTGCGATCCGCTGTCAGGTTGGCAGCGGGAGCGGCTGACTCGCTCCGTCGTGACACGGTCGGCACCAATTGCGCTCGGGATGGCAGGATACGGACCGTCCGACATCCAGTTCGCACAGTTCTATGACTGCTACACCATCCTACATGCCGTCTGCTTGGAGGACGCGGGGCTGGTGCCCAAGGGCGAGATTGGCCCGTTCTTCGCATCAACGGACACGACGTACAAGGGCGATTTCCCGATCAATACAGACGGTGGGCAACTCTCATGCGGACAACCCGGCGACGCTGGCGGGTTCCGCCACGTGATAGAGGCAACACGCCAGATCATGGGCCGCGCAGGCGTCAGGCAGGTGGAACGCAACGACCTCTGTTTGGTGAATGGTTGAGGCGGCACGGTGTCCAGTATGGCCACCCTGGTCCTCGGGTCCGAGGCCACGCTTTAGGAAGAGTATCGAATCGCGGCGAGCAAGTCCGTTCGTGAGTGAGTGAGAAGCAGCGATGACGACCGAATACACAAAGCCCCTGCCGATTCCCGGCGGCCTGCACGGCACAACGTTAGGCGATTTTACGAAGCCGTTCTGGGAGGCAACGAAACGGCATGAGCTTGTCATTCAGCGATGCCGCCAACACGACGGCTTCTTCTTCTACCCGCGCGAGCTCTGCCCCGTTTGCCTGTCCGATGATCTCGAATGGGCGCCCGTCTCGGGGCGCGGGCGCGTTCACGCGTTCACAATTGTGTATCAGCCGAACGACGCGCGGTTCAACGAGGAAGCGCCGTATGTGTATGCGGTTATCCAACTCGACGAGGGCGCGCGAATGATCTCGAACGTCATCAACATTGAGCCACATGACGTACAGGTGGACATGCCGGTTGTGGCGGTTTATGAGGACATTACGCCCGAGTGGACACTGGTGAAGTTCAAGCCTGCGTGATTCGCCGATGAGCGGCCCCGGCGCCGCGACACAGTCCCCGGCCTCAAACCGTACCGGATGGGTCGTCATGTCCGCCCTGTGGGCGGTGGACGGCACGTCCACGGTGATGATCTTCCTGATCGGCCTGACGCTGCCGGAGATCCGTACCGAATTCGATATCAGCCCCGTCCAGGAGGGCTACCTTGGTGCTGCATTTTTTGTAGCGCTGACAACCCTCTCATTGCCCTCCGCAATATGGATGTCCAGGTTCAGCCCGCGCCTCGTGACACTGCTGGCGCTTGTGGGCATGACGATCGCGGCGGTCTTTCAGGGCATTGCGCCGAATTATTGGATCCTGCTGGCAGCGAGGCTGATGTTCATGTATGCGCTTGTGTCCCGGACGCAGGCGGAGGTGATGCTCATCCAGCAGTGGTTCAGCGGTCCCCGCATCGCCACGTTGAACTCAATTACTGTCGCGAGCTTCGGCATCGGCCAGTTGGTGGCCATTGGGCTGGTTCCGGTACTGATGCCACATGTTGGCGGGTGGCGAGGAATTCATCTCCTGCTCGCCGTCGTCTACGCCGCCGTTGCAATCATCTGGTTCATCGTCGGACGGGAGCGCGGCTATCAGTCATCTGCATCCGGGACGGCCCCGTTTGCGCAGCTGCCCGCGGAGAGTTCGGGCGGGGCGGCGGGCGTGCTCCGTCGGCATCCGATTCTATTCATGATTGCGTCGACCCAGTTTGGCGGGGCGATGGCATGGGCGACGTTCGTCACGTTCTTCCCGACGTTTGCTCAGGAGGAACACGGTCTATCGCTGATCACGGTGGGACTGTTGTTCTCAGCGTTCCCCATTGGAGGAACGATCGGGTCGCTCAGCGTTGGTCCTCTGTCAAACTTCTTCCGGCGGCGCAAACCGTTCATCTTCGTTCAGGGATTCATCATGCCCGTCCTCTATCTGACAATCCTTTCCCTTGGTCCCGACAACCCCTTATTGTCCTGGCTGCCGGATAGTTTCTTATCGTCGAATTCATGGACGCTGGCTCTGTTACCGTTCCTGGTCATCCAGGGGATGATGACGTCCTCCGTGGTGCCGATGATCATGACGGTTCCGTTCGATATGCAGTTCAGGCCGCGTGAGGTCGCGGTGGCGGTCGGCCTCATCAGGACGATCACGCCGCTCGGCTCCACCATCGGCCCGATACTTGCGGGCGCGCTCCAGGAAGGGACAGGCTCATTGGCAACGGCGCTGTTTATCGTGCTGCCCGTCTCAGTCACGGTAGGGTTGATCGGCATACTGCTGCCGGAATCACACCCCTCGCGGCGAACGGTGTAGAAGTCTGGCTAATCGTTGCTCAGGGCCACTTGGCCGCTGCGACCATCGTAGGCCATAGTGAGATGTCGAAGGAAGGTTCTGCCAATTAGAGCGACATGCTGTTGTCCTCCAGCCGTTAGGTGAACACCAGCGAATTGCCCATAGATTGTGTGATCCAGTTCGGACACGTAAATCTGTGCCAGATGATAATTCAATTCTTCAGGACCATGGGCTCCTGAGACTATTCTTCGGTCGACTACAGGTAGGTCAAGCCTCAAAGCTAAGGCGGAGTCAACACAGCTTTCCATTGCGCCAGTATCGACCAAAGCGGGTTGTGGTTGATGCGGTAAGTTGGGACGCGCCGGTCGGTGAATCGAGAATTCTGAATCAAACCCGATCCGAACATACAATGTCGGCCCATTCCGGGCCAAGATATCGCCGCCTGGTGTGTTGTCGCTGTCTTCAAACCCAACTTGAATCGTTGGCACTATCGAATTCCGAATTGCACCGACGCAGGCAAAGTCGCGGGAGGCGCTCCAACTTGCCTGATGAGGTACGGGCCGCGGCCGAATTTTTGCACGGCCTCTTCGGCAGCATCCTCAAATGAGTTGTAGGTGTCAATCAGTTCCATGTTGTGGAAGACAACCCACTTCCCGAAATAGTCGGTCTCTAGGCGATTCCGCATTTCGTCGTAGGCGGCAATCTGGCTGCTGAGCAGGATCTTGTCTTCCTGCGTACTCATGTCCACCTTCTCAGTTTGCTTCGGTGTCCCAGCCATTCAAGTATAGGCATCATATGTTCGGGGTCAAAGGTAACCTGTAGAGGCGCGTCGTGACGCGCCTCTACATTGGGTCGTCGGTTCTCCGCGTCAAGCACGGGAATGATGACTCGCTGTTACCGCCCCTTCCACTCCGGCGTCCGCCGCTCCGCGAAGGCGGCGGGACCAACGGCCGCGTCCTCACTGCCAAGAACCTTCGCGCTCAACTCCTGCGCGAAACGGTAGGAGTACTCGGGCGGCATGCTGCGGCCGACGTAGGCGATCTGCTTGATTGCCTGCACCGCCATCGGGGCGCACAACTTAACCTCTTCCGCAATGCCCTGCGCGGCCTCCATCAGGGAGTCGCGGTCCGGGTACACCTCCTGGATCAGACCGTTTCGCAGCGCCACGTCCGTGTTGATGCGGCTGCCGGTCAGCATCATCCGCAACGCGTCTCCGGTTGGAACCATGCGCATCATGTGGTGAAGGCCATACGCGGGCATGATGCTCCAGCGCGGCTCTGGCAGACCAAACTGCGACTTCTCCGTTGCGATGCGGATATCCGTCTGCATGGCAAGCTCGAGGCCGCCCGCAACACAATAGCCGTCAATGGCTGAGATAATCGGCTTCCAGACGTCAAGATCCGTGATGAATCGGGAACCGGGACCCCTCGATTCAAATTGAGCCAACCCCTCCGCCTGCCTGCCGCTGACTTCCTTGAGGTCAGCGCCGGCGGAGAATGCGCGCCCGCCCGCGCCCGTGAGAATTGCAACGAGTAGGTCGTCATCGTCACGGAAATCGGTCCAGATTTCGTAGAGGCGTGCGCCCACTGCTGAATTCAACGCGTTCATCGCCTCCGGTCGATTGAGAGTGACGTAGGCGATCCGATCCCGCTTCTCATAGAGGACGACATCCGGTGATCCTGTCATGGCTATTTTCTCCTTTCCTACCTTTCTATGTGACGAGGTTGTGATGACGTATTGTAGACGGTGAGATGGTTTTCCTGTTGCAGGCGCTTTTTGGCCGTGGGCCGCTCCGATCCTTCCAGTCAGGCGATTACACCCTGTTCTGGTTGTCGTCCGTCGCCGCCATCATTTCCCACATGATGCTCCTCCTCTTCAGAGGGTGGGTAGCACTGGAAATGACGGATTCCCCGGAAATAGTCGCTGCTGCCGCAACTGCGGGTGAACTGCCGTCTTTGATCCTCTCCCTGCCCGGCGGTGTTCTGGCCGACAGGTTCAGCCGTAAGTGGATCCTCATTGTCACCGAGATCGTGACGATCCTCGCCTTGCTGGGCTTCGTTGTTTTGCTTGCCATTGATCAGATGGAGATATGGAGCCTCTTTGTCTTGACGGCCATCGCGGGCATCGCATTCGCCGTCGCCATCCCCTCGCGTATGGCCGTCGTGCCGAACCTTGTCACCCGTGCGAACATGGCCAACGGCATTGCGCTTTCGTCCATCATGTTCAGCGGCGGGATGCTCGTCGGCAGCTTTATCGGCGGGCGCATGTTTGACGAATTCGGTGGAGCGGCGGCATTTGGCGCCGCCGCCGGCCTCTCAACCGTGTCCATCTTCTTCCTCCTGCCCGTCAACACCCGTCAGGGCGTGCGCGAAGGAAACAAGACCCTGGCGACCGTTTGGACGGACACTGTTGAGGGCGCCGCTTTTGTTTGGCGCTACAAGGTCATACTCGGTCTGATGACCATTGCCGGCGCTGCAATCATCTTCGGATCGCCCTACCAAACTCAACTCGTCGTGTTCGCGCGTGATGTCCTCCACCAGGGCGCGACGGTTGCCGGTGATCTTGGCGCGGCGGCGGGGGCCGGTTCAATGACGGGATCCATCGTCCTTGCGACCTTTAGCAGTCCCCGCGCAATCCGAAACCTGATCGTGCTGGGCGGGATTGGTTTCGCTCTCGCCCTTATAGCCTTTAGCTTCTCCGAAATACTTACGTTGTCGCTGTTTTTTGCATACCTCGCCGGTTTTGGCTTCCAGTCCTGCCTCGTGGCCACCACCGCGCGAGCGCAATTCTTAATCAGCGACTCCATGCGAGGCCGTCTGTCTGCGATTCGCACAACGACGTGGGGAGCCTCTCCTGTAGGGTTCACCATGATCGGCTGGCTCGCGGAAAACTATGGAGCGCCAACGGCAACCGCAATCATGGGAGCGATTACGCTCGCTTTGGTAATCGTGAGTCTGTTGATATTCCGGTCCCTGCGGAGCACGGGTATGCCGGACAAACTCCTCGGTGACGAAGAAAAAACCGGAGAAGAAGGTATGGCGTCCTATTCCCGGGGCGCCATCTAAACCTCCGCTACGCCAGGATGTCCCGTCCCAGCACCGCCTGAATGGTTGCCGTGGTCGTCTCAGCAACTTCATTGGCTGAAATTCCCTTCAACTCGGCCACCTTTGCCGCGACCATCGGCACGTCTCGCGGCTCAGTCCAATTGTTGCGGTTCTTCTTGTACGGCTGCGGATAAGAATCCGTTTCAAGAACGATGGACTCCAGCGGCGCGTGTTTCTCAATGATTTCCTGCAACTCCGGCAACCGTAGCAGCGGCTTGGCCAGCGAGAGATAGATGCCCTGATCCAGGCACGCGAGAGCGTAATCCGGCGGCCCCTGGAAATAATGCGCGACGACAGGCACTTTGTCGCCTACCTCCTCCTGTATGATTCGCAACGGCTCTATACCGGCGTCTCGATTGTGGAAAATCACGGGCAGATTCAGTTCAACCGCCAAACGCAGCTGTGCTCGAAAAGCCTGTTCCTGCGCCGCTCTATCCGGTCGACCCGGCTCCCAGTCGAGCCCGATCTCGCTGATGCAGACAACCCGCTCATGTGAGGCCAACTCACGCAGCCGCTTGATTTCGCCATCTGAAAGTGGACCGGAGATATCCATTGGATGGACGCCCACCCCTGCCCAGACAACGCCGGCGAACTGCTCTGCCAACCTGATGCAACGCTCCGAAGATTCGATTGTCACGCCGGCGGCAATGATAGCCCCAACACCCGCCTCCCGAGCGCGTGCCACAATGTCTGGCCACTCATCCGCGTCGTGCTGGTCAATATGCGTGTGAGCATCAATGAATGTTCCCATTACACCTCCCATTCCGCCGCAAACAAGTATAATTCGCTGAATCGGGGTTCAAGGGGAGGGTTGGTGCGTGTCGCCATGGCGGCTGGCGTGGAGACAAACTAGGGGCAAGAGAGCGCTGGCGCTCGTGGCATCCCTTGGAATCTTGCTCACAATCACTCTCTCCATTCTCGGTCCTCTTTACCTCAACACCGTTCAGCGCCTTGCCTTTCAGGACTACCTCGAACGCAATTCCTATAACCTGGATGCCATCGTCGCAACAGGGTTCTCGACGTTCGAACCTGAGCAATACAATGCCACCCGCAACGTTATCCTCAGCGCCGCCGAGGACACGCTCGGCGATGCATTGGACCGACGCGGCATCTACTCCACCGCCTTTCCCATCCGCACCGCGCTCACCGGCACGGATGAGTCGGACGTCATATCGACGCTGACCTCGCGATCCGGTTTCGACGACAAGGTAAACGTCGTTGAAGGCCGCCGCGCGCAATTCGTGGCGAGTGGGCCGATCGAGGTCATGCTCGGCAGCCTGGCGGCCGAGAAGACAGGTTTACAGGTCGGCCAGCAATTTCGCCTCAACTCGCGGCTCCCCCCGCCCGCAATGCCCTATGACGCCGTCCTCGTGGGCATCGTGGAACCTGTAGACCCGGAGGAGCGATATTGGTTCCAGGTCGGCGGCCTCTTCTACGAGCGGATGGACGCCGAGAGCAATCAGGCCGGGCTATGGACAATAAGCCTCTTTTTACCTGAACAGACCCTCGTTGACCGCATCGGTGCTGAAACGCCGTCCCTCCTCGGCAACGTCATGGACACCTTGTACGTCAACCCGGATCGTCTGCTCGACATGGGACTTGCCAACGCCGACGCGGCTGTAGCGGATCTGCAAGGCCGACTTACCGCGGATGCGTCCCGCAGCCTTTTTCTATCCCTGCTCGCAAACAGCCTGCCCGATTACCGCGATGAGGTCGCTCGCAACCAGATGCCACTCATCATCGTCCTTGTGATTGTGGGTACAATCCTGCTCTATGCCCTGACGATGATCGCGTTCACTGTCGGTCGGACAACGGAGGGCGTTGTCGGTCTCCTGCGGAGCAGGGGAGCCGGGGGGCGTCGAACGGTGACACTCATCCTGGCGTGGGCGCTTGGCGCGACCGTCCTGTCTGCAGCCCTTGCCCCCCTGATTGCCTACGGAGCAATTCGAGGGCTGGGCGAACTTGGGGCGTGGAGAGCCGCTCTTGACGGCGCGAATCTGATGCCCACGCCAATCGTTCCCGTTCTGCCGTGGCTCGCAGCAGGCGTCGCCGTGACCATCGTCATCATGGCCGTGCCGGTCATCGGTGCCTCGCGCGTCCCGGTCTCCACCCTGCAGAGCGAAAGATCCCGACCAACAAATCTCCCGTGGTTCCGCCGTTTGCATCTGGATATCGTTCTCCTTGTGATCGCCGCAGCCATCCTGTGGCAGGTCGAGATTCGAGGCGTTGAAGAAGGCGTGGCCGTCGCGCAAACGGATGGTACGGCACAACTGGACCGCACCGTTCTCATCGTTCCGATTGCGATGACACTTGCCGCCCTTTTACTTCTCTATCGCCTATTACCGTTCGGCATACAGCTCGCCGCTGCCTTCGCCCGTGCCATCGGACGGCTGCCGATAGACATGGCGCTGGAACGCATCAACCGCGCCTCCACTCCAGCCGCCGCCCTCGCAGGCCTGCTCTTGCTGTTTGGCGTGCTCGGAGTCTTCGTCGCCACCTTTGGCGGGACGCTGGACAAGGCTGCGGCAGACCAGGCGACCTTTCAGGCGGGAGTCGACGTTCGGATCGACCGACATCGCTCGTTCACTGGCAACTCCTTTGCGGAAGTGACGGAGGACTACCGAGCGTTAGAGGGCGTCCTTGACGCCTCCCCCGCCTATTCAAGTACGGCAGGACTTGGCTCAGTTCAGGTGGGTACGCTCGTCCCAATTATCGGCATCGATCCGTCAACGGTTGGGGGACTGCTGGAGTTCCGTGAAGATTACGCGGAAGTTCCCATGGAGGAGCTCCTCATAGGTCTCGCTCTCACGGATGAGTCGCCCGCGCCCCCCCGCGTCATTCCGGACGGCACACAACACGTCGGCGTGTGGGTGAACCCGGAGCTACCGCAAGCCAATCGGTTCTTGTGGCTCCAGATCATTGACGGCCTCGGGAGGCCGGACACGTACAGCCTCGGCGCGCTGGACTTTTCCGGCTGGCGATTCCTCGAAACAAGGCTTGCCCGGGGCAGCCAGCCGCCGCCACCCGGCCCCTACACGCTCAACAGCATCATGATCTATGAGCCTGTCGAAGGAGCAAGTGGAACACCCGGATCCCTTGAGCTTGATGACTTTGTCGCAACTGATTCGGTGGGAGCGCAAACCGTCGTTGAAGACTTTGACCAGGCCGCCGATTGGCTCCCCATTCTCCTGACCGGGGAGCGACGTGACGTCATCAGGGCCGGCGCAACCGCAGGCGAGCGCGAGGGCACGCTCAGATTTGTTTGGGGACGCGATACGCGTGACGGCGTGCGCGGCATCTATGTCTCACCGGGCGCGTCTTCCATACCCATGCTTGCCTCCGGCGACCTCCTGTTGAATCGCGGCTGGCAGGTAGGCAGCCTGGCGGCGGTGCACGTGGCGGATCGACTCGTCCCCATCCGCATCGTCGGTACCCTCACGGCTTTCCCGACAATTGAACCCGGATCGGCCGGATTCCTGGTTGCCAACGGGCAGTCGCTCATCGACCACGTCAACGCCGTCAGCGTTACGAACAAGCTCTGGCCGAATCGGGTTTTTCTCTCGCTGCCTGACGCGCCGGAGCAGAAAACGGCTATCTTGGACTCTATCGTGAACGACGAGCGATATACGGGCGAAGTGGTGGATCGCATCGCTATTCAGGAAGAGACACAGCAGAGCCCGCTCGCGTCTGCCGGATGGCGTGGCATGACGCTCATCGCCCTGTTCGCGGGGATAGGGGCTTTGCTGATCGGCGTCGCAGCGCACGCCGCCGGCGCAGCATCGGATCGGGCGCGTGACAACGCCGTGCTGCGCGCGCTGGGCGTGCCGCGATTCACTGCGCTGCTCTCCTTTGTCGTGGAGTACATATCAATCGTGCTCCCGGCCGGTGCGGGCGCAATAGCCGTCGGCATCTACCTCAGCTGGATTCTTGTGCCGCGATTCCAGGGTCTCGCCGGAACCGAGCCTGTACCCAGCCTGATTCTGTCTCCGGACTGGCAGGTGGCCGGGCTTGTTATCGGATTGATATGCGCCACGGGCCTTGGCCTGGCCGCTGCCTTGTGGCGCGCATACGTGTCGCAGCCCGTTGCATGGGTCCTGCGCGGGGCGGAGGCGTAGCGTGGGCCTAAGACTCCTGCCTCTGGTACTGCGTCGGTTGCGCACGTACGCGCCCCTGCTGCTGCCTGTTCTGCTCGGCTCCACCGTCGCCGCCGCGACCATGGCCAGCATCGTCATCTATACACAGGCCCTCCGCGACCTCGGTCTGAGCCACGCCGTCAACAACGCCGATGAAAGATCGCTCGATCTCGAAGTTCATTTCAGGACATCCGGCATTGATCGTGAAGTCTATGACCGGGCAACAGGCCGTGTTCATTCGAGCGTGACGACGGCATTTGAAGGCCTTGCCGAACGACAGATATTCAGTGTGCGGTCATCAACATTCCTCGTGCCTACTGACGGTTCCGACGAAATTGACCTTGAAGTAACACCGCGCGCTATTTTCCACGTCCTCGAATCGCCGGCTGACCTTCTCGCAATAGAGGGCCGACTGCCGGAGCCGGGCGTCGTCGAGACAATCGACGGCATTGCGACCGTTGAGGCCGTCGCCATGCGGCAGGGCGCAGAGTACCTCGACCTCTCAATCGGTGACACCGTCCCCTTTGTCCCGTTTTGGGAGGACAGGACCAGCAAGATAAATGTCCGCCTAACCGGTATAGCCTCCCCCGTCGATCCTGAAGCCCATTACTGGAACGCCCCTTCGCTGCAGAGAATAGTGCGTGAGCCGACACTCCTCAGCACGCTCCCCGTCATCATCCCCCAGTCCACGCTTGTGGACACCGTCGGAACGATGTTCGTCAAGGCAGACGGCTCATATTACTCACGCTATCTAACAAATCCTGCCGAGATTCGCGCGGCGGATTCTGAACGATTCGCAAGAGCGATTGCCGGCCTTAATGGCTCCCTCGGTGCCTCCATGGACGGCTACAGGCAGAACACCGAGCTTGATGACGTGTTGAATACATATGACACGCGCATCCGGTTCATCGAAGCGCCCATCGCCATCATGCTCTTCCTCGTGACCGCGATGGTCCTGTACGCCATCGTCTTCCTGGCCGGCCTTGTCACGGACAGGCAGCGGGCGGATGCCGCTCTCCTCCGCAGCCGAGGCGCGCGCACCCCGCAGGTCCTCCAGATTTACGCCGTTCAGGGATTGTTGGTTACAGCTGCGGCCTCCGTCGCCGCGCCGTTCATCGCCGCCGGACTTATCGCAAGCGTCGGTTACTTGCCCGTCTTCTCGTCACTCGGGGACGGAGGCCCGCTGCGCGTTTCCATCTCTCCGTTGGCCTTTGGCTTGGCTGGTGTCGGAGGTCTGCTTGCCTTTGCGGTTCTTCTCATTCCCACCCTCCGCCTCGCGCGCCGTAACCTCCTGGAAGAACGACGACTCATCGTCCGCCCCAACCAGGTCGGGTTCGTCCAACGCTACTATCTGGATGTCGGATTGGCCGGGGCAGGGCTGATCTTCCTCTGGCAGTTGGGCCAGCAGGGCTCCCTGGTCGCGGATACGCTCTCCGGCCAGCAGGGCGCGGACCTTTTCCTGCTGCTCATACCGACGCTGTTCCTGCTATCGGCCGGCCTGCTCTTGCTGCGTATTCTCCCGCTCGTAGGCGGACTCATCGCGCGCGTCGCCGCCCCAGTCTCTCCAACATGGCTCGCGCTTGGCCTCTGGCAGGTCGGGCGCAACCCGCTGTCCGTCACGAGGTTAGTGCTTCTCCTCGTGCTCGCCGCCGGCCTCGGCGCGTTCGCGGCGAGTTTCGGCGGCACACTTGATCGCAGCTATGAGGAGCGGGCGCGATACGAAGCCGGCGCGGATGTGCGCATCGCCAATGCCGCGATCGCCCGCAACAACGGACCAACCCAGGACATGCAGGCTCTCGTGGAGTCCCCCGACGGCGTGGCCGCTGCGGCGCGTGTTTTCCGTGCCTCCAGTGGCTTCGCTGCGGGCTCATCCACTGACCGATTCGAAGTTCTGGCTATCGACGCCCCAACCCTCAAGAACGTGACGTGGTGGCGAGACGATTTCGCATCCAACTCTTTGGACGAAACACTTGAGGCCGTCGACGGTGAGGCCATCGAGAATTGGGGCATAAGGCTGCCCGATGACGCCCGCCACCTGGGTTTGTGGATCCGGACCGCGGAGCAATCCGATCCCCGATCCAATTTGGCGGCAATCGTTGAAGACGGCAACGGCCGATTCTTCACCATGTTCATGGGCAACCTGGAAAGCACGGAATGGACGTATAGAGAAGCCCCGCTTGAGCCAATCCGCCGCTTCTCTTTCCGTCGCGCCGTTCCCACTATCCAACCCACCGCGCCCTTTACCCTCGTCTCCCTCCAGATCGTGCAGCGCTCCCGCTCTGGAGGCATGTCCGCCGGAGCCTTCTACGTCGATGAGATCATGACGAGAACTGCGGCGGCGGGTTCAGAGCCTGTTTCCGTCCGCCGATTCACAAGCAAGGATGACTTGGCCGTCATCCAGATTGGCCCCCTCACCCGCACGGATTCCCTGCAGTTGCTCGGCGGCGCAGGACGTGACGGTGGCCCCTCGCTGCTCTTCAGTTGGGGCGCGACGACGGCATTTGTCCAGCGTGGCTTCTACGCCGGCCCGCAGACCTATGAACTCCCCATGCTGGTCAGCCCGGGCATCTTGCGAGCCTCGGGCCTCCGCGTCGGCGATACCCTCGATATCGGTGTTGTCAGCGCCCGGGTCCCCGGCACGATCGTCGGCGTTGTTGACTTCTTCCCCACAATGAATCCAACCGAGGGCGCAGGATATGTCATCACGGAGATCCGGGGCCTGCTGCGACACCAGAACCTCGTCGGACAGGGACAGGAAGAGCAAGCAAACGAAGTCTGGTACAGGCTCGATGAGGGTCTGGAAGGCGAAGAGCGGACTGCGGCCCTGGAGGGCATCATGCGGTCCGTCGGCGCAAACCAGATCATCGACCGCGAAGAATTGATCGCCACCTCGCAGGCGGATCCCCTCGTCGCGGCAGGGTGGGGCGCGTTATTGCTGGTGGCGTATGGCGCGGTACTCTTCCTGGGCGGAACCTGCTTTGTCGCGCATTCCATATTGACGGTCGGCGAACGAGGCAGACAATTCGCCCTGCTCCGCACCATGGGCCTCAACGGCCCGCAGATTCGTGCTGTCGTCTGGTTTGAACACATGCTGGTCGTCGGCATCGGAATCGGAGCCGGATTCCTGCTCGGCCAGAGAACGGGGGCGCTCCTGATGCCGTTCCTTGACCGGACACAGGACGGCGTCGCCGTCCTGCCCCCGTACGTCATCGAGACCAGCGCCGTCTCCATCGGCATCGTCTACGCGCTCATGGCCACCGTATTCATTGCCGCCACGGCATTCGTCGTCCGCATGTACAATACGCTAGCCCTCGGCCAGACACTCCGCATCGGTGAGGACTGAGGAACAGTCATACTGATGACAATGTCCAACCACAATAGTCCTCGCGATGTCCACATCGTTTGCAGAGACCTGTTCAAGATCTATAAGGCGCAAGACCTTGAGGTTGTCGCTCTGCGCGGGCTCGATTTTCAGGCCGCGCGCGGCGAAATCGTCGCAATCGTTGGGGCGAGTGGAAGCGGTAAATCCACCCTCCTCAACATCCTCGCAGGCTATGACAACCCCTCCGCCGGAGATATCCGTGTCGGGGACCGTGACCTGCTCGTCATGCGCGGGCGCGCCGTGGAATCCTATCGCCTCCACGAAGTCGGTTTTGTTTGGCAGCAGACGGGGCGCAATCTCGTTCCTTATCTCACTGCGCGTGAAAACGTAGAACTTCCCATGTTGCTGGCCGGCGTCGGCGGATCGCAGCGCCGTGAACGAGCCGAGGAACTGTTGGACGCCGTCGGCCTTACGGAAAGAGCCACCCACCACGCCAATGAACTATCCGGCGGTGAACAGCAACGTGTCGCCATCGCCATCGCGCTCGCCAATCAGCCCGATCTCCTACTGGCAGACGAACCAACCGGCGAACTGGATACCGAGACTGCGCGCACTGTTATGACCCTCTTTCAGTCCTTGAGAGACCGTTACGGCACAACGATCGTCATCGTTACCCACGACCCGGAGATTTCCAACTACGTCGACCGTGTCATCATCATCCGGGACGGCCGTGCAAGTGCTGAGATCGTTTCGCTGCATTCCTTCAAACGAGCCGAGGAAGACGGTGTATCCGAGCCGCCGCGCGAGTACATCCTCGTGGACAGCATGGGACGTTTGCAGTTGCCGCGTGAACTGATGGACCGCGTTCGCCTGCGGGAAAGGGCGGTAGTGACAATAGACGGTGACCGCGTTGTCGTGACCCCGTCGGACTCAGGTGAGATATAGCCAATGACCAACGTGTCACGAGACGGGGCAGGGCCCGATATTCTTGCCGAGGCGCGTGGCGTCGAGCGCGTCTACACGCTTGGCGCAGAGCGGCTCCACGCCCTGCGTGGCGTTGACATGAGTGGCGCGGCGGGTGAGTTCATCGCCCTCATCGGGCGATCCGGCTCCGGCAAGACCACCCTTCTCAACATCCTCGCCGGACTTGACCGCTCCACTGCCGGCGAGGCGTTCCTGGCAGGGCAGCGGTTGAACGGACTCTCGGAAGAAGGCCGCGCCGCGCTGAGACGCCAACACGTCGGCATCGTCTTCCAGTCGTCCTCGCTAATGCCGCTGCTTACGGCCGCCGAAAACGTGGAACTCCCTCTCCGTATCTCAGGTTGGTCGCGCCGGGATCGCGAGGAGCGCGCCCGCGAGGTGCTTGACCGCGTGGGCCTGCTCCACCGCATGCGACACCGCCCCTATGAACTCTCCGGCGGAGAACAGCAGCGCGTCGGCATCGCCCGCGCAATTGCATCGCGCCCCTCCGTCCTCATGGCCGACGAGCCGACAGGCGAACTCGATTCCGTGTCCGCCCAGACTGTTTTCTCCCTCTTCAGAAGCCTCGTCGAAGAAGAAAGAGTCCTGATAATCGCGGCCACGCATGACCGCGCAATCATGACCGCGGCAGACCGCGTCCTGGAACTCCGGGACGGCCACTTCACCCGTGAATCCACCCCGCAACGCGAACCCGTCGCAGAGTAACTTTCGTTTACCCCCGCGCCGCCGCCACCATCTCCGCTATCGCCGGAAGATCCTCCGCCCGCCGGTACGCGATCATCAACTCATCAACGCCGAACGACTCCATCCGCTGTAGGTGGTCCCGCAGACTCGCCGCATCCGTGAACACCAGCTCGGCCGCCAACTCCTCATAGCTCGCCGTGTTCGGTTCCCGTCCGCACAGCTGCTGCAAGTTGAAATTGCGACCGAAGTTCGTCACCCACCACTCGCGCACCTCTTCCGGCTCCACGTAGCCGAGTGTCGTCGTCACCTCAAAATCAGGATTCTTTGCCGCCTTTTTCGCCTCCTGAGCCGTGCCCAAAAGGGTGGGGTTGCTCGTGTACAGGTGAACCCCGTCCGCCGTCTCCCGTGCAATATCCAGCCAATACCGACTCATTGACGCGATAGCGATTGAAACATGCTCTTGCACCGGCCGCACCCGCTGCGAAACCTCGTTGAACGTGAACGCCGTCCCCTCCATGCTCACCGTCTCGCCTGAAAGCAGCCCATTGATGATCGTGATTGCCTCCGTCACCGCCTCATCCGGCCGGTCGGCGTCGATGCTCGCGATGTACGGGCGCGATCCACGTCCAATCGACAGATCCACTCGTCCCCCGGACAGTTGATCAAGCGTCGCAGCGCCATGCGCGATGACGGCCGGATTCCGATGATACGGCGCCATCACACCGACGCCGATCCGCGCAGTGGTCGTGTACATCGCCGCCAGCGTCGCCGTTGTCCAGACCTCCCACTGTGAGAACGCCGCGTCCGGCACCCATATCCGCTCAAAGCCGTAGGAATCGTAGTCCTTGATGTACCCAACCAGTTCGTTGACGGGCGTTCGGACTGCAAGTTCAACACCGATGCGCATCTGCCGGTCTCCTCTATCCTGTGAAAGTGTGACTAGCGTGTTCCTTGCAGAGTGAGGCGTCAAGCGTGAGGAGGCTATGATTAAGGTCAAGACTTTCGTGTAGCAGGAGGAGCATCGCGGGTGATTGAGCAGATTCTGTCCGACTTTCAGACAGTGATAGACGATCCGGGACCATTCCTGCAGTTCATCGTCGTGTGGGGCGGTGGGGCAGTTACCCTCATGCTTCTCGTTTGGCTTGCACTGCCGCCCTTCATCCGCGGTGTCCTCCGCTCTCTGGATAGAGTATTCCCCGGCGGATTCGAGTGGTTGCAGGCGGATCTGACCTCGATGGTGATGCGGGCGGCATGGATCATCATCGTGATTGCCACGATCGAAGTATCCGCCGCGTTCGCGCTCGGCTATTCGTCTCTCGCTCGGGGGTCGATGGCCTCAGCGGGGCAGTGGGTGCTGGAGACGGCAATAGCCAACGCCCTCCCAGTCGTGCTCATCGTCATCGGCGGCATCATCGCCATGCGCATCGTTACCTTTAGCATTCCCAGACTCGTCGAAGCCAATATCCGTGCCCGCGCCAACGTTAGCCTTGAAGAGGAAATCCGGAAGAACATTGACACACTCTCGGATGTCGTGGTCGGAACGGCTCGCGCCGCGATCGTTTTGCTAACAATCTTCCTTGCGCTCAGCCAGATCGGGGTTGATCTCGCGCCACTCCTTGTCGCCGCGGGCGCGATCGCCATCGGCGTCGGCTTCGCGGTCCAAAGCCTCATTCGCGATGTCTTGGGCGGCATCTTCATCACCCTGGAAAATCAATATCGCATCGGTGATGTCGTCAGCATCGCCGGCATCGCCGGCCTTGTTGAAGACATCAATCTCCGCCGCACACTCCTCCGTGACCTCGATTACCGTCAGCACACCATCCCCAACGGCGTAATCACCACCACCACCAACTACACCAAAGACATGTCCCGCGTGAATATGAACATTGGCGTCGCCTACAAGACAGACCTTGACCACGCAATTCAGGTGCTCAACCGGGTAGGGCAGGAGTTGGCGGACGAAGAAGAGTGGGGCCCGATAATCCTTGATCCCATCAAGGCCCTGCGCGTCGATAACTTCGGCGACTCCGCCATCGAGATCAAGGTGCTTGGCGAGGTTCTCCCCATCCGCCAGTGGGACGTTTCCGGCGAATACCGTCTTCGTGTCAAGAAGGCCTTTGATGAGGAGGGCATCGAGATACCGTTCCCGCATCTCACCCTCTACATGGGCGATGCTTCCCCGGAAACCATTGGACTGCAGGGCGCAATGATGGACGCTCAGCAGGACGCTGCCCGCGCCGCCAACCCTGACGCAAGCCCCTCAGACACGTAGCGCCGGACCGAACAGCACACCCCATCGGTCAAACATATGGCAGAGCCGCTCTTCAAACACTGGCCGGATAGTGAGGCCCGTATTAGGGCCGCTGACCATGTCTTGGTCGCATGTGACTTTGACGGCACCCTCTCCCCCATCGTTCCCCGCCCCGAGGACGCCTACATCCTCCCGGAGTGCGCCGACGCCCTCAGGCGCCTGACCGAGCTGCCCGGGTATGCTGTGGCGATCCTGAGTGGGCGTGCGCTAAATGATGTTCGGGAACGCGTTGGTCTGCAAAATGCCATCTATTCCGGGAATCACGGCATCGAGATTGCCGCGCCCGGCCTGGCTTTTGAGGATGATGGCGCGGAACAAGCCCGTCTATTGATGGCGGATTTGCGTCGAGCGCTTGACCCTCTGGTTGCCCAATACCCCGGCGCTTTCGTTGAAGACAAGGGCGTGAGCCTAAGTGTTCACTCCCGAATGACCCCTGAGGAACTGGAACCCGGAGTTCAGGAAACAGTGCGTGAGGTGACCGAAGGCGCAGTCAGCGAAGGCAAGATCATCGTCGTGCAGGGCAAGAAGGTACTTGATCTCCGCCCCGCCGCCGCCCGTGACAAAGGCGCGGCGCTGCGATTCGTCATGGACACGCTCCTGCGAATGTCAGAAACGCAACTCTTTCCCATCTACATCGGCGATGACACAACGGACGAAGACGCTTTTCGGGAAGTCGATCTCTCAGGCGGGCTCTCAATTCTTGTTGGCGAACCTGACCGCGATACCGTCGCAACGTATCGACTGGATTCTCCCGCCGACGTTGCCGGATTCCTAAACGGTTTAGCAGACACCTAAACGCGCGTCGCGTTCAACGATTCGCTATGATTGACTTTCAGGGTAAGGGTCAGGATTGAGCTATGAACGCATCAGAAATCATGTCGAGCCGCGTGATCACCGTTCGCGCCGATGCCACGGTAGTCGATGCTGCCAATGTCATGCTGGATCACAACATAAGCGCGCTGCCTGTCGTGAATGACCGCGATAAACTCGTTGGCATCATGAGCCACTCAGACTTCTTCCTGACCCCTATCCGCGACCCGGGGATGCACGGAACGGTTTTTGAGCTTTTTGGCCACGTTTTTGTGAATAGGGACAACATAGGCAATCTGCATTCCGTCCTCTCCAGAACCCTCGTCTCCGATGTGATGTCCACGCCCGTCGTGACCGTCAAGGAGGACACGCCGCTGGAGGAAATCGTTCGCGTCATGCACCAACGTCGGCTCAAGCGACTCCCGGTCGTCCGTGACGACAAACTCGTTGGCATCATTACGCGCCACGACTTTGTTCGCCTGGCTGCGACAATCGTGCAGTAGCTCTCAGTGAACGTCGTCCACTCCGTGCCCCCCGTTTCGACGGAAACGAGCGCGCCAGGTCTTCTGGCGATAACCTGAACAGATCCAGCATAGGAGGAGAAATGACTACCACCATCACCCGCGGCAAGTACGTCCTCGTCCGCGCCGATCTGGCAGGCGACAGCACTCTCCTGACGGACGGAGCGGTGGCCCAAACGGACGGCGAGATCGCCGCCGTCGGATCCTACAACGATCTGCGCGCCCAATATCCTGACGCCGATGTCGTCGGCAACGGCCGCCAATTCCTCATGCCCGGCATGGTCAACGCCCACCACCACGGACGAGGTCTCTCCGGCCTCCTCCTCGGCCAACCGGACGGCGGCCTTGAGACGTGGATCAACCATGCGTGGGGGCGCCGCGCCGTCGAGCCGTACAACATGATGCTCTACACCCTCCTCAACCTCGTCCGCTCCGGCGTCACCACCGTCATGTTCAACCAGTCCGCCACGGCTCGCCGCGTCGTGTGGGACGAGGCGCAGGCCAACCTTCGCGCGTTCAGCGAGGCGGGCGTCCGGACGGCATTCTCACTCGCGTTCAAGAACCAGTGCTACCTGGTCTACGGCAACGATGAGGATGTGTATGGCAGAATGCCGGACGACCTCGCGAGCGGTGTCCGTGGCGTCGTCGAAGGCTCTATCCTCTCCAAAGAGGACTACCTGTCCATGACCGCTGACCTGATCCGCGACTACCCCGTCAACTCCACCAACATGGTGCGCATGCTCTACAGTCCACAGGCCTATCACTGGGCGGACGAGGACACCCTCGCCCACATCGCTGAACTGGCCAAGGCCGCGGATGTTGGCCTCCACACACACTGCGTCGAAAGCTACTACCAGCGCCTGTACGCCGAGCGCCTCCACGGCCAGACCCCCGTTCAGCGATTCAACGAGCTCGGTTTCCTCGGTCCCAAGACATCGCTTGCCCACTGCGTCTGGCTGACGGAAGACGACATCGCAATCCTCGCCGAGACCGGCGCCAGCATCAGCCACAATCCAAGCTCCAACCTGCGCCTCCGCAGTGGCATCGCCCCCGTCCTTGAGATGCATCGGCAAGGGGTCCATGTCGCCCTCGGCACGGACAGCACCTCCATCAACGACGATGACGACCACTTCCAGGAAATGGCGCTGTCCATGCGCCTGCACCGTCCCCCCGGGCTTGAGGTTCCACACCTCACATCCCACCAGGTTCTCCACATGGCCACGCTTGGCGGCGCATATGAGACCACATTCGGTGAGGACATGATCGGCTCCCTTGAAGTGGGCAAGCGCGCTGACATGGTCCTGCTGGACTGGGATCGCATCTCAACCCCCTACGTCGCTGAAAACCTCGATGTCCTGGACGTCCTCGTCTCACGGGCCCGCGCCGCCGACGTCGAGACCGTCATCGTAGAGGGCAAAACCATCTTCGAAGACAAACAGTTCAAGACCATCGATGCTACCGCCGTCGTTGAGGCCGTCCGTGAAGAACTGAGCACCCCCGCCCCCGAAGACCTAACCAACCGCCGTGACCTCGCCGCCCGCCTTGAACCCTACCTCCGCAACTACTACGCAGACTGGCACGTCCCCGAACAACCCATGTACCACTACCAAAGCCTGGGGTGAGCCGATCTCCACAAGCAAATCGGATAGACACCCAACCACGCCAACTGCAACCATGTCCCTGAACCCAACGTAGACAACAGCGGGGTAGGGACATGACGGCAACAATCGAACGCAGTACAGACTCAGACGCGCTCGCCAATCAACGCTGGCAGGCTATCCGGAACAACGACCCCGCCTACGAAACCAACTTTGTCTTCGGCGTCAAAACCACCGGCGTCTATTGCCGCTCCACCTGCCGCGGCGCGTCCGTCCTCCGCAAGAACATCGAGTTCTTTGACCAGATAGCTGAAGCCCGCGCCGCTGGCTACCGCGCCTGCAAACGTTGCCGACCGGACGAGGGCGGCCCGCACTCCCGCGCAGTCGATACAGTCAACAGCGCCTGCTCATTCATCGACGCCCACCCTAACGAACACCTGCCCCTCGCCGCCATCGCGCGTGCCGTCGGCGTCACCGACCACACCCTCCGACGCTCCTTTGAAATGGTGCTTGGCATCACCCCACGCCAGTACGCGGAACAGCGCAGGCTTGAGCGATTCAAAGACGACGTGCGCAACGGCCATGACGTCACGTCCGCGCTCTACGAAAGCGGGTTCGGCTCTCCCAGCAGGCTCTACGAATCATCCGACGCCCACCTTGGCATGACACCGGGACAATACCGGCGTGGAGGGGCAGGGGCCGTCATCTCATACGCAATTGTCGACACCCCCCTCGGCCACCTGCTCGTCGGCGCCACGCACAACGGCGTCTGCCGTATCTCACTCGCCGATGACGATGCTGCACTCGAATCCATGCTCGCCGCGGAGTTCCCAAAGGCCTCCCTCAATCGCGACGACGACCGTCTCTCTTCATGGGTTGCCGTCGTCGCTGGGATAGTCTGTGGCGAGACGCCTGACGCAGGAACTGACCTTCCGTTGGACGTTCAAGGCACCGCATTCCAGCGCCGTGTGTGGGAGGCCCTTCGCCGCATTCCGCGCGGCGAGACTCGAACCTACTCGCAGATCGCAGAGGACATCGGCCAGCCGACCGCAACCCGCGCCGTTGCCAACGCCTGCGGCAAAAACCCAACCCCCATCGTCGTCCCCTGCCACCGCGTCGTCCGCTCAGACGGCACACTCGGCGGCTACGCGCTGGGAGTTGAACGAAAAGAGACGCTGCTCAGGGGAGAAGGCGCAAGGAGCTAACCCCGCCGCCCCCGCAACTCAGGCAGCGCCAACCGCAACAACATAATCACGACGAATCCTGTGCCCGTCAGCACCGCCAACGCCATCTGAGGCCCCAGGTTCTCCGGCTCCGCCATCCACCCCACCGTTAGCATCCCCAGCGGACTCGCGCCGATCCCCAGGGCGATCGCGCCCATCGCCCGTCCCCGCATCTCCGGCCCCACCGCACGCAGCGCAATCGTCGGCTGCATCGTCGCAAAGCCGGCCATGCCGATACCCGCCACCATCAGGAGAACAAGCGAAACCCCGTACCACTCGGAGAGCGAGAAAAGCACCAGTATCGCCAACATGAACGCCGAACCCAGCGAATAGACCTGCCCATGGTTGCGTATCTGCCGTGACGCAATGATGATCGCCCCTGCCAGCGAGCCGATTCCCGCCGCGCCCGCCAATACCCCGTACAGAAACGCATTTGCCCCCAGTACATCCCGCCCAATCACCGGCACCATAATCAGGAAGGGAAATCCGAAGAAGTTGAGGCTGACCGTGATGGTCAGGGCGGCCAAAAGAGCCCTGTTGGTGACCAGCGCCGTAACGGATTCCTTCAGATGGCGCAGCACGGGCGTCTTCTCGATGCCCATCGACTCCGTCTTCGGAATGGTGAAAAGGACCCAGCCCGCCGCCAGGTACAGGCCAAACATCAGGCCGTACGAGCCCGAGAAATCGACCAGCTCGATGATCGTCCCCGCAAACAGAGGCCCTATGATGCTGCTCCCGGTGAGGGCAACGACATCCAGAGATATGGCATTCGTGAGGGCGTCCCCGCGAAAGATCTCGGCGAAATAGGCGCGCCGAGCCGAAAAGTCCACCGCCCACGCCGAGCCTGTCAGGAACGTAGCAAGATATGCGTGCCACGGCTCGACGCCCCCACGAACAAGTACCGCAAGCATGCCGCCAACAACCACAACGTTGACAATCTGGGTTGAGATCATCACGTACTTGCGCGGAAAACGGTCCGAGACGCTGCCCGCCACAAAGCCAAGCAGGAACATCGGGGCCATGCGAAATACGCCAACAAGCGCCACCTGTGACGGCGAGTCTGTCAGGTCCAGCACAAGCCATGACAGAACCGCCATCTCCATCATGCGGCTCACATACCACACCCACCCCGCCATCCAGAGGCGGCGGAAAACAGGGTTGCGGAGCGAGCGGAACGTGCGGAAACGCGAAGATACTTCGGTTTCGTCCTCGGCTATTGAGAATTGGGACGGGTTGCTCAAGCGCTACAGCTCTTCAGGAACTCATCAAGCTCCTGGTTGAACTGCTCCGGGCGCGCGGCGTGCATCCCGTGTCCAACGTCCGGCCACAGTCGAAAATCCAGGTCGGGTGTCGCGATCGTCCGATAGTACTCAAGCTCTTCGGGGAGCATATAGCCGCCGGCGGCTATATCCGCTACAAGCACCAGCGTGGGCACGGCGATGCGACGCATGTGGTCCTCGCACCGGAACGCCCACTGACGGTTATCGGTCAGCAGCCGCGTGACCGCGTGCGGAGAGAAGTGATGATGCCGATAGACCAGCTCATCAGCCTCTTGCTCGGACATCCCCTGCTCTTTGGCCTCGGCGCGGATATCCGCTTCAGGCCTGTTGTGGCGGGCCATCGCCATCGGGAGACTCGTGACGTGGACGTTGACCATCTTCCAGTACACAGGGTCCTCAAGGAACGCGCAGCAGATCTTGTCCGCGTAATCGGACGCCATGATGGTGCCGATGTTTCCGCCCCATGAATGGCCCACGTACGCGGGCTTCTCAAGTCCGAGCTCGTCAATCAACTGTGCAATGTCCGTAGCGAAATCACGAAGCATGTAACCCGTCACGGGCTTGTCGGTTTGCCCATGTCCGCGGTTATCAGGGGCGATAACGTGATAACGATCCTGGAAAGCCTCCGCAACGGACGCCCACGAAGACCCCAGCCCCGTCCATCCATGCACGAGGAGCAGATCGGGATTCGAGGGATCGCCCCATTCGAGGTAATGCATTTTGAGGCCCTGGATATCGACGAACTTGCTCTCCGGCATGGTGTTTCCCCCGTCACGCGCGGCGTCGTCGCCACGTCTGCGTCCCACTCAGAGCAAAAGTGTAGCACGCCCCTATATCCAACCCTGTATCGCCCTCCTATATCCTCTGTGTTTGACCACGTACAGGCCGACGGCTAGGGTTAAAGCACGCCGCGAGACCCATTCTTGTACCGTGCAGGCGTTGGGCCGGCTTGCCGTGTGGGGCTAGGGAGCAGGGCCATGCAGCAAATACAGCGTCTTGTCGTCGTGTCCAACCGCTTACCGGCGTCGACACTTCCTGACGTGTCACGAGACCAGAGGAATCAACCTGTGGGCGGGCTTGTATCGGCCGTACAGTCAGCCCTTGAGCAGCATGGTGGCCTGTGGTTCGGCTGGAGCGGCACCACGACAGAGCGCCGCCTTGCAGTGGAACCGTCCGTCGCGCGCAGTGGCAGCATCGATGTTGGTGCGATGAACCTCACTGCTGATGAGGTCAATCTCTTCTACTCCGTCTTTGCCAATCGCACTCTCTGGCCGCTTCTTCACGCATTCCCCAATTTCATACAGCTTCGGCATGACGCCTATCGCGGGTATCGACGCGTCAATCGCAGATTCGCGCAAGGCCTCTACCCTCTCCTCAGGAGCGGCGATGTTGTCTGGGTGCAGGACTACCATCTGATTCCGCTGGGTTCAGAGCTGCGCCGGATGGGCTGGCAGGGCAAGATCGGCTTCTTTCTCCATACCCCGTTTCCCGCCGCGGAAGTCTTCGCCATCCTTCCGTGGGCAAGGCAGCTCCTTGAACAGTTTGTCAGCTATGACCTCGTTGGATTCCACACGAATCGCTACGCCCACAACTTCCTTGACACCTTGCAAGTTGAAATCGGAGGAACCGTTGACACAGGCGTGTTCAGTGGCCGGTCCGAAGTCGTTTCAGCGGGTGTCTATCCAATCGGAACCGACCCTGATCAATTCCAGCGATGGACGCGTGAATCAGGTGAAGCTGAGACCGGAGGCCTCCTGCAGAGACTCCTGCCGCGCCGACCCACCGAACGGAAGAAAGTCGTGCTCGGAGTGGACCGGCTCGATTACTCCAAGGGAATCCCCCAACGGCTCAGAGCCTTTGAAGCAATGCTTGATCGGTATCCGGCTGTTCGCGGCAAAGTCACGATGATCCAGATTTCCGCGCCCTCCCGCAGCCGCGTGCCGGAATACGTTCAGGAACGGGAGCGCGTGGACGGGCTTGTCGGGCGCATCAACGGGCGGTTCGCAGAGGCGGACTGGGTGCCCATCCACTACCTCTACCGCTCCTACAGCCAGGAGGAATTGGCCAACTTCTTCCGTGAGGCGGACGTGTGCCTCGTGACCCCCCTCCGGGACGGCATGAACCTCATCGCCAAGGAATTCGTGGCCGCCCAGGGTGCCGACCCCGGCGTTCTGGTGCTGTCCCGTTTCTGCGGCGCAGCCGAGACGATGCAGGAAGCGTTGATCGTCAACCCCTACGACCTCGAGGGCACTGCGGAAGCCATGCACTACGCACTGTCCATGACGCATCGGGAACGGCGTCGTCGGTGGATGATCCTGAATGAAGATGTCCAGTCAAACACCGCCAGGGCCTGGGCCGACAACTTCCTCGCGGACCTCACTGCCGGCCGCAACACATACGTCCCCCAATCCGCAATATAATCTCCCTTATAAACGAGATTCTCTTGCGATGCGAACACTCATTGTTTCAGACATACACTCCAATATCGTGGCCTTCGATGCGGTGCTCCGTGATGCGAACGCGCGCGGTCCAGTCGACAACATCTGGTCGTTGGGCGATATGGTCGGATACGGCCCGCATCCCAATGAGTGCCTGGACACCCTACGCGGCTTTGATCACGTGAGCGTGGCCGGCAACCATGACCTTGGAGCAATCGGAGCCACTGATCTGAGCGTTTTCAACCAGGAAGCGGCTATCGCTTGCGAATGGAACGGCGAACAACTTACGCCGGAGAATCGGGCCTACCTCGAAGCCCTGCCAAGGGTTGTATCTCAGGGAGATTTCACGATGGCCCACGGCTCGCTCCGGGACCCTATCTGGGAATACCTCATTCATGAGGAAGCGGCGCGCGCGTCATTCGATCTGCTGGAGACGCCATTCCTGCTTGTTGGACACTCCCACCTCCCCCTCATCTTCGAGGAAATCCGAACCTCGCCTGACGCCCCGCCGCGTGTCCACGCAGTCGGTCGCCTCAACCACGGCTCCCTGATCCATCTGCCAAATGATGTGCGGCTCATCATCAACCCCGGCAGCGTGGGACAGCCCCGTGACAGAGATCCTCGCGCTGCCTACGTCATGCTTGATTCGGACGTTCGAACGCTCACGCAGTTTCGTGTCGAATACGATATGGAATCCGCGCAGAAACACTTCACAGACGCCGGTCTACCTCCCAGCCTCGCCGAACGTCTCGCCTACGGTCTCTGAGGCGTCCGCGTGAGGCAGACGGTTCTCAATTTCTTCTCCACCGATGACCTGACCTTGGAAGGCATCATCGCCGAGCCGTCCGGTGAGGAAATCCCGGAGGGTGGCGGTGATCGGCCCGGTGTCGTCTTCTGTTCCCCTGAGCCGCATTTGGGTGGCACCATGCTCAGCCCTGTTGTCGAAGCGCTGACCCGGGAGGTCACCCCCCGCGGCTTCGTATCGTTCCGATTCAACTACCGCGGTGTAGGCGAATCCCAGGGCGAAAACGCCTTGGGAGAAGGGCAGGTATCTGACTTGCTCGCGGCAATCGAAATGCTGCGGGAATGGCCCGGTGTGGATGGCCGGCGACTCGGCATCGTCGGATATTCATATGGAGCAAGCATCGCCCTACGTGCCGCGGCTCGACAGCCGGAGGGAGTGCGAGCGGTCGCCGCCGTGTCCCCCATCCTAGACATCCCCCTCATCGGCATCCCAACCGAGGGCGACATGGCAAACGTGAAAGTGCCTGTCCGGTTCCTCATCGGCGGCAACGATGGACTCACAACCCCGGAGAAATTGGGCACTTGGGTCGACGGGATGGGACGAGACGATGTGACTGCCATGGCCCTTGAGGGCGCGGACCGTGCATGGCAGACCAGCCGCCCCGCCCTCGCCGCCGCCACCGCGCAATTTCTCGATGAAACCATGGCTCTCCGTTGACACGGAACGCCGCCATACCTACGATTTTTACCTGAGACCATGTCGGAAAAACAACCCGGAACCGTTCAACAAGGGAGGCAGAATAGATGGCGACATACGTATTGCTCAGCACGCTGACGGATGAAGGCCGCAAGACCGTCAAGCACCGCCCGGAGCGCATCCAGGAAGTCAATCGCGAGATCGAGTTGTGGGGCGCGAAGGTCACCGCCCAATACGCTGTGCTGGGCAACTACGATTTCGTCAACATCGTTGAAGCCCCGGACAATGAGACCATAGCCCGCGTCTCCCTCGAACTGGGCGCCCGCGGCACCATCCAGATCGTCTCGCTCCCGGCATTCCCTATTGAGCAGTTCATCTCACAGCTGGCAAAGTCCCGGGATACTTAAGGCGTCACGTCCCTCACATATCCCACGTACTCGCCAAACCGCCGCGGCGCAAACCCGAACGCCCGCTCAACCGAATCGAGCGCCGTCACGTTGTCTACCCTCAACTGACTCAATTCCGCCGCAGTGATCGGCGGATCTCTCAACACGCGCCCCATCAACGCCGCCCCGAACTGTATGGCGAATCGCGGCATCGGCAGACTGTAGACGCGCCTGATGCCCATCTCCGCCGCAAACGCGCGCGCAATGTCGACCAGCGCGATCTGCTCCGGCCCCCCGATCTCATACGTGTGTCCGGCCCGCTCCGCCTCCGTCACGCACAGTGTCAGAACCGCCGCGAGATCGCTCACGTACATGGGCTGCAACAACGTGCGACCTCCGTCCGGGAACGGCAGCAGAGCCACCGGCCCCGTCCGCAGCAGCTTGACCGTCCGTCGCGAAACAGCATCTGAAACACCAAGTACGAGCGACGGCTTAACAACAGTCCACTCCAGCCCGCTCTCCGTCACCGCCGCCTCAGCCTGCCAACGCGACCTCCCATACGGCATCTCAGGATCGTCGGACGCTCCGAGAATGCCGAGGTAGATCAGCCGGTTCGTCCCCACGTCTTTCATAGCGTCGATGAGCGACTGCGTCGTGCCTACATTCGTATCGCCGTAAGAACGTCCCTCTGTCTCGCGGATGATCCCGACCGCATGAACGACGGCATCCACCTCGGATACGGCCTCCCGCACCGCGCCCCAATCGCGGGCGTCCCCTTCAATCACCTCAACCGACTCACGCAGGAAGGCCTCGCCCCGATCCGCGCGATCGCGTGCAGCCACAACATCCTCTCGGGTCAGCTTGTCGATGCCGGCCAACGTCTCCACTGCCTCAAAAGCGACCGCTAGGGATCGCCGCGTATCGCTGAAAACCCTCTCCGGCGAGCGAGATAGAACACGGATTGGCCCATGCCCCGCCGCTGCAAGCGTCGCCACAAGGTGCCGCCCCACAAACCCCGATCCACCTAGCACGGTTACCTGCATCGACAACCTCTTCCGTTTGCTGTGAATCCCACTGACAGTCTACGCGCCCCGGAATCGCGTCTCCCCATCATGGGGGTGGGGGTGAATTCCCTGCTCCCTTGCCCCTCAAAGCAGGCGGGTGCTATTCTCGCCGCGTGCGTCGCACACCTTGTGGACACGCATAAACAGGGGATAAACGGGGAGGGTGCCAACTATGGCCAACTATGAAAACGTCCTGTATGAGAAGCAGCGCAAGGGTGTCCTTATCACCCTCAACAGACCCGAGCGGCTGAATGCTATCAGTCCCGACCTTGAGCGGGAACTGCATGAGGCGCTCGATGAGGCCGAGGCCGATCCTGAGGTCCGTGCCATCGTCCTAACGGGGGCGGGCAGGGCATTCTCCTCCGGCTATGACATCTCCGGCGAGGCCGAGTTCGAGTGGCCGTATGCGCTCCCCAAGAACACCAGCGTCGCCGCGCACCTCGATCACTGGCGCACCTCTGACAGGCGCAACATGCGACGGTTCCTGCACATGTGGGAGCTGACCAAGCCCGTCATCGCGGCGGTAAACGGCTGGTGCATGGGCGGCGGCTCTTGGTATGCCAACGCGGCCCACATGACCCTCGCCGCCGATAACGCCGTCTTCGCGCAGCCGGAAGTCCGCCACATGGACAACACCAGCTTCTTCTGGGTGCTCAACGCCGGCTACAAGAACGCCCTCCGCTACGCGCTGACAGGCGACCACATCGACGCCGAGGAAGCCCTACGCATCGGCATCGTCAACACCATCGTTCCCGCTGACGACCTGCTCGATGAGGCATTCAAGATCGTCGAGCGCATCGCCCTCGTCTCACCCGAAACCGTCAAGATCAACCTGTACGTCGCGACGATGGGCCTCGAAATGATGGGTCTACACAACGCCCTAAACCTGAATGCCGAACTCTCGGCGCACGCCCACGCCTCCGTCAGCGAGGAGGGCAGGCGTCCGTTCACGGATGCGCAGGAAAAGGGTGGCCTGCGCGGCTACCTTGAAGCCCGCGACGGCCCATTTCAACCCGAACCCTTCGGCCCCCGCTCCCGCCCGAGAGACTAGCCCGCCACCGGAATGAAGACCCTCCCCTCATTCCGGCGAAAGCCGGAATCCATCGGATCCCCTCTCCCTGAGGGAGAGGGTTAGGGTGAGGGGGTCACCCCCTGCAAGGAAGCACCAAACCTGAAAGGAGAACCAAACAGCAGTGCCCAACTACGAATATGTCCTGTACGAAAAACAGCGCAAGGGCGCGCTCATAACCCTGAATCGCCCAGAGGCCCTGAACGCAATCAGCCCCCAGATGGAGGACGAACTCCACCTGGCGCTCGATGAAGCCGAAGCAGACCCTGAGGTTCGCGCCATCGTCCTCACAGGGGCGGGCAGGGCATTCTCCGCCGGCTATGATCTCGGCGCGCCGGATGCTCCGATGCGCGAGTTCGTGTGGCCTTATGGCGTCGCGCCCGGACAGAGCGCCGCAAACTTGCTTGATCAGTGGCGCACGAACGATGGCGACGGCATTCGTAAGCTGCTCCACATGTGGGAACTGACGAAGCCCGTCATCGGCGCGATCAACGGCTGGTGCATGGGCGGAGCGTCCTGGTACGCCACGGCCACCCACATGACCCTGGCATCGGAGAACGCCGTGTTCGGGCAGCCGGAGGTGCGCCACATCTCCAACACCAGCTTCTTTTGGGTGCTTTCCGCCGGCTACAAGAACGCCCTCCGCTACAGCCTCACCGGCGACCACATCGATGCCGAAGAAGCCCTCCGCATCGGCATCGTCAACAAGATCGTGCCGCATGACGACCTGCTCGAAGAGGCATTCCAACTCGTGGAGCGCATCGCGCTGGTCTCACCCGAAACGGTCAAGATCAACCTCTACGTCGCCACGATGGGCCTCGAAATGATGGGACTCGCCAACGCCCTCAAGCTCAACGGCGAGCTCTCCGCGCTGGCCCACTCGTCGAGCCGTGAAGACTACCGCAAAGAGATGTTCGACGGCCTCGAACAGGGTGGCCTACGCTCCTTCCTAACAACCCGCGACGGCCCATTCCAACCGGAACCCTTCGGCCCCCGCTCAAAGGTAAGAGACTAGGTAATCGCCATGGCGAGCAGTTTGCCCTTCCCCTCATTCCGGCGAAAGCCGGAATCCATCGGGTTCCCTCTCCCGCCCCCACCCGTCATTCCCGCGAAAGCGGGAATCCAGAATGCCAAGAACAAACCAAACGGAATAAGAAGAACAGAGTAGGAAAGGAAACAGAAATGGGCAACTATGAGAACATCCTGTACGACAAGCAGCGGAAAGGCGTGCTGATCACGCTAAACCGCCCGGAGGCGCTGAACGCGCTGAGCCGCGACCTTGAGGACGAGCTTCACGTCGCGCTTGATGAGGCAGAGGCGGATCCCGAGATTCGCTACATCATCCTCACCGGCGCGGGCCGCGCATTCTCTGCGGGCTACGACATCGCCGGTAGCCGCGCGCCGACCGTCTGGCCCTATGGCCTGCCGGAGGGATCGAACATCGCGGAAATGTTGGATGGCTGGCGCGAGCGAGACAAGCCAACCAGGTTCCTGCACCTGTGGGAGCTGACCAAGCCCGTCATTGCCGCCGTCAACGGCTGGTGCATGGGCGGTGGCTCCTGGTACGCGCTGTTCTCCCACATGACCTACGCGTCTGAGACAGCCGTGTTCTCGCAGCCTGAGGTGCGGATGATCTCCAACACGAGCTTCATTTGGACGCTCAACGCGGGCTACAAGAACGCCCTGCGCTACAGCCTCACCGGCGACCACATCGACGCGGAAGAGGCGCTGCGAATCGGTATCGTCAACCAGGTGATCCCGCAGGATGACCTCGTTGAAGAGTGCTTCAAGGTCGGCGAGCGCATCGCGCTGGTGTCGCCTGAGACGGTGAAGATCAACCTCTACGTCGCGACGATGGGTCTGGAGATGATGGGTCTGCGCAACGCGCTGATCCTGAACGGCGAGCTTTCCGCGTTCGCCCACGCCTCCAAGCGCGAGGATGTCATGCGTCCCCTCGAAGAGGCGCGCGAGTCCGGCGGCATGAGAGGCTTCCTCCAGCAGCGAGACGGCCCATTCCAACCAGAACCCTTCGGCCCCCGCTCCGCCAAAGCACGCGACTAGAGGCCAAACGCATAAGGGAGATCATAGGGGCGGGGGCAACCCCGCCCCTATGTCATGCCCGCGGCCCTTTATCATTATGTCTGCCATTTCCCCTCATTCCGGCGAAAGCCGGAATCCATCGGATGCCCCTCATTCCCACCCAACCTCCGTCATTCCCGCGAAAGCGGGAATCTAGATCGCATTAAGCAACCCAACCCCCGCTAAACTAATCCCATGAACCTCCAACTAGACCCCAAAACCACCGCCCTCATCGTCGTCGATATGCAAAACGACTTCTGCCACCCGGACGGCTTCTACGCAAAGGCGGCGGACCGCGTCGAGTCTCTAGGCCTCGATCCACAACTCGTAACAGATGGCATACCGCCAATGGCGGCCCTCCTGGAATCCGCCCGCGACGCCGGCCTCTTCATAGTCCACACCCGCATCGAACGCGATGACTCCCCGGACGCCGTCCACCTCATCCACAGCGTCGTCGCCCAAACCTTCGGAGCAGTAGCAGACGCCCCCGGCGGTCCGGCCCTCATGCCTGGCACATGGGGAGCGGATATCCACGACGCACTAGCGCCTCAACCCGATGAATACGTCGTCACCAAGCGCAGTTTCTCCGCCTTCTTTGGAACCGATCTTGAGACCGCCCTGCGTCGACGCGGCATCCGTACTGTCATCCTTGCCGGCACAATCACCTACGCCTGCGTCCTACACACCGCCTTCGACGCCAACGTCCGTGATCTTGATGTCATCGTCGCCTCCGACGGCACCGCCTCATGGGCCCCGGACCTACAAGCCCCAACCCTACGCATCGTCGACCTAATCCTCGGCGGCACAGCCGCCACCGGAGAAATAATCGAAGCCCTCGCCCTCGCAGCCAAAGAAGCCTCATCTCCCTAACTTCCAGCCGTCATTCCGGCGCGGCAGGGTTCCGCAGCGCCCTCAGGGCGCTCCACCCACCTCGTTTGCTACCATGTAGCAAAACCCACGTATGAAAGCGAGCAAACCAATGCCCAACTACGACACCGTCCTCTATGAAAAGCAGCGCAACGGCGTCCTGATCACCCTGAACCGACCCGAAACCCTCAACGCCATCAGCCGCCAACTCGAGCACGATGTCGCCGAGGCGCTAACAGAAGCGGAGAACGACCCCGAAGTCCGCGCCATCGTCCTTACAGGCGCAGGCCGCGCCTTCTCCTCCGGCTACGACATCGGCGCCGGCCGCGGCGAAACCGTCTGGCCCTATGGACTGCCTGAGAACACAAGCGTCGCCTCCGTCCTCGACGATTGGCGCGATCGCTCACGTGACGAGACCGCCAAACTCCTCCAGATCTGGGAACTCACCAAGCCCGTCATCGCCGCCGTCAACGGCTGGTGCATGGGCGGCGGCTCCTGGTACGCCCTCGCCTCTCACATGACCTACGCCGCCGAGGAAGCCGTTTTCGCCCAGCCGGAAATCCGCATGATCTCCAACACCAACTTCTTCTGGACCCTCAACGCCGGCTACAAGCATGCCCTCCGCTACGGCCTTACAGGCGACCACATCGATGCCCAGGAAGCCCTGCGCATCGGTCTCGTCAACGCTGTCGTCCCCGGCGACGACCTACTCGAACACTGCTTCCGCGTCGTTGAGCGTATCGCCCTCGTCTCGCCGGAGACGGTCAAGATCAACCTCTACGTCGCCACCATGGGCCTTGAGATGATGGGACTCCGCAACGCCCTCGTCCTCAATGATGAACTGTCCGCACACGCCCAGAGCTCCCAGCGTGAGGACTTCAAACGCTCGCTGATGGAGGCCCAAAAGGAAGGCGGCCTGCGCGCATTCCTCCAACTCCGCGACGGCCCCTTCCAACCGGAACCCTTCGGCCCCCGCTCCCGCCCCCGCGAATAGCCACACGCCCAAACCCATACAATGGATGAAGGAGCAAGCGGAGGTAGCGACATCCCCCGTCATTCCGCCCTTTACTCCGTCATTCCCGCGCAGGCGGGAATCTACACGTTGAATAGAAAGCTAAACTGGTAAACAGACCGGAGCAAGCGGGGGTAGCTCAGTGGTAGAGCTCCTGCCTTCCAAGCAGGTTGTCGCGGGTTCAATTCCCGTCCCCCGCTCCACCTTACTCAGTCTCGTCGGCGCCTAAACTAGCCACCCCAACGTTGTAGTGCGGTCGGACCAGTTCCATTCACACGACTCGAAGCCGCCGCTGAACTTCACTCCACCGTCACCGACTTCGCCAGATTCCGCGGCTGATCGATGTCCGCCCCCCGCAGCAGCCCAATCTCGTACGCCAGCATCTGCAGCGGCACCGTCGCCGCAATCGGCACCAGGTGCGCGGGCGTCTCCGGCACGAATATCGCCTCATTAACCTGCCCGCCAAGCTCATCGTCCCCGTCCGACAACACCCCAACAACGTACCCCGCCCGCGCCTTGATCTCAGAGATATTGATTGCCATCCGGTCCCGCAAGCCCCCCGCAGGAGCCAGCGCAATCGTCGGCATCGACTGATCGATGAGCGCGATAGGCCCATGCTTCATCTCGCCCCCCGCGCTGCCCTCCGCGTGGATGTACGCGACCTCCTTGAGTTTCAGCGCCCCCTCCAGCGCGATGGGGTAGAGCGGCCCCCGCCCGAGCAGCAGGCAGTTATCGTTGACGGTCAGTCGCTCAGCCGCCGCCCGAATCGCGTCCCCGCGCTCCAGCGACTCGCTCACGATGCCCGGCAGCCGCTCCAGGTCCAGCAGATGCCTGCTCACCTCAGCTTCACTCATCACACCGCGCCCCGCCGCCGCGTCGATTGCCAACAGATACAAACACAGGATTGCCGACGTAAAACTCTTCGTCGCCGCGACCCCAACCTCAAGCCCGGACCGCATATCCATCGTCTCGCACGCGATTCGCGCCGCCTCGCTATCAAGCGCATTCGTCACCGCAACGCAATCCGCGCCGAGGCTTGATGCGTGTTCAAGTGCCGCCAAAGTGTCCAGCGTCTCCCCCGACTGTGTGATCGCGATGAGCAGGTCGCCCTCCCCAATGAGCGCATCACGGTAGCGCAGCTCGGACGCCACCTCCGCCTCCACCGGCACGCCCGCCAGCGTCTCGAAATAATGCCGACCCACAAGAGCCGCGTGATAGCTCGATCCGCATCCCGTCAGGATGATTCGACGCGCCGCTGCCAGCCGCTCTGACAGCCCCGCCCCGTAATCCGGCTCCAACCGCCCCGACTCCAAATCGACGCGCCCCCGCAGCGCATCCGTCAGCGCCTGCGGCTGCTCCATGATCTCCTTGAGCATGAAGTGCTTGTACATACCCTTCGCCGCCCGCAGCGGGTCGCGTGTCACCTCCGTGAACTCCCGCGTCACCGGCGTGCCGTCCAGCGTTGACACCTGTGCCCCCTCCGGCCGCAGCACCGCGATCTCCCCGTTGTTCAGCGGCATCGCCTTGCGTGTGAGTGGCACAAGGGCAGGGAGGTCACTCGCCGCGTACATTTCGCCGTCGCCCGCGCCAATCACCAGCCCCCCCGCGTTCCCCGCCCGTACCGCAATCATTGTGTCCGGCTCCTGCGCGCACGCGACCAGAAATACCAGCGCCCCATGCATATCCGGCAGGATCGACTTCACCGCATCGACGGGATCGAGTCCACGGTCAAGCGCCTCCTCGATGAGATGCGGCAGCACCTCGGTATCCGTCTGCGACATGAACCGATGCCCGCGCGAAACGAGCTGTGCGGCGAGTGCGCTGTAATTCTCGACGATGCCGTTCTGCACGACGGCTACCCGTCCCGTGCAGTCCATGTGCGGATGCGCATTGGCCAAAGAGGGCGCACCATGCGTCGCCCAGCGCGTATGTCCCAGCCCCAGCGACCCCGAAACGAACGACCCCTCAAGGTCGGCCCGCAGAGCATCCAGCTTCCCGACAGCCTTATTCGTCCCAAACACCCCTGAAGGCCCCAGGATGGCAATACCGGCGCTGTCATACCCCCGGTACTCGATGCGAGACAACCCATCAAGAACAATCGGCATAGCCTGCCGACGCCCCGTATACCCCATAATCCCGCACATCTCTCAACCCCCGCTCACCCTGAGCCTGTCGAAGGGTCGCCCCTCCGTCACTCTCGTCCTCCCCAAATCATACTCAACCCCATGTCATTCCGAGCGCAGCGAAGAATCCAAAGCCTCAATTCCACCTTCCATCCTGTGGCGTAGTGCGCCACATGCCATCTCCCGCCATATACTCAAGGCAGTGTAGCAATGACTACAATGCTCCTAATAGGAAAAACCGTCCGCATAATACGCCTCGCGGTGCTATGGTGCGCCGCAACTATTCTGATGGTGGCGTGCGCCGCATCCGCGCTACCGCCCGCGCCATCACCATCGTGCAATTACGATGGCGCCTCGGACAGAGACGCTCTGGAAGCTTTATACGACTCCACGGCCGGCACGTATTGGGCCACCATCACAAACTGGCTGAGCGATGAACCGTTTGGTTCCTGGTACGGCGTAACCACTGACGAGAATGGCCGAGTCACCGAGTTGGACCTTTCGAGCAACTACTTGATCGGAGCGCTGCCACCAGAAATGTGCAGCCTCTCCAAACTGGAATTCCTTGAACTCAGGGGCAACGAGTTGAGCGGAGAAATACCCCCGGAGCTTGGCAGCCTCTCCAACTTGGAATTCTTGAACCTCGGGTCCAACGACTTGAGTGGAGAGATACCCCCGGAGCTTGGCAGCCTCTCCAATTTGGAGAGCATGTATCTCTACCGCAATCGTCTGGCTGGGGAGATACCGCCCGAACTGGCCAGCCTATCCAGCTTGTTGTCGCTCTGGCTTGAGAGCAACCAGCTAAGTGGAGAGATACCCCCGGAGCTTGGCAACCTCCCCAGTCTGCAGAGCCTGAATCTCGACTACAACGGGTTGAGCGGAGAGATACCCCCGGAGCTTGGCAACCTCCCCAGTCTGCGGAGCTTGAACCTCAATTATAACCGGTTGACCGGGAAACTACCGGGGCATTTGGGCAATCTCTCCGAACTGAGAACCCTGAACCTTGCACACAACGAGTTGACCGGGAGGTTGCCGTCTTGGTTGACCGACCTCTCTGAACTGCGGCGGTTGGACCTCTCTAACAACGAGTTGACTGGGAGGCTGCCACCGTGGTTGGGCAACCTCTCCAACCTGGAAATTCTGATACTCAGCGGCAATCAGTTGACTGGAGAGATACCGCCGGAGTTGGGTGACCTCTCCAGCCTCGAAATCCTGTTCGTTGCTGATAATGAACTGAACGGAGAAATACCGCCAGAATTGGGCAACCTTGACGAACTTCGGTATGTGAACTTTGATGGCAACAACGTCTGGGGAGAGACACCAAGGGCTCTCCCCACCCCGACTCCCGTGTATTAGGATCAGGCAGATGATGGGAACGCGTTTTCGATGAGTGGAAGCCGTGCAATGCTGCTCACGGTTCTATGGTGTGCCGTAACTATTCTGATAGCGGCGTGCACAGAAACTGCGCCGATGCCGACAGCCGCGCCAATGCCGACAGCCACACCTGTCCCGGCGGCGTCTTGTGATGGTGATAGCGCCTCGGATAGAGACACACTGAAAGCGCTCTACAGCACCACGGGCGGCACGAGTTGGCGGACTGACACAAATTGGTTGAGTGATCGACCAATTGATTCGTGGTTCGGTGTAACAACTGACGTAAATGGCCGCGTCAGCCACCTGGTTCTCTCTGATAACGACCTTAGCGGACAGATACCATCATATCTGTGCAACCTCTCCAAACTGGAAGTCCTCAACCTCTCTTCCAACTCTCTGAATAGAGGGATTCGATCGGAGTTAGGCAGCCTTTCCAGCCTACAATACCTGAATCTGTCTAGGAACAGGCTGAGTGGTGAGATACCACCGGAACTTGGCAACTTGTCCGCCCTGGCACACCTGAACCTCTCTTCGAGCTCGCTGAGAGGAGGCATCGCGCCGGAATTGGGCGACCTCTCCAACCTGGAAACCCTGGATATTAGTAGAAACAGGCTGAGCGGGGAAATACCCTCTGAACTGGGCAGACTCTCCAGACTGGAGACCTTGCATCTCGATGGCAACACACTGAGCGGAGAGATACCCTCTGAACTGGGCAGACTCTCCAGGCTGGAGACCTTGCATCTCGATGGCAACACGCTGAGCGGGGAGATATCCTCTGAGCTGAGCGAACTCTCCAAACTGGAGGTCCTGCAACTTGATCAAAACCAATTGAGCGGGGAGATACCGGCTGAACTGGGTGACCTCTCCAGCCTGGAATCCCTGACCGTCAACGATAATGATCTAAGCGGGGAGATACCGCCGGAATTAGGAAACCTCTCCAACTTGGCAGTCTTGCAGTTTGATAACAACGCGCTAAGCGGGGAGATACCCTCTGAGCTGGGCAGGCTCTCCAATATGCGGAACATGAGCCTCGCGTACAACCAATTGAGTGGAGAGATACCGCCGGAGTTGGGCGCCCTCCCTCAGATGTGGGTACTGAGCCTCGCGTACAACCAATTGAGCGGAGAGATACCGCCAGAGTTGGGCGGCCTCTCTGACATCGTATACTTGGATCTCGCGGACAACCAGTTGACTGGCGGGATTCCGCAGGAGTTCCGCAACCTCTCCAACCTGCGAAACTTGTACCTTTCCGGCAACGACATAAGCTGCCTTCGCGAGATTCCAGGCCAGGTAGATATCTCCGGTTTACCTACCTGTCACTAGATCACGACCCCCTCCGGACTTTCATTGTTCCGAGTCCCCCTACAATCACGTAGGGGGTCCGCATGTCCACCGAGTCCGCTCTAATCCTCGGCATCATCCAGGGAATCACCGAATGGATTCCCGTCAGCTCACAGGGCGTCGTCGCCCTCGTCTCGACGTGGATCAACGACGCCGGGCCCTCGGACGCCATCGCCATCGCCCTCTGGCTGCATGTCGGCACCGCCTTGTCCGCCGCCATAGCAATGAGGGGCGAGATCACATCGATAATCCGCGAGGCAGTCACCGCCCCCGTTCACCCTGAGCGCAGTCGAAGGGTCGCCCCCGTTCGATTCCTCGGTCTCAGCACACTCGTCACCGCGATCATCGGCGTGCCGCTCTTCCTGATCCTGGGCGAAGTCGCGGATCTGCTTGGCAGCGCTGCGATGCTGCTCATCGGCCTGGCCATGCTCGCGACGGCATTCACCATCCGTTGTGGACTATGGCAGGGCGAACGGGGCAGGGCTGATGTCACCCCCGCGGATGCGGTCATCGCCGGTGTTGCACAGGCGCTTGCCGTCATTCCCGGCCTCAGCCGCACGGGGCTGACCGTCGCCGTGCTGCTCACGCGGGATTGCAGCCACCGCGAGGCCGTCGTGCTCAGCGTCCTCATGGGGATTCCGGCGAGCCTTGGAGCGGGCCTGCTGGCCGTCAGCACCTCTGACACAATCGTCGGATGGCCTGCAATCGTCGGAATGATGACCGCGGCAATCGTCGGAACCCTCGCCATCCGAGCCATCCTCGCATGGGCAACCCGAGTCAGCCTAGCCCGATTCGTCGCCGCCGCGGGAATCGCCATCGCCCTCGGCGCCCTAATCAGCCTCTTGGCCTAACCCCCTGCCCCCGTTCACCCTGAGCCCCGTCGAAGGGTCTCTCCCGCCGTCATTCCCGCGAAAGCGGGAATCCAGAACCCCCCCATTCACCCTGATCGCGAACTTTGGCTGTAGGCACTGCCTATCGGCTGATATACTCCGCCGGAACCCCCGCAACCGTCGTCCCCGCCGCCACGTTGCGCGTCACAACCGCCCCTGCCGCCGTGTACGCTTTGTCCCCAACCTCTACCGGCGCCACAAGCAACGAACCGCTGCCGATGAACGCCCCGTCGCCAACGACTGTTCGATGCTTGTCGACGCCGTCGAAATTGCACGTCACGGCCCCCGCACCGATATTCACGTCGTCGCCAATCTCGGCATCGCCCACATACCCGAAATGCCCCATCGCCGTCCGACTGCCGATCCGACTCGCCTTGATCTCCCCAAAGCTGCCGATGTGGGCATCCCGGCCGATATGCGTGCCCGGCCGCAGCCGCGCGAACGGCCCCACCGAGACACCGCCCTCCAGCGTCACCTCGTCCAGCCATGACCCCCGCACGACGCACCCTTCCCCGATAGTCGAATCGACGATATGCGCGTCCGGCCCAATCTCGCACCCCGCCCCGATAGTTGTTGCCCCTGAGATATGCGTATTGGGCTGAATGACCGTATCCGCCGCGATCGTCACTGTCGCGTCGATATACGTTGATGCAGGATCGATGATCGTCACGCCGGACAGCATCAGCGACTCCAGTGTCCGCCGCCGCGCCACCCGTTCCGCCTCTGCTAGGTCCACTAAAGTATTCACCCCGATCGCCTCCTCGGCATCGATTTCCACCGCCTCAACACCGCGCCCGTCTGCTACCGCCAGCTTGACAAGGTCTGTGATGTAATACTCCCCGTCCTCGTGCAGGGACAACCGGTTCACCGCCGTCCGTGCCCACGCAAGATCGAGGGCATAAACGCCGGCATTTCCCTCCGCCGGCGTGTCCGCGTGCCGCGGATTGCCGGCCTCGATAATCTCCGCCACCTTTCCGTCCTCAGAACGCAGAACTCGCCCGTAATTCGCGTTACTCGATGTCAACATTGTGAAAAACGTAACAGCAACGTCGGTCCTTGATTCGTGAGCATCCTTGAGCCTAATCAAGGATTCAGGCGTAATCAGTGGCAAATCAGCATTGATAACTAGTAAATGGTCTGCGTCTGTTGCAGCCTCATTCAGATAAGCTGCAAGCGCGCCTCCTGTCCCACTCGGTGAAGACTGCACGACATACGGATAAATGAGCCCGAGTGCCTTCGGCAGCGCCCCGGAATCGTCCCTGACAATCGACACGTCAGGCATGGCAGCGCCGGAAAGCGAATCTAAAACGCGACGTATGATTGACACTCCGCCTACTTGATGCAGAACCTTCGGAAATGAAGTTCGCATCCGTGATCCCTTGCCTGCTGCGAGCACGACACATTCCCACGCCTCAGGTGCGGCGCTACCTTGTGAATTCGTCATCAGTCCCCCGAAATATCTTGTGCCAAATATCATCTACGTGACAGGATGGATGATACACACAGGGGAACGTCAGGGGGCGCATAATGTCGAGCGTGGGGAGTATAACGAGCTACGAACACCTCATTCGGGAGATCCCCGACTTTCCCGAAGAGGGAATCCTGTTTCGCGACATTACACCACTCCTGCTTGATCCTGAGGGGTTCGCCTGGGCAATCGACAGCATGACGCAGGCCGCCGGAACCATGCCGCTTGACGTCATCGTCGCCGTGGAGGCGCGCGGTTACCTGTTCGGCGCACCGATGGCACGAGCTCTGGACCTGCCCCTTATTCCCGTTCGCAAAGTGGGCAAACTTCCCTATAAGACGGTCAGTATCGAATACGCGCTGGAATACGGATCAGCCACGGTTGAGATGCATGAGGATGGCATTCATCCGGGACAGCGCGCTGTGCTGGTAGATGATCTGCTCGCGACGGGCGGGACGCTGAAGGCGGCGGAAGATCTCGTTCACAAGGCGGGTGGAATAACGGTCGGAGCAACGGTTCTGATTGAACTGGCCGAGCTATCGGGGCGTGGGCTTTTGGGAGACTATCCCGTCCACACGCTCATGCACATGTGACCGGCTAGTTGTCCGCCAATACGTCCGCCACGACGTCATATCGTCCGAATGACGGGATCATGTAGACGCCGGCAATCATTCCGCGTGTTTCCTCAATAAGTTCACGAGCGATTGCCGCCCCTTCCGCGCGGCCACTGTCACCCGCGGCATGTAGCCGCCGTCGTATCGATTCGGGAATCACCATCCCCGGGACATTGTTATGGAGAAACTCGGCATGGCGGGCGCTCTGCAACGGCAGCACACCGAGCACCACCGGGAGCGGAAATCCGCCAAGCAGATCGTGGAATCGGCGTACCGGCGCAGGATCAAAAACCGTTTGCGTCATGATGTAGTGCGCTCCTGCCACAACCTTGCGTTGCAGGCTCGCAATCTCTTCGTCAATGTGCGGGGCGTTGGGACTAAGGGCGCAGGCTATTGCGAACGATGTAGGCTCCGGCAGGATATGTCCCGCAACCTCCTCGCCCGCGTTCATGCGGCTGAGAGCGTTGATCAACTGGGAGGATGTCACGTCAGAGAGGCTGCTCGCTTGTGGGTAATCGCCAATGGTTGGATTGTCTCCCCAAAAGACGAAGGTATTGCGTACGTTGAGCGCGTGCGCGCCAATGAGGTCGGCGTGGATTGCCAATACATTGCGGTTGCGTGTCGCGACGTGAAGAATCGCCTCGACCCCCGTGTGCCGCTGTAAGAGAACACTCAACCCAACTGCGCTCATACGGGCCTGCGCCAACGGCACATCCGTGGCATTGAAGGCATCGATCCGGACCTTTTCCATGAGTCCCTTTAGGCTGTCCAGCGTTCGATCAAGCGAGTATCCGCGCGGTGGATGCACTTCTACCGTCGTGACGAACTCGCCATCATGCAGCTTCTGCAAGAGTGCCGTGGGCCGCCCGGCTGGCGGGATGGATGAAGACATGTCAGTTGAAGTACTCAAATCTCGAACGTGGCGGAAGTCAGGGCCGTTGTGTGTGATTCACAATATAGGTTCCCGCCTATGGGGGAAAGGCGGGGTGGTGGAGGTGGTCACGACTAACCGACTGCCATGCCTTTTGCACGGCGTAGAGCGGCTATGGTCCGAGTGATGCCCTCACGCAGGTCGATCTCCGGTGTCCAGCCGAGATCATCTCGCGCTCTTGAGACGTCAAGGTAGATACGACGCACGTCGCCTGGTCGTTCGGGCGCGTGGACGGGTGCTCGATCATAGCCGGTTGCTTCGGCTAGCAGGAAGAAAATGTTGTTGACGGACATCGGCACGCCACTACCAATGTTATAAATGCCTCCTGCCGGCGCCCCAGCGCGCGCGGCGGCGATACTTGCGGCCACGACATCATCAACGTAAACGTAGTCCTTCACCTGCTCGCCGTCGCCGTGGATGTCGACCTGCTCACCGGCCAGCATTTTTGACCCGAAGATCGCAACAACTCCCGACTCGCCATAAGGATTTTGTCCAGGGCCGTACACGTTTCCGGGCCGCAGAATCGAGTACTCAATGTCGTTACCTTCTGCGATGACACGCGTGTATTGCTCCAGCGCGTGTTTACTCGCCCCATAGACGGAGAGCGGTTTGATGGCGTGCGATTCATCGCATGGCAGGTAGTCCGGGTCCCCATAGAGTGCGCCTCCCGTCGAAAACAGTACGACACGCTTAACGCCGAATCGGACGCACTGCTGGAGAAGGTTGATGCCGCCAACGATGTTGGTGTGAATGTCCAACTCCGGCTCCCGCATCGAGCGTGCCACCGAAACCTGCGCGGCGAGATGAAAGACAATTTCCGGTTGATGTTTCGAAAAAACGTCTGCGAGGGATGGATCAGCGACATCCAGGTTGTGCAGAGGGGCGGCAGACTCTATTTGGTCATTCATCGACGAAGATGAAAGATCATCAACGACGGTAACGTACCATCCGTCACTGACAAGGCGCTTGACCAAATGCGAGCCGATGAATCCGGCTCCGCCCGTCACCAGTGCCCGTGGCTGGCCGGGATCGTGCTCTGAAGTAATGCTGAACCTCCCGTGCTCCGGCAATCTCTATGGCTGCCCGGCCAGGATTCGAACCTGGGTCAGAGGATCCAAAGTCCCCTGTGCTACCACTGCACCACCGGGCAAAGCCGACGTGCCCGCCCATTAACTCTGAGAGTAAACAGGTGGCACGTTCAGACCATCTCACTTGGTGCCGAAGGTCGGAGTCGAACCGACACGGGGTTGCCCCCAACGGTGTTTGAGACCGTCGCGTCTGCCATTCCGCCACTTCGGCATGAAAACGGTTAGTTCATTATGCGACAGTTTGAACCTGTCGGGCGAATCTGAAGCAACTCGATTTGCAGCAAGCGTCAACTAGCGGCATCATTAGGTCTCAGTGGTAAGGGGAGACGTAGATGGCAGGATTGCTAGTCGAGTAGTCTGCGGTATGGCATACTACCGATAATCCATATGGGTACCGTGGGAGGTTACCGTGCTGAAAGTCGATGCTGAAAGGGATCAGGTAACCGTCGTCGCCAAGACGGAGGGTAGGATAGACAGTGGCAGCGCGCAGGAATTCCAGGCCGCGCTGGAGAAGGTAATTCAACCCGAAGATAAGGCTCTGATTATCGACTTCGAGAATGTGTCGTATATCAGCAGCGCTGGGATGCGAGTGATCTTGCTAACTGCCAAGACTCTTCAGCGTCAGGGAGGGCAATTGGCTTTGTGCTCACTGACAGAGCCTATTCGTGAAGTCTTCAAGATCAGTGGATTCGACAACATCATCGCGATCCACGAGACACGGGCCGAGGCAGCAGCAGCCATCTCGAAGTGAATTGGAGGGGCCACGGGCCCGTTCAGTGATTGTCCGGCCTGCTCTCATTTCACCGCGAGCTCCTTGAGGGAGACTCATGACCACTGACGTTTCCAGCGAAAACACCGAGCAGACTGAAGAACTGCAGGAAGATCAGCAAGGCTACAAAATTCTCGTCGTTGACGACGAGCCTGACCTTGAACCCCTTGTTCGACAGCGCATGCGTCGGGAGATTCGATCCGGTCGGTATAGCTTCGTATTCGCTCACAACGGCGTTGAAGCCCTGAAGGAATTGGAAGACGACGAAGACATTGATATGGTGTTGTCCGATATCAACATGCCCCAGATGGACGGGCTGACCCTCCTCCAGGAAATTCCGAAAGCAAAGCCCAATGTCCGCTCCGTCATCATCTCCGCCTACGGAGACATGCAGAATATCCGCACCGCGATGAATCGCGGCGCGTTCGACTTCATCACCAAACCGGTGGACTTCGACGATCTACGGGTTACCATTGACCGAACCCTGCGGCATATTCAGGAATTGCGTGATGCGCTTAGTGTGCGGGATCGCCTGGTTGCCCTCCAGAATGAGTTGGATGTCGCAAAGAATATGCAGCAGTCTATCCTGCCAACGGTTTTCCCATCCGGCGCCGGGTATTCGGTCTATGGAACGATGCGCCCGGCGAGGAATATTGGGGGCGATTTCTTCGACTTGATGCGCCTCCAGTTCGACCGCATCGGGCTGGTGGTTGCGGATGTGTCTGACAAAGGAGTTGCCGCAGGACTCTTCATGATGTCCTCGCGCACCTTGCTCAAGGGCGCCGCCGTGGGCAAAGGCCATCCCGGTGAAGTCCTGACCGAGGTCAACAGCCTCCTGGTCGAAGACAATGAAACGGGCATGTTCGTTACGGTTCTCTACTCCGTCTTCGATCCCCGGTCTGGCCGACTGACCTATGCCAGTGGCGGGGAGAATCCGCCTGTGCTCGTCCGTGCGGACGGCTCATCGGAAGAGCTTCCCCTTACCCAGGGGATCGTTCTGGGTGTTGCGCCGGACTATGAATACATGGAAAACAGTGTGGATCTTGCGCCGGGTGACAGCGTTATTTTCGTGACGGACGGTGTCACTGAGGCCATGAACGAGGCCCAGGAACCGATGGGCATAAAGAGGGTCCGCGACCACTTTGTGCAGTCGCCGCCTACGGATCCTGAGAGTACTGCCCTTGCAGTCATTGATGTCATCAGAGAGTTTGCAGGGTCTGCGGCGCAGCACGATGACATTACCTGTCTCGTTCTGCGCAGGGACGACTAGGACGGCACTCACTGTGAACATCTCTATGACCATTGAGTCTAAGCACGATGAGTTGGACCGCATTACTGCCGCCATAGAAGAACTCGGTGAGGAGAGCGGGTGGCCGCTTGAGTTGACCTACAAGATCAATCTTGTTCTTGAAGAGCTAACCCTCAATATCATGAACTATGGCTACACTGATGAAGAAATACACTATATCGATTTGTCCGTGAAGACAGAGAACGCCAAAGTTACAATAGAGATTGTCGATGATGGGCGGCCTTTCAACCCGATCAATGACGCGCCTCACCCCGATCTCGAGGGGCCAATGATGGATCGCCGAATCGGAGGATGGGGTATCCACATCGTCCGGACAGTCATGGATGACGTTTCCTACGTTCGGGCAGACAACAAGAACAGGATGAGGTTGGTCGCCAAACTTTAGCGGCGAGGCTGGAATGGTGAAGCCCAAGCTGGCCCGAATTGTGTTTGCCGTAGCTGTCGGAGCCGTGATGCTGATGATTGGCTGTCTGCCAGAAATCAGTTTACCCGGAGAGGATGAAGTTCCGACTCCGGAGCCTGATGCAACGCAGGATCAGGCTGCGGGAACGCCGGGCGTCACACATGATCAGGTTCTGTTCGGGCAATCTGTCGATTTCGGCGAGATCGGTACAAGCCTCCAGATAGGAATCGAGGCTGCATTCAACGAGATTAATTCTCGGGGTGGGGTGAACGGACGCAAGCTCAGCCTCATCACGCTGGACGACGACTACGATCCGGCAAAGGCGCTCAGAAATGTAGACCGCTTCATCGAACGGGACCAGGTCTTTGCAATTCTTGGCTCGGCCGGTACGCCAACAGTCCGCGCCGTTCTACCTATAGCGACGGAGGAGGGAATCCCGTTCATCGCTGCATACACGGGCGCGGAATTCCTGCGGGATGGCGCGCCGGACAACGTGGTGAACCTGCGTGCCTCCTATAAACAGGAGACGCAGGCGGTCATCGACTATCTCATTGACAGACGCGGAATAACACGCATTGCCTTGCTTTATCAGGACGACGCCTTTGGACGGAGTGGTTACGCGGGAGCGCGCCAGGCCCTGAGATCACACGATATGGAACCCGTTGCTGTGGGGCTCTATACCGCGAATACGAATGCGATCAAGTCAGCCCTGCTGGACATTGTGCCGGCCCACCCGGAGGCGGTACTGCTGATCGGTACGTTTGAGCCTGCTGTGGCCATGATCAAGTGGGCCAACCGAACCGGTATGCATACACAGTTCTATACGGTTTCCGTGGCGGGTAACAGACGTCTGTTGGAACAGTTGGGGAACGGTGGCGCAGGAGTGTATGCAACACAGGTCATGCCCCTGGTAACCGAGCAAACTGAACAGATTGTGGTGACCTTTGAGAACGCACTTCGCGCCTACGACGAGAACGCGGAGGCGAATTTCTATTCGCTTGAAGGGTATATTGCAGGCAGGCTTGCTGCCGTGGGCATTGCCGCCTGCCGCTTGGAACTGAACCGAGAATGCTTCCTGCGGTCATTGCAGAACGCCCAGTTACTCAATATCGACGGGTTCAGGCTGCAGTTCGGGGAGAATGACAACCAGGGCTCGGACGCCGTATATCTCACTGTGATTGGCGCTGATGGCACTTATCACCCCGTTGAAACGCTGGTGGAGTCAGCATCATGAAGATTCCGTTGGTCGGAACAATTCGCGGATTGTTGCCGGGGGGTCCAGGACAGTCAGCCCGGGGTGACGGTGGCGGGCAGGACACTGAGTCAGACGAATGGCATGCCCCGCCCGTGAGCGGGATTCGGGGAAGGATCCTGGGGCGCATTCGCATTGCGACGCAGCTGTATCTCAGTATCGGCGGCGCAGTTATGCTCACCTTGTTGGCCAGCTTGGTGGCGTGGTTCTCGTTCAACAGTATTAACGATGCGCAGGATCAAGTAAATGAGGGCAGCGTGCCGGAACTGGCGTCCGCATTCGGTATCGCCCAGTACGGACAGACTCTCGTCGCCGCCGCGCCAAGTCTAACTGCGGCGGACAACAGGCAGGAATTTCGGCGGGTCGTTGGGGAAATCGACTCTGCCTATGACGAGTTCGAGAGCCAGATGGCGGCGCTGGAGGCCCAGCCCGGTGTTGACCCTGAGCGTATCCGCGTAATCAGGGATTACGCAAACACCCTTCTCTCAAACATCGACTCCATTGCTGCGCAAACAGATGGCACCTTTGAATTAATTGATCTGCGCAGCGCTCACCAAATTAAACTCACCAATCTTGGGATCGAGCTCGACGGCGCCCTCGTCCCGGCCATAGACGACCAGTTTTTTTTCATCATGACGGGCTTTCCCAGCATCGATCAGAATCAAGCCCAAAGGCTCGAACATTTTTCGGAGGAGCAGGTCGAGAGGTATCGGCGCCTTGTTGAGATTCAATCGGAAGTCAAGATTGGCGGCGAACAATTGGCTAGCGCGTTCACCGCAACGGACCCCAGACTTGTGGATTCCTTGAGAGACGAGTTTGAGGCGGCGACGAGCAGAATCGATCGCAACATGAACTTTCTCTTGGGTACGGAGATTCATGAACAGGCTCAGCCTATCTTGAACGAATTCTTTGCCCTGGGCCTAAGCGAGGACGGAATCTATGATGTCGTCCTGCAATCACTCCAGATCGCCGGCGCTCAGCGACAACTTCTTGAAAGTAACCGTGCCCTTTCGATTGAGTTGTTAGCTGAAGTGGACAGCCTGGTTATAGCGTCACAGGAAGGAACCGTGACGGCTACGGCGGCCTCTGACCAGGCAATACGCACTGGGCGGATCCTTTTGGTCGTAATCACGGCACTGAGCGTGGTTGGGGCGCTGCTGGTGATCTGGCTATTCATCGGTCGCATTTTGCTCCGCCGCCTGAATACTCTATCCAACCGCATGCAGAGCATGGCTGAGGGTGATCTGGAATCATCTGTCGATATTGGCGGCCAAGATGAAGTCGCTGTTATGGCGTCCGCACTTGAGGTTTTTCGGAGGCACGCGCTGGAGGTTCAACGGCTGAACCTCGTGGAGCAGCTCGCAAATGAAGTGCAGGACAAGAATGAGGAACTTGAGGGAGTCTTGGGTGAGCTGCGGCAGGCGCAAGGGCAGATCGTCCTTAGAGAGAAACTGGCCGCGCTGGGTGAGTTGACGGCCGGCGTCGCCCACGAAATCCGCAATCCACTCAATTTCATGAATAACTTCTCTGAGGCGTCCCAGGAACTCGTCGATGAGCTCAAAGAGATCCTTGACGATCCAAAATTCGAACTGTCGGACGATCAGCGTTCCTATGTCGACGAAGTCGTGGGTGACCTCCATGCCAATCTCGGCCGGATCAAATCTCACGGCGACAGGGCCAATCGCATCGTCCATGACATGCTCCAGATTGGCCGCGATACCGGCGAGTGGGAACAGGTCGATATGAACATCCTTGTCAACCAACAGTACCGCCTCGCCTATCACAGCCAACGCGCGACTGACGCTGACTTCAACCTGACCACAGAAGAGGACTACGATCCAAACATCGGGACGGTGGACGTGATTCCACAGGAGTTGGGCCGCGTATTCCTCAATATGGTGGCGAACGCGTGCTATGCCACGGATCTTCGCCGCAAGAACCTGGCTGCCGAAGGCAAGACCGGCGACTATACTCCGATGCTATGGCTAAAGACGCGCCGTGAAGAGGACAAGATACGCGTCACCATTCGTGACAACGGGGTTGGAATGCCGGACGAGGTGAAGGAGAAGATCTTCAATCCATTCTTCACCACAAAACCGCCGGAAAAGGGGACAGGCCTCGGTCTTGCAATATCCAATGACATCGTCCGGCGGCATGGTGGATCAATCTCGGTGGAATCGTCACCGAATGAGTTCACGGAAATGCACATTGATATTCCACTGCAATCAGGGAAGGACCTCATGGCGGAAGAAATGACTGAGACACAGGGAGATGCTCCCCAACAGGCGGAGACCGCGATTGCCGCAGAGGATTAGACCTGTGGTCTTCTCAATGAGGCGCTGTCAGTAAATCAAGAGGAAGATAGCCCCCAGCGCGCCACCCCCCATATACGTTGGTTTCGTTCCGTTTGCTAGGACTTGGGTCCGGTGGTGTTTTTGGAAACCGCGGGCATAGCTGGATCATCACCCGCGGCCGGTACGGATATCGTCTTGAATGTGCCCACAAGTTCGGAGACTCGATGTTCCTCCAGGTCCATGGAAAGACGAGCAAGATTCACAGTATCCGGGAGTACGATGCCGCCTGAGAACACAAGCCTCAGGGCATCGTCGGGATTGAGGTTCGTCTCGATGACGTCGTCCTCAAACACGAAGGCCATGTTGCCGGAGGTAGGGTTGGGAATCGTTGGAATATAAACGCTCACCATGGACGCATTCGTCTCTGGCGAATAAATGCGCCCGGTAACAAAACCGAGCGCCATCATTCCTTCCCGGGGCCACTCAACAAAGACAACACGACTGAAATTCGTTTGAGTGCCCCTGATAGAGGTCATTGCTTTCTTCATCATGCCAAAAATCAGCTTCACAATAGGCAGCGCGGACAGAAAGCCGCTGAAGCCGTTCATGATCCTGCGGCCAACGGTGAATGAAAGGAGAACACCGACCAAATAGAAAACAATGAGAAGAATAATCGCGCCAACTCCCCAGAAATCAGCGCTCAAACTGATCGAGATTTCCCCGATTGTGAAATCAAGCGTCGGCAGCCCCAGCAGTTGAATAATGGGTCGGATCAGGACGTCCGCGTACCCAACCAGGAATGCAATTGCGCCGATCGTAATTAGCAGAGGAACGAGCTCAAAGAACCCGTCCATGATATGTTTCCGTATGTGCTCCTCCACATACGAAACCCCATGTTTCGTGCTGGATTGCCTCTCCTCTACTGCCGCTTTTCTATCGGTGGCTTCTTCCATACCACTGTTATCCATACTCAACGATCCACCCCCCTTGTGTTCAAATATGAACAAGTCCCATCAACCACGCTGATGTGAGTGGCAAGCACAGTCACTAGCTAAGGACGTACTCTAGCATATGCCCTGTTTGACTGGGATGGACTGCAACGAACGGGGCTTGAAGACATAGCAATTGGCTCATGGCTATTGAGAAGAGTTGGGCAAGAATGACCGCTGAATTCGCCCGAAAAAATCCTAACTGAATTCATACACGTCATGTTCTGGTTATTAATCCCCGCACGATAGTGTAGAGGACGGGAAGGGATGCTCTGGCTGCTCCGGAGACCTCAGGACAGAACGCGTTCCCAGGGCCTATGAGGCCGCCCGCTTGATCTCCCGGGAGGACCAAGACTGACGAGCCGCGCGTACACCGCGGCTCATTCTCTCTGTTGTGTGGAGCCAGCGATCGGATTTGAACCGATGGCCTGCGGTTTACGAAACCGCTGCTCTACCCCTGAGCTACGCTGGCTTGAAACATCTCCCCAATCGGGATATGCGTGGATGAACGCTGATTCAATTCTACCAAATACGTCCTGTATCCTTGGCTGAATGGGTATTCGTTCACTTACCGTCCTTGGCGTCATTGGGATGTTTGTTGTGTTCACTCTTGGGGCGTGTACCTCCTCCGGCTTTTCGGCGTCTGCACCGTCTTCCGCTCCGCAGCCTCCAAGTGCTGTCGTTCTCCCGCCAACACCCACCGTGACGCCTTCTCCAATTCCCACAGCGTCACTGCTTGAGGAAGGATTCGTGATCATTGAGGATGTAGATTATCCGGCATCCGTCCGTCGGATGTCCCTCAAAGGTCATGTCTTTGTACTGGAAATCGCGGCCACGCCGACTGAGCGGGCGCGCGGCCTGATGCACCGCGAAAGCCTAGCGGAAAACGCGGGAATGCTATTCGTCTTCTCGGCGGAATCACCCCTCAACTTCTGGATGAAAAACACCCTGATTCCGCTGGACATCCTCTATATGGATTCGGCCGGAGTTGTTGTGGACATCCAGACAATGATCCCGCAGCCGGGCGTTCCGGATTCTCAGCTGAGGAATTATCCGAGCGCCGCGCCGGCGCAGTACGCACTGGAGATTAACGCCGACCTTGCGGAGTCACTTGGGTTCGCGGTAGGGGATCAGGCCTACTTCCGCTGACTGATTGTAGGTGCGCAAGATCAGCTGGTCGCGTTGCCGCTCCGCTCGCCCCGACCTCGCGCGAACCTGGCGGCTTCCCGTGCCAGGGCGGCGATCCCTGTTGTCGGCACCGTAATCGTGCGCGGTCCCGAGTAGAGATTCGTTACACGGTGTTGAGCGGGAGTGCCCGCCCAAATCAGGATGACGTCGCCCCATTTCAGATCGCTTGCGGCATCTCGCTGATTGGAATTGCCAAGCCCGTTGACGAACCGCCACTCAACCGCTCGAGGCGTGATCTGACGTATGCGTGCCCACTTTGGATTGGTGCCGCCAACCACGACTGCGCGAGAGAGTCCGGCTCCGCTCATGGCTGCGGCCATCTTATTCAAAGCGCGCCGATCGGCTGAACCGCCGCACACCTCGCAGGCGTCCCGCTCCACTAGGACGAGCGCGCGGGGCTCAGAGACTTGAAGCTCCCGTTCATCCAGCGTCTCCCGGCAATCCTGGTTCGTGCAATGGAATGCCAGCCGCGCCTCCAGGGCGTCCTCAGCGTCCTGTTCCTTGTGGACTGCCATGTTGGTTCTTCCGGCGCGCGTGAACCCTTCATCCTCCAGGACGGTGCGCGCAACGGTTTGCTGCTCCGCGCCGGAGATGCCCAGGGAGTTCAGAAAGACCGTTATGGGTCGATTCTTCATGCATCCATTATCAGGGATGCCGCAAGGAAGTCAGGGGCAGCGGATGACGCGGCACGACGTGTTACGTCTATAGTGGAAGAGACGAAGGTGTCATGCCCCCATCGTCTAGTGGCCTAGGACTGCGGCCCTTCAAGCCGCCGACAGGGGTTCGAGTCCCCTTGGGGGCACCAACGCGTACAGTGCACTAACTCGGGTAGTCAGCCAGACCGGGGCCCTCTTCCATGTCCGCCACCATGTCCGCCGTCGTCACGGCCTTGGCCCACTCAAGCAGTCCAATCTGCTCATAGCCGTTCACGCCGCGTGATTCCATGCTCATCACCGGCTCGTGCGTGGGATCCTCGTGTTCGCACAGCATCTTTCGGATCAGCACGAAGCCCATCAGATCCTGGTCAAGGATCGTTCCGTGTTCCTTTGTCGAAATCGTAATGCGATACATCCGAGCCTCCCGCGAGAGCGCCTCTGTCACGTACAGCCTACTCGATTCGACCACGTTGCGCCCCAGTGTCTGCATTCTGCTCAAAAGACTGAACCCTGCCCCGAGTCAGGAGGATCGCCCTCCCTTGAGAGGCGACCCTCCTGTTCGCTTACAGTCGCAGCGTTCCTGTAGAATGCAAGGGCTGAAATCTCATCATGAAATTGGATCTCCACGTACACACAAGCTTTGGCTCATCCGATAGCGGCCTCTCGCCTCAGGACCTCGTGACGGCTGCAAAGGCCGTCGGACTGGACGGTGTGTGCGTTACCGAACACGGCACCGTCTGGGACACCTATCAGCTTGAGCGATTCTCCGCCGAACATGACTTCCTCGTCATTCCCGGCATGGAAGTTGCCACGGACCTGGGTCACATTACCTGCTTCGGACTGAGGGGATATTCGTCAGGCATTCACCGCGCGGAGATCCTGCGGAGAGTCGTGCAGGCTTCGGACGGCATCATGATCGCGGCACACCCCTTTCGCCGCTTGTTCGATGATCCTCGCATCAATGGCTGGCCACAGATGTACACCGTTGAGGAAGCGGCCGATCTCCCCATCTTCAAGCTGACTGATGAGATGGAGGTCGTGAACGGAGCGAATAATGCACAGGAGAACCTCTTTGCGCTGCAGGTTGCCCGGGTGCTCGGGCGTACGGGCGTCGGCGGCGGGGATGTCCATTCCACGTCCGGCATTGGCTCCGGGGCTATCGTGACAGAACGGCATATCTCCAACGTCGAGGAGTTCATTGAGGAAATCCGCGAGGGCCGCTATTACCCCACCGGCTCTCTGCTCAAAGGCAGCGATATTTCTTACTGGGACGAGCGAGCCGCCGATCTTCCTGTGGTAGGCGTGAGATGACTGTCACAAGCGCGTCGGACACCGCACCATTTCCGCTGACGTTCGTCTCGCTTGATCTGGAAACCACGGGCCTGAACGCGGAGAACGATCGTATTATTGAGGTTGGCGCGGTCAAGCTCGAAGAAGGCAGGGTCGTCGATAGCTTCCAACGACTCGTCAATCCGGGTCATGTGCTCCCTGATTTCGTCTCTGTGCTGACCGGCATCACGGACGCTGATCTCGTTGGTGCGCCCCCCTTTACCGAAATTGCGGACGAGCTTGCCGCATTCATCGGTAACCTGCCGATGGTCGGGCAGAACTATCAGTTCGACCTGGGATTCCTGAACGCGAGTGGCGTAATGCCAAGCGGTGCCGTGTTCGATACGCTCGACCTCTCCCGAATCCTGAGGCCGTCAGCCGCCAGTCATGCTCTCGGATGGCTCATTGAAGAGATGGGAATCGCCAATGACAGCCCGCATAGGGCGCTGGCAGACGCGCAGGCGACTGCGCAGGTCTTTCTCAGGTTCTGGGACATGATTCTTGCCCTCGACCCGGCCACGCTGGCGATGATCCGTTCCCTCTCCGATCGTGCACCGGGTGAATGGAGAGCAGGTCCGGTTTTTGAGCTAGCTGCACAACAGCAGGAAATTGCCAGCGACGGGCCTGAGCGGGTTATCCGACGGCTGACCGAAAGGCTCGGCAAGCCGAGCGTCGAAGCCGAGACGCGTCAGCGGAAACTGCCCACGACCCAGGATGGAGCGGCGGCCATTGGGGCGGCGTTTGAATCCAATGGCGGGCTTGCCCAGGCGCTTGGAGACTCGTACGAACCACGCACACAGCAATTGGAGATGGCACAGGCAGTGGCGGAAATCCACGAAACGGATCGGACACTCCTCCTGGAAGCCCCGCCCGGGACGGGTAAATCGCTGGGCTATTTGATCCCGGCCATCTGGCGTGCGGAGGCCGCTGAAGAGCAGGTCGTCGTTGCCACATCCACACGCGGCCTACAGGAACAGCTCGCCACCAAGGATGTTCCAGTCGCTCTGCGAGCGCTCGGTCTGACACCGGACGAAGTACGAGTGGCCGTGCTCAAGGGTAGGGGAAACTACTTGTGCATATCGCGGCTGCTCTCGCGGCTCGGCAGCCTTGAGGTGACGACCGGCGAGGCCGCGTTCTTTACCCGGCTAATGGTCTGGCTCGAATCGACTGAAAGCGGTGATCTGGGTGAGCTGCCGATGGGTGAACAGGAGGCGGCGCGTTGGTCAAGCCTGTCTGCAGGATCGGAAGAGGGGCACGGCAACTGCGCCTATGAGCGTGAGGGATTGTGTTTCATCGGTCGGGCTCGGAGGGCTGCGCAGGCCGCCCATCTTGTCATCACGAATCATGCGCTTCTGCTGGCGGACTCCTCCTCAGGCGGCAACGTTTTGGGTGAAATCCCTCACGTGATTCTCGATGAGGCGCACAACCTTGAACGTGAGGCCACCGACCACTACGGTCGCAGCATCTCTCACAGCGAAGTCAATGAGTTGCTCAATTTGCTTGGAGCAGATTCGGAAGAGGGAAGGCCGCGGATTGTTGCCGCGGCGATGAGCTCATCCGGCTCGTCCGCCGGAGCAGCGGCTCAGACGATGGAAGCCGCGGGCGCTGAGGTTGCCGCGGCAGCTCGCAGTACGGCTACTCGGGCGGGTCAGTTTTTCAGCGCCATAGGCGTCATTGCCGCCGGATCACGCTCAGATCGCGGCGGCGATTCCCAGGTTCGGCTCATTCAGCGCGTCCGGGAAACGGATGAATGGCGTGAGGCCGCGAAAGCATGGGAAGACCTGGATGCAACTCTTGCCGTAGTCGCTGATCTGATCGATTCGCGGCTGAGATCGGCACTGCAGACTCAACAGGGGCGGCAAGGCCAGTCCACGGACGTGGACGATATTGTGAGACGCATCACTGACCTTCGAGCACGCTTGATGAGCGTGATGAGAGATGTTGATCTTGACGATGACATTACATGGCTTGAAACCCCGCGTGATCAGCGTGGAGGCATCTCGCTGCACTGGGCGCCGATGTCCGTTGCGCCGTACCTCGCAACCGGCCCCTTCGCTGACCGCAAATCGATTGTCCTCTCCAGCGCGACGCTCACGACGGACGATTCCTTTGGATTCATCACGGACCGATTGGGACTTGAAGAACCGGAAACGTTGCAGGTGAGACTCACGCTGGGGCCGGAGGATGCGGCGGCGGCAATGGTTCCTGCTGACGTGCCGGACCCGAATAACAACGCCTATGGCAAGGCCGTTCAGCAGGCCATAATCGATGTTGCCACTGCGACGGGCGGCGGCGTGCTGGCATTGTTCACCTCGCACGCCTCGTTGCGCCAGACGTACACGAAGGTCAGTTCCGAGCTGCGGGAGCGCGGCATCAACGTCCTGGGGCAGGGGATTGATGGCGCGCCGGATCGGCTGGCGGAAATTGCTCGACTCCGCAAGGGCGTCGTCATCCTGGGCGCGGCGGCATTTTGGGAAGGCGTCGATTTGCCGGGAGAAGCGTTGAAGGCGCTCATCGTCACCCGCCTCCCGTTTGATGTGCCATCCGACCCAATTATCGCGGCGCGCGGCGAGACATATGAGAACGCTTTCAGCGAGTTTCAGATTCCCCGGTCGCTACTGCGTTTCAAGCAGGGTGTTGGACGACTGCTTCGGAGTACGAAAGACCAGGGCGTGATCATCGTTCTGGACTCACGGGTGTTGAATCGCGCGTACGGGGCGGCCTTTATTGATGCGCTCCCCACGTCCAATGTCCAGACACCGACGCTTGATCGATTGGGCGATGAAGTGCGGGACTGGTTCAACACCGATGGGGAGTGACAAAGTGTGCGTGCAGGCGGCCTGCATCGAATTGACCTCGCCCCTCGATTTGCCGGAATCGCTGGATGAAGGGCAGGCCTTTGGTTGGACAGCCCCTGATGGTGAGGCCGATGCCTGGTGGATCGGAACTGTCTACGGCCACGCAGTACGCATTCGGCACGTAAATTCAAATGACGGCAGCACCGGTATCCTTGAGGTTTCTGCGCACAATCCTGATCTGCCAGATGACACTGCTGCAGAGATGGTTACTCGCTACCTGCGCCTTGACGACAACCAGTCACGAATCAGAGAAGCATTGTCCAAAGATGGTGTGCTCGCGGAAATCATGGGGCGCTGGCCGGGCTTGAGCCTATTGCGTCAGGAACCGTGGGAGTGTCTGGCGAGTTTCATCATCAGTGCGCAATGCCACCTGCCACGCATTAAGAGGAATATGCAGAACCTGGCTGAGGCGTGCGGGGTCAGCGGTACAGCATGGGGTCAGAGGGTGTATCGCGTTCCTGACCCGGCGGCGGTGGCACGCTTGGGAGAGATCGAACTCCGCCGTATTGGACTGGGTTTTCGCGCGCCATTTCTCGCTTCGGCCGCCATCCGTATTGCGGAGGGTGACGCTGAACTCAACGAACTCCAATCGCTGTCCTACGAAGATGCCAAGAGCGCGCTGCTGACTTTCAAGGGCATCGGGCCGAAAATCGCTGACTGCATCCTTGCCTTTTCGCTGGATCACACGGAGGCGTTCGCAGTGGATCGATGGGTGAGCCGGGCCGTGACCCGGTTGTACCTGGATGGGAATAAAACGCCGGAGGACAAGATTGCAGCGTGGGGGCGGGAGCGTTTCGGCCGTTACGCTGCCTATGCGCAGCAGCTGTTGTTTCAGGAGGAGCGCGAGGTGGCTATGCAGGAGCGCGCTCTGCCGGGGAGCGTCATGATCCGTCAGAGGCGGCAGAACCGCGCCCCATCCATTGCCTGACCAACTGCACCTCGTCATCCTTGTTCAAGACTAGATTGTCGAGTCGGGCCTTGCGCAGCTGGTCAAGGAACTTTCCGATGAGGGGTCCCTGGTGCAAGCCCATTTCAAGCAGATCATTCCCATTCAGCTCAGGCTGTACGTGTCTCCACGTGCCGAGATATGAGGCGATTGCTCGGGCCTCCGTGGCGTCTCCGGTGAGGTACAGGGCCTCAAGAGCGGCCGGCTCAAACAGTGCGAGAACATCCGTAAAGTCACTTGGGCGGCCAGTTGTTTTGGCCTCACTAAATGACGCTGATCCTCGTTCCTTCCAGAGGCGGATATCGTCAATTGCTCGACGGGAGCTGCCTGCAAGATGGAAGATGTCAATTAGTGTCTCGTACTCCGTGCCCACGGTCGTTGCTATTAGAGCCCAATGCACGTCAGCATCGTCGGCGTCATCGGGTCTGGCTGCGGCCTCCCGATCGGACATCGAGAAGCTGTATAGCCCACTCACCCAATTGGACGCCGTGGGCAGATGATCGAGAACTCCCCAGGACTGCAGCATAATCAGTCCTTCTACCGGCTTCTTTTCTCGCCAGAGTCGGTTGAACTCATTACGCAGTCGATTCGGGCCAACCGTACCGATACGGGAGGCATCGCTCTTCAGCCACGCCTCGGTTTCAGCGTGCAGCTTGAACTGAAGTCGGGAGGCGTAGCGAGCGGCCCGAATCATTCGTGTTGCGTCGTCCCGGAACGATCCGGCATACAGCGCGCGGAGTACTCCTGCCTGTACGTCGTTGACCCCACGGTGTGGATCGACGACGCGTCCAAAATCCATCGAACCGATGGAGACGGCGATTGCGTTTGCCGCGAAATCGCGGCGCCCCAGGTCCGTTTCGATATCTGATGGAGCAACATCAGGCAGCGCGCCGGGCGACGCGTATGTTTCGCTGCGGGCTGTCGCGATATCCATCTCGCGTGTGCCAATCGTAAGTTTGACCGTCATGAACTGCGAGGCAGCGGTTCTGTGGGCAAGCCGAAACTCTACAGCCCTTTGCGCCAATTCCGCAGCGTTACCCTGGACAACGAGGTCGACTTCATTGGGATCCTGTCCCAGCAGAATGTCCCGCACCGCTCCCCCGACAATAAATAGCGTGCCCTGTTCCGCAATATCGCCGAGCCTGCGGCATGTCTCCAGCAACTCCGGCTCCAGCCTCTGCCCCAATTCCAGCGCAATGCTATTGGACATCATGATGTCCCTATCATTGCATGACTAAAAGGGGGAATGCTTTGACTCATTGGGACAGGCATTCTAGAATCATTGAAAGGATCAAGCGCTCCGAATATCACGGGGCTCAATGGAGGTTTTGGTGGCAACACAAGTTGGAACAAAGCCAATTGTCTACACACTGACGACATGCCCGGCATGCGTTGTGATGAAAGAGGATTGGACGCAACAAGGCATCGATTTTGAAGAGCGTCAGGTCGATGAGAACCAGGCTTGGCTCGACGAGGCGCGAACCTTTGGCGACGTCGTCCCCATCGTTGTTTATCCGGATGGAAAGGTCACCATGGGCTACAAGGACATGATCAGTTGTAATATAGGCTAGATACGCTGAAAAAGAATGTGAGAGATTCCATATATGGGGTGGCGGAGGAAACACAATGGCTGAGAAGACGACAGTTGTAACGCCCGAACGATTTGGTTCAGGTTTCACATATGACGACTATATCGAGCAAATCAAGGTCAACAAGGACAGGTTTGAGCAGTACTACAACAGCGCCCAACTCTCGGATGATGACGTAGCATTTTTCCGCCGGGCAAAGGATGCGGGGGCAACCAAGATGCTGATCATCGGGGAGGACTGGTGCCCTGATGTGTTTCGGGGAATGCCGGTGCTCGCAAAGATTGGTGAGGCAGCGGGCATGGAAGTCAGCGTCCTCCCGCGGGATGAGAATCTCGACGTCATGAATGAGTTCCTCAAGAATGGCGAGTTCATGTCTATCCCCGTGCCCGTGTTCTATACGGACGATCTCGAAGAGATTGTGCATTGGCACGAGCGACCCGAATCCGCCAACGAAGAAATGCCGAAGATTACTGAAAACGTGAAGGCTGAGATCGGGGACGAAGATGAGCAGGCGTTCCGCCTCGCAGTGCGTGAGCGGATGCAGGCTCGCTATCCGGCGTGGCAGGTGGAAACGGTGCGGGAGCTGCGCGACCTGCTTGCGGAGCGGCTGTCGCTCTAGGTTTACTGTAAGCCGAGCAGGGCGGGGCGCATGCGCCCCGCCCTTTTTTGTCCCATTGCTAACACTCGGGGGTGTAATAGCGTTGACTTAACTGTGTGTGATCCGAACGACATTCGAAAACAGTTGAGGTGTGTGGCGGATGGCGACGATCAAGCGTCTGCGGCTGTGGCAAATCATTGTAATCATCGGCGTATTGATCGTTGGTTTCGGCGGCGGCGCATATGTCATCAATGCACAGTTGTTGGGCGATCAAGCCGCCGGGGGCCTCACGGAGAATGAGCAGCTTGTGACGGTGACGCGTGGGGATCTGATCAACCAGGTACAGGCGGGCGGTACGCTTACGCTGCCCCATCGGGAATCCATACGCCTGGGCGTTGGGTCCATCGTCAAGGATGTGCTGGTTGAAGAGGGGCAAGCCGTTATAGAAGGCCAGGCCCTGTTCACGTTGGATGACGCAACCGTCGTGCGGCATGACATGGAGATCGCGAAGGCGCAGATTGCGCTGCGCGACGCGCGCGACGCTCTTGCGAATCTACTCCCGGACGCACAAGCAGATCTGGCTGTTTCAGAGGATAATGTCGCGGACACGGAGCGGATTCTTGATGAACTCGGTAAGGAACACCGGGAGAAAATCGAGACAGCGCAGGATGACGTTGATGAACAGGAAGAAAAGTATCGGGATACCTTCTCGGCTTGGCTTGGTGTCACGCTGACCGGTGCTGAAACGGTGGCGCCTCCGGACGCCCTGCTGACGGGATGGGGGGTGAACCTGGAGGAACTGCTCATCGAGACTGTTGGCGCCGACAGCGTGAAGGGTATCTATTCCAGCGGCGCTCCGGCAGACGATCCGGCCACCAGATGGTCTGAGACCGTCATCTACGGCATCGTCAATTTCTACCCGGGTAAGATCGTCGCCAGGTGCGAGAGCACTGACGCTCACCCACTCAACGGGCACTGCCTTCAAAAGGGGTTTTATGACGCGTGGGACAGCCTGACGGGCGTGCGCGATGTGCTAGACGGTGCGGTCACAGTCCGAGACACCGCAATACGGGACGCGCAAACGAAGCTGGACGCGGCGCGGGAGAAGCACGACCAGGCGTTGCTCGCCGTGCGTGATGCGAGCGAGGGAGACGGGGGATACGCTCGTCAACTCAAAGAGGTTGAGCTTGTGACGGCGCAAATTGCGCTGCAAGACACGCTGCAGCGGCGCGAGGAAGCGACCATCCGCGCACCAATCGATGGCATTGTCGCCGTCCTCAATGCGGTTCCGGGCGAGGAGCTTGACGTGGAATCGCGGATTGCGGTTGAGATCATTGACACGTCCATCGTGGAGCTTTCAGGGCAGGTGGATGAGACCGACGTGCTGCGAATCAGCTACGGGGATCCGGCCGAAATCACCTTGGACGCAATGCCCGGGCAGGTATTCACCGGCTCAATATCGTCGATTTCGTCCGCGGCGCAGCTTCAACAGGGCATCGCGGTCTTCACGGTGTTAGTGCGCATTGATGTCCCGCCGGATGTTGACCTGCGGGAGGGTATGAACGCGAACGCCCGCATGGCCGTGGAGGAGGAATTCAACGTCTTACTGGTTCCCGTGCAATCGATTTACGGCACGTTCCAGGCGCCAATCCTCCGTGTCATGTCGGGCGGCGAGACAACGTCGCGCCCGGTGACGCTGGGGGGTAACGACGGCTTCTGGGTGGTTGTCGAGAGCGGCGTGAGTGAGGGCGAAGAGGTCATCATGCACGTGTCCGAGGCGGATGAATTCGGCGTGTTCGGCGGCGGCCCGGGATTCCAGCGTCAGACAACCCGAACCGTCCGGGTGGTCAACTAGCGGCGTTCGAGCGGCAGGCAACCCGGAGCGGCGATGTGATTGAACTGGTCAACGTTACCAAGACCTATCGGATGGGTGAAGTTGAGATTGGTGCCCTGCGTGGTGTCAATCTGACTATCAATGATGGCGAGATGGTCGCCGTCATGGGGGCCTCGGGCTCCGGCAAATCGACCTTGATGAACATTCTTGGCTGCCTTGACGTTCCCACGTCCGGCCAGTATTCGCTTGACGGCGTCAGTGTTGGGCGGCTGTCCGATTCACGGCTCGCGGCGATTCGGAACCGCAAGATTGGATTTGTGTTTCAGAGCTACAACCTGTTGCCGCGCCTCACGGCGGAGTCGAATGTCGAACTGCCGCTGTTGTATGCGCGAAAGGGCGGCAGCGCGCGTTTGGCGCGAGAGACGTTGGCGCGGGTCGGACTTGCGGACAGGACGGGTCATCGTCCGACGGAGATGTCCGGAGGACAGCAGCAGAGGGTTGCCATCGCGCGGGCGCTGGTCAATGAGCCGTCCATCCTGCTTGCCGACGAGCCGACGGGCAACCTGGATTCCCGCTCCAGCCTGGAGATTATCGAACTGCTCAAGGAGCTCAATCGGGCATCTGAGATTACGGTCATCATCGTCACGCATGAGGAGGACATCGCGCGTTTCGCTGAGCGGAGAATCCTGATGCGGGATGGCGAATTGGTCAATGATGAGAAAGCGGGGACGGAGTGAGTCCGCAGCGTACACTCCTCTCCGCCTTGCAATCCGTGGGGGCGAACAAGCTCCGCAGCTTGCTCACGCTGCTCGGCATCGTGATCGGCGTGGCGGCGGTGATCTCGCTCATGTCCATCGGGCGCGGCGTGCAGGAGTCCGTGACGTCGTTCATCCAGGAGTTGGGTACCAACATCCTCTTCATCAGTCCGTCAGGGGGATCGCTGACGCTGGATGACGCGTACGCGCTGGTGGATCCGCTGCTTGCCCCCTCGGTTGACCAGGTTGCGCCGGAGATCAACTCGTTTGGCGACGTGATCACGATCGATGACTTTGGGGCGCGCAGCCTTTCCGGCGAGATCACGGGCGTGACGCCGGAGTACCAGGACGTGCGAGATTTTAAGGTAGCTGCCGGAAGCTTCATCAGCATTCCCCATGTTTCTGCCGCGTCCGACGTGGCAGTCCTCGGCTCGCAGGCGGCGGTAGACCTCTTCCTGGGGCGTAATCCGGTTGGGCAGATCATCACCATTAATGGTCGCAAGATGACCGTCATCGGCGTGCTGGAGAGCAGGGGAGGAGGGGCGTTTGGTTTCGAAGACAACCGCGTCCTCATTCCCATCACCACTGCCTATCGCCGTATCAGCGCAGATCGAACTGTTGAGGGTACTGTCGGCGTCGATACCCTCAGCGTGCTGGTCGGCGACGCCAACAACATGGAGCGGGCTGAAGGCGAAGTTAGCCGGATTCTACGCCTGCGTCATAGAGTGACGGAGGAGGACGACTTCGATATCAGGAATCAGCAACAGGCCTTGGAGGCATTCCAGGAAACCACGCAGGCCTTCGTGCTCTTCCTTGGTTCGATTGCGGGCATCTCCCTCATTGTTGGCGGGATCGGCATCATGAACATCATGCTGGTCTCCGTTACGGAGAGGACCCGGGAGATTGGGATTCGCAAAGCGGTGGGGGCCCGGCGTTGGGATATCCTTTCGCAATTCGTGCTGGAGGCCATGCTGCTGAGCCTGGGCGGCGGTATGATCGGCGTGCTTTTGGGAATGCTTGTCGCGCAAGGAATGAACGTCACATTGCTTGCTGAAGAAGATATCCGCACGGTTGTCAGCACCGATATCACCGTCCTGGCCCTGGCCGTTTCAATGCTTATAGGACTGGTTTTTGGCATATATCCTGCGATGCGGGCTGCAGCCCTGCATCCAATCGAGGCGTTGCGATACGAATAGGAGACGACACGGCGATGGACAATCATCCAATCGAATCGGATGAAGAGGAACCCTCCGGCGGGCCTGGCGCGCGCGTATTCACGGGAATCGCCGTGCTCGCCCTAGTAGTTGGACTGAGCATCGGCGGCGCTTTCGGAATCGGCGTGCAAGTGGGGCAGTCACAGGCACAGGACGTGGAAGGGGTTCCCCCGCTGGCCATAACGGCTGAGGAGTCAGCGGCCGTTGAGATAGACGAGGATACGGCTCCGGAGACTGTGACGTTTGGCCCGGGAGGCGGAGAAGTCCTGTCAGGCGACGGCGAGATTCCGCCGGAAGTGATTCAGCAGATGCGGGAACAGGGGGCGACGGAGGCTGATTTAGCCGCCATACGCGCCCAGGTTAGACAGTTCCAGAGTGGCCAGGGCGCGGGTTTCGCGCAGGACCGCCCGAGGTTCATGGCGGGAACGGGCGCTGCCGACACGGATATTGGCATGCGCATGGCGGGGACAATCGAATCGATTGACGGGAACACGATTACGTTGATGACGCCAACGGGATTGCAGCGAATATCGACGATTGCCGGAACCCGAATCACCGTCACACAATCGGGTGATTTGAACGATCTGGCGGTTGGGGATCGCGTAACGATAGCCGCCGTTCCCGGGCCGAGCCCGGATACGCTGGAAGCCGCCAGCATCACCGCAGTGTCTGTCGACGAATAGGCGGCATGCAATAATAGAAACGCTATGACGGCACAGCGCACACGCCTTTCAGTACCGCTTCTTGACCGACTAGTTCCCCGCTACCGGAATATGAAGCCGTATGAGCCGGTCGCCCCGCCGGAGCGGCTTGAAGCAGAGAGCGACGCAGGTGAAGAGGGAATCGTCAAGCTGAACGCTAACGAGAATCCCTACGGCCCGCCGCCCCGCGTCCGAGCACTCATAGAGTCGTTCGACGCCGCCAACATCTACCCGGATCCGGACCATGCTGCGCTGCGAACCTGCCTTGCGGAGTACACGGGTTTTGATGCCGAGCGTATCGTTGCCGGGTCGGGAAGTGATGAGCTCATTGCCCTCTTGGCGCGGCTATTCGTAGGATCGGAAGGTACCGTCGTCGTTGCGACGCCCACATTTGGAATGTATGCGGTCGAGACCGACCTTTCCGGCGCTCGCTTTATCGGTGTGCCACGCAGTCAAGATGATTTTTCCATTGATTTGCCCCGTCTTGTGGAGGCGGCGTGCAATGCGTCGATTGTGTTTTTATCGACGCCCAACAACCCGACCGGCAACAGCGTGACCGAAGAAGAGATTCGAGCCGTAGCAGAGACCGAGGCCCTCACGATTGTTGATGAGGCGTACGCGGAGTTCTCCGGAAAATCGCTCATGCACCTGGTGGATGAGTATCCCAACGTCATCTTCCTCCGAACTTTCAGCAAATGGGCGGGGCTGGCGGGCCTGCGCGTCGGCTACGGCATCTTCCCGCCCGATCTGGCCGGAGTCCTCATGACGGTCAAGCCGCCATACAACGTCAACACATTGGCGCAAGCGGCGGCCATCGCTGCCATTGAAGATTTGGAAAACGCATTGGCGACTGTGAACACCATCGTGAAAGAGCGTGCCGTCCTGGAAGAGGCGTTGCGTTCACTACCAAGCGCCCATGTCTTTCCATCAGACGCTAATTTCTTACTTGTGCGGTTCCTGGAACACGACGCGAAGGAGTTGCACGCATCTCTGCTTCATCGTGGAATCGCCCTGCGACACTTCAACACGCCGGAACTGCGCGATTGCATTCGCATCAGTGTCGGCCGGCCGCGGGATCATGAGCGCCTGATCGCAGCCCTGCGTGAGGAAATGGAGGCTCAGAAGTGACAGGGGAAGGAGCGACTGCGCCTCGCCAGGCCACCATCCGGCGCGAGACAAGGGAGACTATTGTCGAAGTGTCGATCAACCTTGACGGACGCGCGCAATACGATGTGAGCACCGGCTCCCTGATGCTCAACCACTTGATTGATCAACTGGGCAGGCATAGCGGCTTTGATCTCACCGTGCGCGCTGAAGGGTTGAATGATCCCGACGGCCACCACACGGCGGAGGACACGGGCATCGTAATCGGACGCGCGCTCGGTGAGGCCTTGGGCGACCGCACCGGCATTCGCCGCATGGCTCACGAGACGGTCCCGCTGGATGACGCGTTGACAACGGCGGTGGTGGATCTCGGTGGTCGGGGGTACGCGGCCATCGGCCTGCAGTTCAACACGGGTATGATGGGTGACCTGCGGACCGAGCTGGTCGCCCACGTGCTGGAGTCCATCGCGCGGGAGGCGCGCATTAATCTGCACGTTGTCCAGCACGCCGGGGTCAATGACCACCACATCGCTGAAGCGACGTTCAAGGCGCTCGCGAAAGCGCTGGATACGGCGACGCGTCGTGATGAGCGGTTTGCGGGTGTCGCGCCCTCCACCAAGGGCACGCTGACGGACTAGCTGCTAGTCGCTCTCCTCCACCTCAAACCGATAATCCTCAATGACAGGGTTCGCAAGCAATTGACGGCACATGTCCGTCGTCCGGGACTCGGCCGCCTCTCGTGACGGCGCCTCCCCAAGCTGCACCTCAAGGTAGCGCCCAGCCCGCACGGCGGAGACAGAATCGTACCCCAGGTTCCTCAGTCCGCCCAGGATTGACAGCCCCTGCGGGTCGACAACACCCGGCTTGGGTGTCACATAGATTCGTGCAACGTAGTTCGCCATCCTGCTGTAGAATGCCGCTTCGTGGCTCAGTTCTGCGCGGACCCATCCGCGTTATGGGGATGCCTGCGGTTGCGGACTCGCTGAACGGCCATCACGCCCAGCGTTCCGGCAAGCGTGCCAAATATCACGGGAAGGAAGAGCTTGACGGTGATCGGCATCTCTTCGAATTGTGCCACGCCCCATACCGTGCTGACCGCGCCCACGATGGTGTAGAGCATAATCGCCGCCGCTACCCCGATGAGAGCGCTTCCAACAACCCGCCCGATGCTCACAGGGCAAGCTCCTTTGAGGTGAGCCGCTGATACACATCGCGATACTTGTCGATCGTCTGCTGTACGATGTCGTCCGGCAGCTCCGGCGCGGGCGGCTCGCGATTCCAGCCGGATTCGATCAACCAATTACGGATGATCTGCTTGTCGAAACTGGGCTGTGACTTGCCGGCCTCGTAGATAGTTGCATCCCAATAGCGGGAGGAGTCCGGCGTCAGCAGCTCATCGATCACTGAAATCTTGCCGTCGATGATGCCGAATTCAAACTTGGTGTCCGCCAGGATCACGCCCATCGCCCTCGAATATTCGGACGCCATCCGGTAGAGAGCGAGGCTGTGCTCCTCAAGCGGCCACGCGATGTTGCCGCCCACCTGCTTCCACAACTCGTCTATCGTCAGCGGCAGATCGTGGCCCGTCTCCTCCTTGGTGGTGGGAGTAAAGAGTGCCGACTCAAAGGCCTGCGAATCGGCTATATCCGCGGGCAATTCATGGCCCTGAACCGAACCGGACTTGCGATATTCCGCCAACGCTGACCCGGTGATGTACCCACGCACAACACATTCGATGTCGATGCGCTCTGCTTTCCTGACCACCATCGCGCGGCGAGCGACGGCCTCATCCAGGTCACCAAGCTTGTATTGGTTGGCGACCTCCGGCTCATGCGCCATGCCGATGAAGTGGTTGGGGAACTCATAGCCGGAACGGCGGAACCAGAACGCCGAGATCTCGGAAAGAACGATGCCGCGGCCGGGAACGCCGGTTGGCAGCACTACATCAAAAGCGGAGACCCGATCCGTGGCGACGAGCAACAGCGTGTCGTCGCCGAGGTCATACGTATCGCGGACCTTGCCGCGATGAATCATGGGGAAGTTTAGTTGAGTTTCAAGCAGGGCGTCCGTCATGGCCTCATTGTAGCGCACAGGATTGGCGCAGCGTGGGTGTTATGTTGCATTGTGGCCTAGAATTAAAGGGTGGTGATCGAGGCCCCGACTCCCACAGTCGTCGAGATTGTGACAGCACGGGAGAATTGCCCGGACGGGCAGGAGGCGAAAAGATGCTATTGAGCACGTACATTGGGTTAATTGTGCGGCCCGTTCACACGATCCAACAGATTGTGGATGAGCGTCCGGTGGGGCTGGGCCTGCTGACGCTGCTGATTGTGGCAATTCTGAACGGCGTCGTCTCATTCGGCTTGGGGCTGGACACGGCGACATTTGAAGAATTCGCCGATGAGGAAATCAACATTGGTGTCGGATTCGTCGTCATTGGAACCCTCCTGTTCGTCGCTTTCGTCGTGGTTGAACTGGGCTTTTTCTCCCTGATCGTGCATCTCATCTCGAAGCTGTTTGGCGGGGATGGGGCTTACACAGGGATGCTGGCCGGCTTGATGATGCTCTCTATCCTGAGCCTCATTCCGGTTGTTCCCTCCCTGCTCGATGTTCTTGTCAGAGGCGAGGACGGATCATCTGCGTTTGAGGCGATCGCCGGGGTGGTTAGCCTTGTGGTGCTCGTCTGGACAATCGTGCTGGCTATTCTCCTCATCCGTGAGAACTACCGAATCAGCACCGGTATAGCCGTTTTGAGCGGTATCGCGTCCTTCTTCGCCGCCATTGTTGTGGGCGTCATCCTGTTCATCCTGCTGATCATTGTCCTCGTTGCCATCGTCGTGGGGCTGGGCATCGCCACGGGTTAACGCGTCTGATAAGCAGCGAATTGCCGCACGAAACGAGATTGGTGGGCGGCGCGAAAGCGCCGCCCACGCGCTTTAACCTTGCCTCCCGCGTAGTATGGATTGATGTTTATTGATCCTTCGGCGGGATTAGAGGGGCAACAGAGCGGGGCGCAGAGCGCAGAGCGTCGCAAGCGGCCCGTGACGTTTTACCTGCGTGGCATCGTGTGGACGCCGACGTACTCGTTCAGCGATATCGCTATCGACCAACCACTATTTCGTGGGACCGGGATTCTCGTTCTCGGTCTCGCCATCACCGGTGCGCTGTTTGGCTTCGGTGGGCTGATTTCGGACTACGAGGGAGTGATGGAAGCAGCGGTCGGCGCGATGGGATTCGTCGCGGGCGGGTACGCGGTGTTTCTGTTCTTCACGGTCCTTCTCCATCTGATCGGCAAGGTGTTCGAGGGCGAGGCGAGCATCGCCGAGGAGTTGTCTGCGACAACATTTGCGGCCCTGTCTCTGTGGCTGCTCGTCCCGACGGCACTTCTCTGGCTAATCGCGGGCGGCGCTCAGCCATGGGTCATGACCCTGGGAATCGTTCTGACAGCGCTGGCCATCATTCGTCTGACCTACATCGCCATTCGCGAGGCAAATCGATTTATGGGAACGCAGGCGATCCTGACAATGCTGATGGTGCCGCTTGGCGCAGGGTTGTTGGGCATTGCGACATTCTTCATATTCGCGTTCGGCACACTGATTCTTGGGTAGGGCGGCAAAGCTAGACCCATCGCGTATACTGTGGGCAGTGGTAGGGAGGCAATATGTCGATTCCACATATACCGGAGCTAATCATCATCTTGGCGATTATCCTATTGATCTTCGGGGGCAGGAAACTGCCTGAGGTGGCGCGCTCCATGGGAAGCTCCATCCGGGAGTTCCGCAAGGGCGCGCAGCTGGAGGAAAATAAGCCGGCTGAGGAGCCCACGGAGAGTTCGGAGTCCGACTCAACGACGGCAAAGACTTAGCGCCCTGAGACCGGCTCCAAGCAAACCAGACGCCGCCCACGGGCGGCGTTTCTCGTTTTGGAGCGGGAATGGTGTGAGGCATGACTGCAGCGAAATGAGTAAGATATACTGCTGATATGGCTAAACGACTGCAAGTTCTGATGGATGAAGAAGAATACCGGGAATTCAAAGTGTAGCCCGTGGCCAACGCGTGACCGTCGCGGAGTGGGTTCGGCAGACCCTGCGCAAGGCGCGGGGTGAACAGACTGATATGGTTGAGGCAAAGCTCCGTGCCATAGCGAAGGCGTATCGGCATAGGCACCCAACGGCGGACATCGACGTAATGCTTGAAGAAATCGAGGTCGGCCGCAATCTCTCGTGATCTTTGTTGACTCAAACGTACCGATGTATCTGGTGGGCGATGATCAGCCGAACAAGGATCGTGTTACCGGCATTCTTTCGCGACTCGTGCAAGAAGAGGAGCGCCTCGTCACGAGTGTGGAAGTCTATCAAGAACTCCTCCATAGATATGCCTCGATGCGACGCCTGGAGGCCATGGACGACGCGTTTGAAGCCCTTGACGACATAGTAGATGACGTCCTGACATTCGGCATAGCTGAAGTTCAGGCGGCCAAGGCGATAGTCCACGAAATACGAGAGTTGTCGGCCCGTGATGCCCTCCACATAGCCGTCATGAACAGCGCCGCCATTAGTCGTATTTTGAGCTTCGATCGCGGTTTCGACACCTACCCCGGCATCGAACGAATGGGTTGATTAGCGCGAGGATTCAGATCGGGTCCGCTGCCACGCGGCCAATCGCGCCATAAGCAGGCCGACCTCATAAAGCACCCAGATAGGGATGCCCCAGATGACCATGTTGATTGGGTCGCCTGTGGGCGTGATGATCGCGGCGGCGACGAATGAGAGCAGGATAGCGCCGCGTCGTTTGTTTCGCAGGCTCGCCGGATCGATGATGTCGATGCGGGCGAGCAGGTACATGATGACTGGCAGCTCGAAGAGCAACCCCATCGCAAAGATGAGCCAGACCGTCGTGCCGACAATGCTGTCGATGCGTATCTGCGGTTCAATTTCGTCACCAAGGAATTGAGGGAGGATCTGCATCATCACCGGTATAGGCACAAAAAACGCAAACAGGATTCCCGCAGCAAACAGCGCGCTCACGATGGGTAAGGCTATGTACACAAAGCGCTTTTCCGAGCCTGTCAGCGCAGGGCGGACGAACATAATGGTCTGATAGAGGATCATCGGGAATGCGACGATGATTCCCCCCAGGAGGGCAATCTTCATGCGGACGCGAACGCCCTCAAGGACATCAATCTGGACGACTTCAATGTCGTTCGGAAACGGAATGAGCAACACGTCAACGAGCCGATTTCCGATGGCAAACGCGCCGATGGCGCCAATGCCCACCACGATGAACGTCCACATGAGCCGTTTCCGCAGTTCACGCAGGTGCGCGGACAGGGGCATCGTCGCGCCTGACACGCCCTCCGGCTCAGGTGTTGTCACCGGCCGTCCTCCGGCTCGGTCTCGCCCGCGGACTGTTCACTTTCATCAGACGGGGTTGTTTCCTCCGGTGGTGACTCAGCCTGCCCGGTATTTGAACGACCTTCCGGCAGGTCAAAAGGACGACGGAGTTCCGATTCCACATCACGGATGGATTCACGGGCAGAGCGAAGGGGTTCTGTCTCTTCACGCGCCTGCGTCTGCAAGTCCTCCGTCATCGAGTTGATAGTGCGGCGGGCGCGAGCGACGAGCCGGCCGATCTCGCCTGCGATCTCCGCGGCCCGTGATGGCCCGACGATGATGATGGCGAGGCCGGCGAGAAAGAGAAGCTCAAGCCCCCCAACGTTGAAGAAGTCCATATGGCAAGTGTATCTGACCCCTCCATAAGGGGGGCGTTATGGGGCCGGTCGTGTTCCGGGTTCTGGATTTCCGCTGCCACAGGAGGGAACGCGATGGATTCCGGCATGCGCCAGAATGACGGGAGAGGGAAGTGACCGTCCGTCACTGTTATTATTGGCGGGTAGGGGCCGCTGACCTGTTGTGGTCGGAGGAGTATGGGTGGCTGAGGCAGACGAGCTGGTCTTAAGCCTATTAGTACTGTTGCCGTTCGTGGGCGGACTGGCGCTTATTCTCGTCCCCGGTCGCCAGATCACCGCCATACGCGGCATCGCTACCGCCGTCACGGGCATCACGTTCGCTCTCTCGATCTACCTGACGCTTCGCCACTACCTCAACGCGCCGGTGGGCGCCGAGTTCTGGCCGTTGACCCGCGTCGAATGGCTGCCAAGCCTCGGAGTCGGATTCACTCTCGGTATCGACGGAATATCCGCGCTGATGGTGCTGCTGAACGGCGTTGTTGCCTTTGCCGGAACACTTGTCGCGTGGCGTCTTCCTGACAGAACCAAGGAATTCTTTGTCCTCTTCCTGCTGCTCATCGCGGGCGTCTACGGCGTCTTTGTGGCGCTTGACCTGTTCTTCTTCTTCTTCTTCTACGAACTCGCCGTCATCCCTATGTATCTGCTGATTGGCGTGTGGGGCAGTTCGACGGACTTCCGCTCCTACGTGCCGCCGCTGCTGTTCAGCCGCACCAAGGAATACAGCGCGATGAAGTTGACCATCATGCTTAGCCTAGGCAGCGTCCTGGTGTGGGTGGCTCTGATCGCGCTCTACATCTTTGCGGAGAACCCGACGTTCGACTTCCTCAGCCTACGCGACAACGAGGAATACTCGCGCGAATTCCAGCTGCTCTTCTTCCCGATTGTCGCTGTTGGATTCGGTGTGCTGGCAGGGCTGTGGCCGTTCCACACATGGTCTCCGGACGGGCACGTCGCCGCACCCACGTCCGTCAGCATGCTGCACGCCGGTGTGCTCATGAAACTGGGCGCATACGGCATCCTTCGCATCGGCATGGACCTGTTCCCGGAAGGCGCGGAGGCATGGATGCCCGTGCTGATCATCCTCGCGACGGTCAACGTCGTCTACGGCGCGATATCAGCCCTGGGGCAGCGTGATCTCAAGTACGTCATTGGGTATTCGAGCGTCAGCCATATGGGCTACGTGATCATGGGGCTCGCGACCCTTGACCCGCTGGGTGTCAACGGTGCTGTCCTCCAGATGTTCTCCCACGGTGTCATGACGGCCCTCTTCTTTGTGCTTGTCGGCGCGGTTTATGACCGCACGCACAGTCGTGACATCGGCGTGCTGGAGGGACTGGCCAAGCGGATGGGCGGCACGGCAACGTTCTTTGCCATCGCCGGCTTAGCCTCGCTGGGGCTACCCGGCCTCAGCGGATTCGTCGCGGAATTGCTTGTCTTTATCGGCGCGTTCAATACGTATCCGCTTGTAGGTGTTCTCGGCGTCTTCGCTGCAGCTGTAACTGCGGTGTACGTATTGAGGCTGCTTGGTAAAGTGTTCTTCGGTCCCGTCAGCGACCGATGGCAGGGACTGACGGATGCATCGCGTGTGGAACTCGCGGCCGGTGGCCTCCTCATCGCATTCATCGTCGCAATCGGCATATGGCCGTTCCCCTGGATTGAGTTGATTGACGGCAGCGTGACGGCTCTTCTGGGGCGCATCGGATGAGTAGACTGACGTTCGTTGACACCGTCTCTGAGCCGCACATAGACTGGCCGACAGGAGTGCAGGGGAATGCCAGCTGAGTACGCGTTCAACTGGGCCGCTGTAGGGATAGCCGCTATTGTCGGGTTCGGCGGCGTACTATCCTTCTTTGTCATCTCTTGGATACTCGCCCCGCGCAGCGCCACCAGCCTCTCGGGCATTGCCTATGAGTGCGGTATTCTGCCTACGGGTGAGGGCAACACCCGCTACAACGTCCGTTATTATCTCTTCGCTCTGTTCTTCCTTATATTTGCGGTGGAGACTGTTTTCCTTTTCCCCTGGGCGTTCGTATTCCTTGATCTGCCCGCCGCCGCTTTCTATTCAATGGTTATCTTTTTGGTTGTGTTGTTCTTTGGTTTGGTCTATGCATGGCGTAAGGGGGTGCTGTCCTGGCGATGAATATTGAACCTGCGGGCGGACAACAGGGGGGCATTGGGCAAGGCCCTATCATCTCGACCCCTGAGTCCCGCACGGCACTACAGAACCTGGCGGCGCATCAGAAGAGTGGCCTGTCCGGGGTGATCACCCTCAAGACGGAGGAGCTGTTTGCGATGGCGCGAAAGTCGTCACTGTGGCCACTCACGTTCGGGCTGGCTTGCTGCGCCATCGAGATGATCTCCGCCTATATGCCCAAGCATGATTTCGACCGCTACGGTGTGGTCACGTGGCCCTCCCCGCGTCAATCCGACGTCATGATCGTGGCGGGAACGGTCGTCAAGAAGATGGCAGAGCCAATCAAGCTCCTCTACGAACAGATGCCGGCGCCCAAGTGGGTTATCGCAATGGGATCGTGCGCGACATGCGGCGGGCCGTACGTTCGCTCCTATTCCGTCGTGATGGGCGTGGATCAGATCATTCCGGTGGATGTCTACGTGCCGGGGTGCCCGCCGCGCCCGGAGGCATTGCAGCACGGCATCCTTGAGCTACAGCGCAAGATTCAGGATGAGCCGCGGCTCAAGAGGGGTCTGTAGGTGACGTCCGAAGACAGGCCCGAGGGCTCCGCCGCGCCCTCACCAATCGAGGCGCGCGTGCGAGAGATTGCCGGGGAGAATGCGCAATCCGTCGACTATTCGTTCGATGAACTTCAGTTACGCGTCCCGCGTGAGGCCGTCGCTGACGTGTGCGTAGCGCTCAAATCGGACCCGGAACTCGATTTCAAATACCTCCGTTGCCTGTCTGTCGTTGACTGGCAGGACGAACTGGAGGCGGTCTATCATCTCGCCTCATTGTCCCATCCGCACAAATTGGTGATAAAGACGCGCGCGCCCATCGACGACCCATGGATTCCAACTGCAATTGGCGTCTGGATGGGGGCGGACTGGCACGAGCGCGAGGGGCATGACCTCTTTGGTCTCGAGTTTCGCGGCCATCCGGACCTCTCGCCGTTGATCTTGTATGAGGGATTCGAGGGATTCCCCGGACGCAAGAGCTATCAAATGCCGGGACAGGTGACTTTCTATGGTGACTGACTCCGGGTTGTCGGCCAACATCGTGCGCGACCCCGCCACGGAGCAGGCGGAGTTGAGCATCAACATGGGGCCGCAGCACCCCGCCACCCACGGCGTGTTCCGCATGGTGCTGACGCTTGACGGTGAGCGGGTTGTTGACGTGTACCCCCACATCGGCTACCTGCATCGCGGGTCCGAGCGTCTGGCGGAAGGTGAGAACTTTCAACAGATCACCACACTCTTTGACCGTCTGGACTACGTGGCAAATTTCAACAACGAATGGGTCTACGTGCGGGCGGTTGAGAAGGCGATGGGAGTGGAGGTTCCAGAGCGCGCCGATTACATCCGCCTGATCCTTTCCGAACTCAACCGCATCGCGAGCCATCTGCTGTTCTACGGCACGTATGGGCTGGACACCGGTGCGATGAACCCCGTCATGCTCGGGTTCCGCGACCGCGAGAGGATTCAGCAGATCTTTGAGGGCGTCACTGGCGCGCGCATGATGCACAACTACTTCCGTGTGGGTGGAGTCAAGGAAGACCTGCCGGACGGGTTCGTCCCCGCCGTTCGCACCCTGTTGGATCAACTCAAGGTCGGATACGACGAGGCGCGGGGCACGCTGACGGAAAGCGAGATATTCATCGAGCGGACCGCCGGCATCGGCGGCATTCCCGCGGAGGATTTGCTCGACTATGGCGTGACGGGGCCACTGCTGCGCGCGGGTGGCATCGATTACGATATTCGCAAGGCGGATCCATACTCCGTATATGAAGAACTGGATTTCCGTGTTCCGACGGGGCAGCACGGCGACTGCTACGACCGCTATATGGTTCGGATGCTGGAGATTGAGCAGTCGATTTCCATTGTCGGGCAGGCGCTGGACAAGCTGCCGGACGGCCCGTTTCTGGGCCGCGTGCCACGGATCCTCCGGCCCCCGGAGGGGGACGTGTACGTGCATGGGGAGAACCCACGCGGCGATCTCGGCGTCTATCTCGTCTCGTCGGGCGGAACGGTTCAGCCGTATCGCCTCAAGATTCGCGGGCCGAGCTTCTGCAACCTGATGGCTCTCCCTGCGATGATCCGTGGCTCATACCTTGCCGACGCCACAGTGATTCTCGGCTCAATGGACATCGTTCTTGGCGAGGTGGATCGATGAGCCTACTGGACCTCATCACCATCGCCATCGTCGTTTTTGTGCTGTTCAACGGCATTCTCACCGCCGTGCTCGGCGTGATCTGGGCGGAACGCAAGACGCTCGCGCGGTTGCAACAGCGTGTGGGGCCGTCCCGTACCGGACCATCCGGCATCCTGCAGACGGCTGCGGACGCGATCAAACTAATGCTGAAGGAAGACGTGCGGCCGGGCAGCGTCAACTTGGTCATCTTCTACGCGGCGCCGCTGCTCATCTTCACACCGGTATTCATGCTGTGGATGGTGTTGCCGTTCGGCCCCGACTGGGTGCTGAGCGATCTCGATATCGGACTGTTCTATGTCGTGGCCATCCTGGGGCTGTCCGTGGTCGGCCATGTGCTGGCCGGGTGGGCCTCCAACAACAAGTACGCTCTGCTGGGGAGTGCCCGAAACGCCGCGCAGCTAATCAGCTACGAGTTGCCGCTGGTCTTTGCCGTGTTGGCCGTCGGACTGCTCGCGCAGACGGCAACGGATCGACCTTTCAGCCTTGCCGGCATTGTGGAGGCGCAGGGCAGTGTGCCGTACCTGCTCATCATGCCGCTGGGGTTCATTCTCTTTCTTGTTGGCGCGCTGGCGGAGACTGCTCGCATTCCCTTTGATATTCCACACGCCGAAGAAGAAATTGTTGGCGGCGTGTTCGTGGAATACTCCGGCATCCGTTGGGGCGTGTTCTTCCTGACCGAGTACGCGGGACTCGCGACAATGGCGTTCCTCGCGACAATCCTCTTCCTTGGCGGCTGGAGCGGACCGTTCTCCGAGGAGTTGCCGTTCTTGCAACCCTTCTACCTGCTTATCAAGATCGTGGCTATCATTCTCGTCGTGTTCTGGATACGCGCGCCGCTGCCTCGGCTCAGAATTGACCAACTTATGGCGTTCGCGTGGAAAATCGCCATACCCGCGTCGCTGGTCAATCTGCTGGTGGTCGCGACAGTGGTCTGGATTCAACACCAAAACGGTTGGGAGTTGTGGCTGACTAGCGTGATAATCAGCGTGGTGAGCATCGTGCTAGCCGCAGCAACCGGCATCTACATTCAGCGGCGCAGAGAGCAGAAACTCCGACAATTCAGGCAAAGGTGGGCGCAATAGTCATGTTAGGAACGTTGAAGAGCTTGGTTACCACAATGAAGTTGGCCTTCAAGCCGCCCGTCACGGCGGAGTACCCGTCCGTCGCCCCCACACTCGCGCCCCGATTCATGGCGCATCCAGTGCTCACCTGGGACAAAGATGTGCCGGAGCCGTATTGCACGGGCTGCCTGGTCTGTATGCGGATTTGTCCCACGGACTGCATCGACGTCGCCATGATGGACAACCCCAAACACGCCGAAGGTGACAGCGGCCGGCGCAAAATCGTTGAGTATTTCGACTTGAACGTCGCCGACTGCATCATGTGCGGTCTGTGCGTGGAGTACTGCAACTTCGACGCGATCATCATGTCCGACAACTTTGACGCCAGCCAGTATGCCCGCCCCAATCTTGTTTATGACCTTGACCAACTGCTCGAAGCGGGCAAGGAACAGGAGGCGAAGGGACGGTGGTCCCCGCCCGAGGCCAAGAAATCGGCGCGCCGCGCCGCCGCCCAGAGCGGCGGAACCACTGAAGTCGGAACGCCGGCGTCAAGCGATGATCGCGTGGCCGCTGCTCGTGCCAAGGCCGCTGAACTACGGGCCCAACGAGCCGCAGAGCGTGGCGAGGCTCCACCTGCTGAGGCGGCAACAGCCGCACCGGCAGAGGCTTCCAGTGACGCGCCCGCCGTTGACCCCCGTGTAGCCGCTGCGCGAGCAAAGGCCGCCGAACTCCGTGCGCAACGCGCCGCCGAACGAGGCGAGGCTCCGCCTGCGGAGACTACAAAAGCCGCACCTGAACAGACGGAGACTCCTGCTCCTGAACAGGCATCGAATGACGCGCCCGCCGTAGATCCGCGAGTGGCCGAAGCTCGGCGGAAGGCCGCCGAACTTCGCGCCCAACGCGCTGCCGAGCGCGCGGCACAAGAAGCTGCCAACGCAGATTCCTCTGACAGTGAATCCGAATCGGACGAATCCAAACCCGGAACGGGCACCGAATGATCGAGACCGCGATACTGGGAGCAATCGGGATACTAACGGTCGCCGCAGCCGTCGGCGTCGTCGCAACGCGGAGCGTCGTTTATGCTGCCGTGTTCCTGTTAATCTCACTTGTCGGAGTCGCGGCCCTGTTCCTGATGATGCTGGCGGAGTTCATCGCCCTCGCGCAGGTGCTCATCTACGGCGGTGCAATCACGATCGTCTTGTTGTTCGCCATCATGCTGACCCGCGCGCCGGAGCAGACCCATGTGCAAGACAACGCCCAACGCCCGTTAGCGGCAATGGCTTGCGTTGGGCTATTCGCATTGCTCGTTGCAGCTGCGTTGGCGACGCCATGGCGGACCCGGGAACCCGGAACCGACCCGATGGCAGAGTTCACCGCCCTGAGCGAACTGCTCTTCACCGATTTCCTGATTCCATTTGAGATTGCGTCTCTGGTGCTTTTGGTCGCGCTGGTTGGGGCGGTAGTGCTGACGCGAGGTGGGAGAGAGGGTGCATGACTGTCCTTGAGTTTATGCTCATCCTGGGCGCGGCGCTCTTCTGCTTGGGCTTATACGGCGTGTTAGCCCGGCGCAACGCCGTGCTCGTCCTCATGTCCATTGAGCTGATGCTCAATGCCGTGAACGTCCATCTCATTGCATTTGCTCGCTACGTGGTGGGGACTGAGGCCATCGCGCACGTGCTCATCATCTTTGTGATCACTATTGCGGCGGCGGAGGTTGGTCTCGCCCTCGCAATTGTTCTCCGCATGTTCCGAAACTGGGAGACGGTCAACCTGGATCGCATCTCCACACTGCAGCAGTAGGGGGCCAAAAGAGTGACGGCCCTGCTGGACGCAATCCCAATCGGCGCAGAACAGGCGTGGCTTATCGCCGCGCTGCCGTTTGCGGCATTCGTGATTCTTGCCATCGGGCGGCTGCAAATCCTGCCGCAGGCCGCGTCATATGTGAGCGTCGCAGCTATTGGCATCTCGTTCATCGGCTCGCTCGGCGTGCTGGGCGACTACCTTGCCAACGGTGAATACGTCGGAACCGTGGTCTGGCTATCTGCGGGAGGCTCTGAGTTCGGGCTGAGCTACATCGTCGACAGCCTCTCGGTGATGATGATCATCCTCGTCACGTCCGTGTCGCTCGCCGTACAGGTGTATTCATTGGAGTACATGAAAGGCGAAGAGCGTTTCGGATGGTACTTCGCCGCGCATTCTCTGTTCGCCGCGTCCATGCTCGCGCTCGTTCTGACGGGCAGCCTGCTGCTACTCTACATCTCCTGGGAGTTGGTGGGGCTCTGCTCGTTCCTGCTCATTGGCTTTTATTGGGAACGACGTTCGGCGGCTGAAGCGGCGAAAAAGGCCTTTATCACAACCCGATTCGGCGACGTCGGCTTGCTTATCGGCATCATCATCGCCTATCTCAGCACCGGCACGTTCGATATCCGGGAGGTTATCGCATCATTGAGCGGCGGGGAGGCGGCACTGGTGGCGTTCCTCCTTTTCCTTGGCGCGATGGGCAAGAGCGCACAATTCCCGTTCCACATCTGGCTGCCGGACGCCATGGAGGGCCCCACGCCCGTCAGCGCGCTGATCCACGCCGCGACGATGGTGGCTGCGGGTGTGTTTCTCGTTGCACGCATGTTTGACTTGTTCGTGGAAGCCCCAGGCGTTCTGTGGTTCGTGGCCGTGATCGGGTTGATTACCGCTGTTCTGGCGGGACTGTTGGCGCTGGGAGAGATCGACTTCAAGCGAATACTCGCCTATTCGACGGTGAGCCAACTTGGCCTAATGATGCTGGCACTTGGCGCGGCCGGTCTGGCGCATGACCCCTCCCATCGCGACCCAAGCGGCGGCATGTTCCACCTATTGACACACGGCTATTTCAAGGCCCTCCTGTTCCTGACGGCGGGGGTGGCGCTCCATGCCATCCACGTCTCTGCGGCCTCGATTTACGAAGTGCGCGGGCTGCGCATCGCCGCGCCGCTCACCGCAGCCGCGCTTGTTGTCGGCAGTCTGTCTTTGGCAGGAATTCCGTTTCTGAGCGGCTTCTTCTCCAAGGAGGGCATTCTCGCCCCGGCGCTTGAGATCGAGACGCTGCCCGGCTATCTGCTTTTCTTTGGCGCGATCATTGCCTCATTCCTCAGCGCCCTGTATATGACTAGACTCGCGCTGGTTGTTGCTCAGGGAGAGCCGGCACAAGCCCCTAGCGACCACGGTGGAGAAGGAGACCACGCCGCGCGGCTCCATGACCCACCGCCGCTTATGTCTATCCCCCTGGTGTCATTAGGGGTGCTGGCAGTATTCCTTGGCATTGTCCTCTCGTTCGGCTGGGACTTCATTGAGTTCCTCACGGACGGCCACCGCGAGTTCCATTTCAACTCACTGTTGGCGCTGGCATCTACCTTGACCGCCGTCGCCGGCATCGGCGTTGGGCTGAACTATTGGAACAACAAGGAGCGTGTCGACGGCACCGTGCTTGAGGCGGTTGCGGGGCCGCTAAAGCTCATCCAAAACCGGTTCTACATCGACGCTGCGGCGCAGTGGGTCATCGACCGTATCGTGCTGGTCTTTGCCGGTTTCATCCGTGAGGTTGACCGACGCGTGGTTAACGATGCCGGGGTTGACGGGCCCGCGGCGCGCACGGTGGACGCGGGACACCTGCTTCGTGGGATGCAGACCGGCTACGTCTTCAACTATGCGCTGATTTTCACCATTGCAGCGGTAATTATCGTCGCCGTGGCCGTGCTGGCGGAGACAGTGTAGGGGCTGTGGCGCGATGAATTGGGCGCTGCTGTTGCCGGGCTATCTCGTCACAGGCCTCGCATTCGGGGCGTTCACGCTCGACCTCATTGTTCCCCGCCTTTCCCGAACAGTCCTGGTGTACGGCGGCGCGGCCGTCATGGCCGTCATCAGCGTCTTTATCATCCTGTCGAGCGACGGTGAATCGAACCGCTTTGCCGGCGGTATCCTCATCTTTGACACATACTCGGCGTTCTTCTTCGCTTTATTCGTGATCCTCGCCGCGGTGACGATCCTCGGTTCCGCGCAATTCGTGCGGTCCATCGACAGCCCCGGCGAGTTCGTTGCCCTCCTGATGATGTCCGCCGTCGGCGCGATGGGCATGGCGGCGGCGGGCGAGCTGATCACCGCCTACATTTCGCTTGAACTTCTGAGTTTCTCCCTATATATCCTCGCGTCGTACACGTGGAAGGATAAGAGAACTAACGAGGCGGGAATGAAGTACATCCTGCTCGGCGCGATTGCTTCCGCGTTCCTCTTGCTGGGCATCACGTACATCTACGGCCTCACGGGCGATACCCGCTACGATCAGGTAGCAAGCGGCCTCAGCGCCCTCTCCCCAAGCCCCGGACTAATTATAGCGCTCGCCATGCTAACGGCAGGGCTGGGATTCAAGGTCGCCGCCGTGCCATTCCACATGTGGACTCCGGACGTGTACGAGGGCGCGCCGATTCCCATCACCGCCTACCTCGCCGCCGCGTCCAAGGCGGCCGGTTTCGCCCTCCTGATTCGCCTCGTTGCAGTTGCCCTTGAGCCGGTCGCCCTTTTCTGGGACTGGGTGTTTATCCTCTTGGCGGTGCTGAGCATGATGCTCGGCAATCTCGTCGCCATCCTGCAATCCAATATGAAGCGACTGATGGCCTATTCCAGCATTGGGCAGGTGGGATACTTACTGCTCGGCATCGCGGCATTGGGCGCAGACGATCCTACGAAACCGATAGCCGGAATGCTCATCCACAGCGTGAGTTACGCCGCCTCGACGATGATCGCGTTCATGGTTCTCCTGGCAGTCTGGCAGCAGACCGGCAAAGAGGGCGTGCGCGATTTGGCCGGACTGGCGCGACGCAACCCGTTCTTGGCCCTTGCGCTAACGGGAGCGTTGTTCAGTCTTGCGGGATTCCCATTCTTTATCGGATTCGCGTCCAAGTTCTACCTGTTCACGGTTGTGGCCACTGCCGGTGCGCGATTCCTTGTTCCAGTCGGTATAGCGATATTCGCCAGCCTCATTTCCCTGTACTACTATCTGAACATCGTGAGACAGATGTATATTGAGCAGCCCGAGGACGGCGCACAGCCGATAAGCGTCTCGTGGACTATGTGGCTGCTGATTCTTGGGCTGCTCCTGGCGATTGTCGCGGGCGGACTCTATGTGAGACCTTTGGCGGAGGCGGCCGAGTCCGCCGCAGCGTCGATATTCGCAGGGGCGTAGGAGCGGGGAGAGGAAATGGCGCCATCGTATACGGCGGTTCTGCTGCCCAATGAGGACGGTTCCTATCGCGCACTGATTCCCGCAGTGCCGGACGTAACCGGGCAAGGTCCGACGCGCGCCGCGGCGCTTGATGACGTGGCTGGCAATGCCGGGGTAGCGCTCGGGCAAATCGCTGCCGAGGGCGGTGAGACCCCCAGGGAGGAATGGCCGCCCGTGCGGACCGTTTGGGTTCGCAATCCGAGGCGAGGTGATACTTCGCCCTATGTCGTCATGATCCAGCGCACTGATGAGGGAGAGTACCGCGCCACGCCCGTCGCCTTCCCTGACGTGTCCACCATATCCGCCGACCTGGAGGAGGCTGTGGCTAACGTTGGGCCGTTGTTGTTTCAGCGACTGACTGAGCTATTCGCGCAGGGGCGTCACTTTCCGACACAGGATGACCCGCAGAACTACGTCATTCGTGTGACCGCCCGCGAGCCGGTGGTCGAAGAGGCCTAGGCCCTTTCGCTAGCCGAGCGCCGCCAGCTTCTCGTTCAGTTCCGCCACCTCACCAGCCGTCAGCGTCCAATCGGCAGCCTTGGCGTTCGCCTCCACCTGTTCAGGCCGTGTCGCGCCCGCGATAACACTCGACACCTGCGGCTGGGCCAGTAGCCACGCGATGGCGAGTTCAACTGTCGTATGGCCCCTCTCCTCCGCGAACTTTGTGACCACGTCGGCGATGGCAAACGTCCTCTCATTCATGAAGCGGCCGCGGAAGTTCGCCGGCGTGGTGGACATCCGCGTGCCCTCCGGCGGCTCCTGGCCCTGCGTGTACTTGCCGGTGAGCACGCCGCCCGCGAGGGGGAAATAGGGGATGATCCCGATGTTGTACTTCACGGCGAAGGAGATCAACTCCCGCTCCACGTCGCGGTTGATGAGGCTGTACTCCGGCTGCGAACTGACGAAGCTGTTGAGGCCCAGATGCCGGCTCGACCACGCGGCCTCCACCTCCTGCCAGACCGCGAAATTGGAGCTGCCGATGTAGAGGATCTTTCCGGCGCGGATCAGGTCATCCAGAGCCCGCAAGGTCTCCTCGATGGGTGTGTCATTGTCCGGGAAGTGGATCTGGTAGAGATCGATGTAGTCGGTCTGAAGCCGCTTGAGGCTCGCTTCCACTTCGCTCGTGATGTGCTTGCGGGAGTTGCCGCTGCCATGCGGGCCCTGCCGCATCTGCCCGCCCCCCTTGGTGGCGACAATTGCCGCCTCGCGGTTGCCCACGAGAGCCCTGCCGATGTGCTCCTCGGACTCTCCCATGCTGTAGATGTTGGCCGTGTCGATAAAGTTGATCCCGTTATCGAGCGACGATTTGATAACGATCTCGCTCCATTCGTATTCAAGCCGTCTGCCAAAGTTGTTTGTTCCCAAACCGACTGCTGAAACGTGCAGGCCCGAATTGCCCAATCGACGATATTCCATGAAATCCCCACTCCCCCCGCAACAATGCGTCGCAACGATATGCATCATTATAGGTGGAGCGGATACCTGATGCCGCTGTCATCCCATGGGGAGAACAAATCTTTATGCCAGATGTCCTGAATGAATCCGAGGTCAAGCAGCGGCTCACAACACGAATCATCGGCGCAGAGTATCGGCATTTGCCGGTGACGCACTCCACGCAAGACGACGTATCCGCGGCCGGGCGGGCAGGGACTGCAGAGGGCTTGACCATCACGGCTGATGAGCAGACACGCGGCAGAGGGCGATTTCGCCGCACGTGGATTGCGCCTCCGGGGTCGTCTCTGCTCGTCTCCATCCTGTTGAGGCCGAGTGCGGACTTGTTGCCGTCATTGTCGATGATCTGCGCTCTTGCCGTTCCGCGAGCCATCCGCCGCGTTTGTCCGGAGCTCAACCCGGAAATCAAGTGGCCGAACGACATCCTCATCGGTGGCCGCAAGACCTGCGGCATCCTTGTGGAGGTCGTGCGCGGGGAGTCGGAAGAAGATCAGTTCGCCGTCGCAGGCATCGGCGTCAACGTCAATTGGGACACAGCCTCCATCCCGGAGATTGCAGAAGCGTCCACCAGCCTCAGCAGGGAAACGGGCAGTGAGGTCCCTCGCCTTGATCTGCTCTGCGCCCTGTTGGAAGAGATGGACGCGCTGTACATGGCCGTGCAGGAGGGCGACGATGTGTTTGTCCAATGGCGTTCGGCTCTCGTCAACCTTGGTAATCGCGTGAAGGTGTCCGGCAGTGACTCGACGTTTGAGGGCTTGGCGTTGGATGTTGAGCCAAGCGGCGCGCTGGTCGTTCAGACCGATGACGGACAGCGCAAAGTCGTTCACGCGGGCGACGTGACGTTGAGGTGATGGACAACACCACGGCGGCGTCTCCCGGCGCTCAGCGGCGAGAGAATCGCCTAGTTGCAGCGCTCCAACTTGGTGGAGCGCTCGTTATCTCGATCGCAGTCATCGTGCTGCTCATTCGCTACGCGAGCTTCGTCGAGGGGCTCGGCGACTGGGGATACCTCGGTGTCTTCCTGCTGCAACTCATCAACAGCGCGACGGTCGTGTTGTTTCCCGTGCCCGGCCATGCGGTCATTTTCGCCGTCTCCGGCACGCTCAACCCCCTGCTGATCGGACTCTTTGGCGCGGCGGGTGCCGCGCTGGGGGAAATTACCGCCTACATGGCCGGCCGCGGCGGCTCATCAATTATTGATGAGAGCAGGTGGTACAGGAGGCTTGAAACAATGGGGGAGCGATGGCGTGGCTGGGCGATTTTCGTCTTTGCGGCCACCCCTCTACCGTTTGACTTTGCAGGCGTGTGGGCAGGCGCGATTCGCTATCCACTGGGGCGCTTTCTGCTCATCGTGGCGGCGGGCAAGCTAATCCTTGTGACCGCTATCGCGATTGCCGGCTACTACGGCGTGGACTTTATCGAGAATCTCCCCGTTGTGGGTGACGTTTTGTTCTGAGTTTGGCCTACGCTAGAATCTACAAGAACGAACACATGATGATTTGGCGTGCCGCGGCCATGTGACGATTGCGGCACATGTGGATAGAGGCGAGGCGAACGTGCTACGGCTGGCTCTCCCCAGTAACAATCGACTGGCAAACGACACGCTGACAATGCTCAACGCGTGCGGCATCCACGTGTCCCGCCGTGGGACCGGCCTTGTCGAAGAGGTGCGCGACATTCCTGAGTGCGAGGCCGTCTTTCTCAGGCCGGATGATATTCCGTCCATCGTTGCTGAGGGCGGCGCGCATCTGGGCATCACCGGACGCGACTGGTTTGAAGAGAAAAGCCTGACCGGCCTGGAGAACGTGTCATGCCTCATCCCTGATCTTGGATTCGGACACAGTCGACTGATGTTGGCTGCGCCCAGCCGTCGGTTTGGCGATTCCGGGGATATTCCGGTCGGCGATCTAACGGGATGGGCCCGGCAACTAGGTCGGGATCTGCGCGTCGCCACCAAGTATCCCGGCCTCACGCAGAACTACATGGAGGCTCACGGCATCTCCGGCAAGGGAGTAAGATTGTTCCAGGGTTCGCACGAGTTGCTGCCACGCCTGGGCGCGGCTGACTTGATTGCAGATGTCGTTGTCACGGGATCGACGCTTTCGGCCCATTCGTTGACCGGCCTGCGTTTGGGCAATCCACCTCGGCCGATACTGAACTCGAGCGCTGCGCTTGTCGCCTGCGTGAACAAGGAAGTCTATGACGATCAGGCCGTGCAGTCTGCCTGGCTGGTGCTTGAGTACATCCAGGCCAATCTCAACGCAGAAGGGCGCTATGTAGTCATGGCCAACGTTCCCGGAAATACCCCCGAAGATGTTGCCCGCAAGCTTTTCGATCTGCCGTCTTTGGGCAGTGTAGGACTGAAGGGGCCCACGATAGCCCCGGTGGTTACGCGTGAGAGCCTCGACAGCGACAACGGGCAACAGTGGTTTTCCGTGTCGTTCGTCATCAATCATCAGCAGACCGAGCAACTCGTCGCGACTGAATCACTGCGGACGATTGGGGCGACGGACGTCATCGCATTTCCCCTCACGCAGCATTTCGGCGAGCCGCCGGAACTGCCGCTCCGCTAACGGGTGTCGATCCTATGCCGATGCTGGCAGTACACCTGAGCATTATCCAGGAACTAGTGGGCGAACTGGGTATTGACGAACTTCGGGAGCACATTGGGCCCGCGCTGCTTGGCTCAACTGCGCCTGACCGCCGTGTGATGACCCGAGAGCCGCGCGAGGACACGCACTATTTCCACCTCACCGAGAGCAGAGCGGGAGACGGCTTTCGCGGCATGAAAATGGCACTACCTGACCTTGTCTCTCGATCCCCGGAGGATGACTGGGCATTGACTGCATTCCTTGTTGGTTACGCAAGCCACCTTGCTGCGGACGAGGCGTGGATCGTCAACGTCTACCGCCCCTTTTTTGAGGATGATGAGTATCTTGGTGCTGAGCCGACGAAGAACATCCTGGATCGTGCCATGCAATATGAACTGGAGGTTGGTATACGCGGCAACCGCGAGCAATTGACTGATTGGCAGAGGAACATTATCGCTTCAAATAGCATCATTGACGGCGTGCCTGACTCGTTTATCTCGCAGAACGTTTTGCAGGAATGGAGCGCCTTTGTGGCGGGCCGCGTCCTGACACTGCCCGGCACGTGGGAGGAATTTCCGCGCTTTATCTCGCGTTACCTGGATGATCCCGACCTTGACGGTGTGGAGGTTGAACAATTGATGGCCGATCCGCAGGAGATGCTTGATCGTGTCTATGACCGTGTCCCCCGTGACATCATTCAGAAGCACAAAATGATAGCGATGGAGCAGTCGGTTAAGCACGCGGAGGAGATCCTCGCATGAAGACCTTTCGCGGACTTGAGGAGGCCAGGGCCGGGCTGATTACGGCCAACCCATGGCTAAATCCGCAGGCGTCAGAATCCACACTCTCGTTTCTTGAGGGGGCGTTCGGTGAGAGGATTTCCCCTGAGGAGGGCGTGCGACGCGTCATCGAGATGGTGCGCGTGGACGGCGATGAGGGCATCCGGGAACTTGCCCGCAAATTCGATGGCGTAGAACTTTCCGCGCTTGAGGTGACGCAGCAAGTAATCGCCCGCGCCTACGACAGCGTGGATACCCACGTCATCGATGCGATGCACAAGGCGGCGGAAGAAATCGAAGCGTTTCACGCGCAGCAGTCGCGAACCGGCTGGATGGATTTTGAGCGGGGCGTTGGCCAACTTATCCGCCCCGTGCAGCGCGCCGGCATCTACGTGCCTGGCGGCCGGGCTGCGTACCCGTCCACCGTTCTGATGATCGGTATCCCCGCCCGCGTTGCCAACGTGCCGGAGATATTCGTCACAACGCCCGCACGGGCCAACGGCATCGTTGCCCCGGTGACGCTCGTTGCATGCAGCATCGCGCGCATCAATCGTGTGTTTCGTGTCGGCGGACCGCAGGGCGTCGCTGCGTTCGCGCTGGGCACGGACTCAGTGCCGCAGGTAGACAAGATTTTCGGTCCCGGCAATCTCCTCGTGCAGCTGGCCAAGAAAGCCGTCTATGGTGTCGTGGGCGTTGATTCCCTGCAGGGCGCGACGGAAACGCTGGTCATCGCGGACGATCGCTCCGATCCGGCGTTGTGCGCGGCAGACCTGCTGGCGCAAGCGGAGCACGACCCCGAGGCACGCGTGGTGATGGTGACAACCTCAGAACGAATGGCGACACGGACGGGCAGGGAACTGGAGCGCCAACTGCGAGACCTGCCGGAGAATTCTCCGGCGCATCTTTCAACGCAGACCGGCGGGTTTGTCATCGTCGACTCTGACGATGAGATTGCCGACTTCTGCAACGCTTTCGCGCCTGAACACCTCTGCATCATGACGCAGGATCCGCACGCGCTGATCCCCCGCCTGCGCAACGCGGGCGGCATCTTTGTGGGCGAGCACTCGCCCGAGGTGCTGGCGGACTACATCGCAGGGCCAAGCCACTCCATGCCGACGGGCGGCGCAGCTCGGTACAGTTCCCCAGTCAACGTCTTTGAATTCCTCAAGGTGACCAGCCTCGTATCTGTGCCGGAGGAGCGGCTGCAGGCCCTGGGACCGAGCGGCATCGCCATCGCACGGGCGGAAGGTCTTGTCGCGCACGCCAACGCGCTCGAAATTCGCATGGATGCCGAGACCGCCGTGGATTCAGCGGACTAGGCGGAAGAACACTCCTGTGGCTTCATCCATCGAAAAGGGTCTTGGCAGAACCAAGCGGGCGTGGTTCGGCCGTGTCACAAACATTTTCGGCAGGAATTCGATTCCGCCGGAGGTGTGGGACGAGCTCGAGGAGGCGCTGATCGGCGCAGATGTCGGTCTCGACCTGAGCGAAGAGCTCATCTCCAACACCCGCGATCGCGTCGAAAAGATTCGCGGCGCGAAACCGGGCGATCTGCGTGATGCCCTTGCGGCTGAACTCGTGGACGTTGCGGTAAACGGTGCATCACCCGCCTCAGCTCAAACAGCATCGGGTACTCCCCGTGTCATCCTCGTAGTTGGCGTGAACGGCAGCGGCAAGACAACCAGCATCGCCAAGCTTGCCCGCCGCGAGATGACGGAGAATCGGCGCGTCTTGTTGGTGGCGGGGGACACTTTCCGTGCGGCGGCCATCGAACAGTTGCAGATATGGGGTGAGCGAATCGGCGCGCCCGTCATTGCGCAACAGCATGGCGCAGACCCCGGCGCGGTGGCTTTTGATGGTGTTGCCGCTGCCAAATCCCGTGGCGTGGACACCGTCATCATTGACACCGCCGGACGCTTGCAGACCAAGACCTCGCTGATGGATGAGCTGCGCAAGGTGCGGCGCGTGGTGGAACGAGCCGTGGACCCGGCGGACATCAGTGTGCTCTTGGTGATTGACGCCACGACGGGGCAGAACGGCCTTTCGCAGGCACGTGAGTTCATGGGGGCCGTTGGTGTGGACGGCGTAATCCTGACCAAGGTCGATGGCACCTCCAAGGGGGGCATTGCGATCGCTGTGCGGCGAGAGTTCGGAGTCCCCGTGACATATATCGGCACCGGCGAGGGGCTCGACGACCTGGAGCCGTTCGATGCCCAAGCGTTCGTGACGGCGCTCCTCGCGTAAAGGCGCGAGCGCTCGGAGTATTCTCCCATGCTCCACCTGGTTCTCTGGCTCGTCCTCATTCAGGTCATTGGCGCGGCCGGCTTTGCCTGGGCGTTCCCGTTCTTCCGTGACCTGCCGGACCGCGGCTATGGGGTCTCCAAGGTCTTGGGTATTCTTGTGCTGGCCTATGCCTACTGGGCCCTCGTCACCGCAAGAGTCCTGGATAATGGGCTACTCTCCCTGCTGGCCGTCCTTGCCCTTTTGCTCGGCGCGAGCTTCGTATTAGCGCGACAAAACCGTGAAGAGATGGTCGACTTTGTCCGCAGTCGCTGGCGGCTGCTTGTGGCGAGCGAGGCCGTCTTCCTGGTCGCGTTCGTTCTGTTTGCCACCTTTCGCGTCCTCGCGCCGGACATCACCATTTCTACGGCTATCACCGGTCTCACAACCGAGCAGCCGATGGACCTGGCATTTCTTGCAAGTTCCCTCCGCAGTTCGACGTTTCCCGCAGCCGACCCTTGGCTGGCCGATCATTCCATCAGTTACTACCACTTTGGCTACCTGATCTTCAGCATTCCGGCGCGACTCACCGGCGCAGTGGCTACAACGGGTTACAACCTCGCATTCATCACGCTCTTTGCCCTCACGGCCGTCTCCGCATTTTCACTGACAATGAACGCAGTGCTGAGAGCCGGAATTACTCGGGTGCCGCCGCCGCGGCTCGATGTTCTTGCGGTTGTTGGCGGCGTCTCGGCCGTCATTACGCTGCTGATTGCGGGCAATCTGAGCGGCGGGATACGAGCGCTAACGGAAGCGCTTTCGTTGGAAGGGGCGACGGGATTCAGCTTCTGGTGGTGGGATTCCACGCGCATCATCGAGGATCCGGGCGTGCTTTCTCCCATCGATGAATTCCCCGCATTCAGCTTCTTGCTGGGCGATCTCCATCCGCATGTTATGTCGCTGCCATTCGTCCTGCTTGCCCTCACCGTGGCGTTTGCGTGGCTGTGCAAGCCGGACGCCCCGGACATGTCATGGCCGAGACAGCGCGCCGGTGAACTCTTCCTGACCGCGCTGATTGTCGGGGCGCTTGGCTTTATCAACACCTGGGACTGGTTGGCGTACGTTCTGCTGCTAATAGTTGCCATCAAGGCGAGGCGGCTGCGAGAAGAGGGGCTCGGGCAGGGCTTGTTGAGCAAGCAGACGACTCTCGACATCGTGATCCCGGCAGCAGCGATCGCCATCCTCTCCCTGGCGCTATTTTCCCCGTTCTACCTGACCGTGAGCAGCGGCGTGCGGGGTGTCCTGCCCGTGCATGCATCCGGCACTGAGCTCAGCCACTATGCGCGCATATGGGGCCCGATGGCACTGGCCATTCTCCCGCCCGCCGTATTCGCCGTCACCCGGCTGAGACACAGGGACGTATCGAATCTGTACTTGGGTGCCGTCACGTTCCTGGCTGCTCTCCCGCTCATTCTTTGGACATTCATCGTGATTGGGTGGACTCTCCTGCCTCATGACGCTCCAATCCCCGTTGATGCGCCCACAGTGACCGATGTGGGTGTGCGCTGGCTTGTGGCCGCGCCCGCAATGGCGTTGGCGGCAATTGGATTCCTCGCGGTGCTGCCGACCGGACGGGAGGGCGGCCCTCTGCCACAGGGAACCCAGTTTGCGTGCCTGTTGGTGGCCGCAGCCGCGATGGGCATCGTCATTACGGAGGTGTTCTACGTCTGGGACTCATTCGGCGTTCGCATGAACACCGTCTTCAAGGTGCATTACCAGGTGTGGACGTTGCTGGCAATCGCGACGGGCATAGGCACTGCATGGGCAATTGCGCAGGGAGTGCGTGCAGCTTTGCCAGTGGGAGGCGTAGTGGTGGTGGCAGGGGCGGGCGGGATTGCCCTGTTGCTTGTCGGTGCCGCCTATGGCCCTCTTGGCGCAGCGGAACGCATTGAGGGCTCGCCGTCCACCAGCGTTCAACTGGACGGACTCGCAACGTACCGTGATCGATTCCCCGATGATGCCGTGGCAATCGACTGGCTACTGGACAATGCCGACTCCGGCGACCACGTGCTCGAGGCGTTCGGCGACGACTATTCGGACTACGGACGCGTTTCCGCAATCACGGGCTTGCCGACGACTATCGGTTGGCTTGGGCATGAGATCCAATGGCGTGGCGGTACGGAATTGGTGGGGAAGCGCATTGAAGATACCGAAGAGATCTACCGCGGAGGAACTGTGCCGGAAGGGGAAGCTCTCACTGAGGATCAACTGAAACTCAGGCTCGAGTTCTACGGCATCGACTACGTCTTTGTCGGATCGTTGGAGCGTAGTGACTTTGGTGAGGACACGGCGGACAGGCTGCTGGCCTCTATGCCGAGCCGCCTTGAGGTGGCTTTTGAATCGGGAGACACGGTTATCCTCCGGTACGTTCACGTCATCTGACAGTCGTCTAGGTATAGTTGATGTAACCATGAGCGAATCTCAGCATAGGCAACAGCACCGCCAACGATCACAAGCGGATGGTGGCGAGGTCATTTCGGCCATCGATGACAACCAGGAGAGTGACGAGGTGGGCGTCCCCGTCTCCGATCCCGCCGATGCCCCCGCATTGACGAATCAACTGCAAGTGTGGCTGTCGCGCATGGCGTGGCAACAGACACTTGATGAAGCAGTTGCGTGGGTGCGCAAGCCGGAGTCAATCGCGTTTCTGGCCATCGTATTCGCGGCCGCCGTTCTGCGTTTCTGGGACCTTGGGACAAGGGCTGTCCACCATGACGAAAGCCTGCACGGCTATTATTCGTGGTTCATGGCTGAAGGCGGGGGGTTCATTCACAACCCCCTCTTGCACGGCACCGTCCAATTCATTGCCACGAGCTTCGTGTTCGAGCTGTTCGGAGCAACTGATGCGACGCTCCGCCTCCCGCCCGCCCTGCTTGGAACAATCGTCGTAGCCCTGCCGTATCTGCTGTACCGCCACCGGATGGGCACACTCGGCGCGCTCTCAGCGTCGGCCCTGCTGGCAATTTCGCCGGGCATCCTGTACTTCAGCCGATTCGCTCGTAACGACATCTACATGGCCCTCATCACACTCATCCTCTTCTGGACGATGTGGGCGTATATGGACTCGCGGCGACTGCGGTACCTAATCATCGCATCGGCAACATTGGCGGTCGGCTTTGCTACCAAAGAGATCATGTATCTTCTCGTGCTGGTGCCGCTCACATTTCTCTTCCTTGCCCACGTCGGTGATGCCAGGCGGCTCATTCGCACACCACTGGGTGAATGGCCTCCCGCCGCCGTGTTTGGCATGATTCTGACAACGCTCGTGCTGCCGATGGGCGCGGCAGGTATTGCCCTCTTCCAGAACGTTCTCGGACTCCACCTGGCGAATCCCGACTCCGGTGTGACCGTTGAGGGCGGGGCTGTCGCGAATCTTCCCGGCCCGGTGGGAGCGCCGATCTCCCAAGGTCCAGGTGTGACGACGTGGATCATTGAGAGGCTCTCCGGCTTGCCAGGCATCGGGTTCGACCTGGCAAACCTGGACGAAATCCAGAATCCTGCCGCAGGGACGCTGTTCGGCATCCAGGCACTGGACGTTGCCGTTTTCACACTCTTGGCGTTGGTTGGCGTTGGCGCGACTCTGGGCATCATCTGGCACAGGCGGCATTGGCTAATCATTACAGGCGTGTTCTGGTTCCTCATCGCTGTGCTTTTCACCACGTTGCTCACAAATGGGATTGGCTTTGGCAGCGGCGTTTGGCAGTCGCTGGGGTATTGGGTGGCGCAGCAGGACGTCGGGCGGGGGAGTCAACCCTGGTACTACTACTTCATGGTTCTGTCTGTGTACGAGCTTCTGCCTGTCATCGCGGCCCTCGTGACGGGGTTCTTTATCCTCAGGCGACGCCCTGCATTCATGACCTTTGACGTCTTTCTCATCTACTGGTTCCTTCTGGTGCTCGTGCTGCTGCTGATGGCCGGGGAGAAGATGCCGTGGTTGTCTATTCACCTGACGCTGCCGATCATCATGATTGCGGGGCGCGGCCTCGGCCAGTACCTGCCGCAGGCCATCAACCACATTCGTGAACTGTCCCGACAGGCTGACGCGCGTCGTGTGGGTCATGTAGTGGCTGTTGGCGGACTTGCCGTGCTCCTGATCCTCACGGCGCGTTCCTCGATGCGCGCGAGCTTTGAGAACGGCGATGTTCCGGTGGAGATGCTTGTCTATACTCAAACCTCGCCCACGCTCGAGCAGGCCGTTGACGAGATCGACCGTTACGCAGCCACTACGGGGGAAGGGGAGTTGCTGCCCATCACCATCGACACGGCGCATGGCTACTCATGGCCGTGGCACTGGTATCTGCGCGACTACACGAACGTTGAGTATCGTTGTATGGGCGGCGAGGCGCTGTGCGGCGCCGGAGCGGATGCTGTGACCGATGACAATCCGCCGCGCGGCAATATCATGGCCATCAACACGGGCAGCGCCTCCAACATTCAGACAACTGAATGGGGTTCGGAATCGGCGAATCGCGTCCGAATACCGCTCAGATGGTGGTTCCCGGAAGGCGTCTACCGTGGCGATCATTACTATGAAGGACTGGGCGTGACTGACATTGCGCGGGGCGTCATCGATCCCTCCGCATGGTCGACCATCTGGACATACTGGACGCTGCGGGAGCCGCCCTGGCGTCTGGGAAGTTCCGATATATTCATCTATTTCCCTTCTGACTACAGTCCGAAGTTGAGCACGCCGCCTGATCCGGTCTACGGGCCTGCCTAGATCCGCGCCCCAATGCTCATCAACAGGCGTACTCTCTTCGCGTTCTCGGTAAGCGTGGCATTTCTCGCCCTCGTCTTCTGGAGCATCGACTTCGACGAGTTTTTCGATGCGTTTGCGGAGGCTAATTACCTCTGGCTGATTCCCGCAGTAATCGTCTACTTTCTTGCCTTCACACTGCGCGCGTGGCGCTGGCAGAGCCTCCTGCAACATCTGGGCGGAGTCACACTGGGGCGTTCCTATTTCGTGGCGACCATCGGCTATGCAGCAAACAACGTCCTACCACTTCGATTAGGTGAGTTCGTCAGAGCCTATCTGCTACGCCGCAACCCCGGACTGGACATGACGGCCGGCTTGGCGACAATCGCCGTGGAGCGCATTCTTGACGGGCTGACGCTCCTCCTGTGGTTGGGCATCGGCCTGCTTTTCTTCTCCTCTGTGTGGACGCTTTCGCCGCTGCTCTCACTCGCCGCGCAGGTGGCCGCCGTGGTGTTTATCGGCGCTGCCGTGGTCGTCATTTTGGCAGTGCTGTTTCCGAACGCGGCACTGTGGGCAGGCCATACCGTCACGCGGCCGCTCCCAGACCGTTACGCCACACGTTTGATGACCATCGCGGAGTCCTTACTCCACGGTTTCGCGGCCATCAAGGACGCCCGCAAAATACCATTCTGGTTCGTGGTCTCCAACGCAGTGTGGGCGGGCGAGGCGCTCGTCTATATCCTCGTGGCCGTGGCGATGGACGTTGATACGCCAATCGTCGTCCTTTGCGTTGCCGTCGCCGCCTCCAACCTCGCCACTGCCGTGCCCTCGTCATCCGGTGGCATCGGCCCATTTGAACTCCTTGCGAAAGAGACGCTCGTCCGCGCCGGAGTGGGAGCGGGGCTGGCAACTGCCTACGCTGTGGTCATTCACGCCACTCTGTGGGTTCCCGTTACGATAGCGGGAGCGATCCTGCTCATCCTGGAGGGAGTGCCGCTGCGAGAAGTGCTGCGGCCCACGTCTGCCATGGGCGGATCGGACACTAAACAGGCAGGGGGAACCGAATGAAGGTTGGAATCATTGGCGGTGGAGTTGGCGGTCTTGCAGCGGGCTATGAGTTTGCCAAGGCCGGTCACACCGTCGAACTGTTCGAGCGCGCCCCGTTCCTCGGAGGTCTGGCCTCGACGTTCGATGTGGGCGGCGGGCAACTAGAACGCTTCTATCACCATCTGTTTCTATCCGATGTCACGATAATCGACCTGCTGGATGAGCTTGGCCTGAAAGACCGCCTTATATGGGAAGACTCGAAAGTCGGGTATTTCACCCACGGGCGCATCTACCCCTTTGCCACGGCGACCGATCTGCTCAAATTCAACCCGGTTGGATTCCTTGACCGTATTCGAATGGGACTCGTGACGCTCTACATCCAGCGCATCAAGAACTGGAAACGCCTGGAGGACACAACCGCCGCTGCGTTCATGCGCAAGTGGGCGGGACGGCGAAACTATGAGGAGATCTGGGAGCCGCTGCTGCGCGGCAAGTTTGGGCGCTATGCCGAACAGATTGCTATGCCGTGGATGTGGAGCAAGTTCGCCACGCGCGTCGCCTCTCGAAAGGGCCTGCTCGGCCGTGAGCAGCTTGGCTATATCGAGGGTAGTTGGCAGGTGCTCATCGATGCCCTCGAGCAGCGCATCACGGAGATGGGCGGCGAAGTGCGTACCGGGGTCGGCGTGTCCCGCATCGAAACCACGGATAACCGGGTGACAGGGTTGACGATTGCCGACTCGGACGGCAACGAGGAAAAACGCGACTATGATGCAGTCCTCGCAACCGTTCCCAGTTTCCTCCTGCCACGTCTGGTGGACTTGCCCGAGGACTATCTCAACAAGGTCAGCACCATCGAGTACGAGGGAGCGATTGCTGTTATCTGGGTGATGAACCGCAGCCTCTCACCAATCTATTGGCTCAATATCGCGGATGCGGACATCCCGTTCCTGCTAGCGCTGGAACAAACGAATCTCGTTCCGCCTTCGGTGTACGGCGGCAAGCACATCCTCTACACCGCAGACTACGTGACACCGGAGGACCCCCGCTGGGGCCTGTCCGATGATGAACTCATTCAGAGCTACGTCGACCACCTGCGTAAGGTCAACCCTGATTTTGACCTGTCATGGGTGGAGAACACGTACGTCCACCGCGAGGGTGCTGCCCAGCCCATCATGACCACGCATTTCAGCGACAAGATACCGCCCAACAAGACGCCCGTCGACGGCCTCTGGCTTGCAGCCATGAGCCAGATTTACCCGGAGGATCGCGGGACCAACTACAGCATCCGCCAGGGCCAGGACGTGGCTCGGTTGATGATGGGGGAAGACCTTACCGCACCTTCATCGTGATTTCCACCTCGACCGGTGCGTTGCGAGGCAGGGAGCCAACACCGATGGCGTTCCGCGCATGACGACCCGCCTCCCCAAGCACTTCGACGAGGAAATCAGACGCTCCGTTCGCCACGATTGACTGTTGGGCAAAGTCCGGCACGCCGTTGACGAACACCTGGATGCGCGTTATCGAGAGCACTGAGTCAAGCCCACCCTCAAGGGCGTTTTCCGCGGCGGACAGACCGTTCAGGGCGGCGATGCGGGCGGCGTCAGTGGCTTGTTCAATTGTCACGTCCGCTCCCACCTTGCCCGTCGCCACCAACTCGCCATCAACCGTCGGCAGCTGTCCTGCGATGTAAAGCGTATGCCCCACCAGGTTCGCGGGTGTGTAGTTGCCGCCGGGCGTTGCCGGAGCGGGAAGAGTGATGTCGAGTTCCTTAAGCCTGTCCGCTACTGTCATTGCTGATTGCCTCCCGTATTGATTTCTTGTGTCTCCGGTCTTTGGGCCATCGGCCAAAGTGCATCCAGTTCAGAGTACTGCGGATAGCGTCCGGAGAGCAGCGGCATATGGTCGGGTGTCAGCAGGACCGGCGGCAGGCTGTCCAAACCGCCCCGCGCGCGGCTGATGACGATGTCATCCACGCCATACGGCTCCCCATTCTCCGTGCCCGTGCTGTGGATGAGCACACCGAACCCGCCGAATCCACTCGGTTTGGTGAGTTCAAGGATCGCCATGCGATTGGCAAGAACATCCTGTGGTGGGAGATCAAGCTCACGCAGCCCATCGATAAACGCCTGCGATCCGAGCTTTTTGAGAAAACGCTGCTGCGTGAGCAGGCCCTCCGTCCGCAGTCCTGCCTCTTCGCCGGCCCATGCCAGAGATGTGAAGTCCACGTGCGCCGTGATGTCCTGCCTGCCAAGCCGGATGTACGGGTTGGTGGAGGACGTGTGGTGGTGGTAGCAGAGCAGTGTGCCCTCGCGCCGCGAGCCGTCGTACAGTGTGGCGGCGGGGTAGCCGTAATCGATGGTGAACACGAACCCCTGCCGCAGCCGTGAGGCGATCTCCGTGAGATGCGCCGGGCCGCCAAGGTCGATTTCCGCCTTGCTGCCGTTAGGCAGCGTCACGTCCAACTGCCTCAGACGTTCCACCAGCACCGGTGTCGACGGCTCTGCGATTGCCTCAATAAACCCCGCGTCCGTCGCGCCCACGAGCAGTTCGTACAGCGTTTGTCCCTGTTGGATGACGCGATGGCGAGGCAGGGCATCATACAACTCATTGGAGATGATTGCGCCTGCCTCAATCTCGTCGGGTAGGGTGTCACCGCCCCAGTCGATGACAATCTCCGCGTCATGGCCTTGTGGAAGCGTCACCTGCCCGTTCCGCTCGAATTCAACAATGCGGTAATCGATGGCCGCCCTGAAATCCACCGCCAGATGTTGTACGTAGTTGAAAATATCGTGGGCGAGACGCCCCTTGCCGCCGCCCTCTTCGATAATCGTGAATGACTCCGGACTGCCCAGCAGTTCCCAGCAGCGCTCAAGCTGTAACGCGAGCAACGCCCCAAACGCCGGGTGGGTGGCCGGGGCCGTATAGAAATCGCCGCCCGGTCCGATGCGCTCAGCGAGGCTGCTGTAGTATCCGCCATCCGGGTCATAGAGGACGATGCGCATGAAATCGGCGAAGGGGATGGGACCCCTTCGCCGTATTTCGTCTCTAAGCCGGGCCTCCAGCGTCTGCCGGGCCATGGGCGTATGTGTTTCCGCGTCTACTGGATTGCGAACGACGCGATCATCTGGTCCACGTCCCGAGAGCGCAGGCGGGCGTTCAGGCTGCTGTAGCGCTCATCGAGAGGCTCGGAGTTGTCCGCTGCGTACAGGACGCCGAGCGGAATACCCGGATCCTGCGCAACCCTCAGCGCCTCGCGATAGTCCGTCGGGTCATGGTTCTCCGGGATGTCGTAGGTCAGCGGATCGATGCCCTTCTTGGCGTTGCCTCGGAGCACATCGTAGTTATCGTTATAGGTGGTGCAGGGTGACTGCACGTGGACGATGGAGAATCCGCGGTAGTCCATGCCCTGCCGGATCATCTGGGCCATCTCGCGCGGCTTGCTGGAGAACGCCGAGGCGACAAAGGAAGCGCCCAGTGACAGGTAGTACTGGAACGGCTTGACCTCTCCCTCGATCTTTCCGCCGGGCGTGGTGCTGGTAACGACGCCGAACTGCGTGGTGGGGGAACTCTGTCCCTTCGTCAGGCCGTACACGCCGTTGTCCATGATCACGCACGTCACGTTCAGATTTCGCTGCGCGGCGGGGCCGATGTGCTCCGCGCCAATGCTCAGGAAATCACCGTCGCCGGCAACAATCATGACCTCAAGCTCCGGGTTGCCGCTCTTGATGCCGAACGCGACGGGCAGCGTGCGGCCGTGGATGCCGTGAAAACCAAACGGCTGAGGGCCGTCTGTCAGGTGAACCAGGTTGCCCGAGCAACCGATTCCGGCGACCATCACGTTGTTCTCAAAAGCGATGTCCATTTCGGTTGTGCGTGCTGCGATCGTCAACTCGATGGCGCGCTTGACGCCGAAGTCGCCGCAGCCGGGGCACCATTTGAAATCATACTCGGGATTCCGCTTCGTCATTGTCTGCTACCTCTCTCCTTAGACTGCGTCCGCGCAGGGCGCTAGAATCCGACCTTACTGCCCACCTCGGCCTCAACCTCGGCGGTGATTCTCTCAACCAGGTCCGCCACCTTGAATGGCAAACCCGTGTACTGGGTAAGTGACTTCGCGTTGACGCCGTGCTGGCGCAGGATGGAGGACAACTGTCCAAGGTAGTTGAGCTCCGGAACCAGCACGAGCTTCTTGGAGCGCAACTCATCCAGCAGCTTGGGATTGAGCGGGGAGATGAACATGGTGTAGTACCAGCCCACTGGCACGCCGTTCTCCATCATCCGCTCGTACGCCTCATGGGCCGGGCCCTTTTGGCCACCCCACGGCAGGATAGCGACATCATTTTCCGTGTTGCGCGCCTCGTACGGCGTGTCCTCAAGGAGCTTCAACTTACTGAACCGGCGGTCCGTCATATGGACGTGGCGCTCCGGGAGGTGGGTGGTATCGCCGATGTCATCGTGCTCGCTCGCGTTGGCGACGTATGCGCCAGGGCCGCCGGGCAGCGGCATGGGTGTAACGGTATCTCCCTCGTAGCGCTTGTACCCGTTCGTGCCAGTGTAAATCTGCCGCGCCTCCACCTCGACGAGGGCCGGATCCGGCTTGCGGATGTTCTGCACGCGCTCAGAGAGCATGTGGTCCGAAAGAACGATGACAGGGCCCTGGTAGCGCTCCGCCCAATTGAGGGCGTGCATGGCTGCGTAGAAGCACTCTTCGATGGTGCCGGGCGCAATAACCGGCAGCTGCGAGTCGCCGTGTGCCGGATGCATCGCCATGTACAGGTCGGACTGTTCCGACTTGGTTGGAAGTCCGGTGGCGGGGCCGCCGCGCTGAACGTCGACGATGACACACGGAATCTCCATCATCCATGCCATGCCGAGCCCCTCACTCATGAGTGAGAAACCCGGCCCTGCGGTAGATGTCATGGCCTTCTTACCAACGAATCCTGCGCCGACGATGGTGCTGATCGACTCGATCTCGGAGCTTGCCTGGTAGACGAAAGTTCCCTCGCCGCGCAGGTTTTGCTCCATGAACACCAGGATGGATGTTGCGGGAGAAATCGGGTATCCAACGAAGAAGTTGACGCCCGCGGCGAGCGCGCCAAGCCCAAAGCTCTCATTGCCCTTGATGATGATCTGCTCGTAGTCGGGCGGATCGGGAGTGGCCAACTCGCCGAGCGAGAATCCACTTTCACTTGCCGCGTTGCGTCCGAGACCAAGGCCCATGCTGTTGGCCGCGACAATTTCGGCGTCGTTAGGTCGGCCTCTCGTGAATCGCTGAACGTTGAAGTCCTCCAGATACTGTTCGGGCCACTCAACGAACTGTGCCACTGCGCCGAGGATGACCATGTTGGCCGCGCGGGGGTTGCCCGTCGACTTCCCAAGCTCCTCATAGGGGAGGGCCACGACGTTCATATTGCTGCGGTCCTCATCAGGAACCTCGAACACTGCGGAGTCGTAGACGAGGATGCCGCCATCCCGCAACTCGCCCTTGTGAACCTCGTAGGCTTCCTCGTTGAAAGCGACGAGCACGTCAAGCGTGTCGCCGTTGCTGAGCGCCGGTGTCACGGAGACGCGACACTGGCTCCACGTTGGCCCGCCCATGATCTGGGACGGGAATGTCACGAACGTCATCACGTGATATCCAACTTGCGCGGCTGCTGCGGCGAGGGCCTCGGATGCTGTCACCATGCCCTGTCCGCCTTCGCCCGCGAAGCGGATCACAAAGTCTCGTGTGGCTGCCACTAAATTCCCCCTTGCGGCTTCAATTTTCAGCAGGTCAGCAGTGCATGACGATTGCTTGAAAGGCTATGGTTACCGAGCCCCCGCTAAGCGTCCGCCATAAACCTGCCCCGTGCATTATGACGCAACGCATTTGAGTATAACAAACGTTTGGGCGGAACGGGGCAGAACAGCGGAGATTATGGAATGTTGAAGGGAATTCCTCATAGGGCATGTAGACGCGCGGCTGATATAATCGGCGGCAACATGATATGAGATGCGCGGAAGCGCACAAGAGGTACTTGCGAAATGTCTGAATCCGTCAATGAAGTGGCCCCCGGCATCTTCCAGATGCGCATTCCGATGCCGGAGAATCCACTCGGCTACACCCTCCCGTATCTCGTCACCGGCCCTGATAAACCTATCCTCATTGACACCGGCCTCCGCTCCGAGGAGGGTATAGAGGCTCTCGAGGATCAGCTGGCTGGGCAGTTGGGAATCAAGCCCGGTCAGATCGATTTCATCCTCATCACGCACAACCACCCGGATCACTATGGCCTCGCTATTGACGCCAAGAAACTCACCGGCGCTCGCACGGCCATGCACCGCATCGACTGGGAACAGAGCCCGTTCCGCGAGGCCATGGAATCTCTCAAGCGTGACCCTAAAGCGGCCCGCACCGACGGCAGCGACCGCATGAAGGAGTGGTATCGCCGACACGGAGTGCCGGAGGAAGAACTTCAGGGAGAAATGTTTGGAGGCCGCCGCGGCCGCCGCGCTATCCAGGAAGAAGAGCGGCGCCAGGAGCACCCGGAAGGCATCCCGTCTCACGGCGATTCCGCCGAACGTGGCGCAGGAGAAGAGCGCGAGGCGCGCCGATGGGCCCTCTTCCGCGAGTTTGAACCGCCTGATCTGCTGCTTGACGGCTCCGAAATCTACAAGACCGGCAACCACAACCTGCGCGCGTTCTGGACGCCCGGGCACACGCCGGGCCATCTCTGCTGGGTGGACGAGGAAGCCCGCATGGTCTTTACCGGCGACCACATCCTGCCCATCATCACCTCCAACGTCTCCGTGCGGATGACATCGGATGGGGATCCTCTGGGGGATTACCTCGAATCCGTCGCAAAGGTCGGCGCGCTGGACGTTGATCTCGTTCTTCCTGCCCACGAACACCACTTCACTGACCTAAAGGGCCGCGTGGCAGAACTGCATGAACACCATGACGCCCGCCTGGATGCCGTCCTCAAGGCAGTAGACGGTCCGCCGCGCACAGCCTACGAGGTCGCGGCAGGTGTGCCGTGGGATGTTGGCTCTTGGGAAGAGATGGATGAGTTCCTGCGCCGGGCGGCCGTCGGTGAGACCCTTTCGCACCTGGAGCACCTGAGCCGTAAGGGAACGACACGGCGTATCCGTGATGAGGAGTCACCCCTCGTCAAGTGGCAGTCACAGTCGTAGATGGTGGCAACGACGTAACTTGTTTGAGTGAGCGCGGGGGGAGGACATGGCGGACGTAGAGACTGCCGTACAGGCTCTCAAAGAAACGGCATCGGCGCATGAAGGGCGGAATATCGTTGACCGTGCTTTCGCTCGCGAGGTGGATACCCTTCTCGACGGCTTCTACGCGGACATCACCCAGCTCAAGCGCATCGAGCTGCAAAGCCTCTTCGACCTATTCCTTCTTAAGTCGCTCTACATAGACCGCCATAGCACCAGCATCGCCACGCTCGACTACCTTGGCGGGCTGCTCGCCCGCCACGTGCGGATGAGGGAGATCTTTCCGATTCCTGACCTCGCCGCCCACTTCGGCAACTTGCTGGAAAGCCTCATGGAAGAGGCGGAGCATGGCGCAACTCGGGAGGCGCAGAATCTCTTTGAGGCCAACCGCAATATCGCGGACAGCACCCTGTTCCTGATCGGTATCTTTCCCGCCAGCCTGACCGGACGCCGCAGCAGGTGGCGACGGCGACGCAACCCCGCAATGCAGGTCGTTCCCAAGCTCGATATCAGTTACTACACGCGGCTGGGGCGGAGCCATTACGCGCTCGCGTCTGAACATGAGCTGGCGCGTTGGACGGGCCAGGATCGTGTGCTGAGCCGCCTCTCCAACAACTTTGATATCTACGCGGAGGTCCTCTCGGAGGTCGCGCAGACATTCATCCATGGCGTCGACGTGCAGCGCGTGACAGATCTCATGCTGGACAGCTATAACGTGTGGCGACGGACGGGCGACCCGCAAAGGATGGAGGAGTTGCGCAAGTACGCGGCCCTGCTTGCCCTTGACCCGCGGCGCGCATTCTCGCGCCTACGCCGCCGTCAGCGTTACGTTCTGCTTGATCCGGCCGATCAGTAGCTTTTATCCTTGAGACCGAGATAGCGGAAACTCCCGGCGTAACCGCTCCTCGTTCTCCGGTGCCTCCGGTTTCGCTTCGTCCGCCCACAGGCTCCCAGTGCGCTCGGCAATCACGAGGGCGGGCAGGGGGCCGTCCGCTGCGCCCGTGACCAACTCGCCGAGCCGGTTGAATATCGAGGCGTCCCGCGAACAGTAGAAGCGGCCAATCGGAGCCAACGTGTCCTCGGATCGTTCGTCCCCCCTCCACGCAACGAGCGCGCCATCGTTCGGGCAGCGAGTGCTCAGTGCGAGAATGCCCGTCGCAGTTCGGATCGCGTGGATGTCGGCACGGCGCGGCGATACGACAACCGAGCCGACTTCCAAATCATGCAGGCCCTCGATACTGCCAAGCAGGACGAGATTGCCAGTGGTCGCGGGGCGCGACGGCTCTGTTGGCGTGTCTGGGTCTTCCCGCCCCCACGACATGGTGAGAAATGCGCGGCGGCTCAGTTCATTCTCATTGTTGCCAGTCATTTCAAGTTCGTGCGCATCATTCCGGCTGAATCCTTGGCCTTTCCTGCAACCGTTGTATCATGGTGAGCGCAGTGTAAACGAGGTTAACGGCCTCATAGCACGGCATTTCGCGGAGGGATCGCATAGCCAGGTCTAGTGCGGCCGCCTGCTAAGCGGTTTGTCCTTTAATCGGGACACATGGGTTCGAATCCCATTCCCTCCGCCATTGCATATGATCCGCCCACGCAGGGGCAATAAGACCGGGGACGATGAGGGATGGGAATGGCGCGTTATCACCTGTGGACGGTCGGTTGTCAGATGAACGTGGCCGACTCCGAGCGTCTCGGCCTCAACCTTGATCAATTGGGCTACGAGTCCGTGGACAAAGCGGAAGATGCTGATATCGTCGTCCTGAATAGCTGCGTCGTGCGGCAGGGGGCTGAGGACAAGGTCGTCGGCAGACTGGATTCCCTCAAGTCGTACAAGAAAAAGAACCCGGACGCGACCATTGCCCTGATGGGCTGCATGGTCGGCCCACGGACCGACGCGCTGCGCGAGAGATTCCCCCATGTCGATTTCTTCCTGCGCCCGCAGGATTTCACCGCGCTCGTCGAGTTTGCGGCAGACCGGCAGGGCCTCTCCTGTGACACGGATCAGGCCTTCCTCGTTCCGTCGCGCCCCACCGTGAGCACCTTCGTACCCGTCATCCAGGGCTGTGACGAGTTCTGTACCTACTGCATCGTGCCGTACCGGCGCGGCAGGGAGACCAGCCGCCCCGTTGATGAATTGGCCAGGGAGGCTGAGATGCTGGCGGCGCGGGGCGCAAAGGAGATCACTCTTCTCGGCCAGATCGTCGACCGCTACGGTCATGACCTGCCGGACAAGCCTGACCTTGCCGATCTACTCCGCGCTATCCATCCGGTGGATGGGCTGGAGCGTATCCGGTTCCTGACGTCCCACCCGCGTGACATGACGCAACGAATCCTCGATGCCGTCGCGGAGCTCCCAAAGGCATGCGAGCATTTGAATCTGCCGTTCCAGGCCGGCTCGGACGAGGTCCTGGAGCGAATGCGTCGGCCATACACCATCGCCCAATACATGGAACTTATTGAGCGCGCCCGTGAGACGATCCCGGGCGTGGCCATCAGCACGGACGTGATCGTCGGTTTCTGCGGCGAGACGGACGAGGAGTTCCAGCAGACGATGGATGTGCTGGAGCAGGTGAAGTTTGACATCGTGCATGTCGCGCCGTACTCGACGCGCCCTGGCACCATCGCGGATCGCAAACTTGTGGATGATGTCCCACCGGCGGTGAAGATTCAGCGGCGCAAAGCCGTTGAAGAACTTCAGGAACGCATTGCCACGGATCTGAACGCGCCTCTTGCCGGAACGCGGCAGGAGATTCTTATCGAGCGGCGTGTGAAGGATGCGTGGACGGGACGGACACGGACGAACAAGATCGTTCACGTGCAGGGGTCTGAAGCCAACCTTGAAGGGCACGTAGTTGACGTTGACATCGTGCGCGCCGGCCCGTGGTCCTTGACTGCAGTCCTCCCGGGCAAAGACGCAGCCGATACGGTCGGCGCGCCATCGCGCGAAATTGAGTTGATGCCCGCCTAACCCCCAACCATTATCCAAGGCACAGACAGAGGGGCGGCCATGCGGCCGCCCCTCTGTTATCTGCGAAGTGGATCGCGTGGCGCAACTACTCCATGCTGCCGACCTCGATGTCCTTGATGGTGATCTCACCGGCCACCATTGTGCCGGTGAACGTGAATTCCGGCCCGAACACAGCGTGGTTGAAGGGCGCTGTATTTGGATCGAAGAACGTTGTGAACTCAAAGCTGTCACCGGCGCCTCCACCGCCCATGCCGCCGTCAACGGCCGTCACGCGATAGCCGGCAGGCTCACCGGCCATTCGGCTGCCGTGGACCGCCTTGAACTCGTCGGGCACCAGCGCATTCTCGGTGAGGTCGACTTCCGTGAAACAATCCAGCATCCCTTGAAGAACTATCTGTGTTGAGCCATCGGCGTTGGTGGTGATTTCATAGCTATCGACGCTATTGGACGCCATGGCCATGTAGAACGTGTGGGCATCAATCGGGAGTTCACCCAACGCGTTCGTCGGCATCACGAAGTCCGTGAAGTTGGTGTCCACGCGGCACATTGCGTATTCCGTGCTGAATGAGAAGACCTCGTCCATGACGTGGGAAACGTCGCCGGTCAGTGTGGGCATCGACTTCTCATTGACGCCGCCGCCGAACGCGGTAATGGACGCCAATTCGCCAACCTGTCCCTCGAGCCCTTCCTTATCGTTCTCAAGCGCTACCTTGTCGTCCTCCAGGCCGCTGATGGTTCCCTGCTGCGAGAAATACACCGCGCCGCCCGCAATGATTGCAAGCACCAATGCCGCAACCGCCGCAATAGAAAGTGGAACGTTATTGTTCACGTGAATCCTTCCTCCCCGGGAAAAGCCCGCTTAACGTGTGGCTAACATTTGCCGTTTACTGTATCTCACTATTGCACAACGGGAAAGCAAATCTATAAATACGCATATTCGTATTTATAGATTGGTACGGAATCCCTCTGTAACTTAGGGATTCTTTATTGGTTCAAGCATCCACGCCGCCCATGCGCGCAATTGATCCTCAATGTCGTTGCCGCACCGGGGGCATTCATAGTCGCCGTAGCGGATGCGGGTCTTGCATTCCGGACAGGAGATTGTCGCGCTACTCATTGCCTGCACAACGTGGCTGATCTGATCTTCGGTGGCACTCATTTGCTGAATCGGCATCATCCCTTCGTAATGGTTGCCTACCGATGCTAGCACGGCACAGGGAGTTGCGACCCCGTTCACGAGCAAATGAAATTGCCAACTTCCGGCTGCATTCGGAATCGCACGTGCCGGATTATTTCACGGGTAACCCGGGACCAAACGAGGAAACGACTAGATGTCCCACTCCGGCACGAACTTCGCCCGCTGGTGTATGCCCGTTGCGCCACTGGGTCTGTTGCCCATTTGCGCCTCGATCTGCGGTGTGCCATCGGCCTCGCGGCAGCGAACTCTCATGCTGTGATTGCCCGACTCGAACGGCCAATCGTATCGCCAGATCACCCACGTTGTGTCCGAAAGCGGCTCGCGAAGCTCCGCCTGTTGCCACGCCCCGCCGTCCACGCTGACTTCGACTCGTGAGATGCCGCGCACTCCCGCGTAGGCGATGCCGCCCACCGGAACCAGTGCCTGACCGTCGCGCTCAAATGCCGCCTGATCAGAGATCGTGTCCACGACGGACGTCGCACGCACCCGTGCAACCTCGTCCCACCGCCGTGATACCCAATACCCCTCTGTGTACTCCGTCTGAACCGTCATCTTCGTGATCCACTTCGGCTGCTTCATACCGTAGCGGTCCGGCAGCCAGATGCGGAGCGGAAAACCGTGCTCAATCGGTATCGGCCTCTCATCCCACGCATACGTCAGCATGATGCGCTCATCCTGGTCAATGAGTTCGAGGTCCACAATCTCGTGGAAGCCGTCCCCGCTCTCGATGTTCACATACCGCGCCCCGGGCAGCGGCTGAACATCGGCCAGGATGTCCTTGAAGCTCGCGCCCGTCCACTGTGTCGTGCTGATGAGCGGCCCACCCACACGGTTTGAGATGCACGAGAGCGTGATGAATTGGCTGCGAGGCTCGTAGTTGTTCCGGATGTCCTCAATCGACAGTTCGACGGGATTCGCCACCAGGCCGCCGATGGGCAGCGCCCACGACGCTCCGTCGATAACCGTGGGAGTCGTCCGGATGAAGACTCGATAATGATCCTCCACGGCGGTGTATTCAGCCCGTGTGCCCGGCACAGCCAGCACGAGGTCGCCGTCATTCGGGAAGGACGTGACGCCCCCCGCCATTAACTCCTCATCTATCCCCTCAGGCATCGTGATGGTTGACCCGCCGCTGCCCGCATTGCCGATGAGATTTCCCGTCACTGATCCCGCGACCGTGATAACCGCCGCGGCGCCTCCCACACGGACGATGAACTCACGGCGATTCATCCCGCCATCCATCCCCCACGTCGGCTGTGCCGAAGACTCCTGGTATTGTCGCGTGTGAACGACAGGCGACGGCTCGGTGGTCCCCTCCATGTCCTCCGAGACATCCTCGGGCACTGCGGACTCGATCGGCAGATCAAGATTGGCCGCCATGGGCGAAGGCAGGCGTTCTTCGACCTTGCGCGACAGCACGCCCTCAATCACTACGCCAAGCGTGTAACCCCATGCCGTGTAGACCCCGACGATCCACACCAGGCTGATAAACTCGGGCAGCGTTGCCCCTTCGATTACCAGTGAGATAAACCCCATCGTCAGGCCGCTGATGACTCCCACCGCCGTCCCGGCCTTACGAAGGTTTAACTCAAGAGGTGGCATAACGACAGCTACACCCACACCTACGGCAACACCAATACCGAAGAACTGCAGCAGGGCGACTGCCAACTCAGCCGTCTTCGCCGTGTCCGCCACGTTCAGCCCGACAAGGATCATCCCGTCGATGAACAGGTCCAGCCCGAATGTGATGAGCGGCCCCGGCAGGACGCGTGTTATCCAGTCGAAGAGGTCATAGGGAGGGAAGGGAAGTTCAAAGAGCTTGTTCGCCAAATAAAACAGCGCCATCAATGGCGCCGTCACCATCGCTCCCGCCGCTGCTCCGCCGATTATCCGTGACCAGGGCATGACAGACTCCTAATCCTCATCATCCCCAATAATACGCGCCCTGACAACCTATGCCGCTACGCGTTGATCTTCTGCCAGCGCCCCCTCCAGCGCCTGCACGGCCACCTCAATCTGATCATCGTCCGGCTGGCGTGTGGTTAGCGCCTGAAGCAACAGATTCGGCCAGATGATTGCCTTGACGAGAATGTTGTCGGCGTGGAATCCGCTGAATCGGATGATCTCATAGCTCAGCCCCGCAATCAGCGGCAGCACCACGACCCGGGAAATCACGCGATCCACCAACCCGGGCGGCGTCCAAAACACGTGAACGATGATCGCCACAACCAGTACAACGAGGATGAACGCCGTCCCGCATCGCGGATGCGCCGTACCGAATTGGCGAATTGATCCTACGTCCAAAGGTTGTCCGTGTTCCCGCGCATGGATCGTCATATGCTCCGCGCCGTGGTAGGCGAACACGCGCCGTATGTCCGGCATCAACCCGATCAGTCCGATGTACGCCACAAACATTAGGAGACGAATCGCCCCCTCAATCACGTTGCTCCATAAATTGGACGACTCCAACCAGGAATCAAGTAGGCGCGTCGCAAACACCGGCGTCGCAAAGAAGATCGAGATGGCAAGCAGCAGACTGACCCCGACCGACCCCGCAACAGCCCACGATGACAGGGACTTGGACGATTCGGCTACGCGCTTGGTATCATCCCCGCTTGCAGCCTCGTCATGCTCATTTTCCAACCCGTCATTCCCGCGAAAGCGGGAATCCACGCTGCGGTCCCGTTCTGACGCCTCCTCCTCGGAGGCGACATTGGCCGAGAAAATCAGTGCCCGCGTCCCCACCACGAGCATCTCGCTCAGGACAATCACTCCCCGGACAAACGGGATGCGGCGAATCGTCCGCGCCCAGCGCCACCCGATGGGTTGTGTTTCGACCAGGATCTCCCCGTTGGGGCGGCGCACCGCCATGCTCACGCACGTCTGACCGCGAATCATCACACCCTCGATGAGTGCCTGACCCCCATACGTGCTTGCTGTGGCGGGGGACTGCTCACTCATGCCGGCGTATCCCGATGCGGTAATCCCTTCTCCCCGGGGAGAGGGTTAGAGCTCTACGGAGATCAGGCAACGGTGTAGCAAACGAGAAGATATATTCGCCGCTGGCAAGTGACGGCCGCTGCGCGGCCGGAAGGCGATGGCTAACCCTGGTCCTCTTGGCGGCCCTGCCGCTGGGCAGTCTGTGCGTAACGGCGACGCAGCCGCTCAACGCGACCCAACGTATCGACGATGCGCTGCTGTCCCGTGAAGAACGGATGGCACTTGTTGCACACGTCCACACGAATCTCGGGTGTGGTCGCGCCCGTCGTCCACGTGTTTCCGCACGCGCACGTCACGCTTGTCTGGTAGTACTCAGGATGGATTCCCGGCTTCATGATGATGTTCTCCGAATGCGAACGGCGTCCCTATGCCTCAACAGGATAGACGCTGACACGCTTCTTGGCGCGAGTCTGTTGCTCGAACTTGACCGTGCCGTCGATGAGGGAATACAGCGTGAAATCACGACCGCGCCCGACATTTGTGCCCTCAAAGATCCTCGTTCCGCGCTGCCGCAGGATGATCGTCCCTGCCCGCACGGTCTCGCCGTCATAACGCTTCACGCCCAGCCGCTGCCCCTGGCTGTCACGGCCGTTTCGAGTCGTTCCGCCGCCCTTCTTATGCGCCATTGCTGTTTATCCCTTTTTCGCTCTCTCTGTCCTTGGACCGCCCGACTATGCGGGAACGATCTCCCGCACCAACAGTTCGGTAATCAGCTGCCGATGCCCCCGCTTGCGTCGATATCGCACCTTGGACTTGTACTTGAAGACGACGATCTTCTTGTCCTTGCCCTGCTTCTCGACCTCCGCGATCACCTTCGCCCCTTCAATTGTCGGCGTGCCAACGGCGACGTCGTCATCGTTGGTGATCATCAGAACCTGGTCAAGCTCAATGAGTTCCCCTTCCTCGGCCTCAAGTTTCTCTACAGAAACCCTCTGACCGGGGAACACGCGATATTGCTTGCCGCCCGTCTGGACGATTGCGTAGTTGATGGAAACACCTCGTGGATTGTGTGGCGAAAGTGGCATCAATCATACGTGCCACCCCCGCCTTCGGTCAAGGAGACAGCCTGATTATTCCTATCTGACGCTCCACCACTTCACGGGGTTGGCCATGTCCAGCTCCTCCAGCGTTTCAAGCCGGATGATGCGGATTTTCGGCTCCTCCCCGCGATTCAATTCCAACAGCCCCACCGTCCCGACGAGATGATCAAGGTTGTGGGGCAGGGTGGGACTTCCCGGATTCACGCACAACACGTCCTTGATCCTGACGACCTCCTCCGTGTGTGTGTCTCCAAAGACGATGATGTCCACTGCCCGTCCGAACTCGTGACCCATCACCGACTCAATCGTTCGATGTGGTGGAAACTCCGGGATCGCCAGCCCGTGTGTTAGTCCGATGGAGAACCCCTCGACTTCCATCACTCGCGTGCGTTCGATGCGTGGATCCGTGATTTTCCGAAAGAAATCACCGTTCCCCTCGCACGCATACGCGGGCGCAGCGCGTTCCAACTCATCGAGGCATGACGGGCTGTAGATGTCGCCCGCATGGAGGATGAACTCTGCCCCTGCGCCGGAGAATACCTCTAAAGCGCTTTCCGGCAATGCCAACGGAGCCTCCGGCACGTGCGTATCGGAGATCATTCCGACAATCAAAGAGGCGTCCCTGTCACTTTCTGAGTGCGACGCGCGCGTCCTTCTCGCCAACGACTATCCGCGATACGCCTAAGAGCACCACGTCACGCAGTAAGGAGTGAAGCGCCATGTCGTCATCCGCCAATTGGAGAAGGGATTCAATTGCCGTCGACGCGCTTCCGTGTGTCCGCGTCGCGTCCCGCAGCCGCCCCGCCTCGTGGAACAGCAACTGCGCCGCCGAACGAATATCCTGCGCTGGCGTTCGGCCTTTGGCCGCTTCCCTGGCCAGGTTGCTTATCCGTAAATCGACCGCTGCCTCGATCCGTGAGGCGATCCCGTCCAGGCCGACACGTGTCAGCACCGCCGCGTCAAGTTCCCGTGCTCGCCGGGTGTGGTATGAGCAGCGCCCCTGGTTCGTCGCGGCCTCGCACTGGTAATAGCGATAAGTGTTGGATCCTGATGATCCGTCATTCCGTGTCCAAGATTGCCGGCGTGTCACGCCCACCATGTTGCTGCCGCATGAGCCGCAGATGGCTGTGCCGGACAAGAGGTACGGCCTCCCCGCCCCGTATCCGGCGCGCTTTGCCCGCTCGTCAAGCCGTTCCTGGATTTCCTTGAACAGCGGGGATGCAACAAGGGCAGGGTGGTTTCCGGCAACACGCGCGCCAAACCGGTTGTAGGCGCCTGTGTAGACGCGATTGCGCAGCATGTCACGGATTGTGACGATGCTCCACGCGCCTCCCCGGCGGGTTCGCAGCCCGCGTGAATTCAGTTCCGCCGCGATGGCACGAATCCCCTTGCCCTGTGCCGCGAGCCCAAAGATGATTTTGACGACGGTCGCTTCCTCGGGGTGTTCTTCCAACTGACCGCGTTCTCCGGTCTTGTATCCATACGGAATCCGGCCCAGAACGACGCCACGCAGCGCCTTGCGCGCCATGCTCCGTCGGATCATCTGTCCTCGATCTGATGGAACTGCGCCATTTTCCGGCGTTAGGGCAATCTCAAGCGGATGCCCCCGCGCTTCTGCAGAGATTAACTCGACACCCATCGCCTCCAGGCGCAGAAGCTCCTCAATGAGTCGAACACGGGGAATACGGTCCCCCGGTGAAATCATCACGGAGACTCCGGCCGTCTCTTTTTCCTCGATGAGTCGCTGGCGCAGAGCCCAAAAACCGTCTTCCGTCGCCGCGTACATTCCGTCGAACGGCCCGTTGCCTTTTGCGGCCGCGCGATCAAGATCGCGGCGGTCGCCAACACCAAATAAGATACTTGCCACGGATCGCTGCTCCCCACCTGAATCCGCGCCTTTGTGCTTCGTTAATGTTAGCATACATCGCCACCGATTCCTTGCCTGCCCGCTTGCGTGGCCGCTACCCTGATTCCCACAACCATGAAAGCCAGCAGAAAGAAACACCGCCGATTTCCCCCGCGAAACGGCAAATCTTCCACTCCTGACGGCCCGCCGCAGCGACTCACGGTTGAACTTGAGCGCTCGGGCCATCAGGGTGAGGCAGAGGGACGACGTGAGGACGGGAAAATCGTCCTCGCCTCCTACGGCATCGCGGGCGAGCGCGTTATTGTTGAGGTGCGTGAAGAGCACCCAACGCACATCGTTGCTGAGGTCGTGGAGGTGTTGCGTCCATCGCCGGAGCGCGTGGAACCCCGCTGCCCGCACTTTGGCGCGTGCGGCGGTTGCCAGCTCCAGCACATCTCTTATGAAGAGCAGGGCAGGATCAAGCAGAGCGCCCTTACTGATCAACTCCGACAGATCGGCCAGATTATGGAGCCGCCAGTCTCAGAAATCCTTGCCGCCGAAAACCCCTGGAACTACCGCAACAACGCTCGTTTTACCGTGCGACGCGAAGGCACAACCGGATTCACCCATTGGCACACTCATCGGTTCGAACCCATCGATGAGTGCCTGATCATGGACACGCGCATCAACGATATCAAGCGCAAGCTCGATGGCGCGCTGACCAACCGCGAGCGCCAGCTTGCCGTCCGTATCGGCAAGAACACGGGCGAGACACTCATCCATCCTGCTCTCAACGATCGCGGCGATGACCGGGGCGTTGAAACAGGCCAGGAATCCTATGAGGAGCAGCTGTTCGACGTGCCGTTCAAGGTGTCCGCTGCCTCTTTCTTCCAGGTCAACACCGCCCAGGCCGAGCGCATGATGGCCTTGGTCAGGGACCGCCTCCAACCCACGTCCTCTGACACCGTTGTTGACGCCTACGCCGGTGTCGGGACAATTGCTGCTCTCATTGCCCCGATGGTCGGACGCGTCATTGCCATAGAAGAATCCGCCGCCGCCATCCGCGACGCTGAAGTCAATCTCGCGCCATTCCCCAACGTCGAGATGATCATGGCCAAGACGGAAGAGGCCCTGCCGGAACTTGATGAGCGCGTCGATGCCGTCATCCTTGACCCGCCACGCGCCGGCTGCTATCCGGAGGTCATCGATGCCTTACGCCGACTCCAACCCCGCCGCATTGTCTACGTTTCCTGCGATCCGGCCACCCTCGCCCGCGACCTGAACAAGCTCATCCTCTACGGCTACATGCTGACCGACGTCACACCCGTCGATATGTTCCCCCACACCTACCACATTGAAAGCGTTTCGACCTTGGAGCGAATGCCGTCAGACGGCTTTATTCTCGCCTCCACCTCAGCCCGCCGCCGCGAAATCCTCACCCACCAAAGCACCCCTTTCGCCGCCCTCGCCCCCGCCTCCAACATCGAACAATCTGCTGACTCCGTTATCCCCGCCTCCCCGCCCGTCGCCTACGTCCAGGACCTCGCCCTCAGAAAAGCCCAATCCATCACGGACGACACCGCAGCAGTCCCGGTCGTTGGCGCGGACACCGTTGTTGTCGCCCCGGACGGCCGCATCCTCAACAAACCACAGAACGTGGATGAGGCCCGCCAGATGCTCCGCACGCTTAGAGAAGGAGACCACCAGGTCATAACCGCCATCGCTGTCATCCCGTCCGGCGACAACCCTGAGCCCATCGTCGGTCACGAAATCACCATAGGCCGCATGCGCAACTACACAGACGAGGAAATTGAGGGCTACATCGCCACCGGCGACCCGTTCGATAAGGCAGGCGCCTACGGCATCCAACACCCGGAATTCCGCCCCGTCGCAGAACTCAACGGCTGCTATCTCAACGTCGTCGGCCTCCCCCTCTGCTTGCTGCACCGCCTGCTAGTGAAGGCCGGAACAACGCCAACAAGTCTCACCGCTCCGGGGAATCCCCTCTCCACCGGCGAAACTTCCCCCATCGGAACCTGCGCCTACTGCGCCCGGCGCACGCCGGCGCACCTCAGGACGCCCTGACAGAAATCCTCTGAGAGTCGGGTTTAGCGACGAGCGCGGGGGCCGAAGGGCTCCGGCTGGAACGGGGCGTCACGCGTCTCGATGTAGCTGCGGAGGCCGCCCTTTTCGTTGGCGTCGTCAAGGTGGCGCTTAAAATCCTCGCGCTGGGAGGTGTGGGCGAGCGCGGCTAGTTCTGCGTTCATGCTCCACGCCTTGTCCAGCCCCATCATTTCCAGACCCATGGTGGCGACGTGGAGGTTGATCTTGACGGTCTCCGGGGAGACGAGGGCGATGCGCTCGCCAATGTAGAAGCACTCTTCCAGCAGGTCATCATGCGGGACGACCTTGTTGACGAGGCCGATTCGCAACGCCTCCTGTGCATCGATGTGGTCGCCGGTGAGGGCGTAGCGCAGGGCGTTCTTGTAGCCCGCCAGCAGCACCCAGATGAAGTTGGTGTTGGAGATGTGGCGCACCTCCGGCTGGCCAAAAACGGCGTTCTCCGAGGCGACGGTGATGTGGGTTGTGAGTGCAAGCCACGACGCCGCGCCGAGCGCCCAGCCGTTGATCGCGCCAATGATGGGCTTGGGGTACTCCCAGCGTCGCATCTGGTCGCGGATGCCGTTGCGGTCGCCATCGCGCCACGAGTCCAGAAACTCGGCGACGGACTGTCCCTCGCGGAGTCCATAAGGCCAGACGACGGGCGGCAGGGAGCCATCGCGGGAGCCGCGCATATTCGCGCCGGCGGAAAAGGCCCGCCCTGCGCCGGTGAGGATTATGTAGCGAATCGAGTCGTCCTGTTCAGCCTCATCGAGGGCGGCGTTCAGATCAGCCCGTAACTCGACGCTGAGGGAATTCATCGCCTCAGGCCGATTCAGCGTGATCAACACACCGTTCTTCTGCGGCTCATAGAGGATGTTTTCATATGTGGTCATGGCGCGGGTGCCTCCTTTGATTCGATCGCGTTTCGGCTAAACCAGTGCTCCGCTCTCGGTTAGATTGGCTATCTCGTTATCCGTTAGCCCAATCACGTTGTGATAGATGTCTTCATTGTGTTGGCCGGAGGCGGGGGCAGGGATGTCTGATTGGCCGGGGGTGTCCGAAAGGCGCGCGGTGAGGGCCGGGTGCGTGAGGGGCGGTGATGAGTCCCACGGCGCAGGCGGCTGAACGGTGACGACGGAGCCGCGTTCTCGCAGGTGCGGGTCCCACACCAGCTTGTCCGGCCCCTGATCCATTCCCGCGGGCACGCCGTGGCGTTGGAGTCGGTCAAAGACCTGCTGCGGATTCAATCCGGCCGTCCATTCACCGATGCGGCGGTCAAGCTCTTCCTTGTTGGCTACCCGGCCGTCCAGCGTGTCCCACTTGCTGTCCTGCGCCCATGCGGGCGACTCCATGGCGACAATAAGCCGCCGCCAATCGTCGTCGTCGCGGCACGCGATAGCGCACCACGCGTCGTGGCCGATGCAGGCATAGACATCGTGCGGGGCGAACCGCTCTGAGTTGTTGCCGTTCGCGACAGCATCCACGCCGTTGATGGTGTAATCCATGTAGAGCGTGCCCAACGTGGAGGCAAGACCCTCAAGTTGAGCCACTTCTATGAACTGCCCCTCGCCGGTCTGCGCCCGGTGCTCAAGGGCGGTCAGGATCGCGCCGACAGTTGCGGAACCGGCGACGTAGTCGGTGTAGCCAAGCTTGGGTCGGGTGGTCATGGGGGCGTCGGCATGACCCCAGATATATCCAAGGCCGCAGAACCCAAAGATCATCTGGCCGTACGTGATGTAGTGGTGTGCCGGGCCGGTCAGGCCGAGGCCGGGCATCTGGACGGCGATGATATCCGACTTAACCTCTCGCAGGTCATCGTATCCGAGGCCCATGCGATCCAAGACGCCCGCGCGCCAGTTGTCGATAACAACGTCCGATTCGGCAATGAGCCGCTTGACGACGTCCAGTCCCTCAGGGTGCTGGGCGTTGATGGTGACGCTGCGCTTGCCGCGGTTGAGTTCCGCGAATCCGCCTGTATCCGGCCTGCGCGGCTGTGGGTGGGCATCCGTCTCCACCTTGATAACATCTGCGCCCAGGAAGGCGAGAAATCCCGTGGCAACAGGCCCCGCGACAGCCTGTGTGAAATCAACGACACGTACACCATCAAGCGGCTTGATTCGGGCGGCGCCTTGATCGCCACTCACCCCGTTCATTGCAGCCCCGGCCGGGACAGGTGGACGCACTTCGGAAAGAACCTCATCCGTGTGTTGGCCGACGGAGGGGGCAGGGCGGCGGACGCCCCATGGGGTGCGGGACATGCGGAACGGCGCGCCGGCCGTGCGGTATTTGCCGATGACCGGGTGCTCGAGATTCTTGAACCAATCCCGGGAGTTCGGGTGCGGATGATTGACGAAATCAGAGACCTTGTGAATGGCCGTTAAGGGGATGCCGCGCCGTTGACCCTCGTCCACGAAATCTTCGCTGTCTACCTGCGCAATGAAGTCCACCATAACGGCGTCGATTAGGTCGATGTTCTCCCGTCGCCAGACGGGGTCAAGCATATTGTCTGACGTGACCTGATTCGACCCCATCCAGTCCGCGAGGCGCGTGTAGTGGCGATCCATGTAGGTGGAGGTCTGGACAAAGTTGCCATCCTGCGTTTCAAAGATGGACACGCCGGGGTTGCTGGGCGCGGAGCCGGCGCGTCGCCTGATGTACTGGGAGAACGAGTAATCTCCCAGCACGACCATCAGCTGCCACAGACCCACGTCCTGCAATGAGATGTCCACCTGTTGGCCGCGTCCTGTCAGGTGCCTGGCGCGCACGGCAGTCATAACGCCGACGACAGTATGGAATCCGGCAACGCGGTAAAGCTGCTCCACTGGAACGAGGCAAGGGCGCGCCTCGCTGTCGCCGTGGATATACATGACTCCGGTCATGGCCTGCACGGTCAGCTCCGTGCCGACGTAGTCGCGGCGCGGGCCGGTCCGGCCGTAGGGACTGACAGAGGCGAAGATGAGCCGTGGGTTGGCCTGCGAGAGGGTTTCATATCCAATACCGAGGTCATCGAGATAGGTGCGGTCAAAGCATTCCACGATGACATCCGCTGTGGCGGCAAGACGGCGGAGCGAATCGCGGCCATCCTCGGTTTCGAGATCAAGGACAATGCTGCGCTTGTTGTGGTTATCAGAAATGAACGGGATGCTGCGCTCAGGATCAGGCGTGTTACCGGCAAAGGGGGCCTGGTTGCGGAGGGGATCGCCGCCGGGCGGCTCTATCTTGATAACGTCCGCGCCAAGATCGCCGAGCAGACGAGTGGCGAACTGCGGCGTCGGGCCGCCGAGGTCAAGGACGCGCAGGTGTCCGAGCGCCGATGGGCTTTCCTGCTGGTCAGTCATGACAGTTCCCCCCCCGATCCTACCTTCCCGCCGATTGTGGGGGTATCATCCCGCGCTTGGAGTGTTCTGTCTAGTTGGCGATGAATCGGAGGAGGAGGCCCAGGAGGATAACCACGGGACCGAGGACAAAGAGGACGTTGGTAGGGGAGACGAGGCGGGCAACGGTTGATCCGGCATCTGCGAGGAGGCGCGTGAGAGGTCCGGGCAGAATCTCGCTCCAGAGACCCTCAACAGGAGATGAGCGGCGGCGGGGTCCGCGTCTGCCGAGTGAGAAGGCTATCAGGAACATGGCGGCGGAGAGGGCGAGTTTGACGCCCAGGATGACGGCGTAGCCGAGGCCAATTTCCTGCGTGAGGCGGTCATAAATTAGCAGTGCCCCAGTGATAATCAGTACCCACATCGAGAGATCGACGGTCTGCTTGAATCGCTCGCCGATGAAGCGGGGAAGATCGGGAGAGCCGCCCTGGCTTTGCCGCATCGCAGGCCGCAACGCTGCCAGGTAGAAGATGTTGCCGCCGATCCATGCAACGGTGGCGATGACGTGCGCCCACCGCGTGACAAGGACGGTCACTTCAAGGAAAGTCATGGAGATAGTGTACGGGGCAGCTTGGAGGGACGCGCTCCCTCATTCTTTCCTACAATTGCATCATGCCGAGCGTTGAGATCATTACGGGCGGGGCGGGTAGCGGAAAGACGCGCGAAATAGTCGCGCGTCTCGCAGGCCTCTACGGCTCAGACTCGTTCGCCGACGCGCTAGTGCTCGTACCGACCATTCGCCACGCGGACCAATTTCGTCGGCGTCTCGTGCGGGAATGCGGCGTCGCTATGAATCTGCGCGTGGAAACGCTGACCATGTTGGCACGTGGCCTCACCGCGGGCTCGCCAATCCTGAGCTCGGCGAGAGCCGCGGACGAGTTGGCGCGTGTCACACGCAGAACTGTCGCACGTGGTGGGGACGCCGACTATTTCAAGCCTATCGCCGACATGGCCGGCTTTGTGGGAATGATTGGACCAGCTGTTGGGAGCCTCCTTGAAGAGCACATCGACCCGGACTCTTTGCGGATCGCCGCAGTGCGAACTGGCTCCGTACCCGCCCGCGCCCTCGCGGACATCTATGCCACCTATGTCGGTGAACTGGAACGACTGAGGCTGATACATCCGGTGCAGGTCAACCAATGGGCTGCGAGGGCCGTACAAAATGGTGCGAGTGTGCCGAGAGTCGTGATGGTGGACGGCTTCCAGCGGTTCACGGCACAGGAACTGACACTGCTAGCGGCACTGTCTGCGCGATCAGACATGACAATCAGCTTTGAACCCGAAGCCACGGAACGCTCCAGATTCGACTTGGAACGTTTACGAGAACAATGGCCTGCCAAGCTGAAGACGGAGATCGCTCGGCCACAGGACAATGCTGCCGACGTGGCAAAGGGTGAGGCGGCGAATACCGAGCAGCATGCGAGGGAGATTGCGAGGCAAATCAAGCAGAAACTGGCAGCCGATCCAACACTGAGGCCGTCCGATTGCGCCGTCACGTTCCGTCAGGTCACACCCTATCTCGCCATGATGCGCCGCATCTTTACGGAATATGACATCCCGCTTGATCCGGCGGCAGGCGCGCGCCTGCGCGATACGCCGCTCGGCTCCTGGCTGAATCGACTGCTCGGCGTCAAGGACAACGGATGGCGTGTCAAGGACATCATCTCCATTCTTCGCAGCGGCGTCGTCGACCTCCAGCGCTGGAGACTTACGGGCGGTGATCTGGATCACATCGCCCAAACGGCGCGTGAGAACAAGATTTGGGCAGGCTTGGAGGCACTCGACGGCTTGGCCGTCAACAGTCCCTCCGGTTTCGCCGCCGCGCTGTCTGACCTCCGTGAACTGCATGAGAGCCTTGAGGCGGACTCCGCCGACCGAGTGCAACGACTTACGGACGCGCTGTACGGCGAGAATGGCTGGCTGCGAGACACGCGAGACGTTGACGATGAGACGGCGCAGTGTATCGAACAACTCCGTTCCTATCTGAACGAGATGGTGAATTCGCTGCGCGAGGTCGATGGCAATGGCGATGATATAGAGCCGTTCGAACGTTTTCGTGAACGGCTGGAGCGTCGCCTCGCCATGCCGGTCCTCCTGCGGCGGACCCCCGGCGGTGTGCTCCTCGCCCCCATGCACACCATGCACGGCCTGCGTTTCAAACATGTCATGGTGGGCGGCCTTTCCGAGGGCGAGTTCCCGGCCGGCCGTCGCTACGGCGATCTCCTGAGCGATGAGATGCGCCAGGACCTGATTGAAGCCGGCCTCCCACTCCCGCCCGCCCCGCGCTCCACCGAGGAAGAACTCTGGAACTCCGTCACGTCCCGCTCGGAGAGCTCCACCAACCTGTGGCGTTACCGCCTCAACGGTTCAGGGAAAGAAGCAACACCCGCGTGGGTATTCCAGGCAGTTGAATCTGAACCGGAGAAGCGCACAGATACGCAGACGATTGATGAGTCTGCCTCAGGCAGAGAGTTGGCCGTCGCCTGCGCCCGCGGTTGGCTGAACGGAGCGTGGCTCCGCCCGCCACCGCCACAGGAAACCGATCCCTGGGCCACCGTCCTCATCGCCGCGCAAGAAGAACAAATCAGGCGGTCGTTCTATTTTGCAGGCGAGTATGAGGGCAGGGTCTCACGGGGGCTTGTGCCGCGATTGACGCAATCCGGGGCGAGGTGGAGCGCGTCGTCATTGGATTCGTATCTGACGTGCTCATTCCAGTTCTTCGGTCGCTACGTGCTCGGCCTCAATGAGCTCGATGATGAGCCGGACGAGGGCGACGGCGCGATGCGCGGCACGATCGTCCACGCCATCCTGGAAGAGGCATTCAAGCCCCTTATCGCGGAGGGCCTGCCGCTTTCTGAGGACACTATTGGCAGGGTCATCCAGTCTATCGACACCAAGGGCCGTGATACGTGGAACAGCGCGCCGGAGGAGCATGGCTTTGGGCAGGCGGCGCTGTGGCGGCTCGAATGGCAGCGCTACCGCGAGCGTATCGTCAAGATGCTTGAGCAGCAGAAGCTTCCTGCCGGCGCAAACGAAGACTATCGCGTGTTGAAGACCGAAGAGTGGGTGGAGGGCGAGGTTCCCACGACTCCACCTATGCGCGTATTTGGCCGTGTCGATCGCATAGACGAGACACCGGACGGCCTCTTGGTCATCGACTACAAGACCGGTGGCATCGATAGCCGTGCAAAGGTGCACAGGGGAGAATCGGCGCAACTGCCTGTCTACGCCTACGCGCTCAAGAACGACCCTCGCGCCGGCGGCAAGCCTGTTAGCGCGGCATATGCGCGGCTGCCCGCAGCAAGCGGAACGAAGTCGTGGACCCTTAGTGCAAGCGATTCCATGGATGAAGAGGCCATCAACGGAATTGTCGGTGTTGTCCAAAAGAGTCGGGATGCCATTCAGGGGGGTGACTTCCGCGTTAATCCGACGCCTGACGACTGCCCCCGCTATTGCGCCATGAAGCATGTTTGCCGCGTCAATGCATTCAGTCGGCACAAGCAATGAACCTCACACCGGAACAGGAACAAGCGGTAACCGAACGTGGCCGTGACGTCATCGTGACGGCGGGTGCGGGCAGCGGAAAGACACGTGTCCTCGTTGAGCGCTACGTGAGCCTGCTGCAGCACCATGAGATTGATCAGCTTGTCGCCGTGACATTTACGGACGCCGCCGCGGCAGAGATGCGTGGGCGTGTTCGTGAGGCCGTTATGGATCGTCCGGAGCTGGCTCGCCATGTGCAACACCTCGACCGAGCCATCATCGGCACCATCCACTCCCTCTGCCTCCAACTGCTAAGAGAGAATCCCGTGGAGGCGGGTATTGATCCCGGCGCGACGGTACTGGACGAAAACGTGGCACAGGCTGAAATCCTTGCCGCCTGCCGTGATGCCATAGAGTCGGCGGCTACCGGTGAAGGGCCGGGCACCGAGGCTCTCCTCGGCCTCGGCATCTATCAGGCGCAGAGCGCGTTGCCAATAATGGTAGCCCGTCGTGATGAAGTGCTTCGTGCCTATTCGACCATGGGCGGAGACTCGCCCGAGGAATGGGGAACGCATATCAAGCAGGCACTTGATCGCTTCGCTGAGCCGCTCATTGACGAATGCCGCACAAAACTCACCGAGCACCGCGACTTCCTTGTGGACGCGCAGGTCCCCGGCGAAAAAGACGCGCTCACACCAACCGTCGAACGTGTCCTCGAAACGCTTGGCGACCTCACAACAGGAACGACGCAAGACCTTATTGCACGTCTGCTCACCGCGTCCATGATTCCCAGTCCCGGCAACAGGGGATCCCAAAATGCGTGGCGCTTTACACCCAAGGAAGTGCGTGATTCGGTAAGGGCCATCCGAGAAACGTATGAAGAAGTAGCCCCATTTCTCTGGGATGATGCCGATGCCGACTCCCTGCCTGTCCTTGACTCCTTGCGTGATCTATTCCTCAGCGCATCCAAACGATATGAAGAGAGGAAAAGAGAGTTGGCGGCGCTTGATTTCCTCGATCTCGAACTGAAAGCCATCGAGATGCTCAGCAACGAGTCCGTAACCGCCGCCTACCGCGATCGCCTTCGCCACATCCTCGTCGACGAGGCGCAGGACCTCAACCCGACGCAGTATGAACTTCTTGACCTCTTGGCGGGCGGGAAAGTAGCTGGGGACGCCAATGCGCGCAGGCCGGAGCGATTCTTCGTCGGCGACGTCAAGCAGTCCATCTATCGATTCCGGCGCAGCGATGTCCGCAAGCTCAACCAACTGAAAACGGAGATAGAGGCTGCGAAAGGCGCAACCGTCTCGCTCAACACATCATTCCGTTCCCATGAACGCCTCGTTGACGCAATCAATGGCGTCATGACCGGCGTGCTTGGAGATGCGAGTGAAGACTACGAGGCGTCGATGGAGCCCATGTCATCAGACCGCCAGGCGCATTCAAACTCCCCGCCGGTTGAGATTCTCCAGATCGCCAGCGCGCACAAAGAAACCGACGGCAAGAGCGCGCCAACACAGAGAGAGGGACGGCGCATGGAAGCACACGTCGTCGCGCAACGCATCAAGAGTCTTATCGACATCAAGTACAAGGTCTGGGACAGGGACGCAGGCGAACCTCGCGCAGTAGAAGCGAAAGACATTGTGATCCTGCTGAGAAGCATGATTCACGTCAGCGAGTACGAGCGCGCTCTGGAGAACAGCAACATCGCGTATCGAACCGCGTCAACCGGCGACTTCTACAACCGGTCGGAGATCATCGACCTGACGAATCTGCTTGAATGGCTGGCCGAACCCGCCAATGATATTGCCCTGGTCGGCCTGCTGCGATCCCCATTCTTCGCCATTGATGATGAGTCGCTGATTGCCTTGAAAGGGGCCGGTGGCTCCTGGTTTGATGCCCTCCGCAACCCGCCCGCCGGTGTCCTCCCCCAAACCCGCCCACTGTGCATCCATGCAGCCCGTGTCCTTGATCAACTCCGGGAAGAATCCCGCCTCGCGACGCCTGAACAACTCCTTGAAAACGCGCTGATTCTCACGAACTACGAAGCGTCGTGGGCGCCGCTACGAGGTGGCGACCAGGTGCTGGCCAACATCCGACAGTTCGTGGGCATGGCGCGTGGATTGGCAGACAAATCCGTCGACGAAGTCGTCGAGTACATCTGCCTTCTGCGGGACGATCTGGATACGCGCGCCCCGCAGGCCGCGCTTGACGCCGTCGATGCAGTCAGGCTCATGACCATCCACTCCGCCAAGGGCTTGGAGTTCCCCGTCGTTATCCTTGCTGAAACAGGGGCGACGCAGGGAGCCTCGCGCTCGCCGAGTGTGCTGTGGCGGGCTGACAAAGGCATCTCTCTCACGTTGGAACGAGAAGTCGAGAAAATAGACGAAGCTCGAAGTAAGCCCGCTTTCTACAGTTACCTGGCGGAGCTTGAGAAACGTGAGGATCAGGCGGAGAGCAAACGTCTGCTCTATGTGGCCGCCACCCGTGCCGCAGATCTGCTCATTGTTGCCGGAATAGAGCCGACGGGTGATGCGACCACGTGGCTGGGAAATTTCATCGAATTCAGCAACGCGCCCCTCGTCCGGATAGAGGAACCCATGCAGGTTGATCTTGCCGCCACAATTGCCCGAGAACCCGGGCCGGACGGTCGACAAAGGAGAAGCCGCGTCCCGGGAACCACCTTTGATACGCCCCCCGCTGATTCCGAGCAGCCTGCGCATGCCCCGCTCCTTGGCCGCCGTGGCGCGATTCCCATCCGCTCAAGCACGCCTGCAACTGCGTTCGAGGATGGTCATGGAACCGCGTTTTTCGGCAGGCCGGACCCCTTGGCGCTCACACGAGGGACACTCGCTCACATGGCCATCGAGGAGTGGTTCAAGAGCGGAACCCGGCCAGGCCTGCGTGACTTGGTGCGCCGTATCGGCACGCGGCTAAGTGACGAAGAGATGGCAGCCCTTGAGGCAGACGTGAACGCCATGCTGGACGACTTCGACACCTCTGACCTCGCCGCAACTCTTCGCAGTCCCAGGACGCGGACGCACTTTGAGTTGCCGTTCTCGTGGGAGTGGGGCGGTGTCGCTGTCCACGGCAGCATCGACCTCGCATATGAGACCAACGGCGCATGGCACGTGGTGGATTTCAAAACGGACCGCGTGGAAAACGGCAAGGAGGCCGATCGCGCAAGTGCGTACCTCACCCAGCTTGGCGTCTACGCCGGTGCAATTGAAGCCGCCACCGGACACCGGCCTAGAATGGGACTGATGTTCCTGCGGACGAGAACACTCTACTGGGTGAGCGAATCAGACATTAACACGGCCCTCAGCGCAACTCGGCAGAAGATTGACGACGGCGAAATAGCGCTTGGGGAAACCGACATGACCGGAGAATTCGCGGACGAGCCGCTCATTGTGTGACGACCGAAGCAAATCCCTAAACGCCAATCGGCCGTTGGGCGTGCTCAAGGTGGCCGACGTGGTGGCTTTCCACGTCGCATTGGATTGGAGACCGTTCCAGTTGGATGGTGGCGTGCTCAATGGCATAGCGCAGCTTGATGATGCCTTGCATCTGATCCAGCAAATTCTGATCGGAGCCGGTAAATTCAGGGTCGACCAGGACGTGGGCGGTTAGCACCTCGTTGCCGGACGTAATCGTCCACACGTGCACGTCATGAATGACGGTCACGCCTGGCAGCTCTTCGATATCGGCGCAGAGTCTGTATACATCGATGTGCTCCGGCACGCCCTCAAGCAACACTCGGAACACCTGCATTACAAGACTCCACGAGCTGTACAGGATCAGCAGTCCGATGACCACGCTGAGAATCGGATCGATAAGCGTCCAACCTGTCAGGATGATCACGGTGCCTGAAATGACGACTCCCACGGTGCCCATCAGGTCTGCAAGCACGTGCTGGAAGGCGCCCTCCACGTTGATGCTTTGTCCGGATGAGCGATGCAGAATCCACGCTGCGGCAATGTTGATTAACAGACCGCCGACGCCGACGATCAGAACCGGCCAACCGTCTACGTGGTGCTCGTCAAGCCTGAAGCGGTGAAACGCCTCCCACAGAATCCAACCGACAATCAACCACAATGCTAGGGCGTTCATGAACGCGGCGAGTATCTCCGTACGGTAATACCCGTAGGTGCGCTCGATGGTTGCGCCCCGCTCCGCAATCCACATCGCGAACAGCGCTATGCCGATCGCCGCGACATCTGTGAGCGTGTGCCCGGCATCCGCGATGAGCGCAAGGCTTCCTGAAACGACACCACCGACGATCTCCGCGACCAAATAGGTCGAGATGAGGACTAGCGCGAATAGCAGATTGCGGCGGCTCGTTCCCCGGAGATCGTGTGCGTGATCGTGGCCCGCGTGGCCGTCGTGGTCGTCATGATCATGTCCATCGTGGGCGTCATGGTCGTGGCTGTCGTGGGAATCATGGTCATGGCCGTCGTGGTCATGGTTTTCGTGTCGATGGTCGTCGTCGCTGCGAGCCATAGCTCTTCCGTCCGCCTGAAAAGGAAACTGTGTCCCCGCTACTCGACTAAGTATAGCGTGCATGAGTTTTTGTGCAGTCAGCCGTCCGGGTTTCACCCAGAAGAAAACCGCCAACAATTCGTCGACGATTGTAACCGGACTGAGATTGGCCCCAAAAACACGAATAGCCACCTAAACGGTGGCCATTCGCCCAATCAGCGGATAAAACTAGTTGCCGTCCGCGTGGTGCTCGTGATCGTCACACTCGTGGGAATCATGTACGTGATTCGGCTCATCCCCATGATGTTCGTGCTCGTCGCACTCGTGCTGATTGTGGTCGTGCGCAGCGCTTGTCATCGCAACCTCCCATTTAAGGCTGTTCTTCCGCTCACCTCGTCACTACTTCGCCCACAAAACGAATGCATGGCAAGTCTTTCTTGATACAGCGTATCCGCCGCTTCCATAAGTAATATGAGGTATCGATTGGACACGAATGACCAATGAAGACAAGGTGATTGGAGGCAAGTCGCGATGAGCCTTTCAAAGGGAATCAGCCCGTTTCTATGGTTTGGCGGCAAGGCGAAGGAAGCGGTTGAACACTACGTGTCCGTCTTTCCAAACTCCCGAATCACGAACGTAATCGAGATTCCTGCAGGCCCTGCAAAGGGGGCGGCTCAAATAGAGTTTGAGTTGGATGGCCTTACATGTACTGCTCTTGATGGTGGGCCAATGTTTGAAATGACGCCGGCAATCTCCTTCGTCGTCCCCTGCGAATCACAGGAAGAGATTGATTATTACTGGGACAAGCTTGCTGAGGGCGGCACACAGGGCTTCTGCGGTTGGCTTACGGATCCCTTTGGCCTCTCCTGGCAGGTGGTGCCGGCGAACCTGGATGAGTTGATGGCGCGGGCTCCCACGGCCATCATGGAAAGCCTAGTGAAAGATGCCAAAAGTAGGCTTATCCCCATACTCCTTACGGATCGTCTCGAGTATCCGATCGTAATCGCAGATGAACGTTGGAAGGTTGTGATTCCTGATGTCGCCCACGGGGTTCCAGCCATGATTTCTGAGGTCGTAGATGATGATGTCAAAATCGTCTAACAGGTTTGACCAGAACGGATAGTACAGGTCAATAGACAGACCGTTGCCATGGCTCATGACAAGACGCGATCCCTCGGGATTGCCGTGGCGTCTCAGCCGAATGATCGTCTTCTCATCGACTGTCGGGTCATGAGTGGAAATCAGCTCAGGAACGTGCCAAACAGACTGGGCTCTTCGGTCACTCGAACGCATCCTCAACTACGGGCGACGGCACCGTCTCAACCGCAAGAGCGCCGACGAAATCGTTGGCGCTGAACGTGTGCAGCCGCCAGCGCACATCCGGAAACTCGGGGAGCCGGACTTGACCGGTGACGGCGCCATTCCGCATCGCAGCGGGCGTCTCGATGCATTGCAGGTTCGCGGACAGCCCCACACCGGTCGCCTTGATGATTGCCTCCTTGAGGGTCCATATCTCAAAGAATGCTCTTGCTACGCAGTCTTTCTCCGCGGCCGAAACCGTAGCCTGCTCATCCGGACTGAAGGTCGATTCGATAATCGCGTCAAATCGGAATACTTGGCTGATCTCTTCAATATCGATGCCTACCTGGTGATCCCGTGAAATTGCGAGCATCCCGTTGTCGCCGCTATGGCTCACATTGAAATGGAGCGGGGCGGGTACACCGTCCACGTAGGCGCGCGGCTTGCCGCGTTCCACCCAGCCAAACTCAAGCTCGTCATTGTTGCAATGGAGAGTCTCACAGAGAACCGCTCGCAGCGCTGCTCGGCTTAGCGCAAATCGACGCCTCGGAGCTCCGGGATGATAACGGGTCCACCGTTCACGTTCCCATTCGTTCAGGAACCGCAGGGCTCGGGTTTCGTGCGCCGCGTTTGGCGATAGATCGACATGAATAACATCGACGCCATCAATCTGCGCGAAACGAACCCACCACTGATTGGCTATACCGGTGCCCATCGTTTCAATTGTACGCGAACAATTGAGACCCAGACTAGCTGGCAGTGGGAGGGAGCAGCCAGCGGTTGCTCCCTCCCACTCGAGTTCCCTTACGTCGATTGGCAGCTGTTTGGGCGAGTAGCGGTATGAGCTAAGCTGCCTTCGAATTGATGTAGCCGATCAGATCGCCAACATTGGTGAAATTGGCAAAGTCTTCAGGCGCAATTGTGATGCTGAACTCATCTGCTCCAACAATGGAAGTGGTGGGAGCGTACAGGAGTGATGGGGGAGTTCACCCCCAGACGCTTTGGGCGGTCTCGGCCACTATCTGGAGCTTCGCGTTCTGCTGTTCGATGGTGAGGCGGTTGCCGACAATAGACGTGCCAAATCCGCACTGAGGACTGAGAGCGAGCTGCTCATGTGGAAAGTGCTGGGCGGCCTCGGCGATCCTCGCTGTAAGCTCTGCTGGTGTCTCGGCGCGGGGTGACTTGGTCGTAATGAGCCCAAGCGCCACCGTTTTATCGTCGGGCACGCCGCGAAGAGGCTCGAACGAGCCTGACCGCTCGTCATCGTATTCCAGCATGAGCCGATCCGCGTTGACCCGCTGGAGCACCGGCTCGACGATCCGGTCGTAACCGCCTTCAGCCAACCAACGGCTGCCTTGGTTGCCACGTCAAAGGTGGAACGCGAACTCCGCCTCCGTGAAGCCCTCCATCACTGCGTTGTCCAGCTCGATGCCCTGGGCGATCCAGTCCTCCCCGCTCCGGCCCTGGGACTCGTAGAAGGCCGCCCATGTCGGGTCCAGTATGAGAGGGTAGTGCGGGGCGTCGAGCTGGATGTAAGTCGCCCCAAGCCTGATCAACTCTTCGATCTCCTCACGGATGATTAGTGCAACGTCGGCCAGGAACGCATCAAGTGTAGGATATGCCTCGACGGATTTGGCCGGCGACCAGAAATTGGCGAACAGGCTGGGACTCGGTAACGTGACTTTCGGCAGCCGCGTTGTGTGGCCGCGGAGGTAGGTGAATTCCTCTGCGGACAGGTGGCGCTTACGACGGAGTTTGCCGACGACGCCGAGGGTAGCAGGTCGCTCTTTGGGGGCGTCTCCCACCCGTTCGTCGCCCCGCCAGTCTCCCCAGAGGAACGCGTCGATATCGAACTCGCCGAAGCCTTCCACTGCCTCGGGCATCTGACTCTGGAACGACAACCTGCGCATCTCGCCGTCCGTGAGGATTTGGAGTCCGGCCTCCTCTTGAGCAGCCACTGCGCTATCGACGGCAGCATCCTCGATGCGTTTGAAATCCGAGGGCGTCATTCGCCCAGCCGTGATGTCCTCTCGCGCGGCGAGCAAATCCGGCGGCCTGATCAGGCTGCCAACAACATCGGCATGGGGCAAGTTCGACATGGTGGGGAGTCTCGCATACCACAGGGTCTTGGGCAAGGGTAGGGGCCTGCCACATGAGTGAGTTCCACTGAGGCACTAAATCAATGGACAAGGAATGGTGTAGCCAAACTGATTGAACGAGGGCGCCCTAATCCCAAAACGGAGCACAAAAATACCCCTGCCGGGACTCGAACCCGGGCCACCAGCTCCGGAGGCTGGTGCTCTATCCGCTGAGCTACAGGGGCATGATTACGTGGTGGGACGCCCCTCCATCATACTCCGCTCAGTTCGCTAAACCTGGCTCTCCATCGCCTGCTCCTTGCGCAGGCCCGGGGCGTTGTTGCGGAACGCAGGCACCAGCACGGCGGGTGCGATAAGCGTAGTCGCAATTGTCATCAGGATCGCGACGCCAAAAAGATCCTGCCCAATCAGGCCCTGTGACACGCCGATGCCTGCCACAATCAGGCCTACCTCGCCGCGCGGCGTCATTCCCACGCCCACGCGCCACGCTCCGATACGGCTGAACCCCGCCGCCAACGCCGGCAGTCCTGATCCCGCCACCTTGCCGATAATCGCCAACACGACGATGACCAGCCCGAATCCGAGAGCATCAACCATGGCCTGAATGTCGACCATCGTGCCCATCACCACGAAGAAAATTGGCACCATCGCATGATATAGACCGTTCAGGGGCTGATGGAGTTGATTGCGGAGCTCTGTCTGAGACAATGCCAACCCCACGGAATATGCGCCGATGATCATTGCCAGCCCGAACATCTCCGCCAACGCCGCTGCAAACAGCCCGATGCCGAATACGATTGCAATCGCCGCGCCCTCCACACGAATGCTGTTGATTGCGCGGACGATGTACTTCGCGCCCAATATCCCACCCACAGTGAGCACGAGCCAGAAGCCGATGGCCTTGGCGCCTACCACGGCCACCTCGGTCCATTCGAACGAGGCCGCCTCCGTAGCCGCCCCGACAGACTCGCCTGCCGTCACTCCTACAACAACTGTCAAAATCAGAATTCCGAGCACGTCATCCACAACGGCTGCGCCCAGAATCGTTACACCCTCCGGCGAGTCCAAACGTAGTAAGTCAGCCAACACGCGGGCCGTGATGCCCACGGACGTCGCGGTCATGATAGTTCCCACAAACAGGGCGGGGGCTGAAAAGAAAGAGTCGGCAAATCCGAACAAGACAGTCGCGTATGCCCCCAGGGCAAAGGGCACAACCACGCCGCCGATGGCAACCACGCTCGCCTGCGGCACAAACCGCAGGAACGCCTTGAGATTGGTATTCAGTCCTGTTTCGAGCAGCAGGATGATGGCCGCCACCTGCCCGAATACAAACAGCGTCTTCGGGACGGGAATGACCGCCCCCTCCTCCGGCGGCTCAAATAGCTCTTCAAAAAGCCCGATGGGCTCATAGCCGAGCGGCTCAAACCCATGAATCGCCACCGTGCCGATGATGATGCCCGCTACCAGCTCCCCAATGACCGCCGGCTGCCGCAGAATGCGCTCTGTAAACTCGCCCGCAAGCTTGGCGGCCACAAGGATAATGCCCAGCTGCATGGCGAGAATCACAGCCGAATGGGTAAAATCTTCGCCCAATATTTCCTCCTGGCCGAACAAGGCACTATGGCCACATTAGTATAAGGGATACGCATAGGACTCAGCCGTGCAGAACAAGGATCAACAAACAGGCCCAACCACCCGTTCCAGGCGCGGGCTGCACGCCCAAAGCCTTGCCCGCCGACGCCTTGAATCCGAGGGTTTTCACACTCTCGCGGAGAACGTCCGCTACCGTGCCGGAGAGCTTGATATCGTTGGTGTCATCGACGAGACGCTTGTGGCTGTTGAAGTGCGCAGCCGCTCGACACCCAACGTTGGTACCCCGGAGGAGTCCGTCACTGCCGCCAAGGCCAATCGCCTCGCCCGCCTCATCGAAACGTATCGACAGGATCACGAAGCCGAAAGTTTGCCTGAGCACACACGTATTGATGTCGTCGCCGTCGTCTTTGACCGGCGGGGCAGGGTCATGCGGCTCACCTGGCACAAAAACGCCATCCAGGACACGCGTTAGGGACTCCCCCATTCCCACCCCTTCCCGCTCATCCTGAGCCTGTCGAAGGATATGAGCGGTCCGCCCCCTCTGTTAGACTGACCAAGCCATGCCAATCTATGAATTCAAATGCGAGGAATGCGGTCGCGACACGAGCGTTTTCACGCGCTCCGTCTCCGCGCCCATCGGTGACCCCACCTGCCGCAACTGCGGGGGAACATCCCTAAGGCGCAAGATCTCCCGCGTCGCCGTCGTTCGTTCGAGGCAGGACCTATACCGAGACTATGACCGCCTCTCCGCGTTTGATGACGCGCCGAGCGATGACGATTACGATGGGATGGATGACGGCTACTTCGATGACGGACTTTACTAGCCGAGGCGCAGAGTCGCGGCAGGGAGGGCGGTGACACGATGCCCATATACGAATTCACGTGCAACGAATGTGGCAAACGCTCCAGCACCTTCTATAAGGTCATGCCGGAAGAGTTGCCGACGGAGCAGGAATGCGCCCACTGCGGCTCCAACAAGACCGAGAAGGTTATGTCCCGCGCCGCATACGTCCGCTCCACCGCCTCTCGACACGAGGCCTCCGGTGATCCCGACGCCCCCGGCCACGACTACTGGCGTGACCCGTCAAACATCGGGCGATGGGCTGAGAAGCGCATGGACGAGGCGGGCATCGAGATGCCTGACCGCGTCAAGGAAATGATCGGCCAGGCCCGCGAAGGCGAAGTCGACAAGATCCTCGACAAACGCGGCCTGGACTAACCTCCGCCCGTTCACCCTGAGCACAGTCGAAGGGTCACTCCCTCATTCCCGCCCCCATCACCGACATTCCCGCGAATGCGGGAATCTGATACGCATTGCGCAGCCCAACCTCGTACCGCACTCCCCTCCTTCTGCCGAAAGCATGCCTTCACCGCGATTCCGCAATCAGGAGAACTCTTGCTACCTCTTGCGATAATTGATAGTAGAAATACCTGCCTCGGATCCGTGAGGAGAAACCAGAATGTCCTTGATCCCGCCTGCATTCCTGGATAAAGTCGTCGCGCTAGGCACGCCGGACAAAGACGGAAACATACGGTACGCTGCCTCCGGCTTCTTGTATGGGCAGCCTTCGGGGAATCAGGGCCGATACTACGTTTACCTGGTCACTAATCGGCACGTTGTGAAGGGGATACGCAGCCCGCAAATACGTTTCAATGCGCTTGCCGGGACTGCTCCCAAGATACTGCCGTTGCCTCCGAATGATGGCGGACCAAACGATCACTGGATCTTTCATACTGACCCGGATGTAGATGTTGCTGTTCTGCTAATAGACTCACTTGGGCAAGCCCTTGAAGATGTAAAGATGGCATTCTTCACGGGAAACGGACAGACGGAACGCCTGGAGTCTATGAAGAGCGGTTCCGTCTCTGAGGGAGACGAAGTATTTGTGCTCGGCTTCCCGCTTGGACTGGCCGGCGCTGAACAGAACTACGTGATCGTGCGCCAGGGAGTTATTGCCCGGATTCAAGACTGTTATGAGCGTCGCTCCAAGGAATTCCTGATAGATTCGTTTGTCTTTCCGGGAAATAGCGGAGGCCCGGTCATTCTCAAGCCAACCATGTTCTCGTATGGCCAAACGCGCCAGGATCCCAAGTTGATTGGCGTTGTGGCTGCCTATCAGCCGTTCGTTGACGTAGCTCTGAGTGAGCAGACCGGAACGCCCAGGCTAATCGTCCAGGAGAACTCTGGACTTGCCACAGTGATTCCCGTCGATTTAATTCAGGAGACGGTTGGATTGGCGGCGGACCGGTATGGGATTATCCAACCGGTGCTAAGTAGTTGACGGGTCCACATCCCCCTGTCATCACCCTCCCTCCTGTATCCTTATAGCTGAGCGTCGCTGGCACTCCCAGCGCCGCTCGCCGCGCAGTATTGCCCAGATTCCGTTGGAGGCCTCGCCACGTGACCATTGAGCCGACGCTGACTGATATGAACACGATCGTTTCGCTCGCCAAGCGGCGCGGATTCGTGTTCCCTGCCAGCGAGATCTACGGCGGAATCGGCTCGTCGTGGGACTATGGCCCCCTCGGCGTGGAACTCAAACGTAACGTGCGTGATGCATGGTGGCGGGCGATGGTGCAGGAGCGAGATGACGTCGTCGGCTTGGACAGTGCCATCATCCAAAGCCCTCTCGTGTGGGAGGCGAGCGGCCACGTTGCCGGATTCACTGATCCCCTCGTCGAATGCCGCAGTTGCCATCGCCGCCAACGCGCCGACCACATCGAGAATGATACATGCCCGGACTGCGGAACTGTGGGCGAATTCACGGAACCGCGGCAGTTCAACCTCATGTTCAAGACATTCCTCGGGCCGGTGGAGGAGGACGCGGCGGTCGCGTTCCTGCGGCCCGAGACCGCGCAGGGCATCTTCACAAATTTTGATAACGTGCGAACGGCCACACGCAAGAAAATCCCGTTTGGAATTGCACAGACGGGAAAATCATTCCGCAATGAAATTACAACGGGAAACTTTATATTTCGTACCCGTGAGTTTGAACAAATGGAGATGGAATATTTCGTCCGACCGGAGGATGGCTTTGCCTCCCTCGAGTATTGGCGAAATGAGCGGATGCGCTGGTACACGGATCTCGGCATCAACCCGGAACGGCTGCGCTTTAGGCAGCATGACCAGGATGAACTCGCCCATTATGCCGCCGCAGTCTATGACATTGAGTACCTATTCCCCATCGGCTGGTCGGAGTTGGAGGGCATCGCCTACCGAGGCGACTTTGACCTCCGCCAGCACCAGGAAAGCTCAGGCCGAAAGCTGGAGTATTTCGACGACGAACGCCAGGAGCGATTCCTGCCTCACGTTGTCGAACCTGCCAGCGGCGTGGATCGCTGCCTGCTTGCCTTCTTGGTTGACGGCTACACGGAAGAGGAGGTGAACGGAGAGAGTCGCATCGTCCTCAAACTGCACCGTGATCTTGCGCCCTACAAGGTTGCCGTCCTTCCTCTTTCACGCAACGAGAAACTCCTGCCAAAGGCGCGGGCGGTCTATGACATCGTCCGTAAGCGTTGGATGACCGACTACGACGATTCCCAGTCCATCGGCCGTCGCTACCGTAGACAGGACGAGATTGGCACGCCGTACTGCGTCACCATCGACTTCCAGACCGTGGAGGATGATGATGCCGTCACTGTCCGCGACCGCGACACAATGGAGCAGGTTCGTGTCCCCATCGCTGAGCTTGGCGCGCTCCTTGAGGACCGCCTGACGGGGTAGGGCAACACGGCGCTACTGCGGGCTCTTTCCCACTACTCATGCGAATCATCCACTTTGCCGACGCCCACGTCGGTGTTGAGACCCACAGTCGCCCCGTCACCTCAGACGAACTCAACACGCTGCCGGAATCGTTCGCTCCGGGCGTCAATCGCGCCGCCACCTACACCGGGATGCCGTCTCGCCTCATTGATGCCCTCCGTGCCCTCGATGAACTCGTCAACTTCGCGCTGACCGAGCCCCGCGCCGATCTCGTTGTCTTTTCCGGAGACGCTTATCGCTCCCGTGATCCCTCCCAGACCCACCAGCGAGAATTCGCCCGCCGCATCAGCCGCCTCGCCCTCGCCGGAATCCCCGTCTTTCTCCTCACCGGAAACCATGACGTGCCCAATACGGGGGGCAGGGCGACTGCGCTGGACATCTTTGACGCGCTCGCCGTCGATAACGTCACAGTTGCATCTCGCCTCGCCGTCCACCGCATTGAAACCGCGGCCGGCCCCGTCCAGATTGTTGCCGTTCCGTGGCTGCGCCGCAGTTCCGCTGTCACGCGCGCAGAACTGCACGGAAAGAGCGCCGCTGAGGTTAACGAGTGGATGCAGAGTTTCCTCAGCAATGAAATCAACCGCATGGCCGGAGAACTTGACCCAAACGTGCCGTCCATCCTCTCTGCCCACGCCACCGCCACCACAGCCACCATCGGCCACGAACGCAGCATGATGATGGGCAACGACTACTTGCTGCTGCCCAGCGCGTTCCAAACGCACCCCATCGACTACGCCGCCCTGGGCCACATCCACCGCCACCAACTGATTGCAGACGCCCCGCCCGTTGTCTATTCCGGGAGCATCCATCGCGTTGATTTCTCCGAGGAGAATGACGGCAAGGGATTCTGCGTCGTGGACCTTGATCCAGCTCTCCCCCCCGGCCGCCGCGCCGCCGCATGGTCATTCCACCCCGTGTGGACTCGCCCGTTCAAGACAATCAAGATCGCCGTCCACGCAGGCGAGCAGGACGTGATGGGAACGATTGCCACCCGCCTTGCGGCTGCAGACGTGCGTGATGCCGTAACCCGCGTGGAAATCCAGGCTCCCGCCGAACTCGCGGGCGAAGTGGACCGTGTCCGCATTCGCAACGCACTGCGGCAAGCTGGCGCGCACGTCGTCTCAGGCATTACGGTTCAAATCGACACGCCGGATAGAACGCGAACCCGCCTTGACCGCGGCATGGCAATTGAGTCGCTTGAGCCTGAACAAGCCCTTGGCCTTTATATGGACAAGTCATCAGTTGCCACAGGGCGGCGTGCGGTGCTCATGCAGGCTGCTCGTGAGATCATCAACGCGGATCAGATGGGGCAGGGAGCTACTGCGGATGATGAGGCGGACGTGGTGGTCCGCATCGCCCAAACAGACGACATGGAGGCGATTTTTGCCCTCCGCCGCGTCGTCTTCATCGATGAGCAGAATGTGGACCCCGATGAGGAGTGGGACGGGCGGGATGGACATGCCGTCCACGCTGTTGCGTTTATCGGGAATGTGGTTGTCGGCACGGGTCGTCTGCTAACGGATGAGGACGAGGAAACGTGCCGCATTGGCCGCATGGCCGTCCGGCAGGACCTCAGGCGGCGGGCAATAGGCGACCGGATTCTGGCGACGCTAGAGAATGCGGCCCGCGAACGCGGCTTTGTGCAGGTCCTCCTCCATGCCCAGACCTACGTCAAGGGCTTCTACGCACAGGCGGGCTATGCCGAACACGGTGAGACGTTCATGGAAGCCGGCATTGAGCACGTGACCATGACGAAGAGACTCGTCTAGTCAAAGCTGCCGTCTCATCCGTCCTTGACACTCTTCCATCAACACAATAATATTGTTGTGTAATGTTGCCTGAGTTGGATGCGAGCGGACTCCTACCCGAGGGGGTTCACTGGAGCAACTGGGAGGAACTGGCGGGTCGCTATGGCTACAACATGCACAGGCGGATGCTGCTGGTGGGGCTGTGGGCTGCGCTCCGGATCCTCAAGGCAGCCGGATGCAGGACTGTGTGGCTCAACGGAAGTTTCGTCACCTCTAAGAAGGAGCCCAATGATTTCGATGCCTGCTGGGACGAAACCGGCGTTGATCCGGAGCTTCTAGACCCGGTGCTCCTGACGTTTGATAGGGAACGGGCAGCGCAGAAGGCGAAGTACATGGGTGAGATGTTTCCATCAACCACGGTTGCCAATTTGGGTGGTTGGTCTTTCTTGGATTTCTTTCAGACAGACAGGGAAACCGGAAGGCGCAAGGGAATTGTGGCCATAGATTTGGGAGGCTTGGAATGATTAAGAATGAACGGCAATACAGAATCACAAAGGCGCAGGTGGAGGGATTTGCCAGGACGCTTGAAAACCTCAAGCAGAACCCCGCTGCGGCCCACCCCCTTATTGCCAAGGCGCAGGAAGATGCCATTCGTAGCCAGGTGGCTGACCTGGAGGATCAACTGCAGGAATATGAATCCTTGAAAGCTGGCCATTTCGAGCCTGTTCAGCTAGACGTCATCTCTCAGTTGCCGGATGTCCTGATAAAGGCCCGCATTTCTCGCGGCCTAAGTCAAAAGGACCTGGCCCAAAAGCTGCATGTCAAGGAACAGCAGATTCAACGGTATGAGGCCACTGATTACGCGTCTGCCAGCCTGACCCGTATTCGGGAAGTCGCCTCGGTTCTATATAAGGCGGGTAGTGATGATGAGGACGAGACCCTATCCCGCTCCCCGTAGCCACTCTGAACCGCCGTCCCAAACCTCGCGTTTCCAGACCGGCGCCAGTGCCTTGACCTTTTCCACTGCCTCCCGGCACGCGTCAAAAGCCGCGCGCCGGTGCGGCGAGGCCACGGCCACAACAAGGGATGTCTCTCCAATCTCAAGTCGTCCTGTCCGATGCCATAAAGCGATGCTGCCAATATCGAAATCCTCGAGCGTTTCCCGCCCAATCTTCTGCAACACGCCCTCAGCCATCTCCGGGTATGCCTCGTATTCAAGGAACAACACGTGCCGCCCCAGATTGTTGTCCCGCACGATGCCCTCAAACGTAAGAACTGCACCGTCGGACGAAGTCTTGAGCGACTCTGTGATCCTCAGGGCGTCCAGTGGATCAGGCGTCACTCTAACCTGCACGGCCTCCGCCTCGGAGACGGCCCCCCCACTCACCGGCGGAATCAGCGCGACTTCATCGCCCGCGGAGATAGTGGTTGACTGATCGACATACTCCTGGTTAATGGCGACAACAACGCCGTCGCAGCGGTTCGCCAGCGCCGGATGTTGCCGCTGCGCCTCGCCCAGCAAGCGCGAGACCGGCTCGCCCTCCGGAATCTCAACGCTGATTTCCGAAGCGCCCACCGCCTCGCGCAGTGCCGCAAACAGCCTCACTCGAACGTCCATGCGGCCATTATAGGGGTCAGTTCTTGCCGATTGTGACGCTTGACACAATTTCGCGCACACAGATAGACTCGCAATGTCGCGGCACTGTCCATCCTCAAAATGCCGTGCAGGTACAACATACGGGCCAAAATTAACTGTCGAGGTATCGCTCTGAACAGGCTCATCCGAATGGGGAAAGGGATTCAACTAATCGGGGTGCTGACGGTTTTCATGGCCGTCGTCCTCCTCTCAGGCTGCCAGTTGGCGTTGCCGCAGAGCACGTTGAATCCGGCGGGTGACGTATCCCAGAGCCAGCAGGATCTCTTCCTCTTTGTATTCTGGATCGCCGTTGTCATTTTCATCGGTGTTCAGGGTTTCCTGACTATCGCAGTGCTCAAGTACCGCGCCCGGCGCGGTCGGGAAAATGACATCCCGCCGCAAACGCACGGCAATACTCCCCTTGAAATCGGTTGGACGATTGCGCCCTCTCTGATTATCATCGCCATCACCATCCCGACGGTTGCAGGCATCGGCGCCACGTATGACGCGCCGTCCGAATACGCCGATGACCCATCCCTCACCATTGAAGTGATCGGCCACCAATGGTGGTGGGAGTATCGCTACCTTGATGAGAACGGCGACCTTGATTTCATCACCGCCAATGAATTGCACATCCCGATTGATACCGTCATCAACCTCAAGTTGTCCTCCGTGGACGTCATCCACAGCTTCTCGGTACCTCGCCTCGCGGGTAGCCGTGACGTCGTGCCTGGCCGTGTCAACCGCATGTGGCTGAACGCGACAGAAACCGGCGTCTACGCAGGGCAGTGCAAGGAGTTCTGTGGGGACTCCCACGCCTTGATGCGTACCGTCGCCTTTGCGAGGAACAGTGACGACTATGAGGCATGGGCTGAAAATGAGCGCCAGCCGGCTGTAAACATGACCGCTTCAATGGAACCCGGCTGGACAATCTTCAAGGAGAACGCCTGCCGCGGCTGCCACACTATTGAAGGTGCGAACGAGGACGAGTATGAGTTGGCCATCGGCGTGACCGGTCCCAAACTCTCGCACTTCGGGTCGCGCGTCACCATCGCGGCGAACACACTGCACAAGGGCCCGGCAGACATGAACATGGGCGCCTTCTTTGAAGATGTCCCCACTGATCCGGACTTCATGCAGCGTGACCCGGCGGCTGAAAACCTCAAGCGCTGGCTCAACAACGCGCCGGACGTCAAGCCCGGTACGCAGATGCCGGATCTTGATCTCACTGACCAGCAGCTGGATGATCTCGTATTCTTCCTGGAGAGCCTGAAGTAACGGGCGGCAGGCCGAAGGAGTAAGTGACGATGGCTATGCTAACGGGCTTCCTCGAGAGACCCACCGGTACAACCGGTATCTGGGGTTGGCTCACGACGATCGATCACAAGAGGATTGGTACGCTCTACCTTGTCACGGCCTTCTTCTTCTTCTTGGTCGGCGGCATTGAGGCCAGCCTCATGCGGCTGCAGTTGGCGGTGCCGGATTCCACGCTCATCGACGCCGACATCTTCAGTCAGCTGTTCACGATGCACGCGCTCACCATGATCTTCCTTGCCATCATGCCGCTCAGCGTCGCGTTCTTTAACTGGATCGTCCCGCTCCAGATTGGCGCGCGGGACGTCGCATTCCCCCGTCTGAACGCCCTCAGCTACTGGGTGTTCCTGGGAGGCGCGATCATCCTCAACCTTGGGTGGTTTACCATGACTGCCCCCGCGGCCGGCTGGTTCGCCTACGCCAACCTGACCAGCAGCACCTTCTCTCCGACAAACGGCATGGACTTTTACGTCCTCGGCCTCCTCGTGCTGGGAACGTCATCGCTGCTCGGTGCGTTCAACTTCGTGGTGACCATTATCAATCTGCGCGCCCCCGGCATGTCGCTTATGCGAATGCCCATCTTCACGTGGATGGCGTTCATCACGTCCTTCCTGCTCGCGCTGGCGATGCCCGTCATCACCATCGGCCTTGTCGAGCTGGGCTTTGACCGCTTCTTTGGCACCAACTTCTTCGTGTTCGAGCGTGGTGGCGATGTGCTCCTCTGGCAGCACCTGTTCTGGGTATTCGGCCATCCCGAGGTGTACATCCTGATCCTGCCGGCCATGGGTATCGTTTCCGAGATCCTGCCGACCTTCTCCCGCAAGCCGCTCTTTGGCTTCCCGGTCGTCGTCTTCTCCGGCCTGACCATTGCCTTCCTCGGCTGGTCCGTTTGGGCGCATCACATGTTCGCCGCCGGTCTCGGCCCCGTGCCGGACGCCGTCTTTGCCACCACGACAATGGCCATCGCCATCCCCACCGGTGTGAAGGTGTTCAACTGGTTAGCCACGTTATGGGGAGGCAACATACAGCTCAAGACACCGATGTATTTCGCGATAGGCTTTATCGCGTTGTTTACAATCGGCGGCCTCAGCGGCATGACACACGCAGCCGCCCCCTCAGATTTGCAACAGACGGATACCTACTACATCGTGGCCCACATCCATTACGTGCTGTTCGGCGGCTCGATCATGGGCATCCTCGGGGGAATCTTCTACTGGTTCCCGAAGATGTCCGGCCGCATGATGAGCGATTACCTGGGCAAGTGGAGCTTCTGGCTGGTCTTCATCGGAATGAACATGACATTTGGCCCTATGCACTACGTGGGCCTCGTCGGAATGCCGCGACGAAACTTTACATTCCCCGCGGGAATGGGATGGGACGTCTGGAACCTCGTTGCCTCGCTTAGCGTGCTGTTCATGATCGCCGGTGTCGGGCTCTTCGTATACAACGCACTGAGAAGCGCGCGCAGTGGCGAGGTTGCCGGCGATGACCCGTGGGACGCCCGCACGCTCGAGTGGGCGATGTCCTCTCCCCCGCCGCACTATAACTTCGCTGAGATTCCGGTTGTCCATGGACGTGACGCCCTCTGGGAGCGGAAGTACCCAGACGAGGAACACGCCACTCCGCGGCCCGTTCCCGCCGGTGGCGCCTATGAAGCAGACGAGCACCCTGACATCCATATGCCGAGCCCGTCTTACTTCCCGTTGATTGTCGCGCTTGGCATCTTCGCCCTGGGCCTCACGTTGTTGCTCTATCAGGCAGCCGCCGTGCTTGGCTACGCATCCGGCGCAATCGGCATTATCCTCCTGCTCTGGGGCTCCTACGGCTGGATCTTTGAGCCGACGGACTAACGAAGAAAACGCAAAGAGACTGAACGGGAAACGCTAAAGGAATCGCACGTGGCACACGACGCGACAATGGGACAGGGTGAGGCTCACTACACCACAACGGGCCTCGACCATCGGAAGATCCTCATGTGGGTCTTCCTGGCGTCTGACTGCCTGTTCTTTGGCGCCCTGATCTCCACCTACATGGTCTACCGGAGTAACGTGCCGGTCGGACCGGGGCCGGCCGATCTCTTTGACATCCCGTACACCTCGGTCAGCGCCTTCGTTCTCCTGATGAGCTCACTGACGATGGTGTTAGCTCTCGCTGCTCTTCAGCGCGGCAACTCGAAGCAGGCGCGCCTGTGGCTGCTGGCGACGGCCCTGCAGGGCGCAGTGTTCCTCGGCGGCCAGTACTACGAGTTCACAACCTTCGTGGAAAACGGGCTCACAATCACAACTAGCGTCTTCGGCACCAGCTTCTTCGTGTTGACGGGCTTCCACGGGACGCACGTCGCCATCGGAGTCTTCATGCTCCTGACGCTGGTCGGCGCGTCCTTTATGGGACGCCTGAAGCCCAAGCATGACCTCACCGTTGAGCTTGTGGGCTTGTACTGGCACTTCGTCGATATCGTCTGGATTGTCATCTTTACGGTGGTGTATCTCATTCCGTCCTAAGACGGCATACGCGAGAGGCAGAGCGAGGAACCAAGACATGGCAACGATGGAAGAACAGGGACACTCAGAGTCGGGTCACCCGACTCCGCGTACCTACGTCAACGTCGCAATCATCCTCTCAGTCATCACGATCGTTGAGGTTGCGATTGTCATCCTGGAGGTGCCTACCGTCTTTCTGATCTCTTCGTTGCTCGCCCTATCCACCGTCAAGTTCGCCTTTGTCGTCGGCTGGTTCATGCACCTCAAGTTCGATGCCCGACTATATCAGGCCTTATTCCTTGGCGGCCTCTTCCTGGCTATCGCAGTCCTACTGGCGCTGGTGGCGCTCTTTGAGAACTTCACACTCCCCGGCGGCACGGTCGCGGGGCACTAGCAAGGCAATCAGGAAACTAGCGGAGTAGCAATGGCGCACCACGACGAGAATGGCGGAAAGAGCAACGTTCGGGATCGGCTTGCCGTCCCGATCCTCTTGCCGGTCGTCTGCCTGATCATTACCATCGCTCTGATCGCCGGCATCGGTGAGTTTCTGTTGTCCTTCGGGCATAATTCCTTTAAGATTGCCGGTGAGACAATCTACCTCCAGGTGCCCGTCGCGCTTGGTCTGGCGCTCATCTTTCTCATAGGGTTCGCCCTCTTGGCGTCCCGCGCGCCGGACGACGACGACGGCGACTCCCAGTAATTTGACGCCGCCGAAAAGCGGCGGCCCAACCGCCTTTGGTCAGTCCAACGCTTTCCATCTTCCGTGGCGTGCCGCCGAATGGCGTAGGATTGCGGCATGAATGAAACCGGCGATTACCTGTTGGCCTGGTCGTGGGAGCCGCTCACGCTGTTTTTCGTAGGGCTGCTTGGACTTGCCTACGTCAGGGGATTCAGAGGTCTTCAGCCACTCAAGGTCCGCGTGGTCACCAACTGGCGCGCAGCGTCCTTCGCCGTCGGCCTGCTCTTGCTTCTCCTCGCCCTCATCTCACCCATTGACACGCTCGGCGGACGTCTCTTCGCATTCCATATGACCCAGCACATGCTCTTGACGCACGTCGCCGTGCCGCTGATTCTCCTTGGTGCCCCGGTACTCCCCGTCGCTCGGGGCATGGGGTACGGAATCCGCCGACTAACCGTCATCAAACTCGCGAGAGCGCCCCAGGTCCGCTTTATCTTTCACATCCTCATCCATCCGCTCGTTGGCTTGGCTATCTTCGTAGCCGTTATCTGGTCATGGCACGTGCCGGCTGCCTACGCCGCTGCCGTCTCCAATGATTTAGCGCACATCGCACAGCACGCCAGCTTCATAACCGCCGCAACAATCTTCTGGTGGGCCATCATCGACCCAACACCCATCCAGGGTAAAATCCCGTACCTCGGCCGACTCGTCATCGTCGTTATGGCCTTATCGCTGACCTTCCCCTTGGCCGCAATGCTGACATTCGCAGCCGCCCCCTGGTATGAGCCGTACATTGGACAAGACCCGCTTTGGGGCATCGACGCGATGACCGATCAGCAGATTGGCGGACTCATCATGTGGGTTGGTGGCATCGCGCCTTATTTCCTCGCCATTGCCGGGTTGTTCATCGTTGCGGTGCGTCGCGACGAAGAGGACGCGCGTCGTGCGCGCGCCTCTCTTTACAACAACCCGCAAAATCCAGTCCCCAACAAGCAAGTGACGTGATGTCCAACGCGCCTGACGTCACTGAGCTCCGCTACCGTAAGGCCCTCTTGGGACTTGCCCTCGCCGCGGCAATTGCGACCGTCTTTCTGATAAGCCTGGGCAGCTTTGTTCGAGTCACGGGCTCCGGACTCGCCTGCCCGGACTGGCCGCTGTGCCATGGCAGCATCATTCCGCCGTTCGAATACCATGTCCTCATCGAATACTCTCACCGGCTGACAGCGGCCATTGTTGGCCTTCTCATTGCCGCCATGTTCGTCGTGGCTTTCCTTGCTTCAAGATCAGGGGAAGAACCGACTCGACGCGCGCTCCTTCCGGCAGCCGTAACCCTCGTCGTCATGCTGACGCAGGCGGGATTGGGTGGCGTGGCCGTCATAACAGAGCTGCCACCACCGATCGTCACGCTCCACCTGTTCCTCGCCGAAGCCATTCTCGCGCTTCTCATCGTGACAATGATGGCCGCCGCGCCAAGTCAAACAGTGCCCACAGAGGGGCAGGGCATCTCCCTCCGGGATGCCCGCAAGCTCTATATCTGGGCCGCCGTCGCCGCTGTAGTGACATTGATCATGATCCTCTCCGGCTCGTATGTCGTGGCCGAAGAAGCCACGCTTGCCTGCGGCAGTGGATTCTCTGCGTGGCCACTGTGCGACGGCGCAATCATGCCCAGCGGATTCGACCCCAATATCCACATGGGACACCGCTACATGGTCGTCATTGGAACCCTCGCCACCGGCTTTGTCGCATTCCTCTCGTGGCGTCAGAAAAAGAATGACCGGATGATCAGCCGGGTGGGGCAGGCCACTCTCCACCTGCTCCTCGTGCAGATAGTCATCGGCGCTCTCGTTCCCTGGACGGAGTTCCACCACGCGGCCCGTGTCGCGCACATTACTCTTGCCTCGCTGACGTGGGCGGCCGCCGTCCTGCTCGTGATTCTCGCCGCGCGTGCACGAGCATCCGGCGCTGAGGACGATGCCTCACCTGCGTCAACGCAGATGCCTCCCTCGCCCGCGGGCGGCTCCGGACTTGCTCCGGCATCAACACTTAGGGTGGTCGCGTCCGACTACTTCTGGCTCACCAAGCCGCGCGTCATGGTGCTCCTCCTGCTGACGGCGCTCGGTGGAATGGTTCTTGCCGCGGAGGGTTTGCCGTCCCTGACCGTTGCGGTTGCCGTCTTGCTTGGCGGTGCGTTGGCATCAGGCGGCGCCGGAGCCATCAATCACGGCCTTGAAGGCAACATCGACTCTGCAATGCTGAGGACGCGCCACCGGCCCGTCGCCAGCGGCCGCGTCAGTCCACGCATGGCAATCTCCTACGGCATCGCCCTCAACGTACTGGCGTTTGCAGTGCTGGCGGGCGGTGCGAACGTGCTCGCCGCGTCTATCACGCTGAGCGGAGCGCTCTTCTATGTCTTTGTCTACACACTCTGGCTCAAGCAGACGACGGTGCAGAACATCGTCATTGGCGGAGCGGCAGGCGCGGTTCCACCCCTCGTGGGCTGGGCAGGCGTGACCGGAGACCTGAGCCTCCCTGCCATCTACCTGTTCCTGATCATCTTTTTCTGGACTCCGCCCCACTTCTGGGCGCTTTCTCTGATGATCAAGGACGATTATGAACGGGCCAGCGTGCCGATGATGCCGGTCATCCTCGGCGAGGAGAGCACGCGAACCAGCATCTTCCTCTACACGATCCTGGTGAATATCCTCGCCCTGCTGCTCTACATATCAACGGCGAGCCTTAGCGCCGTCTACCTCGCAGGCGCAACTGCTCTGGGAGGAATGTTCACGTACTATGCTTATCGACTGCTCAAAGAAAAGGACCGAGCCGCCGCCCTGCGCCTCTACAAGTACTCTTTGCTGTACTTGTCGTTACTCTTCCTCGCCGTCATGTTCGACCAGATTATCTAACGCGCCCCGATCCGTCATTCCCGCGAAAGCGGGAATCTAATGCTCTCGGCTACGAGCTGTCCGAATCGGAACTGTCCTTCTCGCCTTGCGCGGACCCCTTGAGGGCGTCGATTTGGGAGCGGATATCGGACTGCCTCCGCGCCACGTAATACAGATAGGCAAAAAACACAATCCACACGACAGCGTATGCTACAAATACGAAGATTGGATCGAACTCGCCGAACTCGTTGCCCACCTAATTCTCCCTCATGACATTTCCCGGGCGATCCGAAGGTCGTCAAGCTCGTGCTGCGCTTCCTCCAACCGCATCCGCATCGCCATCAAATACACGTATAGCAGTGAGAACGCCGCCATTCCGACAAGGAAGGGAATCAGGATGGCGCTCTCCGGCCTATCCGTCGAAGACTGTAGCGTTGGTAATGGATGTAGAAACGTCCACAGGTAGACCGAGAAATAGGTGATGGGCACGTTCACGAATCCAAGGAGACCGAGCACCGCCGCCGCCCGTGACGTCGCCGGGCCCCGCTCGCCCAGTGACCGCAGCATCAGGTAAGCCACGTAGACGAGCCACATGACCAAAGTCGTGACTAGGCGAGTGTCCGACCAGTTCCACCACGCGCCCCACACCGGCCGACCCCACAAGGACCCGGTCACTAGTGTCAGGGTAGTCAGAATCACACCTAACTCCGCGGACGCAATCGCCAGCCTGTCCCACTTGTGTGTGCGTTTCCACAGGTACATCCCGCTGCCGACCGCCACCACCCCGATTGATATGTAAGCCACAAGCGCGCTGGGCACGTGGATGTAGAAGATCTTCTGATGAATGCCCTGCACGCGCTCCGACGGCGACTCAACAATTGCGAGATAGAGTGCGATTAGCATCACAGCGAACGCGGCGACGCCAACAATATCTATCGTGGAGAAACGGCGATCAGAAAAGCTCACCGTTCAACCGTAACATAGAAGATAAGCGCGGACAGGGTGACAAATGCCAGGTCATACGCCCCCAATACGCCGAGCCAAGGCTGGATCTCATCCCATGGCCTCTCATCAATCGCTAGCCCCGTCGCCCGTACCGCGCCGATGATGACGGGCACAAGCAGCGGCAGCAGCATGATGGGCAGTAGCGCCTCTCTTGCCCGTGCACGCGCCGCAATGGAAGCGAGGATCGTTCCAACCCCCGCGATACCGATGTTCCCCATTAAAAGCGTGAGCAGGAGCGCAGGCTGAAAAAGCTGTAGGTTGAATAGCACCGCCGTCAACGGAACGATGACAATCTCAAGGACAATGAGCATCAGGACGTTTGCCGCCACCTTGGCCAGGTAAAGCGCTCCCGGGTCGATAGGACTCGCAAGCAGACCGTCAAGCGAACCGCGCTCCACCTCACGAGCAAACGAGCGCCCCAACGCGAGCAGGCTCGCAAAGATGATGGCCACCCACAGGACTCCCGGCGCAACGAGATTCAGCGTGCCGCCGCGCAGGTCAAACGAGAATTGAAAGGCAATCAGCGCCGCCGCCGCAAAAACGGCCATCGGCACGGCCGTCTCCCGCGAGCGGAATTCAACCGCAATCTCCTTGCTGAACAGGATTCGGAATTGAGCCGCGTACCCCGGCGGGCGGTTCACGGAGAGGGAGCTTTGTTCTCGGGGCGGCACGTTAGCAACCTTATGAGACACTGCTGCCGAGATGAGCTGCGACCAATTGGCGACGCTGTGCCGTGTCCATGGTCAAGTCGGAGATTACAGCGGAGTCATGGGTGATTTCCCCGTTGCGGAGCACAATGTCCCGTGTCGTCAGCGAAACGCCCATCTCAATGTTATGCGTCGCCAACACGACCGTCACGCCCGCGCCTTGCTCCGTGATGTGTTGAGCAAGCATTTCCCGGGACGTGGCGTCAAGGCCGGTTTCCGGCTCGTCCAGCAGCAGCAGCGCTGGATGATGGATCAACGCCCGCATCAGGGACACGCGCTGCGTCATCCCGCGTGACAGTGTTCGTATCGGGTCGACACGCCGCCCTGACAGGCCAAACTCTGAAATGAGCGTATCCGCCCTTTGATGAGGCTCGTCCACACCGTAGAGCCTGCCGTACAGCGTCAGGTTCTCCCGCGCGGACAGTTCTTCATACAGGTGGCTCTGATGGCTGAGCGTGCCGATCTTTGCCCGTGCGCTGGTCCCCTCACGCCCCCACGGTTGTCCCCCGAATACGCGAATCCCCCCTCCACTTGGGCGCAAGAGGCCTGAGATGAGTTGCAGCAGCGTGGACTTTCCTGCTCCGTTGTCGCCGAACAGGGCGATACGCTCGCTGGCGTTAATCGTCAGGCTCAGATTCCGAATCGCCGGACGTTGTCCGTATGACTTCTGCAGGCTCGCGCAGCGCACGATGGCCTGTGACGAGGAACCGGACTGTTCGGCTGTCATTGCGTCCGTTCCTCCTGGAGTATTCGGCGCAGAAGTTCACGATGAGGCGCGGAGGCCTCCGCATATTCGTCCTCTGAGATGTCGCCCGCGTCGCGCGCCTCCTCTAGTCGTGCCAACTCAGCAACGGCAGCCTCTCTTTGCGCTTGGACGGTCTCTCTATCGGCGATGGAGTCTGAGAGACCGCGCCTGCGGTTACGGAATCGTCCCCACCAGAGCGCGAATCCCGCTGCCATGATGAGCGCGACCGCGACAACGCCGAGCGCCACATCACGCAGCGTCTGCTCAAGGCTCCGACTGCGTGAGCCGGCGCTTGGCGGAAGATCGGCAACAATGCCACTGAGGGTCTCGTCTGCGATGATCGACCTCATTTCATAGCGAGCATACGTCACGCCGGACACCTCTGAATCCGGCATCTGCACCCACTCGGAACCAGGGCGGAACGAGATCTCCTTGGGAACCAGCAGGCGGGCAATTTCAGTGGGGTAGGGATAGGCCTTGCTCCACGCAAACACCTGCGTCGTGTAGAGCACGCCATAGGTGACGATGTATTCCTCAATACCCGGCATCACGGGAATGATGGAATAAACCTCACGGCTGTCCGACGCCAGCACGAGGCTGCCGGGGCTGTGCACGGACTCAAGATCGAACGCCATGACGGGCAATGGTAGCTGGACGGTGAGCCGCGTGTTGAGAGGATCGTTCCCCACGTAGGCGCGGTCACTCGTGTTCTCGAAAGTGGTTACTTGCAGGATGCGCAGTACCCCGGAATCATCTTCCGGCGGCGTGATGGCGGAACTGTCCCCGGTGATGCGAATCACGGACGGATCGGACGTAGGCTCAAAGATCGTGAGTTGAATCGGCCCATCACGGTCAATGGTGGAGATGTATGCGTCGCTAAAGAAACGGACTTCGTTATAGGCCGCTGAGAGTGTGTAACTGACCTCCTCGTCGCCGATCACTCCATCGAACACCACGCCTCCGTTCGCGTCGGTCTCTGCCTCAAGGCGCTGCAATTCAGTGTCCGCAAGGTCGAACACCTGCAGCGTCACAATCAGGCCTTCCGGCACAGGCTCCCCCGAGGTGCCGTTCCTGACAACGGCTTCGAGGGTGATCGGCGCGCCTGAGGCGAGTGTCTGCTGGGTAGTTTCTTGCGCGTCGGCGGGCTGCGCAGGAGCCATGACCACTGAAATCAGTAGGATGAGGCCGAGCGTCGTACCGACAAATACAGCGGCTCCGATCATCAGCCGTGCTCTACCTGCCACATTTATGGAACCGTGTTCCCGTGTCATGGAGCTGACTCTGCGTCGACATCCGACTGCTCAGAAGAGGCGGGTTGATCCTCAGCTCTCATGCGTTCGCGACGCAGCCCCACGGCACGATCGATTTCCTCATCGAGGATGAGTTCCCTCCCCTCTATCTCACGGATCAGGGCGGCGGCGCGGCGCACCAACAGGATTCTCGTGGCGCGATGTTCTCCCTCGGAAACGTTGCCCCGCTCCAGTTCGTCATCCAGGTCCATGATGGCCGTCAGCGCCTCGTTGCGCGCTTCCCGCATGCGTCCCAGGTCGGAGAGTTCGTCTCCCGTGGCAGTCCCGTCATCCGCGTTTCTCGTCCGAAGAAGAGGAAACGCAATACCAACGACTGTCACGACGACGGCCAAGAGTGTCAGCCCGACGGGTACTAGATCCACCCGCGCCTCAGCTCTCGTCTCTCGTCACGCGGCCGATTTCCCGCGCCACAATCTCATCATCCTCCGCAATAGAGCTTGGGGCAGGCCGGGCTGGCTGTGGTTGGGATCGCATTCGTCTCCCGCTGCGCAGCCCGAAATAGACGATGATCAGGCCGATCAACGCGATGATAGGCGGGGCCAGCCAAACCCCCCATCCGATACCCTCAGGACGCGGCTCACGCAGAACCTCGGGGCCGTAACGCTCCACAAAGAAGTCCAGGATCTCCTCCTCGCTTGTGCCACCGTCCACAAGCTGCTGCACGCGAGCCTTCATTTGGCGAGCAATCGTGGCATTGGATTCCGTAATTGGCTGCCCGTCGCACACCGGGCACTGCAACTTGTTTGCAATGGCGCGGGCCTGTGGCGAGAGCGCCAGCAGTTCAAGCTCCTGCCGTGAGAACTCCTCTGTGTCCGTGTCTTGAGCGTAGGTCACAGCTGGTATGCCCAACAGGAGCAATAGCCCGAGTCCCGTGGCCAGAGCAGTGATGCCCGCTTTCGATATTCCCCGGCGGGTCGTTGAGTGAGTCATAGCGATCCTTGGTGGCCTCTGTTCAGGATCGCCGCGGGGCGGCAGTTCCCGCAGAACGAACCGGCTCCCAAACGGGCCTGAGGGCTGGGGCGCGTCCCGGCCACGCGGTAATGAGCAGGGCCAGGAAGATCATGGAACTGCCCAGCCACACAAAGGTCATCAGCGGGTTGATAAAGATGGCGAATGTCGCGGACTCGTCGTCGAATCCTGCCTGGAAGACATAGAGGTCATGTCGCAGTGTGGAGAGTACCGCCACCCGGTTTGTCGGCTGCGTCTCAAAGTTCGGATAGACCTGCGTCTTGGGGAAGAGCTGCCCGACAGGCGTGCCGTCCTCTTCAACGATCAACTGTGAACTGAAGACCTGCCGGTTCGGCTCCTGTATACTCGCCGTCCCCGCGTACGTGATGGTGTAATCGCCGATGTCCACGGACTCGCCACGTAACAGGTTAACTTCCGTCGCGGACTGAAACGCTGTTGATGCGATGAGTCCGATGCCGAGCACGACGACAGCGACATGGACGAGATATCCGCCGTAGCGACGCCGATCGCGGGAGACGAGGCCGGTTACGGCAGCAGGGTAGGACTCTCGTGTTGTGCTCCGCCGTATGCGAATACCCCGAGCGTATTCCTGAGCCACGGTCGTCAGAACGAAAGCGCAGGCCCCGAATGCGATGGGTGTGATGGCATCGCGCAGCAGCGGCACGAGCAGCGCTGCCGTCAGCGCGCCGACCCCTATTGGAATGCGGAGATGTCGCCACAGAGATTGGCCGGTTGACTTCCGCCACGCCAACAGCGGACCGACGCCCATCAATAAGATCAGGGCGAGAAACAGCGGGCCGTTCACCTTCAGATAAAAGGGCGCGCTCACTGTCAGCCGCTGATTGCCAAGGGCCTCGGATATCATCGGGTAAACCGTGCCCCAGAACGTGGCAAAGGCGATGCTGAACAGCAGCACATTGTTGAAGAGAAAGCCGGACTCGCGTGAGAGAACGGCCTCGAAACCCTCCTCATCACGGATGCGCGGCAGCCGCCAAAAGAGAAGAATGAGCGGCAGCGCCATCGCCCCGACAAAGTAGCCAAGGAACAGGCCGCCGACATCCGATTCCGCGAAGTTGTGGACGGAGCTCAGGATGCCGCTGCGAACGATGAACGTTCCGAAAATAGCCAACAGGTACGTCGCGAACACAAGACTCAGCGTCCACACCTTGAGCTTGCCGCGCCGCTCCACGACCATGACCGAATGGAGGAACGCGGTGCCGGTGAGCCACGGCAAGAGCGCGACATTCTCCACCGGGTCCCACCCCCAGTAACCGCCCCATCCCAGCACGTGGTACGCCCACCAACCGCCGAGAATGAGTCCCGCGGTCTGAATGCTCCAGGCAATCAGGGTCGGGGTCCGCAGCGCTCGAGTCCACTCCACTCCCACCCGACCTGTTGCTAGCGCGGCGACGGCGATTGCAAAAGGAAGTGTCCAGCTCATGTACCCGGCCAGCAACATCGGTGGGTGGATCAGCATTCCCGGGTCCTGGAGCAGGGGATTCAGCCCGACGCCGTCCGGCATCGTGGCGGGGAGACGTGCCATGGGATTGGCAAAGAAGACCAGCACAATCAGGAAAAAGGAGAGATTCGCAAGGATGACGGCGTTCGCGTAACCCATCAGCGCCGGATATCGCCTGCGCATCACGTAGATCATGACGCTTCCAAACACCGCCAACAGCGTTGACCAATAGAGCAGGGAACCTTCCTGGCCGGCGTAGAAGGCGGACAGTATGTAGTACCACGGCATGGTGGTGCTGGAGTGCAGTGTCACATAGCGCAGCCCAAAGTCCTGTGTGACAAAGGAATACACCAGGATGGAGGCCGTCATGACAAGCAATAGCGCCACGACATAGATGGCATTGCGCCCGCTTGCCGTCAGTGGAGCGATGGACAATCGCGCCCCCAAAACGGACGCCGCGCTCCCGTACAGCGCAGCGCCCAGGGCGAGTATCAGCGCGATGTAACCGGCATCTGAAAGCTGCATGGTGGCGTAAACCGCCTAGCCGTATGTGGGTTCGTAGTCGGGGGCTGTCGCCCCGGTGGGTAGGGGCTCCATCGTGTCCGGATGGCGAGTCAGCAGAACGTCCGCGTTGAACGTCCCGCCGGGCGTGTAATATCCCTCGACAAAAACGATGGCGTTGTCTCCGAAGATGTCAGGCGGTGCTCCCTGGTAGACCACCGGAATCGTCGCCTCCTCACCGTGAACCGCGAATTCGAAGTTGAGGTCCTCTCCTCGGACGATGGAACCGGCGGTTACTGTCCCGCCCACCCGAAGGCGACGGTCATCCGTGATGTCGGGCGCGGCTGCCAATTCATCCACGTTCATGTAGGCGGCCGTTGCTGCATCAAGTGAGAGAAAGATTAGGTAAGCGACGACGAGAGCGACTACGCCTGCGCCCAACAACAGGCGGAGGTTGAATCGTCTGCGCCGTGGATATTCCTGATCGCCAAAGACGGTGTCGTGTTCGGTCAACGGTACCTCAATGTCAGCCGATTCGCTCTACTGTCGTCAACAGAGCCCGGGCATGGTAGAACAATCGTATTGACACCTGAATGTCACGTCAACGATGATAATGGGAGATCACTGGTTAGTTGGCTCCAGTTAAGCCGCCTTGTGCCGAAAGGGAAAGGCCCCGAAGCCGCTTGGTGATGGGACATTTGCCCTATGGGTCTATACTGTGGTTTAGTAGTCTCGAGACGGTTACTTCCAACCCTCCCAATAACGTGGTGTTGCAAAGGTAAAGGAACACATGCTGCGTATTCGCCTAACTCGCAAGGGCTTTCGAAAGCAACCGCACTATCGTGTCGTGGTGGCCGACCAACGGGCGCCGCGCGATGGAGCGTTTGTAGAAATCATAGGGCACTACAACCCGCGCACCGGCCCTGACTCACTTACTGTCGATCAAGATAAAGCGCGGGAGTGGCTGAGCAGGGGCGCCCAGCCTAGTGAGGCCGTAAGCAAGCTCTTCCGGCGACAGGGGATTATCCCGTCGGCATGAATGAAGTGCCAGCAATGGCAGTTGGGACGTGATCGTGAAGGAGCTTGTTGAATTTATCGCCATGAGCATCGTCGAAGACAAGGACGCGGTTCGCGTGACCGAAAGCGTCGGGGAAGATGGTCGGATCCTGATTAGCCTTGTTGTTGCCGAAGGTGACAAGGGCAAGGTCATTGGCCGTGGTGGCCGTGTTGCTGAAGCCATCCGAACGGTGCTCAGGATTGCCGCGATCAGGCGTGGTGTGAGAGCCAGTTTGGAGATCGTCTAGAATCGTCAAGCCTGTGGATCGACGCTTTACTTCATCACCCTACATAACAGTTGGTCGTATCAGTGGCCCTTTTGGCATCAAGGGCGAACTTAAAGTAGAAGTCCTGACGGACTTTCCTCAGCGGTTTGAATCGGGCAGCAGGCTCTTCCTCATGGAAGAGCCTGTAACCGTTGCAAGCACCCGTGCCAGTGGCCTGGATCGACTCATCGTCCAGTTTGATGAAGTTCGCTCCCGCACACAAGCTGAAACAATCCCCCGCGGCGCAACACTTGATATTCGGGAAGAGGACGTCATCCCATTGCCGGACGGCGCCTACTATCGATTTCAGTTGATTGGCCTTCCCGTCGTCACGGAAACTGACGGCGAATCGATTGGAACCGTCGAGGACATCATCGAGACCGGTGTCAATGACGTTTTGGTTGTCCGAGCGGAGGGGCGGCCCGAAACGCTGATTCCGAATACGGATGAGATCGCCACGATTGACCTTGAAAACGCTGTTATCCGGGTGAAACCCATAGAGGGGTTGCTGCCGTCCGCAGAACCGGAAGAAGAGCCGGAAGGCCAACAGCCGCAGCAGCGCCGCCGCCGGCGCAGGCGACGACGTTAGAACCTCTGGGACTATTGAGTCCAGGGCGAGTTGCTCAGTTCGGCGCGCTTGACACGATTCATTTCCGCATGACGTAGAATAAAACCATGTCTGGGCACTCGCATTGGTCAACAATCCAAAGAAAAAAGGGCGCAACTGACGCCAAGCGTGCGAAGCTCTTTACGAAGTTGTCGCGTGAGATAACCACCGCCGCCCGCGATGGCGGAGTGAGCGTGGAGTTCAATCCCAGCCTCAGACTCGCTGTGCAGCATGCCAAGGACGCCGGCATGCCGAACGATAACATTGATCGCACTCTCAAGAAGATTGCTGGTGGCGACAATGGTGATGCGCTCGAAGAGATCTGGTATGAAGGCTATGGAATCGGTGGCGTTGCGATTCTCGTGCAAGCGCTAACCGACAATCGCAACCGTACCTCGAACGAAGTTCGCTCCACCTTCAGCAGGCAGGGCGGCAATATCGGCGAGGTCGGCAGCGTCAACTGGATATTTGACAATACCGGAACGATCGTCGTTGAAGGTTCTGACGACGATCTCGAAGAAGTGGCGCTGTCTGCTATTGATGCGGGCGCGGAAGACGTTGGCGATCCGGACGGCGGGCAGTTGGAGGTCTACACTGCTCCGGGCCAGCTTGAGGCGGTTCGCGCAGCCATGGCAGAGCAGGGCGCAAAGGTCGTCCAGGCCGAAATCACCATGCGCCCAAAGACACAAGTCGATCTGGAAGTCTCGGCAGCCAAGCAGAATCTCCGCCTCTTGGAGCGACTCGATGAACTCGATGACGTTCAACAGGTATATACCAACGCCGATTTCCCTGCGGAAGTCCTGGAAGACGCCGCGGCCGTCTAGGCCCGCGTGACACGGCGGCCTATGATGGCGCGCGTCCTTGGCATCGACCCCGGAACGCACGTTGCCGGGTACGGGGCGCTAGATACGAAAGACGACGGCAGCCCCCATTCATTCGTGGAGTGCGGCGTCGTCCGCCTCAAGCGGGATGATCCCTTGGAAATGCGACTCTTGCGACTCCGTGAAGGGCTGCTTGAGATTGTGGGTCGCCTGAGTCCTGATGCCATCGCCATTGAGAGCCCATTTGTCGGGCGGAACGTCAAAGCGGCATTCTCGGTAGGGGAGGCGCGAGGCGTCGCGCTCGTTATCGCTGCGGAGCGAGGCATCCCTGTCCGCCAATACGCTCCTGCGCAGGTGAAGAGCACCGTCGCCGGACACGGCAGGGCCACCAAGCAGGACGTTGATCGGCTGCTGAGGATGCAGGTGGCGATGCCGGAAGGCAAGGTTCCGGCGGATGCCACGGACGCCCTCGCCGTCGCTATGTGCGACGCCGTTCAATCCTCCTCTATTCAAACCAACGCGGCCAATCTGCTACGCTGACACAAGAGAGTACGCGCCTGTCATTCCCGCGAAAGCGGGAATCCAGAGTCTCCTCCCCCGTTGGGGAGGGTTGGGTGGAGGGAGAACCGATGGACTTCAGACTATCGCCGGAGGCGGAGCAGTTCCGCGGCGAGGTTCGCACGTTCTTAAAAGAAAACTGGGACCCTCGAGATTTTGAGGCTCACTCCATCAACGTTCGCTCCATCGACTATGCGAACGCCGAATCACGACAGCATGACCATGAGTTCATTAAGAAGCTTGTTGATAAGGGCTGGTACACGATGCACTGGCCGGAGGAATTCGGCGGCGCGAATGCCCCGTTTGACAATCAATTTGTCTACATGGAAGAACTCGGGTACGCGGACGCTCCTGAAGGCACGCCGAGCGCCAACATCACCGGCGCAATCATGTTTCATGGCTCCGATTGGCTCAAGGAACAATTCCTCCCCAGGATGGCCACCGCAGATATCGATTGGGCGCAGGGCTACAGCGAACCGAATGCAGGAACAGACCTTGCCAGCCTGCAGACACGCGGTGTGGAAGACGGCGACGACATCGTCGTGACAGGCCAAAAGATATGGTCGTCCGGCTCGCACTTCTCCAACTGGTACCACATCCTCGTCCGTACGGATCCGACCGCCCCGAAGCATCGCGGCATCACGTACCTGGCAATGCAATTGACAAACGATGACGGAAACATGATGCCCGGCATCACACTGCGGCCTTTGTATGACTTCTTCGGCACCCGCCGATGGAATGAAGTCTTCATGGATGAGGTCCGCGTGCCAAAGCGTTATCTCATCGGCGAGATGAACCGAGGCTGGTATGCGGCCATGACGACGCTCAATTTCGAGCGGACGGGCATCGACAACGCTGCAAGACAGATCGGCGTATTCGACCGCTTTATCACGATGGCGCGCGATGTGAAATTCAACGGGGAGTCGATACTGAACAATGGCGTCACGCGGCACCAGTTGGCGGATCTGCGGGTTACGCTTGAGATTGACCGAATGCTGGCGTATCGTGTCGCCGCAATGCAGGCGGCAGGAGAGGTTCCGCAGGCGGAGGGAGCGATGTCCGGCTGGCGCGTGCTCCACACGTCAAAGTATTGGCTCTGGCCGACATTCGCGAGAGCCTTGGGGCCGTACATTGCGCTGCATAAGGGCGAGCATCGGGCGCCGGGCGACGGCATCTACGGCACGCATTACATGCTGTCCCAGAACGAGTCCGGCGGCGGTGGCGGCATCGCCCTCGGCGCAAACATCATCGCTTGGCGCGGACTCGGCCTCCCACGATAACGCCTTTCCCTCATTCCGGCGAAAGCCGGAATCCATCTGCTAGTCCACATAGTGGGCGTAAGGGAGCGGGAGAATGCATGTAAGTCACTTGGGCGACACCAATGACTTGGCAAAGCGACCACTTATGGAAATACTTGCTCCAATTGATGAATGGGTAGTAGTTCCGATGTTCGAGCGGACGTGGCCCGACGAGGACATCCAAAGATATCGGCGGATAGTTGGCGCGGAGTTGAGTAACACGAGCGTCCTTCTGGCGGCGAATCGTGCTGAAGCCTTATCAATGGATGACCATGATCGGCACGTATTCTTCGATCCAACAACAGGGGTCAGCTTGCCCATCGCTGCCAATCCGCTCACACCGAAGCACATCTGTGTAACAGAATTGGCTGATGAAACCCTGAGACGTCCACACCGACTCACAGTCAGTTATGACCAGTCGCACAATAGAAAAATGCCACTCGAAGTGGAGCGTGCAATAAAACTCGCGGAACTGGCTGACGTAGGGGTTGCAGGCTTTGTGTACGCCGCCCAAGCCCCATATCTCATTGTCTCGCCGGCGCAGGAATTGGTTGATCTGGCGCGTGAAAATCTGTTGGCGGCGGGTATCCCAGATTGGCGTCTCTTCCGCTTGCCCTAGGAATCACCTTCCCCGAATCTCCTGGATGTACTCGTCCACATCAAAATCCCTGCCATCCAGTATTCCGGCCACCCGATCCACAGGGTGCTCGACCGCGGAGTGCTTGCTAATCAGTAGCCCGCCCTCAATGGCGGTTATCTCGACCTCCACATCACGATGAAGCCCAAATCGCTCTCGCAATTCCTTCGGGATGGTTACTTGTCCGCTCTTGGAAATACGCATGAATCGCCTCTCATCAGTTGCCCACTCAGACAATCCTACTGCTGTGTAACTCCTCCGGGGTAGAGAGTGGCCATGTAAAATGTCCCCATGGTTGTAGCAAATCGATACGCGGCGCAGAGCCGAATCTTCCTCCGTCAGGCCTACCAGGAGCTGGAGCAGGGAGACCTCCACCAGGCCTCTGAAAAGGGCTGGGGCGCGGCTGCGCAGATCGTCAAGGCAGTCGGAGAAGATCGCGGGCTGGACCATACCGGACACACAGAACTCTTTGTGATTCTGCGTGCCGTAGTTAGGGAGACCGAGGACACAGACCTCTCTCTGGCGATGCAACTCGCAAACAGCCTTCATATCAACTTCTATGAGGGCTGGCTGGGCAGCGAGGATATCCAATTGGCACTTGCTCATATCTCAAGCCTCGTGGACAAGCTCGAAGACTTACCGTCCCAGTCCTAGATCATTCACTCAGCGCAGGTTTACAGCTCTCTCTGTTACCCTTTCAGTGATGATTTCCAGCATCCAGGGCATACTTGAAGCGCGCGGCGAGGACTGGGTTGATGTTGCCATCGGCGGTGTCAGCGTTCGCGCCCAGGTTCCATCGTCCGCATTGTCCGGCCTCGGTCCCATTGGTGCCCACGTTCGTCTCTTCACGCACCTCATGATCCGCGACGAGAGCGTTACTCTCTACGGATTTCGCAACGCGGAGGAAAAGGCGGCGTTCACTGCGCTTCTCGGCGTCTCCGGCATCGGCCCACGCCTTGGATTGGTTATTCTGTCGGTGCTGTCGCCCGCCGACCTGGTGGAGGCGATAGAGCAGGGTGATGCTGCGGCCCTCGCGCGAGCGCCGGGCGTCGGCAAACGAAGCGCGTCGCGCATCATCGTGGAACTCAAGGGCAAACTGGATGAGCTCGATATTGCCGGCCTGACCGCAAGTCCAACACGCGCGCCTGCCATCGTCGACGCTGAGCTGACCGCCGTCCTGCACTCGCTGGGCTATAACGCGCAGGAGATTCGCCTCGCGGTTTCAGCAGTCGCGAACCTGGAAGCTGAAGAGTTACCCCCGCTTGATGAGCGCGTGCGCCTCGCGTTGGCCACGCTGAGTGCGTAATGGAATAGTAGGGAACCATGCTTGAGAGCTTCTTTATCATCCTGGCCCTGATCAGCGTATTCTGCGCGTATGTTCTGTACACGGGAGGGCGCTTCGGCGCAGCAACATCCAATCCCTGGTGGGCCGCCATCGGATTCATCTCCGTGCTCCTGAACCTCCATGTCATCGGAGTGCTCCTGCCCCAATTCACTATCATCGCGTGGGCGCTGATTGCAGTTGCCATTGGATCGAGCTTGCCTGCCGCCCTACGAGAGGTTTCATTCTGGAACGCCGGCCTGCTGAAACGTCCAGGAAATCGCGAGTTGCTGATGGAGGTGATCCTCATAGTGATCAGTATCTACGCCGCCACAACGGTGGATCCGCAACTGCCGGATGTTGGCCGTGGACCGATCATCGCAGCTATCATCACCCCGCTATTGATGGTGCGATGGGCAATGACTCGCGTGGTTGTTTCCAGGCCGCTGAGTTAGCCGACGCCTATAGACTGTGTGTGCCCGGTTTTCCGCAGACGGAGCGCCGTTGCGGGCCATCATCGATACCAATCTCCTTGTGGGCGCGCTTGCGCGCCGCGGCGGCTCCGCCAGCCGCATCCTGGATCTATGGCGAGCCGGCAGTTTTCAGCACGTGGCATCTCGGGAGACATTGCGAGAGGCGGAACTGGTCGTCGGCGCGCGGTGGATAGAAAGACTTGGCAGCAGAGAAGAACGGGATGAACTGCTGACGGAACTGAGAGAGAGATCGATCCTGGTCGAAGCGCCTATTCTGGAAGAGTTGACGTTGAAGGACGCGGGAGACCGGCGGTTGGTTGAGGCAGCCCACGCAGGGGGCGCGCGCTATCTCGTGACAGCTGACAGGGAAGTGCTCCGGATGTGGGGCTACGGCGGCGTTGAGTTTGTAACCTCGGGCGAGTTCTTGCGCGTACTCAGCGCGTAAGAAGGCATAAGCCCCGCTTTCATTCCACCCTTGTTACACTAGGGTGTGCGTTCGGTGTGGGAGCTCGCAGTCAGGATCAGGCAAATGGCCATTGCGCAAGAACCGGTAACAGACCGGCGATTTGAGCTTGAAGCCCCCTTTGGGCTAATGGGAGATCAGCCCAACGCCGTCGGCAACATCGTGCGTGGGCTGGAAGACGGCCGCCGCTACCAAACCCTCAAGGGCGTCACGGGTAGCGGCAAGACTTTCACAATGGCCAACATCATCGCACAGGCTCAGCGGCCATCTATTGTCATCGCCCACAACAAGACCCTCGCCGCACAGCTGGCGATGGAGTTCCGCGACTTCTTCCCCAACAACGCCGTCGAATACTTTGTCTCCTACTACGACTACTACCAGCCGGAGGCATACGTCCCGCGTTCAGACACGTACATCGAGAAAGACGCACAGATCAACGATGAAATTGACCGCCTGCGCCACGCTGCCACAAAAGCCCTGTGGGAGCGCCGGGATGTAATCATCGTCGCCTCCGTCTCCTGCATCTACGGCCTTGGCGCGCCGGATGAGTACGCTGCCTTCATCCTCATGCTTGAACGCGGGTCGCGGCACAAGCGTGACGATGTCATTCGCCGTCTCATTGATATGCAGTACGCGCGAAACGACTTTGATTTCACCCGCGGGCGGTTCCGCGTCAACGGCGACACCATCGAACTGCAGCCCGCATACGAAGAGACCGCCGTCCGAATCGAGTTCTTCGGCGACGAGATAGAGCGCATTGTCACTGTCGACACAACCACAGGCCAGATTCTGGGCGAACGCTCAAAGGTCGCCATCTACCCCGCCAAGCACTGGGTGACCGGGGAAGAGAAGCTCCGATCCGCCATCATCGATATCGAAGAGGAACTCCACGAGCGCGTGTCTTGGTTCCGTGAGCAGGGCAAACTCGTTGAGGCGCAACGCCTTGAACAGCGCACCCGCTACGACCTGGAGATGCTGCGAGAGGCGGGCTACTGCGCAGGTGTCGAGAATTACTCGCGCCACCTCCAGCGCCGTGAAGCCCGTAGCCGACCTTGGACACTGCTCGACTACTTCCCCAAGGACTACCTCGTCTTTATTGATGAGTCCCACATGACAATCCCGCAGCTCCGCGGTATGTACCACGGTGACGTTGCACGAAAACAGGTGCTGGTCGATTACGGGTTCCGCCTACCGTCCGCGTTGGATAATCGCCCGCTCAATTACACGGAGTTTGAACAGCTCTTCGGGCAGATTGTCTTCGTGTCCGCCACGCCCGGCCCCTATGAACATGAGGTCAGCAACAGCATAGTTGAACAGGTTATTCGACCGACGGGTCTTCTTGATCCGACGGTGGAGGTCAAACCGACGCGAGGGCAGGTGGACGACTTGCTCGCTCAGATCAAGGAGCGGGTGGATCGTGGCGAACGCGCCCTGGTCACCACGCTCACCAAGCGCATGGCTGAGCAGCTTGCAGACTATCTGCAGGAGATGGGCGTCAAGACCCATTACATCCACGCGGATGTGAAGACCCTTGATCGCAGCGAGATACTGCGTGATCTCCGGCTCGGCATCTACGATGTCATCGTCGGTATCAACCTCCTGCGTGAGGGACTGGATCTGCCGGAAGTCAGCCTCGTCGCCATCCTTGATGCTGACAAGGAAGGCTATCTGCGTTCCGGCACGTCCCTCATCCAGACCGTCGGACGCGCCGCTCGCCACGTCAACGGCCACGTCATTATGTACGCCGACCGCGTGACGGACTCCATGCGAAACGCCATCGAAGAAACCTATCGACGTCGCGACCTGCAAGAGGAGCACAACACGGACCACGGCGTCGTGCCGCAGGGAATCCAGAAAGCCGTCCATGACATCACGGAAAGAGTCAGACAGGTCGCGGAATCTCGTGCGACTTATGAGACTGCGCCTCCGGAGATCACCCTGGAAAATGTTGCAACAGAGGTCCGCGAACTCGAAAAGCAGATGAAGCAGGCCGCCCGCAACCTGGAGTTTGAAAAGGCCGCCGCGCTGCGAGACCAGATGGTTGAGCTTCGCCGGTTGATGATCGAGTAATTCATGTTTGCGCTGCGCACACTTCCCGGACTTGGTCGGCTTCTCCCGGCCACCCTCCTGACACTCAGCGCCATCGCTCTCACGGGTTGTGTTGAGCGCCTGTCCGTTGACGGCGATCCCGGTGTTCCTGAGGGCTTCGGTGAACAGGTTCCCGACGTGCCCATTGGCGGCTACATCTTTGTGAAGCCGCCCGGTGACGATTCGACAATCAATATCAGTGCGAACCTCAGGCAACGAGACGGTTCGACTATCCCCTGGCGGGCAGAAGCTCGCTCGATCTCCCTTTGGTTGAGTCCTGCTGACATGGATCAGGGAGCGATTACCACAACCATTCGCTTCTCATTTGGCAACGAGATCGATGCGATTTCCGCACACAATGTGCTCTCACGCGTTGATGCGGGTGTGTCAACGTGGGCCAACAGGAATGGGCGTGACGCAGAGGTCGTTCTTGGCGACCAGGTGCAGGTTTGGTCAATGCGTAGCGCGCTGAATGACAAAGTCTTCATCTCCAACGAGCAGTTGGTTCAAACGGGAATGTGGCGCAACGCCCTCAACCTGCCGCAAGCGCCGCCAAAGCCTGTGCTTGCCGCAGGGTTCACACAGGTTCCTCCGGAGCGCATGAACGAGATACTTGATTGGCTCGCGGGGCAGGGCATCATTGACCTCACCCAGTTCGGTGAGATGCTTGAGACACTCCAGTTGGACAACGCCGTCTTTGCAGTTTACGGCGACTCCCTCCCCGAGCTGAGCGTGAATACTGCGACCGAAGAATTGGCGACCCATGGGATAACCGCGCTCGCCATCGCCCAGACCGGAGTGCCGGCCCCCCTCGTTTCGTGGGGATTCAACGTTGGAGCGCTGCGAGCCGGTCTGGACAGGGTCGAATCTCGAACCGGCCGCTATTACCGCTACGAGGGTGAGGGCGCAATCGTGCTCGCGCAGGTCAGACAGGGCGATATACAGGTTGCCGCATCGTCAAATCCGGAAGACGCTGCGCAGATACTTGAACTGATACCTAACTGAGACGCGCCCGGCGTTCACAGTTCCTAAACCGTTGGAGTTAACCCGCTAGAATGAAAAGGGTGGCGGTGCGTTGGTCACAGGCGCGTCGCCGTACAGCACGGAGAGGGGAAGACAGTGGCTCAACCCGGAATGAATGATCAGGCCCGCGCGCGCCTCGGTTCCATGATGAAGACGTGGGATCGGCGCAAAAAGATCGCGGAGCACCTCAACCAGATCCAATACCGCGTCGCCGTCTACAGCGGCAAGGGTGGTGTGGGCAAGACCACGGTGGCCGTTAATCTGGCAGTCGCCCTGTCGCAGATGGGACACTCCGTCGGGCTGCTGGACGCTGACATTGACTGCCCCAACGCGGACAAACTCCTCGGGATTGCGGAGCGCCCCCGCTATGTGGATGGCGTGCTCCATCCACCGCAGCGAGCCGGAGTCAAGACGATCTCCATGGCCTCCTTCCAGGAGAATGAGGAGGAGGCGATCATCTGGCGAGGCCCGATGGTCACCAACGCCATCAACCAGTTCCTGGAGCTTACTGAATGGGGTGATCTCGAGTATCTAATCGTGGACCTGCCCCCCGGCACGTCTGACGCGCCGCTGACCATCATGCAGACCCTTCAACTGCACGGTTTCGTCGTGGTGACCACCCCGCAGGACCTCGCCGTCCTCGACGCCAAGCGTTCCATCAACATGATCAAGAAGATGAACATTGACATCCTCGGCGTCGTCGAAAACATGTCCGGCGACATCTTCGGCAAGGGCGGTGGAGAGGTACTCGCGAACGACCTCGATGTGCCCTTCCTGGGTCGGTTGGAATTATCACGGGACTTCAGCGACATCGGCCCGGACCTCGCGGTCATCAAGCACAAGAAGGCGCAGAAGCGTTACCGGGACATCGCCGAGGGAATGATCGACCGCGTCAAGGAAGTGACACCGGCCGCCCAAATCGCGTCCTAGACGTCACGAGGGTACGGGGTGACGCCAGCCTTTTGTGGCTGGTATCGCCTGACGTGTATGCGGTTCTCGGTCTTGCGAGCTTGCGCCAAGTCGTAGGTGGTTTGTCGACGCAGCCAGAAATCGGCACTGGACCAACCGGCCTTTTCGAGGCGAATGGCCATCTCGGGTGAAATGCCGGCGTGACCGTTCAGCACGCGTGACAGGGTGTGTCGCGCGACGCCGAGAACCTCCGCCGCCTCGGTGACGCTCAAGCCAAGCGGCTGTAGGCAATTTTCCCTAATGCTGCGCCCTGGGTGCGGCGGGTTCTTCATGGCCACGATCTTTCCCCTTCACTAGTGATAGTCAACCAAGTCGACATCATAGGCGTCACCATCTTCAAACCGGAAGGTGATCCGCCAGTTGCCTGAGATCGTCATACTCCACAACCCTGTGCGGTCACCTCTGAGGCGGTGCAACCTGTACCCGGGCAGATCGATGTCGCTCGGTTTGTTGGCGTCGTCAAGGTCTGCCAGTGCCGTAGTGACACGATTCAGAATGTTGGCGCCTATGCTGCTCGAATCGTCTCGTTCATAGAGTCGTCTCAGCCCTCGGTGGTGAAACGATCTAATCATGAACACAAGCATATCGCGTATCGGTACGCTTGACGAAAGGGAAATATTTCTGCCCGCACAGTGCGGGCAGGGTAGGGGAGCGAATCTCTACTCGTCGCCGTCGTCTTCTTCTACTGCCGCAGCCGCTTCGCGGGTACGCCTGATCCCACGGCCCGCGGTCTCCGCTGGAGCGTTGGGAATCTCGGCCCCGGCCACGCCCTCTTCCACAAGCCGGTCACGCAGCCGCGCCGCGCGCGGATAGCCGATGCCCAACCGCCGTTGCAGCAGCGATGTTGAAACCTTGCCGTTGTAGATGTCAGCCAATTCGCGCGCCTGCTCCATGATGTCGTCCTCGCCTGAGCCGTTGCGCTTGGACCCGTTCCCGTTCGTATCGTCCGTGCTGCCATTCCGGCCCCGCGATTGCAGGCCGATGTCCTCCGGTTGAATTAGGTCAGGCAGCTCCGGCGGCACATAGCCCTTGGATTGGGCGCGCCACGCGTCGACAACAGCATTCGATTCATGCGACGAAATAAACGCGCTCTGGATGCGGATGGGACGGGAGGCATCCTGCGGCAGGTAGAGCATGTCGCCGCGTCCCAGCAGCTTCTCTGCGCCCGCCCCGTCCAGGATCGTCCTTGAATCGACCAACGACGTCACCATGAAGCTGATTCGTGTTGGGAAGTTAGCCTTGATGAGTCCCGTGATGACGTTGACCGACGGGCGTTGGGTTGCAACGACAAGGTGGATGCCGGTTGCTCGTCCCATCTGAGCAAGCCGAACAAGACCGTTTTCGACGGCCTTGCCTGACGTCATCATCAGGTCCGCCAACTCATCAACGATGAGGACGAGATAGGGCATGCGCTTGCCTTCCCCGACCTTCTCGTTGTAGGAGGCAATGTCGCGCGCGCCCTGCTGCGCCAACATTTCAAGCCGATCATCCATCTGCTGCATCATCCATTGCAAGGCGTTGACGACTTTCTGCGTGTCGACAATGACGGGCGTAATCAAATGGGGGATGCCGTTATAGATGGTCAACTCGACTCGCTTCGGATCGATCATCACGAAACGGAGGTCTTCCGGCGCAGCGCGTGTGATAAGGCTCGTAATCAGGCTGTTGACAAAGACGCTCTTTCCGCTGCCCGTTGAACCCGCCACAAGCAGGTGGGGCATCCTGGCGAGGTCTGCAACCACAGGCTCGCCGCCGCTGCCTTTGCCGAGCGGGAACGCCAGCATGCTCTTGCCCCGTGCCTTGTGATAGGCGTCGCTCTCAAGCTGCGGGCGCATGTAGACCGTCTCCGCCGTCGCGTTCGGTACCTCGACTCCCACAAGGTTCGTGCCCTGGATGGTTTCGATACGCACGCTTGCGGCCTTAAGCTGTAGCGCGAGGTCGTCGTCGAGCTTGGAGATTGCGTCTACCTTGACGCGTGTTCGTCCCACTTCCTGACGCCGGGCGACTAACTGACCTTCTTCGTTCCGCTCCCGGACGGTTCGATAGCGCCTGTCCCACCCGGGCCGCACTCCGTACAGCGTCACGGTCGGGCCGGGGCGAACCTCCGTCACCTCAACCTCAATGCCGTACTCCTGGAGAGTTTCCTGGATGGCCTCCGCCGTTTCCAGGTGTGATTCGGTGTCGACGTCCGCGGGCGGCTGCTCGTCAAATAGCTTGAAGGTAGGGAATTTCCACGCCACCGTGGGCAAGCCGGCGAACGGATCGAGGGAGTCCAGTAGCGCCTGGTCGCTGCGGGCGACAGCGGCAACCGCCTCTTCCTCTAGCTCTTGTAGCTCGTCGTCCGCCGACTCAAGTCTGTCTTGCACCAGGACGAGACCGTCTGCCGTCGTATCAAGTTGGTCTCGCTCAGAGTCCCATTCGTCGACATCTTCCATATTCTCGATGGATTCATCGACTGAGTCTTCGCTGGGCAACTCAATGTGCTCGTCGAGATTCCAGATAGTCTCCTCGTCTTCCACATCATGATCGGTGAAGGCGAGCGGGTCCCTCAGTCCCATCTCATTGACCTCGTCAGGATTCATGCCGAATCCTTCACCCTTCACGTCAGAATGGGGAAGGCGCTCGTCCTTGCGTTCATCGGCGTTGCTAAGGCCGGGAGGCGGGATGAGCAGAGGCTTCTCCTCCATTGCCGCCGCATTCTCTTGGTTGGCGAGTTCTTCGATAGTCCCCGTTTCCTCAGAGCGGACATACCGTTCACGAAATGCTTGTGTGGAGTCATCCGCCTCCTTGTTGCTGGGGACGCCGGGTATGACGATGCGGGGACGTTGCTCTTGCGCCGTCCCTCCGCCCTTGGCCGTCTCTATTTCCTGTTGCGTTCGTTGTTGCTGGTCACGGACAACGCCGACCGGCTCCGGATACCGTGGCCTCACCGTGGCGCGCGCAGGCTCGGGCACGACGATCCGCGTGCGTGGAATAGGAGCCTCATCCAGCTCGGACGCCTTCTCCTCATCGGTGCGCGCCCGGGACGCCCGCGCGTCTTGCACCCTGCGCTTGGCAGCTGCGCCACCGGCAGCCGCAGCGCTCGCGCTCGCCACGCCTGCCGCGCGGCCTGCTCGTCCGGATGCTCTCGCGGCCCTGATTGTGCCGATAGGCGAAAGGAGAATGACCGTTATGAGAGCGAGTCCGGCGAGAATCCCGACGACGGCGAGGTCCGGAAAATCAACAAGATAGACGGAGAGGCTATTCTCGGTGGGGACGCCCCACATTTCCGTGAAGCCGACAAAATGTATGGTGATTAGAATCGCTGCCGTGCCGAGCAGTGTCGCGGCTGCCCACCGCCAGACTCGCGCGTTGGTGAACCCGGAGATGCGAAGCGCAATATAGGTCGAAATGAGGAACGCAGGGCCGATAATCAGCCATGGCCCCGCGTAATTCCACGCCGACGCCAGCCGTTCCGTCAGTTCAGGAGGCTGCCATAATGCGACCGCGATTGAACCGCCGGCGATGCCCAACAATACAAGGATGCCGAAGATGCGCAGCTTTGAGGAGCCGTGGCCGACGGCGGTATTCTTAGCGTCGGCTACTCTCGCTCGCTTGGGCGCGCGCCGAGTGGCAGTTGTCTCAGCCATAGCGCCGTTATTTTAGACCAATTTCAAAACCAAGTCCAATCGAGGCGTGTTGTGGTCGCTGTTACCCCGCTTGTGAAAGAGCTTCCTCCAGCATTGCGCGGGCCTGTTCCGAGGTGTCGGGCCGCGCCAGCGCAAAGGACACCGCTGCGCGCAAATGACCCAGGGGATTGCCCGCGTCGTAGCGCACGCCGTCAAAAGCAAATGCAAATGTCGGGGTTCCCTCCTGGCGCAGGACTTCCATCGCGTCCGTAATCTGGATTTCATTCTTCGCGCCGGGCGGCGTCCGTCGTATCGCGTCAAAGATTGCGCCGGGAAAGATGTAGCGACCAACAATTCCCAGATCGGAGGGCGCGTCGGCCGGCTCCGGCTTCTCAACCATGCCCGTCACCCGATACACCCGCTCGTTTTCCCTGTCCGCTGGTTCAACGGCGACGACGCCATACGCCGAGATTGCCTCGCCCGGCACTCGCTCAACCCCCACGTGGATGCCGGGATGATTGCGAAATGCCGCCAGCATCTGCGCCAACACCGGCGTCTCCACATCGACAATATCGTCAGGCAAAATGACGGCAAACGGCTCCTCCCCCACCGCATCTGCCGCCTGCAAGATAGCGTGGCCGAGACCAAGCGGCTCATTCTGGTGGACGATGGTGACTGACAACGAGTCCATGAGCCGTTGAACGTCCGGCGCGCTTGGGTGCTCTCCAAGAGCCTTGGCCAGTGCCTCCCCGCGCAGCGTCACATAGTTCTCCATCACCGCCTTGCCCGGCGCGCTGATCAGCACTACCTCTTTAAGGCCTGAGTTCGCCGCCTCCTCAAGCGCGTAGAAGAGCATGGGACGATCGAAGATCGGCAGGATCTCCTTGGGGATAGCGAGAGTCGCCGGCAGGAAGCGGGTTCCACGACCTCCCGCCGCGATGACCGCCTTGCTAATACCGGGAATCTGTTCGTTCACTCGCCCCTCCTGCTCCTAAAGCGATCGCGGCTTTCCCCACGCTGACACGCCGCTCGCGGACACAAAGCAAAGGGGGCTCAGCCGAAGCCAAGCCCCCTTCTCCCAGTCGCCAAAGGTCAACGTATTGGCGCCTGGCGCTGGGTTAGCCTTTGCTCACCTCTTCCGATTCCGTTGAAATAAGCTCTGGCTGTCTAGGTAAAGACATGTGCCAAATCACCTCCTCTCTTCTCAAGATGAGTCAAGTATATAACACGTTGATGTCGGAGCACCTCGTGGATAGTTGAGGGCAAAATGCTGCCCCTCTTTCTCAGTAATCGTCAAGCCGGGACAGCCTATGAAGTTGCTTGGGTGTCCCTGTTGCCGGACAGCCGCAGAAGCGCATATCCGATGACCGCCGCGGCAACGGACGCGACGAATATGCCCATCTTTGCCTGATCAACAAGGGCCGGATCATCAAACGCAATGCCCGAAATAAAGATCGCTACCGTGAAGCCGATACCCGCCAGGAAACCTACACCCAGCACATGCATCCAGGTCACCGCCGCCGGCAGCTGGCCGATGCCCAGGCGGACCGCAAGCCACGTGATACCCAGAATACCTATCGACTTGCCCGCAAGAAGACCTGCCGCGATGCCGATGGTGATCCCGCTCTCCGCTGCGGCGCTCAGCGTGTCTGCCGTTATCGTGATTCCCGCATTCGCCAGCGCGAACAGCGGCAGAATGGCGAGGCTCACCCACGGATGAATCATGTGCTCCAGCCGCTCCAGCGGCGCCTCTGTGCTTCGGTTGACCCTCTCGATTTCCTCAAGGACGATTTCCGCGTGCTCCTCGTCCCCATTGGACATCGCAAGGCGATAGTCGTGCAGGCGATCGTCTAGGGCAGTGGCGTATTCATTGCGGCCCCGCGCCGATCCGGCGGGGACAATTGCTGCAAGAAGCACACCTGCCAGAGTCGCGTGCACTCCGGATTCCAGGAAGAAGTACCACATGGAAACACCGAGAGCGATATAGAAGACCATGGAACGAATCCCAAGGCGGACGCTCACCGCCGCCGCCGCGAGAATAGCCAGCGAAATCCAGAGACTCGACCACGCGATTGTGTCCGTATAGAAGAGGGCAATGACCGTGATTGCGCCTAGATCGTCGACCACAGCCAACCCCAGCAAAAATACCCGCAGCTCCACCGGAACCCGTCGCCCCAATAGCGCCAGCACGCCAATCGCGAACGCGATGTCCGTCGCCATGGGTATGCCCCAGCCGCCGGCTGCATCGCCCGAGCTGTTGAACAGCAAATAGGTGAGCGCCGGCACCACCATGCCGCCAATCGCGGCGAGCACCGGCAGGGATGCCTTCCTGACGCTGGACAGTTCCCCGTGCAGCAACTCGCGCTTGATCTCCAGGCCCACCACAAAGAAGAAGATGGCCATCAGGCCATCATTGACCAGGTGCTTTAGATCCTCATGGATTGAGATGATGGGCGTCTCGAATGCGATGGTCGTATGCCAGAAACTGTCGTACGACCCCGACCACGGTGAGTTGGCCCAGATAACAGCCGCAGCCGCTGCGGCCAACAGGATGAGCGCCCCGACCTCTTCGGTGTGGATAAAGCTCTGAACCGGCGCGCGCAAGCCGCCCACGCGATAGACCGCGTTACGGGATTGTTCGGGAGCGTCGCCCTGCCTGTCGCTCACGTCCTCGCGCCTCTTGGGTGTAGATTTCCGATGCCCTACTATAGTGCCACTCGCAGGATGAATGATGAGTGTAGGTTCAAAGAAGTTGTGAATTCGAATTCGGTCGACGACTCTTCCAAAGAGCACCCGGATGATCGTGCTCCCAGAGCGCGGTGTGTAGCGTCAGTCCTGATTAGGGACGACAGGGTCTTGCTCGTGAAGAGACTGCCGCACCGGCGCGTCTATCCCGATCTCTGGGACTTGCCCGGAGGACATATCGAAGGCGACGAGTCAACGGAAGAGGCGCTGCGCCGGGAAGCCCATGAGGAACTCGGGATCCACGTGGCGGACTACCGTGAGTTGGCGACGGTCCTTGACCCCGTCGAACCCGCTGACATCATCGTATTTGCCATCGCGGCGTGGCACGGCGAACCCACGAACGCCGCGCCGGATGAACACAGCGAAATCGACTGGTTCGCGGCGGACAAACTCCCTGAATCCGCCGCCCTCGACTGCTATCGAAAAGAAATCCTGGAAGCAATGGCCGCGGCGAAGGAATAGGCCACAAAATCCCCTCCCCCCGTCATTCCCGCCCCCACCCCGTCATTCCCGCGAAAGCGGGAATCTAGATCGCATCAACCCCCCGCCGCATCAAAGCATAAGCAGCCCCAAGCCCAGCAAACCCCCCACCAACAATCACAACCCGCCCGGTACTCAAATGTGCAACTCCCTTTGCCTCACCCTCCCCCAATTGGACTGGAGCGCCACTGCCCAGTCGGCTTAAAGGGATGATACTGCCAGCGTTCGCGTGGGAGCGCACATTGAACGCAAGCCTTTCTCCCTATGCACTATTGCGGCTCTATGCTGGAGGTGAGGCCCAGACTCCACGTAGGGTCGCTGCGGACGGTTAGGCAGAGCAAGGCCTACTTCCCTGTGGGCGAACCTGCTGTGTTTAGCCTTAACATGGATGGCTAATTCGTTGGTGTGTTGTCGTTCCGTTTAATGTGAGCTCGATGCTTGAATCGGGCTGCTGCCTAAAAGAGCCTCACTCACGATGCAGCTTAAGTCAAAGAGAGGTCCCCAGACTCGACAAGGTCTCGAATCTTGCTCAGCATAATCACCTCGATGGAGTGCCCCTCGGCATCCTTTTGCAGAAGGTGGGTAGTTCCAGGATAGCGTCGGCGGTCGAGGTTGGCAGGGCCTACTGGAATCAACTCATACCCGCGAAAGCTCTCCTGTACCGTTCCCCAACAAACACAAATGTCAATGTGTTGATATTGTTTTGGCCGATTTTCGTCATCAATATCGGTGATCAAACTATCAAGATTGTTCTTGAACTCTAGTGTGAGATTCCGCGTGTTGAATTTGTCGCGATCGCCAAGCACAGATGGAGCCAACCCCAATGTAGATTCGCCTACTCGTAGCCCCTTTTCGCTGCTGGCACAATCGAAAAACACTAAAGAGTCGTACGTTTGGCTTTGGCTGGTCGCTAGAAAGTGAATTCCGGGGAAAACCCCTATAGCAGACAATTGATGGAAGAGCCCCACCACATCTTGTTCGGTCAGAGGTTCGCTTTCGAACTTAACCGGTGGAATGTGTAGGGGGCTACGTTCGCTGTGTCTGCGCACATTGAACTCCCAGTCCTGTTTGTTTCGCTCTACTTCCCGTTGTTGCGCAGAAGCCGTCTCCCCCGTAGGTCTCAGGAACAATCGTTGGATTGCTAGGTATTGGACCACTCGATTAGCAGCACTTTTGGCAGTGTCGAGCACTTCGTCCTGCACGGTCTTGCGTCCTTGGTCAGGGTGGGCGTTATCGAAATGGACTACCACTTGCACATTCTGGCTGAAACTCTCAAATCGTGTGGCATCTATAGGGAATAAGTCAGCCAACCTCTGACGATTTATAGCGAGGACGAGACCCGGAGCAAGGTACCTTCTTGCCCTAGATTTAGACAGAATCTCGTTCATCTCGCCCCAGATACCACCCTGGTACGGTACGAAGGCATACAGTGTCGGACTGTAATTGGTCAATTGTTCTTGGAACGTGTCCCGCTCAGCCTCGGAAAACTCTGCCCGAATCCTCTCAGTGTCCCAATGAATGTAAATCCCATCTTGGCGTCGAAATTCAACCGGAATCTCCGAACGTTCCGGGTGTCGCTTATAGTACTCGCCGACGTCGAGAAACCGAAAGGGTGGTTCCCGGTCTACGTCGTGGGGAAATAGAAAATTGGGAGAGGAGTTGCGGACTGATTTCTCGCCCTGTGTGTCAATCAAGGTGAGCGTGAATCTTATGTTGGCAAGTGCTGACCGTCCGATCAGAACTTGTCCGATGGCGGTTCGTGTTCGTAGAATTGCGTCCCACGCGTCTATATGTGGAGTCAGAGCGCTAAGGCTTTTAGGCCTAGTCGAAGGGGAGAACTGCAAACGCACGAACGTGCCGCGTTTCAACCTCTCCAGAGGGGACCGGTCATTGTCCCGATCAACCATTGAGGACTCTTGCCGCTCACCACGCGCCCAAGCATTGCCGTATCGCATACGCAGCGCGACAAGCTCTTCACCTTCCGTCCTGGAGTGTAGCGTAAGGTCGTCTGTGCCGTACGCAAGAAGTGTTAGCCCCACACCCTTGTAACCCCGGTACCGATGCCTTGCGCCTCTCTGGTTGATAATTTTGTCTTCGACTTTCAACGAAACGTGCGGTGTCACCACACGAGACAGTTCGTCCTCCGTCATCCCGATGCCAGTATCTAGGACAGAGAGGAAGTTCTCTTGAAGGTTGATGGTTACGTTTAGGCGGTAGGGGCCACGGTGACCATAAAGTTTTGCATCCTCAATCGCGTCGACAGCATTCTGCACTGCCTCGGACAAGAAATCGTAGTTGCTGTTGTAGCTCTCGAGTATGCCGGACACCAACCTCCGTTTGTAGTCGTCGTTTTGTACGACCGAAACTAGAGGGTCATGAGGGTAGGTTACTTGTTCTGCTGAGGTATTTGCTACCACAATATCCCCCGTGGAGCCCTTATGACGCCATCCTTGGGCGCGACGCATAGTCTCGAACCTGCAAGCGAAGTATAACATTGTGGTCGAACCTACCCGTGGCACGGCGTAACAGATGTACACTCATCGACCCTCCCAGTGTATAAACTCACGCCTGCCGGACAGCGGCGGCGCCTACCAAACGCACTCCTCCACCTACTACTCGTCTGGTGCCGCCCCGATAAGGATGTCGACACAGCGCGAATCAGGCACAATGCCCCCCGGAACGGGCGGGTTGCGGCGGCACGCACCTTCGGCCAAGTGGTAGAGAGGGATCCAAATGGTCTTAAGCTTACGGGGACGGACAGATCAACAGTTAATGGGCCCGGCAGAGATCGAACCTACGACCGATCGGTTATGAGCCGACTGCTCTGCCACTGAGCGCAGTTGAAGGGCGAACGGGGGACGTGGCAAGAGGGCGAACGAGGCAAATGTCGGGGCCGCGCCCCCCCATCACTCCCCCAGCGACGCCAAAAACCCCTGCAGACGCCTGTTAAAGGCCTCAGGATCCTCCCTGTGCGCCTCGTGGCCCACGCCCGGCAACACGTCAAGCTCCGCCCCACGGATGGAATCCCGGATCATATGGGCGTGCCTGACCCCACCCCAATCGTCATCCTCCCCCTGCACGATCAGCGTTGGGCAGTTGATAGTGCCCAACCGGTCGCCGACGATGCGGGGCTCGGTCTGATAGATACGCTCCGCGCTCGCCACGTAGTCGTCGACCATCCCCTCCCAATGGGAACCGTGGCTGCGGGCGAGGGCTTGCTGGAAGCCATCCGGGAGGCTGCTGGCAGGTGACAGCTGCCGCGTCACCTCCATCGTCTTCTCGTCCAGAACCGCCTGCCCGGCGACCAGCGTCAGCGACCGCAGCCGGTCGGGATAGTCGCCGGCAACCATCATCGCGACGATAGCGCCGTCGCTGAACCCACACACATGGACGGGCGGCAACTCCAGGTTATCAATCAGGGCCGCGATGTCCTCAGCGTCCCTGTTGTAGAAATCGTCGAAAGACGCACGATGGTCCGATCCGCCGTGGCCCAGGAAATCCGGCACGATCACGCGGTAGTCCGAGGCGAATTCGTCTATCTGCCCCCGGAAGTGGGCGCGGCCGGTCCCAAGCGCCCCGTGCAGGAATAGCAGCGGCGGCCCATCCCCCTGCACAATGCAGCGCAGACGGCCATGCTGCGCCATAACGTCTATCTTCTGAGGTTCAGCTTCGGATGTCATAAGTGTTCTGCACCCCCTACAGATACGAAACGCGGCAAGCGCTTGATTATACCAAGTCCGGCGGGACTGCCAAAACTGGATTGCCAGCCTGGGCAATCGCGTCTTGACACGCAATTCTGTGGTTGCGTATGGTCTGTATGCATGCACACAGACCTGGTTTTCAATGCACTCGCGGATCCAACACGAAGGTTGATTCTGGACGAGCTCTCTGAGCGCAACGAGCAGACGCTCTACGAGCTCACAGCGCGCTTAATCATGCGGCATGAAGTCGCCATCTCCCGACAGGCCCTGGCCAAGCACATTGATCTCCTGGAAAAAGCAGGGCTCGTAAGCTCCGAGAAGCGTGGCAAGTATCGGATGCTTGTCTTCAACGATGAACCCCTCAGGACTGTCATGGATCGATGGCTCAAGTGACACTTTGAGAAGAAAAGGAGGCCAGATATGCGCATTACACTCACCGGCGTTTTCGTAGGTGACCAGGACGAAGCCCTCAGGTTCTACACGGAGACCCTCGGCTTTGTGAAGAAGCATGACGTGCCTGCGGGGGAATTCAAGTGGCTTACCGTCGTCTCGCCTGATGACCCGGATGGAACCGAGCTTCTGCTTGAACCAAATGAAAACCCGGTAGCACAGGAATATCAGAAAGGGATATTTGACCAGGGCATCCCGGCGGCATCCTTTAGCGTTACGGACATCCATGCAGAGTGCGAGAAACTGAAGTCACGGGGCGTAGCTTTTACCATGGAGCCAACAGAAATGGGCGACGTCACTATTGCAGTCTTTGACGACACCTGCGGCAACCTGATCCAACTAATGCAGACCTAACAACGATTAACCAGACTGCCCTATTTGGGTCGCGGGCGCAGCCTAATCCGTCAGGAACTTAATGGGCCCGGCAGGGATCAAGCCGGTCTTATATCCTCGCCCCGATCACCCTGAGCCCGCCCCCCGTTCACCCTGAGCATGTCGAAGGGCCAAGACAAATCCCCCTCCGCCTTGATGAGGGAGGGCAATGGCGGGCGTGACACCCCGCGCCCCCCGTCATTCCCGCGAAGGCGGGAAGGCGAGTTCACGTTTGAAGTGCAACAGTTGCTCGCTGAATACCTCCGCCGGGGTTTGATAGTCGAGGCACTTTCGAGGCGTATTGTTGTACGCCAAGACGAGGTCTGCAAAGTCTTGTTCCGACAGGTGGGCCAGATCCGCCTTACGCGGCAATGTGCAACGCATCCTATCCCGAAGCATCGAACCCTATTCCGCCCCGGATGTGAGGATTTCGAGGATTTCCGTGTGCCCTCGCCATGCCGCCTCGCTGACTGCGGTATCACCATCGGGGTTAGCTGCCAGTGGGTCGGCCCCAGCCTGGATCAATGCCCTGACGACATCTTCATGTCCCCGCCATGTTGCCTCAATCAATATCGGGCTATCGTCAGCATCAAGGGCGTTGGGGTTGGCCCCTGCATCTAGGAGGATTTGTACTATCTCCGCATCCCCCCGCCACACAGCCTCATATATGACCGGGTTCCCATCGGCGGTGCGACCGTTAACGTCCGCACCTGCGGCGATCAATGCCCTCACCACATCGGCATTTCCTCTCCAAACAGGCTCGTTCAGGATGGCATCGCCCTCAGCGTCCGTAGCATCCGATATCGAAGCCCGTGTGAGCGTGGGAACGGGAGTGGGCAGGGGTGTCGATTCGGGGATCGATGTGGATGTCGGTTCGGGCGTCGGCTCGGGGATTGGTGTAGGTGTAGGTTCGGAGTCGGACATGATGAACACCACCACCACTAACGCCGCTATGAGTCCGAGAAACAGGAACAGCGTGACTGCAATAACAGGCTTAGATAAGTTCATTCAGGCCTCGCTTTAGCGATGTTGTTCATAGGAGGTCCCCTCCATGTTCGTTTGACAGCTTTTCAGTGCCTTGGGTACTGTAAACTCAAGACTTCGCAGCAACAAGTACCAAACGCCCTGGATGACCAGGGCATTTGCCCTATCTAGGGCAGTAAATATCTCGTGGCTCGCGCGCCAAGTGCCCTACTCAGTAAACTTGCGCCGCGCCGGCAGGAGAACAGGAACACTGGAGCTTGGCTGCCAATACCTTGCCGGGCCGTTACTGTGGAATGGTCAAGCCCCTGCTCCGCGGAATCACACACGTCACGGTCGCGCCGCCCATGGCGCCCCTCTTTTCGACGACAAGGCGGCCTCCCAATCTCAGGGCGTACCCGTCCATGTTCTCGAAGCCGTGACCGCGCTGTGCATAGTCGCTGGGAAGCCCTATTCCGTTGTCTGACACCGACAGCCGCACCTCCTCGTTCTCACACGCTAAATGGATCGCCACGCTGGTTGCCTGGGCATGGCGGTAGGCGTTGGTGAGCGTGTTGTGAGCGATCGAGAAGAGCAGTCCTCTAGTCTTGGTGGAGAGGGACGGCTCGACTCCACTCTGCGTCAACTCGCAGGGCACAGACGTGACGTTGGTGAAACTGGCGGCGTGGGATCTGAGAGCGGAACTCAACTCACGACCCTCGTAGATGCCTCCCATGTTGATGGGGTGTCTCAGCTCCCAGATAGTGGAGCGGGACAGACGGGAGGTCGCCTCGAGGGTGGCGGTTAATCCCGGGTTGGTGTCTCCGGCCTGGGCCTTGGCGGTGTCGATGCCAAGCCCGATCATGTACGCCGATTGTGCTGTGGTGTCGTGGATCGACTGGGAGAACTCGACCCGCTCACGCTGCAGCTCCCGCTCGCGATCTACAGCTTGCCTCCACCGCGCTCGCTCGAACTTGGCAATGATATTGACAATTGCGGCCACTGCGTACATGACACATATCCGGGCGAACAGGGTCTTCTCCTCCGCCGCAGCAGTGTCGATGCCGTCCCCAACGGTCAGGCTGACGACAAGATACAGAGAGGCCACAAAGGTCGCGCAGGCCATCGTTAACCGAAAGGACGTGAGAATCACTGCGTACCCGGCAAGCTGAGGGTAGTAAAGCAAGTACAAGAAGTAGTGACTGAGTCCTCCACCTGCTGCCACAGCAATCGAGAGTATGAAAACATCCATCGTCGCATTTGCGAGAATCCAGCCCCATGTCACGGCCCTATTCGTCACCAACCGGAAGTGCGTGTATCCGTTGAGGCCAACCACCATCAAGATCGCCGGCACGTAGACCACGTAGGTTTCCTGCCAATCCACTGGCCGGTACACCCACAGCACGAGACCGAAGGCGACTATGAGCCAGCGTGCCCAGACGAAAGTCCTCGCAATGAGTCTCAAACCGTCCGGGTCGTCGGTGCGACGTTCCCAGCCTGTCATGCCTAGAACACTTGCTGCTGCTGTGACCAGGTGAACGCCGCGGTTTAGGTGGTGCCCTGAACTATTTCCTTTTCCGAACACTGCTGATTCCCCGGGCGTATAGCCTTAACTCTCCGGGTCGTAGTCATCCAGCAGCCCGTTCCGAGCTGTCCAGAGCACCAGACCCTGCATTGACGTGACGCCTACCTTTTGCTGGATGCCGTAGATGGCGTTTCGCACAGTCACCGGCCTGATGCCCCTCTGTTCAGCTATCCGGGCGTACGTCATGCCCCCAGCAAAGGAGACGAGTATCTCCCTCTCCCGTGTAGTCAGCCCGGCGGCTTCCGCCGCATCTCCCGCCTCTGAAACGCATCGGACCGCTGCTACCACGCCCCGCACAAGCTCAGCGGGCAAACGAAGCTCTCCCCGGAATACGCCTCGCAACGTCGAAAGGAGTCGTTCCCTGTCGGTTTCCTTCTGAAGATACCCGGTTGCACCAGCGGCCACCGCCTCCAGCACCGCCGTTTCCTCGTTCGCGACTGTCAGCATCACGACACGCGTCTCAGGGGCGGACTCAATGATATCGCGGCAAGCTTCTACTCCGTCCTTCTTCGGCATCATGACGTCCATCACCACTAAGTCTGGAGACACCTCGGCCGCCACCCTGACTGCCTCCTCGCCGTCCCCCGCCTGTCCCACAACCTCGAAGTCCCCAGACTGCTCCAGGACATATTTCAGCCCCTCCCTAACGATGGAGTGGTCGTCCACTAACAACACCTTGATGCGCTCGTTTGATTTCATGCAACCTCCTCTCAGCCCGAATTCCCGACGAGCGTTACGGACCCCACCATTGCGCTACCTAGATGGTGTTCTACGACTTCCATTGTGCCCGTCAGGACCGTTTCGTTCATCCGCTGGTGCCACAGAATCGGATAGGAGATCGGCCAAAACCTGCTGTGTAAGTACGTGAAGTGGGTCGGAAAACGCCTCTCCGATACGCGCTCGATGGACGGAAAAGTTCGAGTCCCCGAAGGGTTTAGCCACAAATGAGTGGGCCCGGCAGGGATCGAACCTACGACCGATCGGTTATGAGCCGACTGCTCTGCCACTGAGCTACGGGCCCCCAGAGGACATGCCACAATCGTAGCATTCAGCCCAAACATGAGAGAGCAGGTACGCGGCCGAGTGCGTGGCGGTGGCCTCGGCCGCTGGGATACCATTGGGGCATGGCTCATACGACCCTCCTGTGTGTCCAACCCTCACTTTCGTTCTACTTGCCTGACCAAACGGCAAGCTGGGCGTGTCACCGCGCGCGGCCAGACCGCGTAACAGGAAGGGCGCAGCGCCCGTGAAATACCAGCCCCATTACGGGTGGGTCATCGCCGGCGTCCTGTTCGTGTGCTTCACCCTGACCGTCGGCATGCTCCAGTACTCCTACGGCGTCTTCGTGGCGCCGTTGGAGGAGGAATTCGGGTGGACGCGCGCCGAGGTCAACGTATCCCTGTCGTTCTTCGCGATGACCGGTCTCCTCGCCCCCGTCGCAGGCCCCATCCTCGATCGCTTCGGCTCATCGCGCGTGATGATGTTCTCCTACCTCCTTCTCGCGCTCAGCTTCCTGCCGCGACCATGGATGACGGAGCTCTGGGAGTTCTACGCCCTCAACATCATCATGTACGCCGGAATGCCGGGCGCAATCATGCTCCCCGTCGGCAAGCTCATCGGCATCTGGTTCACCGAGGCGAGGGGCCGAGCCGTCGGCATCACCGCAATGGGCGCCAACTTCGGCGGATTCATCTTCTCCGCCCAGACAAGAACGCTCATCGACCTCACGGACTGGCGCGTGACGTATTTCATCTTTGGCGCGACGATCGCGCTGCTGATACCTCTCATCGCGTTCACCATCAGGGAAACCCCGCGCCGCCCGGCCGAGGTGCAACAGAGCACAGACCCCTCACCCGCTGCCACGATCGCTGAGGGCATGGCCGCTCGCGACGCCATCCGCACCAAGGCCTTTCTCCTCTTAACACTCGGCTTATTGCTGGCGACGATCCCGTATCAGTCAGTCCTCACGCAATTGATCCCGCACCTCGAGGCAGAGGGCATGACCTCGACAAGCGCGGCATGGGTGCTCAGCGTTCTGGCCGTATTCGGAATGGGCGGCAAGGTCTTGTTGGGAGACCTCGCGGACAAATTCGCCGCGAGAAAGGTATTTGTCGGCAGCCTCTTCCTACAGGCGATCGGAATAGTCGTACTCATCAACGCGGGCACATCGATATACGTGTGGCTCGTATTTGTCCCGATATACGGCATCTCCTTTGGCGGCATGGGATCGCTCATGACCCTCCTCCCGCTGGAAACCTTTGGAATACGCGCATTCGCCTCCATCTTCGGCCTGCTCAGCCTCCTCATCCTTCCCACGGCGCTCATCGGTCCGCCGTTGGTCGGATATGCCTTCGACGTAACAGGCTCCTACACCGTGGCGTTCTACGTGATTGCGGCCCTGCTCATCATCGGCTCCATCTCCCTATGGTTCGCCGTCCCACCCCGCTGGCAAGATTCCGCTGAAGAACAGGAACGCCGCAACATCGCCCAGGTCGCAACCTAACCCCGCCCCCCGTCATTCCCGCCCTTCAACCTCGTATCGCCACTCCCCTCATTCCGGCGAAAGCCGGAATCCATCGGGAGCCCCCCCCGTTCACCCTGAGCGCAGTCGAAGAGCCTGCCCCGTACTCCGATACGGGGGCCGCCCTCCATCACCGCTCCAACACCGTCAAAGGCCGCTCCGCCATCCCAGCCACAATCGGCGTCAACCCCTGCTGCGTAAGCGCAGCGGCCACCCGTTCCGCCCCCTCCCGCGTCGCCAACACCGCATACAGCGACGGCCCCGCGCCCGAAAGACTCACGTTCCCCTCGCCCCCAACAGCCTCCGTCAACGCCTCCCGAAAACTCCCGATCCCCGGAAACGCCCGGTCCGCCACCGCATTGAACGTATTTGTCGCTCCCACATAAGGAAGAATGGAGGGTAGGGGCGCCCCGTCCTCGATAAGCCCCCGCAACCGCCCAGTCTCCTCACCCCCGCCAAACAAAGATTCATCCAACATCCGAAACAATACGCGCGTCTTCGGAGAAGGCACGGGAACCTCTGGCACAAGAATCACCGCCCACGCCGCCGGCATCGAGGGCAGGGCCGTGATCGACTCCCCCCGCCCCTCAACCAACGCCGTCGCCGATTCCCCCAGAAAGAACGGCACGTCCGAACCCACCTCCGCCGCCATTCCCAACAGCCGCTCACGCCGCACAGGCGCGTCCCACAACAACGACAGCGCCACCAGCGCCGCCGCCCCGTCCGCGCTCCCCCCGCCAAGCCCCGCCGCAACGGGTATCGACTTTCGCAGCAACAGCCGCGCCCCCTGCTCGATTCCCAACGACTCCCTCAACAAGCGCGCCGCCGTCATAACCGTGTTCTCATCGCTTTGCGTCAGGGCAGGGTCGTTGCACTCAAGACTCAGTGAACCGTCCGGGGAGGGCAGGGCAACCAGCTCGTCCGATAGGTCGATGGCCTGCATCACGGATAGCAGCTCATGAAAACCGTCATCACGCCGCCCGATGATCTCAAGGGCCAGATTGATCTTCGCGTTCGCCGTAACGTGGATCATGATGGCCGACCCTGCCCATCGATGACGAATCGCTGCATCACCAACGCGATAGCCGCCCACTCCTCAATCGCCAGCGTCTCCGCCCGCCGCCGCCCATCGATCCCCACCGCCGCAAGCCCCGCGTCCACCGATGCGGCATTCACCCCAAGCCCGTTCGATAATGAATTACGCAGCTGCTTGCGAGGCGCGCTGAACCCGGCCCGCGCCACCCTGAAGAACTGCGGTAACAGGTCCTCCGCGATGCGCGGCTCCGGCAGTACGTCCAGCCGCACCACTGCCGACTCAACACCCGGCGCAGGCACGAAACTCCCCGGCCTCACCCGCCGCACGACCCGCACATCTGCATACACCTGCGTCGCGACAGTCAGCAGGCTCGACTTCCCCGGCGCCGCCGTCATCTGCTGCGCAACCTCTCGCTGAACCATCACCACCATCCGCTGCGGAGAGTGCTCGGCCTCGAGGAACAGTCGAATCGTCGGTGAAGCGACGTAATAGGGCAGATTTGCGACAACAACGTATGGCCTCCCGCCCGTCAACTCCGCCAGTGACTGCTCGCGGATATCGCCGTGGATAAGAGTGAGATTCTGATGTTCTGTTAGCATCGTGCCCGCCTGATCGACCATGCCCGAGTCGATCTCCACTGCGACCACATGCCCCGCCGCCTCAAGCAGTCTCTTGGTGAGCAGCCCCGTGCCGGGGCCCACCTCCACCACAAGGTCATCGCTCGACAGGCCGGCCGCCTCAACGATGTCCGCCAGCACGCCCTCGCTGACCAGCAGATGCTGCCCCAGCGCCTTATTCAAGCGAGGCCGATCCGAACGCGTGCGGCGACTAGTCATCCAGTCCCCCGCGATCCCACCCGTCATTCCCGCGAAAGCGGGAATCCAGAACGCGGAGTGCAACCAACCCCCGTAACGCTATTCCCCTCATTCCGGCGGAAGCCGGAATCCATCGGGTTCCCTCTCCCAGCGGGAGGGGGTTGGCGTGAGAGAACAGAGAGAGGCCATGCACCCCCTCTCGAACTGGATACCGGATGGGCGAAACGACCACGCGACTCAGCCCAGGCGCTCCCGCGGCGCCCGAAGGACATTCCTTATCGTTGCTTCCTTCCGGACCTGGCGAGATTCAGACGCCTTCGTCGCACGGGACCCGAACATCAACATCGTTTGAGCGCCTCGCGTCATTCGGACCACAGCCCTCAAGAGGGAATTCAGCCTCGCTAGAGCGGATTGCGAGTACAGGGCACCGCTGGCTCCCCGCCTAGCATGACCTCGGCACCCAGTATCCCCGCGCCACCCATTCCGGTCAATGCCAACCCCACCCGCCGCTCGCCCTGAGCCCAGTCGAAGGGCCGCCCCCAGCAGCCCCGTCATTCCCGTGCTTGACACGGGAACCCAGTATCCTCCGTTTACCCTGAGCCCAGTCGAAGGGCCACCTCCCCCTCCGTCATTTAGGTGAAGGGCGGAATCCATCACGTTGACAAGCGCACAGATGTGCTGTAGCGTCACTCAAGGGGAATTGTAATGACCAGCAGCAAACCATTTGCATTCGTGATAATGCCGTTCGACGATGAGTTCTATAGTGTATATGAACAGTTCCTGAAACCCGTCCTAGAGGACGTGGGCTTTCGCGTCTACCGTGCCGACGACATCCTAAGTCAGCAGAGTATTGTCCGAGATGTTGTAGAACGGCTGCATGAGAGTGACCTTATTGTTGCTGATCTTTCCGGTGAGAATCCCAATGTTTTCTATGAACTTGGCTTGGCCCACGCCTTTGGGAAGCCAGTGATACTCCTTACGCAGAGCATTGAAGAGATTCCTTTCAATCTGCGATCCTACCGGCATGTAAAGTACGATACCCGCTTTGCCAAAATAGATGAGGCCAAAGCAGAACTAGCGGCATACGCGAAGGGATTCCTCGATGGAAACATATCCTTTGGCACCCCTGTGACCGACTTTAGACCTCCCCCGGACACTGAGAATGCGACTGCACCAGAAACTGCGCCGACTAAAGCAGAAGACGACCGGGGATTCGTTGACCACCTCATCAGTGTTACAGAAGGCTACAGTAAAATCTCTCAGATTGTCGGCGGCGCAACTCTAAATCTAGATGCACTTACGAGAGATCTCGAAAACGCGACGGGTGAGTTCGAGAAAATCGCTGCCAATTCTAGTAATTCTGCTCCGACTGCTTCACGCAATGTATCTAGGAGGCTTGCCGAAAGAATCGCTGGATTTAATTCCGAGCTAGAGTTGGCAAACGCTTCCTATGCGGAGGTGGTCCGCGAAACAGAGAATAGTCTTGAGGTCATTATGACATTTCAAGCCGAGAATCTGGGAGCGACTGACCCACGAGTTGAGGCGCAAAGGGCAATTCTTCAGGAATTCCTTATTGCAGCCGTGTCCGCTAGGGATACACAGCTTGGGCTAGCTGATCAGATGGATAGCATTCCGCGATTCGAACGACGTCTCAATCGCGAGCTTGTTCGGGGGAGTGAGTTGGTGCGGACAATGGCGAACAACATTGACACGACTATTGCATCCATCAATAGAGCCTTGCGCGCAGGTTCCTAATGTTACTTGGCATTGCCAACGCACGCCACCACAGCGCTCCCATCCCCTATCATTTACCGCATGATCACCCCTCCAGACTGGATGAACAAACTCTACTTCGGAGACAACCTCCCCATCATGCGGGGGCACATCCCCGATGAATCCGTCGACCTGATCTACCGCGATCCCCCCTTCAACTCCAACGTCCTCTTTCGAGAGTACGATCTCTCTCAGTCCACCGCCCAACCCGGCTCCGGAAGGATGCTTTAGGGGATAGTTAGCTTGTGAACATCTTCCGTGATCGTAGCGCGTGGATTGCAATAACACTCATTGGTCTGGCGATAGTCGGCACGATTGGCGCGGCCCTCCTTTTAGACGCCGTTCTACCCGCTTCTGGCCGCGCGCGAAACATCTTCAGTGCTATCCAGTCTTTTGTGACCGCCGTCGCTATCGTAGGTGGTGGAATTCTCGCCTATCAGAGATTCCATGTGTTCCGGACGTTCTACCCCCATTTGACGATTGAACACCGAGTTCTTCATAGGCCCGTTAGCGCGAACTACATTCACATAGATGTCACGGTAGTAATGCACAACAGCTCGAGGGTACAGGTGGAGATTCGCGAGAGCTTTGCTCTGGTTCAAGAAGTCGCTCCTATTTCAGATAATGAGGCTGGAACGCTGCGCGATGAGGCCTGGGCTGAAGAGGAGGATCCGACTTTCTTGTGGCCAATCGTCGGTCGTCTTACAAGAAAATGGGACCAGAACGAGCTCATAGTTGAACCGGGGGAAAGGCATTCAGAAACGTTCGAGTTCATCATAGACAAGGCCGGTGTGTACATTGACCCGGACAGGCCTCTTCGAACAGTGTTGATTTATACGTACTTCAAGAACGAGGGACGACGAAGCAACCATGTGTCCGCCAAAGGTTGGGCGGCCACTACTGTGTATGATATTGAGGAGTAACCTCTTTAGTGGAGTGAGGAGGCGGGGCACCATGAATGAGGATCGCAAAGTTCGCGAAGAATTCGCGGACTATGAGCATTTCCCCACCATCAGGGGAACAGGCCCCAAAAAGCTGCCGGACATTCCCAACACATCAGAGGCGCCCCGCCGTCAGCCCAAACCGGCGGAGGATACTGCCGAAGCACAAGAAGAATCCTAACCCCTACTCCCCCATTCACCCTGAGCGCAGTCGAAGAGTTCCCCTCGTAATTCCCACGAAACCATACCCCGTACGCCAACACGGGGCAGGAGCGCAGAGCCTCAACCCGGCCCTCCTACACCTCCACAAGCCGCTCGATGCCCCTGAGGTCCGTCTTGCGACGTGCCACGTCCAGATCGTACATGCGCTGAAGGTTTAGCCAGAAGTCTGGCGTCATTCCCAACGCCTGCCCAATCCGCAGAGCCGTGTCCGCCGTGATAGACCTGCGGCCGTGGACAATGTCGTGGATACGTATCTGCGCGACCCCAATCGTCTTGGCAAGGCGGTACTGGGTTATGCCCAACTCGGCCAGGATTTCCGCCAGGTGCTCACCAGGGTGGATAGGTTCTGAGGTGGTCATCGATTTCCTCCTTGGTGATAGTCCGTGATTTCGATCTCCATGGCGCCCTGATCAGTCCAGGCAAAGCACACCCGCCACTGGTCATTAATCCGGATGCTGTACTGTCCCTGTCGGTCTCCTCGCAAGGCTTCAAGTCGGTGTGACGGGGGGACGCGAAGGTCGGTAAGCGCGCTCGCCGCGACCACACGCTGCAGTCTCATCCGGGCCCGACGCTGGATGTCTGGCGGCAGTTGCCGAACCGTTTCCCCGGCAAAGAGGCGTTCAGCATCGACATTCCTAAAACGATTCACTAAAGGCGATAGTAACGCGTATCGTTAGTAATGTCCACAGTAAGCAGGAGTTACCCCCCCCCGTAACCCCTGAGCGCCCACCCGCCTACCCTTTGCCGCGCCGAAGGGTCTCCGTCCCTGACCGCCATAGCCTGAACGCGGCAGGCAAACCCCGCAAGCCAACCAACACTGATCGCGAGGCCTTGGCTGGAGGCACCGCCTCCCAATTGCGAGCCGTCCACCTCTAGCGGTACAGTACGAACGCGGACAACACGAGCAAAAACGCCGGCGGGGGCCGGGGAGGTGAATGATGACGAGCGGCACCGCGCAAAAGGTTCTCTGTGTCCTCTATGACGATCCCGTGCAGGGCTTTCCGCCCCAATACGCCAGGGACTCCATCCCCGGCCTGAGCCAATACCCGGACGGTCAGTCCATGCCGTCCCCGACCGCAATCGACTTCACGCCCGGCCAGCTCTTGGGCTCCGTCTCCGGCGGCCTCGGGCTGGAGAGCTTCGTAACGTCCCAGGGCCATCAGTTCGTCGTCACGTCCGACAAGGACGCCGCCGACTCCGTGTTCGAGAAGGAGATTGTCGATGCTGACATCGTCATCTCCCAGCCGTTCTGGCCTGCATACCTGACGGCGGAGAGGATTGCCAAAGCGCCTAACCTCAAGCTCGCCATCACCGCAGGCATCGGTTCCGACCACGTCGATCTGCAGTCGGCCATCAACCGCAACATGACCGTCGCTGAGGTCACGTGGTGCAACAGCATCAGCGTGGCTGAGCACGCCGTTATGCAGATGCTGGCCCTCGTGCGCGACTATCTCCCGCAGTACGGATGGGTCGTGCGCGGCGGCTGGAACATCGCGGACGCCGTCTCGCGCTCGTATGACATTGAGGGCATGGACGTGGGCGTCGTTGCTGCGGGCCGCATCGGCCTCGCAGTTCTCAAGCGCATGAAGCCCTTTGACGTCAACCTGCACTACACGGACCGACACCGCCTCCCACCAGAGGTCGAAGAGGAGCTTGGCGTCACGTTCCATGAGACGCCGGAAGCGCTTGTTGCCGCGTGTGACGTCGTCAGCATCCATTGCCCGCTCCATCCGGAGACGGAGCACATGTTCAACGATGAGCTGATCGGCAAGATGCGCCGCGGCTCCTACCTCGTCAACACCGCCCGCGGCAAGATCTGCGACCGTGACGCCGTGGCCCGCGCGCTGGAGAGCGGACAGTTGGCGGGCTACGCCGGCGATGTCTGGTTCCCGCAGCCCGCCCCCAACGACCATCCCTGGCGCACCATGCCGCATCACGCCCTGACACCGCACACCTCCGGCACATCGCTGTCCGCGCAGGCGCGATACGCCGCCGGCGTCCGGGAGATCCTCGAGTGCTGGTTCGAGGGCAGGCCGATCCGCGAGGAGTACCTCATCGTGCAGGGCGGGGCGCTCGCCGGCGCAGGCGCGCACTCCTACAGCGAGGGCGACGCCACCGGCGGCTCAGAGGAGGCCGCGCGCTTTTCGACCACCTAACGCGCAAAACGCAACTTAACAAGGGAAAGGCGGCCAATAAGGCCGCCTTTCTTGTCTACTTTGTGAAAGAGATAACAAGACACGAAAGAGGCGGCTCACCGATCCACCCATCGGCGCAAGTTGCATATTCCGCGCGATCGGATGCAAAATACGGACATAACATATCCGGCCGAATCCAACAGGGAGGGTTACGCTACCGTGAAACGGCACATGCTTCGATTGGCGGCGCTATTCATAATTTCAGCTACGGCCATCGCCATTTTGGGCGCATGTGAAGCAGAACCGACGCCCACGCCCACGCCTCTCCCCACCCCAACCCCAACCGCCACGCCAACACCCGAACCAACACCGGAACCAGCGCCGATGGTGCTTGGCGCAGACATCATGCCCTTGCTTCCCCCTGAAGAGGTTGAGTGCATTAAGGCCGCCGTTGGAGAAGACTTGTACAACCTAATGCTCCAGACCCCATTCACGGCCGATATGCTCACCGGGGAGGCCGCCGCTGCATCGCCGGTGACAGCCTGCTTGTCTGAGGAGTCTCGCGCGATCTTCGCCCAGGCAGTAATGGGCGGCGGAGGATAACTCCAAGGTCAGAGTTGCCGCATCTGACGGCTGGAGGCGGCTCGGCGCGGTACGAGGCGAACGTTACTCCGGAAACAGGGCAAGCGTAGTGAGCCAAAGCGCCGTTTGACGGTTTGACACCCCGAGAGATGGTGCGATAGGCTTCGTCCGAAGAACAGATAGACACTGCCCGTTCAGGTGCCCGCCCCGGGAGAATAGGGAAGGCGGTGAAAATCCGCCGCGGTAGCGCCACTGTAAGCGAGGTTTGATTGTCGAGCGCCCACTGTCGCAGATGTGATGGGAAGGGCCCGGCGCAGGATCGATACCCGCAAGCCAGGAGACCTGCCTGGACGGAAGGTGAACTCTCTCCGCTAATGAGAGGGTCCCTCAGCCGGCCGGGCTGCAAGCCCTAACAGCATGAGAGTCAACCCTCCAGCGGAGTAGCCGGAGGGTTCTTTTGTTGCGAGTTGCCGGCATTCCGGCGTGGGGAACATATCGCCGTTCGGGCGTCATTACACGCCTCGCTATTGGCGCGGTGACCCTTGCGCTCGCCATTCTTCTCATCGTTCTCATCTCATTGAGTGTCGGGCCAGTCAGCATTCCGGTCCGAAGTGTCGCATCCACGCTCATTGGAGTCGTTGGGATTGACGTTGGTGATGCTTCCCGAACTCAGGAACTGGTGATTCAGCAGATTCGCCTGCCACGCATCATTGTGGGTGCGGCAGTTGGCATGGGACTCGGCGTGGCGGGCGCGACAATGCAGGGGCTCTTCCGCAACCCGTTGGCGGACCCTGGCATTATCGGCGTGTCCGCAGGTGGGGCGGTTGGTGCGGTCATTGCCATTGCGACAGGCGCTGCCGGGCTCTTCTTCATGGCCTTGCCTCTCGCCGCGTTTGGTGGGGCAATGATAGCCACCCTCGTTGTCTACGGTATCTCAACTGTCAGCGGACACTTCTCGATGGCCACGCTGCTGTTGGCCGGCATCGCGGTGAATGCATTTCTGGGCGCGATTGTGTCTGCGATTATCATCCTGTTGCCGGACAACGGGGCGCTGCGGGAGATTCTCTTCTGGATGGCCGGAGGCCTCGATTCCCGTGCTTGGGAACATGTTCTGATGACGCTGCCGCCGATTCTCGCGGGAATTGGCATTGCTATGGTGATGGCCAGAGACCTCAACTTGCTAATGCTCGGCGACGATGAGGCCCGCTCGCTCGGGGTGAATGTCGTGCCAGTGCGTCTACTGCTCTTGGTGGTCGCCGCGATGGTGACAGGTGTCGCCGTCGCCGTCAGTGGGACTATAGCATTCGTTGGCCTCGTGACACCGCACGTTCTCAGGCTCTTACTGGGACCGGACAACCGCGTGCTCATTCCCATGAGCGCCCTAGGTGGGGCAGTGTTCGTGATTCTTGCTGACACGGTGGCGAGGACGGTCATTCAGCCGGCGGAACTACGAGTCGGCATCCTGACGGCGTTCGTCGGCGCTCCGTTCTTCATCCTGTTGCTCATCCAGAACAGAGGGCGAGGGTACTCGCTCTGAGTCGTGAACATAGATATTCGAATGCGCCAGATAGGAAAAGAGGATAAAGCAGTGAAAGAAATCTCGGCCAGAATTGCCATCCTCGGCGTTCTTGCCATACTGGCGGCTTTGGCGCTTGCGTGCGACTCCACAGGCCCGGCAGGGCAGAGGGGAACAGCGCCTGACACGGCTCCGGCAGTCGATGTCATCCTGCCCACGGCAACTCCTGCCCAGGTATCCGTGCCCGCGTCGACGCCTCGTCCCGCGCCGACTTCCGTAACGACACCTTCACCGCCGCCGGTGACAGGCCAGTTAACGGGTGTCCCGGGTATCATTGATCCCACCAACCTCAGCTGGCCGAGACAGGTTGAGGGCCTGAACGGCATCGTTGAGATTCCTGCCAAGCCGCAGCGAATCATCACGGCGTCGGTTGGACACGATGAGATGGTGCTGGCCATTGTGCCCGCCACCCGGCTGGTGGCTGTCGGCGCTGCCACGAAGAACCACACCTACTCAAACATTGCGTCGCTAGTGCAAGACAAGCCGGAGATTACACGTGACCCGGAGACGATCATCGCCCAAAATCCGGATGTCGTCGCGACCGGTCCGCATTTCACTGCGGATCTTGTGGCAGCGCTGACCCGAGTAGGCATACCGGCTATTCAGACTCAGTTGCATCACGACGCTGAAGCGCGCATCAATGACATCCTCTTGATGGGCTACATCCTCGGTGAAGAGGCTCGCGCGCTGGAATTCGCAGAAGAAGTGCGAGATCGGCATGAGGCTCTCATTGCTGTCACGGGTGCGAAGCAGAGCAAGCCGCACGTCCTTGCGTTGACCAGCTACTCGGATGATCTTTGGGTGGCCGGAGCGAATTCGACGGAAGGCTCTGTCATCGAGGCGGCCGGTGGAGTAAACGCGGCGGCGGATCAGGGTATAGAGAGTAACGCAACCATCAGCTTGGAGGGCGTGATCGCTATGAACCCGGAGGTGATTATCATCCCGCAGCCCGTTGAGTTCGGCGCGGAAGAGTTCAGGGAGCGTTTGCGATTTGAGCAGGCCCTGCAAGAGGTTTCTGCGATTCACGATGGCCGTGTTTACGTGGTCGAAAGCAAGCACTTCACTACGCTGTCGTACTGGAACATCAGGGGAGCCGAAGATCTCGCCCGGATCTTGTGGCCGGCCGATTTTCCCGAGCCTCCGGCCGGGGACTTCAGCATCGCAGGGTAGGGGAGAGCGATGACCACGGTGGTGCGCACAATCCCGCTCTCAGTGGAGGGCCTGACGTATACGATCCAGGGCAAGAAATTGCTGGATAGCGTCAGCCTTCGTGCGGGGCAAGGTGAGCTGGTGGGGGTGATTGGCCCGAACGGCGCGGGCAAATCAACGCTCTTGCGCGCACTCGCCGGGATCATCGAGCTATCAGAAGGGGAACGATACTTGGAGGGACGTAAATTCGGAGAGATGCCCCCTCGTGAAAGAGCGCGGGCCATTGCGCTTGTGCCTCAGGTTGCGCCGATGGCACACGGTTTCACATGCCTTGAGCTTGTGCTTATGGGCAGGTATCCCCATATAGGGCGGTTCCAGATCGAGGGCGCATCAGACGAGAATATCGCGCGTCAGGCCATGCGGCTGACGGATACAGAACATTTCGCGAATCGCATGCTTGAAACGCTATCCGGTGGGGAGCGCCAGCGCGTGTTTATCGCGCGGGCTCTTGCGCAGCAGCCGCGGGTTCTGCTGTTGGATGAGCCAACCTCAAACCTGGATATCCTTCACCAGTTGCGTGTGCTTGGTCTCATTCGAGAATGGGCCGCGAACGGCGCGACGGCTGTTGCGGCAGTGCATGACCTCAACATGGCGGCCCGTCATTGCGATTTCCTTGTCTTGCTCAGCGAGGGCAGGGTCATTGCGGAGGGTACGTCGGAAGAGGTTCTGACTACTGAGAATGTCAGCGGTGCTTACGGAGTCGAATCAGTGGTTTACCGCGACCCCTACACCGGGGCGCTGGCGCTAAGCTTGATCAGGCCAACTGAGGGCATGTCCACCCACAGGAATGGAGTAAGAGCCTCTTAGACCTGGTTGCTCCTGCCGCTAAGCCTTAGTAGATGTGCCGCTGCACGGATGTCGCGACGAACTGCTCGATATCCATGATCGCCTGCGTCGTCGCTTGACCCACGAGGTCCAGCTTGCGCACCTGTTCGATGCGTTCTGCTGCGCTGTTGAGCTCTCGGCGTGACAACATGCCCCGCAGGATGCCGCACGCGTCCGTCAGGCTCAGCAAAACGATGTCTCGCGGGTCGGGAATCTCATCGCTAAAAAGGATACTCATCAGGCGGAGGCGCACCTCGCGCTCTTCCTTGCCGTCAACCATGGGATAGCGGCGCGACTGGAACACCCAGAGAAAGCGGTCATCCTTGCGCTCAAGTATGCCTTGGTCAACCAACCGATTCAGCGCTTCCTCGCGGATCTCAGCCGCGCGGTTAGCCGTATGCTCAACCCAATAGCGCGCGTTGCGCTCTTCACCAGCGGCTATGTCCGCGAGTGTCGGGTCCAACAATGAGTCGTCGAGCGGCGTTGATTCCACCAATACCAGTCGCTCAAGGTCAGTGTCGATGCGATTCTCCAGTGCCAGGTCCATCAAAACAGCCCCGGCCAAGGCATAATCCATGGACCAACTCGGCACGCGGGCAAATCGACCGTCATCGTCGTTCAGGAGGAGCAAGATAATCTCTTCAGCGAAGCGTAGTGGCATGTCTTCCCCCTACTCTCATCGACAGCGGCGCGGATGCCTCTGTCGTTGTTTCGATTTCTATTGCTTGGTACGTTGTTCCTTGTGGAATCCTTCCAATCTCATTGTAGCCCACCCGCCAACACGATTGCATCAAGACTCCATGGCTCACAGTGTGGCGCAATCAATCGTCCCTTAGGCGCGCAAATCTGGTTGGTCTAGAGTTCGGAGAAAAATGTCGTGCCCTACCACGAAGCGCTAGCGGAGAAGGTATTAGCCTCCATCACCTCCCCGGTGCCAACTGAGGCTCGAAAGATGTTCGGTGGTATTGCGATCATGGTTCAGGGGAATATGGCCTGCGGCGTGATTCAGGATGACTTGATTGTACGAGTCCCGCCAGAGCGATATGAGGAATCGCTGATGAGGCCTCATGTTCGGACGATGGATGTGACGGGCCGGCCTATGCGCGGCTGGGTCGTAGTAGGCCCGGAAGCCACTTCTACTGAGGTTGCGCTCAAGGACTGGGTGAACATGGGTATTGGCTACGCGCTGAGCTTGCCAGCAAAGTGAGAGGGCGAACCGGTGGTGGAAGCCAATAAATCCGTCATGTCACTTGGCAACATATAGACTTTTGTGACGCGCGCATGGTACATATGAGATGGCATCGTAGCGCGGTTGTCCTTCACCTGATTCCTTATTAGTCGCCCTGCGGGGCTGAAGTGGGGAATGGGGACCAATGTGGTTTTCGTGCCACGTTGGGTTAGTAGGCTGGGCGTCACGAGTGGTTTCCGGGTTCGGGCAATTCCTGCGGGTGATTGCAAATCTCGCACTAATTCCTTCGTTGCTGGCCATGGCAGGGGCGGTCCTAATTGCAGCCCCGGACATCGTTCTCCCCAGTGCTGCGTTAGCCCAGTCTGTGGAGGCACAGCAGTCCTTCGCCATCGAAGGCCCCACAGCCGTTGAGTTTCCGGAGAACAGCACCGCCGCTATCGCCACGTATCGCGCGATGAACGCTACGCCCGACTCAACGATCTCCTGGTCAATTGACGGCGCTGACGCAAGGAGGCTGTCCATAGATGATTCCGGCGTCTTGCGTTTCACGGTGGCCAAGAACTTCGAACGACCAAATGACGGAAACCGTGACAATGAGTATGTGATCGACCTCTCGGCGACCGATGGATCGACTCATGTCTCGGTTGAAGTGGTCGTCACGATCACGGATATCAATGAACCGCCGGCCTTTGACTTGGATAGTGCGGAATTCTCAGTAACAGAAAATGCGCCCCCGAATGAGCGTGTAGGGGCGGCGCTTGTTGCTGTTGATCCTGACGACACCGATTCCCTGGTATTCTCGCTTGAGGGCGAAACGGTCAATGTGTTCCACATTGACGCCGAGGGCCAGATTCGTGTTTACCCCGGCGCAGGTCTCGACTACGAGACATCGGGTGTTCTGAGCCTGACCGCTCGTGTTACGGATCAGGGCGGTCTGAGTGATTCGTTGCCTGTCCAGATACGGCTAACAGATGCGGACGACCCGGGAGTCGTTACGTTCTCCCCGGCGCGGCCGTTCATTGGAACGCCATTCTCGGCGTCTGTCACTGACGATGACGGCGTAACCGGTCGCATCCGATGGAGATGGTACCGGGCCAGAGATGTCAACAGTGAATTCATGCGAATCGATGGGGCGACCGGGAGCTCATATACCCCGGTCGAGGATGACGAGGGCTACATCCTGCTCGCGACGGTTTCGTACGAGGACAACTTTGAAGTAGGGGCTTCAGCTTCAGGGATCAGCGCGGCAGTGGCCAGAAACGGGGTGCCCGCGTTCGATTCGGCGTCCATCACTCTCACGGTGCCGGAAGAGGCGCCGGCCGGAACGGACGTTGGCGATTCCGTTTCAGCGACGGACAGTGATGGTGATGATCTTGCCTACACCCTTTCAGGAGAGGATGCATCTTACTTTGAGGTAAACGCTTTAACCGGACAGATCAGTGTTGGCGCACAGGCGCTGCCGGATTCGGAAACGAAAGGCAGCTACACCGTGATTGTCACTGCGACGGATACGGCCGGGGCTACAGCGTTTATCACGGTGATGATTACAGCAGGAGTTCTAAATGCTCCGCCCGTCATCACCGGACCTGCTACTGCCAGCTACGCGGAGAAGGGTATAGAGAATGTGGCAACGTACTCCGCCACTGACCCCGAAGATGATGGAATCACGTGGGATGTGGCGGGAGTGGACTTGGCGTGGTTTGGGATCCACGAAACGGGAGAGCTGATGTTCAACTTCCCGCCAGACTATGAGAAGCCGAAGGATGCCAACGAGGACAACGTGTATGAACTGACAGTGACAGCATTCGACGGGAAACTGACATCCACCCTGGACATTGAAGTCACTGTCACAAACGTCAATGAATCCGGCATCATCAAGGGTTCCGCCGCCGTTGCCTATACAGAGAACAGCACCAAAGTAGTAGGGATGTACTCCGTCACCGACCCGGAAGGTGACGGAATCGCATGGGATGTTACGGGTGCAGACGCGGGGCGATTTTCGATTAACGCGAGAGGAGAGTTGATGTTCAACTCTTCGCCGGACTACGAGGAACCGACCGATGCTAACAGGGACAACGTGTATGAGGTGATAGTGACTGCGTGGGACGGGGACCTCACGTCCACTCTGGATGTTGAAGTCACTGTCACGAATGTCAACGAGGCACCTTCAATCACGGGTCCTTCCTCCGTGAACTATGCAGAGAATGGCACCACATCAGTCGCGATGTACTCCGCCATTGACCTGCAGGGAGATGGAATTACTTGGAGGGTAGTGGGAGCGGATGTGGCGCGGTTTGAGATCAACACGACGGGAGAGCTAACGTTCAACTTCTCACCTGACCACGAGAAGCCGCGTGATGCCAACGAGGACAACGTCTATGAGGTGACGGTGACTGCCTTGGACGGAGACCTCACGTCCACTCTGGATGTTGAAGTCACTGTCACGAACGTCAATGATGCTCCGTCAGTCACTGGTCCCGCCACTGTTAGCTACCAGGAGAACGACACCACTGCAGTTGCGTTGTACATCGCCATTGATCCCGAAGGAAATGGGATCACATGGGACGTTGCCGGCGTGGACACGGCGCGTGTTGAGATTAACGAGTTGGGCCAGTTAACGTTCAAGTCATCGCCGGACTATGAGAAGCCAAAGGATGCCAACAAGGATAACGTCTATGAGGTGACGATGACTGCGTCGGACGGAGACCTCACGTCCACTCTGGATGTTGAAATCACCGTCACGAACGACAACGAGGCCGCCTCGATCGCCGGCGCCGCCACTGTGAGCTATGTGGAGAACGGTATGGAGAATGTGGCGACATATTCCGCCACTGATCCGGAGGGGGACGGAATCACGTGGGGGATAGTGGGCCCGGACATGGCGTGGTTTGGGGTTCATGAAACGGGAGAGCTGACGTTCAACTTCCCACCAGATTATGAGAATCCGAATGATGCCAACAAGGACAACGTCTATGAGGTAGCGATCACAGCGTCGGATGGTCATCTTGAGTCCACGCTGGACGTCGAAGTTACTGTCACGGATGTCGCTGAGGCCATCCTCATCACCGGCCCTGCCACTATCAGCTACGCAGAGAACGGCACGGCGTCTGTAGCAACGTACGCGGCCACTGACTCGGATGGAGACGGGATCACGTGGGACATTGCGGGAGCGGACGCGGCGCGGTTTGAGGTCAGCGCGGTGGGAGAATTGACGTTCAATTCATCGCCGGACTACGAGAATCCGAATGATGCAAACAACGACAATGTGTACGAATTGGTAGTGATGGCGTCAGGCGGTGATCTGGTATCCACCCTGGATGTTGAGGTCACTGTCACTAGTGTCAACGAGGCTGTGTTAGTTACGGGCCTCACTACTGTGAGTTATTTGGAGAACGGCACCACTGAAGTCGCATTCTATACGGCCATTGATCCCGAAGGAGATGGGATCACATGGGACGTTGCCGGCGCGGACGTGGCGTGGTTTGAGATCCGCGAAACGGGCGAACTGAGGTTCAAATCACCGCCGGATTATGAGAAGCCGAAGGATGTTAACAAGGACAACACCTATGAGGTGACGATGACTGCGTCGGACGGTGACCTCACGTCCACTCTGGATGTTGAAGTCACCGTCACGAACGACAACGAGGCCGCCTCGATCACCGGCGCCGTCACTGTGAGCTATGCGGAGAACGGTATGGAGAATGTGGCGACATATTCCGCTACTGATCCGGAGGGGGACGGAATCAGGTGGGGGATGGTGGGCCCGGACGTAGCGTGGTTTGGGATTCATGAAAAGGGAGAGCTGACGTTCAACTTCCCGCCGGACTATGAGAATCCGAATGATGCCAACAAGGACAACGTCTATGAGGTAGCGATCACAGCGTCGGATGGTCATCTTGAGTCCACGTTGGACGTCGAAGTTACTGTCACGGATGTCGCTGAGGCCATCCTCATCACCGGCGCTGCCACTGTGAATTATTTGGAGAACGGCATGGAGAATGTGGCGACATATTCCGCTACTGATCCGGATGGAAACGGGATCACGTGGAACATTGCGGGAGCGGACGCGGCGCGATTTGAGATCAGCACGGCGGGAGAATTGACGTTCAATTCATCGCCGGACTACGAGAATCCGAATGATGCAAACATCGACAATGTGTACGAATTGGTAGTGATGGCGTCGGACAGTGACCTCACGTCCACTCTGGATGTTAAAGTCACCATCACGAACGACAACGAGGCCGCCTCGATCACCGGCGCTGCCACTGTGAGTTATTCGGAGAACGGCACCACAGGAGTCGCATTCTATACGGCCATTGATCCCGAAGGAGATGAGATCACATGGGACGTTGCCGGCGCGGACGCGGCGCGGTTTGAGGTCAGCGCGGCGGGAGAATTGACGTTCAATTCATCGCCGGACTACGAGAATCCGAATGATGCAAACAACGACAATGTGTACGAATTGGTAGTGATGGCGTCAGGCGGTGATCTGACATCCACTCTGGATGTTGAGGTCACTGTCACGAACGTCAACGAGGCTCCTTCAATCACGGGACCTTCCTCGGTGAGCTATGCAGAGAACGGCACCACAGGAGTCGCGGTGTACTCCGCCATTGACCCGGAAGAAGGAGGCGATAGCCCAATCGATTTGGAAGTTGTGGGTACTGATGCAGCCCATTTCGTGATTGACAAGCAAGGCGGGCTGGCCTTTGCAGTGCCTCCGAACTTTGAAGACCCTCTTGATGCGGACGCTGACAACATGTATTTGATTCGTGTCGTCGTGAATGACGGCGCCAATGAAAGTGGTCTGAGCGTAATCATTGAAGTCACGGATGAGAATGACGCGCCGCGCTTCCCGTCTGCCACAATCGTTGCCGAGATCCCTGAAAACTCATGTCCTGGCACGCACCCTGTTTATCGTGGCATTGGGGCTGGAGTGGCCTTAGAAACAGACGAGGATGGAGACCCCCTTACGTATGCACTGTCCGGACCGGATGGGCGAACCTTCGTGATTCATCCGCCCACGGGCTATGTAACACTCAGCCCCGGCACTCTTTTGGATTTCGAGGCCTCGCGAAAGCCCTTCCTGCTGCTTGTGTCTGTTTCGGATGGGCGCGACGACCTTGGGAATGTTGAGAGCGAATTCAAAGCAGACGACTATCTCGATCTTACGGTGAGGGTCAGAGGCGTCGACGAGCTGCCGGTCTTTGCCGAAACCCAACTTATCCTGGACGCGTGCGGCAATCCGGTGGGGCATGAGCCTGGTCAGCTACGCAGGGCGGTGACGGCCGGTGCTCGTGGCGGGAGCCCTGTTGGGGCTGCGCTCTCCGCGATAGACCCGGAGGGAGCGCCTGTCCATTTCAGGATTGTCAGCCAATCGGAAAATGGAGCCTTCATCGTTGATTCAGTTACTGGTCAAATCATGGTTGCGCCCGGATTCTCGCCAAGAGACGCCAGGCGCGTCTATACGCTTCGCGTTGCCGCAACGGATGGGGGGCTGGAGTCCCACGTTGAAGTGCGTATAGCCGTGGTACGTGCCTCAAGACCTACTCTTGAGCCGGACATTGACGCCTCGCCCACACCAAAACCGGAGCGTGCACATACGACAAATGATGAAGAGGCGTTCGGTCAACAGGGCACGGAAGACCGAAGCCATTCGCCACAGGTTGATGGTCTTGCCGGGAATACGGAGGACGAAGCTGTAGGCTCGGCACTGATTTCCGCGCGGCTTGTACGGATTGAGCCCGTGTTTGTGTCCGTGCCGCGTGCGGTACAGACACCGCTCTTTGGCGGCTCAGAGGTTGAGGACCAGACAGGCCGCGTCCGATTAACTGCCCCAGCCGCCACGCTTGCAGTCCCATACCAGGTTCGCCTGACACAGGATGAGGCCGTGTGCGTTGGCCTGCGTGAGACGGCCCCGCCGCTGGCATGCGTGTGTGTTTCTGTGGAGTTCTTTGACGTGGCGGGCGAACCCCTGGCACAGAAATCCCTCAATCGCCCGGCGCTGCTCGAGATCGTCGTGAGAACGCAGGACGAGGCGGCGAACTCCGAAAGCAGGGATGGGCGCATGGAAATCGGTCATGACTCGATCGAGATGATGATGAGGTATGACCATGAGCAGGATTGGGAATATATACATGCAAATCTGAGAGAACCGGCAGACGGCTCGTCAATCTTGATGGCAAGGATCAGATCGCCTGGGCAGTATATGGCGCTAGTGACCGAATCCAAAGCTGATAAAGAGAATTCCGGCAGCGCCCCGCCCGTGGACTTCGTGAAGGTCGCGAGCGTCCACCCGCTGCAAGGCGCAGTCAACGAGAGCTCCCTAAAGCGCACTGTTTCGTTTGAGTATGATCCTGTCGCCGCCCGCCCTCCATCAGAACCGGCCCCAAGCGTTTCAACCGAATCTGAGGTATGGCACATAGCGCGTCTACTGATTGCGCTACTATTGGATGTGACGGTTGCGCTTTCCGCTGGCCTCTATCTTCAACGAATCGCTTTCCGAGGGCACTAGACGACCGCTGAGGTGTTGATTGACTGGACGTTTTGCCTCTCCCCCCGCCATTGAGGTTGCGGGTCTCCGAAAGTCGTATGGCAGCTTTGAGGCCGTCAATGGTGTGGATCTGCGCGTTGAAACCGGAGAGGTGTACGCCCTGCTTGGGCCAAACGGGGCGGGAAAGACGACGACGGTTGAGATCCTCGAAGGCCATAGGGATCGTAGCGCGGGAACAGTTGCCGTTCTGGGCCATGATCCCGCACAGGGCGAGAGAGAGTTTCGGAAACGGATTGGCATCGTTTTGCAGACGACGAGTGTCGATCAATACTTGTCCGTCGCGGAAACAGTGAATCTCTTTCGCGGTTATTATCCTGACCCACTGCCGCTCGACCAGATACTTGATGCGACCGGACTGACGCAACAAGCCCGTGTTCGCGTGGGTAAACTCTCCGGCGGTCAGCAGAGGCGGCTTGACGTTGCTGTTGGGCTGGCCGGAAACCCTGAGTTGCTGTTTCTCGATGAGCCGACGACCGGCTTCGACCCGTCGGCACGCCGCGGCGCATGGGACATGGTGAAAAACCTTCAGGAACTTGGCAAGACCATCCTGCTGACGACGCACTACATGGAGGAAGCTGAGTACTTGGCGGACCGGGTAGGAATAATGGTCGAGGGCCGCATTGTCGTGGAGGGTTCGCCGCAGGAGATTGCAGGCTCGGGCGGCGCAACTCTCATCCGAATCCGGTTGCCGGACGGCGCGGAGACACCGCCTGAATCCTTGGGCGCGTATCCTGCAGTCGGGCAGGGAACCTATGAGGTCCAAGCGGCGTCACCCACGGTGGTGCTTCACCAACTGACTACGTGGGCGGTTGAGAATGGCATTGAGTTTGAGGAGATTGCCGTTACGCGGCCGTCCCTCGAGGACATCTTCATCGAGGTGACGAGCTCGAACGTGCAAGGCGGAGGTGACACGGCGTGAACGCCATCAGACTGTCGCTGCGCCAGGCGCGCTACCAGAACACAGCCTTCTGGCGAAACCCCGCCGCCGCCTTCTTCACCATCGTCTTCCCCCTCATGTTCCTGGTTATCTTCAATCTACTGTTCGGTAGCAATGAGGTTCAGTTTGAGGGCGGTACTGCGAGCTTATCCACGTTCTACGTTCCGGGCATCGTGGTCTTCGCTCTTGTGGGCGCTTGCTACAACAACATCGCGATGACTCTCGCCTTTAGCCGAGACAACGGCCTTCTCAAGCGGATTCGCGGTACGCCTTTGCCGCCGGGGTCGTTGATTGCAGGCTACGTTATCCATTCGGTGTCGGTTGCTATTCTGCTTGTCATCATCGTGTTGGTGTCCGGGGTTGTCGTCTATGACGTGGATCTACCTACCACGCGCATGGCCGCGTTCATTGTGACGTGCATTGTTGGGGCAGCAACGTTCTGCGCCTTGGGTGTAGCCGTGGCAAATTTCATTCCGAACGCAGACGCCGCGCCCGCCATTGTCAATGCGAGCATTCTGCCGCTGCTGTTTATCTCTGATGTCTTCATACCGATGGACGATGCGCCGGCGTGGCTGACCACGTTTGCGGACGTCTTTCCGGTGCGCCACTTTGCGACAGCCATGCACGAATCGTTCCGTCCATTCGCGACCGGCTCCGGCTTTGAGCCGATCAACCTCGGGGTCATGGGAGTGTGGTTGCTGGCGAGTGTTGTGTTGGCCGTGCGGTTTTTCAGATGGGAGCGGCGACGCTGACGCTAACGCGTATGAATGCGGTAACGGAGAGTTTCGGCAGCTATTCGTCGTCCTCTCGTCCAAGGAAGACCTGCGTGAGGATATCCGAGTCTTCGATTTCCTTAGGGGTGCCCTCAAAGGACACACGCGCCTTGTCCAGGATGTAGCCGCGGTCGACGATATTGAGCGCACCCCTGATGTTGTGCTCCACGAGCACGATCGTTGTGCCGAACGTCTTGCTTATCTCAGTGACCCTCTGAAATACCTCCGAGACGATGATGGGAGCGAGCCCGAGTGTCGGCTCATCCAGCAGCAGTATTTCCGGCGATGACATGAGGCCACGTCCGAGCGCGAGCATCTGCTGCTGCCCGCCGGACATGGCGCTTGCCGGATCACGCCGCTTTTCGCGCAGTATGGGAAAGAAATCCATGACGGCGTCGAGGTTCCTGCTCCGCTCTGCAGCATCGCGGACGTGCATTCCGCCAAGCTCCAGGTTTTCCTCCACGTTCAGATGCGTGAAAACGCGGCGACCCTGCGGAACCAGGGAGATACCGCGCTTGACGATCTCATGCGTCGGTGAATCCAGGATGTCGTCGCGCCATCGAATCAAGCCCGTTGAGACGGGCGCCATTCCCATGACAGCCTTGAGGATGGTGGACTTACCCGCCCCGTTGGGACCCATGAGAGCGACGACTTCACCGGGATAAATCCGTACGGAAACGTGGTCAAGGGCGATGACCGCGCCATAGTGAACAGACACGTCGCTCAGTTCGAGCAACGGCGAAGCGGTGTTTGCCTGCTGCTCGGTGGTGCCGTGTTGCTCTCGTGCTGTCATGCTCTTCTCGCCGCCCTCAGTTGCCCAGATATGCTTCAATAACCGCCGGATCGTTCAGCACGTGGTCGGGTCGCCCAAGCGCCAGAAGCCGCCCACTGTCCATGACGATGAGGTAGTCCGAGAGCTCGCGCACAATTCCCATGTTGTGGGATACGAAGATAATCGTCCTGCCGTTTTCCTGCAGCTCCCGCATGACGCCCTTGATGACCTCGATCATGTGAAGGGCAAGCCCGGCAAAAGGCTCGTCAAAGAGGTAGATCTGGGTGTTCATCGCCATGAGGCGGCCAACCTCCAGGAGTTTTCGTTGGCCGTATGACAGCTCTTCCGCCAGGTCGTGGCGCTTTTCCCACAGGCCCACCACATGCAGAATTCTCTCCGCGCGCTCCCTGTGCTCCTTGCGAGCCCTCTGGAAGAGCGAGAGAAAAGACGACCTCTCCGTCATTACTACGTACAGGTTGTCCAGCACACTGATCTGCTCGAAGAGTCGCACGTCCTGGAATGTTCTGGTCAGTCCAATGTTGGGAGAATCGTACGGCTTGATCATGCGGAGGCGCTTTGGTCCGACAACAACCATTCCACCGTCGAGAGGCAAGGTTCCGCTGAGGAGGTTGATCAGGGTGGATTTGCCGGAGCCGTTGGGGCCGATGATGGCGGTGATAAGACCGCGCGGTATGCTGATTGAGAGCCGGTCGACTGCATAGACGCCGCCAAAGTGCTTCTCAATGTCGAGCGTCTGAAGGACGAATGAGCCTCCGATCCGGCGTTGTTCGTGCATTGTCATAGCTTGAACCGCCCTGCGACTCCTTGGGGCCTGAAGAGCATCAGCAGCACCAGCAGTGTTCCCAGTATGATCTGCCGCACCTGGCCGACATGCTCCGGTGGCAGAAACGGTACAAAGCGGACTCCCTCCTCCAGCAGCACGAACGCCAGCGCGCCGAGCAACGATCCCCAGATACTGGCCAATCCGCCAAGAATCACGATAGCGACAAGCAGAATCGATTCAAGAAGGATGAAAGAGTTGGGGTCAACGAAGGAGGTATACGTGGCGAGCATCGCCCCTGCCAGCCCCGCCATCATCGCGGAAATCACCCAGATGGCCAGCTTGTAGCGGGATGAACGGTAGCCGAACACCTCAATCGCGTCCTCATCCTCACGCACGGCCTTGAGCACTCGACCGAATGAAGATGTGACGATGAGCCATGATATGCCGACGATGATGGCGAGGAATGCCAGTGTGAGCAACAGGAATTCCAGGTCGTCGTTAATGGTGTAGCCAAAGATAGCGGGCTTCGGAATCTGGTGAATGCCGAAAGGCCCGCGTGTCACCCATTGCCAGTTAACAAAAACGTTATAGGCAATGATGGCGAAACCGAATGACACGAGTACATAGACATCGTCCCGGAACCGGCTGAACGCCACACCAACAACTAAAGCGACCACCCCGCACAGCGCGATTGCGACGGGCAGCGCAGCGAAGAACGGCCACGCGAAGATCTGGATGATTTCTCCTTCCAACAACTCTTGGCGCGGGTTAGCCGTCAACACGGCCACCGTGTATGCACCGATGCCGTAGAATCCCACATGGCCGACGGAGAGCAGGCCGGTGTAGCCAAGGACGAGGTTCAGGCTGACGGCCAGCATCGCCCAGATCGCGAATACCGTCATCAGGGTGATGGAGAATCCCGTGCCGCGCGACAGCATAAATGCCGCCGCAGCCAATACCACAATGACCGTCGCCCAGATTTCAAGGTGGTTGCGCAGCGAGAATAAGAGCGCCTGCGGCAGTCGCGAAAGGCCCTGCGAGATTTCTTGTTGACGTATCTGCATTATCCGTTCCTATCGCCTCGGAATGATCCCTCTCGGCCAGAAGGCTAGGAACAAAATGAGGAGGAGGAGCGCGACGCCGTCCTGCCATTCTCCGGCGATGTCCCAGATGCCAAACTGCTCCACGACGCCCAACAGGAAACCGCCAAGAATTGCGCCGTAGAGATTGCCGATGCCGCCGACCACCGATGCAATCCAGCCCTTCAGCAGCAGCTCCAAGCCCATACGTGGCTGTATGGCGATGTCCTGGCCGGTGAGTATTCCGGCGAACGCCGCGTACATCGCTCCGATGAAAAAGACGATTGCGACTATCGCCGTCGTGTTGATGCCGACGATGCGCGCAACCTGTTCGTCGTCACCGATAGCGCGGATGACCTTGCCGAGAGGTGACTTGTGGATGAGGAGCCATAGTAAGACAAACCCGACGAATGCGCAGCCGATGGCGAACAACGCAAACGCCTTGAATGTTGCACCGCTCAGCGTTAGCAGGTTGTTGCCAAATGAAGCGGGCAGCGGGTGAGTCGTGTTGGAAAAAACCATGACGAGAATTGCTGTGATAGTCAGCAACACGCCAAGAGTTGCGACAAGCATGATCAGGGTTGAGCGAGCCCGGATAAGAATAAATGCGTACAGCCCGCGGTAGAGCGCCAGGCTTACCGCTCCCGCAAGGAGGCAGGACACGAGCCAACTGATATAGAGACGCGAGTCTGGAGTTTGAGCGAGCGCGATAGCTACGGCTGCTCCAACAACAAGTCCGATCACGGCATTGAGAATGGCGACCAATCGGCCGGGCGCCGCTGAACCGGGAGCGAATCGGCCCAGTGCCCAATAGAGAGCCGTCCCGACCACCGCAGCGCTGATGAGCGCTATCAATGGAGCGGCAGTCTGATGGAGATTGTCGGGATACAGAAGCAGGATCGTGGTGTAGCCGCCCGCGCCGATCGCAGTCAAGAGATACGCTGCTCGGACAAGCAGAGCAGGGTAACGGTTCCGTAGCCGTTCAAAAAATGCGGTGTGCAGCGCCCACGCTGTGACTCCGGCAATTACCGCTCCGAGTGCGATGTTCAGGCCGATATTCGCAGGGTCGTAGGCAGTGTCGGTTGCCTGTCCTGCCCTGAGATAGAAGACGGCGTATGCGCCAATTACCGCCGCCGCACCGTAGTAGAGGTCAAAGAACCAGACCGTGCTGTAAACAAGCGTGAATCCGAGCGCGAGGAGCGCATAGACTGCGCCCACATTAAGGCCGTTGATGGTGAACTGCAGGGCTTGATCGGGAGACTCGCTAACTTTCCACCCGATGTATGCAATGGCCGCAATTGTAAGCACAACAGCAAGTATGAGAGTGGGCCTGCCGGGTTGCGTGAGGGAATCCATGCGGTGCGGCCTCCGGTTCTGGAATCAACTTCATCCTACCAGAGGGAAAGCTACGCGCCGCATGATCTACTTCTTCAGATGCCGCCTGTCAGATTGGCGCTCCGCACGTCCCCCGAGGCGTAGGCTGGTGAAGGCGAATGCCGTGCCAGCATCCCCGTTTGCGCCAACGCAAGCCAGGGCGAGAATGGCAACGACCGCTAAGACGGCAGCAGTGCCCCGTTGCCTGCCACAGCGTCAGCAGGGAACGAACCGGTATTCAGCGAGCCCGGCGTATTTTGCGCACGGAATCAATGCGGCCGCGGGCGATGCGCCGCGCCGCCTCATCCGTGGAGATGCTCTCCGCCTTGGCGTTCTCATAAACGGTGGTCAGCGTATCGTAGATCTGACCCGTCTTGCGGCGCGCCTCCTCAGCGCTGTAGCTGCGCCCAATCTCATGGAACACGTTGATGACGCCGCCGGCGTTGACGATGTAGTCCGGCGCGTAGAGGATGTCCCGCGCTGCAAGATCATCCGCGTGCCGTGGTTCAAGGAGTTGGTTGTTTGCACCGCCGCAGACGGTGGTGCAACGTAGCTGTGGAATCGTTTCGTCATTCAGTATTCCGCCGAGTGCGCACGGAACAAAGATGTCGCACTCGAAGTTGAACACTTCATCCGGGCTAATAGGAACAAGGCCAAATTGGCTCTGCGCCCGCTCCACTCGATCCTGGTCAAGGTCTGTTCCATAAATGACGGCGCCCTCTCCCTTGAGGTACGGCAGGAGATAGTTCCCGACCTTGCCCAGGCCCATGAGCACAACGCGCATCCCACTGAGGTCATCTGAGCCCCAAAGGTATTGCGCAGTTGCCAGCAGGCCTTGGTAGAGGCCGTAAGACGTCATGGGAGAAGGGTCGCCGCTGCCACTGGATTCCGATGGGAGGCCCGTGACGTAGTCTGTTTCGCGAGCGACCCACTGCATATCCGCAGTGGTTGTGCCGACATCCTCGGTGGTGATGTACTTCCCGTTGAGGGAGTCCACCTTGGTGCCAAAGGAACGAAGGAGCGCCTCGGTCTTGTCCCGAGCAGCATTGCGCATGATGATCGCTTTGCCGCCCCCAAGGTCGAGCCCGGCGGCGGCGGACTTCAGGGTCATGGCCTCCGACAGCCGCAGCACGTCCATGATGGCGTCCTGCTCCGTAGCATGCGGCCATATGCGGAGGCCGCCCAACGCAGGGCCGAGCGTTGTGTCATGAATCGCAATCGCCCCGCGAAGGCCCGTGGAGGCATCCCCGAACACCATCAACTGCTCGTGGCCGTGCTCCTCCATGTAGCTGACGTAATCACTCATGGCCGTTCCCCTGACATTAATGCTTCACGGAACGATGAGACAGGAGCCTGAATGGCATGCGCTACTTTGCGCCCTCGCTGACCTGATTGACGAAAGCATCCAGCGCGCCGGCGACGTGTTCCAGGACATCCTTGATGCTCTGATCCTCGTGCGAACGCGCAAGGTCATCGTCGTCCACGCGCAACAGCGCCCCGTTTAGCGCGCCGAGCGACTGGGCAGTCTGATCCAGGATGGCCCGCGCCTCTGACTGCGCCGGATGCCCTGTGACATCGAGGATCTTGTTGACGTGATTCACATGTTCACGCGTGTGGTTGGCCGCGTAGTAAAGGATAGCGCGCAACTGTGTCGGACGTCCGCCGTAACCTGGCACTTCCTTGTCAAGGTCTTCGTTACTCAGGCCTGCTCCTGCGTCTGCAAGCGCTGCAAAGCTCGCTGCCATTCGATCAATCAGAGCCTGTGTGTCTGTTCGCGCCATTTTGTTCGTCCCCCCAATGGTTGATGTTGTCCTATGGCCATGCTAGTCACACGGCCAAATCAATCGTAGTGAATGCGCTGCGCCGCGTCCATACGACGTTAGATGCGATGTCAGGGATCGGGAGTGTTTGGTGCTTCCTCCACTTTCTTTTGGAGGCTGTCCATCCACGACTCCGTAATCCGACTGATCATTGGACGCAGTCCTGTGACGCCAAGCAGCTGAGGGGCGGGTCCGTCAAAGACCTCCTCAGATGTCATGATCGTGCCGTCTCGATCCGGCGTAAACGTCCATGTGTGGATGCTGGTAACGCCGAATCGCCGACCTGTCCAGGCGATGCTGTGGGGCAGGTCAACGTTGACAATCGTGACATCCACGCCCAGGGTTGCCGGGCCGACGCCCATCGTCATACGTAACCGCGATCCGTCCGTCCAAGCCTCCCCTTCGACCCAACTTGCGCCACGAAACGTGGGGATCCAGCTTGGCCACCCAGTGACATCGGCAAACTGCTCCCACACCTCCTCCGGTGGGGCCGCGATCCGGTTGAAATGCTTGACTTCTAATGCCATCAGCCACGCTCCACATGTGTCAGTTCGGCCTGTCGCTTGAGGGATGCCAGCCAGCCCCGTGACATAGCTTGAATGATGGGCCGGAGATAGAAAATACGCACGGGCAGGTAGGGGCTGTGAAAAGTCTTTTGATCCGTGACGTGTGTTTTGGAACCGCCGGCTTGTTCCGCAAATGTAAATCGCCGTGTTCCGGTGATGGACAACACCGTCGATTCCCACGTCACGGCGTCTTGACCAAACTCTGTGATGAAGACGCTGAACCCTATGGGCCTGCGCGCCATGCGCAGCGTCATGTGAAATCCTGAGCCGATTGCCCACGGCTCGCCAATCATCCATGCGGCATCCAGGCACACGTCATTCCACCCCGGCCATGATTCCAGATTGTCAAAGACTGCGCGAACGGACTCTGGCGGAGCGATGATCTCCGTCGATTCTCGAAGCACTAGAGTACGCACAGTAGGGGACATCAATTGGCCTCTTTTGCCTCCACACGGCCGGAATCCACTAAAGACGCAGTAAGAAGGTGCAAATAAATCATGCCACCAAATGACTGCCACGTCTCTAGGATACGGTTCACGCCCCCATAATCGAGACGGTGGCTCAGTCCGAGCCACTTCTCCAGGTGTTTGCGGACACCCACGTCATCACCCGGAAAGATGCTCAGGCGGCCATCTCCACGAAGCAGGGTGTATTCGGCAGACCATCGCCCCACGCCGTACAACCGACGCAGCCTTTCGACGGCTTCGCCGTCGTTGAGATCGGAGCTGATTGATCTTTCCAACTCACCATCTGTGGCAAGGGCTGAGAGTTCAACCATTGCACGCGCTTTCTGGCGGCTGTAACCGAGGTCGATAAGGTCTTGCGCAGACAACTGAACCACATTCTCGGGGAGGGGAAAGGACACGGCATCTTCCGTGCGCGCGCCGCACGCATGGGCAAGCCGTCCAAGGATGCGGAGTCCCGCCGTCAGGGTGATCTGCTGGCAGGTAATGGCGTTGGTTAGCGCTTCGAATAGCGTAGGATAACGCGGAGGTTTCAGACCCATCAGCTTGGTCGCCAAGGGGGAAAGCGTGGTGTCAGTCGATGACATCCGATGGAATTCCGAGAGATCAACATCCGTTCCCAGGAGGCCGCGCATAACCGGCTCCACCGCGCCCCGAATGACGTCATCTGCGACATCGACGGAATCGGCATCCACAATGGCGGTGACAAGAAGCAGGGGAGTGTTGATGGAGCCTGTCTGCGACACCGAAACGTCAATGGGTTGACTGTCGCGAACCATCAGGCGACTGTATGTTCCGGTGCCTGAGTCCCATCGGTCCCACGTGTTGTCCTCACGACGCTTGAGCGCCCATGCAGTCAGATCGAGACGGTAAGGGGGCAGTGGTGTGATGTCAAAATCAACGCGGTGCATGAAACCATTATGGCGTTCATGGGCCGCGTCTGGCCGAGGCTTATTGCCAGAGGGTAAGGATGAGCGCGATGACAATAAGCGAGACGGAATTCTCTGCAGCGTTAATGATGTAGAGCTTGAGCGGACGTCCCTCAAAGATGTACGCGGTGGCCATCGGCGCGAGAACCAGGCCCACGGCGGCTAGCGCTCCAATCAGCAGTCCGCCGATAAAGGCGTCCACACCGGTTAGTTGAACAAGGATGGCGATAGTGGTGACGCTAAGGAGGGCGCCCATAATTGCGACCGCGAATGGCAGGATGTGATTGTCTCGCGCGGCGAAGTCCTCCACGGTTTTTCCGAGCGCGTCCATCCATGCGTTACCGACCGCGAACGGCATGTAGTAGAGCATGCCGAAAGCCATCGCAAAGACAGTCGCGGCCGCGACTGCCAACCAATTGATGCCTCCCAAATCGATACTGAGGCTGCCTGCTTCAATCATTTCCCAACCCCCAGAACCTTTCTTGCCCCTGCATCTTAATTGAATAACTCGTTGCGTTCCTGGGCAAAAGCGGCGGACGATTCGATGGCGTCCGTGACGGAGAACGCGGTGTATGACTCCGCTGAGCCATACTCCCGTGTTTGGACAACAACCGGCATCGGTAGCGCGTCGCCCATCAGGAGTGCCTGTTGTCGGGTTTCCAGCCGCGCAAGAACGTTGCGCAACTTGGATCGTTCGGATACTCCCGCCAGGATCGCCTCAATATCGCGCTCGCTGTCCAGCAGACAGACGAGTTTTGTGCCGATCTGTGAGAGAACCTCGTCATGGATGCTGCTTGGCCGCTGATCAACGACAAGGAGCGTGACGCCGTGCTTGCGGTCCTCGCGCGCTATCGTCCCGAAGATCGCCTGGCTTGCGACGCTGCGATTCAGGAACTTGTGGGACTCTTCAATGGCGATGACAAGAGGCTTCGGCTCTTCGCCCGCCTCTCCGATCGCGTGTTCGGATCGGCTGACGTACTGGTCATGGATACGGCGGGTTAGGAGATTTGCGGCAAGCATGTAGGCCAGTTCGTGGCGGCCATACTGCCCGAATTCCAGTACGACGGACATGCCCTTCTGTAGGTAGTCGATAATGCTCCGGACTGAGCCGCTGCCGGAGTCCTTTGTTATGAAACCGAATCGTTCGAATGCACGGAGGCGGCGTTGAAGGGCTTGCATCGTGCCCTCGTGCTCGCCAATCTCATTTCGCAGTTCAGTCATAGCGTCCCCGTCTAGGGCAAGGAACTCTGTGAACCATTTGTTGCCGTATTTGCGGTGGAGGCGGTAGGGCAACTGCCGTCCCGCCTCCGTCAGCCCCAACGCCTCGGAGAGTGCCTCGATATCCTCCGGCTCAATTTCATTGTGGCCGATGCGTATCTCACCGTCCGTGGGTACGCCACGGCGGTCAGACGCCGCCTTGTCCAATGTGAGAACGACAATCCGACTGCCAAAAAGCTGCTTGAGTCCCTTGACCTGTCGCCCGCGCTCGCGATCGGTCCCCGCCCAGCCGTATTCGTTGTGCATGTCAAAGACGAGAACCCCGGCCTCTCTGGACTTCACAAGTCCGGCAAGCAACTGCCTCACAAGGAATGTCTTACCTGTGCCGGACTTACCAAAGACGCCGACGGATCGCTCAGCGACTTTCTTCAGGTCGAGAACAATGTCGACGTTATCCATGGCAAGCGGCTGCCCTATGCCTAGATGAGTTTCGTTCTCCTCACCGAATACGCTGCGGATGTCCTCCATGTTGGCGTCAACCACGCGAGAGAAATGGCGAGGAACTGTTCTTACGGGCCGTGATTCGCCGGTTGTGGGGTCAATGATGAGGGTAGGCAGGACATCCACGATGCCGTAGTAGGCAGTTCCCTCCAGCACATCCGAAACGAATGGGTCATCAAGGTCAGGGGCCATCGTTTCAACTGACCTGTCGATGGACTCCAACTTGACGTCAGTAATCATTCCGAACGAGCGATTGAGCTGCCCCTCAATCGAGACATACGCGCCGACGGCGATGTCTTCAACAGATCGTGAGCGCGACAGCCTGACCTCTACGCCCCGGCTGAGGGAGCCGCCAATGACGACTCCAACATCGTGCTCCTCCCGGCCTTCGAAATGTCCGTTGGCCGTCATGTCGTTTCCCCCCCGCCGGAGATGTGCGCGTCGGCGTTGGTGAGCCATCCGCGTGCATATTCAGTGAATTCTTCAAGCAAGCGAGTTGTAATATGGTCTTCCTGGTATACCAAGAACAGATCCCGCTCTAGAGTCACGCCGTTCAGCGTCAAGGTCGCAATTGTTCCCGCCTGCGCGCCGTGCCGCGCAGCGAGGGCGGATACAAACGAGATGCCCAAGCCGGCCTCCACGCCGTTGATAACGGCCTGCGTAGAGCCCAGAACCACGCTGGGCGTCCACTGGTGCGTGTCAACGCCGGAGTCGGCGAGGATGCGCTGGATTGAGGCCATCGTGCCGGAGCCTGATTCACGTGCGATGAGCCGCTGCCCCGCCAGTTCGTCGATGCTTACCGACGTTCTGTTGGCAAATGGGTGGTTGGCCGGCACGACAAGGATGAGGGTGTCTTTGTAAATCGGCTCCTGCATCAGGGTTGAACGGCGGGAAAGGGCGCCGGTAAAGCCCACGTCGCACGTGGCGCTCTCCAATTCGCTTATAACTGCTTCCGTGTCGCTTACATTCAAGGTTGCGGTGACGTTTGGGTGGAGAGTTGTGAAATCAGCCAAAAGGCTTGGAAGCAGGAACTCGCCGGGGATTGTACTTGCCGCTAGGCGCAACGCGCCGGTCAGGTCGTGGGCAAGGCGTGCAATGTCTTCGCGCATTTCCTTGTCAGCGGCGGCAATGCGCTCTGCGTGACGTAGAAAGGCCTCGCCGTGCGGCGTGAGGCGGACGCGAGCGCCTCCGCGGTCAAGAAGCCTTGCTCCTAATTCTCTTTCGAGGCGCTGTACGTGAAGGGTGACGGCAGGTTGGCTGATATTAAGTGCGGCCGCCGCTTCGGAAAAGCTGCCATGTTTAATGATTTCCAGCACCGTGCGGATGTGTGTAATATCCATAGCTATTTTCGTTCACCGGCTACAGGACGAATCTTGGCCAGAACAGTTTGGAGTCCTTGCATATCGTCTCGCATGAGATGTACTAATCTGCGGCCTGTTTCACGCAGGAATTCCTCCTGGGCGCCTGGTGAGCCGTGGACGCTTGCCAGTGTACGTATCGCGGCGGGCAGGAATTCGTTCGTCGCGTCCATGCGCGCTGCGGCGATGTTCTGCAGTGTCAGCGGATCATTTGCAAGGTCAGCTATGTCCTCCACGCCTGCCGGGTACACGAATGCGTGGAGGCGGGGCGGGCGGGGTGGTAGATAGGAGTACAGGTTGCCGTCGGAGCGGTGCGCAACAATAACGGCTGAGAAAGTTGTACGAATCAGACGCGAGATTTCGGGGTGTCGCTCATAGAATTCCTCTTCAGAATCATAATTTGCACCCCGTGCCGTGGGCCGGCGGCCGGCGTCTCGAGGAGTTGTTTCCGCTGACGAAACGATGGCGAACGTGTCGATGCCGAATTCACCAACCACAGCGACTGATCCGAGGGCGGGAGGCGTGTGCAACAATTCGGCCTCCGCTACGAATCTGCCGGTATTGGCCTCTATGACTTCGCCAATCCGGCCAAGCTGCACGTTGGTATTCATACTGTGTTCAGAATTACTAGCTGTCATATCGGAATAGTATCGCTTGTCGCCGACTAATCATAGTGAACGTTGACGTTTGGCTGCTGACTTTGATGATGTGCGATTCGGAGCGGAGCGTTGTATTGCTTCATTTTCAAGCAAGTGGCGGAATAGATTGCGGTCGTCGGCTCGAACTACGGCTTCCTCGTGTGCTTCCGCCAATGCCAGAGGATAGCCGTCGCCAAGCCTGATTTGGTCGCAGAGGAGCGTGTGCAACAAGTCAATTCGGTCTAGTGACCATTCCGGGAGTTCGATGCGGGCGAGTTCGTTTTGGGCATCCATATAAAAGAAGTGAGGAATATGGTCACCGTACCCTGTAATTTCATCGGAGTGACTGCGAAATACGCCGGATCGTTGTCCGTCTTCCTCGAACAATTCTTCGAAGATGTCACGGTCGCGAACACGGGCGATTTCATCACACGGGCGTTCGCCTTCTGCTTTGTCACGGCAATACGCGCCACAATTCGGAGTGTCGAATGGGCATATGGCAATTCGGAGGGCATTGATCACTTCACGGGCGCGTGGGTGGGAGATGTAGGAGGCGACTACAAAGTCACGCTGTCTGGAAACCTCCTGCAAACGGGAAAGCGCGTCAATATATTGCTTGCGAACATCAGGATCAGCGATGTTATCCGCTTCTGAGATACGCCATTGGGCTAGAGAGCCATCAAGCAGGCCAATAGCGGGAATGCCATCAGGTAGTTGTTCTGCCATGTCCGCAAGGGCACTGACCTCGGCGGTGTCGCGACGGGCGGCTATTACAGATGAGCCAATGACATGTTCCCGGCCGGGCCGGCGGCGTCCTCCAAGGACCAGGTCTTCCGGCTTGTAGTACGTCTGTGCCTGGCTTTCTATGACAGCCTCGGGTGATTGTCCATAGCGGATATAGACACGGCCAGTGTTTATGAGATAGGCGTCAAACGGTGAATCTCTGTCTATTTCGATCTGTGAACCGTCGACGGCCAATACGATATAGTCGCGTGGAGGAGTTGGGGGTTCATGTACATTCGTAAGTGGTTCGGTGACTCCGGGTACAAGCCAGGAGTAAACGCTGCGTTGGGATTCGAGTTTGTCCTTTAGCTGTTCGAAAATGGCGGGTTCGGAGTATGTGTTGGCAGCTTGCAGGGCCCGGGCCAGGCGGCGGCTGAATTCGCCTCTTTGGTCGTCGAGGTATTCAGCAAGTTCGCCGACTTGCCGCGAGAGTTGGAGACGATCAATAGGCATAATGCACCTAAGCGACGACGCGGTCGTCTCCGATACGTCGAGTTATGCGTCGGGCGTCCATGCTTTGCAAGAGAGGCAGTACGTATTTCCGGCTGCTATTCAGTAAATCACGAGTTTCGGAGACAGTAATCTTGCCGTTGATTTGGATGTATTCAAGGACCTGGGCGGTGATTTTGTGGTAGGCCTCGGCGTCGTACACGATTCCCTCGCCGACCGGGACTACCTCCCCCGAATCTGTCAAGAAGCCCAATAGCTCAGGGTCGATTGACTGACCTGTTGGTGGATTGTTCTGTTTTTCACGAAGTTGGGCGACAAATGCGTCCGCAACGGCTCTTTGGGACATGTTAAGGGCGGGTAAATGGTCTGGGAGGCGGACAGTTGCGCCCTCGTCGACCAAGACGCCCTCGGTCTGCATGAGGACAAGGATTTCGGGGAAGTTTTCGGGCTGAGCACGGAGGCGGCTGCGGAGGTCTTCGCGGGACGCGCCCCTTCGGAGGGGGAATGACTTGTGGTAAGCGGCCAGCTGTTCCACGGCAGCAGACGAGAGGGTGGTCCATCCGTCCCGGGAATAAAGGAGTCGGTTCGCGCCGTCGCCGACGGCAACTATGCGACTCTCATCTTCCAGTTGGGCGACATGGTCGCGGGTGTCCTGCTCTGAGAGGGCGGAGCGCTGTGCCAATTCGGTGATGGTCAGCGGGCCGCCGGAGTCGAGGGTGCGAAGGATGACCTCGGACGGGTCCGGGGCGCTGAGGGCTTCAAGACGGTCGATGAGTTTGGGGTCGCTGCGCTTGTGTCGGCGGGCGTCGGTCTCGATGATCTCGCCGCCGCCCAGCGTACCGACGTTGGAGCGCAGGATGAATGAATCGCCCTTGATGAGCGGCAGGGGAGTTTCAAGCACCATCTGGACCCAGCCGGAATCGCCGGGGTGGAGGCGGTCTGCGTCAAGCAGCCGGACGCGGGCGAGGGACTCGGCGGCGAGCCAGTGGACAGTGACCTGCATGTTGTGGCGGAGTGGGCCGGGGGCGTTGGCGGCCATGCGGATGCGGCCGTCCGCCGCGCCGGTTGTCCTGAGCCAGCCGCGCGTGGTGAGAACCTGGCCGCGCTCCACGTCCGCGACATCCACGCCGGTGAGGTTGACCGCGGTGCGGGAGCCGCGTTCTGCAGTCATCTCGGCCTGGCGGTGCGATTGCAGGCCGCGTACGCGGACATTGCGGCGGCCGGGGACTATTTCAAGCTCCGAGCCGACGGCTATCGACCCATCAATGAGCGTGCCGGTGACGACTGTGCCGAAACCGGAGATAGCAAATGCGCGGTCGATTGGCAGTCGTGGTCGTCCCCGGTCGGGACGCTGGGGAGTTTCCTGCAGCTGCCAATCCAGGAGTTCGATGAGTTCGGGGAGGCCGTCGCCGGTCTGGGATGAGACGGCGACGACGGGGGCGCCGGAGAGGGTCGTCGGTTCCAGTGTTTCGGCAACCTCTTCACGGACGAGGTCAAGAAAGTCCGGCTCAACGAGATCGGATTTGGTGATGACGGCGATGCCGCGTGTGACGCGCAGGAGGTCAAGGATGTCCAGGTGTTCGCGCGTCTGCGGCATGACGCCCTCATCAGCGGCAATGACGAGCAGGGCAAGGTCGATGCCGCCGACGCCGGCGAGCATGTTCTTGATGAATCGCTCATGGCCGGGGACGTCAACGATGCCGATCTCCTCGCCGGACGGTAGGCGGAGCCACGCGAAACCGAGATCGATGGTCATGCCGCGCTCCTTTTCTTCACGGAGGCGGTCGGGATCGATGCTGGTCAGGGCGTGGATGAGTGTCGATTTGCCGTGGTCGACGTGTCCGGCGGTGCCGATGACGTGCATGTGCCTTCCTGCTGCGTCTGGGCGTGTGTTGGCAGTATAGGCGGGCGGGTTGGGGGTTTGCCATTGGCAAATAGGGGGGGTGGCTCTTCGACAGGCTCAGGGTGGGGGGGTGTGGGGCTAGGGGTTCAGGAGTTTCTTGACGAGCTGCTCTACGTTGGCGCCCTCTTTGGAGTCTCTCAGCCACTTGCGGATTTCGCGGCGGGCGATGGTGACGGTGAGTTTGTCCCCGCGTTCCTCTCGGAGATGGTTGAGGACGGTCTGCACGCCTGCGGCGGCAGCTTCGCCTGCTTGGGCGAGGTTTCGGTGGAGGGGGATGCCTTCGTTAAACTCTGGTATTGGCAGTTTCCAGAGTTGCTTGTGGAGGTGGCGGGCGCCGAACTGCCCCTTTGCCATCAATGATTCGACCTCCGCAAACAACGTATTACTATTGATGATTGCGAGTAGGAAGTTTCCTTCCATGGAATTCCGAACTCTAACCCAGTAGCAAGTTTCATCAAGCAAGGCGGCAGGTTCATCAAGAAACGCGGCGGTTGGGGTCCCCGCAGCAGCATAGGCTATTCGAATCGGCGTGCCGCCGGGGTTTTGCTGCCAAGAGAGTTGGTCCGAGAGCCCCCGATGATAATCGATTCGGTCGACAATAGATAGCTTGTTTGATGCACTCTTGTTTTCTTCCCACATGCGGCTTACAAACTTCCACCGTTCCCGCATTCTTCGCTCCATCGCAGAGGGCCTAATCCCTGCTTCGATAGTCGCATCCTTGGCAATCTTCGCCTCACCACGACGAATTGGGAGCGCGGTTTTGAGTGGGTCAAGCATCATGAACGGAACCAACGTCTCGCCCAAGTGGATGTCATAGACGTGAGCTGTCTCGATGGTTTGGCCCGTGATGTTCCTTAAGTCAAGGTTTTTCCACGGTGCCTTCTCTTGTGAGCCACGGCGCGGGTTGACCACAGTGGTTTCGCCCGCACGAATAACGGCCGAGCTCGTCGTCTCCTCGACGAGCATAAGTACCCGAGGAAAAATGTCGGCACCTCTTCGCGCGCGCTGTGCGTAAGGAGATTCACCTTCCGTGGAGGTATCTGTGATCGCAACGCTCTCGCGCTTGACGGTGTCCGCTCCGGCTCTCCCAATCCAGCGCTCAATCTTCCCGACAAGCGCTTTAGGCAGAGCCTCTGACGTACGCCCCACCCTTCGAGCGAAGACGACTGCCGCGGGCACGGGGAAAAACGTGTTGGGCTCGAGCCGTTCCAAGTCCCACGCGAGCTTGTGCGTGAAATCAATGGCAAGCATTGCTCCGTCACGTGTGGCCTTCCACCTGCCAGTCCGCCACTTGCTGTAGTGGCCAGTCTGCAGCGCGCTGTGCGGTAGCACCATCCCGATGACACCGTCGTCCTTCAGATATTGGTCGACGCATCGTGTGTAGAACAGCCCCCCCACATCCTGATTGGGGGCGTGACGCCCGCCCTGCCAGATTCCGTAGGTGTGCTTGCTGAGTTGCTCAAGCCCTCTGCGAAGCTCGCTGACGGTCTTGTTGTAGTTGATCCAGGGCGGATTGCCGATGATGATGTCCACGCCCTGCCGCGCGAGGGCAACGGGTCTCACCATGTTGCGCGTGTAGTACGCCCATATATGGTCGCGGCCCTCATCATGAAGCCGCTTTAGCTCCTTGATGGTCCGCTCCAGCGTGGGGCGCTCATCCTCAAAGACGCCTGCCTGTTCCAGGACGAATAGCGGATCATCTCCCGCCTCAATCGCGCTCGTCGCGTCCGCGATGACATTGTCAAAGTTCTCCGCGCGGCTCACGAGGGACACTGGGAAAGTCAGTTCCGTCCCGTCCCCAACCTGGATGGTCACGTCACGGTCCGCGAACATGTCGCCGGTACGGAATCGCAGTTGGAGCGCGTCGCCCAGATACACGGGGGCGGAACGAGTGGTAGTCACGCCCTCTTTGGCCGCGCGGTCGAACAGGGGCTTGGCGGCGAGTACCCATGCGGCGCGTGCAAGGTGGACGGCGACGGGATGCACATCAATGCCCATGACGCGGTCACGCAGGCGATTGAGAAGTTCGGAGGCGGTATAGGTATCGCGAGGATCGGGGTTGTTGTCAGCCGCTTCGATGAAGTGCGCGATGGCCTCCGCAAGGAAGGTGCCGGAGCCGCAGGCGGGGTCAAGGACGCGCTGGTTGAGCGGGTCGGTGACGATCTCGCGCACCATGGCGCGGGCGAGCCAGTGGGGCGTGTAGTACTCGCCGAGTTGGCGGCGCTCAGCGGGGGGAATCACGGTCTCATAGAGGATGGCGGCAACATCCGTCGGCGCTTTCAGCCAATCAAATCGCGCGATGCGACGCGCCAACTGCCTGAGAAAGGTGTCCGCGCCAACCTCGGTCGGCCACGCAAAGAAGTCGGACTCTATGACGCCCTCAAGGCCGGTATCACTGCGGAATTTCTGGCCGAGAACAAGGTCATCGGGCCGGGTTTCCGCAAGGCCACGAATATCAATGCCGAACGACGCCTGGACGACGATGCCGATGACGGTGGTGAGATAGGTGTGGCGGATGAACAAGTCGTCCATCGCTGCGTCGTCCTGAGCGATCTCACCGAGGGCCGTGCGGAGGAGGTCCTGCCAGAGGCGGCGTTTGACGGCGATGCTCTCGTTGTCTCGCGCGCTTTCGTACAAGGTTCGAAGCGCGTCAATGTCCTGCAGATAGCGGGGGCTGTTGATGCCAAAATGCTTCTCAATGTCACCGCGCGTCGGCTCGATGTTCTGGAGCGCGACAAGCGCCTGATCACGCAGCCACTCGTAGAGAAGGATCCACTTGTCGGCGCTCTCCAGCACAAAGCCGTATGGCGGGGTCGTCTTGACCTCACCCAGTCCTTGCCAACGCAACAACCAGTGCTTGCCGTCCGTGAGGATGCCCATGCGGCCCGGCTTCTCTGATTCGGCCAGGTAGTCATCAAGCTGTTTGACGTAGCCGGGATCGGGGCTGAATCCCCGGCCTGTTCCGATACGACGCTTGGACTCAATGAATGTATCGAGGGCGGTCAAGTCTACGGCGCGACGTGAGCCATCGGACGGCGGATTCTCTTCGACGATCTCGTCGGCGGTAGCTAGTCTCGTCGTAATGAGGAAATCGCGGACGGCGCTGGTGATGTTGGCTTCGGCTTCACCGGCTTCGTGGCGGCGCAGGATGGCTGCGGCCGCTGCGCGGGCGGTTGGGTCATCGGGGCTGAGGGGGGTATCCGGTGGTGTGCTGGGCATGGTTGATTATAGGCGGGTTGGCGGGGGGTGGGTGGGAATGGCGCACTGGATTCCCGCTTTCGCGGGAATGACGAGGGTGGTTGACGCCAACTATCTCAGATGGTTTGACACGTCATACTGTTTAGCGTAGAGTGTTTGTACTTATTCCCCGCCCGCTGGACAAGGCTTTCGCCTGATTCCCCGGGCGGGTGTTCTTATCATGAGAACCATCGTTTTCTTCGACGGACAAAACCTGTTCCACCTCGCGAGATTGGCATGGGCAACCGAACCTGCGCGCGCCACCACGCCTTATGTGTGGCCCAGCTATGACGTTGAGAAGCTGGCAATGGCGCTTACAGCGCGTGAGCGCGAAAGAGAGCTATCCGAGACGCGATTCTACACGGGAGTTCCCGCTGCCACCTCCGGCAATCCTCCGGGATTCTGGCACGATTTCTGGACGAACAAGCTACGGTTTCTCAGGAACCGGGGCGTATACGTTTATCGTGGGAGCGTAAACACCGGCGGGCAGGAGAAAGGTGTCGACGTCAGCCTGGCTATCGACCTCATCAGGGCCACATATGAACAACGCTTTGAGGTTGCGATCATCGTAAGTCAGGACAGCGATTTTGGCCCCGCCGTAGCATTATCCAAGCAGATCGCGAAGAATCAAGGCCGCCAACTCGTCTTTGAATCTGCTTTTCCATTCGGATCCGGCATTTCACGGCGTGGTGTGCCCGGCACTACATGGATTCATATTGACAAGGCGATGTATGATGCCTGCCTCGATCCAACGGACTACCGGCGCAAACCCTGACCGCTGACGAAGGCATAAGAGAAGGCAAGCGGGTTTTTTGATTCTTCATTGCGCTCAGGGTGAACGGGGGTGGGGGTGTTACGGGGGTTGGTTGGCCCGATGGAGGTTTTAGATTCCTCGGCTGCGCTCGGAATGACAGAGTAGTGGCGCTCGGAATGACCGTGGGGAGGCGCTCGATTGGCATTGTGGAGTTTGGTTACACTCCATTTTCTGGATTCCCGCTTTCGCGGGAATGACGGAGGGGTGGCCCTTCGACTGCGCTCAGGGTGAGCGGGGGAGGGCTCAGGTTGAACGGGTGTGATGGTCAGGCTGACGACATGATGCGGACGAAGACTTCGTTGGAGAGGAGGCGGCCTCGGGGGGTTAGGCGGAGGGTGCTGCCGGTTCGTTCGTCGTCGGTGCGATTGTTTGGTTCGCTGAGGTCGTCAGTGGTTCTCTCGAGGAGGCCGTCGGCTATGGATTCTTGGATGGCGGGGCCGAATAGGGTGTCGGGCGTTGCGCCGAATCGGTTTGCGTAGTCATCGTCATGGACGCCTCGGTTGAGCCTCAGGCCTAGCACCAGCGTTTCGGCTTTGCGCATGGAGTCCGTGTAGGGGTCAACGGAGTCGATGGGGGCGATGTGGTTGATGTAGTCGGCGTGGTCAAGGGGACCCTCTGACGGCGGCAGCGGGTTGAATTCCGAGAGGGGCTGCTTTGACAGCTCGGCCATGCGCTCGATGTAGCCGCGTGGCTGGCGCATGACGGAGAAGCGCGCGCCGAACATGTGGGAATGGGCGCCGGGGCCGAACCCGAGGAAGCGGTTGTTGAACCAGTAGGCGAGATTGTGTCGGCATTCATGGCCGGGGCGCGCCCAGTTGGAGATTTCGTATTGCTCAAGGCCGGCTTGCGCCATGCGCTGTTCGGCCATCTCGTACATATCGGCGGCGAGATCGGGGTCTGGCATTGGCAGGCGGCCGGACTCCACCCACCCGTGGAACGGTGTCGATTCCTCGACGGTGAGGGCGTAGAGGGACAGGTGCTCCGGGGCGAGTTTCAGCGCGCCATCGAGGCTGGACTTCCACGTTTTGAGGGTCTGGCGGGGTAGGCCGTACATGAGGTCGAGGTTGACGTTGTTCGCGCCACCGGCGCGGAGGGCGTTCATGGCGCGTTCGACGCCGCCCACATCGTGGAGCCGCCCGAGCATCTGCAGTTCCGAGGCGTCAAAGCTCTGCGCGCCCATGCTGAAACGGTTGACGCCGAGGGACATGACATCGCGGACGAACTCACGTGTGACGCTTTCGGGGTTGACCTCCATGGAGATTTCGATGTCTTGGCGGAAGTCCAGTTTGGGCGTGAAGGTACGCAGGATGTCTTCGACCTGAGCAGGTGTCAGGAGGGACGGGGTGCCGCCGCCGAAGAAGATTGTCTCGGTTCTGGGAGAGATGTTGGCACGATTCAGGGCCTCGCGCCATCGGCGGATCTCGGTGGTGAGGGCGGTGACGAAATCAGGGATGAGATTTTCGATGCCGGCGTAGGTGTTGAAATCGCAGTAGAAGCACTTGAAGCGGCAGAAGGGGATGTGGACGTAGAGGGCGAGGGGGAGCGATTGGTGTTGGGCCGTCATTCGGTTGTTTGCTCCATGTGCGGGTTCAGTATAGCGGGTGGGATGGGGCGACCCTTCGACTACGCTCAGGGTAAACGGGTGAGTTGCGCTCAGGGTGAACGGGAGTGAGCGGGCGCGGTGTCCCTAGAGGCGGGCGGATGTAGCGATGCGGTTGCGGGCTTCTGCTATGGCCTGGAGTTTGGCCTCGGCGATGGCCGCGGAGGAGACGGGGTTGTCGGCGAAGGTGGCGAATCCGCAGTCGGGGGTGAGGAGTACGCGGTGTGCGCCGAATACATCGATGGCGCGGCGGATGCGAGCATCGAGCTGGTCGGGCTCCTCAATCTCCGGGGACTTGGGATTGACGATGCCGACGCCGATGCGCTTGTCGTTGGGGAGACCGGCAAGGACTTCGATTTCGCCCGCTCGCTCGGTGCTCAATTCAAGGAAAAGAGTGCCAACATCGACGGCTGAGAGGAGATCGATGAGGGGGGCATAGTCGCCGGTGAGGGCTGCGATTTCGTCCGACGTCCAGTTGCCGCGGCAGACGTGCATGGCGAGTCGGTCACGGGGCAAGCCGCGTGTGACCTGCGCCAGGAGTTCCTGGGCGAAACCGAGTTCGGTGGCGGTGTCGTACCGTTCGCTGAGCGCGCCGCACATGAAGCTGCGGCGGGCGCGTGACGAGCCATGTACGACCTCAGTCAGCACCGGCTCATCGAATTGGACGATGGATGCGCCGGCTGCGAGCAGATAGTGGGCCTCCTCGCGGAGGACGCGGACCACGTCTTCTGCGAGTTCCTCGCGGGTGGTGTAGGGGCTTTCACGGAGGCAATCAAGCCACATGGTGCGAGTTAACAAATAGGGGCCGGGCAGGGCAACCTTGACCGGCAGGCCGTCCGCCAGCTGTTTGGCAAATTCCAGTTCATGGACGGCGAGGGAATCGCTGCGTCCGAGGCGGCCGTAAACGACGGGGTGGCGGACGCTGGATGCGGGCACATCAAGGGCTGCTAGCTCCCGCTCGAACTCCTCGGAGTCGTCCACCATGGCGGCGAGGTCCGTGAGGGGGATCAGCTGGGAGTTGTCCAGGAGGCCGCCGACGAAGCTGACGTAGTTGTCGCGGCGCTGTTCACCATCTGTGAGGACACCGACGCCGGCTCGTTGCTGGGCCTGTGCGCTTAGCCGGACGGCATCGTTGGCAGTTTCGGCGAACTCTTCATCGTTCATGCGACCTTCGAGATGGTCATGGATCGCCCGGAGCATCCACGCGGGGCGCGGCCAGCTGCCGATGCCCATCACGGAGAGGGGGGTCACGGCGGGAGCGGGGGAGGGGGCGGGGAGGGACATGGGTATGGAGACCTCGACGGCTGGGCGTAGGGTCGTTTGTTGAGGCGCAGTTTCTGTGTGGCCGTTTACTCGGTTGGCGAGCGGCCCCTTGCTGACGAGGAAACTGCGTTGATTGCCGGCCTTTGTCCATGACACGAGTTCGTTGCCGGTCATGCGGCTCCATGCGGGGAGTTCCACCTCAACGGTCGTATCGGTGGACAGGATTTCAAGGAGGCCGCCGGGGGGGAGAGGGTCGATGGCGCGGCGGATCAGGAGAAGCAGGCCACCGCCGCAATCGAGGCTGCCGCCGTCGAGCGTCGTGTCAGGCCGGTGGGTGTGCTGCGCGGTTGCGTCCATTTTTCGAGGTTCGTTGCGCTAGTTCGAAGGGTGGATGCCTGCTAGTACGAGAGGACGGGCACGCCCTCGGAGATGAACTCGATGAGAGTCGCGCCGCCAACGACATCCGCGCCGTCGATGAGCTTGGCAGGCTCGAGGCCGCGCTTGTTGAAGCAGGGGGCGCAGACGAGGATGCGGCCGCCGCCCTCCATGAAGTTGTCCATCAGCTGCGAGAGGGGTGCGAATCCCTCCTCGTTGATGTCATCCGCGTATCCCTTTTCCGCGACGCGTACGCCCTCTGTGCTGAGGAAGACCACGGTCTCTTTCTCGGAGCCGAGCGCGGCGTTGGCGAGGACGAATGCGACCGTTGTGCGGTCGGGATCATCACCGGCGTGAGTGAGGCTGATACAGACCCTGTCCGACATTTGTTGAGTTCCTCCCGGGGCGGTTGGGCCGTCTGCTATTTCTGTTCGATCCAGTACTCGGGGTGCTCGGCGTGAACCAGTTGGCGCCTGGTGACACGGCACCACGCGGGAATCTCCAACGGGGCGGCGATGTCTCGTGTGATGAGGCGAAAGAGATCACCGGTTTGGAGGGGGCGGAATCGGAGGCGGAGCTGGATGAGGACTTCGCCGCAGCCCATATGGCCGGCATCCCATTCCGCGGCGAACGATGGGGTGGCGGTCGTTGTTGTGTTTGTGTTCGATTGCTGCATTGTTGGGTTTGTGCTCAAACGTATTGAGTTTGCTTATAGCGTCCATAAGCATATCGCATACGGGAAAGCGTTTCAAAGGGAGGCAGTGGAGCGAGGCTCACCCTTCGACAAGCTCAGGGTGAACGGATGGATTCCGGCGAAAGCCGGAATGAGTGGATGGGGGCGCGGAGGGATTTGAGGGAATGGCGGCGGATAGTTGTAGGATGCGGGTATGAGTGGCTTGGGGCGGGGTGATATTGTGCCCATCCTGGTGGGGTGGGCTATGGCGGATGAGTTGCTGGAGCGGATTGAGGTGGCGGATTCGCGGGTTCGGTTGTTGAATCGGGAGGTTCCGCCGCTGGCAGCGCCCGCGCGGTTGTGGCCGCCGTTTCCTGAGCCGTTGCTGCCGCTGGTAGGCAAGGCGGAGGTGTTGTTGACGCTTCGGCTACCGCCCGGTTTGCCGGAGTCGATGCCGAAACTTCGTTGGATCCATTCCCAGGCAGCGGGTATCGACTATGTGGATCACGCGCCGGGGCTGTTGGATGCGGGAGTGGTCATAACAAGCTCCTCCGGGGTTCATGCGCGGCCGCTGAGCGAGACGGTGGTGGGGGCGATTATCGCGCTGGCGAAGGGATTTCCTCAGGCCATGCGGCGTCAGGGCAGGCGTGAGTGGGTGCGGTATACGCCAGAGGACGTGACAGGCAAGGTCGTTGCAATCATCGGGGCGGGCAAGATTGGAACGGGAATCGCGCAATGGTGCCGGGTGATGGGGATGCGGGTTGTCGGCGTGCGGCGAAGTGCTCCGGTGGAAGGGTCGGATGTGGGGCCGTTTGGGTGGGTTGCTGGTCGGGATGGGTTGGCGGAGGCGCTGTCGGCGAGTGATTACGTGGTGTTGTGCGCACCGCGAACGCCGGAGACGGTGGGGATGATTGGCGTTAAGGAGTTCGCGGCGATGAAGGTGGGGGCGCGGTTCATCAACGTGGCGCGGGGCGACCTTGTTGATGAGACGGCGCTGATTGCGGCACTGGAATCCGGGCGGCTCGGCGGGGCGTATCTTGACGTGTTCGCGACGGAACCGCTGCCTGATGACAGCCCGCTGTGGGACATGGAGAACGTGCTGATCACCGGGCATTCAGGGGCGGGGTCGGCGGATCGGGATGAGCGCGTCGTGGAGATTTTTTTGGAGAATCTGGGGCGGTATTTGGGTGGGCGGGCGCTCGTGAATGTGTATGACTATCGGCGGGGTTACTAGACGCTAGCCCTTGCCTTGGCCCTCTTCCTCGGGGAGAGGGGAGCCCTGATGGATTCCGGCGTTCGCCGGAATGAGGGGAAGAGTTGGCCGGAATGAGGTGAGGGGTGTTTCGCGGGTTGGTGAGCAAATACGATTCAGATTCCCGCCTGCGCGGGAATGACGGGGGAGGATTGGCGTTGTCAATGCGCATCAGATTCTGGCAGCAAACCAGAATGACGAGGTGGGGGAAGAAAGGTGTCATTCTGCTACACTATGGCGCGGTCAAGGCGATGGGTATAACTGGATAGCGACAGGATAGATTCCGATGACGAACCAGGATGTTTTCTCAGCGCGGCGAACACTGGAGACGGGCTCCGGGCCGGTGACGTATTACGACATTACTTCACTGGAGGAGCAGGACATCGGAACGGTGTCGCGGCTGCCGTTCTCGATCAAGGTGATGCTGGAGAGCCTGCTGCGGAACGTGAACGGGTACGACGTGCTTGAGGAGGACGTTCGCGCGCTGGCGGGATGGCAGGCGGAGCCGGGGGAGATCACGGTGCCGCTCAAGCTGGCGCGGGTGATTTTGCAAGACTTCACGGGCGTGCCGGCGGTTGTTGATTTGGCGGCGCTGCGTAGCGCGATGGCGCGGGCGGGGGCTGATCCGTCCGTGATTAATCCCGTCGTGCCGGTCGATTTGGTGATCGATCACTCGGTGCAGGTGGACTTTTTCGGGACTTCGTATGCGCTGTCGGGGAACGTTGAGAAGGAGTATGAGCGCAACGGGGAGCGGTACAAGCTGCTCAAGTGGGCTCAGGGGTCGATTGATAATTTCCGCGTTGTGCCGCCGGGGGCAGGCATCGTCCACCAGGTGAATCTTGAATACCTGGGCAGCGTCGTGATGACGAAGGAGGAGGACGGGGAGCGCGTGGCGTTCCCGGACTCGCTGGTGGGGACGGATTCTCACACGACGATGATCAACGGTCTTGGCGTGCTGGGCTGGGGTGTTGGTGGCATCGAGGCGGAGGCCGTGATGCTGGATCAGCCGTATTACATGCTCGCGCCGCGCGTTGTGGGCTTCAAGCTGTCTGGCAGCCTGCCGGAGGGCGCGACGGCGACCGACCTTGTGCTAACGGTGACGGAGATGCTGCGGGCGCACGGGGTCGTTGGCGACTTTGTTGAGTTCTATGGCTCCGGTCTGACGGGTCTGCCGGTGGCTGATCGCGCGACAATCGCGAATATGTCTCCGGAATATGGGGCGACGATGGGCTACTTCCCCATCGACGACGAGACGCTGGCGTATCTGAAACTCTCCGGCAGGAGCCCGGAACTGATTGACCTTGTTGAGAAATATACCAAGGCGCAGGGGCTGTTCCGGACGGACGACACACCGGATCCGATGTATTCGGACACGCTTGAGTTGGACCTGAGCACCATTGTGCCGTCGCTGGCGGGGCCGAAGCGTCCGCAGGATCGGGTTGAGCTTGGCAGTGTGAAGTCGAGTTTCCAGGAGCATCTGACGCTGTCTCCCTCAGAGCGCGGTTTCGGGCTGAGCGGCGAGGAGGTCGAGAAGACGGCGGTCGTGGGGCACGGGGTGGAGGCGTTTCAGCTTCAACATGGGTCGGTGGTCATTGCGGCCATCACGTCCTGCACGAACACGTCGAATCCGTCAGTGATGATTGGGGCGGGGCTGCTGGCGAAGAACGCAGTCACGTCGGGCATCACGACGAAGCCGTGGGTCAAGACGTCCATGGCGCCGGGGTCAAAGGTCGTGACGGACTATCTTGAGGCCGCTGGGCTCGTGCCGTTTATGGAGGCGCAGCGATTCCACACGGTGGGTTTCGGCTGCACGACGTGCATCGGCAACTCCGGTCCGCTGCCGGAAGATATCGCCACTGCCATTGAGGACAGCGACCTTGTTGCGGCGGCGGTGCTCTCGGGTAATCGCAACTTTGAGGGCAGGGTGAATCCTCACGTCAAAGCGAATTATCTCGCGTCGCCGATGCTCGTCGTGGCGTACGCGCTGGCGGGGCGGATGGATATCGACTTCACTACTGAGCCTCTGGGGACGGACCCGAACGGTCGGGGCGTCTTCCTGCGCGATCTCTGGCCATCACAGCATGATATCCAGGAGGCCATTACCAAGAACGTATCGCCTGACATGTTCGAGCATCAGTACGGGGCAATCTTTGACGGGGATGACCAGTGGAAGGAACTCGAGGCGCCTGAGGGCGAACTGTACGAGTGGGAGCTGGATTCGACGTACCTGCAAGAGCCGCCGTTCTTCAAGGACTTTCCACTTGATCCACCGTCGCTTCCCGTCATCAATGACGCGCGCGTGTTGGCGGTGCTCGGGGACTCCGTGACGACGGACCACATTTCGCCGGCGGGCAACATCGCGGCACGCAGTCCGGCGGGGCAGTTCCTGCAGGGAATGGACGTGTTGCAGGGAGACTTTAATTCGTATGGCTCGCGGCGCGGCAACCACGAGATCCTGATGCGTGGCACGTTCGCCAACATTCGCATCAAGAACCAGATGCTGGACGACGTTGAGGGTGGATTCACTTTGAAACTGCCCGAAGAAGAGCAGATGCCCATCTACGATGCCGCTATGCGGTATCAACAAGAGGGCGTGCCGACGGTCATCTTTGGCGGCAAGGAGTACGGTTCCGGGTCAAGTCGTGACTGGGCGGCAAAGGGGCCGTACCTGCTCGGCGTTCGTGCGGCGATTGCGGAGTCGTTTGAGCGAATCCATCGATCAAACTTGGTGGGCATGGGCGTGTTGCCCTTGCAGTTCCACGAAGGCGAGAACGCGGCGAGTCATGGCATCACGGGCCGTGAGACCGTGACTATAGCCAGCCTTGAAGGGGGCATCGAGCCGGGGCAAGACCTGGACGTCACAATCCGGCGGGAGGACGGTTCGGAGGCGACGATCACAGCCACCCTGCGAATAGATACGCAGGTAGAGGTCGATTACTACCGCAACGGCGGGATATTGCACACGGTTTTGCGGAAGCTGCTGAGTGAGGCGCGGAACTAGCTAGTGGAAAGGGAGTTCCGATGGATTCCGGCTTTCGCCGGAATGAGGGACATGGGTTGCGGTGAAAGCGGGAACGACGTGTGGGAGCGACAATCTGGGGAGCTATGGGGGCAAATGCCCTAGTACTATCCCCAGCATGAAAATTGTCAGCGCGCACATTGCGACGGCCCCCATAAACACGTTTAAGGCGGCAAGGCTGGTTGTGCGCCGCCTTGGTGACGTTGAAGAGGTTCGCTGTCCAACTGGCCCCGATAGTTGCGCCAAATCGATGGCCGAATAGACAAAAAGAGCGAAAGCCAACCAAGAGAGAATCAGAAAGAATATCGCCAACGAGGTCACAACTCAGTTACCGCTCAGCAAGTATGTCAATGCTCAAGCCGCCCAACACGATTGGTGCCCTCATGTCTTTTACTGTTGCGTCGGCGTCAGAAGGAAGAGACTCTAGTCCCCTGATGAATCCCATACCTCTATCTCCGAATCGGAAGACTCCTTGAAGTAAGATATTCTCCTGCCTTTGAATAGCTGAGTTGCGTAGCGCCAGTCCAGTTCGACGTCAGGACGCTTCCCGTCACCCGAGGAAAGATTCACATTGTTCCCCGTTATGCGATCCTTCCAAGAGTTTCCACTGTGGCAGAAACCGACATGTCCTGACCACGTCCCAACCTCGGCAAACGACCAAATTGCTCCATCGTACAAATATCCTAGAGCACTAACGTCGTATCCATTACGATTCTTTAGTTTCTGGGGAGATTTGGGGATGAGAAGCACTTCATACTCAGTCCCACGCACCGCATCTTCATACCGCTGTAATTCTTTGACGAAGTCCTTCACACCGTCCCATTCGAGGCTTCCCTTACATTCGACCAACACCTCAGTATCTCCCCTTAGGAGAAAATCAGGACGCCACCCACTAAACGAACGCTCGGGCCTTTCCCACTTCCACTCGTACTTATCGAAGAGAGCCGAGCAAATAGCTTCGTGCGCGGTGTCGAACTCCTTATCCTTGAAACGCACCTTTTCCATACGATTCTCCTAGTCGAACTTGGTGAAGACGACGCAGGCGTTTTGGCCGCCGAAGCCGAAGCTGTTGGAGAGGGCTACGCGGACATCGGCGTTGCGCGCCTCGTTCGGGACGTAGTCGAGGTCACAGTTCGGGTCGGGCGTCTGGAGGTTGATAGTGGGGTGGATTGTGCCGGTCTCAATGGACTTGACGACTGCGATGGCCTCAACGCCGCCGGCCGCGCCAAGCGCGTGTCCGATCATGGACTTGGTGGAGCTGACCGGGATCTGGTAGGCGCGGTCGCCGAAGACGCCCTTGATTGCGGTGGTTTCCGCAGCGTCGCCGAGTGGGGTCGAGGTCCCGTGGGCGTTGATGTAGCTGACATCTGAGGGGTCGATGCCTGCGTCGTCGAGCGCCCATCGCATTGTCCGGGCCGCGCCAGCGCCGTCGTCGCGCGGCTGCACGAAATCAAAGGCGTCATTGGACGCCCCATAGCCTGCGACCTCCGCGTAGATGGTCGCGCCGCGTGCCTGAGCGTGTGACAGAGACTCAAGCACCAGGATTCCCGAGGCTTCCGTCGGCACGAAACCGTCACGATCCGAGTCAAACGGCCGTGAGGCGCCGTGGGGGTCGTCCTTCCTCTGCGAGAGTGCGCGCATGGCACAAAACGCGGCGAGACCCTGGGCGCAGATGGAGGATTCAGAGCCGCCGGAGAGGATGATGTCTGCGCGTCCGGCGCGGATCATGTCGGCGGCGTCGCCGATGGCCTGGGTGCCCGCCGCGCAAGCAGTGATGACGGTGTTGTTGTAACCCACAAGACCGAGCGCCATGGCGACGTTTGCCGCGGCCATGTTGGGGAGCATCTTGGACATATAGATGGGGCTGACCTTGCTCCATCCCCGCTCAAGGAAGACTTTGGTCTGCTCCTCCGTGTCCGGGTAGCTGCCGATGCCGTTGCCGAGGAGGACGCCGATACGCTCCAAATCTGCGGTTTCGAGGTCGATGCCCGCACTATCAACGGCCTGGTGAGAGGCTCCGACCGCGAGTTGAGAGAAGCGGGCCAGGCGGCGCACCTGCTTGGCAGGCATGTAGTCACTCGCATCGAAATTTCGGACTTCGCCCGCGACGACGCAAGGGAACTCCGAGGCGTCGAAACTCTCGATATAGTTGATGCCGCTTGTTCCTGAGACCAGACCGTCCCAGTACTCATCGACCGAGTTGCCGAGTGGGGTGAGGGCACCCATGCCTGTTACGACTACTCGCTGATCCGCCGTGCGATCCTGCGCTGCCATTTTCTGTTACTCCTTCCTCCGTCCGTTGTCCGCCGGGCTGCCGGCTTTCAGTAGGCGGATTCGTCCGGCTTGACGCCGAGCACATGCTCCCTCGCCTCAGCCACGACGAATAGTGACCCCGTGATGAGAATGAGCGCGGAGGGGCCGCCCTCCAATTTCGCCCGTTCAATGGCCGCAGCGACTGTGTTCTCCGGCCTCACTGGGACTCCCGCCTCCCATAGTGTATCTGCTACGTCATCCGGGGACATGGAGCGCGGGCTGCGGGAGCTCGTTGCAAACGCGCCGGAGGCAACGACGCCAATCTCCCGCGCGATGCCGCTAACGTCCTTGTCCGATGCCGCGCCGAGTACCAACTGCACCTCACGTTCCGGAAACGTCTCCCTAATTGTCTCAGCCAGCCGGGTTGCCGACCAAGGGTTGTGCGCGCCGTCCGCCACGATCAGGGGGGACTCGCTGAGAATCTCCATCCGACCGGGCCACGTGACGCCGCTGAATCCCGTGTAGATGTCATCGTAGGGAACAGGGTAGTGCAGGTCACGCAGGCACTCCAGCATGGCCATGGCGAGTGAGGCGTTCTCCAACTGATGCTCGCCGAGCAGGCTTGTGCGAAGTTGGTGCTCAACGTCGCGGTCACCGATTCTGCCCCACATGGTGAAGTCCTGGCCTGATAACGTGGCGGACTCATTCCTCCAGAAGACATCACGCCTGAGCAGGGTCAGCGGAGCGCCGAGATCCTCGCTGCGGGCGATGATGACGTCCGCGGCGTCGGACTCCTGCGGGGCTGAGATGACGGGCACGCCGGGCTTGATGATGCCCGCCTTTTCGGTGGCGATTTCGCGGATCGTCGAGCCGAGGAATGCCTCGTGGTCGAGGCTGATGGACGTGATGCCGGTGACGGCGGGTTCGACGACGTTGGTGGAGTCGAGCCGCCCGCCAAGCCCAACCTCGATGACCTGCATATCGACGTTCTGCGCGCGGAACGTGACGAACGCCATGGCGGTTAGCGCCTCGAATGTTGTGATGCCGCCGAAAGAGCCGTCGGCATTTACTGCGTCAACGGCGGGTTTGACTGCGCGGGCGGCCTCGACAAAATCGTCTTCGGAGCAGGGGTAGCCGTTGACGGCGATACGCTCCCGGATGGTGTGGAGATGGGGAGAGGTGAACAGGCCGGCGCGGTAGCCGGAGGTTGTGAGGGCGGAGGCGAGGAGGGCGCAGGTGCTGCCCTTGCCTTTTGTGCCCGCGACGTGGAGCGTTACAGGGCCGACGTGAGGGTTATCAAGGCGATGCAGAAGCTCGCGGACGCGGTCGAGGTTCCAGCGGCGAGTGGCGATGGGGACATCAGGGTTATCGGACTCCGTTGGATCTGACGGCGAGACGGGGCGCTCAAAGTTGGTCATGCCGAGGAGCCACGCCACCGCCTCCGAGTAGTTCATGGATTGAGTATAGGGCGGCGGGTGTCGGCTACAATAAGATTCGATCCGCGAGTGGCGATTCGACAGCATTTTGTCTTACAGTCGCGGATACGCATTGACATGGAGATTTGCCTGCCGCCATGACGTCTGAGATGCCTCCTTATCGAACCGGGCCGGAACTGAGGGGACTGTTCCTGAGCTTCTTTGAGTCCAAAGGTCACAGCCGAATGCCATCGTCGTCGCTTGTGCCGCAGGATGACCAGACGCTGTTGTTCACGACGGCAGGCATGGTGCAGTTCAAACCGTATTTTCTGGGGCAGTCGGCGCCGCCCAATAGCACGCTGACGACGGTGCAGAAGTCGTTTCGGACGACCGACATCGGCGAGGTAGGGGACACGACGCACCTGACGTTTTTCGAGATGCTGGGCAATTTCTCGTTCGGCGACTACTTCAAGCAGGGCGCAATTGAGCACGCGTGGGAGCTCTGTACACAACACCTGGGCCTGAACGCCGACCGCCTGTGGGCGACGGTTTACACGGACGATGATGAGGCGGCGGTGCTCTGGGAGCAGACTGGGGTGCCGGCGGAGAGGATTCGGCGGTTCGGGGCGTCAGATAACTGGTGGGGGCCAGCAGGCACGACCGGGCCGTGTGGGCCATGCTCCGAGATTCACTACGACCTGACACCGGGCGAACCGTTCCATGACGGCTGCGGACCGAACTGCGAGTGTGGGCGCTTCGTGGAGATCTGGAACCTCGTGTTCATGGAGTTCGACCAGGCAGAGGACGGGACGCGGACGCCGCTGGAGAAGAAGAATATCGACACGGGCATGGGGTTGGAGCGGCTGGCGGCGATCATCCAGCGGGCCGAGAATATCTACTCAACAGACCTCTTTCAGCCGCTAATCGCATCTGCGGCGGCCATTGCGGGCACCGAATACGGCAAGGATGCGGCGACGGATCGAGCGCTGCGAGTAATGGCGGAGCACGCGCGGTCCGGCGCGTTCCTGATCATGGACGGCGTGACGCCGGGGAATGAAGGACGCGGGTACGTGCTGCGGCGAATGCTGCGGCGAGGGCTCCGTTTCGCTCAGAGCCTCGGCGTGAATGAGCCGTTTTTGGGTCGGATCATAACGGAAGCGGTTATTCCGTTGATGGCGCCGGCGTATCCGGCGCTTAATGACGCTCTCGACCACATTGTGCAGACGGTGACGCGAGAAGAAGAGCAGTTCCAGCGGACGTTGTCCGTGGGCACGGCTCTCCTCGATGAGGTGATGGCGCGGCTGGAAGCGGACGGGGAAACCGTCGCGCCGGGTGACGCGCTGTTCCGGCTCTATGACACGTACGGCTTTCCCGTGGAGCTTGCAGAGGAGATCCTGGCCGACCGTGGGTTGAACGCGGACCGCGAGGGATTTCAACAGGAGATGGAGGCTCAACGGGAGCGAGGCAGGGCGGCAACCTCATTCGGTGGCGGTGCTGAGGGGTCGGAGGCGTATCGGCTGCTTTCGAGCCTGGCAACGCAGTTCACGGGTTACGAGGTGGCGCGGGATGAGAGCAACGTTACCGGTCTGATTGTCGGCGGGGGCGTGGCAGAGTCGGCTTCGCAGCAACAACAGGTGGAGGTTGTGACATCGCGGACGCCGTTCTACGCAGAGGGCGGCGGGCAGGTGGGAGATATCGGCGTGATCCGCGGACCTGCCGGGCTAGCGCGGATAACCGACACGCAGCGGCCCGTGGGAGAGCGGCCTGATTTTGTTGTTCATATTGGCGTGGTTGAAGAGGGGACGCTTAGCGTAGGCGACGCGGTGACGCTCGAGGTTGATCCCACGGCGCGGGGGCAGGCGACCCGCCACCACACGGCTACGCATCTTCTGCACGCGGCGCTACGGTCGACGCTGGGGGGCCATGTACGGCAGGCAGGTTCGTATGTCTCGCCGGACCATCTGAGATTTGATTTCTCGCACACGGCATCACTTAACGAGCATGAGATTGCGGCGATAACGCACGCGGTGAACGCACGGGTGATTCGCAACATCGTTGTGCAATCACAAGTGCAGCCGATACAGGACGCGCTGGCATCCGGGGCGCTTGCGTTCTTCGGCGATCGGTACGGCAGCGAGGTGAGGACGGTCTCCATCGATGGTGAGGACGACGGCGCGCCGTTCAGCCACGAGTTGTGCGGCGGCACGCACGTCCACGCAACAGGCGAGGTTGGGTTCATCTACGTGATTGCCGAGAGTTCCATCGGGGCAGGGATGCGGCGTGTAGAGGCGGTGGCGGGGGCGAGCGCAGATCGGCTGCTGCGAGACCGCATGACCGTGCTTGAGCGTCTTTCACGACAGTTGACGGTGCCGGTGGACGAAATTGAGACGCGGATTTCGGATCATATGGCGGAGTCGGACAGGCTGCGCCGGCGGGCCGAGGAACTTGAGCGGGATCGGGCGCGGTCTCAGATAGAAACACTGCTGCCCAACGCCACGCAGGTGGGTGAACCACCGGTGACGCTGCTTGCCGCGCGGGTGGAGGGCATCGCGAATGCGGATCTGTTGCGGGACGTTGCGGACAGGACGCGAGCGGCTTTGGGATCAGGAATCGTTGTGCTTGGGGCGGACATCGACGGGAGACCTTCGCTGGTTTGCGCGATTAGCGTGGACATCGTTGAGCGGGGTGGCTCCTATGATGCCGGACGTATTGTGAAGGCGGCGGCGGCAATCGTTGGCGGTGGTGGCGGCGGCCGCAAGGATTTTGCGAGCGCGGGTGGGAGAGATGCCTCCAAGCTGGATGAGGCTATTGCGGCGGTGGCTGGGATAGTGACGGGGTAGGGGGAACTAGGCGGGTTGGTTGAACGGGTTTAGGACTGGGACACCTAGCTGCTCAAAATCGCGAACGTTGCGGGTGACGACGGTCAGAGAATTGACGATGGCGGTGGCCGCGATGAGGGCATCCTCCAGCAGCGCGCGGGATTGCTTCTGCATCAACCTCGCCCATGCCCTAAACGCTTCAGCATCGACGGGCAGGATACTGTACGTTGCTTGCACGTCATTCAGCCACGATTCAATTTCCGCTGCCTTATAGAACTCTCGCTCCCGGATCTGTTCGATGCCGTCCTGAATCTCGCCGATTGTGACTGCCGAGATGTAGAGTTGCGCCGCCGGCACAGCCTCAATCCACCTCACAACGGAGCGATTTGGGCGTTGTCGGCGCAGCTCGGAAATGACGTTCGTATCGAGAAGGTACACTGTTGGCTGCTATTGGAGGGTGGGTGGATCGCGGCGGGCGAGCCTACGACGTGGGGGCACGAGCATCTCTGTCCGCGGCTCCGATGCCAGGAGCAGCTCCTTGATGTTTGGCTTCCTTGATTGCTCCATACGGAGCCACTGCTGATAAGGGACTACCACCACGGCTTCCACACCCCGCTTTGTTACGATCTGCGGGCCGTTTTCAAGCGTGTTGTCCACCAGCGTGCTGAAACGTGCCTTTGCCTCTTGTACTTGCCATCTGTTCGTCTGATCACCCTCCATGCCGACCTCCGTTCTTGTTGGTCATATAGCTGACTAGTTATCAGACTAGTCAGTAATGGAGGGGATGTCAAGGGGTGAGGGATCGCCTAGTAGGTGATGGCGCTGGTGGAGCCGCCGTCGACGGCAATTGTCTGGCCGGTGATGGCTCCGCCGGCGGGGGATGCGAGCAGCAAGGCGAGGGAGGCTATGTCCTCAGGGTGGATCATCCTGCCAACGGGAATGGCGGATGCGAGGCGGGCCTCCGCTTCCTCAAAGGTGCCGCCGTTGCGCTCCATCTCCGCGTCAACCCGGGGCCGGTTTCGTTCCGTGAGAACGGCTCCGGGGTGGATGACGTTGACGGTGATTCCGTGCGGCCCGAGCTCCGTTGCCATGTTCTTGCACAGGGCGGCCAGCGCGGAATTGCGGACGCTGGCGCTGGCAGAACCAATCTGTCGTGCAGAGGCTCCGCCGACGCCGATGATCCTGCCATAACCGGACGACTTCATGTGGGGAACAACGGCCTGCGCGAGCCGCAGGATGCCGAGGACTTTCACGTCGATGGCGTTGCCCAACGATGTCACGTCCACTTCAGACGGAGTGCCAGGGAGCCCTCCGACAACATCGACCGCCGAGCTGATGACAGCGTCGATTCGGCCCGTGGCGTCGAGTACGGACCGGACGGCGGTTGCGATGGACTCGGCGTCCGTGACGTCCATCTCCGCGATGTAGACATCAACGCCGGCCCGCGATTTGATTTCCGCTTTGGTTTGCTCGAGTTTTTCGAGCCCCCTCGCGGAAATCGTGACGTCCGCGCCCTCTCGCGCGAAACACTCAGCGACTATCGAACCGATACCGCCGCTGCCGCCGGTGACGAGGATGCTGCGTCCGGTGAGATTCAAATCCACGGCGGCTAGTCTCGCGCGAGATTGTCGAAAATGCTGTTCAAGTCCGCAGGGGCTGGGCCGTCTCCTTCGATGACCTCGAACGTCACCTCACGGACGACATGCTCCGCCGCGTCGCAGATGGCGATGCAGACGTCAGCAACGGTCTCACGGCTGATGGCGCCGTGGATGTTGTCACCCTGGCCAATCTCAATAGACTTCGTGCCGCCGGCATCGCCTGAGAGGCCGCCGGGGCGGACGATCGCGTAGGAGAGGCCGCTGCCACGCAGATAGTTCTCACCGAACATCTTCCAGCGGAGAACGTTCTTGAATTGCGCGTTCAGTTCATGGTCGCCCTTGGTGACGCCGATAGATGATACGAGGACAAATTGGCGGATGTGGCCGTGCTCCGCGGCGGCGTTGACCAGTGTATGGACGCCCTGGTAGTCGACCCTTTCGGGTTCGCCATCCGGGAACTTCGCGCCGACGGTGGAGATGACGTAGTGCGCGCCCTCCGCAGCCTCAAAGGCGGCGGCGTGATCGGCGATGTCACCGACGAAGATGGCGAGGTTATCCGGCGTTCCAAAGATGTCACGGAGTTTGCGTCCGTTCCTGACGAATGCGCGCACGTTCTCACCACGCTTAAGGAGCTTTCGAGTGACGTGCATACCGACGCCGGATGCGGCGCCTGCGACCATGTAGGTGTCTGGCATAATTCCCCCTTTCTTCGAGCTTAACGAGTTGGGGGGAAGTATGGCAATTGGCGGGGCGGGGTGGCCAGAATGACGGGGCAATCCTTAGACAAGCTCAGGGTGAACGGGGTGAAGCTCAGGGTGAACGGCGTGGGCTATCCTTGAGGCATGAGCGGACGAATCATTGCGCTGGACCTCGGTAGGGCAAGGAGCGGTGTTGCCGTGTCCGATCCAACACAGACCATCGCCCAACCGATTGATCTTCTTCCCGGAGCGGATGTGCCCACGTTCGTTGAAGAGCTTGGGCGTGTTGTCGCTGAGTACGAAGCGGATCGCGTGATCGTCGGCATACCGCGAACGATGGACGGTCGCATGGGGGAGATGGCGCGGTGGGCGGAGGGGATACGACGCGCCTGTGAGCGTGGGCTGTCCGTGCCGGTTGAGGGCAGGGACGAGCGGCTGTCCACCGTGTCCGCGGAACGAGCGATGCGAGAAGCGAGCGGAGGTGGAAGCAAGGGTGGTTCCTCCAATGCCCAGGATTCGGTTGCCGCAGCCGTTGTCCTTCAGGCGTACCTGGATGAACAGAGGATTCGGAACAACTCGCGCAGAGAGGAGCCTTAGGGCTAGATGACATCGCGCGTGGGAATTATCGGCTACCCTCTTGGCCATTCCATTTCGCCGGCGTTTCAGCAGGCGGCATTCGACGAACTTGAGATTGACGCGCGCTATGAGACCTGGGCCACGCCCCCGGATGAATTGGCCGTGAGGGTGGAGTCGCTGCGCGCGGAGGATGTGCTTGGCGCCAATGTGACGGTGCCTCACAAGCAGGCCGTCATGCCGTTGTTGGATGAGATACTGCCGGTCGCAGAATCCATCGGCGCGGTCAACACGATTATCAACCGCGGGGGATTCTTAATCGGGGCAAATACGGACGCCGCGGGATTCACGCGGTCGCTTGAGCAAGAAGCGCGGTTTTCTGCGGCGGGAAAGCGGGCGCTGATTGTCGGGGCAGGCGGCGCGGCGCGGGCCGTGGCATTTGGACTCGCGTGGGAGGGCGTCTCTGAGTTGGTCATCGTCAATCGGACGCCGGAAAGGGGCGTGGAGTTGGCGCAGGACGTTTCCGAGGCGACGGCAACAGAGACGCGTGGCGGCGGGCTTGAAGACATCAAGGGCAGCGACGGTGTTGATCTTATTGTGAACTGTACCTCAATGGGCATGGCGGGCGGGCCGGAGCCGGAGGGGATACCGCCGGTTGAGGATTTGCTTAAGCCCGGCGTTCTCGTGTGTGATCTCGTTTACAACCCGCAACAGACCCCGCTGCTGGTACTGGCTCGGGAACGCGGTGCGCGTGTATTGGGCGGAATCGGGATGCTGGTATACCAGGGCGCGGCGGCGTTCGAATTCTGGACGGATCGTGAGCCGCCGGAGGACATCATGTATTCGGCGGCTTTGAAAGCGCTGATGTAATCTGAATGGTGACCGCAACACACGGCGCACACAGGAGTAACTGATACTCAATGGGACAGTTTCGATTCTTGACGGCAGGTGAGTCACACGGGCCGGGTCTCACGACAATCGTTGAGGGCGTTCCGGCGGGTATCTCGCTGTCCGAGGACTATATTCGGCAGGACCTGGCGCGTCGGCAGCGCGGATACGGGCGCGGGGCGCGGCAGCAGATCGAGACAGATCGCGCACGGATTTCGTCAGGGGTACGGCACGGCCTGACGCTCGGCGGGCCGATCGCCATGTTCGTTGAGAATCGTGATTTTTCGACAGGCACGGGGCCGGACGGCGTGCCATGGGTGGACGAAATGTCCATCGAGCCCTCGGACGTTCCCTTTGAGCCGATAACTAAACTGCGGCCCGGGCATGCGGACACGCCGGGGATCACCAAGTACTCACACGACGACGCACGGAACATCCTTGAACGTTCCAGCGCGCGGGAGAGCGCGGCGCGTGTGGCGGCGGGGGCAGTGGCGCGACGATTCCTTGAGGAAATCGGCGTAGAGGTGCGTAGCCACGTGGTGGGCATTGGTGGTGTGGTGGCTGCACCGCAGGAGGCCATCGACTGGGTGCAGTTGGAAGAGTCCCCAGTTCGGTGCGCGGATCCGGTGGCGACGGAGGCCATGATCGAGGCAATCGACTCAGCGAGGCAGGCCGGCGACAGTTTGGGCGGTGTATTTGAGGTGGTCGCGACCGGTGCACCCATCGGCCTCGGCTCGCATATTCAATGGGATCGCAAGCTGAGTACTCGGCTAGCCGCTGCGGTGATGAGCATCAATGCCGTCAAGGGCGTGGAGTTTGGGGCCGGGTTCGACCAGGCGGCGATGCGCGGCTCAACCGTGCATGACGTGGTGAAGCCCATCGACGAATGGGATCGGAACCCGGACGGCTCGTGGGTACGCCCGTGGCCGCGGCGCTCAAATAACTCCGGCGGGCTTGAGGGGGGCATGACGACAGGCGAGCCCGTTGTTGTTCGTGCAATGGTCAAACCGATTGCCACGATTATGAACGCGCTGGAGACGGTGGATCTGCGTACGGGCGCCAAGGTGGATCGGGCGCACTACGAGCGCAGCGACATCACCTTTGTGCCGACGTGCGCGGTGATTGGCGAAGCGATGGTCTGCATCGCGCTAGCGGACGCCGTGCTGGAGAAGTTTGGTGGTGACCATCGTGATGAGACGGCGCGAAACGTGCGGGCGTACATGGAGGCGGCAGGGCCGAGCCACGCGCCCGCGTCAACGGTCTGAGGTTCTTGTGTGTCCTCGCCACACCGCAATATCTATCTGATCGGCTTCTCCTACACGGGGAAGTCCACCGTCGCGCGACAGATTTCGGTCAATCTGCATATCGATTTCGCTGATACTGACGAACTCATAGAGTCCCGCACCGGGAAAACCATTCCCGAGATTTTCGCCACTGAGGGGGAATCCGTCTTCCGTGAGTTGGAATCCGAGGTTCTTCGGGAGGTCTCGCAGTGGCCGAACATGGTCGTTGCGACGGGCGGGGGCATCGTTCTCGATCCTGAGAATCGCGAGGTCATGCAACGCACGGGTACTGTGATTACCCTTGAGGCTCAGCCTTCGACGATTCTCGCCCGGATGCAGGCAGATGAGTCTGATGCCACCGAGCGTCCTTTGCTAGCGTCCGGCGATCCGCTGGGGAGAATCGCGGCGCTAAAGTCGAGCAGGCAAGCGGCGTATGTCATCGCGGATTGGACGGTCAACACGGACCGTCTGACGATGGACGAGGTGGCCGCTGAGGCTCAGCGCGGCGCCGAGCAAGGGTGGAGGCGCGTCGCGGACGGGCAGTTGCTGGAGCCTGTGGCGGACGACGCGGATTCCGACGTTGCGTTCAGGGTGAGAACAGAGACAGCGGCGTATCCGATTGTCGTGGCGCCGGGTGCGCTTGAGACGCTGGGACACCGCATGAGCGAGCTCGGGCTTTCGGGCAGGGCGTGCGTGGTCACGGACAGCGGGATACCGGGGCAGTTGCGAGAGACCGCGCTTGGCAGCCTGACGGAGGCGGGATTCGATCCGGTGATTCTCGAGATTCCGGAGGGCGAACCGTCAAAGAACCTTGCGCAGGCGGGCGAGTTATTCAGCCAGTTAGGCGGTCACCGTATTGAGCGGCGTGATGCGATTGTCGCGCTGGGCGGGGGCGTTGTCGGTGATTTGGCAGGCTATGTTGCAGCGACGTACCTGCGTGGAATTGCCTTCGTGCAGGTTCCGACGACGCTGCTCGGAATGGTGGACGCATCGATCGGCGGCAAGGCGGCCATCGACCTGCCCAGTGGAAAGAACCTTGTGGGTTCCTTCTATCAGCCGCGTTTGGTGCTATCGGATACGCGGACGTTGAACACCCTGCCACCACGCCACCTCACTGCCGGGTGGGCTGAGGTCATCAAGACGGGCGCGATCTTCGACGCCGAGCTATTTGAATTTCTTGAGACCAACGCGGAGGCGATCCTGGCGGGCGATGAGGACAAGTGCGCCCACGCGGTGCTGCGGTGCTCCGCTATCAAGGGACGTGTCGTTTCACTGGATGAAAGGGAAATGACGGGGCTGCGGGCGCGGCTCAATTTGGGCCATACGCTTGGGCACGCTATAGAGAACGCGCTTGAGTACACCGGCATCCTGCACGGGGAGGCCGTCGCGATTGGAACGAGCTTTGCGGCGCACCTGGCGGAAAGGGTGGGGTCGATTACGGCCTCGGAACGACAGCGGCAGATTGATCTCTTGAGCGCCTACGGTTTGCCGACGACTGCGCCGTCGGATCTGGATATGGATGACATTCGGGCCGCGCTGGCCGTTGATAAGAAGGTGGCGGCGGGGCGAACACGGTGGATATTGTGCGACGGCATCGGGCGGGGACGGCTGAGGGATGACGTGCCGCCAGACGTATCCGATGAGGTGTTGAGGGAGTTCTTGGCGGAGTAGCTGCGCTACGGCTCCGGTTCGCGTTCGGGCACACGTGCCCTCAAAGTTGATCGGCCACATTCCCACATGGGTGGCCTGTAGGGTCTATAGATTCTTCGGAGCGCTCAGAATGACATTGAGTGCGATTTGCGCGTGGGGCGCGGCGTCACTATATTTGGCAACGGCGAGCAGGGCCGGGGGCCGGATGGCCGCGCAGGCCGCTTCGGCGGGCTGGGAGGAAAGTCCGGGCTCCATGGGCAGGGTGCTGGGTAACTCCCAGGCGTTTCGCGGTGTTATGCCGCGGGGCGACGGATAGTGGCACAGAGAAGATACCGCCGATGGCCCCAAGCGTTCCGACGCTTTGCGGGCACAGGCAAGGGTGAAAACGGGCGGTAAGAGCGCCCGGCTGACCGCGGTGACGCGGCGGCGGCCAAACCCCACCTGGAGCAAGGCCAAATAGAAGGACGCGCGTCGCAAGACGGGCAGGGGACCGCCCACCCCGTCCTCGGGTAGGCTGCTTGAGCGTCGGCGCAAGTCGACGCCCAGATGGATGGCCATCGACCGGTTGGCGGTGACGCCGGCCGGAGACAGAACCCGGCTTACAGGCCCCCAGGACCTGCTCGCCTCTCTTCTAAACGGTAGGTATGATCGGCTATATGAAGTCGGCCGCGACTGTCACAATCAGTGCGGCCATCAAGGTAAACCACGATCCGAGTATCAGGAAGATGACAGTGTTCTTAAAGCCACTGAACTCTGCGTGCAGGCTGTCAACGGATCGTTGCAACGCGTCAATACGAGGGCTAAGTTCATCGAACCGTCCCTCTAACTTGGCAACACGCTGACCAAGATCCTGCGGCTGGACCGTTTGTTCCTGAGTAGTCACGTCGATGTGTCCCCTGATACTACCCCATGGTTGGCGGGGCGAGGCTAAGTGCCGAGGATTTCCTCGTACTCGTCTTTTTTGAAGCCGATGATTGCCTGGCCGTCTACGACCAGCGTTGGGACGGACATGCTGCGGTAGTTCTGGACGAGCTCAAGCATGTAATCGCGGTTCTCGACGACGTCCTTTGACTCATAGCCGATGTCATGGTCGGCGAGGAACCGCTTTGCGACTTCGCAGTCGGGGCAGTTCTCTTTCTTGGTGTAGAGGACGATGGTCTTGGTTTGGATTGCCATGGTTTCCTCCCTAAACGCCGACGGTGTCGCGTACCTGGCGCATGGCGTCGATGATGTCATCCGTGTCGAGGACGGATTCCATGATCGAGACTTGCTCTTTGTAGACCGCGGGGTCGAATTGGCTCTTGACCTCTTCTTCCAGCACGTGGAAAACGGGGAGGCCAAGCGCGATGCCCGCCAACGGGCCGACCCACGAGGGATCTCCCTCCGTCACGGTTCGCGCATACACCTCAGCGCTCTCCGGTGTCGGTGAGCCGAGCAGCACGACCATGTCATTGGCGCCGTGCGTATCGACTGTCGCCTTGATTCCTTCTTGACCTTCAAGGTCAAGTGCTCCGGCGGCGGTTCAAACGAAGCACTGCGTCTGCACCATCACCGGCTCCGCGCCGGCGCTGCGCACACAGGCCTCAATTGCTGGGCCGGGCACGCCGTCCCGCTCTCCGACGATGATCACTCGCTTTCCCGCAAGATCCATGTCACCTTCTCCCTTTTTGAGCTGCGGGATTATCCCCGCTAATCCACATAATACGATACTTCGAACGCCTTAGCCCGAGCCCGAGTTAGCCTCCATGATGAACGACTCGCCATCAGACATGTGGGTCATACGTCCAAGGAACAAGCTGCCCTTCGCCAGGAACATCGAATACTGGTAGTCGTCCGCCTTCAGGTCATCCATCGCGTGCGCCATGAACGGCATGGCGGATGCGACATGGCCCTGTGTGGGGGAGAAACCGGGCATTCCGTGCTCCTCAACAAACTTGTCGCGTGACTCGGAGCCCGTGGGAATCTCTCCGTGTTGGGCCGCGAGGGCCGCGATGAGCCGGTAGTTCGTGCGAGGGACGTTGCCGCTTCCCGCCGTGTCCGTGATCTCCGGGTTGTGCATCTCCGTAGCGTACTTGGCGACGTCTCCGAATTTGAGTCCGAGCCTGTCCAATGGATCGGCGACGAGGGCCTCGACGATGGCCTGCTGAACGGAACCTGCGCCAACTGTGTGGCGGCCAACGCTGTCCAGTCGCAGTACAGGACTCGTGCCGTCGTCCGGGCCCATGAGCACGGCGAAACCGGCCAGCACGTCCTCCATGACGGGGATCTCCTTGGCAAGGTGGCCGCGGTACTTCATGCCGAGCTTGGCGAGCGAGCATCCGCCAACGATGGCCACTTCAGGGAAGACGCCGGACTGCACGAGGCTGCCGCCGACGACCATCGCGTGGACGGGCGCGCAGCAGAATGCCTTGACGTCGGCTCCCGTGGAGTTGACGCATGCGGATGCCTCCGCAACTGCCTTGCCGAGGTTGCCACCGCCGCGGTTGTAGCGGTCGCCGATCGCCTCCTCTCCGGAGCCAATCACGTATTGAAGGCTGGCCGGGTCCGTGCCGGACTCGGCCAGAACCGAGCGTAGAGCCATTGTTGCGGTCGCCTTGACGGCGAGGTTCTCAAGCAGGATGTCCGGAGCGAGGGAGGGATCGTCCACGTAGTCGGTCTGCACGAGGCCGATGGTCGCTCCGTCGCGGGTCAACAGAGGAATCGCGCCCTCACGGGACGACAGCCTTTCCTCAATGCGGGAAAACGGGACCCCCTGGATGCGCTCGATCTCGTCGTCGGTCACGCGGGGATGGCTGCGGAGTTCGGCGGCGACGCGGGTCGCGTAGCCCTCCTCAAGCAGGACGAGATCGAATTCGTCAGCAGCTTTGAGCAGTCCGTAGAACTGATCCTCGTTAACGAGCTCGCCGTGCGGGCCGCTTGTGGAATATTCGGCCAGCATGTTCTCGTACCACGGCGCCTCGGCGGTATTGAGGTCGTCCGGCTTCATGTTGCCGAGCAAGACCTGGTGCGGGGCATAGGCGGCCGCGTCATCAAAGGAGCGGAGGCTGCCTCGAATGTCTTGCCAGACGCTGTGGTTAGCGTGAATGTCCCTTGTTGGCTTCGAACCGTGCCTGACGAGGCCCGGTGTGTGCGCGAGAAAGAACCTGATTTCCCTAACGACGGGCTGACTCATGCAAACTCCCTTTTTGGCGGTGAACACGGGCCGGATACTAGCGTATTCCGAAGCCGTTCCACGTTGTTATGTCATTGACAGAGGGTAGCTACGCCGCCTATTGTGTGTCAACGTGAGAAAGGCGATTTGAGCGCCAAAATCACAGGGGGGGATTGGGATGAAACTCACTCTCGCAATCCATGAGGTGAGCGACGCGAAGCTGGGTTCAGGCACGTCGCTTGCCGGTGGAGTGTTGACGGTCGACGCGGATGAGCTTCGGGAGGCCATTCTTGAGGACCGCCGTATTGAAAGTATTGACATTGAGGTAGCGAATCCCGGTCAGCCGTGCCGCATCGGCGTTGTGTTCGACATTCTTGAACCACGCGCCAAGGAGCCGGGCACAGGCACCGACTTCCCCGGCCTTTTGGGACCGATGGCCGTGGCGGGGCAGGGAACGACCCATGTGCTGCGCGGCTCGGCGGTGACCATCGTCGACGCTGAGCAGGAGCCGGGCATCGCGTCAAAGATGATGGAGATGCACGGAGAAGCGGCGGCCAATTCACCCTACGGGAATCTACATCACGTCGTTATTGTGCCGCACATGATTTCGGGCACGCCACGCCACGTAGGGTTGAACGCACTCCGGTTGGCATCTGCGCGGGCGACGGTCTTTCTTGGCAGCGCGGGCATCGGACAGGCCCCCGATTCCACGGAGGAATTTGAACTCGACGGGCCGTCCACAGAGCGAGAGGGCCTTCCGCGCATCGCCTACATCGGGCAGATTCATGGCCACCAAATGGTCGTCGAAGAGGATGAGCGCATCCTGTACGGCAGCAACACGGAGGGGATGGTCCCAGTCACGCTGCATCCAAATGAATGGATGGACGGCGCGGTTGTCTGCTCGTACTGGGTGATGCGTGTGGAGAGCTATTTCTACCAGAATCATCCGATCATCCAGGAGCTGTACAGGCGGCACGAGGCGGGCGAGATCAACTTTGTCGGGACGGTGGCGACGGTGGCGGCTTCGCTTGAGGCGGACCGCAATAGGAACTGTCTGCTGGCCGCCCATCAGGCCAAGTGGAACCTCAACGCGGACGGCGTTGTGCTGACCAAGTACGGCGGTGGCGCGCCGCACGTGGACATGGGCGAGACGGCGCGCATCTGCGAGACATTGGGCATGAGGACCGTCGTGCAGGTCTCAGACTCATCAGGGGATCGGCGCGCGGAGTCCGCGATGCTGTTCAACTATCCTGAGGTGGACGCAATCGTGTACGGAGGCGGGAACGACACCGGCTGGGACGCGGAACCGGTTGAGCGAGTCATCGCCGGTTCTCCTGCCGTCGCGCAGGCACTTGCACAGATGACCCATATTACGGCGGGCGCGCTCTGCGGCGTGACGAATCAGCAGGGCGCTTCGGTTGTGCGGGCGGTGGTGTACTGAGCCGCGGGCGACGCGAGCTCATGGAAAGGAACAGGGGAGGCCTGAAATGAAGGTCGTTCACTATTTGAACCAGTTCTTTGGCGGATTGGGCGGCGAAGAAGAGGCCGGTGTCGGCCTGGAGGTTCGGGACGGGGCAGTTGGCCCCGGACGCCTCTTGGAGCAGGTGCTGGGCGACGGCTCCACCGTCGTCAAGACGATTGTCTGCGGCGACAACTACGCCGCCGAGAATCTTGAGTCGGTGATGGAATCCGTCGTAAATGAGGTGCGTGATTCCGGCGCGGAGTTGTTCGTGGCGGGGCCGTGCTTCGTGGCCGGGCGTTATGGCGTTGCGGCAGGCGCGTTGTGTGCGGCGGTGCAGGCTGAGCTTGGGATTCCCGTCGTCACCGGCATGGGTGTTGAAAACCCCGGTGTCGACCTCTATCGGCAGGAACTGCACATCGTCGACTCCGGTGAGAATGTCGCAGATATGCGTAACGTCCTGACGAAGATGGCCGCCATCGCCAAGGTGACGGCATCCGGTGAGGACGTGGGGCGGCCCGCCGAATGGGGCTACATCCCGCGCGGCATCATGCAAGACGAAATCGTCGAGGAGACGGCGGCCGTGCGGTTGGCGAACATTGTAGTCGCCAAGACGCTGGGGCAGCCGTATGAGACGGAGTTGACGCAGACGGGATTCGAGCCGATTCCCGCGCCGGCCGCAGTTGCCGATTTGAGCAACGCGACGGTGGCCATCGTGACGGACGGAGGGCTTGTTCCGGCGGGCAATCCGGACAACATGCCAGCAATCGCGTCCACGATCTGGGGGTCGTATGACATCGCGACGGTTGACAATCTGGAGGGTGAGGACTACGAGGTCTATCACCGCGGCTATGACAATCGACACGTGCTGAGCGACCCGGATCGACTGGTTCCCGTTGACGTGCTCAAGGAGCTTGAGAAGGCCGGCGAGGTCGGCAAGGTCTACGAGCAGTTCCTGTCCATGACCGGACTGGCGAATCCGCTAGCGAACAGCCGGCGCATTGGGCGGGAGATTGCAGAGAGCCTCAAGAGCGCCGGAGTGGATGCAGTCATCCTGACCTCCACTTGAGGCACAAGCACTCGCAGCGGTGCTGCGATCGCGACGGAACTCGAGAAGGCAGGCATCCCTGTCGCCCAGGTAACTGCGGTGACGCCGGTAGCGAAGATGGTCGGCGCAAACCGGGTGGTGCAGGGCAAGGGCATCGTTTACCCGCTCGGTGACGCAAGTCTCGACCCGGATGAAGAGAAGGACGTGCGGCGGTCAATCGTGCGTCAGGCGCTGGAGGCGCTTGGGACGGAAGTGTAGGGGAGGTACCCTCACGCCCTGCTCGCCCTTCGACATGCTCAGGGTGAGCGGAGGGCACGGCTACTTGAGGCGGATGGCGGGGAGGCGCTTTAGGCGCTGACTGACCGGATCGATATACGCGCAATCTCATTGATATCGACGGCGCGAGTGGCGCTTCCCGTGAGGCCTAAAGCGCCGGCAATTCTTGGCCGGCTTCTCGTAAAGCCTTCCGCCTCTGAAGAGCCTCCGGCATGGCGGCGGTGACTTGGTCCCAGTATTCACGGGAGTGGTTCCGGTGCGTAAGATGCGCGAGTTCGTGCACGACGATGTATTCAATGAGCGACGGTCTTAGCATCATGACGCGCCAGTTGAATCGGAGAGTTCCGTCTGCTGAGCAACTGCCCCACCGCTGCTTCTGATTGCGTATAAGGATTCTTGTAGAGCTGCCGCCGAGACTGGGCAGCCAGTGTTCAACCATCTCGGGAAGTAATTCGGCGGCGCGTTCTCGATACCACGCGGTGAGGGCAGTGCGAATGGCGTCCGTCCGGTGCTCATCCTCAAGGTCTGTAGGGGCTGAAACATGGAATCTCCGGTGTGAGAATCGGACCGACGGTTTGGGATCGTGGGACAGCGTGACGACAAGAGGGATGTCGTTGCCGAGGTAGGGCAGTTTCTCGCCGGTGACGAATTGTGGAGGGGCGGGCTTCTGTGCCTCCTCCGATAATTTGCGCGTGATCCAGGGGATGCGATTGCGGACTAGCTCTTCGAGTTCGCGCGCCGGTGTTCGTCTGGGCGCGGTGACAATGACCTCGCCGTCGACAACGCTAATCTGTACGGTCTTGCGTCGTCTCGCGCTGCGCCGCACGGTGTAATCAATGGTTGTATTGCCGAACCGGACGCGGCCTTGAGCGGTCATCGGACGCTCTGTGTCAGAGTCACTCTAATGGAGGAGGCAATCGCATCTGCCAGCTTAGCAGTACCCGGAGACGTTCAGAAGAATGGTGGTGAGCCTGAGTTGATAGAACGGTTCGATCCCGTGTCCACGCTTACGTGACTGAGAACTGTTACCTAGTCGATTCCCTCTTGGGATACTTCTCCCAGAGCCACTCAACGCCCTCGTTCTTAGGGGCCTTGATGGACGCACGGCCCTTCAGGATGTGGTTGACGTAGTTGACTACGTCGTCAGCACACGTACTGCAATAGCCATAGGAATCGATCAGCCTGGAAGTGATGCTATTCCAACGCTGCGTCCAGTTGGCGCGTTGCCTGGCGAAGCGGGGGCGAGTCAGGCTCTTGTTGAGATCGTCCCGCGAGATAAGGAGTTGCTTTTCGATAGCTTCCTTGAGACGAGGCTCGGAGTCGTATTCGAAGGACTTGCCGTTGCTCCGCCACGCGGCCACGTATGCGTTTATCTCACGCCGAAATTCTTCCTTGCTCCGATCAGTAATGCCGTGGACACGCTCTATTGCCCGCATGTCGCGCTCCCTTTCGGCATCGGCACGGGTGGGCCTATAGTCTTTCCTGGAGATGTCCTTCAAATACGCCCGGACATCAGCAAGATAGCCGGTAAGCAGATCCTTGGCCCTTGCCTCGAACGCTTCCTCGCTAGCCATCTGCACATCCCGCACGGCCAGAGCGTCGTACACCTTGACCGTGTCAGTTATAAGGGAGATCTTTGTCGCGATTTCGGCCTCGTAGCTGACGTTTTCATCCAGGCCTTCCCAGAGGCTGCTCAGAGCAGCGAAGGGGGTGATGCACTGGATGTTAGGCTCGCTAGCCGCCGCCCCAATGCGGTTCATCACGTATCTGGGCGAGATTCCGGACATGCCCTCCATCGGATGGTGGCGCTGCATCTCACGGACATCCCGCCGAGCGAAGTTGGGCACAACGTCACCATCGTAAAGCTTTAGTTTGTCCAGCATGGACATCCCGTGGCGATCCGGCGGATCGAGTCGTGCGAATACAGAGAATGCACTGGCCACTTTCAGGGTTAACGGGGCGATGTGCGCGTTCCCCATGAGGCTCGACTGCATCATCTTTTGGTAAATCTTGACTTCTTCCGTCACCTTTAGGTTGTAGGGGATGTTCACCGCGATGATGCGATCCTTAAGGGCTTCGGAACTCTTGTCCCGTGAGAAATCCTCGAAGTCACCCTGATTGGAATGACCGACTATGACCTCGTCGGCGTAGACGGAGCCGAACCTTTCCATCTTGATGATCTGCTCCTGCGCGAGGCTCAGGAGCGTCGTCAGCAGATGCCTGTCAGCCTTGAACATTTCGACCATCTCAATCATGCCGCGGTTGGCGACGTTGAGTTCCCCGTCGAGCCGGAATGCCTTACCCGCGACCTTAAGCCGGTCGCCCTCGAGTTGGTCGGTATTGACACTGCCGACAAGCAGGGAGTCTGAGGGGTTAGGGTTGTTGGCCATGAAATAGCCGATGCCAATCGCCCCTCGCTCAGAGAATGTCACGCGCTCGACCGGCACTTCCGCGTAGCGGCCCTGATATTCGGAATTGACCATGTAGCGGCATCGCGGACAAAGGTCGCCCTCTATGTGGATCCCACGTTGTTCGCGGAGTTGAGTCCTGAGACTCCCAGGGATCAGGTGTAGGGGATCTTCCTGCATCGGACAGCCCTTGATAGCGTAAACGATGCCGTCGTCGCTTCTGGAGTGAGCCTCCATGGCGCTCTTGATGAGTTCAGTGACAGTGGACTTGCCGCTAGCCGGGGGGCCAAGGAGCAGCAGGATGCGTTTACGCACTTCGAATCGCTGCGCAGAGGCAGAAAAGTACTGAACGATGCGGTCCAGCGGCTCCTCCAGACCGAATAGCTCATCCTGGAACAGATCGTATACACGGTCGCCGTCAGGCGTAACACCTGAGCCCTCGGCCACAATGGCGTCATGGATGTATGCGTGCGAGAGCCTGCTCTTTGAGGGGTCTTCCGAGACGATGCGAAGGTAGTCCTTGAAGGTTCCCTCCCAAGAGTACCTAGTGGCTTCGCTCTCGGCCTCGGATATGATGGCCTCGACCGTAAGTTCAGCTGTCATACAATCCTCACACTGCCAAGGGGACAAAGTCCCCTGACGACTCGTTTATGGTGGTCCCCAACGTGCCAGCCGGCCTCAGGCCGTCTCAGTTTATGAGACGACCGATGCGAGGGCCCAGAGCCCCACAAGCCCGATGACTGCACCGCCGAAGAGCATGAACCAGCCTGTAACCAGTCTCAGTACCTGGAACTCAAGGGCCATGTAGAAGAACACGAGACCGGAGATGATGGAGAGCAGGAAGGGCACGATCGACATGGAGAGCCATATGTCCAGGGAGTGCTCGAACACCCCGCCATCAGCCATCGAGATGGCGAAAACGAGGAATACGACCAGGGACGCTATGGACAGGAAGGCGCCGTAGAAGCCGATGGCTCGTGTGTCGAGGTCCCAGATGCCGTGAGTCCCGACTGTAACAGCGTAGATGGCCCAGAGGATGATGAGCGCAGTAAATGCGGTCAGCAACGCCGTCGAGCCTTCGCCCGAAATCAGCGTCGGCGTTACGGTTGTGCTGAACATGAAGGTCCCGAGAGTCAGCAGGCCAAGCATTGCGAGGAGCACACCGGTGGTGCGCCCTTCGGACAACAAGCCGAGTACATACCAGGACTGCGAAAAGATCGCCGCCCCTATCAACAAGAAGAAGATGCCTTCCATGCCTACCAATCCTCCTTCAGCATCAATGTGCTGAGTGTAGATTCCCTCTACGCCACGCTGCGACATATGGGACTGCCGATGCCAACTATCGGAATCCTACACAATCTCGTCACTTAAATCCAATTGCAAAGATCGCGCACCGGCTGAATACCACAAATCCACTCCTGCACAATAGCTTGCGAGGAATTACCTTCGGCTGCTGTGCGTCGCGTCCCTGATCACCGTGGACGAACTCTCCCGCTTCAGACGCGTCCCAGCCTCGACGCTCCGCATCCCCGTCCGACGGGCTTCAGTGGCGCACCGGGCGGGGAGCCTGATTACAGCGCCAGGGTGAAGGCAATCGTAAAGGTTCTTGATTTTGTCAAGCGTGGCGGCTTCGTGTGCACGCTTCCGTGCATCTCACCTCGACAACTACCGGCTACTCACTATCTTTCAGGAACTGCGACAGGCCGTCCATGGTGATCGTACCTCTGCCTCCGGTTGCCTTATAGAAATTGTGATACCTCTGGTCCAAGTTGTGGTCACGCTCACCTGGGTGGCTGAACCAAGATACGTCATAGCTCAGGCGGTCCAGTATCTCCGAGGTCGCCGGGTAGTCCGCACCAACCAGCAAAACAACTGCAGCGCGAAAGTCCTTCTGAGCCTGGGAAGTGTCAGGGACTCGTGGTCCATGCTCAGCGATGATGTCATCAACCGTATACGTCTCGAACCCACTCGCGGTGAACACACGATACCCATTGTCATCCTCAATAATGATATTGCCTTCCTCGTCCCGCAGCCACTCGCCGTCCACCGCAATCCGGAAATCCGGGACGTCCTCTGGAGGTATGAGGCCCGCCAGGTACAATTCTATGGGGCAGTACACGAAACTTGTGCTGAATTCGTGTGAATACCTCCCGTCACCGAGATCTATCATCGCGGAAATGTCATACCCGTCCAGAATACAGTCTTCGCTGATGAATCCCCAATGTGGATAAGGTGGCACGATAAAGTTCGCCCACCGATGCATCAACTCGTGGAGAAGCGTACCATTAACAATGTCTCCCCCCCAGCTGTAGTCATAGGTATTGATGAAGATCACGCCCTGAAGCTGTTCCGCTGACCCCCAACTCTGGCCGTCGGTGTAAATCGGCTGCCCAACTCCCTTTACATCGTTCTTTACCGAATTATAGTAGGCGCCGTGAGGAGAATCGGGATCAAGCCGGTCACTGGTCACGTTGGCCACAAATACTAGGAAATCGAACTTATCGTTGAAGTATTCATAGAAGCGTGCTGTGTATTCTGTCAACGTCGCAGTAAACCAAGCATTAGCGAGGTTTTCCGCAACGGGTAGAACAAACACGTTATCGTTGTATATCTGCGGGCTTGTAATAGCGATAGACTCTGGTGTGGGTGTGGCCGTGGGCGTAGGTATCGGCGTGGGTGTGGCTGTGGGTGTAGGAAGGGTTGAAGGCGTCGAGGTCTGAGAGGGTGTAGGCGTGGCCGTAGGCGTAGGAACGGATGTCGGTGCGGCCGTGGAGCCAGGAAGAATCTTGGCCACCGGCGAAGGGGTTGGCTCATCGGAACATCCGGCCAGAAGCATGGCAAGTGCTGCTATGCCTATCAGCAGTCTAACAATTGACTTTGACATTTTCCTTAACCTCGCTAGCCCGGGACCACTTGAACTTTCATAGAACGGAAGGCGGGCCGAGTCGCTGAGCCTACAGCAACACGGACTGCTGTCACGGCCGTCTCTATTCCATCTACCGGCCTGTCGAATGCCAAATGAAACCCTCCCCCAAAATGGGCAGTCGTCCTCTGCATTTTACCAAACTGACTGTGAGAGACCTGTGAGGCTCAAGGTTTTTCGGGCCTGGGCTGTCTTCGATGCCTATCATTGGCCACGCGTCGGGAATCTCCTTACCCCAGATGTTCCGCATGACGATCTGATCTCCGGGGCGCCAGGGAAGTGAGCATGTCATGGCCGCACATTGACAATGTTGGATTCCGGATAAAGTGGCACTCCTGACCGGAAAGCCGAGCTCCCCAGCACGAGAAAAGATCTTGGTGGGCGATACAGTCAATATTGCGAACTGAGCGGTTGTTTGAGCTGGTGGTGGAGTGGTAGATGTCCTTCTATTCCTTTCTTACCCTATGCGTCTCTCCGTGCCTGCCACCAAATGCTACTGCTGGGACGGCAAGCTGCGCCCGTAGGTAAGGCCCGTTCTCATATACTGAACGGCAGGCGCCATTTTTGAAGAGTGCTGTGGCCCGAACCCAACCATGACGCACTTAAAGCGGTGGGCTGAAATGCCAAAATGACGATGCATTCAAGAGTTGTCAGAAGCGAGTTAAAGAGGCGTATCGGGATTGTGGCCCTGATCGGGCTCATACCTCTGGCGCTTCTCATCTGGGCTCAATTCTGGGATGGAGGCCTGCTGCACTCTGTTTTGGCGCAAGACTCGCAGCCAGTTATCCATTCTGTTGAACCGACTCCACCCTCTTGTCTCATTCTGAATTCCGGCGCAGCAAGCGAAAGAACTCTCACCATCACGGGAGTGGATCTGAACACCACACCGAATTCCCGGCTTCAGATTCGAAGACGTCTGGATACGCTAGACCCTTACTTCATCTTTGGGCCGGAGGTCAATTGGGGAAGCCCCGAGCGCATCGCCCTTGATCTGGGATCGCTGGCGAATAACCTGGAGCACTCACCGGTGTTCTTTCTCCAGGTACGCCTACTGGATGAGGACGGGAAAGGCCTCTCCAATTGGTCAGACAATTTCTTGCTCGCCAGAGACGGGGCTTCATGTAAAGCGGCGGTACCGCCACCGACCTCAACCCCAGCTCCCGGTTCGGTCCGCGGCGCATCCCCAATACGGGGGCAAGCGGGCGATCTGTGGGCAGACATCGTGATAGGAAAGCCGGACTTTTCACAGATAGCCCCAAAGAGTGTCGTGCCATTCAAGGTGAATAATCCGGGCGGGATTGTTGTTGACCGGTCGGTCGAGCCGGGCAGGGCCTACATCTGGGACTCCGGCAACAACCGCATTCTGGGGATCGATCTTGCCAAATGCTATGAGGGAGAAGGAGCCTGTTCCGCCGACATCCTGATTGGACAACCCTCCGGATACGACCATAGCGCGTGCAACGGAGACAGTGGGGTGCAACGTTTTCCGTATCGATCACGACCGGATGCCGAGACACTGTGCGGCGTGCCCGATCACTCTCTCAGCCCGGGGGAGGCCTATTCACTCGTGACGATGGCCGTCGATAACGATGGACATCTGTACGTTCCCGATTCCTTCAACCACAGGGTGTTGAAGTATGAGGCGCCATTCGAGAATGACGGCGTCGCTGATCAAGTCTGGGGGCAGGCAGATTATTCCGGCATGGTGTGCAATCGAGGCAATTTTGAGAAACCTACTGCGGAGTCTCTCTGTTTCCACTCTCACTCGGTTATCTTCACGTTGAATCGATTCGGCTCCGGTGTAGAAATTGACTCCGATGGCAACCTATGGGTGGCAGATACCGGAAACAATCGTGTTCTGCGCTTCCCTGTCGACCGAGCCACTGGAGAACCCGCCAAAACTGCCGATCTTGTCCTGGGTCAATCAGTCTTCACACGTGCGGAGCCGGGAAGCTCTCTCAACAGGATGCACGCACCTTCATCTGTGACCTTTGACCCGGAGGGGCGCCTGTACGTGGCGGACGCTGCCAACGACCGGATTCTAGTATTTGAACCGCCATTCAAATCCGGACAAAGGGCGGCAATGACGTTTGCCAGCCAGCTCCACCATCCAACGTCCGTCGAATTTGATCCATTTGGCCGCGGTATCTGGATCGTCGATACAGGGAATTACATGGTTGAGCTGTGGGATCCCTTAGGCTCCACAGTACTCAGGACGCTGTGGAAGAAATCGCATGAGCCGAACAGACGATGCGAACCGGCGCTGTTCGGTGTGCCAGGAGGAGAGTATAGCTGTTTCATAGGAGGAAGCATTGGACTGGATTCGTTGGGTAATGTGCTGATCCCCGCCTATCACGACCCCGCTGACGTGTTTCGCTTTCCAGTGCCGAGCTCCGGGGAGGAAGCCAATAGACCCATTAACCCAGACAGGCGTTTGTTCTACCCTCCGTTTGAAGACAATTTCAGAGACAGGTATGGAATCCATTCACCCCGGGGCGTCGCAACGTGGAGGGATCAGCTCATCGTCTCTGACACGAAGAGGCTCATGTTCTGGAACGGACTCAACACGCTGAGTAACGGACGGCCCGCCGACGGCATCATTGGAGACGAATTTGCCGTTGGTGAATGGCAGGATTGCTGTGGCAGGATAAAGGTAGATCAGGCTGGCAGGTTGTGGGTATTGTCATTCGAAGGCAGACATTTCATTGACGTGTACCAACTCCCGCTGACCGAGTACTCCGTGCCTCTACACACCATCTGGAAACAGACCGCCTCGTTGCCCGTACTCGGTACAGACGACGAGATCACCCTCGGGTTCGGCATACAAGGGATTGCACCAGTTGGCCCAGGTGAATTCCTGTGGTTGAGTGACACGGACAATCACCGCGTCATCCGAATTCGCGATCCGCTGACAAACCCTGTGATCGACGTGGTTCTGGGGCAGGAGGATGCCACGAGCACACAGTGCAATCAGGGACGCTTGGGCAGAGTTTCACTGGATGATCTGTGTTATCCAGGCGGCTTGTCCGTAGACAGAGAGAATAATCTGTTCGTGTCCGACCACGCGTTGGAAGTCAATGGCAATTTGCGCCTATTGCTTTTTGAAGCGGAATCAACGCCTACCGACGCTCTCGAAACAGTTTTTGGACCGCCGGCGACATCCGAGTTCAGGCGGTCAGCAGGGATAACTAACAACGTGTGGGCCAATCCCCAGGAGCTCGCGCCAGTCATCCCACGGCATGATCAGAGCCTTACGGCCGCCACGTGGGAGCCTGCTTTTGACAGCACGAATCGGATGGTGGTGGGATACAACGCCTACGTAGGTCCTAGATTCGCAGGCGTCTACGATGATCCTGTTGACGGACCGGAACTACCTGACTTTTTCCTCAATGACTACGGCTCGATGCTGTACACGGCTACATTTGACGACAATGACAATCTCTACGTGGGGGATATCAATCGAGGTCGCGTCCTCGTCTATTGGAACCCCTTCGACAATCCTCCTCCTTCTCCCGCCGATTCACCCCCACTCGAAGACGTTCCAATCCCTTCCTACCCGGCCTTAATTGAATCTGTCAGCCCGGAGCCGCCTTTCTGCGTGGCTCGTAAAACCAACAGAAACTATGAGGCGAAGCTGGAATTGATGGTCACGGGGCTGCCGGAGCAAAGGTTTATACCGCTGGAGTTTCGCAAACTCACTTCGCTCCACCGAGTGCAGCTAACCGCCGAACCGGTGCGGCTGGAAGATGGTCGCTCGTTTATAACGGTCAATATGGCTCATTTAGGGAGGCGCCTATGGCCACACATCGGCCGTGTGACGTTGACTGTCCGGGTCCTTGAGAGATCGGGCGGACAACCAATTTCCAACTGGTCTCCGGCTTTCCTTCTGGCCGACAATGTCGATGCCTGTGGCTTCGCTCTGCCTACCCCCACACCAACGCCGACTCCAACACCAACCAACACGCCAGTCCCGTCACCGACTCCCACGGCAACTGCGACGGCAATTCCCTCACCGACGCCAACCCTTACGCCGACCATCGTGCCAACCCTTACTCCCACTGAAATACCAACTCCCACAACCACAGTTCCGCCGGTTGCCTCGACACCCAAGGGGGGAACCACGGAGACGGACGAAAGGGTTTCTGAGCCGCCACCGTGGCCACTCATTTCGGGTATCGTCGTTGTGGTCGCTGTGACGATTGTGCTGGTTTATGTCATTAGAAGAAGGCGAACGCGCTAAGTGCCTTTCGGCTTTGAACGCGCCTTCGCCTACGTTGTCTTCAACCTCGTGAGCAACCTCGCTTATCGTAAGGTGTTCAGGAGGCTTCAGCGGCAGTTATTGTAGGCAAAGCGTGGTGGGCGATACAGGACTCGAACCTGTGACCTCTTCCGTGTGAAGGAAGCGCTCTAACCAGCTGAGCTAACCGCCCCTGTTCACCGTGACTCTTTCCGTTCTCCATCGCGTCGCAACTCAAGCTCACGCGGAGACGGATTCTTCGCGCCGGTTCCGGCCGTCACGCACCACAGCATGTGTCTCGTGTGGTGGCAACGACAGGATTCGAACCTGTGACCTAGCGCTTATGAAGCGCCCGCTCTGCCGCTGAGCTACGTTGCCGGGCACGATCGCAACCTATTCATGATACGTCGCTCACTGAAAGGTGGTCAAAGCTGAGCATAGGCCCGTACGGGGAGTTCCGGTCCTGCGGGCAGAACAGGGAATGACGGGTCGCGGCTATACTTTCTTCACGGAAGTGTGCGTCCGGCGTGACGCGCTTTCCTGCGACACACTTGTGGACTGATAGAGCGTTTCAGGAGGGAGAATGGTGCAGGGTACTCCGCCATCGCCGAACATCGATCCGCTAACGCTGCGGGCGCGCAGCGATTCCGTCTTGCAGCGGAGCGTTGGAGATTTGCGCGAGACACTTCTGGCCGCCATCGACCAGATTGAGCGATTTCCGGCTGTGTTTCCCGATTCGCCCCTCGAGGCGATTGAGGTGGAGCCGCGCGAGATGGAATCGCCGGATCGCGGGCCCATCGTCGTCTGCCCGGACGGGGAGATCTATGAGCTCGTCGTGAGGGCGACGTTTGAGACTCTTGGTTCCCAGGAGTACGCGGATCGGCGTGAGGAGATCAGGCCGGTCGATCTGCCGCTGCACGAGTACATCGCGTACCTGTATAACGCGATCCTGGCCGTGACGGATTACCTATACCGGAGCGGCCAAGAACCCTCACCCTGACCCTCTCCCCGAGGGAGAGGGGATCGGATGGATTCCGGCGTTCGCCGGAATGAGGTGCTGACTGCTATCCGACTTGCTGGAATGAGTCGCCTTTGTAGTTGTCCTTGCTCTTGAGATAGGCCTGTAGGGGGCCCTGTTGGACTCCCCGGAGGCGGTCGTCAACTTCGCGGGCGGGCTTGGCGGGGCTGCCCATCACAAGCATGTTCGCCTCGATCTTTGTGCCGGGTGTGACAAGAGAGCCCGCGCCGACGATTGCGCCGTCGCCAATCTCGATTTCAGCGGGGCCGGGCGCGCCTACGCATTTTGCTGCGTTTGCAATCAGGACGTTGTCGCCGGTCTTGACGTGATGGACGAGGGTCATGTGGGCGATGACGCAGTTCGCGCCAATGGTCGTTTCCTCATGGAGCACCGCGCCGTCCTGAATGTTGGTGTTCTCACCAACCGTGATGCGGCCGGAATCTCCACGCAGGGTTGCGTTGAACCAGATGCTGACATTCGGTCCGATTACCACATCGCCGATGACGCTCGCCGATGGGGCAACCCACGCGGTGGGATCAATCTGAGGCGTCTTGCCGTTTATTGAGTAGATTGCCATCCTGGATCCTCCTTATTAGATCAGCTTTGCATAGGGCAGGGGTCTTGTTCATCCTGTCGAGATAGTAACGACTGCCGTGCCGCCCTGGGGGCGCTGGTTGTCTGCACGCAGCAGGTAAACGTCAATTTCAAGAATGACACGGTCGGACTCGTCGTGGCGATCAGTGACGACGCCGGTGGCGGTGTAGGTCTCGCCCTGGTTGACCGGCATGCGGAAGACGCAATCGAGCTTTTCGATGCGGCCGTTGGGCAGCCAGCGTTGGAGGGCAGTTTCCATGGCCGTCATGCCAAGGTTGCCCGGGACGATCATGCTGTTGAAACCCTCACTGCGGGCCGTCTCCTCATCCGTGAACCGGCTGAGGCCGTTCATGGAGCCTCGCTCAGCGTCGTTGTCATTGAGCCAGCCGGAGAGCGCCATCATGTCCTTGACCCATGACGTGTCCGGTGTCCATTCGATGGGCGGGACTTCATCCCCAATGTCGGCATGAACCTGTCTATCAGTCATGATTGTGCCTCCCCGTCCCTCGCGGGCGGAACGCCGGGCGCGCGAAAGACCATGGAGTCACGGGCGCGGGCGACAAGCTCGCCTGCATCGTTGCGAAAGAGAATCTCCCAGACCTCGAAGGCCATTGTGCCGGAGCGGCCGGTCTTGGAATAGACATCTTGCAGGACGGCGTAGCGAGTGAGCCGGTCGCCAACGTAGATGGGGGCGTGGAGTTCAATGGCGCGGCCTGCGTTGAGGCCGACGGTGGCGCCCTCCAGCTTGACGTCCGCTCCCCGTTCCTGGTTCCTGGTGAAGAAGACGTTCAGCATGGCCATGGGGGCTTCTTGCCGCTCACCGTTCCCCGGTTGGATTTTGGGAATGCCGGTTAGCTCGATATAACGGTCGACCATCTCCTGCGTCAACTCAATGACTCCCGTCATCTGTTCCACGTGCAGTATGGCCTCGTTGAACGTGATCTGCGGGGTGACCGCATCTGCCCCTGCCGCGTCGGATGTAGTCATGCTTCCGTGTTCCTCCCATTCCCCAGAAAGAGATTACTCCTGTGTGTCCTCCAGCCGTACGGCTGTGAACTCCGATGCTCTCAGGGCCTCGACAAGCTCCGTCTCGGACGGGATCGGGGCGTCGAAGGCTGTGAGGCAGCGAGCGATGGCGCTGACAAAGTGGGCATCGCTGCCGCCGATTCCAGAGTAGCCTTTTTCCGCCACCAATTTCTCGGCTGCTTCGGCTTCCTCCGGGCGATTGCCGCCGTTCAGGCGCTCAACGATGGATACCTGTGGGAACTCGATTCCGCCAGAGATCCACGCGGCGAGGCCGATACCGGCGCGTCCGGGGTGGGCGGGAATGGCGATCGCGCCGTTCGCCTCCGCTGTTTCCATTAGCTGAAATGGGTCCATTGCAACATCCGTTGGATCGATTGCACTTGCCAGTTTGTCCGAGATGCCGTAGACGAGGAAATGGCCGTGGCGCGTATCGAGCTCCGCGCCCCTGAGAACGGTTACGCCGAACTCTTCGCTCACATCGGAGTAGTCCGCGTCGAGGGAGAACTGACGGTGTTCAGTGAGGACTATGCCGTCCACTCTCATGCCGCGCCTTTTCAGCGTGCCGATCCATTTCAGGTACTGTTGCACCGTTGCACGGGAGTCGTCGGAGGCGACGGAGTGGGAATGGAGATCGTAGTAGTACATTCCGGCCGAAGTGCGGACGCCAGCGTCGGCGTGCTAGCGATGCCACTCCGCGATGTTCCAGAGCTCGCTGTCCCACGCGTTCATGACAATACCCTGAAGGGAGTTTGCTTTGGCTGAGACGAACCCACGGGTCACGAGCGGAATCTCGTAGGCGGAACGCACGATGGCGTCGTTCAGCGCACGCAGGGTTGCCTCCCGCTCGAGGTCTCCCGCGGTGTCTTCGAGTTGACTGTATAGCCAGTCGTACGTCTCGTTGCACACGCGTGCGTTGTTCTCTTTGGCCCACATGTTTTCGCGCGACTGGATATGGTCGCATTGGAAGGTTGACAGGTAACTCTGGGGATCAATGCCGGCGCCGGTTGTGTACATCTGGACATCGGCCAGGAAGCGGCGATAGGACTCCGAGTGTTCAGCCGGATTGCCGCCGAAGAAGATGCTGGCATCGTGGGTGATCAGCGTGCTCTCGATGCCAATCTCAGCCCACCATCCCTGGATCAGCGCGAACGTGCCCTCACGAACGGCGTTGATCGTCGTCTGGTAGGTGAGCGAAAGCGGGACGCCGTTGTACTCGCGGATGCCGTCACCATCTGAATCAGTCACACCGTTCTCATCGAGCAAGGCCTTTGCGCCCTCGATGTCCTGAACCAGGCATCCATCGTTACGCTCGGAGACAAACCGCGCAGGCGCAACGACGAGATTGCAGGTCGGTACCCCCCCGGAACCGTAGAGATCATCAACGATACGCTGGCGGTCGATGGCTATGGACATGGCTTTTCGAATGGGTGCGAAGGTTAGGAATGGGTGGGGGTTTTCGCCGCCCAGATACTCTGAGCGATTGTCCGGGTTGTCAGGGTTAGGGTTGGTCTGGTTAACGACGATGCGCTCAACGTCACCGGCGGCAGCCGTCACGATCTCACCAAGCTCGTTCGCCAGCCATTCATCGAGTTGGGCCGGAGTCACTTGCAGGTTCCACGCATAATCCGCAGTCCCTTCAACCAGGACGGCCTGCGCGGTTGACTCGGCATCGCCGCCGCCGATGAGGAGGACCTGGTCGAAATGCGGGCGACCGCCCCAATAGTGCGGGTTTCGCTCATAGACGGCGCGCTCATTGGGGACGAATTCAGTGATGCGATACGGACCGGAGCCGATGGGCATGCGGTGTTGTTCATCGCAGTTGGGTGATTCTGCCGCAATGCAGTCGGCGAATTGGGCTTCATTGATGATAGGTACGTCCGTCCCGGCGAGGAGCAATTCCGGGTTCCGTGCTTCTTCCCTGAGGGTAAATACGACTTCCCGATCATCCACGGCCTCAACGGATTCGAAGGAGCTGAAGGTGTTCTCGGAAAGGCAGCTGATTCCCTCGGTTGTGCAATAGACCCACGTGAATACCACGTCATTGGCTGTTAGATCGGTCCCATCGGACCACTTGAGATTCTCGCGCAGCCGCCACGTGACGGTAAGCCGATCTTCAGAGATGCCGCCATTCTCGACCGACGGGATTTCCTCTGCGAGCCTGGGCACCGGGTTGCCCTCGGGGTCAATGACTGCCAGGGGCTCAAGCACGATGGCTCCGGCGTCGCGGTCTTTGAAGCCCGAGGCCTGGTAAGGGAATGGCAAGGTCGGCGCCTGCCAATAGAGGATAGTTAGCACTTCTTGCTCAGGTTGCGGCGTCGGCGTGGGGGCGGGGCGCGGGGTGGCCGTTGGCTCAGGTGTCGCGGTGGGAGCAGGCGCGGGTGTTGCGGTTGGTGGCGCGGGAACCGGGGTTGCGACAACGGGCGCGCGCGTCGGAACGGGGGTCGGTTCTTCTTCGTCTTCGCAAGCGACGGAAGCGGCAACCAATGCTACGGCGATGAGAGCGATGGGGAGTAAACGCCAGTGCTTCATTGATTCTCCGTTGGATTGTTGGCGCGTTAGTTGCGAATGAAGATTTCCGCGCTCCGGTGATTACTCCGGAACCTGGCCGCCGACAAAAGTCTTGGCCCAGTCCATTGCCTCGATGATGCTTGCGCGGTCATCAAGGGGCTGGGGGCGATGAGCGTTGGCGGCGCGGTCAATGATCTTGGGGATGTCAGTCAATCCAATCTGCTGAGAGAGGAAGAGTTCAATAGCGGCGTCGTTGGCCGCGGCGACGACGGCGGGGTAGGTGTCACCCTGCCGCGCCGCATCAATAGCAATCTGGTAGCAGGGGAAGAGCTCATGTTCCAGCGGTTCAAAGGATAAGCGGCCCTCTGCGAGGAGGTCGACGCGATTGATTTCCGCGTTTGCCCACCGGTGCGGATAGGCGAGGGAAAGCTGGACGGGGACGCGCATGTCCGGGATGAAGAGGGCGGACTTGACCGAGCCATCGTTGAACTCGGTCAGGGCGCGGACGAGGCCCTGTGGGTGGAACAGGATATTGATGTTCTCAAGCGGGATGTCATAGAGGGAGTTGATCACGGCGACCTGCGTTGCCTTCACCATGAGTGTGGAGGCATCAATAGCGCGTTTGCGTCCGACGGCTCGGGCAGGGCGGGCATTCGGCATCGTGGCAGGGAGCTGCGTTCCGTGACGGGGCAGGCGGCGAGCCTGCACAGTGCCCCACGTCGAGGTCATGGTGACCTGCCGGACGGATTCCGTGCTTTCACCCCACAGGGTTTGCCAGACGCCCATCGGCTCGTCATCCAGCGGGTAGATAGTTGCGCCGGTTTCCCTGGCGCGACGAGCGAGCAGCGAGCCGGCGATGTACAGGGTGTCTATGTTGCCGATGGCGACGCGCTTGCCCGCGTCAATGGCTGCCCACGCGGCTTCAAGGCTGTTTCGCCCGACGCTGGCAATAACGGCCATGTCGACATCCGGAGAGGCAACCATGTCATTGATGGACATGAACTCCACGCCCTCCGGGACATCGGAGCGCCATCGTCCCCGCGCGAAACCGGCGAGGGTGGGGCGGTATTCCTGAATCTGTTCTGCGAGCCGCTCAAGGTTGGAACCGGCGGCGAGGCCGACGATCCGGACGTTGTCACCGAGGGAACGGGCGACGGAAAGAACGATCTGGCCGAGCGAGCCTGTCGAGCCAATAACAGCTATTCGGAGCGGCGCGGAATCCGTGGTCATGGCACCTCCACTCCTTTGAGGGGACGGCGCGTTTCCGTCCCTTTTAAATCATCCACAACGATGCACGTTCTCGATTACAGATTATCCAACTTGTCGGCGATGAGCGCGGCGACGTGGTCGTAAATGGACGGCTCCCGGATGGCATCCACGATCTCGGAGACGAAGGCGCGAATGAGCATCATCCGTGCCTCTTCCTCGTCGATTCCGCGGCTCCGCAGGTAGAACATCCCGTCATCGTCAAGGTTGCCGCAGGCCGCGCCGTGTCCGCAGCGAACGTCATCGCAATAGATCCAGAAGGCGGGTTTGGTGTCCGCTTCAGCGTCATTGGAGAGCAGCAGGTTCTTGTCCACCTGCATCGCGTTCACCTTGGCGGCGTTGGGGCGGACGATGATGCTTCCGTGGAAGACCGAACGGGAGTGACCGTCCAGGATTCCCTTGTAGAGTTCGTTCATATCGTTGTGACCGACTACATGGTCAACGATGACCTGGTTGTCCACGTGTTGGTCACGGCTGATGACATATGCGCCGCGGACATCACTGTTCGATCCCTCGCCCGCCATGATGACGGTGAGGTTGTTGCGAGTGAGCCGCCCGCCAATGTCGATGGCCATGGAGCGGAACGAGGCGTTGTCATTGACCTCAACCTGCGTGGTGGAGACGTTGTAGGTTGACTCGCTCTCCTGCTGGACCTTGCAGTAGGAGACGCTCGCGCCCGCGCCGACGACGATTTCCGTGACGGCGTTGGTGAGATGGGCTTCATCGGATGTGGAGATGTGCGTCTCAACGATGGAGGCGGAGCTGTCCTCTCCGGCGATGATAAGTGTGCGGGGCAGGGAGGCCGTGCCTCGCGTTTGGTCTGTGGAGACGTAGATGACATGGATGGGCTGATCGACCGCGGCCATGCGTGGTAGGAGGATGACTGCGCCGTCCGCGGCGAGGGCGGTGTTGAGGGCGGTGAAGCCCTGCTCCTTGTGGTCTGCGAGGCGGGTCAGATGGGCACGGACTGCATCGGTCTCGGAATGCACGGCCTCTGCAAGGCTTCCCGTGACGACGCCGTCCGGCAAGCTGTCCGAAGCAGAAAGCTCCGGCGCGTATCGGCCATCGACGATGACGATTCGATGCCATGAGGAATCGCCGACGTTTAGGGAGTCAATGTCAATGGCGGCAGTGGCATCTGGGTCTGCGAAAGTGGGGGCCGAGAATCCCTGGCGGACGAGCGGGCGGATGTCCGTGTACTTCCATTCCTCATTGCCGCGGCGGGTGGTGGGGAGGCCGAGTTCCTGGAAGCTGTCCAGCGCCTCTGCGCGAATTTCTGCAATCCACTCGGGGTCTCTGCCGGCGCGCGTGGCCTGGTAATCCCGCGCGGCGTCTGCGAAATCTGTGAGGTACGTATCGAGCGGGCTTGTGGTGGTCATGTAGTGGTTGCCGAACTTGCCGTTGTGACGGACTGCCTAGCCGACGGCGCCCTCAAGGTTGAGCTCAAGGAGCCGCGTGGCCTCAACGGCGAATTCAAAGGGCAGCTTCTTGAAAACCTCTTCACAGAACCCGTTGATGATCATGGAGTGAGCCTTTTCAACGGAGATGCCGCGCGAGTTGCAGTAGAAGAGCTGGTCCTCGCTGACACGGGAGGTGAAGGCCTCATGCTCAAGGTGGGCGGACTTGTTCTTGACTTCAACGTAGGGGGTGGTGTGCGCACCGCACTGATCGCCGATGAGGAGGGAGTCGCACTGGGTGAAGTTCCATGCGTCGTCCGCGCCGGGGTTGACGCGGACGAGGCCGCGATAGGTGTTCTCGGCGTGTCCGGCTGAGACGCCCTTGGCGATGATGGTGCTCTTGGTGCGCTTGCCAATGTGGGTCATCTTGGAGCCGGTGTCGGCCTGCTGGCGTCCCTTGACGAGGGCGACGGAGAAGAACTCGCCGATGGAGTCGTCGCCCTGTAGGAGGACGCTGGGGTATTTCCATGTGATGGCGGAGCCGGTCTCAACCTGGGTCCAGGAGATCTTGGAGCGCGCACCGAGGCACTTGCCGCGCTTGGTGACGAAGTTGTAGATGCCGCCCTTGCCGTTTTCGTCGCCGGGGTACCAGTTCTGGATGGTGGAGTATTTAATCTCGGCATCGTCCATGGCGACGAGCTCAACGACGGCGGCGTGGAGCTGGTTGGTGTCACGGATGGGGGCGCTGCAGCCCTCGAGGTAGCTGACGAAGGAGCTTTCGTCCGCGACGATCAGGGTTCGCTCGAACTGGCCGCTGTTTTCTGTGTTGATGCGGAAGTAGGTGGTGAGCTCCATGGGGCATCGGACGCCCTTGGGGATGTAGCAGAAGGAGCCGTCGGAGAAGACAGCGGCGTTGAGAGCGGCATAGAAGTTGTCCGTGTAGGGGACGACGGAGCCGAGGTACTTGCGGACGAGGTCCGGGTGGTCCTGGATGGCCTCTGAGAACGAGGAGAAGATGATGCCGAGTTCGGCAAGCTTCGCCTTGAAGGTTGTCGCGACAGAGACGCTGTCGAATACCGCGTCCACCGCGACACCGGCCAGCATCTTCTGCTCTTCGAGCGGGATGCCGAGTTTTTCGAAGGTGGAGAGGACCTCGGGGTCGACTTCGTCGAGGCTGCTGAGTTGTTCCTTCTGCTTAGGGGCGGAGTAGTAGATGATGTCCTGGAAATTGATGGGCGGGTGCTTGATGTGCGCCCAATCAGGGAGCTGTTCCTTGTCGAGCAGGGTCTCCCAATGGCGGAAGGCCTTGAGCCGCCATTCCAGCATCCACTCCGGTTCATTCTTCTTGGAGGAAATGAGGCGGATGGTGTCTTCGGTGAGGCCGGGTGGGACGGTGTCCGATTCGATTTCAGTGATGAAACCGTATTTGTAGTCCTGTTGGGCGATGCTCTTGAGTTCCTGATTGGACTCAGGGGCAACATCCTGAATGGATTCGTCAACTGTGGTCACAGCGTTTCACCTGCCTCAATAGCTGCGCGATTGGGGACACCGCCTTGCGAATACATCAACCTCGCACTATCCGCAGACATTCCCACAGGCCTATTGTACCCATATAGCAGGGCACTTGCGAGATACGCTGCTCAATCGGCTAATCGCCTGCGAAACGAGCGTCGCCGTCGGAAATCCATGAGCGAAACTGTCGTTCCGCACGGCCCGACATCAACATCAGTCCGATCGCTATGAGCCACACGAAGAAAACCATGCCGGACAGGCGATGCAGGGCGGTGAAATCCTGGATCCATATGAGTTGCATCACCGCCCCCAAAACGGCGGAAACCGGCGCTATTACGCGCAGCATTCCGCCAATTCTGTGTTGATAGGGGGATACAACGATGAGGGCAAGGCCCACAGCCGAGAAGCCCGCTACACCCGTCAGCCAACGAGCTCCGGAAATCGCCTCATAGAATCCATCGGCGGACTCTTCCCCGCCGGGCAATGCGATGGCAAGCACTATCGCCAGGAGGCCGGAGATCGTGGTAAGCAAGCCTGAAAGGGCAAGGATGCCCGGGACAATGGGGGTTACACGCCACTCCCGGATGATCCACGTCCGATACAGGTAGAGCGCGGCCACCGTCAGCGTTATGCCGGACGCGAGCCTGCCCGCGCCGCTGAGGGCATACGGGAACCTGCTGTCCGCGATCGCTGCCAGCGTTTCCTGCACGGTGTCCCGGTCGGCGTCCGCTGCAACACGACCTGCGACTGCGATCAACGTAACGAGTGCGGTTAGGATCAGGAAGAGTCCGGCGTTCCTGGCTGTCCTGCTCGGCACAGCTGTTTCCGTCCGGCCAAGAGAGGATTCCGCCTGCGCGCGGCGTCCCGCGCCGCCTTTCGGTTCGCCTGTATCGTTGCCTGTCACTGTCATTTGCCTGAGAGCAATGGTAAGGGAGCGCGAGGGGGTTGGGCAAAGCGAGCGCCTGAATACAAGGGCCATTGAGTGGGCTATAGTAGGGTAGTCACGCGGGGCGGGCCTGCCAGCAAGGGAGTTCATTATGGCGACGACGGCGAGTGGAGTCACGTTACCGGTCACGGTTTGGTACGACTATATTTGACCGTGGTGCTACATCGGCCAGGAACGGGTCGATAAGCTGAAGCAGGACTTCAACGTGGAGATTGATTATCGCGCGTTCTTCCTGCGTCCGGATATGCCGCCGGAGGGCATCGCCCGCCCTGAGCGGTACAACAATCCGAACTCGCCGGTGCAGCAGGCTGCGGAGGCCGCGGGCATCATCATGAACAGGCCCGAGCGCGTGCCGTACACACGGCTCGCATTGGAGGCGACGGAGGCCGCCAAGCAGGCGGGCGCGGGCGAGGCCTTCCATGAGGCTGCATACAGGGCCTATTGGGGCGATGGTGTCGATCTCAGCGTTGTTGAGAACCTCAAGCCGATCGCGGAGGGCGTGGGCCTGGATTGGCCGACGATGCACAAGCACATTGAGGACCGAACCTACAAGGAAGAGGTTGAGCGGCAGTACCAGGACGCGCTGAACATCGGCGTCACGGGGATTCCGGCCTACGTTATTGGACGGTTCTTCTTTGTGGGCGCACAGCCGTACGACGTGTTCAAGCAGGTTGCGGAGCGCGCGATCACGATGATGGAAGAGGGTGAGGACCCGGGGTTCAAGAGCTAGGGTCCTCCTGAAAGTTGACAATGAGGGGCGTCCCGAGGGGCGCCTCTTTCTGTTTTGGGATTGGTTGAGGAATCGAGGTTTTAGATTCCTCGGCTGCGCTCGGAATGACGGAAGAGGAGCACGGGAATGACGGAGGGGGTGTTCACCCTTCGACGGGGCTCAGGGTGAACGGGGTGCTCAGAGTGAGCGGAAGGGGTTGCAGGCGGGGCTTACCCTTCGCAGGGTGAACGGAGGGGGTGGGTTGCGGCAGGGCTTACAATCGTTTCGTGGTAACTTTCGACGAGGCTGACGGTTAGTCTGCCATGGGGGTCGATAATCGACGGCGCCCCCGAGAGCGGCTTGTACGCCGCTCTGTTGGCACTCAATCTCGTCGACTCGCCATAAGCCGGCCGGGCGCGCCGAGACTGCCACGATTCCTGAGCACGCCGTACGTACGAATATCGCTCTTCTTCGGACTGATTATCGCGCTTGGAACGACACTGCTGTTGATGCCGTGGGCTACTGCGGACGGCACGGCGACCGATTTCATCACGGCACTTTTCACGGCGACGTCCGCCTCTTTCGTCACGGGACTCATTCTCGTCGAGACCGGCGAATACTGGTCGATCTACGGGCACCTCATCATCCTGTGCCTGATGGAGGTTGGGGGGCTGGGTTATGTTGCCGGCCTTGCAATCATCATCTTTGGACGCGAGCGGCGGGCATCGCTGTCCGACAGACAGTCGCTGCGAGCAACGCTGGGGGGCGGCTCACTGGGGAGCGTCAGTCAAGAAGCGAAGGAAGTCATCCGAATCTCAATCGTCCTGCAGTTGATAGGATTCCTCATCCTGATAGTTGGTTTCCTTGTTGCCGGGCATGGTCCGGGCGAGGCTAGCTGGTTTGCCGTGTTCCATTCGGTATCCGCGTTCCACAACGCGGGGTTCGATATTACGGGCGGTGCGCCGAGCCTCTTTGAATACCGTTACTCGATACTGGTGGCCGGGCCAATTACGCTGCTCTCGTTCATCGGAGCGACGGGCGCGGCGATCCTCATAGTCATTTATCGACAGAAGCGATGGCTGACTCTGCCGGTTGATGTCAAGATCGTAATCGCCGGCATGGTGGGCGTTGCGATTGCCGGTTTCATTGGCATCCTGATCACCGAGTGGTCCAACCCGGCGACCCTGGGCTCTCAGCCCATACCGAATCGCATCTGGGACAGCCTTGTGATGGCTGTGGGGAACCGGACGTCCGGATTCAGCACGTTTGGAGTGGATCAGACGTATGAGCACACGCTTTTCCTGCTCATTTGGTTGATGCTGATCGGCGGGGCGGCGGGTTCAATGACAGGCGGCATCAAGATCAACTCGTTCATGGTGCTGTTCACGTCAGTGGTGACGAGCATTCGAGGTCTCACTCACGCGTCTATCTTCGGCCGAGAGATCGCGGATGTGCAGGTGCGGCGGGCCATCACGATTGTGAGTTTCGCGTTTGTGTGGGTCAACTCGGTCGCGCTGCTGTTGGATATTGTTGAAGAAGCACACTTCGTAGAGATTCTGTTCGACGTGGTTTCTGCGTTCGGGCTTGTGGGGCTTACAACCGGGACGATTCCGGGGATGACAGACTTCGGTAAGAGCGTGATCATTCTCTCGATGTTTGTTGGCCGCTTTGCGCCGTTCTTCCTTGCGCTCGAGCTGGCTCATCGAGAAAGATATGCGCGATTCCGCTATCCGGAGGCGGAAGTTAGGATAGGCTAGTACAGGATCAACTCAGCGGGGAGTACTGACGTGGCAAAAGGGCAGGTAGCTGTTCTGGGACTCGGTCGGTTCGGCCAGCGCGTTGCGCGCGACCTTCAATTGAAAGGCGTCGATGTGCTCGCCATCGATAAGGACCCCAATCGGGTTCGGGAATCGTCCGCGCTGCTACAACACGTGATGGTCGCGGACGTGAGCGACCGAGCGGCACTTATCGAGCTCGGCGTGCCGGAATCGGAATCCGTGATTGTCGCGGTTGGGGGCGATATCCAGACGAACCTATTAACCACGGTTTTGCTGAAGACACTCGGCGCGAAGGATGTGGTCGCCCGGGCGCGGGATGAATTGCACGGGAACGCGCTCAGGCAACTGGGCGCGGATCGGGTTGTGTTCCCGGAACTTGATACGGCCGAGAGGCTTGCCCATAGCCTGTCATTCAAGGGCGTTCAGGATTACTTTGAATTGGGCCGCGACTACGGAATCAGCACAGTGGTGGTCAATGACGGGATGTCGGGAAGAACTATCGAGGAACTTGGGCTGGTGCATCCTCGCCAGGCGAATGAACTGAGCGTGGTGCTCATCATCCGCAACCGGAATGAAGCCCTGATTCAGCCGGACAGATTCGAGAAAGTTGCTCGGGGCGACGTGCTAGTGTTGGCAGGATTGGACAAGGAATTTGAAGAGCTGCACTTTGAGCAGTTTGACGGAAAAGGGCAGGACGGGCGTTGACCATCGCTTTCCGTCGCGCTACAGTCGTTCGCGTTGCCCGCAACGTGAACCGGGCGGCGAATAGCCGTGAGGAGTAGAAATGACGCAGATCAGTGACCACGTTTACGCGTGCCATATCGCGGATACGCACTACATGCATCCAGGCGGAACCACCATCTATTTCATCGGCGATCCGTCTGAGGAGATGCTGATACTGGATACCGGTGAACATGATCGCTCCTGGACGAAACAGATTCTTGAGTACTGGGAAGGGCTCGGCTCACCGAAGATCGGGGGAATCCTCATATCTCACGGCCATGGCGACCACACCGGCGGCCTCGATCGGATCCAGGAGGCGACGGGAGCGCCTGTGCGCTGTCATCCCAAGCTGGCAAAGCAGCTGCGGAGCGTCCTGGGGCACGAGGACGAACTTGTTGTTCCCCTCAAGTCGCGGGAGATGCTGCGGACGGGCGGGGGAGTAGCGGTGCGGGCGCTGTTCACGCCGGGCCACGCTGTCGATCATGTCTGCTATCACCTGGCAGCTGAGCGGGTGCTGTTCACAGGGGACACGATTCTGGGCTCCTCGTCCTCGTCTGTTCAGGATCTGTACGAGTACATGAAGACTCTCGGCAAACTGGCCAAGCTGCGCGTGGACACGATTGCTCCGGCGCATGGCGGGGTGGTACGGCCGCCGCGAGGTCGTCGGCTTGTCGCGTGGTACATGTCCCATCGGCAGGAACGCGAGGGCCAAGTGGTTTCCTCGCTGGAAAAGGGTATTGAAAAGGTCGATGAGATGGTCAAGGACATCTATCCGCGGAACCTGAAGAGGGATCTCCGACGCGCGGCGGCCGGTAATGTGCGTACACACCTGGACAAGCTCAAGAAAGACGAACGTGTGGCGGAGGCCGAGGCGACGTACAGCCTGACAGGGTAGGCGTGGAGGCCGGCCGGTGACAGAGTCAGACGACTGCATATTCTGTCGGATTCGCGACGGGGAGATACCAAGCGAGTTCCTGCACAGGGATGACCAGGCTTTTGCTATCCGTGACATCAGTCCCCGCGCGCCCGTCCACATCTTAATCATTCCGACGGAGCATATTCCGAGCGTTGGGGAGATCACGGACGCGCAGCTGCCGGTTATGGGGACGCTCACAGGCATCGCGAATAGGCTCGCCGCCTCAGAGGGCATTTCCGAGTCAGGTTATCGCCTCGCCATCAACAACGGACCGGACGCGCACATGAGCGTGCCACACCTCCACGTGCATTTGATTGGCGGCCGGCCGCTCGGCGCGGAGGGGTAGCTGAGGCGCTAATGAGGAACTTACGGCGGCAGACAGGGTCCGGCTCGTGGGTTGGATCATTCGCGAGTCTGTTTGGCGGGAAAGGTGGGCTGCCCGCCGCGCAAACGGTTCTTGTACCGCTCGTCGGATCTTCATTGGATGAGTCTGCTCTGAAAGTGGCGGGCGAGGTGGCGCGGGAGTCATCCGGCCGCGTACACGTGTTGTACATCATTGAGGTTCCGCGTGCAGTGCCGCTGGATGATCCAATGGATGCGCAAGTCCGGAACGGCGAGCGTGTCCTCAAGGATATTGAGGATCATTGGCCGTACAAGAGGACGGGTGTGGTCACGGAGCTGCTGCAAGCCCGACAGGCGGGGCCTGCCATCGTGACGGAGGTTGTGGAGCGCAGGGCGGATCTTGTGATTATGGGCATCGACCACGAGAGGCGCTATGGAGACTACAGCCTGGGGTCCGCTACTGCTCACGTGTTGCAGCACGTCCCCTCCAACCTGTGGATCCTGCGCGCGCCAATCAACCGAAACGGCGTTCGCTGAGCAGGCGAATCAACGGGAAACAGGCCTATTATGAGATTTCTGATTATGGGCTGTGGGCGAGTAGGGTCCGGGTTGGCTCGCAGTCTGACTGACGAAGGCCATGACGTGACGATCATGGACGTGAGGCAGGACGCTTTTCAGCGTCTTACGGCACGTTTTCGCGGCAACGCGATCATTGGGGACGGACTTGATTCGGCGGCGCTGCAGCGAGCAGGAATAGAGAACACCGATGTGTTTGTGTCCGTGACGCAGGGCGATAACCGAAACCTGATGGCCGCGCAGGTCGCGAAACACATTTTCAAAGTGCCCCGTGTTATCGCGCGCGTTTATGACGACAGCCGCGCAGACGTTTTTCGCGAGTTGGGTCTTCAAACACTTAGTTCGCCGCGGTTCGTGACGGGTCTGATGCGGGAAATGATCTTCGACGAGTCAGACGAGGCGCCGGAGGACGAATAGCGATATGTACGTAATCGTCGCGGGCGGGGGCAGAGTTGGCTTTGGGCTGTCACAGGCCTTGCTGGCCAATGGGGACGAAGTCTTGTGCATCGAGAAGGACGCCCACCGCTGCGCCGTCGTCGCCGAGGATCTCGGCAGCGCAAGCTACCAAGGCGACTGCTGCGAGGTGAGTGTGCTGGAGGACGCGGGGACGGGCAGGGCGGACGTGTTCGTGGCGGTGACGGGTGATGACGCGGACAACCTCATCGCCTGCCAGGTGGCCAAGGCACGTTTCCGGGTGCCAAGAACGGTAGCGCGCATCAACGATCCGCGGAACAGGGAGATATTCAGCATTCTTGGCGTGGACGCGACCGTGAACTCAACGGACGTGATCATGTCGCAGATCGTGCAGGAGATGCCGTCGCGCCCGCTGACGCAGGTGCTGTCGCTGCGCGGGACGGGGCGGGAATTGTGCCAGGTTGAAGTGACGTCAGACTCGCCGTTGCTTGGAGAAGAGATCAACTTGCTACGGCTGCCCGGCGATAGCAAAATTATTCTGATTGTGGGCCCGGACCAGACGGTGAGCACGCCGACAAACGGACTGCAACTTCAGGCGGGGCAGGTTGTCCTTGCGGTTACGCGAGAGGAACAGGAGTCGGCGTTGCGAGAGGCCCTGACAGGCGTCGCGCCTGAGTAGAGGTTGGCACGAGGGGGTGGCCCTTCGACAGGCTCAGTGCGAACGGAAGAGACAAGCGCTCAGGGCGAACGGGTGCGTCAGGTTCAGGCGAACGTCAGGGAATAACGCCCTTTCCAACGGATGGGGCGTTTTGAGTTCAGGCCTGGCGGCGGTTCGGGAGTCTAGGTTGCGGAACCGTCGCCGCGGTTGTGCTGAATCCAGTCCTGCATTTCCTGACCTGCGCGCATTGCTGCATCTCGACCTTCTGAGATTGCGTCTTTCAGGGCGTCATTTCCGGTTTCGCCGATGTTGCGAGCGCGTTCACGCAAGCCCAGGGTTCGTGTGCGAATATCGGCTCGCGATTCCGAGCCGGACTGCGGCGTGAAAAGCACGCCGAGAACAACACCAACAATCACACCGGAGACGATGCCCAACAGGAATGTCAGGGCATTGGTATTAGCATTGTCATCTTGTTCACCCATTGCGCTGCTCCCTGGCCCGGTTGTATTGATGCCGCGCCCCAAGCTTCTCGAAGCAATTATAAGGCAGTTTCAAAATGTTGCCCAATAGTGAGAGTTAGTCAGCCCCTGCCGCGGCGGCCGAATCGGCGCAGGACGCTGTACATCCCGCGCATCCGGGCGTAAAAGCTGATGATGGGGACGGCGGGGCGGATGATGGCGTCAGTCACGAGGCGAGTGGCGGTGCGAACCTCCCCCGTTGTTCCGCGAACATTTTCAAGGATCGGCTTGAGGGCGCGAATGATGCTGACGGCAACGAAAATGACGACGAGGAACATGAGGATGCCAAGCACACCCCAGATGATGATGACGATATCCCGGATGATTGCGATGACGTCGGCCAAGCAAGTACCTCGCTAGCGAAACGGCTGTGATTAGTATTGGGCATCAGCGCCCGAATTGCCAAACCGACCCGGCTCAGCGTTGCAGTACTTCGTATACGCGAACGGCTTCATTCTCATACGAAAGTCTGAGTCTGCGGTGCCGTTCGAGGACGGCGACGGTCTCCTCGGCATAGTAGGCGCGCTCCGTTTGGCCGACGATGACGTAGCCGACATTGTATTCATCCAGGATGCGTTGGATGATAGTCGGGGATCCGGAGGAATACAGGTTCCTCACGTCCGCCTGTCGGCGGTCGATCTCCGGCTCCGCGATGCCGATACCGCGCTGCTGGCGCTGGTGCCATGGCCAGCCAACGATCATTGGGAGTCCGGCATACATTGCGGCGCGAGACTGGATGCGGTAGTAGGGGGTGTCGTTCTGCACGTGCGGCAGACCGGCCTCTGCGATGACGGGTAGTCCCTCGACGTTCTCGCGCAGCCAATGCAGGGCATCCAGCTCATGGTGCAGGATGATTTCGGTATCGTCGACGTCGCGATAGGTCCCGTCCTGCATGTAGGCGAAGCCGTCCAGTGTCAGTGGGATGCTCGTGTCGATGCGGTCGGCGAGGCGCGCCTTTGTGCCCAGGACGGGATAGATGGCAACGCCAACTATGGCGATGGCCAACACGGCGTAGAACGAGACTCGATAGATGCGACCGATGCCGGGCATCCTGAGCGCGCCGCCGGAACGGAGCATCCACCAGAGCAGGAATGCTGCCGAGATTCCGAGCAGCAGCCACGCTTGCAGGTAGACGCGGAAGATGGTGTTCATACGCACCAGGTGATCCTGGATGGCGAGGACATCCACGGCGGCGATGAGTCCAAAGGCGAGAGATGCTGCGCCATACGACAGCCGCACGGGGAGAGGCAGACGCGCTGAGAACGTGAGGGCAAGGGTTATCGCGGCCAACATGGTGGTGACCACCACGTTGCCGAATCCGGTAATGAACAGGGTCAGGATTCCTGCTGCAAGGACGAGGCCTCCGACCACGCTGGCAAACCGGTATAGGAATGCGATGCCTGTGTCTTCAGGGGGCCATGCGCGCAAACGGAATCCCCTCAGCAGTTCGCGCAGTCCGGCGCTTGGGAGGCCAAGCGCGACGGATACGGCGGAGCGAAGGGAAGCGGCGATGATCAGCAGTGGCAGGCCGAAGATGGCAAGGAGGGAGTGGACGGGGGTCCGCTCGTTGCTGGCAACAATCTCTGTGTAGAACGTGGCGTTGGCGGCGTGGTAGGGAGCAAAGAGCGCAAAGCTGACGGCGACCAGCACCACGGCGGCCACGAGAGTCAACATGATCGTCGTCTTGAGGGCGGTTCCTCGCGCCAAGAGGGCAATAGCGATGGCGGCGACGGCGATGAACAGGAATGTGGGGTAGTCCCAGGAGTGGGCCGCAAACAGGGCGCCGAGCGTGAGAGCGAGGGCGCCAAAGGGCAGGGCGATGGACATGAGCCTGCGCCGGTCATGGAGGGCGAGCGCAACGGCGAGACTGAGGCCGATGGCCACTAACGCGAACGGCATGGCAAAGATGTGGGCGTGAGGATCAGCAAACAGGTAGGAGAAGAACGGAAACTCCGTGATGCTGATTGTCCCGGGTACGGCAACCATGCGGCTGGAACGCCAGAAATCGAAACCTTCGCCACCGAGCGCAGAGGCTGACACGGCCAGGAAATTGCTGATGCTGCCCGAGCCCGCCATCGTTATCGCGTCCCATGCCGCCGGGCCAATACGTTCTGCCAGCTGAATAAGGCCGTCGAGATTCCCTGCGATGGCCACCATGAGAGCGGCGAGCACGCCGACAACGAGCGCTCCTATAGCCGGGAATTGGCGGGTTCGGAGTTGCTGCATTGTTGCTTCGACAAGGTTGACGCCGATGGAAAAGGCGGCGCAGAAGGTCATCGTCCAGAAGGTGGGGACGGCGAGATTGACGGCGAATTCCGGCACGGTACCGGTGAGCTTGATGATCGTCGCGACGATGAAGTGACCGAAGTAGTAGTAGTTGAGGTGGCCACCCGCGAACCAGGGATCATAGGGCGGCATGAATGAGGAGCGCGTGACGGCGGTGAGATAAGAGACGTCCATGGGTTTCTCGCCGCCGCGGAACGGATGCCAGAGGTCCGGGTTGGCGGCTCTCAGAACGACAAGCGCGAGGAAGACGGCAACGAAAATGGCTTCAGCCGTGAGGAGCCAGCGCCATCGCTGACGGATAAGGTTGAGCAGTTCGCGTCGTGACTTGTAGGCAACGAATGCGGACGCCGCGGCAAGTATGAATATGGCGGCGGCGACACTTTCACGGGAGAAGGCGACGATCTGGAGCGATGCGCCGAGCCATGCAAGGTAGCTGACGATTAGCAGGGACAATGCTTTGCCGAGCAGGTAGCCGCTGTCGGGCAGGGGGCGGAATATGCGTGCCATGAGCGGGAATCCTGCCAGGGCGATGCCCTGCAGAGCCAATAGCCAGAGCACGAGTTCCGTGCCGGAGCCACGCCCCGTTATGGGCATGATATCCGTCCACGTGCCGCCCTCATCCTGCGCCTCAGCGAGTTCAGGCGACATGAGGAGGGACGGCGTTTCAGGGGCGACAGGGCGACTTCCCGGCGGGGGCAGGCCGGTTGAGATAATCTGTGCGTACTCAGATTCTGAAAGCATGGTCTCCTTGCGGAAGAGCATCGGTTTGGGTCGTTCATAGACAGTGAAACTCTCGTCGGCCATGCCGAGATCGATGATCAGGCCGCCGGCGCCGCCGTGGATGACATTCGGCGATTCGGGCTTGAAGTCCAGGTAGCGGATCGTGTCCTCGGCGATTGTGACGCCGAGCAGGGATGGGTATGTGGCTTCAACATGGGCAAGCTCAAAGCCGAGTTCGCCGTCAAAGAGCGCATCGTAGTAGGCGTGCATGACAGGGAATCGTTCGGGCAGACGAGAGACGGAGCCGTAGCCGCGGTTGCTGAACATGTAGATGTAGTCGGCGCGGTCGAGTTGGGCGGCCAACATCTGGGCTTTGGACCGGTTGTCAGGCCAATAGACCTCAATGGGTTCGATGTCGTAGCGATGCTCGCCGTGAAAGCGTTGATCCCATGTTTCGGTTGTGATGACTGAGCCGGACGGGATGTTGTCCGTGATCCACGAGCTCATGCGGTCGACGGTGTGTGTTCCACCAAAGACGGTGGTGAAGGCGATGGCGTAGAAAGCCGTGGGGACGATGACGATGCCTGCGAGAGATGCTCCCGCCCATGTTCCCTTTCTGCCGAATCGTGGCAGCCATGCCATGGCGGAGAGGACTGCGAGGGCGGCGGCGATGCAGAGCAGGGGATAGAGGGGGAGCAGGTAGCGCATGAACTTGACCTGCTGTCCTCCCAGCCACAGGAATGGGATGAGCAGGGCGGCAACGAAGAGAATCTCAACCATGGTGCGATGTCGGGCGGCTCGCCACGCAATGAATATCGTGCCAACCAGCGCCGCCACGCCGAGCGGGATGCCAAGTCCCCATATGACGAGGTTGCGGATGTGATAAAGCCAGGGGGTCGTATTCTCGTACTGGATCGTGAAAGGCAGTTCGAGTTGGCCGCGCGCCATGTTGGCCTGTGCCAGGACATCGTTCACATACGTTGAGAAATCGATGAGGGCATAGGGTTGGGCGACGGCAAAGGCGGCAAAGGCAATGAGGGCTGCGAGTATGGATCGTCGCAGTGCGTCGCGGGCGTGGTCGGCGCTGCCGTTATTTCGTATGGGGATCCATAGATAAACCAGCCAGGCAAAGACCACGGGCAGGGCAAAGACGACGGCTGTTGCCTTGGTTGAGATGGCGAGACCGAGGAGGGCGGCTGCTACGTAGCCTGTGCGCGGGCTGCGGGATCGCAGGAATCGTATGGATGCCAGCAGGCTGCCCATGAGCAGGACAGTCATGAGCGGGTCGACGGCGTAGTAGTGGCTGAGCTGGATGGGCAGGACGGCAAGGGCGTAGAGGGCGGCGGCGAGAAAGCCGACGGTGCGGCCGTATAGTTCCCGGCCTATATGGGCGACGAGGATGACGGTTATGGCATCAGCAAGGCCCGTCGCTCCGCGCCAAAGGACTTCACGGTAGGGAATGAAACCGGCGAGCTCGCGGAGCTGATCTCCAATCCAGCCGATGGTGGCGAGAAGGATGAGGGGCAGGGTGCCGTAGTTGAACCAGCCGGGGTTGAGGGGGCTTTCAGTGGAGAAGAACTCGCTAACGGAGCGGGGCATACCGAGGTCGGATGCGAAGCTTCTGATCGGCCATTCATCCGGGTGGTAGTTGCCCCAGTCGAGGCCGTACCAGCGCAGGCTGAGCGCGAGCGCAATCAGCCCCACATAGGGGGCAAGTTGACGGAGACGGAGATCAGGCAATGTTCGACGCGGGACTTGTTGTCACCGGCCCGCGTCTGTCTGCGCTGCGGGCTGAGGTTCTAGAGTCCCTTGCTCGCCATGAATTGCGCCAGGTCCGAGACCCGGCAGCTGTATCCCCATTCATTGTCATACCACGCGAGCACCTTCACCATATTGCCCCCGATGACGATGGTCGAGAGCGAATCCAGTATGGCGCTGTGGGGGTCTCCACGGAAATCCGAGCTGACCAGCGGCTCGTCGCAAACATCAAGGATGCCCTGCAGGGACGTTGCTGCGGCCTCTCGGTAGGCATCGTTGATTTCTTCAGCCGTCACGTCGCCGTCAATCTCGGCGGTGAAGTCGACGATAGACACGGTTGTGGTGGGCACGCGGTAGGCGAGGCCGTGGATGCGTCCGTTGAGCTCCGGCAGGGCAAGGCCGACCGCGCGAGCTGCGCCTGTGGATGTTGGGACGATGTTGGCGGCGGCTGCCCGGGAGCGCCGCAGATCGTCATGCACCTGGTCGAGGATTTTCTGGTCGTTGGTGTAGGAGTGGATGGTGGACATGAGGCCCTTGCGAATGTTGAAGCGGTCATGGAGGACCTTGGCGACGGGCGCGATGCAGTTGGTGGTGCAGGAGGCGTTAGAGACGATGCGGTGTGTGCCAGGGTCATAGGTGTCATCGTTGACGCCGAGGACGACGGTGAGGTCTTCACTCTTGGCGGGCGCGGATATGATGACCTTCTTTGCGCCGCCTTCGAGGTGGCCCGCGGCCTTGGTGGCGTCCGTGAAGATTCCTGTGGACTCAACGACGATGTCCACACCGTGATCGCCCCAGGGGATGCGGGCGGGGTCACGCTCGGCAACGACCTTGACATGCTTGCCGTCGATGGCAAGGCCGTCCTCTAGCGCTTCAACCTTGCCGGGGAAACGGCCATAAGTGCTGTCGTACTTGAGGAGATGGGCGTTGGTCTCCGGATCGGTCAGGTCATTGACTGCCACGACCTCAAGGTCTTCGGGGTGTCGTTCGAGCGTTGCCTTGAGAACCTGTCGACCGATGCGGCCAAAGCCGTTGATGCCAATGCGAGTGGTCATGTCTCCTCCGTGGTGAATCCCCTGGTGTTCCCCTGGTCCCTGCCGTGATTCTACAGGATGAGCGCCAATGGATGGCGGCTTAGGATGCGCCGCGCGGGAGATTTGTCGCGCCGTAGAGCGCGCGTGGGCCGAGTTCGTCCTCGATGGCGCGGAGGCGGTTGTATTTGGCGGTGCGTTCGCCACGGGCAGGCGCGCCGGACTTTATCTGGCCTGCGCCGGTGGCAACGGCGAGATCGGCGATAGTTGTGTCCTCGGTTTCGCCGGAGCGATGGCTGATCATGGCGGCATAGCCGGCCTGGCGGGCAATCTCGATGACGTTCAGCGTCTCTGTGAGCGTGCCAATCTGGTTGACCTTGATGAGGATGGCGTTGGCGACATTCTCACGGATGCCGCGCTCCAGGAACTCCCTATTGGTCACGAAGAGGTCATCGCCGACGAGCTGCATCTGGGCGCCGATCGATTCGGTCAGCGTTCTCCAGCCGTCCCAGTCGCTTTCGCCGAGTCCGTCTTCGATGCTGACGAGGGGGTAGGCGGCGGCCCAGTCGCGGTACGCTTCGCCAAGCTGCTGAGCCGTGACTACACGCCCTTCGCGCTCAAGGTTGTATGTGCCATCTTCTTGAAAGAGCTCTGTGGCGGCGACGTCCAGAGCGAGATGGCAGTCCACGCCGGGTCTGAGGCCGGCGTTTTCGATGGCCTGGATGATGAGATCAGGCGCGGCGCGGTTGGAGGGGAGGGATGGGGCAAAACCGCCCTCGTCCCCGATGTTGGTGTTGTGGCCCTGCGCGCGGAGGAGGGCGCGGAGTTGGTGGTAGACCTCGGAGCCCATTCGGAGGGCTTCGGCGAACGTGGGCGCACCGAGGGGGGCGACCATGAATTCCTGGAAATCGGTGGAGTCGGCAGCGTGCGCGCCCCCGTTGAGGATATTGAAGAACGGGACGGGCAGGCGGGCTCCATCGTCGCCGCCAAGGTAGCGGTAGAGCGGCAGGCCCTCAGAGGCAGATGCGGCGTGTGCGACGGCGAGAGATACGCCGAGGATGGCGTTTGCGCCGAGCCGTGCCTTGTTGGGCGTGCCGTCAAGTTCGATCATGGCGCGGTCGATCTTGGTCTGTTCGCGGGCGTCCATGCCGCGGACGGTATCGGCGATGACGGTGTTGGCGTTGTTGACTGCCTGCAGGACGCCGCGTCCGCCGTAGCGTGATGCATCGCCGTCACGGAGTTCTACGGCCTCATAAGTGCCGGTGGATGCGCCGGAGGGGACGGCGGCAGTGCCGCGTGAGCCGTCCGCGAGTGTGACGGTGACGGAGAGGGTGGGGTTGCCGCGGGAGTCGAGGATTTCGCGGGCGTGGACGGTTTCGATGGTGCTCATGCGTCACTTCTTTTTTGGGCGAGTTCGATTGCCATATCGACGGCCTCCTGCGGCGTAGCGGCTCGAAACACAGCCGTGTCCTGTTTGCCGCCGACGGAGAATTCCCAGCTATCCAACGCGACGACGGGGATGCCCTCGGCAAGGGCCATAGACATCTCGTTCAGAGTGCCGTAGGAGCCATCAATGGCGATAGTGGCGCGACCTGCGCGAACGACCATGGCGTTTCGGACGTAGCCGATGCCGGACGGGAGAGAAATCTTGACGTATTGGTTGGCGTCGGCCTCGCGGTAGGAGGGCAGGATGCCGACGGTGAGGCCGCCGGCCTCAAATGCGCCTTTGCAGACGGCTTCCATGACGCCGGTGAGGCCACCGCAGACGACGCCCATGCCGCGTTCGGCAAGGAGCCTGCCCACTTCCTCGGCTGCGGTGAGGGCGGCGGGTTCCGGGTCTGCGCCGCCTATTACTGCAATGAGTTTGGCTCTGTCCATCTGGAGATTGTTCCCTTTTTCACTAACGCTACCATTTTTTTCGTGGTGGGCGGGGACACGGTCTTGTGGGTTCGAGATTTCTCGAGCCCTAACCGGAATCTTGTGAAGTGCGGATGGTGAGGGTGGCGTTGGCGGGGTGGCGGGTTTGGGGGGCGAGGGGCATGACCATGAGGGCCGCGTTTGTGATGTTGCCTGCGGTGTTGTCGAATGTGAGAGTTCCGTGGCCGTTGTCGTCGATCTGCATTTGGGTGACCGTGGCTTCGCCGGTAGTGGAGACGGTCATGAGGCGGACGGCGTAGTCCTGATGGGCGAGGTTGTTGGTGAAGAAGAATCCGTCGGGGGTCCAGCCGCCGTCGGGCTGGTCATTGTTTGTTGCCGAGGCAAGGGGAACGGGTATGGGGTGGTCGATGGCGGCCCAGCCGTAGTCGGTGGCGGGGAGCCACGCTCCCGCGAGGGAGACGCCGTCTAGGCTGATGGATTGATCAGTGAGGTAGAGCAGGCGGAAAAGGATCCGCTCGCCGACGTAGGCGGAAAGGTCCAGTTTTTCGAGAACCCATTGCGGGTTCGAGCTCTTACCGCTTGTTCCGGTGAATCCCGCGGAGAACATCGCACTGCCGACGGCGACCTCCGACGTAGCCTTCATCGAGGGTGATTCGAGTACCTGCCACGTTTGGCCGTTATCCGTGGAGGCGGTGGCGTAGAGGTAGTCCCAGTTTTCTTCGGTGTCATAGCGAATGAGGAGGGAGAGGGTAGCGTCGTCGGCATCGGCCGAACGCAAGTCAAACTCCCTTGTGAGAGAGTAGGCGGCTGAGTCTTCGCTGCCCGTGTGCCAGAACGAACCTGACGTGTCGTCAAGGCGGGGGAGCAAAGGAGTGGTTGTGTCGCCCTGGAACTCGATGGTGTATGCACCGGGTTCGTTGGGGAGGAGGAGATATTGGGCGGCGAATTGAGTGAATAATTTGGACAGTGTGCCGTTTTGGTCAAGTTGCGACGTGGGAGACGGGCGGACATCCAGATCCCCATAGAAATCGATGCCGGAACGGCGATTGAAATAGTTGGCAACGCCCCAATCGGCCATCAATTCCAAGGCGTCCACGTTCGCGCCAATCGCCGAGAGGTAGGCGTCGATGCCGCGGAGACCGTTGGCGGGTTCGGCGACTAGCATACGCAGGGTGCCGTCCGGGCCGGGATAGTTTTCATGGAGGTAGCGCATAAAGAGGCCCGCGCCGGCGTAGTTGCAGCCGGCGGCGCCAGGGATGGGGGGCCATGCAATAATCTGCGTTGGAGGGCAGCCGATCAGGAAAAAGCTGGCGCGGGAATATGAGGTAACGATTTCTTCGGCCAGGACCGAGAGACCCTCGTTCACCCACGTTGATTCATCCGGATCAGAGAGTTGGTGGATGGCGTGCTGGAATTCATGAGTGATAAGGGCATCATAGGTATCGCCTCGCGGGTTGCCGGCCCTGTCATCTGCCGCGTTTAGGTAGAGGGTGGGGCGTCCACTCGCGTAGGGGTTGATGTCCGTGGGGTAGAGGTCTGAGGCATCAAAGTAGCCGCCAAAGCCGGGTATGTCCGCGTGGACGATGGCGATCCTGAGGTCATCCGCGACTGATGGGTCGCCGGCAAAGTTGTTGATGACTGCCGGGCGGACAATGTTCTCAATATGGCTCGTTACGCGGCTGCTGAACGCCGCACACGTCAGGCCGAGGTCCACGTCCAGGTAATAGTCCACGTTCTCTGTCGAGGTGCAGAGGATAGCATCAAGCTCAACGCGCGAACTCCGGCGGAGGTTGTAGACGGAGAAGGATCTTGCGTCACCGATTGAATCACGGGGCGCGTTGGGCGGGGTCAGGTCGGCGTCCGGGAGGAACTGTCTCGCAAGAGAGAAGATGTCCAACGGAGTCGGTTCGGGTAGGGCGTCAAACGTCAGGGTTTGGCCGTTGCTTATAGGGGTGAGCCGCACGGTCGGAATGGGACTTGGCGTGGGGGGCTGTGTTGTGACGGGGTGAGGCGTAAGGGTTGGGTTGGAGATGCCTGCCGGAACCGGAGAGGGCAGGACAGTGGGGGTTGCACTGGGCACGGGTGTGGTTTGGGGTTGGGGGTCGCAGGCGGCGGCTATGAGGGCTACAAGGAGGATTGGCAAGCCGACCGCCGTTGATCGGTGGAACCACGGGGCTAGCGTCATTCAGTCTGCCTGCCGTTGAATTCATTCATGGCCTCTTCGATGCCGTCTCTAATGAGCAGCTCCATGCAATCTGCGGCTCGGTCCAACGCGGCGTCGAGGCGCTTCTGTTCATCAGGGCGGAATCGGGCGAGGACGTGTTGAATGGGGGCGATGCCACCGTTTTCGGGTCTGCCGACGCCGACACGGAGGCGGGGGAACTCCTGCGTGCCCAGGGCGCTGATGATGGATTTCATGCCATTGTGGCCGCCTGCGCTGCCGTAGGGTCGCAGCCTGACGATTCCGAGCGGGAGGTCCATTTCATCTATGACTATAAGGACTGATTCCAGACGGCGGCCGAATCGCCGGACCAACGAGCCGACGACGTCCCCACTTACGTTCATGTATGTGCCGGGGAGGATGAGGCGGACGTCCCGGCCCCAGAGATCACCCCGTCCGACGACGGTGCCGTTGGAACGCTGCTGGAACTCGATGTCGTGGCGCTTGGCGAGGCGTTGGACGGCCATTGCGCCGGCGTTGTGGCGCGTGTTGGCGTAGCGCGCGGAGGGGTTACGCAGGCCGAAGATGAGGAGGGGGCCTGTGGTGGGGCGGTCTTGCTCGGTCATCAGAGGCTCTTCATGCAGGGCACGCTAGGCCGGTGCGGCCCCGGTCTGCTGACGCGCGTCCTCCGCGCGCCGCAGGAATTCGTCTTCGTCGATGATTGGCGTTTCGAGGCGCTGGGCTTTTTCGAGCTTGGAACCGGCCTCCGCGCCAGCGACGACAAGCGTTGTGTTCTTTGTGACGCTGCGTCCCGCCTTGCCGCCGAGGCTGCGCACGATCTCCTCCGCCTGGGGTCGCGACAACTCGGTCAGCCGTCCAGTGAGAACGATCTCTTGGCCGGTCCACGGGAGGTCGCCGACGGGGCGGACAATCTCTTCGCGCATGCGGACACCTGCCTCACGCAGCTTTGAGACGAGACGCAGGTTTTCCTCGTCGCGGAACCATGTGAAGACGCTGTCCGCGACGATGCTGCCGATGGTGTAGATGTCCGTTAGTTCGTCTTGAGTGGCGTCGGCGAGGGCTTTCATGTCGCCGTAGCGTTCGGCGAGGATGCGGGCGGTTTCCGCCCCTACGTGACGGATTCCGAGCGCAAATATGACGTTGGCCAGGGGGCGTTCTTTCGATAGAGCGATGGCATCGATGGCGTTCTGGGCGGATTTCTCTGCCATGCGCTCGAGGTCGGCAAGCTGCTCGACAGTTAGCGTGTAGAGATCAGCGGAATCACGGATTAGTCCGGTCTCCAGGAATTGCTTGACGAGGGATTCGCCGACGCCGTCGATATCCATTGCGGGGCGGCTGACGTAGTGCCTGATGAGTTCATAGGCCTGGGCAGGGCAGGCGGGATTGATGCAGCGGTGGATGGCCTCGCCCTCGCGCCGCACGACAGGTTCTTCACAGACCGGGCACGAATCCGGCATGGTGAATTCGGTCTCAGAACCGGTGCGGGCCTCGACGACGGGGCCGAGCACTTTCGGGATCACTTCCCCGGCACGTTCAACGGTGACGATGTCGCCTATGCGGATATCGCGTTCGCGGACGTAGTCCTCATTGTGGAGCGTGGCGCGTTCGACGGTGACGCCGCTGACCTGGACGGGTTCAAGCTCCGCGTAGGGGTTGAGCGCGCCGGTGCGTCCCACGTTGATTTTGATGTCGTTGAGCCTGGTGGTTGCCCGTTCGGCGGGGTATTTGTAGGCGATGGCCCATCGCGGCTCGCGGCCCACGACGCCGAGAAGACGTTGAACGCGGAACGAATCGACCTTGATGACAACGCCGTCGGTGCCGTAGTTGAGGGATTCGCGCTGCTCGAGGGCGTCCTGATAGAAGCGGATGGCTTCAGAAAGGACTTTAGCCTTGCGATTGCCGGGGTTGACCTTGAAACCCAAACCGCCGAGCCAATCGAGCGTTTCGGACTGTGTTTCGGGCACATCGCCGTCCGCCCACCCCAGAGAGTAGACGAACAGTTCCAACGGACGCGCTGCGGTTATCTGCGGGTCGAGTTGTCGGACGGAGCCGGCTGCGGTGTTGCGGGGGTTGGCGTAGGTTCGCTCGCCGCGCTCCTCACGTTCGCGGTTGAGATCCTCGAACTTGTCGATGGGGAAGAGGATCTCGCCGCGCACCTCAAAGCGCGCGGGGATGTTAGGGCCGGAGACGCTGAGCGGGATGCTGCGAACGGTGCGGAGGTTGGTGGTGACGTCCTCGCCCTCCACGCCTGTGCCGCGTGTTGCGCCGCGGGTGAGCACGCCGTTTTCATATGTGAGCGCGACGGCGAGGCCATCATATTTCAGTTCGCAGTAGTAGTCGATGGCCTCGCCGGGGATAAGGTTCATGGCACGGCGCTCCCACGCCTCAAGTTCCTCGTCACTAAAGACGTTGCCGAGGCTGAGGAGAGGGACCGGGTGGCGGACGGTCTCGAAACGCTCGGACGGCTCGCCGGAGACGCGCTGGGTGGGGGAGTCCGGTGTTACGAGGGCGGGGTGGAGTTCCTCAAGGCGGCGGAGTTCGCGGAGGAGGCCGTCGTATTCGCCGTCAGAGATCTCGGGGCTGTCGAGAACGTAGTAGAGATGGTCGTGGCGGCGGATGAGGTCTCGCAGGCGCGCCACCTGTTGACTTGCTTCTTCAGGTGATGTTGTCACTGTTGCCCGCCTCCATCATGGAGGGATCTGCTATTCAGATTACAGGTTCACGACGCGGATGGCGTCAACGCCGTCGATGCCGAGGATGGCGTCGATGTGCCGTGGCTCCGGGGACTCATCGACGTTGACGACGGTGAGGGCAGGGCCTCGCATGGACTCACGGCTGACGTGGAGAGAGGCTATGTTGATGTTGTTCTCGCCCGTGACGGTGCCGATTCTTCCCAACATGCCGGGGCGGTCCGTGTGCCTGATGATCATCCAGTGTCCGCCGGTGGGGATGATGCCGACCTGATAGCCGTTTACCTGGACGATCTCCGTCTGGCCGCGCTCGGTCAGCGTTGCGCCAACAGTTGTTTCTCCCGCGTTTGTGAGCACATCAAGGTTGACGAGGTTGGTGTAGGGGGGCGTCTGCGTCGCGTCCTTGCTCTGCTGGACGTGGATGCCACGCCTGTTCGCTTCCGTGCCAGCGTTGACAATGTTGATCCGTGTCTCCGTGCCGGTCTGGAGGAATCCGCTGAGGATGGTGGCGGCGAGGATGTCCGTGGCGAGTTCGCCGACCGCACCGCGGAAGGAGATGGAGAGGCGTTCCGGCTGGCCGTCCGTGAGCTGGGAGGCCAGTCGTCCGACGACGAGCGCAAGGGGGACGTATGGTGCGAGTTCGGCGGCGGTCTCCGGCGGGACGAGCGGGGCGTTGACGGCGTAGCGGGGCGTGCGGCCCTCAAAGACATCAATCATCTGCTCGGCGACTTCACGGGCCACGTTGGACTGAGCTTCTTCGGTAGACGCGCCGAGGTGCGGCGTCACGACCACGTTGGGGTGTCGAAACAGGGGGCTATCCTCCGGCGGCTCCGTGATGAAGACATCAAGGGCCGCGCCGCCGATGCGGCCGTCCTCGATGGCACTGCGCAGGGCGTCCTCGTCCACGAGGCCGCCTCGGGCGCAGTTGACAAGGATTGCGCCGTGTTTCATCTGCGACAACTCTTCCTCGCCGATCAGGCGGCGCGTGGAGTCTGTCATGGGCGTGTGGAGGGTGATGATGTCCGATTGTTCAAAGAGGTCGGGCAGGGTGACGATTTCCGCGCCGAGATGGCGTCCGTGTTCCTCGGCGACGAAGGGGTCGAAGCCGAGAATACGCATCTCGAATGCGGCGGCGCGCCGTGCGACTTCAGAGCCGATGCGGCCAAGGCCGACGATGCCCAGAGTCTTACCACGCAGTTCGGTGCCAAGGAACTTGCGGCGATTCCATTCGCCGCCCGCGAGTGAGGAATGGGCCTGCGGGACGTGGCGGGCGACGGAAAGCATCATCGCGAGGGTGTGTTCGGCGGCGGAGATGGTGTTGGAGGAGGGGGCGTTGACGACGATGACGCCGTGGCCGGTTGCGGCATCGAGATCGATGTTGTCGTAACCAACACCGGCGCGGCCGACGACCTGCAGGTTCTTTGCTGCGGCGAGCACACCGGACGTGACCTTTGTCTCGCTGCGGACGATAAGGCCGTCATAGTCGACTATGGCGGTAGTCAATTCATCTTCGTTGAGGCCAAGGCGCGTGTCGGCATCAACGCCGCGTTGTTCGAGAATCTCCGCGCCATCCGGCGCGATGGGGTCTGCGATAAGTACTCGCATGGGTGTTTACACGGTTGCCGCGGCGGGTGCAAATCCGACCTGTTGGAGCGTCTTGCCGAGAACTTCAAGCGCCTCATCGAGTTCCTCATCCGGCATGTAGCCGAGGTGGCCGATGCGGAAGATGGAGTTCGAGAGCCGCGCCTGGCCGCCCGCGAGGACGACGTCCATGTCAGCGGCGGCCTTGCGGATGTCTGCGACGGCGATGCCTTCCGGGCACTTGATGGCGGTGACGGTGTTCGAGGCGTAGGACTCGTTCTCGGCGAAGAGAGAGAGGCCGAGCGCCTTGACGCCTGCCCGCACGCGGTCGCCGGCTGCCTGGTGGCGCGCGTGGATGGCGGGCAGGCCCTCATCCATCAACTGCGACAGAGAGGCGTCCAGGGCGTAGAAAACGGGAATGGCGGGCGTCCAGGGCGTCTGGCTGCGGGCGGCGTAGTCACGCGCCTGTTTCAGGTCGAAATAGAACTTGGGCATGGTGGACTTCTCGACGGCGACCCATGCACGGGGGCTGAGGCTGATCATTGCGAGGCCAGGCGGGGCCATCCATCCCTTTTGAGAACCGGTGATGACTACATCGATACCCCATTCGTCCACCGGGCAGGGGAGGGAGCCGAGGCTGGAGACGGCATCGACGATCAGGAGCTTGTCGCGCTGTTTGACGACCTGCGCGATCTCCTCGATGGGGTTGGTGATGCCGGTCGAAGTCTCGTTGTGCGTGATGAGGACGGATGTCACGCCCGGGTCTGCATCAAGGGCTTCCGCGACGGATTCGGCGGTGGCGGCCTGTCCCCATTCGATGTGCTGCCAACGGACGTCCGCGCCAAAGATCTCCGCGATGCGTCCGAGTCGCACGCCGAACGCGCCTATTTCGACGGCCAATACCGGCTCGCCGGGGGAGAGGGTGTTGACGATGGCCGCCTCAAGGCCACCGGAGCCGGAGGACGTGAGCATGAAGACATCGTTTTGTGTTTCGAAAAGCTCCTTGAGCCGCGCGCTGACGCGGTCGTAGATGTCGCGGAAGTAGGGGCCGCGGTGGTCGATCATAGGGCCGGACAAGGCATTGAGGATGTCTTGCGGGATTGGGGTAGGGCCGGGTGTGCGTAGGTTCACGTAAACGCTCCTCTGACGTTGAGATTACTTGCGTTTGGGGCGCGTTGGCGGCATGCGCTAAGCCTTGGCGCGCCCGTGCTCTAAGTATAGGGGAATGAGTGGGGAGGCGGTACGGGGTTGGGTTGGGAAATGAGTTCAAGATTCCCGCCTGCGCGGGAATGACGGAGGGGGTTAGGGGTTCAGGGTGAAGTAGGCCCGGGTTTGCCGGACATCAATGTGCATCTGGTCAATGAGGGCTTCGACGGTTGTGAATGCGACTTCGCCACGCAGCCGTTCAAGAAATTCGACGCTGATTGTCTGGCCGTAGATCTCCTCGTCAAAGTCGAGGATGTAGGTCTCTATCATGCGCTCGTCATCGTTGAACGTTGGGTTGTCTCCGATATTGGTGGCGGATTGCAAGACACGGTCTCCGAGGCGGGCGCGGGTGACGTAGATGCCATCGGCAGGCACGGCTCGGCGTGCGGGGACTGAGATGTTGGCGGTTGGGAATCCGAGGTCCTTGCCGCGCTTGTGGCCCTCACGGACCGTTCCGGAGAGGGAGTACGGGCGGGCAAGCATTTCATTGGCGGCGGCGACGTTGCCGTCGTCGATCAAGAGGCTTCGAATGACGGAGCTGCCGATGCGTTGGCCGCCGTCTTGCAGCTCGTCCAAGGGGAGGACGGTGAAGCCGAGTTCCTGGCCGATTTCCGTCAGGACGGGAATCGTGCCCTCGCGACGGCGGCCCATTGCGAAGTCGGGGCCGACGACGAGGCGTCGCATTGAGAGGACATCGACGAGTTGTTGGGCAAAGTCGCGGGCACCGACGCCAGCCAGGTCGCGGTCAAAGGTGACGGGGACGACGTAATCCGCGCCAGCCTCTTTCAGCAACGAGATGCGCTCGTCAAGACTCGAGAGATTGGCGATAGGGGCGTCAGGCTGAAACACCTCGCGGGGCGTGGTCGTGAATGTTAGGACCCCCGCTTGGAGGCCGTTTTCGCGCGCTTCCAGTGCCACGCGTGCTATGACGTGACGATGGCCGCGGTGGACGCCGTCAAATGTGCCGATTGTGAGAACAGAGCCGGAGGTTGTCCGTGCCCGTTCAATTTCCTCAAAGGCTTTCATGAACAGGCGTCACGATTCGTCAGTGTCGATCCGGCCGCGGGCCCGGAGGTGAGTTGCGCCGCGCTTGTAAACGAAGTTCATTTCGTCCTGGCGCTTGTCTGTGTTGATGTGGATGAGGACGCGGATGCAGCGTTCGGCATCGTTCTCAACGTTCATTTCAGTGGCGCCAATGAGGGCGAGATTCTGCCAGCCCATTCCCACTCGGGCGGCGACCTGCGGGAACTCGGCGGTGATGTCACGAGTAGCGGTGAAGTAGATGGATGCAATGTCCGCGGGGTCGACCTCGTTGACGGCGCAGATTTCACGGAGGAGTTCTTCCGTGGCTTCGAGAATGTCCTCACGCGTATCAGAATCGGCCGTCGTTGCTCCCCTGATGCCCCGTACCGCAGTCATTGTTTTCCTCCGAATTTAGCGAGATTCATGAGTCCTGGCGGCGTCCGGCTTCCACCAGACTCCGCACATAGTTTTCCACAACTTGCGTTCGTTCCGCTGAGGGAGTGTCTCCCATGAGGTTCACCATTGCGCTGCCGATGACGACGCCGTCCACGATTTGCGCAACGGACGCAACGTGGTCGGGACGAGAGATGCCGAACCCGAGGGCGAGCGGTATTTCCGTATGGGAGCGCACCCGTTGGATGAGGGCAGGGACGCCGGCGGAGACGCTATCGCGCGCGCCGGTGACTCCCGTAAGGCTCACGCAATAGATGAAACCGCGGGCGCGCTTTGTGATGGCCTCAATACGATCATCAGGGCTTGTGGGCGCGATCATGTAAATGAGTTCAAGGCCGTGGGGGGCAATGACATCATCGAGCAGGCCGGATTCCTCGGGAGGTAGGTCCGGGACGATGAAACCGTCGATGCCCGCTTTAGCGGCTTCATCGGCGAGCTTCTCTATACCGTATTGCAGGAACGGGTTGTAGTAGCCCATCAAAAAGATGGGGGTGTCGGGGAAATCTGTGCGAATTTGGCGGGTGGCCTCCAGGCATGTATGCAGGGTGACACCGCCGTTGAGCGCAGCGGTGGAGCTTTTTTGAACGGTCGCGCCGTCGGCCAAAGGATCGCTAAACGGGACGCCGAGTTCAATGAGGTCTGCGCCCGCGCGGATGGCCGCGGCGACGCCTTCAACGGTAGCGGCGACATCCGGGTAGCCAACAGTGAAGTAGGGGGCGACGGCGGCACGGCCCTGGTCACGGGCACGCTCAAAGGCCTGAGTTATACGACCCACGTTCGCACTGCCAGAGCCATCACGGCCACTGCATTGAATCCCGCATGTGTGATGATGCTGCTCCAAAGATTACCGGTCCACCTGTAGATGCCCAACAGAATCATACCCACAAGCGCAATGGGGATGATGATGGCCGGGTCTATGTGGGCAATGCCAAAGACCAGGGAGGACAAGATGGCGGCGAGCCAAACGGTCATGGATTTTCTAAAGGCCTGGTACATGAATCCACGGAAGAATATCTCTTCGAACAGTGGAGCAATGATGACGGCCGAGAAGGCGATGATAGCGAACGAGAGCGGGTGTATGTCCCAGGACGCAAACGGGTCTCCGGGTACCAGGAACTCGATGCCAAGCCAGTCGACAAACTGCGAGTAGCCAAGGACGAGACTCTGCCCAAGAGTGATGCCAACGATGGCGATGAGGGTGGTCGAGATTGGCCTAATTTGGCGAAATCCGAGTACAGCCCAGCGTCCTCCCGCGGGTCGAACGGCGAAGATCCACACACTGAGAATCATGACTCCCTGCAGGGCAAGCGTGGCAACAAGCAGAATGACGTGCTCGCCCCATCCACTTACGTCGACGACCTGAACGAGTCCCATGATGCTCCCGATGACAACCAGAAACGCCACAACGATGACGGCCAATGCGATCAGGACTTGCCGAGCCGTCCATGGCACTGAGGGAGTGGTAGGGCGGGAATTCGGGACTGTGTACCGCGTTTCGGGTTCCGGCTCTCTGGGTTGCGGTTTTGGTCGGGACGGTCGACTTAAGGGCTGGGGAGGGCCAGGAATTTCAGTAGGGACTACCGCTGGGCGCTGACCGGCCGCAAGTCGCTGTGCCGTGTAACGAACAACTATGGCGATTACCGCGAGGAGAATCAAAAGCAGGATGAGCCTTCGGGGGATGAGGCGCAGGAAAAAGAAGATGAGACCCAAGAACGGCACAGCACTCACCCGCCTTGGTTATTGATGCCGGGCGCTAATCCTGCGGGCACGTCGTTATGGAGAAATACGCAGTGGGTTGGCGTGGGGGCCATGCGGCTCAGCGCCCATCCGGTCCGGTGGGGTAGAGGCGGCGGTATTCGTTGAGGAGTTTGGCTATCACTCCGGCGCGGTCGGCAAGGGCAAGGGCGTCTTGATACAGGAGCTGTCGTCCCTGATCTGTTATCTCATAGGTGCGGCGGGAAGGGCCTGGTCCACTCTGGCGCACCCACTCAGACGTGACCGCGCCGGATTTCTCAAGCCGCCTCAGGCCACGATAGAGGTTGCCCACGTCCGCCTTGCCGGGGAGGTAGCCGCGAGCTTGCAGCGCCTCAAGGAGCGCATACCCGTGCTGTGGCCCTTCTGACAAGACCAGGAGTACGGCGGGCTGGACAAGTCCCCACATTGGAGAGGTCCGTGACTCAGTTTCAGACGATGCCGTCATGACGCCTCGCTGTGCTTCTTTGCAATCTTATGGAGAGTTGCAGCCTTCCGTCAAAGGCGTGTACCCGTTGTGGTTCGACAGGCTCACCACGAACGGGAGCGCTCTTCGATCAGCTCAGGGCGAACGGGGGGCGAGTTCACTCTTTTCTGTCAGTTCGTTGAGAAGGCTGCGCGCCTCCTGAACGGCGTTCTCGATTGGGACGATTTTCGCCGAGTCGCGGTCGCGACTGCGGAGTTTGAGTTCGGCGTTACGGCCGTCACGCATGGAGCGGCGGCTGACGGTGGCGCGCAAGGGCATTCCGAGCAAGTCTGCGTCGCTGAACTTGATACCTGCGGATTCGTCGCGGTCGTCGAAGAGGACTTCCAGGCCAGCCGACGTGAGTTCGTTGTACAGCTCATCTGCGGCGCCTGAGATTTCCTCATCGCCGGGGTTGAGGGATACGAGGTGGATGTCATAGGGAGCGATGTTGGCGGGGAAGATGATGCCGTCATCATCGTGACTGCTCTCGATGGCGGCACCGAGCAGACGACCGACGCCGATGCCGTAGCAGCCCATGAACATGGGCCTTTCCTCGCCATCCTGCGTGACGTAGTTCGCCGCGAATGCCTCACTGAATTTCGTGCCGAGCTTGAAGACGTGGCCGACCTCAATGCCGCGTGAGAAATTGAGTGTGCCGTCATCGCAGCGAGGGCAGCCGTGCCCCTCTTCTGCTTTCGCGATATCGATAACGTCATCGAGTTCAAAGTCGCGGCCGTAGTTGACGTTTCTGAAGTGCTTGTGAGCGTCGTTCGCCCCGGCGACGTAGTTGGCTCCCTGTGTTGCTGAGAGGTCACCGATCTTGCGGACGTTTTCGATGCCGACTGGGGAGGCTGAACCGGCGACGATGCCGGCCGCTTTAACCTCTTCATCGGTGGCGAGGCGGAGTTCGGCGCCGCCGAGGGCATTGGCCAGTTTCACTTCGTTGACGTCGAGGTCTCCGCGGATTGCGACGAAAATGAACTCGCCATCGTGGACATAGAAGACGGCCTTGAGGGTCTGACTTTCTTCGATGTCTAGAAACTCCGCGAGTTCGGCGATGGTGGTCATGTTGGGGGTGTCGATGATTTCGATGTCGTGTGGCTCGCCAGTGTCCGGAGGCGGGGCGTAGCGAGAGAGTGCGCGTTCGACGTTGGCCGCGTAGCCGCAGACAGGGCAGTTGACCAGCTCGTCCTCGCCGGTTTCCGCGAGGAGCATGTATTCCTGAGAGTCGCTGCCACCCATCGCCCCGCTGTCCGCCTCGACGGCGACGACATCGAGCCCTGAACGGCGGAAGATGTTCCAGTAGGCCTGCACCATTTTGTCGTAGGCGGCGTCGAGACCGTCCTGATCCACGTCAAAGGAGTAGGCGTCCTTCATATGGAACTCGCGCACGCGTATGAGCCCGGCGCGTGGCCGGGCCTCGTCGCGGAGCTTGGTCTGGACCTGGTAGAGATTGATGGGCAGATCGCGGTAGCTGCGGACGTGGCGGCGGGCGAGATCGGTCACGGCCTCTTCATGTGTAGGGGCAAGAACCATCTGGCGCTCGCGGCGATCCTGGAGGTGCAACAGGGTGGGGCCGAACGCCTCCTCCCGTCCGCTCTGCCGCCAAAGTTCGACGGGCTGGATGACGGGCATGAGGACTTCCTGCGCTCCCGCCGCGTTCATCTCCGCACGGATGATGTTCTCGATCTTTCGCATTGAGCGCAGCGCCATGGGCAGGTAGGAATAGACACCGGCGGCGACTTGCGCGACGAGACCGGCGCGAATGAGGAGTCGGTGTCCGGCAGTGTCCGCATCGGACGGGTCATCTCGCAGGGTTTTGCCGAACATTTGGGACATACGCATGGGTCAATGGTAGCGCGTGGCAGGGATGGGGAGAAGAGCGGGCGGGGCGCCATTCGGCTGTTGAGCGCGTCGATTCGGCCATGCTACACTCGCGTCACATTCCCATATTGGGTTGGAGGAGACCGGCAGCACTATGCGCCAACACCAGGTCATTATCATCGGCGGCGGTCTTGCGGGCATGAGGGCCGCACAGAAGGCACAGGAGATGGGCGCGGACGTCGCCATGATCTCCAAGATTTACCCCACACGCAGCCATTCAGCCGCTGCTCAAGGCGGCGTGCAGGCGGCGGTCAGCGAGGACGATTCCTGGGAAGCGCACGCGTACGACACAGTCAAGGGGAGCGACTACCTGGGCGACCAGGACGCCATCGAGATTCTCTGCTCAGAAGCGACGGGCGACATCTACGCACTTGAGCGGATGGGCGTCATCTTCAACCGGAATGACGACGGAACCATTGATGCCCGGGCGTTTGGCGGCACGTCCGTAAATCGGACATGCTTTGTCGCTGATCAGACGGGGCAGGTTCTTCTGCACGTCATGTGGGAGCAGCTTCTCAAGAGCGGGCTAACCACCTACTCGGAATGGTTCGTCACGAAGCTGCTGGTCGAGGACAACAAGATAGCGGGCTGTATTGCGCTGGAGATTCCGACCGGCAAGGTTGAGGTCTTTCGCGCCAAGTCGATCATTCTCGCGACGGGTGGAATCGGACAGGTCTATAACCCGACGACAAACGGCCTCGTTGTGACGGCGGATGGGCAGGCGCTGGCATATCAAGCCGGCGCGACGCTCATGGACATGGAGGCCGTCCAGCATCATCCGACGACGATGAAGGCGAACGGCGTGCTCATCACTGAGGGGGCGCGCGGCGAAGGGGCCTATCTGCTGAACTCCAACGGCGAGCGCTTCATGGACAAGTACGCGCCGAATATGAAGGAGCTTGCTTCTCGCGACGTCGTTTCCCGAGCGGAGACGATGGAGATCCGAGAGGGGCGGGGCATTGACGGCTGCGTCTTTCTCGACCTGCGGCACCTGGGTCGGGATCTGATCATGACAAAACTCGCGCAAATCTATGAGTTGGCGCGCGACTACGCGAGCACGAACATCCTAGAAGCGCCGGTGCCGATTCAGCCCGGTCACCACTACATCATGGGCGGGATCAAGACGGACGTTGACGGCCGCACGTGGGACGCGACGGGGCAGGGGCGCTGGGCAGGAGTCGAGGGGCTGTTCGCTGCCGGAGAGTGCGCGAACGTGAGTGTTCACGGCGGTAACCGGCTTGGCGGCAATTCCCTGCTGGATACAATCGTGTTCGGCAAGAGGTCCGGCGCGGGGGCAACGGAGTACGCCAACGCCAACGACTGGTCGCCGATCAGCGAGGAAGCAGCGTTGGCGGACCAGGAGGAGTCCATACAGGGAATCTTCGGTCGCCCGGCGGACGGCCTGCGCTCTTCAACGCTTCGCTTCGAGATGGGCAACGCAATGAATGACGGCATCGCCGTGTTCCGAACCGAGGAGGGGATGACGGCGACGCTGAACTCCGTGCGCGACATCAAGGAGCGTTATCCGAACGTGTCCGTGCACAACAAGGGGCGGGTGTTCAACACGGATCTGCTGTCCGTGCTGGAGCTGGGCTACATGCTGGACGTGGCAGAGGTCATCGCTGTCAGCGCGATCAATCGCAAGGAGAGCCGGGGAGCGCATGCGAGGGAAGACTATCCTGATCGCAACGACGAGGAATATCTGAAGCACACCATCGTTCACCGCGGCGGTGACGGCGACCCCGTCCTGGACTATCTGCCGGTGACGATGACGAAATGGGAACCACAGGTGAGGTCCTACTGATGGATGTAACTCTGAAGGTCAAGCGGTACGATCCGGAGACGGACGAGGCGGCGCATTTCGAGGAATACCAGGTGGACCTGCCGGAGTATGGCGCGGTCCTCGATGGGTTGCTGAATATTCGCGATGAGCAGGACGGCTCGTTGTCCATGCGGTGCTCCTGCCGGAGCGCTATCTGCGGCTCCTGCGCGATGAAAATCAACGGCAAGTCGCGCCTCGCCTGCAAGACGATGGTCTCTCAGCTCAAGGAGCTTGAGGGCGACGTGATCTCCGTCGAGCCGATGGGCAATCAACCGGTGATCAAGGATCTTGTCGTGAACATGGACATGTTCTGGGACAAGGTCAACGCTGTGCAGCCGTATCTGCGTCCCGAGGGACCGCCGCCGGAGAAGGAGTACCTCGTCTCGAATGAATCCATGATGGAGCTAGCGGTCGCCATGAACTGCATTATGTGCGGTGCGTGCGTGTCCGACTGCACGGTTCTGGAAGTGGACAAGGGGTTCCTGGGGCCGGCGGCGTTGGCGAAGGCCTTCCGCTTTGCCGGTGATCCGCGCGACGGCCACAAGCAAGAGCGTCTTCAGATGTACACGGAGCCGAACGGCGTGTGGGACTGCACGAGGTGCTTCATGTGCGTGTCGGCTTGCCCGAAGGACGTCGCGCCGATGGAGCGGATCATGGACGTGCGGGCGATGGCGATGGAGTCCGGTCTGACGAACACGCGTGGGGCACGCCACGTCGATGCCTTCGCCTCGAGCGTGAAGCACAGTGGCCGGCTGAATGAGCTTGGCCTTGCCATGAAGACTTTCGGCCTTTTCCGTGCAGGGATCGAGCTTGCGCCCATGGGTATCAGGCGGCTGCTCAAGCGCCGGATGCCTCCGTTGCTGCACAAGAAGATCGCGACTGCCAAGAATATCAGCCGTCTATTCGACAAGCTGGGGGTATAGAGAACGATGCGCTACGCATTTTGGCCCGGCTGCGTGTCCAAGGCAGGCACGCCTGAACTGTATCCGGCTGCGACAGCCGTTGCCGAGAAGATCGGCATGGAGCTGATCGAGCTTGAGCAGGCGAGCTGCACAGGCGCGGGAGTGCTGGGCGAGCGGAACGAGGAGCTCGTGGACACGCTCAATGCGCGCAATTTCGCGCTCGCGGAGCAGATGGGGCTGGATACACTGCTGACTATCTGCTCAACGTGCCAGGGCGTGATGAGCGGCGTGAATTACAAGCTGCGGGAGAAGCCGGACTACCTGGCAAAGATCAATGAGAATCTCGCCGAGGAGGGCCTTGAGTACAAGGGCACCGTCCGCGTTACGCACATGATGTGGGCCGTCGTAGAGGAGCTCGGGCTGGACAACCTCAAGGACATGGTGGTTCGCCCACTGAACGGTCTCAAGATCGCGCCGTTCTATGGCTGCTATATCCTCCGGCCACGCTACGTCCTCGGCATGAACGAGGAACATGCGCATCGTGATCAGTACCTGGAGTACATCATCGAGGCGCTTGGCGGGGAGCCCATCGATTACGAGGGCAAGCTACGGTGCTGCGGTTTCCCGATCATGACCATCAACGAGGACAACGGCCTCAAGATGGTAAGCAATCACACGCTGGAGGCGAAGGATCAGGGCGCGCACGCCATCGTCACACCTTGCCCACTGTGCCACCTGAACCTGGATGAGTTCCAGCCCAAGGCCGCAAAGAGCGCCGGCAAGCCAATCAACATGCCGGTGCTGCACCTGCCCCAGATGATTGGGACGGCGCTCGGATTCAGTGTTCGGGATATGGGCCTGCAGCGGCACATCGTCTCGACGGAACCGTTTATCGAACTGTCAGGGATGCCGCGGAAGTAGCGTCACCCCTTCACCCCGGCCCTCTCCCTCAGAGAGAAGGGGTCATGCCGAGAGATTCCAGACGCGGGCTTTGCCGTCTGCTGCTGTGACAGCGAGCAGGTTGCCGTCGGGCGTGAAAGCGGCAAGGTGGACACCCTTGATTGGGAGGGGAAACTCCGCCTGTTGGTCAAGTGAGGGCAGGGCGATGACTCTCACACGCTTCTCTTCCATCACTGCCAGGCGCCAACCGTCCGGCGAGAGTCGCACTGAGCGTGGAGCTTTTGAGCCGATGTCATGGGACTCAATCAGGGACCAGTCGGTTGTCGACCACATGTGAATCGCGCCGTCGAAGCCCTGCGTCATCACTGTGGATCCGTCCTGGGTGAGTTGCATGGCGCGAGCTGATTTGCCGTGGCCGGGCATCTGGGCGATAACCTCCCCGGATTCCAGCGTCCACACGAGGGCCTCGTCGCCGCCGCCTGCGCTGATCAGCGTTGCGCCGTCCGGCATGAACTCTACCTGAGCGCCGATGCGGTAGGGGGCCTTCAGCGAGGTGGGTTTGCTGTCCGGGTTGGCCAGGTCCCAGATGCGGATTGTGGTGTCAGTGGCGGCGGAGGCCAGTCGGCTGCCGTCCGGCGACCATGACAGGCCCATGACGGTGTTGCGGTGGCCCTTGAGGATGGCGGAGGGTTCGGACGAATCGGATTTCCAGATGCTGATTGTGCGGTCGGATGAGGACACGGCGAAGGTGTCGTTGTCGGGCGCGAATTCAATGTGATTGGTGCTCTTGTCGTGGTGGGCGTGTTGGTGGATTTCGCCCCAGGAACCGGTGTCATACACGCGGATGAGGCCACCGAAGCCGCCGACCAGCAGTCGCTTGCCGTCCGGTGAGAATGCGACGGCGTATGCGTGGCCCTCGAAGGCGTCCAATTCGGCATTGAGTTCGTAAGGCATATCGTTGTCTCCTGTCGTGGGAATGTTGGCCGGGGGTACGAGTGTCGCACACATAGTATCGTCCCACGGGCGGGGGAAGTAACGGGGGTGATTGGCTACACTTGCTCTATGGCGAATCGAGATGGCGATGATAGCAGCGAGCCCGTAAGGGTCAACAACCTGAGTGAGCAGTTCGGGAAGGGCTATTCTTCTGGGCAGCTTGCCGGGTATCGGAAGAATGGGCTAGGGCAGCGCGCATTGACCCTGATTGAGTTCCTGCAGGAGCGTGGGTTGGATGGGAAGTCGGTGCTGGACATCGGCAGCGGGATCGGCGCGCTGCACATGGAACTGCTTCTTGCGGGGGCGGAGACCGCGACGGGAGTGGACGCCTCACCGACGAACATCGCCGCGGCGCGTGAGTTGGCCGACGAACTGGACCTGACGGATCGGGTGGAGGAACGGCAGGGGGATTTTGTTGACCTGGCTGCTTCTCTTCCCGCAGCTGATATCGTGACGCTCGACCGTGCCATTTGATGTTATCCATCCGTCCAGCAGTTGCTGGCTGCTTCAGGCGCCCATTCCCGGGAATACCTGGCGTTGACGATGCCTCGCCGCACTTTGCAGATGCGGGTCGGCATTCGCGTGATCAATATGCTACTGGCGATTAGCCGAAAGAGATTCCGCGTCTATGAACATTCCCCAACGCTCATTGATGAGACGCTGCACAATGCGGGATTCCGCAAGGTCATGCAGCGCCCAGCCGGGCTGTGGGAGGCCCGGGTATACGAGCGTGAGGCGTACGCGCGGGGCAGGGACTCCTAGCCCAGGTTGGCCATTGCCTCCACTAGTTCGTTGACGGCTTCTACGGATTTTTGGAATCCGGTTTGCTCTTCGTCTGTGAGTTCGAGTTCTATGACCTTTTCGACGCCGTTTTCGCCGAGGATGACCGGTACGCCGATGAAGACGCCGTTGACTCCGTATTCGCCGTCAAGGTAGGCGGCGGCGGGGACGATGCGGCGCTTGTCCAGCAGGATCGAATCCACCATCTGCAGGACGGCCGCGGAGGGGGCGTAGAAAGCGGAACCCGTCTTGAGCAGGCTTACTATTTCACCGCCGCCGTCGCGCGTGCGCTGCACGATGGCCTCGACGCGATCCTGTGGCAGCCAATTCTCAAGCGGAATGCCGCCGACGGTGGTGTAGCGGACGAGCGGGACCATTGTGTCGCCGTGGCCGCCAAGCACGTAGGCCTGCACGTCCTCAACGGACACGTTGAGTTCTTGCGCAATGAAGGTTCGCATTCGGGCAGTATCAAGGACGCCGGCCATTCCGACGACGCGCTCCTTCGGGAAACCGGAGAGTTTATGCGCGTGGTAGACCATGGCGTCGAGGGGGTTGGAGACGATGAGGAGAATTGAATCGGGCGAACTTGCAACTACCTCACTGACGACGCTGCCCATGATTCCCATGTTGGTGCGGAGTAGGTCGTCGCGGGTCATGCCGGGTCGACGGGCGATTCCGGCGGTGATGACGACGATGTCGGAGTTAGCGGTTGTCTCATAGGAATTTGCGCCCGTGACGGCGGAATCGTATCCGAGAACGGGGCCGCTTTGCGCCAGATCCAAGGCCTTGCCCTGCGGCATTCCCTCAACGACATCAACGAGTACGACGTCTGCATAGTCGCGTTCGGCGATTCGCTGTGCCGCCGTCGCGCCCACATTCCCGCCGCCAACAACGGTTACCTTCTTGCGCATGATTGTCCTTTCTTCTGTGGTTGTTTTGGGTTCGAATTGCTTTGGCGTGAGCCTCAGGAACGTTTGCCAGACTGCATCTTGGCGATGATGGCGTCTGCCATTTCCTGCGTGCCGACGGCAGAGGGATCATTCCGGTCCGGCTTGAAGTCGTATGTGACGTCTTTGCCTTCCCGAATGACTTCCGCGACGGCTCCCTCCACGCGCTCGGCGGCTTCCGGCTCACCAAGATGACGGAGCATGAGCGCGCCAGTCAGGATTGTTGCTGTTGGATTTACGCGATTCTGACCGGCGTATCGGGGCGCGGAGCCGTGGACGGGCTCAAACACAGCGCCGTTTTCACCGATGTTGCCTCCGGGGGCGAGGCCGAGGCCGCCAACGAGGCCGGCGCAGAGGTCTGAGATGATGTCGCCGTAGAGGTTTGGCAATACAAGAACATCGTACTCCTCGGGGCGGGAGACCATTTGCATACTGAGGTTGTCGACGATGCGGTCGTTGAACTCAATATCCGGATAGTCTTTGGCGACGTTCTGCGCTACCTCAAGGAAAAGGCCGTCTGAGAACTTCATGATGTTGGCCTTGTGGACGGCTGTTACGAGTTTGCGGTTGTTTGCCTTGGCGTACTCGAAAGCGAACCTGACAATGCGCTCACTGCCAGTAACGGAGATGGGCTTAATGGAGATTGCGGAGTCGTCACGGATAGGCTGGCCGGAGGCGTTGCGAAGGAATTCTATGACTTCCGCCGTGCCCTCGGCGTCCTTTTCGAATTCGACGCCTGCATAGAGGTCTTCGGTGTTTTCCCGAACGACAACAATGTCAACTCCGGTGTAGCGGGATCGGACGCCCGGATAGCTCTTAGAGGGACGCAGGTTGGCATAAAGATCCAGCGCCTTGCGGAGTGCAACGTTGGCGCTACGGAAGCCGGTTCCAACTGGTGTTGTGAGCGGGCCCTTGATGCCGATTCCGTTCTTGCGAATAGACTCAAGGACTCGGTCGGGGATTAATTCCCCTTCGCGTTCGAGGACAGCCTCACCCGCTTCCTGAACATCCCAATTGAATTCGATACCTGTTGATTCCAGGACACGGCGCATCGCGCCTGAGACTTCAGGTCCAATACCATCGCCCGGAATGAATGTGACGTCATACGCCATCTGAGTTTCTCCCCCTCTCAGTCCCACTGCGCGGCCCAACGGCAATAAATTGTGCGATATTTTCAGAGTTGATCATGTTTGTATTCGCAATATGTGTGACAGAATTCACGAAGTAGACTTGTTCGTGCGTCGCCTCGAGGTATTGCGCCGTCGATACGTGTACCACGGGTTGCGCTGTCCTCGTCCTCTACTGCGGCGGGCCGATGACGGCAAGGATGTCACCGCGTGCAACGCGATCGCCGGCGGCGCGCGGCAGTTCGACGATGACACCGTCAACGGGTGATGGGAGCATGTTCTGCATCTTCATCGCCTCGATAACGACGATGGTATCGCCCGCCTTGACTTCTTGCCCCACCTCAACCTCGTGACGAATGACGAGGCCGGGCATGGGCGAGGTGAGGAGCGCGCCACCCTCCGGGGCGTTCTGTGTGGATGGGGCAGGGGTATCCGGCGCGGGGGGTGGGGGCTGAGGCGTTCGACCTCCTCCTGCGCGCGGGGCCATTGGCCGAATGCGGGGATTTGCCTGGCCATCTGCGGGATCAACGATAACCTGGAATCGCTCCGTACCGACGTGGACGTTGAAGGTCCGAGCGGCGGCGCTGAGGTCGGCTGGCGGCGTGCCGGTTGAAGGCGCGGCGTCCGACGGAGGCCGGTAGTCCGGGCTGACCTCCGGCGGAGGCTCTTCCAAGCCGTACTTCCAGCGGAGGAATCGGAGGCCCGTGACAGGGTAGAGGGCATAGATGAGGACATCGCCATCGTTCTTGGCCAGGTCCTTGGTGGCCTCACGTGCGGCGTCCATCTCAGGATCGAGGATATCGGCGGGGCGTCCCTTTGTCGGGCGGGTGCCGCGCTCATAGCCCTTGAGGGCAGTCTTCTGGACGGCCTTGTCCATGGGCAGCGGCGGCTGACCATAGAGGCCGTAGGCGTAGTCCTTGACCTGCTGGCTGACGAGCTCATAGCGGCCAAAGAGGACGTTCTGGACGGCCTGAATACCCACTATCTGGCTTGTGGGGGTCACTAACGGCGGGTAGCCGAGGTCTTTGCGGGTCTGCGGCAGCTCTTCGAGCACCTCCGGCAGGCGATCGAGGGCATCGGCCTCAGCGAGCTGGGACATGAGGTTGGAGGTCATGCCGCCGGGGACCTGGTGCGTGAGGACGCTGGTGTCGATGATGGAGAACTTCTTGGTGTCGAGCAGGTGCAGGTACTTCTCCTGGAGGATCTGCTCAAGGCGGTCGCTTGCCTCGATGAGGCGGTTGAGGTCGATGCCCGGGTCGCGCGGCGTGCCTTCGAGGGCGACGACCAACGGCTCGGTGGCGGGGTGGGCGGTACGGAGGGCGAGAGGAGAGAGATCGGTATCGACGATATCGACGCCGGCCTCGATGGCCTTGAGCTGCGTCATCTGGCCAAGGCCGGACGTGTAGTGGGTGTGCAGGTGAATGGGGATGGAGACCGCATCCTTCAGGGCGCTGATCAAGTCATAGGCGTCATAGGGGGCGAGCAGGGCGGCCATATCCTTGACGCACAAGGAGTGGGCGCCCATCTTCTCGATCTCTTTGGCCTTGTCGACGAAGTAGTCGCGGGTAAAGACGGGGCCGCCCATGTGGCGATCCGTGACGGAGTAACAGACGGTTCCCTGGATATGCTTGCCGCTGGCCGCGATGGCCTCAAAGGCGGTCTCAAAATTGCGGGGGTCATTGAGGGCATCAAAGACGCGGAAGATATCGATGCCGACTTCCGCGGCCTGACGGACGAATGCGTGGACGACATCATCAGGGTAGTTGCGGTAGCCGACGAGGTTCTGGCCGCGGAGCAGCATCATGAACGGCGTCTTGGGCGCGACGGATTTGAGGAGCCTGACGCGCTCCCACGGGTCCTCATTGAGGAACCGCGTCATGACGTCAAAGGTTGCGCCGCCCCACACCTCAAAGGCGTGGAAGCCGACATCATCCAACATGCGGATGATCTCAAGGATGTCAGGAGTCCTCATTCGCGTGGCAAGGATGGACTGGTGGCCGTCACGCAGTGTGATGTCCGCAATGCGGACGGGCGCCGCGTCGGCGGCGAATGGGCTTGCGCCGTTTGTTGTCATCAGGATATTCTCCCCGGGATCTGGGATGGCGCGCGCCTGCGGAAAGGCAGTGCGGGAAGGGTACGCCCGGTGGAGTAGCGCATGCTCATGATCATGCGGCGGCCGCGAGCGCGCCATGCGTCCGTGGATGAGGACGCAAGGTTGTGGATGGGCATTTCGTCCTGCTCGTAGGCTTCGATTGCCGCGATGATTGCGGCGCGCAGGCTTTCGCTTATGCCGTTCGTGGTCATGTGTTCCTTGTTTCGCTCCGCGCCGCTTGCATCCTAGAGAGGGATGTTCCCGTGCTTGCGCGGCGGCATAGTATCTCGTTTATTGCGCAGCATTTCAAGGGCGCGGATGATGAGCCTGCGCGTGTCCGCAGGATCAATCACGTCTTCGATATAGCCTCGGGCTGCGGCGATATAGGGGTTGAGGAACTGCGTGTTGTATTCCTCGATTGCTCGCTTGCGCTCCTCGTCTGGGTTCTCGGCGCTGCGGATGCGGTCGCGGAAGATAATGTCCGCCGCGCCCTCGGATCCCATGACGGCCATCTCCGCGCCGGGCCACGCGTAGCCGATGTCTCCGCGGAGCATCTGCGAGGACATGACGAGGAACGCGCCGCCATACGACTTGCGGGTGACGACGCTGACCTTGGGGACGGTCGCTTCCGCATAGGCGTAGAGGAGCTTTGCGCCGTGCGTAATGATGCCGCTGTGCTCCTGCTCAACGCCGGGGAGGTAGCCGGGCACATCGGTCAGGGTGACGATGGGGATGTTGAAGGCGTCACAGAACCGGACGAAACGCGCTGCCTTGATGGCGGCGTTGATATCCAACGTACCGGCCAGGACCATCGGCTGCTGGGAAACGATTCCTACGGAGCGGCCGTTGAATCGCGCAAAACCGACGACGATGTTCGCGGCCCACCTGGAGTGAACCTCAAGGAACTCACCGTTATCGACGATGCACTGGATGACATCACGAACGTCATAGGGCTCGTTGGGGTTGACCGGCACCATTTCGCGTAGCTCGGGGCAGAGGCGGTCGGCGGGGTCATCGGTGGAGAACTCCGGAGGATCGTCCTCGTTGTTAGCGGGCATGAAACTCAGGAGTTGGCGGGCGATATCGAGGCATTCTTCCTCACCGGGAGCGGCGAAATGGGCGACTCCGCTCTGTGATGTATGGGGCGTCGCGCCTCCGAGCTGCTCATGGGTGACGACCTCACCGGTGACCGCGCGGATGACATCCGGCCCGGTGATGTACATCTGGCCGACGCCTTCTTCCATGATGATGAAGTCCGTGATGGCAGGGCTGTAGACCGCGCCGCCTGCGGAGGGGCCCATGATGAGGCTTATCTGTGGGACGACGCCGGAGGCAAGGACGTTGCGGACGAAAACGTTGCCATAGCCTGCGAGGCTGTCTACACCCTCCTGGATGCGTGCGCCGCCGGAGTCCATGATGCCAATGATGGGCGCACCGGTCTTGGTCGCCATGTCCTGCACCTTGTTGATCTTGCGGGCGGCGGTGAGAGAGAGGGTGCCGCCGAGGACGGTGAAGTCAAAGGCGTAGATGAAGACGGTTCGGCCATCCACTGTGCCGTAGCCCGTGACGACGGAGTCGCCGGGGACGCGGCGGTCAGCGAGGCCAAATTCAAGGACGTTATGAGCGGTGAGGGCGTCAAGCTCAACAAAGGAGTCAGGGTCAAAGAGGCGTTCGACGCGCTCATGCGCAGTGAGCTTGCCGCGTGCGTGCTGCCGCTCAACGGCTGCCTCGCCCCCACCGGCGCGTGAGGCCTCGTGGCGTTGGGCAAGCTCTTCGAGCTTATCCTGCATTGTCATGGGCTGTGAGAATCCACCCCCGAATTTGCTTATTCAAGCGTGCGGTTATGCTAGCAGAGCTAGCCGTTTACGTACAGAGTGCGGTTAGTTGGGGGTACTGTCGGGTGTTTGAGTGGGGGCAGCGGACGTTTGTGATGGGGATTGTGAACGTCTCACCGGAGTCCTTTTCCGGGGATGGGGTGACGGACGTGGATGCGGCCGTTGAGCAGGCGCTTCGTTTTGTGGATGAGGGCGCGGATATTTTGGACGTTGGTGGGCAGTCGACGCGGCCGCGCTATTCGGCAAGCGTGGAGGCGGAACAAGGGGCTGCCGGCTATGAGGAACTCTCCGTCGACGAAGAGCTTGAGCGAGTTGTGCCGGTGATACGGGGCATTGTTTCGCGGACGGACGTGCCGGTCAGTGTCGATACGTACAAGGCGGCCGTTGCAGAAGCGGCCATCAAGGCGGGGGCGCGCATCATCAATGATGTGTGGGGGCTGAAGAGGGATGCTGCGCTGGCGGGGGTGGCGGCGCGGCATGGGACGCCACTTGTGTTGATGCACAACCAGACGGAGCCGGGGTACACACGACTTATTCCGGACATCGTGGCGAGTCTACGCAGGAATGTGGCGACTGCGATGGCGGCGGGGATTCAGCGGGATCGAATCATCGTCGATCCGGGGTTTGGGTTCGGCAAGACGGTCTCACACAACCTGGAGGTTCTGCGGCGGTTGGGGGAGATCAAGTCAGCGCTGGGCCTGCCACTGCTGTTGGGAACAAGTCGGAAATCGACCATCGGGCGGGTGTTGAACCTGCCGGTGGATGAGCGGGTTGAGGGGACGGCGGCGACCGTCGTGCTGGGGATTGCGCAGGGCGCCGACATTGTGCGTGTGCATGACGTTAAGGAGATGGTGCGGCTTGTGCGGATGGCTGACTCGGTGGTGCGCCGTTGAAAACGGCGTACCTAGGGCTAGGGGCGAATCTCGGTGACAGGGAGCACACGCTTCGCAACACAATTACGCAGCTTGGCAACGAGATGGATGTTGTTGCCGTGTCAGCCCTATACGAGACAGCCCCCGTGGGTTATTTGGATCAGCCAGCCTTCCTTAATGTGTGCGTGGCGCTACGGACAGAACTGTCACCCGAGGAGTTGCTGGATTTCATTAAAGGGATGGAGTCGTGGGCGGGTCGGGTGGAGAGCTTTCGGAATGCGCCGCGGCCACTGGATATCGACATTCTTTTCTATGTGGATGATGGCGGGGAGCACGTGGTGATGGAGTCGGAACGGCTGGCGATCCCACATCCACGGATGCATGAGCGGGGTTTTGTGCTTGTGCCGTTGGGGGAGATTGCTGGGGATGTGCGACATCCGGTGTTGGGGCAGACGGTGGGGGAGATGAGAGATGCGGTGGGCGGTGAGGGCGTGCTCCCGTTTAACTGGTGAGCAGGTTTGCCCAGCGGGTGAGGGTTTCGGTGGCGATGGGTTTGAGGGCGGCGGCGCGGGTGGGGGTTTCTGCGAGCAGGGTTTCGGGTGAGAGGCCGCCCCGGCGGATATCTTCGGGGAAGAGTTGAACCATGTCGGTGATCTGTGGTTCGGTCATTTCAAGGTGGAAGAGCAGGGCGTAGGTGGTTGTTCCGTAGATGAAGCCCTGGACGGGAGTCATGTCCGAGGAGCCGATGGGAGTTGCGCCGTTCGGCAGGTCGTAGACGTCGCCGTGCCAGTGGAGGGGTGTGAACGTTGCAGGGAGGGCGGAGAGGACGGGGTCGCCGGTGGCCTCCCTGGAGCAGATTACCTCTTTCCAACCTATCTCAACGCCGCCGCTTGGATGCACGTCTGAGCCGAGGACATCGGCGATTATCTGGGAGCCGAGGCAGACTCCGATGAGAGGGATGGCATTGTCGATGGCCTGACGGGCGAGGCGCTTTTCGTCGCGGAGGTAAGGGAACTTGTCCTCTTCGTAGACGGATTGGGGGCCGCCCATGATGATGAGGCCGTCATAGCCGCCGAGCGATTCCGGCACAGGCTGACCAAGGTCGCCACGTATGATTTCAAGCACGCCGCCAACTTCTTGTAGGGCGTCGGCGATGAGGCCGGGGTGTTCAGGGTCGGCGTGTTGGAGGACGAGGACGCGCTTTGGGGTGGTTGTTGTCATTGGGGCTCCCTCAATTATCCAGGATGGAATGTTCCCATTGGTCAAGGAGGGCGGGGTCCAGCCTTTCGATGTCGTCGATGCTGTCAAAGTCGGTATCGGCGGAAATGACGCGGGTTATGCCGAGGCGGCGCATGACGGCGGTGTGGATGAGATCACGGGTGTCTATGCCCGGATACCGTTCGACCATTTGTCCCGCGAGAATGACATCATCCACGTAGACGGGTTCAATGCGGCCCTGCATCATCTCAGTGAATCGAGCCAGGACTTGTCTGCCTACTGGCCAACGACGTGCTGCGGCGTAGTAATGGATTAATTCCTGCAATACCTCAGAATCACTAACGAAGGGCTGCGGATCCTCCGTGACCAAGTCCAGTATTCGCCCGGCCGGGCCTTTGTATCGATGGTCGCGACCGACTGCATAGATCGGTATGTTGGTATCAATAAAGAGGACCAATGTTACCGGACTGCCTGATGATTCTGCGGATGTCTTGCGGGTCTTCGGGGACGGGAAGGCTCATGGACTTCATTTCTTCGACAGCTCGGCGGCGCCTTGCGCGGTCGATTTCCTCGTAGGCGTCATCAATGAGTTGGCGGACGACCTCAGAGATCGGGGCCCCTCTTTCGCGGGCGATTTCTTCCAAATGGGAGCGGCGTTCGGGGTCGAGTCGGACTTCCAGCCTGTTTGCCATGATTGCTCCTGTACGGCAATAGTTGTACGGACATTATTTGCCGTACGTGGGTGTACGTCAATAGTGGGAGGTCCCTCACCCCCCCCTCTTCCCTAGGGAAGAGGGGGGGCAAATGTGAAATCGCGCAGGACTCTATAATACGAGGGATGGCAGGCACCGACCCTCAGTTGATTCGCAACTTTTCGATTATTGCCCATATCGATCATGGGAAGTCGACGCTTGCCGACCGTTTGCTGGAGCGGACGCGGACGGTTTCACAGCGAGAGATGCAGGACCAACTGCTCGATCAGCTCGATTTGGAGCGAGAGCGGGGCATCACGATAAAGTCGCAGGCCGTCCGGATGCTGTACGAGGCGAAGGACGGCAAGACGTACCAGTTGAATCTAATCGACACGCCGGGGCACGTGGATTTCAGCTATGAGGTGTCTCGGAGCTTGTCCGCGTGCGAGGGCGCGCTGTTGGTAGTGGACGCATCGCAGGGGATACAGGCGCAGACGCTGGCGCACGCGATGCTTTCGACGCAGTTGGGGCTAAACCTGGTGCCGGTGCTGAACAAGATCGACCTACCGGGGGCGCGGCCTGATGAGGTGATGGCAGAGCTGGAGGACATGCTCGCGATTCCCGGCGAGGATGTTGTGTTGGCGTCCGCGAAGGAGGGCGTCGGCATGGAGGACGTGCTGGAGTCCATCGTGCATGGGATTCCGGCACCAAAGGGAGATTCGGACGGGTCGCTGAGGGCGCTTGTATTTGACTCCAAGTACGACCCGTATCGGGGAGTCGTGGCGTATGTGCGGATATTTGACGGCTCCGTTCCACCGGGGGCGCAACTGCGGCTGATGTCGAACGGGCGGGAGATCGAGCCGCTGGACGTGGGTGTGTTCACGCCGTGGTTGATTTCGACGCGTGACGGGCTGGCGATGGGCGAGGTTGGCTACATCGCGACGGGGCTCAAAGACGTGCGCGAGTGCCGGGTGGGGGACACGATCACGTTGGCGTCGAGGCCGGCCGTGGAGCCGCTGCCCGGGTATCGTCCACTCAAGCCGATGATTTTTGCGGGGCTGTATCCGTCCGGTGACTCCGAGTATGGGGAGCTTCGGGACGCGCTATCAAAGCTGCAGTTGAATGACGCGGCTCTCACGTATGAGCCGGAGAACAGCGTGGCGCTGGGATTCGGTTTCCGCTGCGGGTTCCTGGGGCTGCTGCACATGGAGATTGTGCAGGAACGGTTGGAGCGAGAGTACGGGCTGGAGATCCTGATCACCGCGCCTAGCGTGGCGTACGACATTCTTCGCACCGACGGCTCAACCCTGACGATTCACAACCCGGCCGAACTACCAAATCCGACCACCATCGACACGATGTATGAGCCATGGATTCGCGCGACAATCCTGTGTCCGAACGAGGTTGTCGGGCCGGTGATGGAGCTGATGCCCGAGCGCCGGGCGGAGTACGAGGAGATGGAGTATATCCAACACGGCGCAGGGACCGTCGGCGGGCAGGCGCGGGTAGCGATGCGCTATAAGATGCCGCTGGCGGAGATGCTCATCGATTTCTTTGATCACTTGAAGTCGCGGACACAGGGATATGCCTCACTGGACTACGAGATTATCGAGCCGCGCGAAGCGAACCTGGTGAAGCTGGACATCCTTGTTAATGAGGAGCCGGTGGACGCGTTGAGCGCGATCTATCCGCGTGAGGCGGCCTATCACCGGGGCCGGGCGCTGGTGTCGCGGCTGCGGGCAACGATACCGCGGCAGATGTTTGACGTGCCTATTCAGGCGGCGATCGGCGGGCGGATTATCTCACGCGAGACGGTTCGAGCGCTGCGGAAGAATGTGCTCGCCAAATGTTACGGCGGCGACGTGACGCGGAAGCGGAAGCTGCTGGAGAAGCAGGCGGAAGGGAAGCGTCGGATGAAGCGTGTGGGGCGCGTTGAGGTTCCTCAGGAGGCGTTTTTGGCGCTATTGAAGTTGGGGGATGAGTAGAGGGGGTATGGCGCGGATCAATGCGGTTAAGGCACGGCTGAAGAGCGGGGACGCCGTTGTTGGGTCGTTTTGTAATCTGCCGAGCCCGGAGGCGGTGGAGGTGCTGGGGTGGGCCGGCTTTGAATTCGTGATTATCGATGCAGAGCATGGGCCGCAAAACCTTGAAACCGTCGCAAATATGGTGCGAGCGGCGGAGGCGTCAGGGACTACGCCACTCGTTCGTGTGGCCGTCAACGAGCCACAGAATATCTTGAGACACCTCGATACCGGCGCGCAGGGTCTGCAGATGCCGATGGTGAACACGCGCGAGGATGCGGAGCGGGCAGTGGCGTCGGCGCTGTACCCGCCACAAGGCAGGCGGGGGCTGGCCGGTGTGCGCGCCGGTGGGTTTGGAGTGCGGGAGTCGGTGGCTGACTACGCGGCCTCGGCGAACGACGAGATGCTTGTGATCGTTCAGATTGAGACTGTGGAGGCGCTTGGGAATCTCGGAGCAATCCTGGAAGTGCCTGGAATCGATATTGTTTTCTTTGGGGCGACGGATCTGTCGTCGTCGATGGGGATACCGGGGCAGACGCGTGATGAGCGCGTGGTGAATGCGATTGCGGACGCGGGCAAGGCCGTGATGGACGCAGGCCTTGTCGCGGGGACGATTGTTGGAACGCCGGAGCAGGCGGTGGAATGGCAGGGTCAGGGGTTCCGGTATATCGCGACGAATTTCGCAGGGTTGGCGGGTCGGGCGGCGCGGACGTTCGTTGATGAGGCGCGACCATGATTCAGGACATCATCGGGGTGAATATCTTTACGACGCGGCTGGGGGAGATGGCGGCGTTCTATCGTGACGTGGTGGGTCTGGAGCAGCATTCGGATCACGGTGAATTGATCACGTTCGACGTGCGTCCGGGGCTGCGGCTGAATATCGGTCGGCACAGCCAAATATGGACGGAGGAGGCGCTGGACCCATTCAGGATCATGTTCAACCTGGGCGTGGATGATATTCATGCCGTTCATGCTCGAATGGTCGATAATGGGGCTGAGTTCATCCGTCCGCCGGAACAGGAAGCGTGGGGCGGATGGATCGCGACGTTCAAGGACCCGGACGGGAATATGCTGCAATTGATGCAGCAGCCGAAGGGGGTGTGATATGGCGCAGGCGGTTGAGTTGACGGGGCAGAAGTGCGTGGCATGCCGCGCGGATTCGCCGCGGGTTACGGAGGAGCAGATCGCGTCGTTCCATCCACAGGTGCCTGAGTGGGAGCTGCTCGACGACAGTGGCGTTCTGAAGCTGCGGCGCGTCTATCGGTTCAAGGACTTTGCGGGGGCTCTGGCTTTTACGAATCGCATAGGGGAGATCGCGGAGGATGAGGGGCATCATCCGCTTATTTCGACGGAATGGGGCAGGGCGACGATCTGGTGGTGGAGCCACAAGATCAAGGGGCTTCACGTCAACGATTTCATCATGGCGGCGAAGACGGACGGGTTATTTGACGAGGGGGAGACGAGATGACACAGGGACCGGCGCCGAAGCCGAATTCGTGGCAGGTGACCGATGGGGTGGAGCGGGCGCCGCATCGCTCGATGTTCTATGCGATGGGGTTCACGCCGGAGGATCTGCGGAAGCCGCTTATCGGCGTGGCGAGCACCGCCAATGAGGTGACGCCGTGCAACCTCAACCTGGGTCGACTGGCCGACTATGTGAAGCAGGGGATCCGCGCGGCGGGCGGGACTCCCATCGAGTTCACGGCAATCGCCGTTTCGGACGCCATCGCCATGGGGCACGAGGGAATGAAGGCGTCGCTGGTGAGCCGCGACGTGATCGCGGACTCGTTCGAGCTGGTCGCGATGGCAGAGGCGCTGGACGGCATGGTGACGCTGGCGGGCTGTGATAAGTCGCTGCCCGGGTCCGTGATGGCAATGGCTCGGACGAACATTCCGTCGATCTTCCTGTATGGCGGAACGATCCTGCCCGGCAATTACGAGGGGCAGGACGTGACAATCGTGGATGTCTTTGAGGCCGTTGGCGCGTATGCCGCGGGCACGATTTCGCTTGAGGCGGTGACGGCCCTGGAGGAGTGCGCGTGCCCGGGCGAGGGATCGTGCGGCGGACTGTTCACTGCTAACACGATGGCGTCCGTATTTGAGGCGATGGGTGTTTGCCTGCCGGGTGGGGCGTCGGTTCCGGCCGTCGATGCGCGGCGTGAGCAGCTTGCGTTCCGCAGCGGCGAGCAGGTTGTCGACATGGTGCGAGAAGATCGCAGGCCGCGCGACATTATCACGCGCGAAGCTATCGAGAACGGCATCACTACGGCGATGGCGATGGGCGGGTCGACGAATGTCGTGCTGCACCTGCTGGCGGTGGCGCATGAGGCGGGCGTCGACCTGGACATCGAGGACTTTCAGACGATAAGCGACAAGACGCCGTATATCACGGATATGAAGCCGGGTGGGCAGTATGTGATGTCCGACCTGGATAAGGCGGGCGGGGTGCCCGTGGTGTTGAAGCGCTTGTTGGACGCGGGCTATCTGCACGGCGATTGCGTGACGGTCACGGGCAAGACGCTTGCCGAGACGCTGGAGCCGGTGAAGCCGGGCGGCGGGGCAGGCATCCTGCACGAGCCTTCGGATCCCATTGGGCCGACAGGCGGTATTGCGATTCTCAAGGGCAATCTCGCGCCGGAGGGCGCGGTTATCAAGATTGCGGGTACGCCGATTCGTCACCATCGCGGGCCAGCGCGTGTGTTTGATCGCGAGGAGGACGCTTTCGACGCGGTGCAGGCGCGCGAGATCGGCGAGGGCGACGTTGTCGTTATTCGATATGAGGGGCCGCAGGGCGGGCCCGGGATGCGCGAGATGCTGGCGGTGACGGCGGCGATCACGGGGCAGGGGCTCGGCGAGAAAGTCGCACTGCTCACCGATGGTCGCTTCTCCGGCGGGACGCATGGGCTGGCCGTTGGCCACGTCGCTCCGGAGGCGATGACGGGCGGGCCGATGGGGTTGCTGGAGGACGGCGATATCATCGTGCTGGATGTGGATCGGCGGGTTATCGAGGTGGAGCTTTCGGAGTCGGAGTTTGCGGAACGGCAGGCGCGGTGGACGCAGCCTGCGCCGAAACATTCACGCGGGGCGCTGGCGAAGTATGCGCGGCTGGTTTCGTCGGCGTCACGGGGGGCTGTGACGTATTAGGGGGTGGACTTCCCGATGGATTCCGGCTTTCGCCGGAATGAGGGTGTGGGGACGCGGAGGCAGCCATGACGACATGCATCGTTTGCGGCGCTGAGGACTGCAGGGAAGAACTGGTTGATGAAGTCTTCAACGTGGGTGGTAGGTATGTCCTGGTTGGAAGCGTTCCTGCCACGGTGTGTGGCAAATGCGGAGAAAAGACATTCAGTCGTGAATCGACGGAGAATGTGCGGCGCATCGTGCACGAAGGGCCTAAAGAGCCGGACACTGTGCCACTGGAAGTCTACAAGTACGGATAGGTGGCTCGCGTTTTCGGCGTCGCGAGGTGCTGTGACGTTTTAGAGGGTTGCGCTTCGGCTCTCGGTACGCGATCGGGTTGGCAGTAGAAGAGGATTGACTGCCGCGTGCCAGCTTGGGTGTCCCCTCGACCTATATCAAGTAAGGGATTTGCATTGGGCCGAACGAGGGGATGCCACAATAGGGTGCGTGGCAACAGCCCACATACGTTGAGCGAGGGGGGAGGGGCAATGGCGATGAGTGTGGATGCACAAGCCGGGGCCGGGTTCGATGTGATGGAAGCGACGATTGCGGACATTCACGATGCGTTGGAAAAGGGTGACATCACGTGCCGGGAACTGGTGAAGACCTACATCATGCGCATCAGCACGTATGACAAGTCCGGCCCGGCGTTCAATTCCATCATCTCCATCAATCCGGACGCGCTGCGGCTGGCTGAGGAGATCGACAATAGGAATCTCCCTCGCAGCCAGTGGGGGAAATTGCACGGCATTCCCGTCATCATCAAGGACTTGATGCATACGGCCGACCGCATGCCGACAACAGGAGGCAACCTGGCGCTGAACGGGATGCTGACGCCGGATGACGCGACGATTGTTGAGCGGATGCGTGATGCCGGGGCGATCATCCTGGCGAAGGCGAATCTTGATGAGATGGCGCGAGGCATTAACGGCGCGAGCGGTCTGGGTGGGCAGACGCGCAATGCGTACGATACGAGCGTGAATCCGTCGGGGTCGAGCGCCGGTACGGGTGTGAGCATAGCGGCCAATTTCGGCGTGATCGGCATCGGCACTGATACTTGAGGCTCAATCAGGAACCCATCGGCGTATGGGTCACTCGTCGGTCTGCGTCCAACGTACGGGCTGAACAGCAACGCGGGAATAATCCCTGACGCACCGACTTCCGATACGGTTGGGCCGATGACACGTACCGTGCGGGATGCTGCCACTGTTCTTAGAGCGATTGCGGGGCCTGATCCGAGAGACCCGGTTACGGCCAATGCAGAGGGCCGTGTTCCCGCGTCCTACACGGAAGGACTGAGTTCAACGGGTCTTCAGGGCGCTCGGCTCGGCGTGATTCGCTCATTCTTCGGGACGGGACCGGAGGCCGATAAGGTCACGGCGGTGATGAATGCCGCGGTAGCGGACCTGGAACGTCTTGGGGCGACGGTCGTGGACCCTGTTGAGATACTGCATGCGGAGACGATCCTTTCACAAGGGGAGAATACGTGGGGGCGCTGGCTCTATGAGAATGGCGACGCGCTTGATGCGTACCTGAAGGGTCTGGGCGATCTGGCGCCGGTTACTTATGAGGAGTTGCGGGAGATTGATTCCGGCGCGCCGCTCATCATGCCGTTCGCGCCGACCGGCGGAACGAAAACGCCGGAGTCCTTAAAGGCGTTGGCTGAGAGCACGGAATACACGCAGACGGCGGTTCAGTCTGCTATGGCAGAGCACAACCTGGATGCGCTGGTGTATCCGACGTTGAGTTTGCCGCCTGCGCCAATCGGGCAGTTCCAGACGGGGAGTAATTGTCATCTCTCGGCATGGAGCGGCTATCCCTCCATCACGGTGCCGGCCGGGTACACGGTGGACGGTCATCCTGTTGGCCTGGAGATGATCTCCACGCCGTGGACAGAGGCGACGCTTCTCAACTACGCGTACGCCTTTGAGCAGGGCACGAAACATCGCAGGTCGCCCTCGTTGGCGCCGGGGCTGTCATAGATGTGAGGAGGGGATTCCCGATGGATTCCGGCTTTCGCCGGAATAAGGGGAAGAGCGATACAGGGTTTGGCTGTACTCCGGGTTCAAGATTCCCGCTTTCGCGGGAATGACGAAGGGGGCGTAGGGTTGGGACTTACGTGATGAGGACGCGTACTTGGGTTATAAGGTCTGCCTCGGCGGTTGTTTCGGGGTCTGAGAGGTAGACCTCCATTGGCGGGGCGGCGGGCTGGATCTGCTGCTGGGCGAGCCAGGTGAAGAGGAGGCCGTAGGCGGCGGGGATGCTGTCATACGGGCCTTTGTGGAGGACGTTGGCATAGCGGCCGGCGGGGACGTTGATCACTCCGATGCCATCGTCGTTCTTGTCCTGCTCGGGGGTTGTCGGGGCGATGGGCGCCCACGCGTCCCAATCGAGCTGGTCAGGCGGGGTGGTGGAGGGGTCGTCCTTGTAGGTGCCGCCGGGCGGGCCGACGATCACTGCATTCGCCGATTCGATCCATGTGAACAGGCGGCGCAGGGCCTCCGGGAACTGCTCATACGGGCCGCGCACGTTGATGTAGGCGATGCGCTGCTCCGGCAGCTCCGTGATGCCCGGCTCTCCCGTCGGCCTGTCTGCTGTCGTCACTTTTCTCCCCCCCAACGTCCCTGTGTTGCGCCGATTCGTCGATGCGTCAATTGTACGGCGTGACGTACACTGAGCGCATGACGTCACGACAGAATCCAGAGCGGTTTCCGGGCATCACGATCCTGCGGTTGGAGCCCGATGGCATCCACGCGGTGTGGGAGGACGGGCACGGGAGCCACTATCCGTATCGGTTCCTGCGGGGGAATTGTCCGTGCGCGATGTGCGTGCTGGAGGGGACGAATCAGCGCGTGGTGTTTGAGGACGATGTGCCTGAGGATGTAATCGCCATCGACTGGATGCAGGTGGGGCAGTACGCGGTGCAGTTCTTGTGGTCGGACGCGCACGAGACGGGGATATTCACGTTCCAGTATCTGCGGCATTTGGATGGGGAGCTGCGGGGGGCGGGGTAGGGGTGATGATGGAATGGTAGGCATGAACCCAGGCGACGTGGAACTATTCCAATTGGACTACGTTCTTCATGCGCCATCCGATGAACAGAGGGGGCTTTACATGGCCAAGATTCCAGACCTTCCGAGTTGCCGCGTGGAGAGAGCCCCCGTGCTGACGGAGGCGAATTCGCCTTCTGTTGTTGGCCAACATAAATAGGAGGAAGCCGCGCGAAGCCATAGCCCCAAGTGTTGTTGGGATGTGCCGACGGTCCGAGAATGGGGTCTGCGGTTGGGCGCGGCTCGGCATGCTCCTTAAGATAATCGGCTACCTGCTGTGGGGAGTAGTGCGGAAAGCGCTGCTTTACCAGGGCGGCAAGCCCAGCAACATTGGGTGATGACGCGCTGGTTCCGCCAAAACCGAATTCATACACGGACGAACTGACTCCGGTGGCACCCGTAATGTCGGGCTTGGTTCTGCCGTCCGTCGTAGGGCCGCGGCTGCTGAGTGGCGTGATGACGTGCGGGTTCTGCCAGGGCGCCGCACCTACAGCGAGCAGACCGGGGTTGCGGCTCAAGGCCGGGCTCGCAATGGTGTAGTGCCCTCCTGTGTTGTGTTCAAGATCCAAAAATGAAAATATACTGACCCATTTTGGAGCGCTGCCGCTGGAGTGTCTCACCTCGATATAGTAATTCCCTTCACGAGGTGACTCGTGAACGATGGATTCCAAGGGATATTGGCCGACCTCTCCTGTCTGAGGAGAATCAGAGCATTCAATTAGGTCTCCACCATCCGTCAGAAGGCAAAGATCCAAGTCTCGGGTTGGGCGATCCCAACTATCATCCCAACTTAATGACACGTAAATGCCACCGCCACGTCCACTACTACTGTGGAATCGATTGGCTTCATCAGAGCCGTTAAACTCTATCAACCCGTCGGAGTCTTTATCAGAGAAGTCTCCAAACCAATTACCTGTCCTGGTGCCGGCGTTCCCGGCAGAAGTCACCCAGACGACGCCCCCCGCAACAGCTATATCCACGGTATTGATGGGGTCGTCTGAGATTATGGACGTGCCATCGGATGGACCGAAACGGGAGTAAGACGACGACGTATTTATGACATCAACGCCCTGCGCCACCATCCAATCCACGGTGTTTCGCAAGTCTCCTTTTGACCTTGTAGAAGTGTGTGCTACGTAGTAGGTGGCGTCCGGGGCGATGTCGAATACTACCTCGGTTACTGCTGTTCCATGTCCACCATATTCCGTGTTCTCACAGTCTGCGAGGTTGGATGTGAAGACGCTGATATCATCAGGGGACGACTCAAATACATCCTCGATTTCTTGTTCTGTAACTGTGTAGCAACGCGCCTGCACTGATGCCGGCAGTTCCGTTCCCATGAGGCTCTGAAAACCTTCGAAGCCGTAGTCTATTATGCCAATCTTGACGCCCTGCCCTCTGTATCCTGCATCGTGCCATGCGAGTGCACCGTGGACCATAGCGCCCTCGCTCACTCCCGCCCCTTGCGCGGTCTGAACGGGTGTTGCCGTAGGAACCAGCGTGGGACTGGGCATTGCCGAAGGGGTCGGCATGGCCGTGCCTGCGGCTTGTGCACAGAGTGGAATGCCCAACCAGCGGATGTCACTTTCCTCTGCTACCGCTTCCGCTATGCCCAAAGGGATGCACCCTCCCCATTGGTTACCTGAGAGTATCAGAATCTCGAGGTTAGGGAGGCCAGCAAGCTCGGAGGGTATCTCGCCGCTCAGCTGGTTATTGGGGAGGTACAAACCCACCACGTTGGACAGATTTCCTATCGAGGACGGTATTGCGCCAGTCAACCGGTTATCGCCCAGGTTTAAGTGGGTCAGACTCGACAGATTTCCTATCGAGGACGGTATTGCGCCAGTCAACTGGTTTTGGCTCAGTCCCAGACTTTCGAGGCTGGTCAGGTTCCCTATCGAGGACGGTATCTCGCCAGTCAACCGGTTTTGGGAGAGCTGTAAGGTGTACAGGGCAGAGAGGTTGCCCAGTTCCTGCGGTAGTTCTCCATTAAGGTTGTTCGCATAGAGGAGCACGTTAACTACCCTGCCGGATTCGCCAATCTGAACGCCATGCCATTCTCCCAGAGGTTCATCGCTCAACCAGTTGGTGTTGTTAACCCAGTTTGGACCGTCGGTGGCGTTGTAGAGAGCGACCAGCGCCTCCCTGTCTGGCGCCGCTGATGTCCCCGCAGGTGCGGGTGTGGATGCAAGCGTGGGTGTGGGCGTCGCGGTCTGAGCGGGTGTTGCCGTAAGAACCAGCGTGGGCGTAGGTTCGGGATCATCGCACGCCGCCAACGTCAGGACTAGGCCGACAAGGGCAACGACGGCAAGCAGAGGTACCGACACCGCGAAGGCTCCCATTCCAGTTGACATTTGACCCCACTGAGCGGCGCATCATAGGGCGAGCGCCGGGCTGCCCGCTTCACTCACGTTATGTATTGGCTCGTTCGAATGGCAAGCGCTGGCTGGCTTCTGACCATCCACTCCACCGCTACCGGTCATGAGTCACATGCCGGAATCAAGCCTTTTCGTAAGTGCGGTTCTTGGGGGCATTTCGAGCAAATAAACCCGATTGGCCCCGAGAAGTCAAATATACGTCGCCCTGTCCAGCCGGCGCAAAGACGTCGAAGGAAGACGGCGACGGTCTGCCGGGTGAGAACCGTGACCCGTGAGGGCGCCTCTCCTAGGCCAGAGGCGTGGCTGCATTAACGAAAGGGTCCCGTTCTAGTACCAGGGACTTCGGTCATTATCTTCGTTGCCCGTTCCGGCAAGGATGGGGCAGGAGAGTAGGGGACTGTCTATCGGTTCAGCAAGGCGTAGATTCTTAGCTGCGCTCAGAATGACACAGGGATGGATTTCGACCCCGTATCTGGGCACCGGACATGCAATCGACAGAATGAGGGGGGTGGGCTCACTACGTGGCTTGGCTGCACTCCCGGTTCTGGATTCCCGTTTTCGCGGAAATGACGGTGAGGCGCAGGGCTCACACTTCGACAGGCTCGGGGTGAGCAGGGTTACATCACCCCCTCACCCTAGCCCTCTCCCTCAGGGAGAGGGGACTCCCGATGGATTCCGGCTTTCGCCGGAATGAGGCGGTGGGCGCGAGGGGGGATGGGATTCTGGTTAGCGGATTGCACCGGAGTTTTGGCCCTCCGCGTAGTCTTCGTCGGTGAGGCCCAGCAAGGTCTTGAAGACGTAGTCGTTGTGGACGCCGATCCAGGGCGGGGGGCCGTCGCCGTGGGCTTCTGCTAGCGAGGGGATGCCGGGGAGGCCCTGGTGGGAGAGATCACCCCACGGCGGCTCATGGACATCCACAATGTGGCCGCGCTGTCGGAAATGGACGTCTGAATAGAGGTCTTCGCCGGTGTACTTGGCGGCGGCGGGGACGCCGTTGTTCTGCAGGATGCGCATGGCTTGCCGTTTGGTGTAGCCGCGCGTCCATTCGCCAATCTGCGCATCGAGATCGCCTTTGGCGGCGACTCGGCCGGCGTGGGTGGAGTAGTTGGGGTCTTTCGCCCACGTGGGCGAACCCATTGCCTGCACGAATCCCTGCCATTCCTCGTTGGTCTCTACCGCGACCACCACCCATTCGTCGTCGCCCTTGCACGGGTACGCGCCGTAGGGGGCGTAGTGCCTGCCGAGAACCTCGTTGTAGCCCATCGCTTCCCATTCATTGCCGTTGACAGTGGAGTCCAGGATGGCGGGGCCCATGATCGCGCCCTGCGCTTCCACCTGTGCGAGTTCGATGAACTGTCCCTTGCCGGTGCGGTCACGGTATTCGAGAGCTGAGATCGACGAAAGAGCGATGAGGCTCGCGCCGAGGTAATCGGGAATGACGAGCTTGCCGTGCGCGTCCATCTCGGACTCCTTGAATCCCCACATGGAGCAGAGGCCGGTGTAGGCGACAAGCTGGTTGCCCCACGTGACCCACGACGTGAGGGGGCCGTCCAGCCCCATGCCGGGCGCGGTGATCTGGACCACGCCGGGGTTGACCTCACGGTTGTGCTCCCAGCCAAAACCGAGACGGTCGATCACGCGCGGAGAGAAGTTGTCAACGAAGACATCGCTCTCCTTGAGCAGGCTGTCCATGAGTTTCTTGCCGTCCTCATGGCGCAGATCGATGGTGGCGCTGAGCTTGTTGCGGTTCATGTCCGGGTAGAGGGGGCCGTTGGCGTCACGATTGGCGACGAGCAGCTCCGACTCAACCTTGACGACCTCCGCACCGTAGAAGCCGAGGAACATAGTGCCGATGGGGCCTGCAAAGAAGCGGGTGAGATCGGCGACGCGGACACCGGCGAGCATGGATTCGTCCTGCGCGTGGCCGTTGCGAGAGGCGGCTGCAGCGATGGGTTGTCGTTCATTTTGCGCTTCGGTCAGGATTTCTTGCTGGTGCTCGCCAAGCCTGGGAGAGTGCCGCCACGCCCGCATGGGTGTCTCATACATCTTGAAGAGGAATCCTGGGGCACGGTACTTGCCGATGACGGGGTGCTCAAGCTCCTGAATCCATTGTCGATGGGTGAGCTGCGGGCTGGTGAGGAAATCGCCGGGCGTATTGACGGGCGCGCAGGGCAGGCCGCGGCGCTGGCATTCCTCGACGAACTCGTCGGCATCGAACTGCTCGATGAACGACTGGAAGATGGCGTTGATGACGTCATCGTTCGCGCCGCGGTATTCCTGATCGTCCCACTCGGGCGCGGAGAGGACCGCGTCCTCCATCCACTCACGCGTGATGAGGTGCCAGTGCGGGAGGATGTAGATGGAGAGATAGACGTAGCGGCCGTCCCTGCAGCGGAAGATGTTGGATGCGCCGCCCTGAGGCTTCGCCCCGTTGCGCTCCACGATCTCACTGCGCTGGGTGTAGCGTGCGATGGCGCTGGAGCCCATGTAGGTTGTGGCCTCTGCGATGGAGAGATCGACGCGCTGTCCCGCTCCCGTGAGGCGAGCGTGGCGGATACCGGCGAGAGTGAGATAGGCGGCATGGACGGAGGCGACCTGGTAGGTCTGGTGGGCCGGGGTGGCGACGGGCGGCATCTTGTCATCGCCGTGCGCGCTCATGAATCCGGAGAGGGCCTCAATGACGGCGTGGCCGCCCTTGTAGCCGGAGTAGGGGCCCCATTGGCCGAATGGGGTCATAGAGGTGGTGACGAGATAGGGGTTGCGCCCAAGCAGGGATTCCTGTGTGAGGTCTATGGATTCGAGCGTGCCGGGCGGGGTGGCCTCGATGAGAGCGTCTGCGCTCGTGAGCAGGTCGACAAAGGTCTGGCGGTCCTCATCTGAATTCATGATGTCGAGGACGATGGAGCGCTTGTTGAGGTTGGCGTTGATGAACGCGAGGCTGCGCTCCGGATCCTGGATGTTTCCGGCGAAAGGGGGCAGGTGACGGTTGGGGTCGCCGCCGGGAGGCTCAACCTTGATGATGTCCGCGCCGAGGTCGCCCAGCCATCGGGCGGCGTAGGAGGCGGGTATATCACCGTATTCGATGATTCTCAGGTGGCTGAGCGCGCCTTGCTGATTGTTGTTGGATGCTCCGTTGCTTGTCATTGATCGGTTCCCCCCCGTGAGTCTGTATTTGATTGTAGCGGGTGCGGGGGGAGGAGAGGTGGGGTGGGATAGGGGTTGATCGAGTCTCCGGCGACGCCGCGCTGTATTTTGATACTGCCTCAACAGTTATGATTACATCCAACGAGGCGCGGGGATATGCGGGTTAACAGGGGAGCGGGGTAGTTGAAGTACACGGTAATTGCAGAGTTGGCTACGGTAGTGATTATTTTGGCAGTGATGTTGGCGACAGCTTGTGGTGAAAGAGTAGGCACAGTGACGCCCGCCGTTTCGCCCGAGCCTTCACCGAGTGCTGAACAGCCGACGACACTTCCGATCCCGTCGCCGACGGGGACACGAGTTCAGACCGCGACCCCAAAACCTACCCGCACTCCCGTGCCACCAACACCGACACCAACATTTGGAGAGCTGACAGTCTCGCGGTTGGGCTGGTACACAAATGAGGAGACCGATCAGGAGTCCAAGTCGTACCTGATCTTTCTGTTGCTGGAGACTTCTATGAAGTACCCACTCCTCTTTGAATCCCTGGTACAAAAGGCATGGCTAAACCCAGCGGATGTACCTGCAGATTTCATACGGGTCAACGAAGCAATCGATCATATCCGCCTTCTCGCGCGTGTTGCCGACAACGAAGCGGCAGCTATCAAGGTATTGAACATGCCGTTCCTTGACTCTCTTGATGGTACAGAGTGGGACAAATACCGCGCTCTTGGTGAAGTTGTGAATGGGGGCCCCGAATCATTCAGCGCTTTTGTGGACTACGCAATCACGAAAGGCGGATTTACTGATAGCGATAGAGAAGTTGATGTTTACTACCTATACATGGAAACCCAGGACGCGGCGGGGATGGAGCGGATCTACAGTGGCAGGCTGCCGGAGCGCCGTGACATCTTCTTGCTAAAAGATTTGGTTCAGCTGCATACGAAATACCCTGTGGCGTATTCCGCGATGTCTGAGCATTTTAGGGATTTCTTTCAATTGCCGGGGTTCGTAATGAATGTCAGCGACCTTGCTGCAATCGACGAACAATTAGCTCAGCGGCTAGTGAAGATGCCGTTCAATAGGGTTAGCGGAGGGCTGGATAATTCGGTGTGGGGCTTTGTGGCACGAGCGGCGGAGGCGGACGGCGACGCTGCCACGTTCCTGGTCGAGAAATACGAGTTGCAGGGAGGGGCGGATCACTCGGCGTTGGCGTTGCTGCTGCTAGACGCAGCTTCCATTTTTGCGCCGGACACTGTGGAAACAGTCCGCACCTTCGATTGGGTGCGAGACGGGGTGGATGGACCGAATCTGAGAGAAGAGGATTGGGGAACAAGGGCCTTTTCAAGCCGCGAAGAGCGCACGGTGGAAGCGATTCTGGCGACCACTATTCAGAATGAAGACTGGATTAACAAGTTATTGACAAAGGGTTGGATTAGGAATGATCTGACTTCCGACGAGAACAACACCGTAAACCGACTAAGAGGCTTTGGGGATCCCGTTGCCGGCCTGCTGCTCGATATGGAGTTCCTTGATGAGGTCGAGCGAGAAGACAGCTTGATTCTGGTTCCAATTGCCAATTTTCTTCATGCAACGGGTGATTCGGTTGAGTTTCCCTTAGGTGACGTACTGAACGACGAGAGGCTCAACGGCGAGATTACTGACGCCAACCGGCACTTGGTGGAACCCGTGATCAATGACGTGCTAGCAAGATACGGGCTTGGAACGGAAGACGATTAGTGGCGGCCATCGCGGGGGGCGGCGCCATAAGCAGCTCAAGATGACTCGCTGCGCGCTCCCGGCATCATGGTTCCGGAAGTGACTGATGAGGAAACCGCTGATGCACAAGACATGGGTACGTGGGGCCACATTCGCATTCGTTCTGGTCTTGTTGGTTGTGGTGGCAGCGGGTTGCGGAGAGCAACAGCCAACCGCGACAGTCAGCGAATCTCCGTCCCCATCACCGTCGTCGACGGCCAAACCAGCAACAGCCACCCCACTGCCAACTGCCGCGGCGACTCCCACGCCCACGTCGACTCCCACTCCCACGCCGCCAACACCCACACCGCTTCCAACGTTCACGCCTGTTCCCACCGTTGTGCCGACTCCGACGCCCACGCCTGAAGAGTCGAAACTGGAGCTAATCAGCCAGTTCGATTGGTATCGCAGCACTGACGTGGACCAAGCGCAGAAGGACAGCCTGACTGAGGATCTCTGCTATCTGGCGGAGGCATATCCGGATCTCTTCGACGCATTACTAGAAAGGTATTGGACTACGTCCAGCCACTATGCCACGGACGTGGAGGTTCTTGCTGCGGTACTGGGATTCCTGACAGGAACCACGCGATCATACGAGAGCGATGCCGTTGCAATGCAGATCCTGTCGATGCCATTCCTGAATGACCTGGACGAAGTCGACCTAGAGATCCTCAGTGTTTTTGACACGTTTGCTCAACGCGGAGAGGAACGAGTGCAGTCGTTTCTGGATCAGCTAACGGCCGATGGGGTTGTTGTGGACAATTACAACCTCGTGGACGTGTTCTATCCGTACGTCAAGGCGAACGAGCCTGAGATTGAGGCGTGGCTGGACGAACACACCGACCGTGAAGGGGCTTCAGCGTGGGCCACCAGCTACCTCGCCCGGTTGGGCGTGCTCTATCCCGAGGTATTCTGGGCGCTGGCCGAGACTTTCGCAGAAAGTTACATCTCACCAACCGTGTCAGAGAGGGCGACCATTCATGCGTCGATAGACGTGGAGACAGCGAAGAAGGTGGCGAGTATGGGAGTGATGGCGGCCGGTGGTTACTCGTCACGCACATGGGAAGTCCTGATTGCGGCAACACGGATTGATCCTGCAGCTGCCAATGAGATTCTAGACCGCTATAGCGCCTTCGATATTGTGTGGTTTCCAGAACTTCCGCACCTGGTGCTGCAGCTTATGCCGCTGGTCAATCCCTGGTTCACTGAAACCCTGGACGGGCTTGCCTGGTACCGAGATGGGATTCCTGAGGTTCGCGCAACAGAGAGGAACCTCGACACCGGACGAAGAGAGTTCCAAGAGACAACGCATGAAGGGTGGGTACTTCTCTACATGTTTCGGGAGGCTTTTCCCGAGAGAACCGAACTCTTCGACAAGCTCGCTGAGACGGATTGGTTGTCCGACGACGAGATTACGGAGAGTGAACGAATTGCAGCAGGGCGCCTGGCTGCGCACCATCTGCCGAACATTGCGGTACGGCTACTTGATATGCAATTCCTGGACGATATTTCCGGGGAAGAGGTCGCAGCACTGGATGCACTTAGTGACTCGGATTACTCGAGGTGGAGACAGGGGGATCCGTTGTTGGATGAGGTTCTGAGCCATGCGCGGATTGGCGGGGAACTGACGGATTCCAATCTCCGCTACGTGCAGGAGGCTATTGAGGAGGCGGAAGAGCGGATTGAGAGGGACTGAGCGCAGCTAGATTCTTCGCTTTCGCGGGAATGACGGAAGGGTGGCGGGAGGAGGGAATCTCTATAGCGGGGTGGTTTGGATTAGGAGGCGGGGGCGGCGGCGGGTGTCTTTGTAGATGACGTTGTTGAGTTCTTCGCGGACGGCGGACTCTATGACGCTGAGGCCGGCGGCAGGCTTGGAGACGGCGGTGTCCTGCGCCTTGGCGACAGCGTCCTCCACCACTTCCATGAGACGGGCGCAGAGGTCATCGGCGCGCTCCTGGTCAAGGAAGCCGATCATGGAGATCACCGGATCGCCCACGAGATCGTAAGTCTCGGAGTCGATCGGCACTGAGACGGTGACGATACCATTGCGGGAGAGGGCGGCGCGTTCGCGCAGGACTTCATTGTCGACGCTGCCGACGTGGATGCCTGAGACGAACCTGTCACGCAGGTCGAGACTCTCCGCGATCCGGGCATCACCCACATCATCGATCTCGAGCACATCGCCATCGTTCATGAGGAATATATTGTCGTCCGAAATGCCGACGGATTCGGCGAGGCGTGTGTGGTGAACGAGGTGGCGGAAGTCTCCGTGGACAGGCACGAAATAGCGGGGCTTGGTGAGGCGCATCATGAGCTTGAGGTCTTCCTGGCTGGCGTGGCCCCGGACGTGAACCTGATCTGTGCGGCTGTAGAGGACATCCGCGCCAAGGCGGAAAAGGCCGTCTATGGTCTGGCCGACGACGGCCTCATTGCCGGGGATGGGGTTGGACGAGAGGATGACGGTGTCGCCGGGCTCGATGCGTACCTGTTGATGGGTGCCGCGCGCCATGCGGACGAGGGCTGAGGTGGGTTCGCCCTGCGCGCCGGTGGTCATGATGACAGTCTCTTCCGGCACGCTGGACTCAAGCTGGTTGGCGGGAATGAGCAGGCCGTCCGGGATGCGGAGATAACCAAGTTCTGTGGCAAGCCGGACATTATCGACCATGCTGCGCCCGACGATGCCGAGCCTGCGGCCGTGTGCGATGGCTGCGTCCGCGACCTGCTGGATGCGTGAGATGAGGGAGGCAAAGCTGGCGACGATGACGCGGCCCTCTGCCTCACCGATGTAGCGGGCCAGGGCCGTGCCAACCACGGCTTCCGAGGGCGTATGGCCGGAGACATCGGCATAGGTTGAATCTGAGAGCAGCAGGAGCACCCCGTCCTCTCCCGCCTGGGCGAGGCGTTGAAAGTCCGTCGGTTTGCCGTCCACGGGAGTGTGATCCAACTTGAAATCACCGGTGTGGACGATCGTGCCGGCCGGGGTGTCAATGATGACTCCGGTGGCGTCCGGGATTGAGTGATTGACGCGGAAAAGGGTGACATCAAATACGCCAAGACTGAACGTGTCACCCGGTTCAACGGTTTCGAGAGTGATGCCGCGCAGGCGTCGGGATTCGCGGAGCTTGACGGAGACAAGTCCGATAGTGAGGGCAGTACCGTAGACGGACGCGCGGAGCTCCGGAAGGATGTGGGGCAGGCCACCGATGTGGTCCTCATGGCCGTGGGTGATGACGACGCCGGCGACGTTTTCGGCGCGGTCGATGACATATTGAGCGTCCGGCAGGACGATATCGACGCCGTGGTGTGCCTCGTCAGGGAACATGAGGCCGCAGTCGACGACCAGGATGTCATCGCCGTATTCGATGGCCATCATGTTCTTGCCGATTTCGCCTAGTCCCCCGAGGGGGATGATGCGTAGTGGTGGGTTTGAGGTTGACATGGTGAACTGTGGGCCTAGAGGAGGCTCAGCTGCTCTCCCGAGCTCTCGTTGGTGTCTGTTTCTTCGGAGTTGTAGGGGGCCTGTTGATCCGCCACTGCGCCGGTCATGCGGCGTCTGGCTGTCTCAAGGACGGTGGGGATGTTGCGAAAGTCCTCAACGATGACATCCCGCAGGCGCTGTTGATGGAGGGCGGCGGCGGGGTGATAGACGGGGTAGACGGCGAGGCCGTCCTTGTACAGCAGTTGGCCGCGAGCGCGCGAGATGGCCTGACCGGGAAAGAGACGTGTCAATGAGAATCGGCCCAGCGTGACGAGCAGGGTGGGGTTGACGAGTTGGAGCTGCCTGCGGAGGTACAGGGACTCACAGGTGTCCAGCTCATCATCGCGGGGGTCACGGTTGTCCGGCGGTCGGCACTTGACGGTGTTGGTGATATAGACGTCCTTGCGCTCCCAGCCGATGGTGGCGAGGAGTTCGTCGAGGAACTTGCCGGCTGCGCCAACGAACGGGCGTCCCTGTTGATCCTCGTAGAAGCCCGGCCCCTCGCCGATAAACATGACATCGGCGTCCGGCGCGCCCTCACCGGGGACGGCGCGGGTACGACCTTCGGCGAGCCGGCACTCGGTACAGACCGCGATTTCACCGGCGATGGCACGGAGCGCCGCCGCGGCGTCAGCAACGGGCGATGCCATGGCCATCAAGAATCAGGACGGGTTCACTGTTAGCAATGAACCACGCCCCTGGAGACCTGCGTTGAGTTCCGGTTCTACTCGTCAGCGATCCCAACCTCATCCTTGAAATAGTTGATCGCGTCCTGCACTGTGAGAATCTTCTCGGCGTCTTCATCAGATATGGAGAATTCGGCGCTCTTTTCGAATTCCTCTTCGAACGCCATCACGAGTTCAACCATGTCGAGTGAATCGACGTTGAGATCCTCAGTGAAAGACGCTCCGAGGGTGACGTTCTCCGTTTCGACGCCAAGCTGTGCGACGATGACCTCTTTGACTCTCTCTTCAACGGTAGCCACGTGTTAATCCCTCCCTGCGCTGAGTGTTTCTTCTTTGACTTTACATTAGGGGTCAATCGAGAGTTCCGCAAGCACACCACCCAAGACGCCGTGAACGAAACGAGCAGAGGATTCCGCGCCGTATGTCCTGGCGAGTTCAACGGCCTCGTCGATCGCGATGGCGGCGGGCACGCGCTCGTTGGTGATCTCGGACAATGCGAGGCGCAAAGCGTTGCGGTCGACGGCAGCAAGCTGATTGACAGGGTAGGCGGTCGCGTGCTCCTGGATCAGGCGGTCAAGGCGGGATTCGTCCTGTTGCACATCATCCACGAGGGCGGCGGCGTAGGAGAGGATAGATTCCCGGCCCGCATCCTCAAGGAAATCGTCGGCGATGCGACCAACGGAGTCGGCAGGCGAGTGCCTGACGGCGTCCCACTCATAGAGCGCCTGAAGCGCAAGAGCGCGAGCGCTACGCCGCGACTCGGCGAATCGATCGACGGCTGCACCGCCCGCGGACGCTGGAGACACAGCCGTGTCCTGCTTAGGCTCGGAGAGCCTCAAGCTCCTCCAGATTGCCGACGTTGACGGTCTCCGCCTCTTCGAAGGTGCGCTTGACGAGGCCTGTGAGGACCTTGCCGGGGCCGATCTCGATAAACGTGGTGACACCGTTGTCGCGGAGGTATTCCACGGTGCGGAACCATTGGACGGAACTGCGGATCTGGCGGGCAAGTTCATCCACGACCTCGTCCGCTGTCTCCAATGGCTGCGCGGTGACGTTGCCGACGACAGGGTAGGTGGGCGCGGAGATGGATGCGCCCTCAAGGGCCGTGCGCATGCCGGGGACGGCGGGGTCCATGAGTGAGGAGTGGAACGCGGCGCTAACCGGCAACGGCACGACACGGCGCGCGCCTCCCTCTTCCGCGGCTTTCTGTGCCGCTTCGACACCTGCCTTTGAGCCGCTGATGACAATCTGTTCAGCGGAGTTCAGATTGGCCATGTCCACGCCATTGGCCTCACAGATCGCCTGCAGTTGGTCTTCGGGCATTCCCATGACGGCTGCCATCGCGCCCTCTGCCGCATCTCCCGCGGCCTGCATGAGACGGCCGCGCTCACGAACGAGCTTGACGGCATCGGAGAAGGTCATCGAGCCGGAGGCAACAAGCGCGGAGTACTCGCCAAGACTGTGACCGGCAGCGAATGACGGAGTTAGGCCCTTGTCACCAAGTATTTCCCGCGCGGCTTCAAGCGCGGCGACGGACGCGGTGAGGATGGCGGGCTGGGTGTTGATGGTCTGCGTGAGGTCCTCCATAGGGCCCTCAAAGCAGAGCTGTGAGAGTGCAAACCCAAGGGCCTGATCGGCCTCGTCAAATATGGCCTTTGCGGCGGGAACGGCGTCATAGAGATCCTTGCCCATGCCGACTGCCTGGGCACCCTGGCCGGGGAAGAGATATGCGACTGTCATTTTCGGCTACTCCCTTGTTTCTTGCTGCTATTCGGCGGCGCGGCGGGGTGTGATGACCTGCCTGCCATTGTAGGTGCCACACGATGGGCAGGCGCGATGGGCAACCCTCGCGTTGCCGCAGTTGGGGCACTGCGATGTGAGAATAGGCGACTTGGCTGTGTGCGCCATGCGCTTGTTCTGGCGGGCGCTGGACCGTCGCCTCTTTGGAAGAGGTGGCATTTCCTTGTGTTCCTTTCCGATACGAGCTAATCGTCAGAGTTTTTGGCCCAAAGCTCCTGGAGCTTGGCCCACTCACTGCGAGCGGGTATGGGCGGACATTTGCAGGATACCGTATTGCGGTCGACTCCGCACTGCGGACAGAGGCCCAGGCAGTCGGTTTTGCAGACGGGATTCTGCGGCTCATGCATAATCAGGTGCTGGTGGACGGCATCGGCAACATCAAGGTGATGCTGTTCGTTGATCTGCAAGTCCTCCGACGTGTCGCGATCCGGCATCTTGCGGCCGGTGGCGATGTCGATGAGCGGGAAGAATTCTTCGTCGAACGAGAAACGGAGCTTCTGCCGGTAGGGCTCGAGACACAATGAGCAGGTCAGTTGTTGCTCGCAATCACAGGTGGCGGAGACGAGGATGCCGACGTCCGTGCGCATGAGTTCGGCCTCACAGTTGACGAGGGCGGTCCCGACGTCTTCACCGATGAAGCCGTAGGATCGGCGCGCGCCGATGGGTTCCTGCATGAGGGCGCTGACGTTGACCAGCATCTTTTAGACTTCGCGATCCAACCTGGCTCTTGAAGGAGATGACACTCCGCGTTCCGGCGTAGGCGGCCGTGTACTTTGATTCTACTCAGTTCGCGATTGCTGTTGGTTGGTCTATGGAGTTTGGTGGCCGCGTTCCGGCGTTGGCGGCTATGCACGGTTTCTGGATTCCTGCCTTCGCGGGGATGACGGGGACGGATGGAAGGCGGAGTGGGGAGGCTAGTCTTCTTCGGGGGCGGGGGTGTTGGTGACCTGCCGGGTAAAGTCTACGATCTCCTTAAGGCTGGTGCCGGGGCCGAAGATGCCGGCGATACCCATATTCGTTAGGGCTTCGTAGTCTTCCTTGGGGATGATGCCGCCGGAGAAGACGGGGATATCAAGGCCGTTCTCGCGCAGGCCGTTGACGATTGCCGGCAGGAGATCAAGGTGTGCGCCGGAGAGGATGCTGAGGCCGATGGCGTCCACGTCCTCTTGCACGGCGGCCTGGACGATCATCTCAGGGGTCTGGCGGATGCCGGTGTAGATGACTTCAAAGCCGGCGTCACGCAGGGCGCGGGCGACGACCTTTGCGCCGCGGTCATGGCCGTCAAGGCCGGGCTTGGCGATCAGGACTCGGGCAGGGGCTGTTGCTGTTGTCATTGTTGTCACTCCTCTCCGTGGGGCGGTCGCTATCTTGAGATCCGTCCTTAGTGCGCGTCGCCGTCGGCGGGCTGGGTGCGGTTCATACCCGCATGGGCCGCGTCACGCTGCGCTATCAATACCAGAGTACCGAGAAAATCAAGGGGGTGGACGGCGCGGAGCACGTTGGTTGGTTCGCCGTCGTCCACGATCATGCGGACGCCGGCTGCGCGGACTCGTTCCTCAACGGCCTCAGGGTCGTCCGATTCAAGCACGACGGCGTGCAGTCCCTCACCCATTAGCTTGAGCGCGCGCGCGACGGGACCGTTCTCATTGAGGTCCTGGGCAAACTCGACTTCGGCATCGCCGGCGTCGAGCCACGCGGTGTCCATGCCGAATCCCTCGGAGACTGCGCGTCGCTTGAGGGGCATTCGGAAGAGATGCTGCCAGGTGGCTGAGGCGGTTCCAACGTCTTCTGTACGGATGGTGACGTGGTGGAGGCCTATGTCGCGGGACGTGCCGGGGGTGAACAGGGTTGTTTCCTTGATCTCCACGGGGACGCCGCCGGTGCTGGCGGGGCTGATAATGGTGTTCTTACCTGTGATGCCCTGTTGGGGACTGTGGACGATGAAGTCGCCACCGCGGCTCTTGATCTCCTCTGTGGCTTGCTCGATGTCGTCAACGTGGAAGCTGACGTGGTGCATGCCCTCGCCGCGTTCCTCAAGCTGCTTGGCCAGCGGGCTGTCGTCGGTTGTGGGTTGGAGCAGCAGGAGGCGGCCGACGCGCAAGGGGATGATTGCGGCGCGATAGCCCTCGTCGTACGCGTCTCGTTTGACGGTGGCGCTGAGTCCGAGGACGTCCTCAACCTTTTGGGCGGCTTCATCGATGTCCCGGACGAGGAGGCCGACCTGGTCAAATCGCTGTAGCAGGAGATCTTGTTGGTCTGTCATTTTTGTTGCCTTTCGGGGCAGTTAGCGGCGTTGGGAGAGCATGATCAGGGTGCCGAAGAAGTCCTTGGGGTGGACGACGCGGAGGACGCGGTCACCATCGCGCTCTTCTACGATGCGGATGCCCTGGGACTTGACGTGCTCGGCGAGACCCTCGGCGTCATCCGTTTCGAGGACGATGCCGAAAACGCCCGCGCCGCGTGACGCGATGGCGCTGGCGATGGGGCCTTCTTCCGTGGTCTGCTGGGCGAATTCAACCTCGGCGTCGCCTGCATCGAGCCAGCCCGTGACCATCCCGGCAGACTCCCGCTCCATCATGCGGTTGATCTTCATATCGAAGCTCTTTGACCAGTTCTCGACGGCGGCATCGCGGTCGTCGGTTGCGATGGTGATGTGGTGGACGCGGAGGTCGTGCTCCGTTGGGGTGGTGCGAGTGACTTGCGCGATCTCCGTGAGGACGCTGTTGGCGGCACGGGGGTGGATGAACTCCACTTCGCCGACGAATCCACCTTCAGGCTCGCCCTGGATGAGCTGAACCTCACGCTCTTTGAGGGTCGCGATGGTGGCTCGGATGTCTTCGACTTCAAAGCAGATATGCTGGATGCCCTCGCCGCGGCGCTCAATGAACCGGCCGACGGCGCTCTCCGGGTTGATGGGCTGCATGATCTCGAAACGCACGTTGGACGTGGGTACGAGGGCGGCGATGAGACCGCGTTCCTCAATGGTCTCCTGAGCGGCGACGGTCAGCCCAAAGACGCGCTCGAATGTGTCCGTGGCCTCTTTGATGTCACGGACGACGACGCCAATGTGGTCTATTCGCTTAAACATCTTTAAAGTTGGTCTCCTTTGCTTGCGGTACGCGTTTGCGGTGTTTTGCTTCGGTCTGGATTCCCGCTTTCGTGGGAATGACGGGGCTGAGCGAGCCGTGACTTGTTTGCGTTCGTGTTAGACGACCAGAAGCTCCTTGTGCATGCCGAATACGCCGCGGAGGACATCACAGATCTCACCGGTGGTGGCGCCGGCCTCCACGCAGTCGATGATGGCGGGCATGGTGTTGTCGGAACTTTTGGCGATGGCCTCGAGGTGCTCAAGGGTTGCCTGCGCCTTGTGGGCGTCACGTTCGCGGCGGACACGCTCAAGGCGGTCGACCTGCCTCTTGGTCTCCTCCGGGTTGATGCGAAGAATCTCCATGGGCGTTTCGTCGCCGGAGGTGAAGGAGTTGACGCCGACGACGGTTCGCTCGCGGCTCTCGACCTGCGTCTGGTACTTGTATGATGCGTCGCCGATCTCCTGCTGGGGGAATCCGTTCTCGATAGCCCGGACTGCGCCGCCCATCTTGTCGATGCGCTCGATGTAGGCGCGTGCCTCTTCTTCCAACTTATCCGTCATGGCCTCAACGAAGTAGGAGCCTGCGAGCGGGTCGACGGTGTCGGTAACGCCGGACTCGTAGGCGAGCACCTGCTGTGTGCGGAGTGACAGCGTGACGGCGTCCTCCGAGGGCAGAGCAAGGGCCTCATCCTTGGAGTTGACGTGGAGGGACTGCGTTCCGCCGAGCACGGCGGCCAACGCCTGCAGGGTTGAGCGGACGACGTTGTTGTCCGGCTGTTGGGCCGTCAGCGTCACGCCGGCGGTTTGCGTGTGGAATCGGAGCATCTGGGAGCGGGGATTCTCGGAACCGAACCGCTCGACCATGATCTTCGCCCAAAGGCGTCGGGCGGCTCGGTACTTGGCGACCTCCTCAAGGAGGTTGGACTGCGCGACGAAGAAGAAGGAGAGCTGCGGGCCGAAGTCGTCGACCTTGAGACCGGCCGCGATGGCGGCATCAACGTAGGCAATCGCGTCAGCGATGGTGAAGGCGATTTCCTGGGCGGCTGTGCTGCCAGCCTCACGCATGTGGTAGCCGCTGATGGAGATGGTGTTCCACGCGGGGGTCTCGGTGGCGCAGTACTCAAAGAGGTCCGTGATAAGGCGCATGGACGGGGCAGGGGGGTATATGTAGGTGCCGCGCGCGATGTACTCCTTGAGGATGTCGTTCTGGACGGTGCCGCGGAGTTCCTTGGTGGGGACGCCCTCGCGGCGGGCGACCGCGATGTAGTAGGCGAGGAGGATGGATGCCGTCGCGTTGATGGTCATGGATGTTGAGACCTTGGCGAGGTCGATTCCGTCAAAGACGATGGCCATGTCCTCAACGTGCGCGACGGGGACGCCGACCTTGCCGACCTCACCAAGGGCGAGGGGCGCATCAGAGTCGTAGCCCGTCTGCGTGGGCAGGTCAAATGCCATGGAGAGGCCGGTCTGGCCCTGCTCAAGCAGGTACTGGTAGCGGCGGTTTGTCTCCTCGGCGGAGGCGAAACCGGCGTACTGGCGCATGGTCCACAGACGGCCACGGTACATGGTGGGTTGCACGCCACGAGTGAAGGGGAACTGGGCGGGGTAGCCGACCTTGCTGGCGAATTCAGAGTCTGCAACGTCGCTGGGGTCGTACAGCGGATCGATTTCAATTTCGGATGTGGTTTCGAATCGCTCCTGCCGCTCCTTGTTGCGGGCGACGGCCGGGCCGTAAACGCTCTCAAGCCACTCTTGTTTGGACATATTTGAACCGTTTGTCACGGGCTGATCCTCCCATATCCCATCGGCTTGGCGGGCGCGCGGGTACGCGCGGTTCCACCACGAATCTGCTGTGGATAGGATACAGCGGCAACGGCGGGGTTGTCAGTTAGGGGGGAGGGGATGGTCGACGTTACGGAGGTTGGTTGCCCAATACGATTTAGATTCCCGCTTTCGCGGGAATGACGGAGGGGTGGCGCGGGAAGGTGGGTTACGTCGTGGCGGGTTCCGGGTCTAGTTCGATCTTCTCAATCTCCTCCATGAGGGCTGAGACGAACTCAGACTCGGGGACGACGCGAACCTTTTGACCCTTGCGGAAGATGATGCCGCGGCCATTGCCTGCTGCGATTCCCACGTCGGCGTCCTTGGCCTCGCCGGGGCCGTTGACTTCACAGCCCATGACGGCGACGCGGACGGGCTTGTCCACCTGCTTGAGCGCCTCGTCCACCATCTCCGAGTACTTGATGATGTCAACGTCCGCGCGACCGCAGGAGGGGCAGGCGATGAGGGTAACACCCTTGTTGCGGAGGTTGAGCGACTTGAGGATCTCCCAACCGGCCTCGACCTCTTTCACGGGGTCTCCTGCGAGGGAGACGCGGATGGTATCGCCGATGCCCTCGTGGAGCAGGTGGCCGATTCCGATGGCGCTGCGGATCGAGCCGCCGAACGGCGTGCCCGCCTCAGTGATTCCGAGGTGCAGGGGATAGTCGACCTGTTCGGCGACGCGTTGGTATGCCTGGACTGTCATAGGAACATCGAATCCCTTGACGGAAATCTTGATCTGGTCGAAGCCCATGTCCTCGAGGATTCCGACTTCCCACAGGGCTGTTGCCACCATGTGGTCGACTACTGTGTAGTCTCCCTCGCCCTCCTGGCTGGCCTTGGCGAGCTTGTTGACGCCGTCTGCCAGGCGGTGGAAATCGCCGGTCTTGCCGATGCCGCCGATGGGCGGCAGGGAGCCAAAGTTGACGCCGATGCGGATGGGAATCTCATATTCCTTGGCTAGGGTAGTGACTTCACGCACCTTGTCGGCGTCGCGGATGTTGCCGGGGTTCAGGCGGATGCCGCTGACGCCGTTCTTGATAGCCTCAAGCGCCAGCAAGTGATGGAAGTGAATGTCCGCGATGACGGGGATAGGAGCGCGGCTGCAGATCTCTTTGAGGGCCTTTGCGGCGTCCATGTTGGGGACGGCGAGGCGGATGATGTCACATCCGGCTGCGGCGACCTCATAGATCTGCGAGATTGTTGCTTCGGCGTCCCGCGTGTCCGTCTTTGTCATTGACTGGACGGTGATGGTTGCATCGCCTCCGACGGGGACATCACCAACGTGAATCTGTCGAGATAGACGTCTCTGATTCATCGGACTTACTCCTGTCCGCGCGCGTCTGATTCTTCCTTATGGCTAGTTCCACCATACCATAAGGGGTGTGAGATTCGGGGGAGGTGAGACGGGTTATCAGGTTGCTTACGAGGTTTCCCAAGGGTTGATAACGTCGACACCGAGGCCGGTGAAGTCCCTGACATTGCGCGTCACGATGACCATGTCATTGACGATTGCCGTTCCTGCAATCAGGGCGTCGCTCAGTTCCAGTTCACCACCGCTCCGCCGCGCTTGCGCCTTGAGCACCGCAGCCCGTTCAGCTTCCCGTCTCCCGATAGGTGAGATACGCCCCTCATAGTCGTCGAGGAGCAGGTTCAACCACTCCCTCAACCTTTCCCGACGACGACCACGCGGCAAGAGTTGTACACCAAATTCCAACTCTTCAATGACGATGGCGGAAAGCCAAAGATCATCGTGGTTGTTTAGAAAGTCCATCACGGCCGGGGCCGGGTCTTCCTTTGTGCGCTCAGAAACGACATTGGTGTCAAGGAGATAACCGGTCATTTGACGCTGGGTTCGTCCTCTTCAATGTCCTGAAAGGGAATCTCTCGATGGGACTCTCCGCCGCGTTCCGGAATTTCAAGATTCGTACCTCGTGGCGTGTTTTCCACTAACCACTTGCCCAAAGGCATGCGGGGCTTCGTCTTTTCATCCCACACCGCCGCGGGCACAACGACGAAGGGTCTTCTCACACCGATGCGCTGCGGCCCTTCTTCCTCGGCCAGTCGTAGAACCTCAGACAGTTTCGCTTTCGCTTCAGCGACCGTCCACACACGGTCAGAACCGGACTGCTGAACGGCCATCATGCCTCCTAAAGATTAGATACTAGACTAGTATAGACCAGATTATGGGCGAGTGGGGATGACCGCCCTGTGGGAGGTGTGGGCCCCCGCCCCATATCGAGTACGGGGCTGGCTCTGCGCGAGGGATTCGGAGGGGTGGAGGGCGATTTAGGGCAGGATGGAGTCTCCCTGGAGCAGGCGGGGGAGGTCGATGCCGACGGTGACGAAGAGGACGAGTGAGAGCAGGAAGACGAAGCCGATGAGGTGGACGAGGTTCTCGCGCTGCGGGGAGAGGCGTCGTCCGCGTCGGACCACTTCCAGGATGAGGAACGGGATACGCCCGCCATCGAGGGCAGGGATGGGCAGCAGGTTCAGGATGCCCAGGTTGAGGCTCAGCAGGGCGACGATGATCAGCAGGGAAATCGGCCCATCCTGCGCCGCCTCACCCGTTGCCTGGGCAATGCCCACCGGCCCGGCAATACCGGGGTTGGTGGAGGAGCCGACGGCGCGTTGGATCTCCGTCGCGGTGCTTGTGATGACGTTACCCATGAGGACGATGCCGTTCCACGGGGCCTGCCAGACCGGGGCGGCGCGGCGTTCAAAGACGGGATTGAGCAGACGAATCGACACGCCCATCGGTCCCTCGCCGGGCGGGGGGTTTGCGCGGGGAACAAGGTAGACGGCGAGTGGGACGGTGCCGCGCAGGACGCGCAATTCCACCTCGTCGCCGCCCGCGCGGTTGATACGGCCAGAGAGCTGCCTCAATGTCAGCACGTCCTGGCCGTCCACGCCGCGTATGACATCGTCGACACGCAGGCCGGCCTCGTCCGCGGGAGAGCCGGGCACGACCTCTTCAATCACGATTTCACTGTCGACGAGCCGCTCCACGGGCAGGGAGGCGAGGGCGCTGAAGATAAACCACGCGAGCAGGATGTTCATGGCGGAGCCCGCCACGAGCACAATGGCCCGCGCCCAGACAGGCTTGCCCGCGTAGCCGTCCGGCACGGTGGGATCACTTTCGCCCTCTAACCGCACGAACCCGCCGACGGGCAGCCAATTCAGGGAATACATAATGCCGTTACGCCAGAAGCCCTTGGCACGGGGCGGAAAGCCGATACCGAGTTCCCGGACGCGAATGCCAAGCAGTCGCGCCGCCCAGAAATGGCCGAGCTCATGGATGAGCACAAGGAAGCTCAGCACAACGGCAAAGGCCGTAATGGTGATGAGGATCGACACGTCAGCGCTCTCTCGCCGTGTCTCGGACGTAGTCGCGCGCCCACGTGTCAGCCACAAGCAGGTCGTCAAGAGTTGGCTGATTCACGGGCGTGTGGGCATCAAGCGCGTCCATTAGCAAAGATGGTATGGAGGTGAAGGGGATGGCGCCGGAGAGGAAGAGTTCGACGGCGATTTCGTCGGCGGCATTGAGGACGGCTGGGTATGTTTTACCGCTTCGGGCAGCATCGACGGCAAGCCAGAAACACGGGAATCGGTCACGATCCAGCGCCTCGAAAGTCTGCTCAATCGAATAGTCCATCTCCCGCCAATCAGAGGGGCGTTCGATGCGCTCCGGGTAGGCAAGCGCGTATTGGATGGGGAGGCGCATGTCCGGCATGGAGAGCTGCGCCTTGAGCGTGCCGTTGGCGAACTCGACCATCGAGTGGACGATGCTCTGACGATGAATCATGACGTCAATATGGTCGTAATCAACGTCGTACAGCCATCGCGCCTCCATGACCTCAAACGCCTTGTTCATCAGGGTGGCGGAGTCGATAGTGACCTTGGGCCCCATGCGCCACGTAGGATGAGCAAGGGCCTCTTCGGGCGTGACTGATTCAAGTTCCTCATCGCTACGTGCAAAGAACGGGCCGCCTGAGGCGGTCAGGATCAGGCGGCTGACGGAATCGCTCGGCTCCCCCGTCAAACACTGCCAAAGGGCGCTGTGTTCGCTGTCGACCGGGAGGAGCGCCGCGCCGGTTCTGGCCACTTCACTCATCACGAGTTCACCCGCCACAACAAGGACTTCCTTGCTCGCAAGTGCGACCGTCTTACCAGCCTCAACGGCAGCGAGCGCCGGGGCGAGAGCGGCAAGCCCGGGGATAGCAACAACAACGACATCGACACTGCTGCCTCGCGCTATGTAGGCGAGTCCCTCCGGCGTGGCCGAAGCACCTGTCGCGGAAAGGGCAGGGAGAAACTCCGCAACCTGTGCCCTGAAGGCGGAACTGTTGCGTCCCGCGGCCAGGCCTGTTACCCGGAATCGGTCCGGGTTCCGACGGATCACGTCCAACGTTTGTGTTCCGATGGAACCCGTCGACCCAAGGACTGCAATGTTCTTCTGTGACTGGTTCATTTCATTCCATAGTAGTGACGAGAGTGATATAGACAAGAACGGCGGGGAGAATCGGCAGCAGGGAATCAAGCCGATCAAGGATACCGCCATGGCCGGGAAGCAGGTTGCCGGAATCCTTGACGCCTGCTTTTCGCTTCAACCAGGACTCAGTCAGGTCTCCAAGCTGTCCAAGCACGGAGAGTCCGGCCCCAAGGGGTACGGCAGCGAAAAGTTGCAGGGCGTCCAGCTCGATGAACCAGGCAAAGACGGCGCTCGCTACCGCCGCGCCGATGATTCCACCGACCGCGCCCTCCCACGTCTTGCTTGGGCTGATTGACGGGGCGAGTCGGCGGCGGCCGATGAGGCTTCCGACTGCGTAGGCGGCTGTATCAGAGGCGAACGTGATCAGGATGGCGTAAGAGAGCCAGGCGAGGCCATCATCTGTACCTCGAAGCGCAAGCCCGGCAGCAAGGAACACGGCGACGGCGAGCGATGCGAGCAGCCACACAACACCGCCATAGCGCCGGAGCAGGGCACGCAGCTCCCAAATCGCAACCAACGCCGCAGCCCCGGTGATAAGCAAGAGCGGTATGTCGCCCAGCCAGATGGCGAGAGCCAGGATCGGGATGCCGACGGCTGCTGTGGCCAGTCGGAGGGGAAGTGTGTCCCGCTTACTGAGCGCGTCCTCTTGGTTCATACGCATAAGAAGATTATGGGGGAGGGAGTGGGGGACGATCGTTTACTCTCCCTCTATGCCTCCGAAGCGGCGTTTGCGGGCTGTGTAGGCGTCGAGGGCTTTGGTTACCTCTTCAGGGCCGAAATCTGGCCATAGCGTCGGTGTGAAATAGAGCTCCGCGTAGGCGGCCTGCCACAGCAAGAAGTTGCTGATGCGCAGTTCTCCGCCGGTGCGGATAATCAGGTCCGGGTCCGGCAGGCCGTTGGTGAACAGGCGGCTCGCGAATTCAGATTCGTTCACATCGTCCGGCGCTACATCGTCCCTCAACAGTGCTCTGGCCGCTTCAAGAATCTCCTCGCGGCCTCCGTAATCGAATGCGACGCTGAGTGTGATGCCAGTATTCTCCCTCGTCATCTCAACGACGCGGTCGATGGCGGCGGCGATGTCCGGGCTGATGCGGTCCTTGCGTCCGAGATGAAGAAGCCGCGCGCCCTCCTGGTGCAGGCGGGGGGCATCCTGCTTGATGGCCTCGGCGGCGAGTGTCATCAGGCCCTGAACTTCTTCGGATGGCCGCCGCCAATTCTCGGTGGAAAAGGCGTAGAGCGTCAGGTAGCGGACTCCGCGCTCAGAAAACGCGCGGACAACATCATGCAGCTTGACGCGGCCATGCTGATGCCCCTGTTCGCGGGGAAGTTCGCGCTCCCGTGCCCACCGTCCGTTGCCATCCATGACGATGGCGACGTGCTGCGGGATGGCGGCGGTGGCGTGTGAATGTTCCGGCGGTGTCATGCGCGGGCGATTCCGGCGCTAGACTTCCATGACCGCGGCTTCCTTAGCGGCCCCAATTTCATCGACCTGTCCGGTGTAGCGGTCGGTGATCTTCTGGAGTTGGTCTGCCGCGCGGCGTTCCTCGTCCTCGGAGATATCCTTGTCTCGCTGAAGTCTGCGCAGATGGTCCATGGCGTCGCGGCGGACGTTGCGTATGGCCACGCGCTCATCCTCGGACTTGGAGCGCACCAACCGGCTCATCTCCTTGCGGCGTTCCTCCGTCATGTGCGGGATGGGGATGCGGAGCAATTGGCCGTCCGCGACAGGTGAAAGCCCCAAGTCCGTTTGGAGGATGGCACGCTCAATAGCTGTTGTTGCAGATCGGTCATAGGGCTGTACGACGAGGAGGCGCGGTTCCGGGGCGGTGATGGTCGCCAACTGTTTGAGCGGGGTTGGCGTCCCGTAGTAATCGACGCGCAGTTCCTCAATCAGGGTAGGGGAGGCGCGGCCGGTGCGGATACCTGCCAACTCACGCCCGAGAACCTCGCAGGTGACCTGCATTCGATGCTCGGCATCGTCGAGAATCTGCTGCGTCATGGCTTGTCCTCCCCCGGGCGAGCGCGCTCAGCGTGAACCGTTCGCGTTGACGAGCGTGCCGACCGTTTCACCCCTCAGTATTCTGCCAAGACTTCCCGTGTCAAAGATGTCAAAGACGACGATGGGCAAGTTGTTGTCCATGCAGAGGGTCAGCGCCGTGCTGTCCATGACACCGAGGCGAAGATTGAGCGCTTCCATGTAGCTGATGGCGGAATAGCGTTTCGCGTCCGGGTGTTCGTTGGGATCGGCATCGTAGATGCCGTCCACCTTGTTCTTGGACATGAGGAGAATGTCCGCGCCGACTTCCACGGCGCGCAGGGACGCCGCCGTATCCGTTGTCATGTACGGGTTGCCGGTTCCGGCGGCGAAGATGACGACGCGGCCCTTCTCCATGTGTCGGATGGAGCGGCGGCGGATATACGGCTCTGCGACGGCCTGGATGGCGATGGCGGAGAGGGTGCGAACATCCGCGCCGACGCTCTCAAGGGTGCTCTGGAGCGCAAGGGCGTTGATGACGGTAGCCAACATGCCGGAGTAGTCAGCCGTGGCGCGGTCCATGCCGGACTCCTGGGCGATTCTGCCACGCCAGATGTTGCCGCCGCCCACGACGATGCCCATCTGCACGCCGGTCTGCAGAATGTCAGAGATCTCGGATGCGACGACACGGACGGTATCGACGTCAATGCCGGACGAGCGAGGGCCCATCAGCGCCTCGCCGCTGAGCTTGAGGAGGACTCGCCGCGGTCTTTCGCCGTCCAGCGTGGCAGCCTCTTTTCTCTGCGTCTCCGTGTCCGCGCTCTATTCCTCGCCGATGCCGTAGCGGGCGAAACGCTTGATGACGATATTTTCGCCGACCTTGGAGACGGTATCGGTCAGAAGGTTGTTGATTGTCAAGCTAGAGTCCTTGACGAATGGTTGGTGGAGCAGGCGCGGCTCCCCGTCGGCCGTGTCGAGATCGTCAAGGGGTATTTCATCGTCGATGGCCTGTGGATTCATGGCGGCGACCTGTAGCGCGATGTTGTGGGCGAGATCCTTGAAATCGTCCGTGCGGGCGACGAAATCAGTCTCACAGTTGAGCTCAACGATTACGCCGATGCGCCCGCCTGCGTGGACGTAGGTCTCAATGAGTCCCTCGTTGGCCGCGCGGGAGGCCTTCTTGGCGACGGTGGCGATGCCACGCTCCTTGAGCAGGTCGCTTGCCTTGTCCATGTCGCTTTGCGCGTCCTCAAGGGCGCGCTTGCAGTCCATGATGCCGGCGCCGGTGCGCTCGCGCAGTTCCTTGATGGCATCAGCCGAGATTGTCGTCACTTCTTACTCCTGCCGTTATTGTTCATGCGCCGTCCGTCCCGGGCGGCGCGGTCAGTGCCTGTCTCTTTGCCGGAGCCTGCGTAATTCCAGGCTTACGTTTTGGTCGATTTCGCCGGATCAGGGTAGGGAGCGTCAGGCGGTCGCTGCGGCGGCCTCGCCCTCCTGTCTCATGTTCTGTCCCTCGGTGGCGCCCTCGATGATAGCGTCCGCGATGCGGCCGGTCATCAGGCGGAGAGCGCGGATGGCGTCATCATTGCCGGGGATCGGGTAATCAATGAGGTCAACGTTGCAGTCCGTATCCGCGATGGCGACAATGGGAATCCCCATCTTGCGCCCCTCGGCGATGGCAATCTTCTCACGGGCCGCGTCGATAACGTAGATTGCGCCGGGCATTTCCGTCATTTCCTTGATGCCGCCGAGATACCGGTTGAGCTTGGCGATGCGGTCCTCAAGGCGTCCGGCTTCTTTCTTCGGCAGGAAGGCATACTCTCCCTTCGAGCGGCGGTCCTCCTGCCGAACGAGGTAGTCGATGCGCGACTGAATGGTGCGGAAGTTGGTGAGGGTGCCGCCCAGCCAACGCTGGTTAACCCAGGGCTGGTCGGCTCGTGTCGCCTCTGACGAAACTGCGTCCTGCGCTTGCTTCTTGGTGCCGACGAAGAGCACTTTCTTGCCGGACAGCGCGACTTCACGGACGAACTCGGCGGCGGCCTCAAGGCGGTTGAGGGTCTTCTGGAGATCGATGATGTGGATGCCGTTGCGCTGCGTGAACACAAACGGCTTCATCTTGGGGTGCCAGCGACGGGTGGGGTGTCCGAAATGGACTCCGGCCTCCAACAGCGTCTTCATCGTGATTTCAGGCGTATCGCCGTCTTCGGGAGTCGGCGGCGCTTCCGCCGCGGCCTGAATCGTCGCCGTTTCCTCGCTGGCCGTTGTTGTCCCGCCGTCAGTCGTCAAGAGCCACCCCTTTGAATCCGCAATGTATAGCTGGCTCAGTATAGCACGCGAGGCTTGAGATGCCAGGTTGACCGCAGATACGGCCACACATACAATCTTATGTGCCGCCAACCGGGAAAAGGACACGTAGTACGCCCATATGGCCGCCGGCGGTTGACACGAACCCGAGTCAGTACGGCCACGAGGAAACGGGGAAATAATGGCGCCACGATACGATTACGATTGCCCAAGCTGCGAACAACGCTTTGAGCTTCGACAGAGTTTCGACTCGGAACCCGTCGCTCCGTGCCCGTCGTGCGAGACGGAGAGCAAGCGGGTCCTCCACATCCCGCAGGTCGTCTACAACGCCGACGGCTTCTACACAACCGATAAGAAGAAGACCGGCTTCGGCAGCTATTGGAATCGCAAGGGAGAAGCCGAGGACCAGGGCAAGATGGATCCGGACACGGGGGTCGGCGCCTACTAGATTGTGAGAGCCATCTCTCTCTACCAAGCCATTTCGACTTAATCAGTCAACGGGAATACCAGTTATGCCGATGTACGACTATATGTGCCAATCATGCTCGCACCGCTTTGCCGTGCGGCAGGGGTATCACGACGCTCGAGAGGCGCCGTGCCCTGAGTGCGGTGGCGAGGCGAAGCAGCGCATCTCCATGCCTGCCGTCGTGTTCAAGGGAAGCGGCTTCTATGTGAACGATTACGGCGGCAGGAAGACCGGACAGCCGCCATCCAGGGACTCTGACGACGGCGATGATTCCGGCGAGGACTCTTCCGGCGGCGATGATCACGACCACGCCTCCGCCGGCGCATCGGACCACTCCCATCCGCACCCACACCCGCATCCGCACTAACAGAGCGTGCGCGTCGTCATCCAGCGGGTTTCACGCGCCAGCGTGCGCGTCGACGGCGAGACTATCGGGGAAATCGAGCACGGCGCGCTAATCCTGGTCGGCGTACGGGACGGCGACACCGAGGATGATGTCCGTTATATCGCAGGGAAGATTCCCGGGCTGCGCATCTTTGCCGACGGTGCCAAACACTTCGAAAACTCCCTCATGGAGACGGGCGGCTCAGCGCTTGTTGTCAGCCAATTCACGTTGTATGCCGATACGCGCAAGGGACGCAGGCCGAGTTTCATAGAGGCGGCGCAGCCCGTGGAGGCGGAGCGGCTCTATGAACTGTTGGTCAACGAACTCCGCTCGCAGGGCCTGACCGTGGAGACGGGGCGCTTCGGGGCGATGATGGACGTGGAACTGGTCAACAATGGCCCCGTAACGATCATCATCGACAGCGAGGACAGGCAGCGGACGCGACGCGGCTAACCCTCCAGGTTCGGGGGCCTAAGCGTCAGTTCTGCGGAGATCAGAGCCAAGACGATCGCCACGATGACCACAAGCGAGATCCCAACGAACCAGGGAATGTAGCGCTGGAACGGCAACGGTTCTTCCGGTGGTCTCAACGGCGGCCACGTCGCGCCACGATAGGCCATGACCAGGTTCTCCAACGATTGACCGGCGATGACAGTGACGCCAGCCTCTTCCACACGCTCCCGCGCTGCGTTTGAAAGTTCTCCGTCAGTGATCAGAAAGGCAGTCGTCGCCTGGAGCGACTCCTTTTGGTTGCTGAACTCCTCCACCACGGATGGGTTGAGTTTTTCGGGCGACACGCCGAACTCGAATCGCGCGACTGCTCGATGGCCGCGACCGTGCAGGATAACGAGGTCGCCGATGGGCAGCTCTTTGCCGGAGGTGTTGGTGGGCAGCATGTAGCCACCGCGTCCAAGGTAGCCGAGAACGATGTCTTTAACAGTCTCCGGCTCGTAACGCCTCATGGCGGGCGGGTGTTTTTCTAGCGCCTGCGGCGTCGGCGGTTGGCGTTGGGCCTCATGCTTGGCGGCAGGCGCTTACCGCCGCCGGGGCCACGGTAGGACGGCTCGCCGGGCTCCGGGTTTTCAATCGGTGCGGGCGTCTCTCTACGAGGAGTTTTTCCGGCGTTGCGCCTCCGACGCCACAGCCAGATGTAGACGGGAATCATCACCGCCGTGAAGTAAACTGTTGCGCCGACGATGATCTGTGACTCATACGTGGCGACGAAATCGCCCATCGGAGTGCCGGCCCGGCTGTCGATGAACCATTGCATCGTCCATGGCAGATGGAGCGGGTTCAAAACGATGAAGCCGACGGCTACCAAGCCGATGATGTAGTTTCGGTAGACTTTGTTCATGACGATGCCGGAGCGGGGCTCTAGATTCTTCGCTGCGCTCAGACTGACAGTCGTGGCCGCTCCCTGGATTATCGTGGGTCAGGGGTTGGAGGATGTCAACGGTGAGAATTTCGGATTCAGTTTGGCCCACGCTTGCCCACAGCTATTTGAAAATAACATAATATCTATTGTGCGAAGTCAGATATGGCCCAAGGAAGATGGGGTATTAGTCCACTGCCCGACAGTTTTCGACCCAAGTCGTAGCGAAAGGCGTGCATCGTGAAGCGTTCCGTCTCGGTGGCGATTCGCTCCGTGCAGACGGACGGCGCTGAGCGCGTCGTTGCCGTTTTGCGGCCAAAGTCCTCTGGCGATCCGCTCGGCGGCCTGTGGGGTCTGCCTGCGGCGACTGCACGGGACGGCGAATCGGAGGACGAAGCCGCCTCACGCGTCCTCAAGGACAAGCTGGGACTTCAGGTTCCTGCCGGAGGTCTTACGAGGATCAATGAGGGTCAGCGCGACGATGGCGCGAATTCGCAATCAATGACGGTCTACGCGATGGTGTGGGACGAAAACTCTCCCCTACCCATCTCGCTGCCTGCGCGCTCGGCTGATTCACGGGAGGCAGTGACGCTCTATGAGGACTGGCGCTGGGCCACGCCGGATGACCTGCAGGAGACGGCGAGGCAGGGGTCGCTGTGTACGCGGCTCTACCTGGAGTGGCTGGGTAGTTAGGCGCGAGCAGTAGAAGCGAGGTCGAATTCGATGGCGTTGCGAAGGTCGTCGAGGCCACGGCCTGCAAGCGCCGATGCAGGGATGATGGTGAGATCGGGCGTCTTGTCCAGAGCCTGGTCCACAAGGACGCGGTACTCGGGCGACGACTCGGCATCAACGAGGTCCATCTTGTTCATGACGAGAATGCGCGGCTTGTCGGCGACGTCAAGCTCGTCCAGCAATGAGAGCACCGACTTGTAGTGCATTGACGCGGCAGGCGCGTTGGCATCCGCCACGTGGAGGAGAAGGTCGGCGTCCTGCAATTCCTCAAGCGTTGCGCGAAAGGCCGCGACGAGGCTGTGCGGGAGTTTCTGAATGAAACCGACCGTGTCCGTGAGCAGTCCTTCACCCCCGGCGGGAAGCCGCATCATCCGCGTGACGGGGTCAAGCGTTGCGAAAGGCTTGTCTTCCGCAAGCACGTCGGCACGCGTCAGAGCGTTCATCAGAGTGCTCTTGCCGGCGTTCGTATAGCCGATGAGAGAGACGGTGGGCAGGCCCTTGTTTTTGCGGGATTCACGGTGTTGCGCGCGACGGCGGCGCACGTCCTCCAACTGGCCCTTAAGGCGATGGATGCGGTTACGGACGAGGCGTCGATCCGTTTCCAACTGGGACTCGCCGGGACCTCGCGTTCCAATCCCGCCGCCGAGGCGCTCAAGGTGGCTCCATTGGCCGCGAATGCGCGGCAACAGGTATTCATGCTGCGCCAATTCAACCTGCAGGCGTCCCTCCATGGATTGGGCGCGCTGCGCGAAGATGTCCAGGATCAGCGCCGTTCTGTCCAGCACCTTGACCTTGAAGGATTCTTCGAGGTTGCGCTGCTGGGTTGGCGTTAGCTCGTCGTCGAGGATGATGGTAGAGATTTCCTCGTCACGCGCAAGACGCAGCATGTCCTCAAGCTTGCCGCTGCCCATGTAGTGAGGCGTGAATCGATCGAGCCGTTGGCGCTCGACGGCTACAACCGTGGCACCGGCGCTCTGGGCGAGGGCGTTGAGTTCTTCAAGGGACTCATCAAGCGCCCATGACGCCCCCCTGCTCTTGACCGCCGCGCCGATGAGCAGCGCACGCTCGCCGGGCCGGGCCGTTGCGTGACCGTTTGATCCCGGACTGCTGCCGTTGCGTCGCTTGCTCATCTGCCTCCGCGTAAATCGCTCGTGACGGGAAACCGTCAAGGGTCGTTGTGCGTTCAAGTATACGATGCAAACGTGTCGAACCCACCTCACGGGTGTCACTATGCGACACGCGTAGAATGAGGTCAGGTCATGAATCTCTATCAACCCGAACCCGAAGAGCGTCGTACTGAGCCTCGACTGAACCCGGGCCGTGCGCTGTCGTTCACGGTCGGGCTGGCCTTGCTCCTAACCTTCATTGTCCTGGTTGCGGGCGTGCGTGAGACGTTCGTTGCGCCAAGCGCCGAACGGGTATCGTTCGGCGGCCCGGGAAACTTCGGCATTCTCACAGAGGCGATACGTGTCTTTGAAGAGACCACCGGTATTCCACTTCGTCCCGACCAGGACGACATCGACCGCACCATCTACTTCATGTCCATTGCGGCCTCCGGCGAGCGGGGCTTCAATACAGCCGACCGCATCCTGTCCGAAGTGGAAATTTTCGACGAGGAAGCGCCGTCCTCTGTGCCGCCCGGGCTCGAGGACATCTGGCGCGCGATGCAGATCCTGCGTCGAGATTATCCCGACGCGCCATTCGAGGCAGTCACGGAAGCCGCCCGACGGGGGCTGTTCGTGCGCGGCGAGGACCCTGCCCTGACGTTTCTTGATGCCGGACAGTATGAGAACGCCCAGGAGTTCTTTGCGGAGAGCTCGTATGAGGGTATCGGGGCGCGGGTTGGAACCACGGACGAGATTAACATTATCTCAGACGTGTTCATTGGCGGACCCGCGGAGGCGGCCGGACTGCAGGCGGGCGACGGCATCGTCTCCGTGAACGGCGTAGACGTGACGGAGATGGACGTCGACGAGCTCGTGGAGATCGTCAAGGGCGAGAGCGGCACGGAGGTTGTGCTTGAAATCCGGCGGCCATGGGACGATCCCAGCGCCCAGATGAGCGTCACGGTGGTGCGCGGAGTAGTTCCAACGTCCCTTGAGACGCGAATCTTTGGCGAGGGTTCAGAACGACCGCCGATTGGCTACATACGGGTCGAACGCTTTCACCGGGAAACCGGTGATGATTTCAATGAGGCGCTCGGCACGCTGCTCGAACGAGACATCGAGGCGCTCATCCTGGATGTTCGCTCAAATCCGGGCGGCTCACTGTCCGGCGCCGTCAGCATTATCGGGGAATTCGTGCCTGAGGGACTCGCGATGTATGAGCTAACGCGCGAGGGCCGCCGCATCGAATGGGAAGTTGACGAGGACGGGCAGGCCTATGAACTGCCCCTTGCCGTACTGGTCAACGGGTTCTCAGCCAGCGCGTCTGAGGTCGTGGCCGGAGCGTTGCAGGATCATGACCGCGCTACGGTGTATGGCACGCGGACATATGGCAAGGGCAGCGTGCAGGCATTCCAGGAACTGAGTGACGGCTCCGCGTTGTATGTGACCGTCTCAAACTGGCACACGCCGTCAGGGCGTCAAATCCAGGAGACAGGAATCACGCCGAACGTGGTGATAGTTCCTACGCTCGGCGATTACCTAAATGATCGGGATCCGTCGCTGGCGGAAGCCTATTGGGACCTTGTTGATGAACTTGTGCCTGCACCCGCAGCGTGAGCGCGCCTAGTCGTTGCTGTCAGAATCCTCGCCGCCGCCGAGATACGCCTCGGGGTTGCCAATAAACTTCTGTCGCTCAGACAGGCTCTTGAAGTAGTACCACTTGCCATCGTGCCGGAACTTCGTCCCGGCGCGGTTGTTGCCGTTGTCGATCTCCGTAACCTCGCTGTCGGAAAATTCGTACCCGGTAACAGGATCTGTATCAGGCATCTCCCACTCCCCCACTTTCTGCGTGTTCAGGGCAATAATTCATGCCGACTGTACGCCGCCGTTCAATTGCATGTCAAGGAGAGAGGCGTGCCCTGCTTCGACCACGTTAGTATTGATAGGCAATCATGCAATACGGAATGGCGCAAGACGAATGTCAAGACATCTACTGATTCGCTACCACGAGGTGGCGCTCAAGGGGAAGAACCGCGGCGTGTTCATCGGCGCGTTGGCCACCAACGTGCGCAAGGCGCTGGCGCGGGCCGGAATGGATCATCCCGTTCGGCAAGAACGCAGCCAGATTCGTGTGGATTTACCGGACGGTTCCGATACCTCCCCTGCCCTGAGCGCCCTTTCACGCGTCTATGGAATCGCCCGCATCGCCCCGGCGCTGCGGACCGGCCTGGCGTATGACGAGATCATCGGAGGCGTCAGGGACATCATTCGCGCCGAGTGGAATGGCGCGAAAACCTTTCGCGTTTCGGCATCGCGCTCAGACAAGCGCTATCCGTTGACCTCCGGCGACTTGAACAGGCAGATCGGCACTCTTGTGCAAGAGGAGACGGGAGCAGCGGTCAAGCTGCGCGGGGCGGACATCGATCTGCGCGTTGACGTGCGAGAGAGGGGCGCGTTCGTCTACGTGGAGTCCGTTCCCGGCGCAGGCGGTCTGCCGGTTGGGAGTTCCGGCCACGTTATGGCGCTGTTGTCCGGAGGAATCGATTCACCGGTCGCTGCGGCGCGCATGTTCCGACGTGGGTGCACGGTGGACTTTGTACACTTCCACAGTTTCCCGCTCGTGGACGGTTCATCGCGGGACAAGGCGCGAGACCTCGTGCGTGTGTTGGACGAATCACAGTTCGGATCACGGCTTCACCTCGTTCCGTTCGCAGACGCGCAGCGGCAGATCGTCGCGGCGGTCAATCCGGCGTACCGGGTTGTCGCCTACAGGCGCTTTATGGTCCGCGTAGCGGAGGAGATGGCAAAGCGTGTCGGCGCGTTGGCGCTCGCGACCGGTGAGAGCATTGGGCAGGTTGCCAGCCAGACCGTGGAAAACATCGCCTCAATCGACGCTGTGGCAACGATGCCCGTTTTGCGTCCGCTGATTGGCATGGACAAGCAGGAGATTGTCACCGAGGCGCGGCGGCTTGGGACTTTCGACATCTCCATCTTGCCGGACGAGGATTGCTGCTCACTTTTCGTGCCGCGGCATCCGGTTCTACGGTCTTCCGTCGTCGAGGCGGAGCGTATGGAAGCCGCTCTGGACGTAGACGAGCTGGTCAAGATGAGCGCAGACGCGGCGCAGACGGTGGTGTTCGGAGACTGAACGGAGGTTCGCCTCCACAAATGAGGCCACAATCTTTGCGTTTGGCAATGACGTTTTAGGGCGTGGGCGGCTATACTGATTGCTCAAGGCTCGTAGCGCCTGTGGGGAGGTGCCTGTGGTCTCAACCGATTATCCCGAGTACGGGTATACCGTCACCATTCGCCTTGAGTATCCAAACAAGGTCGGCATGCTCGGCATGATCACGACCACCGTTGGCGACAACGAGGCCGACATCACAGCTGTCGATCTCGTCCGAACGCGCGGCAAGCGTATCGTCCGTGATCTCACCATCGGCGTGATGAATATGGAGCATGGACAGCGCGTGGCGAGGGCGCTCCGTAAGGCAGGCGCAAAGATCGTCGCGTTCACAGACCCCTCGTTCCTGGTCCACACGGGCGGCAAGATTGAGATGCACACGCGCACGCCTGTTGAGAACCACCGTGATCTCTCGCAGGTCTACACGCCGGGGGTGGGGCGCGTCGCCTCGTTCATCGGCGAGAATCCTGAGTCCGTGTGGTCGCTTACATCCAAGGCAAACACCGTTGCCGTCGTCTCGGACGGGACAGCGGTGCTGGGCCTCGGCAACATCGGCCCTGAGGCCGCCCTGCCCGTCATGGAAGGCAAGGCAATCCTGTTCAAGGAGTTGGCGGACGTGGACGCGTGGCCGATCTGCCTGGACACCAGTGACCCGGATCAGATTGTGGAGACGGTCAAGGCGTTGTCCGTCGGCTTCGGCGGCATCAACCTGGAGGACATCTCCGCCCCCCGCTGCTTTGAGATTGAAGAACGCCTGAGGGAAGAGTTGGACATCCCGGTGTTCCATGACGACCAACACGGCACCGCCGTCGTCGTTACCGCGGCATTGATCAACGCCCTCAAGGTCGTTGGCAAGGATATCGGTAAGATTCGTGCCGTCATGACCGGCGCCGGAGCGAGCGGCGTGGCGACGACACGGATGCTCGTCGCGGCGGGTCTCCGAGATATCATCGTGTTCGATCGGCAGGGAGCGATTCACCGTGATCGCGGCGACATTGAGGGCAACTCGGGCAAGATGTGGCTTGCGGAGAACACGAATCCGCGCAACTTCGCCGGTGATATCCGCGCGGGGCTGAATGATTCAGACCTTTTCATTGGATTGTCCGGGCCGGGAGTCATCGAGCCTGAGGATCTGGCCCGCATGAACAGCGACGGCATCGTCTTTGCATTGGCCAACCCCGACCCCGAGGTGTCTCCCGAGGAGGCGCATCGATACGTGCGCGTAGTGGCAACGGGGCGTTCGGACTACCCGAATCAGATCAACAATGCTCTCTGCTTCCCCGGCCTCTTTCGCGGGGTATTGGATGTCCGCGCACGGACCATCAATGAGGAGATGAAGATGGCGGCTGCGCAGGCTCTCGCCGCCGTTGTCTCAAACCGTGAACTGAGCGAGGAGAACATCATCCCGAGCCTCTTCAATTCACGAGTGGTGACAGCAGTATCACGGGCTGTCAGCAAGGCGGCGCTTCGGACCGGTGTTGCGCGGCGCTCGCGAAGCCACACCGGGGAGCACATGCCGGATCTTTCCCCGCTCACCCGCTGATCACACCTCGCAGAACCGCGCTCGATCAGAGAGCGGTCGATGCCGCGCCGCTACGAGAACGTGACGCAGCTATCTTTCGTTGTGATCAGCACAGAGTCCTGCCGGAATCTGGAGGTGTAGGCGTCGGCAACCTCCTCGATGCGTTCGCGGGCGTCCCCGTCCTGCGGCGCAAGAATCAGCAACACCTTACTCCGCTCACGCAGAATGACATCGTCGTCGCCCCGCCACTGCCCGTTCGCGTCCAGCACGGTCAGGCCGTCCGGGAATCTAGGCGTGACCTCGGCGGCCAAAAAACCTCTCCATGCCTCATCCGTGACAACTTCTGTGTCCCCGCTGTTGCGTCCCATAAAGACCTGGTATTCAGTCCAAATCTCACCATCATCGCAAGTAAGGGCGGTTTCATCCGCGGAACAGGCGATGGCGCCCAGCGCCACGCCGACCATCACAACAAGAAGAGCCAGTATTCTCACTCATCGCTACCCGGCCGATTTACGACGATTCTCACCAGACCCCTGGCGTTGAACTGGATGAGTGGGCTGCGGTTCTTGGGCCACATGGACGACGCCAGAACGATGCCGATGAGCATCCCGAAGACTAGGACAAGCACTTGTCTAATCACTTCTGCGTCTCCTCCACTTGAACGCGCGCCAGCCGAAGAAGCCAACGACAGCCGCCGCCATCAGTAACAGCGTAGCGTTTTGATAGGGGCCTGTAATCTCCGTGATCCTCTCCCAGTTCTCACCCAGCACCCAGCCGATATAGACCTGTAACAAGCTCCAGATGAATGTCCCGAGGGTTGTAAAGAGGAGAAATTTAGCGATATTCATACGGGTATAACCCGCCGGAATTGAAATCACACTGCGAATAATGGGGATTAGCCGTCCAAAGACGATGGCTGCCTCACCGTAGCGTTCAAACCAGGCAGTTGCACGATCAAGGTCGTTCTCGGAGATTAAGGCGTATTTTCCATACCTGGCGACAATACGACGTATTCCCGCTTCCCGGGCGAAGTATCCGACAGCATAAAGAACCATTGCGCCAATGACGGAGCCTGCCGTGCCGGCGGCAACAACTCCCCAGAAATTCAGTTCGTCTCTCGCAGACAGCCCACCGGCGAACGGGAGAACGAACTCGGACGGCACAGGTGGAAAGATGTTTTCCGCGGCCATGAGAACGACTATCCCGGGGTAGCCGATGGCAAGAATGACTTCCTGGATCCAGCCGCCGAGGGATTCAATGATGCCGGTCATGGCTTAAAGCTCAATACGGGACGGATTCCCGTTTGTGGGGGGTTCGACGTGAAGTCACGTCTTGAGTATCTCAACGAGCCAGTTGACGGCGATGTCCACCGCCTCCACATTGCTGCGGAATCGATGGCCCGCCCCCGGCAGCATCATCAACTCCGTCGTGGATTGATCAGATGCCGCCAACAGCGCGTGAGCGTCATCCGGCGGCACGACATCATCGGCGTCGCCGTGCATCAGCAGTAAAGGACGCGGAGCGACGCGACTAACGGACTGCGTCACGTCCATCTCCCGGTATTCATCGGCCCATCGTTCTGCCGAAGACGGAAAATCCGGGTCGCGGATGATGCCAACGTCTCGCGCGTTCTGCACCATCTCTTCCGGTGAGCGGCTCCACTGCGAACGGGCGGGTGAGGCAAAGGAGAGGACGGCAGCAACTTCCGGCCTGCGCGCCGCCACGTGAATCGCCACGCGGGCGCCCATGCTTGAGCCGAGCACGCCGATGCGGTCGATGTCCACCTCGGGACGTTCCCACACCCATGACAGGACGGCCTCAAGATCCTGCGCCCATCCAAGCGGGTGGAAATTGCCGCCACTCTCACCTGTACCGCGGAAGTTGAAGATGACGGCGGCGAGGCCGCGGTGGGCGCATAGCTCAGCAATCTCGGCGTATGTCAGACCGTCATCTGTCGGCGCGGAAAGCGTGATGTCAGAGGTCGGAGTGGGTCGGGCTGCGGGCATCCCATGGCAGAGAACCACCGCCGGATGCGGCCCCTGCCCGTCCGGTAACGAGATTGCCCCGACCAGCTCGATGCCGTCGCTATCGATGGTGATGCGTTCAGTCGTGACGGGCATGGTCTCCTCCGTGAACGCCCTGCCCTCGCTATTGTCCGCTCGCTAGGTTGCGCTAGGCGATGGGGCCGCTGAGGGAGTCGAGCCGCCGCGCCCACCGCCGATAAACGGGATATTTCCAAAGCTCCGTGTCTCCCACGAGACGATGACCTGTGAGGCGGTGAAGATGGAGCTGTAGGTTCCGGACACGACACCGATAATCATGACGAAGAGGAAATCGCGGATCGTCGTCGGGCCGAGCAGGAACAGAGCCAACAAGACGACGAGCGTCGTGAAGCTCGTGTTGATGGAGCGCCCCATGCTCTCCATGATCGAGTAATTGGTTGTGGCGACGATGTCGCGGTTCGTATCGCGCAGGATGTTCTCACGGATGCGGTCAAAGATGACGATGGTGTCGTTAATGCTGTAGCCGAGCAGGGTCAGCACGCCAACGAGGAACATGCTGCTGATTTCAAGATGGAGCCACTGCGAGCCGATGAGCATGAACAGTCCCGCCATGGCAAATGCAACGGCAATGTCATGCACAAGGGCGATGATGGCTGCGATGCCGTAGCGGAACGGGTGGCGGATGCTGCGAAAGGCATAGACGATGTAGCCGAGGATGCCTACGACGGCAATCAGGACCGCGAACAAACCGTTCCGCACCGTCTCGCGGGCAACGGCGGGTGAAACGAGGTCAAAGCTGTAGCCCTGCAGCGGCCCGGCATATTCCTCCAGCGCATTGCGCACGTCCAGCTGCTGACGTTCCGACGCCTCCGCCAACGGCAGCCGCAGGAAATACTCGCGGTCGCCGAACCCCTGCACCACCGCGCCTTCATATCCCAACGACTCGATGGCCTCATCGACGAGGTTCTGCTCCGTCGCACTGACAAATGTGGCGTCCACGGCGGCGCCGCTGCTGAACTCAATGCTGAAGCTCAGGCCGGGGCCGAGGAACAACGCGGCCAGCCCCGCCGCAATAACTGTGAGCGAGAAGAGGAAATACGTTGCCCTGTATTTCGCAAAGTTGATCATTCTCGGTTTCCCCTTACGGAATATAGAACCTCGTCTTGCGGAGCGGCTCAAAGTTGGTCACAAGTTGCAGCAGGCGGCGCGTGATGACCAGCGCGCTGAACATGCTGAGCACGATGCCAATGGCCAGTGTCAGGGCAAAGCCCTGCACAAGGCTCGCGCCGAGCCGTTCGCCGAACCAGAAGAGGATGGCTGCGATGATTAGGGTCGTAAAGTTGCCGTCCCTGATGGCAGGCCAGGCACGATTGAATCCGATATCGATCGCTGAACCCATGCTGCGGCCTGCCCGCAGTTCCTCTTTCATTCGCTCGAATATCAGGACGTTGGCGTCCACGGCAAAGCCAAATGAGAGGACGAATGCCGCAAGGCCGGAGAGAGTTAGGACAACGGGAATCGACTTGAACGTGCCGAGGACAAGGATAGCGTAGATAATGAGCGCGGTGGCCGCCACGACGCCGTTCATGCGGTAGTAGAGCACCATGAACAGAGCAACCAGGAGGATGCCGACCATGCCAGCGCGCAGGCCCCGCCCAAGGGCGTCCGCGCCGAGGAATGCATCCACGTCCCGCTCCAGGATTGGCTCTTTCTCCAGCGGGATGGGGAACGCGCCCGCGTTGAGCTGGATAGCGAGGATCTGCGCTTCTGCAAGATCGAGTCCGGTGATGCGGGGGCTCGTTGGAATTTCGGACTGTATGCGGGGCGTCAGGATCGCCTCTCCGTCAAGAAAGATCCCCATCAGTTGACCGACCAGGCGTCGTGAAACGAGGCGGAATGCCTCGCGGCCCTGGCTGTCCATCTGGAAATAGACTTCCGGCGCGCCGGTTGTCGGGTTGAATCCCACCTGCGCGGAGCCCGGCTCCAGCCGGTCACCCGTCAGTTCAACTTCTTCGCCATCGACAACCGCCGTGGCAATCTCCCATTCGAGGCGGAACTCGGGTTCAGGTTCAGGAGCCGGTGTTTCCTCTACCGCTTCGGTTTGCCCTTCCGTAGCAGTTGTTTCTGGGGTCGTTTCGGCAACGACGGTTGGCTCAGGGGTCGTCTGAGCCACTATGGATGGCGAGACATTTGCCAGCTTGGGCGCGGACGTTGTTCCGTCCGACGGCCCCGCGGTCGACTCTGCTACGTCGGACGTCGATTGGTCAGCCGGCGCAGGGGTTGATTCCGCGCTGTCACCAATAGTGGGTTCAGTCTCGGGAGTTGCCTCCACCTCGGCATCGCCAACCGGTTCGGCTTCGACTTCGACGCCTGTCTCCTCCCCGGGCTCGATGGGGATGGTGATAAGCTCCCGGAAGTCCAGCACGGCGGGCGCGCCGATGAGGTCCTTGGCCGCCTGCACGTCCTGTACACCCGGCAGTTGAACGACGATGCGATTCGCGCCGAGCGTCTGAATAAGGGGCTCCGCCACGCCGAATTGGTCAACGCGCGTGCGGATGATCTGCACCACGCCATCCAGCTGCTCCGGGCTGGGATTCGGGTCGACGGTTTCGTAGACGAGATGGACGCCACCCTGCAGATCAAGGCCGAGTGTCAGGCCGAGAGGCGTATCCTGCTGGCCGCGCTCGATGTCGGTCAGGGGAATGCGCCACTCGTCACGCACGAGGCTAAGCGCCGCAAAAAGGACAAAAAGAACGATGAACCCGGGGATGATCCATCGACGCAGCCGACGGCCGACTACGCCGAGTAAGCCGCTCAATCGCTCCAAATCAGTTTCCTCTCCTCACTGCATCGTCTTCCCCGCGCTCACCTGCCAGGGGGCCGAACCGTGCCTCCCATTCCCGGCGGGCAAACGTAAGCGCCTCCTCCGGAGTCGTCACCTCGTCCGCGGCCAACGCTTCCTTGACAGCTTCAAGTATCTGCCCCAAGTGCGGGCCGGGGCCAACGCCAAGCGCTTCCATGAGCTTATGGCCATTCACCAACTGCGGCGCGGCCTTGTCATCAGCGGGCTCGGTGAGTATCGACTCCATCACTAGGCTACAGTGGCTGACCCGCCTTCGCCACTCATTGGGGTCGAGCATGGGGCCTTTTGCAGCCAAAAAGTCGGCCATGCTCAGCCACACTGCCCCGATTGCGGCATCACCGAGATCACGCTTGAACCGATAGAGGGCGCGGCGTGTTGGCGTCTCAAGATTGTTGCTGAGCTGCATGGGGCGCAGGTGCTGCCGCACAGTCAGCGTGACATAGGCGTTGGCGCGGCGGCTGAAATGCAATCGCTCCATCACAGCCTCCGTCACCTCAGCTCCCTGCTCCGGATGGCCGAGGAAGCGCGTCCTGCCGGACTCTTCAACAGTCTTTGTCTGCGGCTTGGCGATGTCATGCAGCAGGCAGGCGAGCCTGGTCAGAACGGCGCGATCAACACCGCCGGACAGCTCTTCTACGAAATAGTCGGCAACGTGATCGCTCCATGGCATCTGCGAGAGGATGGGGTCAGCCGCTCGCCTGTCTTCGTCAAGCAAGCCATCCATGAATCCGACGGTCTCGATGAGATGATTGAACACATCCCAGTAATGCTCAATCGGCTGCGTCACGTCTCGAGCGGCATCGAGCTCCGGCACGATTCGGCTGAGCACGCCGATGTCATCAAGCAGGCGCAAGGCGGATTTCGCATCGCGCAGCCCCAACACTTTGCAGAGTTCGTCACGCAGCCGATCAGGTGAAGCGTCCGCAAGGTGAGCAGCGTCGCGCTTGGCCAAGGACGCCGTCTCCTCATCGACAGCGAATCCCAACTGCCCTGCCAGCCTCGCCAGGCGCATGAGACGGATCCCGTCATCGGCGTAGATAGTGGGTTTGACGGCGCGGAGGACACGCTGCGTGAGATCAGCGCAGCCATTGAGCGGATCGATGAGATTGTCCGGCGTCTGCCAGTTTTCCAGTGGCAGTGCCATGGCGTTGACTGTGAAGTCACGCCGCGAAAGCTCAGCGGCGATGTCTCGATCTCCAAGCGGCGTGATGTCCAAACGCGTTCGCTCCCCTGCCACGTTTGCCGCAGAAAGCACGCGGACATAGTTCCGTTCCTGGTCAAGGTGATAGAACGCGCCACCAATTTCGTCCGCGAACTGTCTGCCCAACTGGGGAACGTTCGCCGCATCCACCACCAGATCGGCGTCCGCGGTCGGGACGCCGAGGAGCATATCGCGGACGGAGCCGCCGACCACCCACGCGGCGACCTGTTGATTGGCAAGAAAGACGCGGGCGCGTTCGAGCATCTCGCCGATAACTGTCCCGTGAACGTCGGCGGGAGACGACTTCATATTCACCGTCGGCGCGCGACCGGCGCGACCGGCTGACGCAGTCGCCACACAAGGTTGGGATCGGGCGGCGGCTTTGATTCCCCATTCTCGGACGCCTGCTGCTCAGCGTCTTCATCGGCCCGCATATCGAGTGGATACAACTCTTCGATGTTCTCCATGCGATCTATGTAGACGATGCCGTAGAGGTGGTCGATCTCATGCTCCAGCGCCTGCGCCAGGAGTCCGTCCGCCTTGATCCTGATTTCTCGTCCGTCAAGGTCAAGCGCCTTGGCCGTGACGCGCTCGGAGCGAATCAGCTTGCCGCGCCATCCCGGGATGCTCAGACAGCCCTCCTCAACCTCTCGTTCACCGACACGGCGGATGATCTCCGGATTGATCAGGATGTATGACGAGTGTTCCTGCACGATGTTGTCGTCCTCGTCGTGCTCCTCAGGGATCTCGATGTAAGCGATGCGCAGACCGCGCCCGACCTGGTTGGCGGCGATGCCGACGCCGTGTTCCTTGTACATGGTCTCGATCATGTCATCGACAAGCGAACGCAGCGCGGATGTGCTATTCGGCACGCGCTTCGTCTTCTCGCGCAGGACGGAATCAGGTATGTGACGAACCGGAATGACAGTCATAAGCGGCAACTCAAATTATAGCTAGGCGGGAGTCAGGGTGTAAACGCGGGCGCGTTCTTCGAATCCCCCGCGCCGCCCATTGCTCGGCCATCTACAGTAGCTGCGGGCGGTTCGGATCCTGGCCGCCATTCTGGGGTGGCAGCTCGACACCGAGGTGCTCATACGCGCGGCGAGTGGCGCGGCGGCCGCGCGGCGTTCTGTCCAGGAAGCCCAGCTGCAGCAGATACGGCTCATACACGTCCATGACGGTGTCCGGCTCCTCCGCGATTGACGATGCCAGCGTCTCCAGCCCCACCGGTCCGCCGCTAAACGAATTGATCAGGCTGTCCAGCACACGGTGGTCCGTGTCGTCCAGCCCCAGTGAATCGATCCCCAAACTGTTCAGCGCCTCCCGCGCCGCCTCGCCGGTCACGGTGCCGTCGCCCTTGACCTGGGCATAGTCTCTGACGCGGCGCAGCAGCCGATTTGCCACGCGTGGGGTCCCGCGCGATCGTCCGGCGATCTCCACCAGGCCGTCGTCTGTCGCATCAACGTTCAGTACGTTGGCGGAGCGGACGAGAATACGGCCAATCTCCTCCGGCGTATAGAAATCCAGCCTGTATGTCGCGCCGAAACGGTCGCGGAGCGGGTTGCTGAGGAGCGCGTAGCGCGTGGTCGCGCCGACGAGCGTGAACGGCGGCAAGCTCACACGCACGGAATGCGCGCCCGGCCCTTTGCCAATCATGATGTCCAGCACGTGGTCCTCCATGACGGGATAGAGGACTTCTTCCACAGAGCGGGGGAGGCGGTGAAACTCATCCACGAACAGGACATCATGCGGGCGGAGTTGGGTGAGCATTTGGGCGAGGTCGCCGGCGCGAGTGAATGACGGCCCCGCCGTCACCCTGACGCTGACGCCCATCTCTGCAGCGATGATGAAGGCGAGTGTCGTCTTGCCTAATCCCGGAGGGCCGTGCAGCAGGACGTGATCGAGCGGTTCATTGCGCTGGAGGGCGGCCTGGATGGAGACCTTGAGATTGTCAATGACGCGGCTTTGGCCGACATAGTCCGGCAGGCGGCGCGGACGCAGTCCGCTCTCAAGCGCGGTTTCCTCGTTCTGCGGCTCCGGCGCGACTAGCCGATCCTCTGTAGGCTCCGTCATGCCGGTATTGTGTCACGTGCGGGCGCGAGCCTGCATCCGTCGCTGCATCGCCTCAGACGGTCTTGCCATCTTGTGGCCGGTCGTCAGCTTGTTCTGAACTTCCCGAATGATACGGGGCGCGAGCCTGCCCTCGTGCCGTTGAATGAATTTCAGGACGGACTCCGGATCACGTTGGCCAAGTTCACGCAATGCCCAGCTCAGCGCCTTGATGTGCAGGTCCGCCTTGTCGTCGATGAACAACTCGCAGATAGCCAGCGTGCGCGCGGCATCGCCCTTGCCACGATCCCGTTCGTTCAGGGCAATCGTTGAGATCAGCCCTACCCTCTGCCACCAGAAGTTGCCGGATTGTGCCCACCACATCACGCGATCGTCACTGATCTGCCCCCTCTGCCAGGCGGGTCCGCTCAGCTTGCGGGCGAAATGATCGACTGAAGCCCAGCCGTCCAGCGTGCGGCCCAACTGCTCCAGCTTCCGGCGGTCAAGCGCGTTCCTGAGTCCGCGGTGACGATAGGCAATCTCAAACGCGACAGTCCTTGCTCCCTCTGTCCGGGGATCAGCATCAATCAGCGCATCACACAGCGCGAACACTGTTTCAACGTCGATGTCCTCACGGGTCAGCTGCCTGGCAGCGTCGGCGGCGATTGCTCTCATTGCAGGCGTCCGCAACGGGCGCTCAGTTCGCTCCAGCGCCTTTGTGATGGTCTCAACAGCGACCGGCATCTCTTGCATTGCGGCCATGCCGCCCCGCCCGTTTACTCGTTCAGCGCCTGGTAAAGCTTCTCCGCTGTGAACGGCACGCTGTCCACCCTGATGCCGACGGCATCGTCGATGGCGTTGGCAATTGCCGGGAGTGTTGTGAGGTTGGAGTGCTCGCCGACGGCCTTGACGCGATAGGCGCCCCTGCCCTCGCTCGTCTCGACAAGTCCGACGCGGAGTTCAGGAATGTCCGGCTCGGTGGGCATCTTGAAGTCGGCGAACGAGGGGTTCGTCACGCGGCCGCCCTCATCCACTGTCAGTTCCTCCATCATGGCAAAGCCGTAGGCGTTGATCATGCCGCCCTCAATCTGCCCGTAGAACCCGATGGGATTGATGATGCGGGAGGTGTCATGAACGGCGGTAATGACCTTGACGTGAGGCTCGCCCGTTTCACGGTCAACCTCAACCTCCGCCACCTGCGCCACGAAGGACGTATAAGGACTTTGGGCAGCCTCTTCCAGCCGTCCCAAGCCCGACACCGGCTCACCTGATCTTTCAGCAATGCGCTCCATCGGGACGGACTCGCGAGTGCGCGTGTTGACGAGCGAGCCGGACTCAAACTCCACGATTTCCTCGTCCCAGCCGTTGAATTCCGCTGCAAGCCTCTTGAGCTTGGCTTTGACGTCCTCGCCGGCGATGTGAGCGGACTCCGTGATGATGAAGCTTCCACGGCTCCCGCCCACACCCGTGTCAAACTCCGCCTGGTCCGTGTTGAGCGGCACGACGCTCACACGGGACACATCGATACCCAACTCATCCGCCGTGACCTGTTGCGCCATGGTGTGGTTGCCCATGCCGGGGTCGTAGATGGAACTGGCGGCGAGGACGCTGCCGTCCGCGTTGACGCTGATATTGATGGTGGTCTGGCCGCCGCCCTGCGTGCGGTGGCCGAAGGCGATGCCCCGTCCGACATTGTCCGCCTTTGGCGTGTCCCAACCGGACAGTCGGCCCGCCTCGCGCAGGACTTCTTCCGCTTTCACGTCGAGGAAAACGCGGCCAACGGGCGTCTCGTCGCCGTCATGCAGGACGTTCCTGATGCGCAGTTCCAGCGGGTCCATGCCGAGTTCCTGCGCGATGAGATCCATGTGTGATTCGCCCGCGAAGATGCCCTGCACCTCGCCGGGCGAGCGGTGGAATCCGCAGGGAACGGTGTTGGTGTAGACCTGGTAGGCATCGATCTGAACGTGCGGGATGACGTACGGCCCCGCGATCTCTGCGATGCCGGGGAGGTTGGAGCCGGGGACGGGCTTGTAGCCGCCGTACGCCCCGGAGTTGAAATACACCTCCGCCTCCCACGCCGTGATAGTGCCGTCGCGCTTGACGCCGGCCTTGACTCGCATCGTGCTCTCATGGCGGGGATTCATGGCGGAGAACTCTTCCGAGTAGTCGAACGCCAGCTTGACCGGCTTGCCCGTCTTTTTTGCCAGGAAATAGCAAACAGGAACGCCTGTGATGTCACCCTTGCCGCCGAAATCGCCGCCGACGTACGCATAATTCACGGTGATGTTGTCCGGCTCCTCGCCAACAACAAGCGCGATCGCACGGCGGTTCGCGAACGGCGACTTCGACCCGAGCCACACTTGCACGTGGCCGGTCTCATCCACCCACACAATCGTGTTATGGACCTCAAGATAACCCTGGTGAGTCCGTGGGGTCGTGTATTCGTGCTCAACAATAAGGTCGGCCTCTGCGAAACCCTCGGCAACGTCGCCCTTGCCCCACGTGCCCTTCGCGAAGATGTTGGAGGGTGTTTCCTGCTCAGCCGGAATGCCCTCGTATGAGTTGAAGTCCGGGTGAAGTATCGGTCCGCCATCCGCCAACGCCTCGTCCATCGTGACGGCACTGGGCAGCTCCTCATATTCGACATCAATCAGCGCCAACGCCTGCTCCGCAATGTCCTCGTCCTCCGCGGCAACGGCAGCGATCGTATCCCCGATATAGCGCGCGGTATCGTACGCCAACACATGCTCATCCATGATCCGCTTGCCGAAACGCAGTCCCTGCACCTCGTCCGGAGTCAGCACTGCGTGAACACCGGGCAGCGCGAGCGCGGCGGAGGTATCTATGGACTTTACCCGGGCGTGGGGATACGGGGAGCGGAGAATCTTGCACCAGAGCGTCCCCGGAAGTGTGACGTCAAGCGAATACTGGCCGAGTCCGGTGACCTTGTCCGGGCCGTCATTTCGGCCAATCGGCGCTCCGACGGCAGGCTGCTGAGCTGTTGCCATTGTGTGTTTCTCCCCTACCTGTTTACGTCACAAAAGGGAGGCCAGGCGACCTCCCACGCAGCGTGTGATTCTTGTAACAAAGTATAGGGGGAACCGAGGTTCAGCGGCTAGGTCAGGGTAATGGGGCCCGGAAAGTCCGGAGGGTCATCGTCTGATCCCGTTGGCAGCCTGGCGGAGGCCCATTCCTGCAGCAGTTCATCCGACGAATCGGCGAGCTGGCGGACGGCGATTGTGACCAGCGTCTCGATGTGGACGTGGGCGCGGGCGCCAAGTTCCAGGGACAGGCGAGCGGCATCCTCATGAGTGCGGGCCTCAACCATGGCAACGTAGTCATATTGTCCGAGGACGGCATAGCGCGCCAGCAACTGTGTGCCCTCCACGTGAACCTCCTCGGCCACGTGGGAGAACATCTCAGGATCGCGGAGCATCGCCTGCTGCCCCTCTTCCGTGACGGTACACAGGAATATGTAGAGCATCCCGCCCTCCGTGTAAGCTCATTGACATAGTAACGCAACGAGGGCGGGTACAGGGAAACTTATGGTCGGCGGGCAAATACGATGGTGGTACGCCGTAATCGGCGCAGACATCAAGAGTACAAGCCAAAGCAGGTGACGATCATGATCACAGGCGAGAAGCGGTATCGATTGCTGTGCGCCGTGTACCCGCCATCGGCATCCACCGATCCAGAGAAGTATATGACGGAAATCCCGGCATTCCCCAACTGCGTTGCCTGGGGCGATACGGCCGAGGAAGCTGTTGAGATACTTGAGAGCGTCGTAGCCGAGATGATTCGAATCTATCGAGAGCGGGGCTATGCCCTGCCCGAGAGTGTGGCGGCGCTTGAAACTAAACTAGGAAATTCTTAGCCCGCCCTCCATGTAGAGGTAGCGCAGCAGGCCGGCGATTGACTTGGCGTCACGAATCTCGCCGCTTCGGATAAGTTCAGGGATGGCGGCGGGAGGTGTCGGCACGACGGTAATCTCCTCGTCCTCATCCGGCTCCACGCCCTCGATTGGCGACAAATCAGTGGCGAGAAACAGATGTAGGAACTCGTCGCAGAAACCGGGGGCGCTGTAGAAACCTCCCAGCTGCGTCATCGTTCCCGGGTCGTGGGCAATCTCCTCCTGAAGTTCGCGGCGCGCCGTCACGACGGGCTCTTCTCCTTCCTCGCGCGTTCCGGCAGGGAGCTCGAGTAAGACGTCACGGGCCGATGGGCGAGGCTGGCGAACGAGCAGAATGTTGCCGTCAGAGTCGACGGGTACCATGACAACTGCGCCAGGATGTTGAATTGTCGTCCACATCTGCTCCCGCCCGCCATCCAGTCGCATGTGGTCTTCATAGACTGTGACAACACGACCCTCATGGACGGCGCGGCGTGACAGGCGTTCCATAGCGTTCTCCTATTATTCTGTGGTAAGGCCGGCCGGATTCTCGCCCCGTATCAGAGTACGGGGCATGCTTTCGCGGGAATGACGGAAGGAAAGTCTAGGCGCGGGATGGAATCGGGTCCAGCAGGTCATCATCGTCCGGCAGGTCAGCCGGGAACTCCCGGGCCACCGGCCTGCTCATGGCAATCTCGTTGCAGTTTGAGAACTTGGGGCAGCGAATGCATTCCGACCAGACCTTGCGAGGGAATGCCAACACGTCGGCCCGCTCGAATTGGAGCTTTTCATAGAAGCCGGGCTTGTGCGTCAGGACAAAGACAGTTGGCAGCTCCATCCGCACCGCTTCCTCAACACACTTCTCCACCAGGTACGCGCCAATGCCCTGCCCGTGCAGAGTCTCGCTGACGGCGACCGATTTGATCTCCGCCAGATCGTCCCAGAGGATGTGGAGCGCGGCGGTGGCGGACACCTCGTCATTCTCGTCAGCGATGATGAGAAAGTCGCGGATGTTCTCATAGAGTTCGGACGCGCTGCGCGGCAGCATCTCGCCCTGGTTGGCAAAGCCGTTGATCAACTCCGCCATCCGCGGCACATCGCTCAGGCGCGCCTCGCGAACCCGGAATCCCCGCTCCCGCAGAGCAGCCTCCCTTGCAGCCAGTGCTTTGGCAAGAGTGGTCATGACACAGTAACTCCCTGCGGCGCGGCGGCTCCATCACTCACACCGTCCGCGTCCGGCAGGTCCGGATGCCGACGACGGCGGTTGAGAAGATCGCCGAGGCTACGATAGAAGTAGCCAGGGTCGCGGAATCTCAAAAGACGCGCATGGTACGGACTGCGACGCACGGTGATGGCCGCGCCATCATGCACATCGAAATCGTCCTGGCCGTCCAGGCTGAGGACTGCGCCGTGGTCCGTCTTTATTCTGAGGGCAATCTCAGCGTCCGGCTCAACGAGGATGGGTGATTCCGCCGCCGGATGGGCGGAGACGGGATTGATGATCAACTCCGCCGTCGTAGGCGGCAAAACCGGCCCACCTGCGGCGAGGTTGTAGGCCGTGCTGCCGGTGGCGGTGGCGACAACAACCCCGTCGCCGCGGAACGCAAGCAGTTCAACGCCGTTCACGGACACGTTTGCCTGCACCGTGCGGGCAGGGCCACCGCGGCTGATGATGGCATCATTGAGCGCGTATAACGTTGCGCCGTTATAATCGACGGCCAGCATCGTCCGCTCTTCAATGCGTCCTTCTCCGTTCAATGCACGCGGAAGCAGATCCGGCGCGTCAAGTGAATCGACCTCCGTGAGGAAGCCGAGCCGACCCGCATTGACGCCAAGGATGGGGATGCCGGACGGAGCGACGACACGGGCGACGCGCAGCAGAGTGCCGTCGCCCCCTACGCTGATTATCAGCCCGGTGTCTGAGGCATCGAGTTGGCCTTGGCCGTCATCCCATGAGGATTGAAGCCAGACATCGCGGCCAAGTTCTCGCGCGCGGTCGGCCAGAATCGCCGCAACTGTTTCCGGTTCCGGGGTGCGCGTTTGGTAGAGGATGCCGACCCGTTGCATATGACCGCCATTCTAACGCGGCTGAGTGGCGGAGTCAGATGGGGCGGCTCCTCGCGGAACCCTTGAATGAGGGCCGGTGGCCCCTGCCCCGCCGCTATGCCTCGTCCTTCACTATCTGGATGAGCACTCCGCCCGCGCTCTTGGGGTGGATCCACGCGAATTCGTCATTCGGCTGGCCGATGATCTTCAGGCCGTTGCCCTGAACGAAATCGGCGGCGGCCTTGACGTCTTTCGTCGCGAAGGCTATGTGGTGCATGGTGCCATTGGCGCCACCGCCGTACTTCTCAAGGAAACGCGCCGTGCCGCTCGTGCCGTCGTCCGGTGAAACTGCGAGGATTCCGCCGCCGCTGTCCCCAACGGGGATGCTCAGCACGCGCACGTTGTCCGATTCGATCTTGCGGCCACCCTTGAGCACGTTGGTCTTGAGCATGTCGGCCCGCATCCCGATGACGTTGCACCAGAAGTGGCGCGCCTTTTCCATGTCACCGGCCACGACGCCGATGTGGTTCATCCGCGTGAACACGCCCTTGCCCTGGTAACGCTGGCCAACGTGATGGTCGTCCGTGAACCAGATCTCCAGCAGGATGCCCATGCAGTCGCGCGGGTGGAAGAAGGCCACGCTGTCAAAAGGCTCGTTCTTGGCGAGCTCCTCCGGGGAGGCGGCAATCTGTTGGATTCCAGAGGCGCGCAAGTGCGCCACGTCGTCGGGCACGTTGGTGGAATGCAGGCAAACATGGTGCAGAGCGCCAACGCCGCCGCGCCGCTCAATGAACGTGTGTGTGCCGCCGGGCGGCGTTCCGTCCGAGGGAGGGGCATTCATCTCCAACTCCGCGTTACCGATGGGAATGTCGAGAATATCCGTCGGGTCCGGGCCGCGCTGCTTGCTACCCTCCGGCAGCGGCGAGCGTGTCTGGTCGACGACTAGACCAAGCTTATCTGCAAAGACGGTCCTAGCCGTCGGGATGTCGGAGATAGCGATTCCTGCATGGTGAATTCTGTCAAACAAGATAGTGTCCTTTAGTTCAATTGCCGGTTATCTTGCCGGGGGCTGGAATCGAGGTGCGGGAGGAGGGGTCAGCTCGTCCTTGACGATCTCGATGAGGACGCCGGCGGCGCTCTTGGGATGGATCCAGGCGCTGTCGTTGGTGGCAGGGCCGATGAGCTCCAGGCCACGGTCCTTCACCATATCCGCCGCCGCCTTCACGTCCGCCGTGGCGAGCGCGATGTGGTGCATGGTGCCCCCTGCCCGCGCGCCGTACTTCTCAAGGAACCGTGCCGTGCCGCTCTCGCTGTCGTCCGGATGGACGCACACGATGCCGGAGTCGCCCATCGGCAGATCGAGAACCGTTACGTTGTCGGACTCGACGTGGCGGCCACCCTTGAGGACGTTGGACTTGAGCATATCGACGCGGAAGCCGATGGCGTTGGTCCAGAATTGTCGGGATTTCTCCACTTCTGTCGCAACGACGCCAATGTGCGCCATGCGCGTGAACACGCCCTCGCCCTGGTAGCGGAGATCGACGCGGTGTTCTTCCGTCGTCCAGATTTCCAACAGGATACCGAGACAGTCACGCGGATGGAAGAATGCGACCGTGTCCCACGGCTCGTTGGCCTCAAGAACGTCAGGAGGCGCGGCGATCTGCTGCAGTCCGGAGGCGCGGAGGTGCGCAACGTCATCGATGATATTCGTGGTATGCAGGCAGACGTGATGAAGCGCGCCGACGCCGCCACGCGACTCAACGAAGCGATGTACGCCGGTTCCTTCTGCCGCTGCGGCATTCAGTTCAAGCTCGGAATGTCCGATTGGAATATCAATAATGTCCGTGGGGTCTGCGCCACGCTGCTGGCGTCCGCCCGGCAAGGGAGAGCGAATAGCGTCCACGCGCAACCCAAGCGCGGCGGAGAATATGTCCGTGGCCCCTTGAATGTCACCGACGGCAATACCTGCGTGGTGAACGCGGTCAAACATAGTTACGTACCTCCGATAGGTTTGTAATCAGCAATGGCTGGTCGCGGCATCTGTGCCGCAAACCCGTGCGGAAAGCATAGCGCATCGCGGCATAGTGGTGAAACGGGAGCGCGTGGCGCCTACGGCGTGAAGGAAGCCGCCGCCTCCGTGGCGCGGTTTATGAGCCAGAACGGCACGATGCCGAGGATGATGACGCCAATCAGGCTCACCACCATGGAGGCCCGCAATGAGATGGAACGCGCTGAATCGCTCAGCGCAACAGCGGGCCCTCCCGGCTGCCACAATCGGCGCGCAGGCCGCAGGTAGTAGTAGGCGGAGACGAAACTATTGAGCGCTCCCGTCAGCGCCAGCCACCACAGATCCCCCTGCACCGCGCCGTAGAAGAGGTAAATCTTGCCGACAAAGAGGCCCGTCGGCGGCAAACCGACAAGAGAGATCAGCGCCACTGTCAGGACCACGGCGGCCAACGGCGACCGAGAGAATCCGCCCGTCAGTTCCTCGATGGAGTCGTTGCCCCCGGGTGGACTGAGGGCAATGAGCGCGCCGAACGCGGCCAGATTGGAGAACGTGTAGGCGGCGAGGTAGAAGATAACGCCGCTCGTCGCGAGTTCATAGACATTTGCCGCGCCGTTCCCCATCACCGCGACGCCAATAAGGATGTATCCGGCCTGCGCAATCGTGCTGTAGGCAAGCAACCGCTTGATGTTCGTCTGAATGATGGCGACCATGTTGCCGATGGTCATGGAGGCAACCGCAAGCACGCCGATGAGCAGCGGCCAGTCCAGCACATCCAGCCCCGCCTGCTCAAACACAACGATGAAGAGCCGCACGAGCACGGCGAACCCGGCCGCCTTTGATGCCACGGAAAGGTAGCCGACGATGGGTGTCGGCGCGCCTTCGTACACCGGCGGCACCCACATCTGGAACGGCACGCTCGAAATCTTGAAACCGAATCCAACGATGATCAGCACGGCGGCCAGGATAAGCGCGAGATTGTTGGCGATGCCGCCCTCAGCCACGCGCTCTGCCACCACCCCGGGCATGTCCGCGATGAACGTGGTGCCGGTCAGGCCGAACAGGATGGCCATGCCATAGAGCATGACGGCCGTTGCGACCGCACTGAGGAGGAGGAACTTGAGCGCGGATTCGGTTGATTTCGCGTCCTTGAGCAGGGCGATTAGCGCCACCAGCGCGAATGTCTGGATCTCCAGCGCCAGGACGATAGAGATTAGCTCGCCCATCGAGACCAGCAGCATCATGCCGACTGTCGCCAGCAGCAGCAGGCCGTAGTACTCGCCGTGGAAACGAGACAGTCGGCGCTCAACATAGGCTGGCGAGAAGAGAACGGCCAGCAGGGTCCCGCCTAACACGATGAGCTTGAACATCGTACCGAAGAGATCCGTAATGACGACGCCGGAGTAGCTTGCGCCCGAGGCGTCGGACGACCACAGCCAGACGGCAGCGCCGCCCGCCATGGCAACGCCGAGGGCGCTCAACCACGCGAGAACGCGTTTGTCCCGCGCAATCAGGTCTACCAGGACAACGGTGATTGCGGCGAGGGTCAGGATGATCTCCGGCGCGAGATGGCCGAAGTCGATGCCCAGGGTGGCGGCGTCGATCTGTGTTGGCATAACCGCCTACCCTCCGCCCACCAGCAGCGTCACGCCGTCGCGGAACACGTCGGCCACGAGCGCCGGATAGACGCCAACAATGATGATCGGGATAACAAGCAGCGCCATCGCTACGAAATCGGCGGACGATGCGTCCTTGACCGACTGCCACCGCTCCCTCAGCGGGCCAAGCAGCACACGCTCCACCGTCCACAGGATGTAGCCCGCCGTCAGGACGATTCCCAGCACAGCGAATGCCGTCTGCCAGGGGTAGGCGTCAAAGCTGCCGAGGAAGACCATCAACTCCGCCGCGAATCCACTGAGGAGCGGCAATCCGAGGCTCGCGAGTCCGGCAAAGACGAATACTGCGCCAACCACCGGCATCCGCGAGAAAAGGCCGCCAAGATCCGGGATGTGGCGCGTGTGCGCGTTCTCATAGATGATTCCGACAACAAGGAAAAGCAGGCCTGTGATGGTTCCGTGCGCGAACATCTGCAGCGCCGCGCCCGTCATGCTGACTGCCCCAAGCGACGCCACCCCCAATAACACAAGCCCCATGTGGCTCACGCTTGAGTACGCGATAAGCCGTTTAAGATCCGTTTGTCTGAACACCACCGCCGCGCCGTAGAGCACGCTAACGACGGAAAAGATAACGAGCAGCGGCCCCCACTGTTCCATCTCGGCGGGGAACATGCCGACGTTGACGCGGATCAGACCGTAGCCGCCCATCTTTAGGAGCACGCCCGCAAGCAGCACGCTGACAGCCGTCGGCGCGTCCGTGTGCGCGTCCGGCAGCCACGTATGTAGCGGCCAGACCGGCAGCTTGATGGCGAACGCGGCCAGGAACATCAGGAAAATGGCGTCCAGGCTGAGGAATGCGGCGCGTAGCGTGCCCTCCTGCCCCGCAAGCGTCATTGCGCCCATATCAAACGACCCGATAGCGAATCGTAACGCGAGGACGCCCACCAGCATGAACGCGCTCCCGAAGAGCGTGTAGAGAACGAATTTCATCGCGGAGTATTCCCGGTGGCCGGTGCCCCACATCGCGATGAGGAAATACATCGGCACCAACTCCACCTCCCAGAACAGGAAGAAGAGGAGCAGGTCGCCCGCCACGAACACACCCTGCACGCCGGTCAGCAATAGCAACAGCCAGACGTGGTACTCACGAACGCGCTCCTTGACGTGCCAGGACCCAAGAACGGCCACCACGCCAAGCAGCGCCGTCAGGAACACCAGCGGCATGGACAGGCCGTCGATGGTTAGTAGATAGGAGGCGTTGACGCCCGGAATCCACGGGTCCGATCCGTACCTTCCGATCTGCTCGATGATCGGGCCGTTGGCGTTGTAGGAGAGCCATGCGTAGGTGGCGAGAAGCAGATCGAGGATCATGGCACCGAGCGCGATACGTCGCACCAGCATCTGCTCGCGCCCCGCCACCGCGATAACTACGGCGCCGGCGACCGGCAGGAAGACGATGAGCGTGATGAGGCCGTCGAAGGGTTGCATGACCTAGCCCACGCCTCCCCACACGATGTACGCGGCCACGATGATCACCGCGCCGATGGACAACACCGTGAGCGACATCTGCAGCTGCCCGTTCTCAACGACACGGATGCCCTTGCCCAGGTTGCGTCCCACGAAACCTAGCGTGTTGACCGCCCTGTCCACCACGCCCCTGTCACTGTCGAACCACGCAAGGAACCGCCACAGTCGTTCATAAAGCAGGAAGCGCACGAACACGCCCTCGTACAGTTCGTCCATGTAGTACTTGCGGGTAAGCAAATTTGTGATGGGAGCGAGCGGGCCGCTGACGGACGGGGCGCTCGTCGCGCCGCCTCGGTAGAGCGCCGTCGCTACCCCGATGCCGAGCAGTCCCGCCACAAGCCCGATGGCCGCGGGGACGATCTGGATATCCTCCACGTGCGCGCCAAGCGGTTTCAAGAGATCGGTGAACCAGTGTGTTGCCGGGAAATTGATGAACCAGGAGCCGATTGCCAGCACAGCAAGAAGCGCCATCGGAAGAACCATGACCCAGGGCGACTCATGCGGTGCGCTGCCGTGTCCCTCGTCGTGCGTCTCATGCGTGTCCGCGGTGCTGCTGTGCGATTCCTGCGCCTCGCCTCCCCGGTATTCGCCGTGGAAGGTCATAAATAGTGCCCGGAAGATGTAGGCGGCGGTCATGAACGCGCCCACAACCGCGAGGACGAAGAGTATCGTCCCGAGCGCGCCGCTGTGCGACCACGCGATTCCGAGAATCTCGTCCTTGCTCCAGAAGCCGGAGAACGGCGGGATGCCAGCAAGGCTCAGCGACCCGATGAAAAAGACGCCGTACGTCCATGGCATGGCGCGTCGCAGCCCGCCCATCAGCCGCATGTCGAACGTGCCGGTGGCGTGGTTGACGGAGCCGGAGCCGAGGAACAGCAACGCCTTGAAGAATGCGTGGTTGAACAGGTGGAACAGCGCCGGGCCGAGCGCGCCCAGGCCCAACGCGAGGAACATATAACCCAACTGGCTCACGGTGGAATAGGCGAGAACGCGCTTGATGTCGTTCATGACAAGGCCCATCGACGCTGCAAACACGACGGTAAATCCGCCGATGAGCGCAACGATGGTCCGCGCCGTCTCCGCCTCCTCAAATAGCGGCAGGAATCGTGCTACGAGGAACACGCCTGCGGCAACCATCGTGGCGGCGTGGATGAGGGCGCTGACGGGCGTGGGGCCCTCCATGGCGTCCGGCAGCCACGTGTGCAGCGGGAACTGGGCGCTCTTGCCCGCCGCGCCCGCCATGATACCCAGGCAGATCAGTGTCAGCCCCGTTCCCGTCAATGCCGCCCCGCCCGCGCGCAGCAGGTCCATGGAGGCATCGGGGTCGCTGAGGGCGAACGTGACAGGGGTGCCGTCAGGCCACAGCAGGAAGATGCCGAGGATGGCCAGCAGGAAGAACAGATCACCGAAGCGGGTGATGATAAACGCCTTCTTGGCCGCCGCCGCCGCGCTTGGTCGCGTGAACCAGAACCCGATCAACAGGTAGGAGCACAGGCCGACCAGCTCCCACCCGACGAACAGCAGGATCAGGTTGTTGGCAAGCACCAGCGTCAGCATCGCCGCCGTGAACAGGGCCATGAACGTGTAGTACCGGACGTAGCTCCTGTCCTCGCGCATGTAGCCGTGCGAGTAGATCTGCACGAGGAGGCTCACGGACGTGACGACGACCAGCATGATGGCGGTCAGGCCGTCGAGGAGCAATCCTATTCGAAGCGAAAATTCATCGACACGGATAATCTCGTGCAGGGGGAGGACGACCTCCTGGTCAGTCCAAACGGTGGACAGCGCCCAGAGCGACAGCAGGAACGATATGCCGATGGCGCCGACAGTGACATCGAAGCTGACCCGCGACACCGGCCCGTACAGTGGGCGGATGACCAGGCCGTTGACAATGGCCGCCGCGAGCGGCGCGGCAATGATCAACCAGACTGCTGCTTCCGGCATTTTTTAAACTTGGGCCTCTCGCATGAGTTTCACTATTCGGCGGCAGTGATTCCGTTGTGTCTCTATTCTGGCCTCTCGCATTAGTTCCACTGTTCGGCGGCGAAGATTCCGCTGTGTGTTGAGCATGGGTCGGCTAAACCTTCCGCTCGATTTCTTCGGCGACGTGTTCCCGGGCGCGGGGAATGCAGACCTTGAATTCGGCAAACTCATCGCCCCACTGCTCCACGCGGTCGGGCATGATGCGCGTGGGGAGGCCCTCCCCCTCGTAGAGGGTCTTCCACATCTCTGCGGCCTTGAGTCCCTTCACCCGCTTGAATTCAACCCACATGTTTTTCCCTGCCCTATGCCTCCGTCATTCCCGCGCAGGCGGGAATCTGAATCTCCATTTGCTGCCTATCGTATTCGTCACTTCAAAAGATTGATCTCCGCGGCGTCCACCGTGTTCCGCCGCGCAAAGAGAGTCAGCAGAATCGCCAGGCCGATGGCGACCTCCGCCGCCGCGACCGTGATGATGAAGATCGCAAAGATATGCCCGGCAAGTTCGTCCACCGGCGAATAGCGCGAGAACGCCACCAGCGCCACGTTCACGCCGTTCAACATCAGCTCGATGGACATGAGGATCACAACGACGTTGCGCTTGGCCAAAACGCCGACAAGCCCAACGGCAAAGAGCCCGGCGGAAAGCAGGAGATAGTGTTCGAGCGCGAGCGTGTCCATGTCTCTGCTCGCCTCACCGCTCCCGCGCGATCACGAGCGCGCCAATCGTCGCCACAAGCAGTAAGAGCCCCGCCAACTCGAACGGCAGGAGATAGGTGCTGAACAACAGGTCCGCCAGGTGGACTCCTGCCGATGACGCATCGCCCACCATCGGCGAAATCGTCTCGCCCCTGCCCTCGGTGCGCCATTCCGTGTTGATCATGACGTAGGCCAGCCCGGCAAGCGTCGCCGCGCCGGTCAGCAGCCCCAACGGCCAGAGTCGATGGGAACTGCTCGCGCGATTGATCTGCGCCGTCATCATCACCGCAAACACGATGAGCACCGCTATGCCGCCCACATAGATGAGGAATTGCGCGAGCGCGAGGAAATCGGCGTCGAGCGTAATGTAGATTCCTGCGACGGCGGCGAGGCTGACGAGCAGGCCGAGCGCGGCATAGAAGAGGTTGCGTGCCGTCACGACGGCGAGAGCGCCGATCATGGCGGCGGTGGCAAGAAAGAAAAACGCTAGAGTGACCAACGACCCGCCTCGTGCTCTTCGAGTTCGTCCTTACCAGTGTGTCCGATTACCTCCATCTGAGGTCGGAACTGCGTGCGCGGCTTCTTGGGCATCGCCTTCAAATCCTCGACGCTGATAACCATGTCCTCACGCCCATATGACGCCTGCTCGAAATCGCCGCCCATGTGCAGCGCGTCGTAAGGGCAGACCTCAACACACAGAGCGCAGAACATGCAGCGGCCCGTGTCGATGTCGAAGACGTCCACGTGGTAGTCGCTGCCCACCTGCGAGTGCGGCTCCGGGTGCGTGACGATACGAATAATGCCCAGCGGGCAGCCCTTGGCGCACGTTGCGCAGCCGGTGCATCGATCCTCGTACCAGATGAACGTGTTGCCGCGAAATCGGGGCGACTGCTCCAGTTTCTCCTCCGGGTATTGGGTGGTGAACGGCTTGCGGCGGATGTAGCCGAGTGTCACCATCAGCCCCTTGATCGCTCCCGTGCCAAATAGAGCCATGGCCGCCTCCTACACCTTTGCCCCGGCCGGGGCTGCCAGCTGTTGATCGAATTTCGCGAGGCCCGGTACCCGTGCCAAGAGCGCCAGTACCACGACGGTCAGGCCGATGTTGATTACGGCGATGATGGCCAGCGCGGCGACCGGCAGAGCCTCGCCCGGCTCGAGCGAGAACAGCGCCTGCATCGCCAACACCTCGCCTGCCGTCACCAGGATGTTGATCGTCGCGAGCGGGAACAGCAGCTTCCATGCCAGCGCCAGCATTTGGTCAATGCGCACGCGCGGCCACGTTCCCCGGAACCAGAAGAACAGGAATATGATCGCCGACGTCTTGATCCCGAACCAGATGATGCCGCCGATGTCCGGCTTCCAACCCGCAAAGAACAGGGTGACGATGACGGCGGACCAGCCGAGCGCAGCGACATATTCCGCGCCATAGATGAGCGCGAACTTCGTGCCCGTGTACTCCGTGTGGAACCCGGCCACGATCTCCGATTCCGCTTCATTAATGTCGAACGGCGTTCGGTTCAGTTCCGCGGTGACGGCAATCAACATGATGAGGAACCCGAGCGGCTGCACCAGTACGAACGGGATGCCCTGCGCCTCCACGATCTCTTGCAGATTCAGCGAACCGGACAGCAGCACGACCGAAGTCACCGCAAGGATCAGCGGGACTTCGTAGCTGACCAACTGCGCCACGCCGCGCATCGCGCCGTACAGCGAGTATTTGTTGTTGGACGCCCACCCCGCCGCGAACGCCGCCAATGATGATATGGATGTCACGGCAATCACATACACGATGCCCGCGTCCAGGTCCGCCACCGTCCACCCGTCGAAGAACGGGACGACGGCAAACAGCGCGATGGCGGGCGCAAAAAAGAGGATCGGCGCGATCAGAAAGACGAGGCGGTCCGCCGCGCGCGGAGTCAGGTCTTCCTTGAGCACCAGCTTGAGAAGATCGGCCACACCCTGCAGCAGGCCGAACGGACCAACGCGGTTGGGGCCGATGCGGTTCTGCATACGGGCGACGATGCGGCGCTCGGCATAGGTCAGCATGACCGCGCTGCCTAGCAGAACGTTGACAACGATGAAAAGCCCAAGCAGCGGCATGAGAATGTCAACAATATCGGTCGACAAGTAATTCTCAAGGATGTCTCGGGCAAGGTCGGCAATCATCGGTCAACCTCGCCCACGTTGATATCCAGGGTGCCGAAATTAACGATGAGATCAGCTAGCTTCCAGCCGATGCAAAGTTCGCGCAAAACCGTGAGGTTGATGAACGACGGGGCGCGGATGCCACAGCGATACGGCGCAATTGTGCCGTCGCTGACGAGGTAGAAACCGAGCTCTCCCTTGGTGGCCTCAATGGCGCCGTAGACCTCACCAACAGGCGGGCGAATGAAGAAATCCGCCTCTGTACGCATGATGCCGTCCGGTAGTTCGGCCATGCACTGCCGCACCATCTTCGCGGACTCCTTCATCTCCTGCAGCCGCACCCACATCCGGTCCCAGTTATCTCCGTTCTGCGTCACGGGAACGTCGAAATTCATGCGGTCGTAGACCTCATAGGGAGCCTGTTTGCGAAGGTCGAAATTGACGCCGGAGGCGCGGAGGTTGGGGCCGGTCACGGAGCACTCGATGGCGCGTTCGCCGGTCAGCGAAGCGATGCCCTTCATGCGCGAGACGAGAATCTCGTTCTCAAGCAGCAGCTTCTCGTACTCCGCCATGCGATCCGCGAAATCGTCCAGGAATCCGTTGACGGCAACGTCGAATCCGGGGGGCAGGTCATGGGAGACTCCGCCGATCCTCATATAGCTGAACGTGATGCGCGCGCCGCAGATCATCTCAAAGAGGTCAAGGACTTTCTCGCGTTCGCGGAACATGTGCATGAGGGGAGTGACCCACGCGCCAAGGTCGTTGATGAGAAATCCGAGCGCCATCAGGTGGCTTGCGATGCGCATCAACTCGGCGGTCATCACACGGAGATACTGCGCGCGCTCCGGCACCTCCACCCCCGCCAGCGACTCCACTGCGCGGACGTAGGCAAGGTTGTTGGTCATGCCCGAGAGGTAATCGAGGCGGTCCGTCAGGGTGATGACCTGCGTGTAGCTGCGCTCCTCCGCCAGCTTGGAGCTCCCGCGGTGCAGATAGCCGAAGACCGGCTCAACGTCCACGACCTCCTCGCCGTCCAGCAGCGCTCGGATGCGGAAGACGCCGTGCGTCGACGGGTGCTGCGGTCCCAGGTTGAGCAGAACCGGCTCAATATCGTAGTCGGACGAGTCGACCGTGCCGGGTTGCTGTGGTGGCTGCATGGGCGTCCTACGCAAAGTCTTTCCGCAAGGGATGGCCCGGGAAACCCTCCCAGAGCAGGATCCGCTTCATGTTCGGATGGCCCTCAAACTCGATCCCGAAGAGGTCGTAGATCTCACGCTCCTGTAGGTTCGCGCCCTCCCATACCGGCGTCACGGACGGCACGCTGAGTTCCTCCCTGCCCCACACGCGGACCTTCAGGGTCGCTTCCTGGTTGCGGCGGATCGAGAGCAGGCCGTAGCGCAACTCGAAGCGGTCGATGAAGTCGACGGCATCAATCGAGCGCAGCATCCGAAAATCGGTCTCCTCGTCGTCACGGAGGATTCGGCAGACATCGGCAATGGAGTCAGGAGAGACAACGACCCACTCCTCGCGCTCCTCCTCGATTGCATCCGGCAGCGCGGCGCGGAGTTTCTCGGCTATGTCATGACCTGAAAGGGCGATTGTCATGCGGCCTCAGGAAATGAGCTTTCTAAGTCGCGGCTCGTGCTCACGGACGAGGGATTCGCGCTTGATCTTTTCCTGGAGTTTGAGCAAGCCATGGAGTAGCGCATCGGGACGCGGCGGGCAGCCGGGCACATACACGTCGACTGGCACAAGCCGGTTGACGCCCGGGACGACGCTGTAACCCTGATAGTAGGGCCCGCCGCTTGTCGCGCAGACGCCCATGGAGATGACCCACTTGGGATTCGGCATCTGCTCATAGATGCGGCGGACGACGGGCGCCATCTTCCACGTGACGGTGCCGGAGACGATCATCAAGTCGGCCTGTCGCGGCGACGCCCGGAAGATCTCCATGCCGAATCGCGCCTGGTCGAACCGCGGCATCACTGCGGCAATCATTTCAAACGCGCAGCAGGCCAGGCCAAGCGTCACCGGCCACACGGAGTTGGAACGACCCCAGTCCAGCAGAGCATCAAGCGACGTGACGAGGACGGATCGCTTGAGCGACTCCGGGACCTCGATCGGCTCATCGACGTGCTGTTCAGTAGCAAGCGCCCGCAGCCGCTCGATAACCTCCCCTTCCTCGTTGTCCAACTGGTTGGTTGTCACGGTGAGGGGGATGCCATACGGCGACGGCAACTGCTCAGGCCCGGGCGGTGTGGGCATCATTTCTGCCACTCAAGCGCCTCCTTCTTCCATTCATAGACAAATCCAACGAGCACGAGTAGTAAGAATATCGCCATGCCGATGAACGCGACCCATCCCAATGAGAGGAATCGCGCCGCCCATGGCAACAGAAAAATGACTTCAACATCAAAAATGACAAAGAGCAGAGCAAATAGGTAGAAGCGGAAATTGAATTGGACATTTGCCTCGCCCGTCGGAACCATGCCGGACTCATACGTCATCCGCATGAAGCGGGGCTCCTGGTCGGCGGGAGTGGAGGGGCGGATACGGACGCGCTGAAGCATGCCTGAGAAGATCATGAGACTCAGTGGGACAAGAACAGCGGCGACACCCATAGCCGCGATAATCCAATACTTGCCACTCTCAACCACGCCGGTGGCTCCTTCAGGCAGGTTGGGTTCCGCTTGCCGCCATGGGTAACTCTATGTACGCGCGCGCGCTCATGTCAATGGCGTGTTCTTTCTCGGTTCACGATCAGAGTTGCATGATCCATGCCAACTTGTGTTCCGCGTTCCGGCATTAGTTCGAGCAACTAGCTGTGAACACTCCCCCGACCCATTGCCGTATTTTAAGCGTATGACGATATCCACTGAGCCGCTGCTCAACGTTCGGAACCTCCATACGTCCTTCTTCACGCAGGATGGGACGGTCAAGGCCGTTCAGGGGACCAGCTTTGCCGTCCGCCGCGGGGAAATCCTCGGCATCGTCGGCGAGAGCGGCTGCGGCAAAACGACGGCCGGCCTCTCAATCATGGGGCTCATACCCTACCCCGGCCGCGTCGTGGGCGGTCGCATCCTCTTTAGGGGCACCGACCTTGACGAGTTGGACGAGGACGAGCGTCGCATCCTTCGCGGCGAGGCGATGGCCATGATTTTCCAGGACCCGCAGGCCGCGCTAAACCCGCTAATGACTATCGGTGCTCAGATCGCAGAGATATTTAACGCGCACGGACTCACCGATTCAGAAGAGGTGCGTGGGCAAACAGAAGAGGCGTTGGCATCGCTAGGGCTGTCCGACCCGGATTACGTGATGCGGAGCTATCCGTGGGAGATGAGCGGCGGCATGTGCCAGCGGGTGATGCTGGCGATGATGCTGGTCCTCGAACCGGAGCTGCTCATCGCCGATGAACCCACCTCGGCGCTCGACGTAACGCTGCAGTCGGAGATTCTCGACCGAATCATGGGACTGGCGAAAGATTCGGGGACCGCCGTGATTCTCATAACTCACGATATGGGCGTCATTGCGCGGGCGGCGGACAATGTGATGGTGATGTACGGCGGCCGCATTGTGGAGTCCGCCGACACGGTCACGCTGTTCCACAACCCAAAGCATCCCTATACGGCGGCTCTGTTGAACGCCATGCCCCGACTGGATAGGGATACGAGGCCGCTGCGCGGTATCCCCGGCGCCCCGCCGGACCTGCTCGATGCGCCGGATGAATGCCCATTCCTGCCCCGCTGCAACAAGGCAACCGTCGTCTGCCGCACAAATCCGATGCCACCTCTAGTGGCCATAGACGAAGGCCACACCCTGGCCTGCTACAACCCCCTCACTGAACCAAGGACAAGCTAGGGTTCGCCGCTAACGGCGCCCCGTCGCCCCCACCCCGCAGAGGTCTGCGATGAGGAGCTCCATTGCCATGTCTTCGTTGAGTTGGCCTGTCTTGAGGGCGATGTCGTAGTCGAGGATGGCGCGGTGCATCTCACGCAGGCGCGGCATCGTGAAACTGCGGCTCTGGTTCACAGTCTTGCGGATGGCGAAATCCGAGCGTGTTCCGATGGCGTCCTGTAGCTCGGCTTGTGAGACACGCCGCTCAGTCGTGTCCTTGGCAGCGAGAAGTCGCCTGACCTGCGTGCCGAGCATGGCTATGATCTGCGGCACTGCTGCCCCGGTGTCTGCTCTCAATCTCTCGATTCGTTCCCGGGCGCGGGGGTAACGGCGCTCGATCACGTCATCGACCATCGCGAAGATGTTTTCCTCACGCGTTGCGCCTGTCATGGAATTGACATCCTCAACCGTGATCGGCCTATCGGGCCCTGCGTAGAGCATGAGTTTGTCGATCTCATTGGAGAGCGCCCAAAGGTTGCTGCCGTGCGCGTCTCCAAGAGCCCGCTGAGCTGCCCCGTCCATTTGGCCTCCTCGCTCCTGCACGCTCCGGCCAATCCAGTTGGTCAGGTCATTGCCCCTCAACGGCGCAAATGTGCGGACATTGGCGACGGGCGCGAGATGCCGGAGCAGCGGATTGGAATCCGCGGCGGCCTCATCTGACAGCACGAGGATGTTCGACTCCGGCAGGCCGGGAGCGATGTCTTTCAGTTGACCCCAGCCGCGAAACGAGTCCGCCGATTGTGACTGAGTGTCTTCGAGCGCGGCCTGCCGGGTTCGTGTAGACCGCCCACCCCCTCTACCGCCCCCGCCGCCCTGCGAACGGGAGAACACGGCCAGCAATCCTTCAACAACAACGAGGCGGCCGTTGGCAAGGAAAGGCACCGCGCTTGCCTGTGCCACAACTTCCGCCGGCGTCGTGTCGGCGGCGCTGAGGGTCACGGTATTGAGGGAGGCCATCTCCGGGTCGCCCAGCTGTTCCCGGAGCGCATCGATGGCGCGCTTGCGGGAATAGTCGTCCTCACCGTAGTAGATTTCGAGCATAGGATAATGGTGACACATTCCGGAGGGGATGGATTCCCGCCCCGTATCAGAGTACGGGGGATGCTTTCCCGGGAATGACGGATGCGCGGCTATTGCCGCGTGGCACGCGCCTCCGTACAATATCCCGCAATACCCATGACAACAACGCCCGCGTCGCTGCAAGAGCGATACGACATCATTGCGGCCCTGCCGGGGACATCTCTTTATTCAGTCTATTCGGCCATCGAACGCGAAAGCGACGACGCGGTTGAGATACGGGGGCCGCGCACCCGCGCCCTGGAAAACGCTGAAACACTCGGCCCGTTCCGCGCTCTCATGGAACGTCACCGCGATGTTCATCACGCGCATTTGGGCAGACTCCTGGACATCCACTCCGAGGAGGATTCCTTCTGGATGGTGTATGAGCCTGCTCGCGGCGAGCAACTCCGCGGCTGGCTAACGCGGGGATTGCAGCTTGATGAGGCTCTCCTTCTTATCAGCCAGGCCGCGGCGGGACTGCAAGCACTGCATGATGCAGACCTCATTCACGGTGATGCCAACTCACGCAACCTGTTTGTTACGCCGGTAGCGGGCGCACAGCTTCGAAACGCCGGGCTGTCCGAGCTGTCCATCGGTATGAGCGGCCTCCAGTCATCAATGCAGATTCCACAGCCCGCGTACATGGCACCGGAAGTCCTGCGCGGATCCGAGCCGGGCCCAAAGGCGGACATCTTTTCGTTGGGGATGGTGTTGTATGAGTCGCTGACCGGCCATCTACCATTCACCGGCAACAATCGCGACACCGTGCGGGTGAAGCAGCAAGAGGGTCGCATTGCTCCGATCACAGTACTGAACCCGGCTTTGCCAGAAGCGTTGGAGGAGATTGTTGGCAGGGCGCTCGCCTGGGACCCGAATGAGAGATTCTCGTCGGCCCAGGAGATGCGGGAAGTGTTGCTGGAGTATCGCAACAATCTCTCAATGCCGAAGGCCCAGATAGTCGTACCGGACGAACGCGCTCGACAGGAAATCCTGGACGACATCGCTCAATTCGAGCCATCACGCATCAGTCTGGACGGCGACGGAACCGGAGAGTTCCGCGTTTGCGCTGAGTGCCTGACTATCAATCTTGCAAGCGTGACGCGCTGCGCCGTCTGTTGGCGGGATATTCGAGAGAACCCGGTGCGGAATCGCACTGAGGGAGATGCCTTTGTCCAGCGAACGCGCCGACGACGAACTACAAGGAAGTGGGCAATTCGCGGGTCAGTCGCATTTGCGGTTCTCGCCCTGCTTGCCCTGTTCATCTATGACCGGGGCGCTCCTCCCGGCTTGTTGACCGGACCACCAACAACCACGCTGACGGCGCAGGCCGGTAGTGGCTTGTGGACGACGCCGCGTGGTGGCGCCGCCAACAGCGGAAGCGTTGCCAGCGTGGACATCGTGCCGCAGGGAGTTGAGCGATGGCGCCTGGAGATCGGGGCGGAGATAAATTCATCGCCGACAATCGACAACGGACGTATCTTCGTGACGACACTCGACTCCCGCATCCTGGCCTATTCAACTGAGGACGGTTCGCTGATCTGGGAACAGCAGGGACCTGGACCAATGGACGCCGCGCCGATCGTTGCAGATGATCGGCTCTACATCACCTTCAGGAATTCCAGGTTGGCCGCGCTTGAGGCCGACACCGGGGAAGTGATCTGGGAATCCGTGATTTCCAACCCATTGTTTTCCTGGGCAGGCGTTTCCGACGGCAGCGTGTATGTGGCCTGCCAGAATGGCGTGATTCAGGCGTTCGACGCGGGGACCGGCGAGAAGCGTTGGGAGATAGACACAGACGACGGAATGGTCTCGCCTCCGTCCGTGAGCGAGGGGATGGTCATCATCCCAACACGCGGCAGGGAGGTTCTCTTTCTCGTTGGTGAAACAGGACAGACACGGCTCAGCTATGTTGTTCCCGGCACCGTTGAAGGAGCCGCTGCCGTGAGCCACGGGACTGCAGCGCTTGGCGACTCGCGCGGATTCGTTCGCGCAGTCGATATCCGGGCGCAGAATCTTCCCCTTGAAAAGACGGTTCTAAGATTCTGGTCGCAATTCTACATCTGGGGACTCGCCCCATTCCCGCCCGCGCAAAGCGGCACGATGTGGACTCGGAGTATCCGGGAAGAGGTCTGGGCGGATGCCGCCATCGCCGGCAATCGCGCGTACTTTGCAACGAGAGAGGGCAATGTATATGCCTTCACTCTCAGCGGCGGTCAACAGCTGTGGAAGACGGCTCTGGGTGATGAACCCACCTGGACCGGCTCCCCCACAGTTGTGAATACCGTTCTGTATATCGGATCAGAGTCCGGTACCTTTTACGCCCTGGATGCTGTGTCGGGCGAACACCTGTGGAATCTCGACCTTGGGGACTCAATCTCATCAGCTCCAGCCTACGCCGACGGCAAACTCTTTGTAATGACCGACAGCGGCACTCTCTACGCCTTCGACTAACCGCGCTATGGATGTCGGCATCATCGGACTGCCATCAAGCGGCAAGACCACACTGCTCAACGCGCTCACACATGCCCACGCGGAGACGGGCGCATTTACAGCCGCCGCCCAGCCAAACCTCGGGGTGGTGCGCATTCCCGACCCACGGCTGGACCATATCACGAAGTTGGTCGAGCCAAAGCGAGTCGTGCAGGCGGAGCTTTCCTTCGTTGATATTCCCGGGCAGCCACCGGAGATGGGCAAATCGCGCGGCATCCAGGGCCAGTACCTGCTGGAGGTGAGCCAGGCCGACGCGCTGCTGCTTGTCCTTCGTGCATTTCGCTCTCCGGCCCTGCCCGATCCCACGCCGGACACTGATATCGAAACGATGCTCATGGAGATGGTGTTCGCGGACATGGCCATCGTCTCCCGGCGGCTTGAACGTATTGAGGATTCCTTGAAAAGCGCGCGCGCAACTGAGCGGGATAGTCTGTTAGCCGAGACCGTTTTGCTCCGTCGGCTCCACGCAGCCCTCGAAAATAGTGAGGCTATCCGAAGCGTTGATATGACGCCGGATGAGGCGCGCATGATCTCCGGTTTCACCTTTCTCACGACCAAGCCGCTGATCATCGTGCTGAACATTTCGGAGGATGATCTGGCACGCAGCGATGAACTATCGGCGGAGTGGAACGCGAAGCACCGCAGCGCGACGACGGGCTGCATCGCGCTCTCCGCCCGTCTTGAGGAAGAGTTGTCCCAGCTAGAGGCGGACGAGGGCGCAGCGTTTCGGGAGGAAATGGGCGCGCCGCCCGACTCCACCGGCGAGTTGTCCCGCCTGGCGCAATCGGTTGCGGGTCTGATCACCTTCTACACGGTGGGGCCCAACGAGACGCGCGCATGGCAGCTGGAGACGGACACGCCTGCGCCCCAGGCAGCGGGCAGGAAGATTCACACTGATATGGAGCGTGGCTTCATCCGCGCCGAGGTCACGTCCTATGACGACTTCATCTCGGCAGAGGGCAAGTTCTCAGAGGCTCGCCGCCGAGGCACACTCCGACAGGAAGGCAAGACTTACATCATCCAGGACGGCGACGTCGTGACGTTCCTGTTCAACGTCTCAGGACGATAGACGCGGATGGATTCCGGCTTTCGCCGGAATGAGGGGACTGCTGGATTCCCGCTTTCGCGGGAATGACGGGGGCGTTTACCCTTGCGCGTCCTGGATGGCGCGCCACACCCGTTCTGGCGTTAGCGGCATCTCAATGTGACTTACGCCCAGAGGAGAAAGCGCGTCGACGACCGCGTTCACAACGGCGGACGGCGCGCCCGTCGTGGGGCCCTCGCCCATACCCTTGACTCCAAGTGAATTCAGGGGCGAGGGCGTCTCCGAGAACGCCACGACGAACTCCGGCGTCATCTCCGCTGTCGGTATCGCATAGTCCATCAGCGAGGCGTTCAAGAGCTGTCCGGCCTGGTCATATTCAGAGATCTCGTACAGCGCCTGCCCAATGCCCTGCGTCGCACCGCCATGCACCTGCCCCACCACAGTCATGGGGTTCACGATGACGCCCTGATCATCGACGGTGTACAGGCGCTGGAGGTCGACATCGCCGGTCTCAGTGTCCACCTCGACGACGGCAACGTACGTGCCGAAGTTGTAGGTCAGACCGCTGGGCTGGAAAAATGAGTCCTCATCCAGACCGAATTCCATGTCCTCCGGGCGCGCGAGCACCTGGAAAGACGCCGCCGCCACCTCGGTGAAAGGGAGTTGACGCTCCCTGTCAGTTGTGCAGATGAATACGCCACCTTCCAATGTCACCTGGTCGGGCTGGCAGCCCATCATGTGGGAGGCGAGTCTCAGCATCTTGTCGCGCACCTTTTCAGCGGCGATCTTGGCGGACATGCCACCCGTCACCAGCGCGCGGCTGCCGTATGTTCCGACTCCGTGCGCGACAGCAGCCGTATCGCCATGCAGAACGGTTACATCACCATCGGAAATGCCGAAAACGTCGGCGACGATCTGGGCGAAAACGGTTTCGCCACCCTGCCCGTGCGGGGACGAGCCGGTGAACAAGGTGACCTTGCCGCCGCGGTCAACTCGTACCCTGCCCCATTCGTAGCGGCTGCTGCTGGGATCAACCGGGCTGGGGCCGGATCCGCCCGTCTTGACCCACGAGGCGACGCCGATGCCCATGTGACGCCCCTCGGCCCGCGCCTGCTGCTGTTGCTCCCGCAGGTGTTGATAGTCGCTCAACTCAAGTACCTGGTCGAGCGACGCCTCATAGTTTCCGCTGTCGAACATATCCCCGCCGCCGGAGCGAATCGGCTGGTCAAACGGCGGGAGATAGTTGCGACGGCGAATCTCCGTCGGATCGAGGCCAAGTTCAGAGGCAAGGCGGTCCAGTCCACGCTCGATTAGATGAATACCCTCAGGTCGGCCTGCGCCGCGGTACGGCCCCTGCGGCGTCGTGTTTGTGTAGGCGTTCTCGACATCGAATTCCACGTTGGGTATGTCATACACGCCGGTTGAGATCATGGCGGATGAGGCGGACAACGACGGCTCAGGCCCCTTGGCATACGCGCCGAGATCATGCAGGTGGCGCACGCGGAGAGCGGTCACCTTGCCATCTGCATCTGCGGAAACTTCCAGGTACGATGTCTTGCCGCGCGCTTGGTGCATCGCCAAAAAGTCCTCGGTACGCGTGGCAACCCACTTGACAGGAACGCCAAGCTGCATCGAGGCGATGCAGATGAGCGCATACTCGGGATCCTCGTGCTTCACGCCGAAACCGCCGCCAACGTCCGGTGCAACCACACGGACGCTGTCCGCCGTCAGGTGCAGAATCTCAGCAAGGTGATCACGGAGCGCATGTGGTGTCTGAACCGTCGCCCACAGGCTCATCGTCTCCTGCACGGGGTCCCAGTGCGCGAGGCCGGCGCGAGGTTCCATCGGCACACCATGGATTTTCTGGTTCACGATTCTTTCACGGACGATGACCGCGGCCTCCTCGAATGCCTGGGAGACGTTCCCGAGTTGATAGCGCCAGTGGATGATTCCATTCGGTCGATCATCATGGACGCGAGGGGCATCATCTCTGAGCGCCCTCTCTACCTCGATTGCAGCCTCTAGCGGCTCGTAGTCGACAAAGATCAAGTCCGCGGCGTCCCGCGCGCCGTAGCGGGTATCCGCAACGACAACGGCCACGACCTCACCAACGTGCCGCGCCTTATCGACCGCAATCAGGTCATACGGAGCCGATTCCGCATCGTAAAACTTCAGGGAGACGGTCGGATTGGTACCAAAGCGAGGGTGAATGTCCTTTCCCGTCAGCACTGCGGTGACGCCGGGCGTCTGCAAGGCTGCGGAGGTGTCAATACTGCGGATGCGCGCATGGGCATGTGGGCTGCGAACAAGGCTTGCCCATTGGATGCCGGGGACTTTGATGTCCTCGACAAATGCGCCGCGGCCACGCAGGAGTTTTTCATCCTCACGTCGAGCAACTGATTGTCCGACAAGCTTTGTGCCCGTGGCCATAGCTCCGTCCTTTCTCGTGCCTATTCCCGAGCGCGCTCCACTGCCTGCGTGAGCGCGCGCCTGGTCAGCACACGGCACAGGTTCTGCCGATAGTCCGGCGAGCCGTGCAGGTCCGCAATGCACTCAAGGCCATCCGCCGCCATGGCGGATGCCGTTGCGATGGCGTCCGGTGTCGGCACTTGCCCTCTCAGCGTATCTTCGGCGGCCGTTGCGCGGGCCGCGCGTGACGCCGCGCCGGTAATGCCGACGGCGACGCGGGACAAATAACCGCTATCATCCAGCGAAACGGCCGCAGCCACGCCAACGATGGCAAAGTGTGACGCCTTGTTCGCGAATTTGAGATAAGCCGCGCCCGTCTGACCCTCTGAGATGGGAATGATGATCTCTGTGATGATTTCATCCTCGGCCAGCGTCGTAATGAACGCGTCCATGATGAGTTCATCAACGGATACAACACGAACGCCATTCGGACCTGCAATTTGCGCCTGCGCGTCGAGGGCAAGCAGCGTGGCGGGGTAGTCGGCAACGGGGTCAGCGTGAGCGATGCTGCCGCCGATGGTGCCAAGATTTCGCACCTGCACGTCAGCAATCTCCGCAGCCGTTTCAGCCAGCACCGGCAGCGTATCAAGCACGACGTCTGATCCTGCGACGTGGGCATGGCTCGTCATCGCGCCGATTCGTAGATTGTTGCCGTCGGTGCTGATGTGTGACAGTTCGCCGCGTGTCTTTCGCAAATCAACCACGAAGCCGGGCATGGCGACGCGGAGCTTCATCATCGGCAAGAGGCTCTGCCCGCCGGCGATGATCTTGCCCTCACCGGGCCGCTGCTGGAGGAGAGTGATCGCCTCCGCGACGGAATCAGGGGCGGCGTAGTCGAATGCTCCGGGAATCATGACTGGTCTCCATTCTGCGCGTCTTGTATGGCACGCCACACACGCTCCGGCGTCAGCGGCATCGCGATGTCACGAACATTGAACGGGGCGAGCGCGTCAACAACTGCGTTGACCACGGCGGGCGGCGCGCCCGTCGTCGGCCCTTCCCCCATGCCCTTGACGCCGAGCGGGTTGGTGGGCGATGGGGTCTCGATGAATTCGGAGACGAATTCCGGCATCATCTCAGCCGTCGGCAGCGCGTAGTCCATCAAGGACCCACTGAGCAGTTGGCCGTTATCGTCGTAGACGATGTCCTCATAGAGCGCCTGGCCGATTCCCTGCGCTGCGCCGCCATGAACCTGTCCTTCCACGATGACCGGATGGACGACGACGCCTTGATCATCCACGCAGAACAACTGCTGAAGGTCAACGTCGCCCGTTTCCGGGTCAACCTCAACCACGGCGACATACGTGCCGTAATTGAAGGTAAGATGCGTCGGTTGATAGAACGATGACTCGTCCAGCCCCATTTCCATTCCGGGTGGGCGTTCCAGGACCTGGTTGACTCGGGCGGCGACCTCACGGAAGGTGATCGACGAGCCGTTAGCAGCAAACACGCCGTCCGTGAACTCCACACCGTCCGGGTCACTGTCGAGAGCGTGGGCAGCGAATCGGGTCATCTTGTCGAGGATCTTTTGGGAGGCCTGGAGCACTGCCATTCCGCCCACAACCATGTTGCGGCTGGCAAACGTGCCCATGCCATACGTGACCGTCGCCGTGTCGCCGTGCGTCACCGAGATGTCATCCAGCGGGACGTGTAGGGTGTCCGCGGCCACCTGCGCATAGGTCGTGTAGTTGCCCTGCCCGTGCGGCGAGGAGCCGGTGTAGATGGTCACGGCGCCGGCGGGAGACACTTTCACGCGCGCCCATTCCGGCATGGACGAGGAGGGGTCGAGGGACGACGGGCCAAACCCGCCGGTCTTGACCCAGGACGCGAGCCCGATTCCCAGGTATTTCCCGTCCTCGCGCATTGTGCGTTGACGCGCGCGCAGACCCTCGTAGTCGCTGACCTCCAGGGCGCGCTCCAGCGCCTCGGGATAATTGCCGCTGTCATAGATGTCTCCACCGGGGGTGCGATAGTACGGGAATTCCTCCGGCTGGATCATGTTCCGCCTGCGGATTTCCGCGGGATCGATGTCCAGGTCTTGGGCCAGCATGTCCATGGCACGCTCGATCAGATAGATGCCCTCCGGTCGACCATATCCACGATAAGCGCCCTCAGGCGTGTGGTTGGTGTAGACGGAGTGGACTTCAAACGCGGCCTCTCGAATGCCGTAGACGCCGGTAGCGATGATGGCGGATGTCTGAGCGACGATTGGCGTTGCGCCCTTGGGAAACGCGCCCAAGTCCGTGGTGTGGCGGAGGCGCAGCGCCTTGACGCGGCCGTCACGGTCTGCGGCTATCTCAAACTCCGAGGTTTTTCCACGCGCGTGGCTAAGCGACAAAAACTCCTCCGTACGTGAGGCAGCCCACTTGACGGGGAGTCCGAGCTCCATTGATGCGATGGCCAGAAGGAAGTATTCCACTTCTCCGCCGTGCTTGGCGCCAAATCCCCCGCCCACGTCCGGCGCGACGGAGCGAATCTGATCAGGAGAAAGCCCCAGCACCTCCGCCATCTGTGTTCGCAGCTCATGCGCTCCCTGGATCGACGCCCAGATAGTGAGGAATCGCGTCGCGGGGTCCCAATGGGCGATGCCGGCGCGCGGCTCCATGGGGACGGCGTGAATTCGCTGGTTCACAAAGTCATGCCGCAGAATAATCTCCGAGTCCTCGAATGTGCGGGACACGTTCTCCGTGCTCTTGAGCCAACGAACCTGCTCATTGGAGCGTTCATCATGCACTCTCGGAGCGCCGGGCTGCATAGCCTGCTCCGGCGTGTTGGCCACCGGAAGCGGCTCGTACCTGACCATCAGCAGATCAGCCGCGTCGCGTGCTGCTTCCCGGGTTTCCGCAACCACGATGGCAACGATTTCCCCGGCGTATTTGGCCTTGCCTGTGGCAATGAGAGTGAACGCGGGCGCGCCGACCTCGTTGTCCCGGTTCTCCGCGTCCCGCACGGCGAGAACCGGCGGAATGGGGTGATAGGAAGGGTGGACATCCGCTCCGGTGAGAACACGCAACACTCCCGGATGAGCTATCGTGGCCACCGAATCGATTTTGATAATACGGGCGTGGGCGTGGGGGCTGCGGACGAAATGCGCCCAAACGGTTCCGGGCAAGTTGATGTCATCGGAGAACGCGCCCTGCCCGCGCAGCAAGCGATCATCCTCTTTGCGTCGAGGCGATTGGCCGATCTGGCGGGGGGCGCTGCTTGTCGTCATGGCGCTCACCTCACCTAGAGAGTTTGTCCGCCGCGAGTTCGATGGCGAGGACGATGTTTTGATAACCGGTACACCGGCACATATTTCCGGCCAGCGCGTGTTTAATCTCGTCCTTCGATGGATTCGGGTTCTCGTTGAGGAACGCCTTGGAGAGCATCAACATGCCGGGCGTGCAGAAACCGCATTGGAGACCATGCTTCTCCGCAAACGCCTGTTGGATGGGGTGCAATGTGCCATCGGCTGCGGCGAGGCCCTCCACGGTCTCAATCTGCTGGCCGTCCGCCTGCGCGGCGAGCATCGAGCATGACTTGACCGCTTCCCCATTTAGCAGAACGGTGCATGAGCCACACTGCGATGTATCGCAGCCGACGTGCGTGCCGGTCAGGCCGATGACGTCACGGATGGCGTGGACAAGCAATAAACGCGGCTCAACGTCGATGCTGTGTTCCGTGCCGTTGATGGTCAGTGTGACAGGAATCGAATCAGTCATATTCTCGTCCGCCCCCAATAGTGATGCTTGCCATGTGGCGATGCTATTCCCACTGCGCGTGGGCGGTCAACTACCTAGCCGGTCTATTGAGGCGCAGTAGCCTCTCGGGAGAGCGCGTCAAAGAACTGCCCCATCAGCATCCGCACGGCTGTCTGAACCATGCGCGAGCCGATCTGCGCCAAGGTTCCCCCTACCTGCGCGTCCGCCTCAACTTCGACAAGGGTACTGTCGCCGTCCTCGGTCAGGTTAATCGTGCCCTCGCCGGACACGAACCCCGTCGGCCCCTGCCCGTTCAGGGTCATCTTGTACAACTCCGGCACCGCCAGGTCCTCGATCTCGACCGAGCCGCTGAATCGCCCCCTAATTGGCCCGACACCAACAGACAGAGTCGCGGAGAATTTTGTTGGCGTCTCCGCGTCAAGGGTCTGGCACCCCGGAACCATCCGCTGTAGGGAGTCAGGGTCATGCAGTAGTTCCCACACGCGCTCACGCGGCGCAGGGACGGTGTGACTGCCGGTGATATTCATGCGGGTTAGTCGGCGCGTCCCGCGACGGGAGTGGCCGGACTCGGTGGCTCAATCGCCACGCGCATCCCTTCTTCAAGCTGCCCACGCACGTCGCCGATGCTGCTCAGGTGGTGTGTTTCCACGTAGGTCTTTATGCCCTCGATGACGTCCAGCATTGTCGTAGGGCGCGTGAAATTTGCGGTTCCGACGGCTACGGCCGTCGCGCCCGCCAGGATGAATTCCAGGGCATCTTTCGCGGACGTGATACCGCCAATCCCGACGACCGGAAGCGAGACGGCGCTGCACACCTGCCAGACCATGCGCACGGCTATCGGGCGGATGGCGGGGCCGGAGACGCCGCCCGTCATCGTTCCCGTGACCGTCCGGCGGTTGTCCACGTCGATGACCATGCCGGACAGTGTGTTGATGGCGGAGATGGCTGTCGCGCCGCCCTGCTCCGAGGCCTTGGCAATGTCCGCAATGTTCGTAATGTTCGGCGTGAGCTTGGCGATGACCGGGCCGTCGAAACGGTCCGACACGCCCCGCACAACACGTTCAACATTGGCCGGGCTCGCGCCGATCTCCATGCCGCCCGCCTCGAGATTCGGGCAGGAGATGTTGACCTCTAGGCCCGCGACACCCGGCTCGCCGTTTAGACGCTCGGCAAGGCGGTCATATTCCTCGATCCCCAGCCCCCCGATGCTGACAATGACGGGCGAATCGTACTTCGTGTACTCCGGCAGCAGCTCGGTGAGAAAATGCTCGACGCCGCGCGACGGGATGCCGATGGAGTTGAGCATTCCGGCGGGCGATTCCGCAGTGCGTGGAGCAGGATTACCGGCGCGTTCGCCGTAAAAGATCGTCTTGGGAACGAGCGCACCCAGTTGGCCGAGGTCGAACAGGGTCCCCATCTCCGGCCCGAAACAGCCGGATGCGGGCATGACCGGGTTCTTGAGGGTCAGCCCGGCGCCGAGGTCAACCGCTAATCTGCTGTCGGTCTCAGTGTCCTGTACGACCATTGCCTATACAGTAACGCCTGCCGGGTGACAGCGAAAGACGGGGCCGTCGCGGCACACCAGCGGGGACTCAGCCGATTCTCCGAACGCGCCCGTCGCGCAGGAATGGCAGTAGCCCAGCCCGCAGGCCATGTGGGCCTCAAGGGAGACGTAGGTCTCAACGTCCGCGGGCGCGGCGAGCCGTGTTGTCAGTTCAATCAGGCGATTGGAGCCGCATACGTAGGCCTGTTGCGCGCGGCCGGAGTTGATGATCTCGCTGATCCACGGCTCCACGTTCACCAGGTCGCTACTGCCGTCCGCGTCATTCACATAGAGGGCGTGCCCGCGCGCCTTCCTGATCATGTCCTTCCCGAGCACAACATCCTCGTTGCGCGCGCTGAAAACGGCATAGATCTCAATGTTGCGACGGCTCGCCTCCTCGATCAGCGTCGTCAGGGAGCACACGCCGATCCCACGTCCGATAATCAGGATACCGTTGGTCGTATCTGCGATCGGGAAAGGCCGTCCCACAGGGCCGACAATCTCCACGATATCCCCCGCCCGCCGCTGTGCCATCGCCGCCGTGCCATATCCCACGACGCGATACACGAAATCCGCCGTGCCCGCAGCTCTGTCATAACGGTAGGCGGCCATGGGACGCGGCAGGATGGGATGAACGTCGGTGGCCGAGCCGGGGCGAATGACGCCGAACTGGCCCGGCTTGCCGTTCGCCAGTTCCTCGGAGCGCACACGCATCAGATAGTGTTCCGGCGCAATCTCATCGTTGGAGATAATCTCGGTCTCGATGAATGTCGCTTCGGGCGTATGTGCGCCATTCTGGTGCATGACCTCAAGCCGCACGCTGGACGGCAGGCGCAGCTGCGGGACATGCGTGCCTGCAAAGACGGGAATCGTCCCGTTGGCATCCACAAGCTCGGATGTCATTCGGCAACCTCTTTCGTCAGGAACGTGTCGATGTCGCGGATACTCTCCGCGAGCGCCTGTGCGCCGATGGCGATGTCCTCCATGCTCGTCCACTCCTCGGGGCAGTGGCTGAGGCCGTCGCGGCTAGGCACGAAGAGCATCGCGGCAGGGATGCCGCGGGAGAGGATACCGGCGTCGTGCCCCGCCCCGCTCGTCGTAACGCGGTGCGGCACAGAAAGACGCTCGGCGGCGGCTGTTGTCAGATCCCGCAGCCACTTGGGCAGCACGACGGGTGATGTATCGGAGACAACCTCCCAGTCGCAGCGCAGACCGCGCCGAGCGGCAGTTTCCTCCGCCCTCACGACGATGTCCTGAGTCGTCAGGCGCTGTCGATCGCTGTCCACATCGCGCACGTCAAGATAGAACTCCACCTCGCCCGGGATGGTCGTGATGCTGTTGGGAAAAACATGCAGGCGTCCGACGGTGGCGACGGTGGCGCGGCGGCGCGGCTCATTGGCAATGGACTCAGCCGCGACGATGACTTCCGCGGCGGCAACTAGCGCGTCCTGTCGCTGGGACATCGGAGTCCCGCCGGAGTGGTCCTGCCGCCCGCGAATCGCAATGCGTATTCGCGTATTCCCGGCGATGGCGTCTACCAGGCCGATACGCTCGTCCTCTTCATCCAGCGACCGCGACTGTTCAATGTGAAGCTCAAGAAATGCGGCGAGTGTGTTGGGGGCCCAACGCGCCTGCGGCAGCGCGAGCGGGTCGAAGCTCACGGCGCGCATTGCCTGCGCGAGCGTGGTGCCGTTCGCATCGCGCAGCCGCTCAAGGTCCGCCTCTTGCAGGACACCCGCGACCGCCTTGCTGCCAAGGCACGGCTCGCCGAATCGTGCACCTTCTTCTGATGCGAACGCGGCCACCATGAGCGGATGGGCTGTCTGAACACCCGTCTCGTTGAACATGCGGATGACTTCCAGCGCGCCCAGCACCCCAACCGTGCCGTCGAATCGCCCGCCGTGCGGCACAGAATCAAGGTGCGAGCCGAAGCCAATGGCCGGTTTTGTCGGGTCGGTCCCGGTCAGAGTGCCAAATGTGTTGCCGAAACTGTCCGTGCGGACGGAGAGGCCGAGATCCACCATCCATCCCGAGACAAGGTTATGGGCCGCACGCTCTTCCTGTGAGAACGGGATACGCGAGACGCCGCCGCCCGGTTCGCCGCCGATTGCGGCCAGAAGCTCAAAGTCGGCGGCAATACGGCCGGGGTCTGCGCGCAACTCGGCGGCAACGGCCTCGGTTTCCTCTGCCGCGTCCCCCGACTCCACCGCGACTTCATGCTCAGTTGTTGCCATCAATCCCTACCTCAACAGTCACAAGGGATAGTTCCCCCGGGACCTGCCCCACACCAACCAGGGAAGCGGTGACCGCCAGCCTGCCACCCCTGCTCTCAACGAATGCCCGCGCGAGATTCGCGTCGCGCTCACTCAGCGTCACGCCAACCAGCGCGACTCTCTCCTCTGCCTCAACATTGCCTGACGCCGTGACCAGTCCCTCGGCATCTGACAGAAGCACGACGGGCTTGTCCATCTGCACGCCGATGGCGAATGCCAGCACGATGTTGTCCAGCCCCGGCCACGCCGCGATCAGATCGGGCGCAGGTGACTGCAAGGCATCCGAAAGACGACAGGCCAACTCGGAGACGGCAGTCGGGTTCGCCAGCGGCTCCATCGCCCCGGCAATCCATCCCATTTCCCCGTCGCCATCACCAACCTGCCCCTCAATAAGGCAACCGGTGGACTTCAAGAGATCAAGAGTATCTGCGTCGTTCATTAGGCCTCGTATTGTGACACTGACTCGTTCATTAGGCCACGTGTTGTGACGTTCAAAAAATTCAGATTCCGAGGTCGCTCCGCTTGAACAGCGCGCGGAGTTGGTAGCCGGCGGCGGCCAGCATCTGCTGCGCCCCCTCCTCGCGATCGATCACCACAAGAACGTCGGAAACCGTGGCCCCGGCGGCCCGTAGGGCGATGCCGGCCTCGATGGCCTGACTGCCGGTCGTTACGACATCCTCCACAAGCAGAACGCGCTCCCCTGCAAAGAGTTCACCTTCCACAACGTTGCCCGTCGCGTAGGACTTCTGCTCCTTCTTAACGATGACGAACGGCAGGCCCATTTCAAGGGAAAGGGCCGTCGCGAGGGCGACCGCGCCGAGTTCCGGGCCAGCGATGCGATCCGTCCCCGGCGGCACAAGCTCCGCCATGAACGCGGCCAAACGGCGCAAGATGCTGGGCTTGGTCTCAAAGAGGTATTTGTCGAAATAGTAGTTGCTGGTGCGGCCTGAGCGAAGCACAAAGCTGCCGCGCAGGTAGGCGGCGCTGAGCAGATCACGGCCAAGCTCCGTGATGCGCTGCTCACGCGACAGGCCAATCGACCGACCCAAAGTCGCCACGTGCGGGTCTCCTTTCCACGCTGCCCATCCACATTGCGCTATCAGCGCGTCCTTAATGGTACTAGATTCGCCAAGACGCGCCCGAACGGACGCGGGCGCTACAATAACGACGGATCAACCGGCCGCAATTGGGGGAGTCTGGAGTTTCCACTGATGCACATCGACACGCACAATCATTTCGCCGTTCCCGAGTACATCAATCTGCTGCTGAATCGCAGCACTTTTCCTTATATGGAACGCAGCGGCGACGACATCGTCTTCCACGTCAGCGACATGGACACCTACACGATGCCCGCCGGCATGTTCCGGCTGGAGACCCGCGTGAATGACATGGACGAGGCGGGCGTGGACATGCACGTAATGAGCTGCATCGTTCCCGCCGGAGAAGTTGCCGATGATCCCGTGCTGAACGTGGAGCTTGCCGCCGCGGCGAATGAGGGCATCGCGCAGATCCAGAAGGACAACCCTGATCGATTCGTGGGAATGGGAACGCTGCCGTTGCTCGACGCCGACGCGGCAGTGAAAGAGCTGGACCGGGCGGTTAATGACCTTGGCCTGCGCAGCATGATGCTGACCTCAAACGTGGCGGGCAAACAGCTCCATGAGCCGGACTTGTGGCCGATCTACGAGCGGGCGGAAGAACTGGGCGTCGTGATGATGATCCACCCGAGCTGGCCCGTCATGGCAAAGCATCTTGAGGGCTGGACGATGGCCGTCAACATGGGATTCCTGTTCGATTCATCCGCCGCCATGATGCGAATCATCCTGAGCGGCGTCATGGAGAAGTACCCGAACCTGCAGTTCGTCCTCTGCCACCTCGGCAGCACCCTGCCCTTCCTCATGGGACGGCTGAATCGCACGGGCGGCCCGCGCGCCGGTCACTGGGGTGAGAACGACAAGGGCCCCTGGGAGTATTTTAAGCGCGTCCACATTGACACCGTGTCACGGCTGAGGCCGGCGATCATGTTCGCCCGGGAGTTGATGGGCAACGACATGATCATGTTCGGAACGGACTATCCGTATGCGACGATCCCGCCGATGAAGGCCGACGTGACGGAACTGGATCTGCCGGAGGACGACCGAGCCGCCATCCTGGGTGGCAACGCGGCGCGGCTCTTCGGGATTGAGAATCGCGACTAACGAACCCGGAGGGCATCCTTCGTGACAACCAAACCCACCATCGCCATCGTTCCGACGGGCGGCACAATCCAGAACGGCCTCCCGTTCGTAACCTCGAGCAAGGCGGGCGGGCCGCTCAACGTGCTGCGCGCTCAGCGCCTCCATGAGCCGGTCACCGTGCGGATTCGCCGCGAGGACAGAGACGGCAATCCGGCAGCGGATGGAGGCGATGAGTTCCATGAAGTGACCTTGACGCCGGAGGACGGCCTCTATCTCCTGCCTTACATGGAGCCGGGGCATGTGCCCGCCGAGGTATATTCGTCATTCCATTTAGCCGCCGAGCGCGTGATTGAGGAAATTGATCGCTTCAGCGTGGACACGAACGGCCGCAACGGACTGCTGTCTGACGTCGCGGATTTGCGCGTGGAGATGGTCATTGACCCGGACACGGGCGGCGAGCTGCGGCGCGGCGGCGAAACGTTCTCCATACGGGAACTTGTCCTCATCGCCAACACGGTCAATGAGGCGCTTGCCCAGCCGGACGTGGACGCCTGCATCGTCACGCACGGAACCTTCACGACGGAAGAAACGGCCACTTTTCTTAACTACACCGTCAACTCGCACAAGCCGGTGGTCGTGGCCGCCTCGCAGCGCAGGCACGGCAGCATCGGCAACGACGGCGACTGGAATCTGTGGGACGCGGTGCGCGTGGCGGCATCGCCGGAGGCCGCAGGCAAGGGCGTAGTAGTCGTGCTGGACGAACAAATATTTCTTGCTCGCGAGGTGACCAAGACGAACCAGAGGCCGGGAGGTTTCGTCTCATTGGGCGGGTCTGCGTCTGCCATCGGATCCATCGAAGCGGACCAAGTCTCGTTCTACTTCTCACCAACGCGGCTGCATACTGCGGAGTCCCGCGTGCGGGGCGACGGCCCCCTGCCCTTGACCCTACCGACAGTGGACATCGTCAAGACATACGCAGGCGCGGACGACGTGCCGATTCGGGCCCTGATTGACCGCGCCATTTCTGAACGCGAGGCGGACACGTCTCATCCCGGCCACGGCATCGTCGTTGAGGGATTTGCCTACAGCGGCGTGCCACATCGATTCCAGCGGCCTTCACTTGAAGAGGCCGTCAGAAAACACGGCATCCCTGTTGTTCTGACGAGCCGCGGGCTGCGCGGGCGCATTCCCGGGGAGCCGACGCAGGACACGTTCATCACAGGGGATAACCTTTCGGCCATCAAGACCCGGTTGCTGCTTATCCTGGCGATTCGGACGCTGGGACAGTTGACACCGTTCGGGGATCCGGACAATCCGACGCCGCAGGAGCGTGAGCGGCTATTGGGCGAGATTGGACGGTACCAGGAGATCTTTGACACCCACTAGAAGACCCATACGTGTGATGGGGGAACAATGACGAACGAAACAGGAATTCCCGAGCGCATCGAGGCGCGGCTGCGGCAGTGGGAGGCAGACGGGTTCATCGAGAGATTGCTGGAGCATGACCCCACGCTCTGGGCGCCGCGCGGCACACCGGAGATCGAAGACCGACTCGGCTGGCTCGATCTGCCCTTGACTATGGCGCCGAAAATCGGGGACTTGACCCAATTCAGTCATGATGTTGCGAGCGAGGGATTCACCGACGTTGTCGTTCTCGGCATGGGCGGCTCAAGCCTTGCGCCTGAAGTCTTTCAAACAACATTCGGCAACGCTGCTGGACATCCCCGCCTGAGCGTGCTCGACTGCACCCATCCTGCCGCCGTGACCGCCCTGGCAGATGCGCTTGCTATTTCGCGAACGTTGTTCGTCGTGTCCAGCAAGTCAGGCACCACGACTGAGATGCTCTCCTTCTTCTATTACTTCTGGGCGAGGCTGACTGAAGCAGGAATTGACCCCGGGCCGCATTTTGTGGCTGTGACGGACCTCGGCACGCCGCTGGAGCGACTGGCAGGCGAGCGCGGATTCCGTCACGTGTTTTCCGCGCCGCCGGACGTTGGCGGCCGCTATTCGGCTCTCTGCGAATTCGGCCTTGTCCCCGCCGCTCTCATTGGCGTTGATATTGGCAGTCTGCTCGCGACCGTTCATTCAGCGCGAGACGCATCAGACGAAGAAATCGAGCAGGCACTGAGGCTGGGAGCCACCATCAGTGAATGCGCTCTTGCCGGGCGTGACAAGTTGACCTTCGTAACGTCGCCAAGCTTGCGCAGCCTGCCAACGTGGATTGAACAGCTGATTGCGGAGAGCACTGGCAAGCTCGACGTCGGCATTGTTCCCATCGACCAGGAACCCGTCTGGGACTATCCCGACTATGGCCACGACCGGGTGATGGTCTACATTGGCCTGCGTACCGAGCCGGAACAGGAGAAGCGGGAAGCTGTGCGTGGACTTGTGCCTGAGTGGGCGCACGTGTCTCAGATCATCGAAGACACGCACGAGATCAGCAGGCTGATGATGCGGTGGGAGATCGCCACCGCCGCCGCCGGAGCCGTGCTTGGCATCAACCCGTTCGATCAACCGGATGTGCAGTTGGCCAAGGATCTGGCTCGTGAGGCGATGGCGGGTGGCGGCTCGTCTCAGGATTCGGGTCGCATCATCTCCATTGACGATGCCGATCTGGAGACCGCGGCGGTAGAGTGGCTGTCATCGGCGGCATCCGGCGATTACATTGGTGTCCATGCCTATCTTGCTCCAAATGACACAGTCTCGGAGGGAATCCGGAACCTACGGAGCACACTGGGGGGTAAGGCCTATGTCGCCACAACCGCCGGTTACGGCCCTCGCTTCCTCCATTCCACCGGGCAGCTCCACAAGGGCGGCGCGAACAACGGCCTCTTCCTGCAGATCGTGGATGAGGCGACGGCGAACGATGTCGCCGTTCCGGAAACCGATTACTCATTTGGCCAGTTGATCACCGCGCAATCGGCGGGCGACGCGGGCGCGCTGATCCAACGCGGGCGACGCCTCTTGCGAGTGAGCCTTGGCGCAGACACGCGGGCCGGGCTGGAGCGGCTGACCTCGCTGTTCGAGAAGCCGGCAGGATAACCCGTCCAGTTTGGTCACAGCTTGAGGTCTCATTCCCCGCGTCGCGGCGCACCGTGCCATAATGGATAGCGCACAACGGACAGTCGAGTCGACAACATCGAGCCGAGGTGGCGGAACGGCAGACGCGCTGCGTTCAGGGCGCAGTGCCCCTAGTGGGCGTGAGAGTTCAAATCTCTCCCTCGGCACCACGACAGGCTGGACGAACTGAGGCCGAAAACGGCCATGAGTGACACGCGCTTGTAGCTCAGTCTGGATAGAGCGCAGCCCTGCGGAGGCTGAGGCCGTGGGTTCGAGTCCCGCCAAGCGCGCCACTTTCTCGCTCGTCAGCAACATTGGAGTACCCTTGAGACGTGAGGGCGGCTAGCTCAGCTGGTTAGAGCGTCTGCTTTACACGCAGAAGGCCGGGGGTTCGAGCCCCTCGCCGCCCACCACTTCCGGCCTCGACGTACCGTATTGTGATCGCTGCTGTTCAAAGCGATCTCTGCGGCGAAGAACCGAGCCCTGCGTAACACACCCCTCCGCCGTCCTGCGAAACGGCTGTTGCGTATGAATGGGCTCAAGAGTTGGACGTCGCTTCAAGGTGGCCAATGTGGTGGTTCTCAGTACAGTCTTCCACCGACTGCTCTATCTGGATGGTGATATGGCGAATGCCGAACTCCTCGTAGATGATTCGCCGCAGGTGACGCTGAAGCGGCTCAAATCCCCCTTGGTATTCGGGGTCAATGAGCACATGGACGGTGAGGGCATCGTAGCCGGTGGTAATTGTCCAGGCGTGAACGTCGTGAATCAGGGTCACACCCTCCACATTTTCCAGTTCGCTGCAAAGCCTATACATATCCAGTCCTGGCGGGACGTTCTCCAGCAGCACACGAAACACCTTGATGGCCAAACGGCAGGAGGTAATCAAGATTAGTACGGCAATGAAGATGCTCAGTATGGGATCAACAAGTTCCCAGTGGACAAAAAACGTGAGGAGGCCTGATATCACCAGGACGACGGACCCCATAAGGTCGGCCATGATGTGCCAGAAGGCGCCTTCGACGTTGATGCTGTCCCGCGACGAGCGGGAGAGGATCCAGGCTGCCAGCAGGTTTATGGCCAGTCCGGCGACGGCGACACTCAGCATCAGCCCGCCTTCCACCTCGTGGCCATGGCCTTCAGCGTGTTCGCCAAGCCGCTGGTAAGCCTCATAAAAAATCCCGGTGGCAAGCACCCAGAGGGCAAGGGCATTGAACATGACCACCAGCACTTCTAAGCGATGGAAGCCAAAGGTGCGCTTAATTGTGGCTGGACGCTCTGCAATCCACATGGCAAACAGAGCCAGGCAAATGGCGACGGCGTCGGTAACCATATGGGTAGCGTGGGCCAGCAGTCCCAAGCTGCCGGAAAGAATGCCGCCGACAATTTCGATGGCCATGTGGCAGGAAATCAGGCCCAGAACAATTACCAGGCCGCGTCGGGCGGCGATGCGATAGTCTTGGGCGTGGTCATGCCCAGCGTGATAGCGGCCCGTGCTCATCGCTTCGGCATCGTCAGCTTGCCCATGTTGACGTTCTTGCATCATTCCACCGATAACTGCTAGCAGTTAATGGACATTTTACTCTCATCTCCCCAACTAGGAGACAACGGCGAGCACGCAGCGAAGCCACAGGTGTAGCGTCTGAGTGATCCATTGATGAGGTTGGCCGAGCGTCCAACCCTGGCAGGCCGGAAGCTTGCGGGACTTGTCCGTGGTCGCTAGGCCGGCTCCCGCTTCCTTAGATCAATTGCGTGTGACGCCGCCATATGGTCGTTGACGAACCTATTCGGAACGCCGCACACCGGTGGAGAGGAGCCAAGAGCCTGCTCTACATTCATATCGAATGTTGTCTGGCGCCATTAAAGCCAATTTGATAGTATCGAAACCTCCCAGCGGAAAGCTCGCAATTCAGTCTTACACGGCCCACCAACCCGCTCTACCTCCTCACCACTCCTTACTTTTCCAGGAACATCGTCACGTAGTCCGCGCCGAGAATCGGCATTGTGAGGCCGATTCCTGAGAGTGCCTCAATGAACTTGCTCATATCGTAGACACTGGCATCCGACAGGTACGGCTCTACTGAGTCCAGTGAGCGGATCAGCATCTTCAGCTCCAGGTCATCGTCGTGGTCGGCCGTCTCCTGCAATCTCGCCTTCCACTCCGTCAACGGAACCTGTTCAGTGATGTGTCCGTTGCGCCGCATGAGGTCAAAGACCTGGTCTGCCGGAACCGGATCCTGCTGGACCACGTTGTAGACCCTGCCCAGGTGATTTGGATCATCCGCGATCCTGCTGATTGCGGAAACCAGGAAGTCCACCGGAGTCATCTCAAAGAACCAGTCCGGCGCCTCTGGCGCGCTGCCCATGCGGGCGCAGGCCTTGAGGATCAGCAGCAGGTAGTCGTTGGGATTGCCCGTGCCCGTTCCGCTATGGTGGCCGATGTTGCCGGGCCGATACATGCAAACCGGCAGTCCTCGTGAGACCGAATGCCAAACCAGCCGCTCCGCGACCCACTTCGACTGGTTATACCCTCCTTCCATCCGGTCCACCCAGGCGTCGATCTCGTTGTTCTCCAGGTACGGAGTTGAATCTCCGCCGGGGAAGATGCCGTTGGATGAGATGTACTGCACTGTCTTTGGCTTGCCGTTAGTAGCGAATCTGAGTATCTCTGTCGTGCCGCCGACGGTGTGGGGCTTGGAGGCTGAATACGGGTAGACGTAGTTGACGGAGGCGGCGCAGTGGAATACGAGGTCGATCTTGTCCGCAAGCTCGTTATACTTGTCGCCGCCCAGTCCCATCATGGCTTGCGTGAGGTCTCCCGCGACAGGGATGATCCGATCCCCCGCAGATTGGCTGGGCAGCCCGTAGAATTTCAGCGTCTCCAGCACCCGATTAGACGACGCACCCTCTCCGGCATCACCGTCGCGTGCGAGGCAGTAGAACGTCGTATCCGGCCCCGTGGATTGCACCAGCTGATCAAGCAGAAATGCGCCAAGGAATCCGGTTGTTCCGGTGACAAAGATGGAGGATGCCTCGCTCAATCGTGTAGTTTTGGCGCTGCCTTGGGGCGTAATTTCCGGGTCGAGCTGTGCGTCTTGAGCCAGCGTTATGCCGGATGCTGCTCCCCCTGCTCCGTCATTTTCCAGATATGCCGCAAGTTCGCCTATGGTGGGGTACTCGTATACCTCGACGCCGCTCAGTTCTGTCCCGAACGTCTCCTCGATGGCGATAGTGAGAGCCATGCCCGCCAGCGAGTGGCCGCCAAGATCAAAGAAATTCCAGTCGTCCTCCAAATCGTCGAGGTTGAGTTCCAGCGTGTCAGCCCATAGCTCACGCAAGACCGCGCGTCTCTCCGCCGGCGTGGCATGTTCGGTCAGTCTTGTTCGTCGCTTGTCCGGCGATGCCCCATTGCGCAGCGAAGGCAAAGCCTTCCGTTGCAGCTTGCCGGTCTGCTGATTGATCGGCAGGGCGTCCATTTCAATGAAATGCGATGGGACGGAATAGAGAGGCAGGTATCGTTCCAGCAGGTTTCGCAGATCCCTGCTCGCCCCGCTTCGCGCGTCCAACTTCCAGGTCGCATTCGGGTCTCGAACAACATAGGCAAGCAACCGCTTGCTGGTCTCGTCCATGGTCTCAACGACGACCGCCGCATCGGCGGCATCACAATGTCTGCGCAGCATCTCTTCAATAGCGCCGAGATACACGGTGTATCCCCTGATCTTGACCATGGAATCGGTCCGACCCACGATCGTCGTCATGCCGTCAGGCGCAACTTCTGCAAGATCGCCGGTTGCGTAATAGCGCTCTTCATCCAGCGTGATGAACCTCTCGGCATCCAGATCAGGCCTCTTGAGATAGCCCCGCGCCACACCCTGACCGCCGATGAGCAACTCCCCTACACCACTCGCCTCCACTGCGGAGCCGTCCTCCGGACGCACACGGAGCTCGACGCCGTCCATGGCAAAGCCAACCGGGCACGTGTCCATCCCATCCAGCGACAGTTCGGTCAGGTCAATGGTGCAGACATCGTGGGTCTCACTGATGCTGTAGGTATTGAACAAGCGGGCGTTTGGCGGCAAGACATCCCGCGCCTGCCTGAGCAGGCTGGCAGGCACCACCTCTCCATTCAGCCAGACGACTCGCAGAGACGACATCTGTTCCCGGAGATGCCCGAGGTCTGAGGAGTTCAGGACGCTCTGCAGCAGGGACGGCGTGAACAGGATCTCTGACAGCCGGTGTTCTGAGATGAACCTGGCGAGAGCGCGAGGGACGAATATGACCTCGTCAGGAATCACATACACTGTCCCGCCCTTCAACAGCGGCCGCAGGAACTCCCAGGGGAAGAAGATATTGCACCCGACCCTATCTCCAACGTCGTAGGAACTGTACGTGTACCTGGCGTCGTAGGAGGACATCATCGCTCCCACACTCAGCATCACGCCTTTCGGGTCACCGGTGGTGCCGGAGGTATAGGGGATGAATGCCAGATCATCGCTGTCCGCGTGCGCCGTACGGTCTGCCGCCTCATATGCTCGCCAGGAGTCGTCACTATCAATGGGGAGTATGCGAGTCTCAGTGAACTCAGCCAGCTTGGGGAGGAATCGCTCTTTGGTGAGCACGACCTTGGGTTGAGCCTCGGACACGATGCCGCGCAACAAGGGTTCCGGGGAGTCAACGGCCATCGGCATGAATGCCCCGCCGGCCTTAAGGGTCGCGATGGCCCCGAGGATGTACTCGGAGCACGTATCCATGAATATGCCCACGGGGGCATCGGTCCCTACACCACAGCTTCGAAGCCAGGCTCCCAACGCGTCCGCTGACCGGTTCAATTCTGCATAGGTCATCCGCCCATCGCCGAATACGATTGCCGCGGCATCCGGGGTTCTGGCAGCTTGCGTTTCAAATAACTGATGGACGTTGTGTCCCACTAAAACCATCTTATCTTCCCCTACTACCCCGGACCTGGCCCCGACGGAACAGGTAATCAAAAACGCATCTATAAGGTTGAAGAGCGATTTTACAAGAATGTTAAGTCAATGTAAAATCTAGCGGTGGCCTCACACCGTTGACCTGGTCCAGTCATTTGCCGAAGGGATGGTTTTATATGCAGTTTGAGTCGTTAGAGTTCTACAGGGAGCATGGCAAGAGATACTCCCAGATGTCTCATGAATTCTCGCATTCGAAATACGACGAGGTGTCTCATCCGCGGCTGAATGGCGATATGGATCTACTCAATCGCGCACGTGATTTGGCGCCGGGCAAACGCAGTCTGGACGCCGGATGCGGCGCCGGTGCCCGTGATGTTGCCCTTCTCCATTCATGGGGATTTGACGCATACGGAATTGACGCAGTCGAGGAGAACATCAAGCTGGGAAAGACAGAACACCCGGAAATCGCCAACAAGATTAGCGTCGCCGACTTGAGAGAGCCCCTGCCATACAAGTCTGATTTCTTCGACCTCATCCTGTGCAATGCCGTCATCCAGCATCTGTCGCCGCAGGACGTAGAGGACACGACGATTCCGGAGTTTGCCAGGGTCCTGGCTCCCGGAGGTGTCCTGCAGCTGATGTTCAAGGTCGGATCAGGCATCGCAGAGGTGAGCGACAGGGCGTTTGGAAATGATGGTGTGGCGAGGCTATTCCAGCTCTATGATGAGCATCGCCTTCTGAGCATGCTTGACGAGTCCGGCTGTTCCCTGGTTGAGGAAGAAGGCGGCGATAAGCTTGGCGGTCTGTTGTACTTCACCGACCACAAGCCGATGCGCTATTGCGTCTTCTGGGTCAAAAAGAACTAGAACCGCTAACGTCAGAGCTTTAGAAGCTGCGCCTCGACGGATGCGGCAGTCTTCTGGACATCGCTGACCGGCACTTCTGCCAAACCGGATATCCCGCACTTGAGCCCGGCATAGGCGGCGGCGAATCGTCCGATATTCTCCAGTGACCAACCCGCCCAAAGCCCGTACATGATGCCGGCCGAGAAGGCGGCGCCCGCTCCATTGCAGTCCACCACGTCCACTTGCGGAGGCCTAACGAGATATGCCTGCTCACCCTGCGCAACAACACACCCATCAGCGCCCAGGGTCACGACTGCCAACTCCACCCCGCGGTCAATCAGGCCGCGAGCGATGTCGGACGGATCACCGGATGCCTCGGGCACATCCAGCGAAACCTGGCAGATGCTTGCTTCTCCAATCAGGTCCGTGATCCACGATTCACCGTCGTATTGGGATTCCAGGTTGAGATAAACGGGCACGTCCTGAGAAACGGCGTCCCGCACGGCATGAACAACACTGGGTCCGTCATACCAATCGACGTAGAGTAGTCCCGCGTTCTTGAGCTGGGAGGAATCCGGCGGCCTCAGTTCGGCCATGGAGGCGGGATCTCTTCTCTGAAAATACGTTCGGCCACCGTCGGGGTCTATGATCGACACTTCGAACGGAGTCGGCCATCCGTCCTTGATGTCCTGGCGGACATTCACGCCCCAGGCGTCGAGATGTTCCCGGACCCTCTCCCCACGACTGTCATTTCCGGTCGGTGAGGTGATGAGCCGCGTTGGAACGTCCCAACGAGTCAAGATGCTTGCAGCGATGGCGGCATCATCGCCAAGGGATTCCAATGAGTCCAGAATTGGCGCCCCGCCATTGTGCTCGGGCAGTTCGTCGACCTTGAGTAGAAGGCAGTGAGTCAGTAAACCAAAGCAGACCACGTCCCCACCGCGAACAAACGTGGAAGGCCGCCTGCCATTCATGTGTATTCCGTTGCTTGTCATAGATATTGTCGTTTCCCTCAATCGCTCCCCGTCCGAAGCCAGACGTTGTTGTGCCGAGAATCGGAAATGAGGAGGCAAACGTTTGCCGATGTTAACGCACTTGGCACGGAATGTCCATGCAGACAGGTGTCAAACAACTTCAGAGGCACCTGCGTTCTGCCAGGATGGCCGCAATCGCGATTGCCAAGTGGTTGTCACCCGCGGAGACGCACACTCGGCTGCTTGAGACATTGGGGCCGGGATTGGCGCTTTCCGGAGACAGCCAACCATCTGACGAGACGGGACTCTACGAGCCAAAGCGAAGGAGCCGCTCCCAGTAGATGGGAGCGGCCCCTTGCAAGTCTTCCAAGAGAGCTTCATCGAATCAATCGACTAAGCATCCTCACTCTTCACGGTTGTTCTTTCTGTCACCGCGCCGGTTTACCCTGCTACCTTGGCACAAACTGCGTAGACGGTGAGTGTCCAGTTGCCAGCGACTGAATTTATCTCAGTGGCGCTTGCTGCCCATCCTGTAGGAACTCCCCCAAGCACTCCCACCGGGCGGGATTCTACTATGGCTACGCCGCCATCAGAGGAGTCTACCACCGCGCCACCGGAGATCGCAGAGAAGCCTGAGCCAACTGTCGAGCAAAGCACGGTTTCAGTCTTATCGGCATCGCTGTTCGATGAACTTTGCGATCTCGCGATTCGAAGGTCGGATACTCCGGGGTCGCCCTGTTCTCCCTGAGGACCATGAGGACCTGACGTCCCTGTAGCTCCCGTCGCTCCGCGTTGTCCTGACTCACCTTGCGGACCTCGTTGACCTTCCGGCCCTTGGGCTCCCAGCGGCCCCTCTGGCCCCTGAGGCCCTTCGGGGCCCGCTTGCCCTTGCTCGCCCTGCTGGCCCCGTGGTCCCTCAGGTCCGGTTGGGCCGTCCGGCCCTTGCGTGCCTGCCGGTCCCTCAGGTCCGGTCGCTCCAAGCAGTCCTTGTGGACCCCTGTCACCTTGTATGCCTTGTGGGCCTTGTGGGCCTGCCTCACCTTGTGCGCCACGAGGCCCGACCTGTCCCTGAGATCCGGCCGGCCCCGGGTCTCCCTTCGGGCCTTCAGGCCCGCCTGAAGGTCCCGTAGGTCCTTGTTGGCCCTGAGGTCCTCTGGGTCCTGTCGACCCTGTGGATCCTGTCGGCCCCGTGGGTCCTATCGGCCCTGGAGGTCCCAAGTCACCTTGCGGTCCGTCCCCACCTTGCGGTCCTACCGGCCCTGTCGGACCGGTCGCACCCCGCGATCCTTGAGGACCACCTGGATCTCCCTGAGCGCCTTGAGATCCTGTCGCTCCTGGCGGTCCTGCCACGCCCTGGGGTCCTGCCGGTCCTGACTCGCCCTGGGGTCCTGCCACGCCCTGCGGTCCTTGAGCCCCTGCCGGTCCGGAATCGCCCTGCGATCCTTGAGCCCCTGTTGCTCCTTCACATGCAGAGGCTGCAAGAACCATGACTATCGCTAAGGCCGAGATAGCCGCGATCACCACCCAGCTCCGCGCAGGCTCAATCGATTTCACATACTTAGACAAGGCTGGCATCATACCCATTCCTTTCATCTCACCCCAACGCTCTCTTTCAATCCTCAAGCGAAATACCACGAATGTCAAGGACTTCGCTCGACTATCTATGACCTCGCAGTAAAGGAGACGGACTCGCGCGTCGCGCGCGCTCGCGGCCTTGTCGATTACCATCGAATCTTTGACCGCGTGACCTACCTACGGAGGCACTCTCAATCAGAATACCAGCAGTCTTACTTCCTGGACACCCCCGCCGGCCTGCGCCCTGCGTGGCATCATCCAAAGAGAACCAGGCGAGCATTCCTTAAGAGGAGATCCGCTGAACCCGTCCCTCCCGGTACGCCGTGACCGGAAGAGGACTTCACACGGCAGCGCCCTGCGTCGTCAGTAGATTCCGGGCATGATGCGCCACTTGACGCGGGACTTGTACTCGGCCCATTTCTCGACGCCGTACTTCTCCTCGCAGTGTGCTTCATCGCTGCGCTGACGCCACGTGAAGAACGTCACGACAAAGGCGAAGTATGCCCACGCCCACGGATTCAAGAAGTGGCCGAATGAGAGGACGATCGCGAAGGACAAAAATCCTTCACCCATGTAATTGAAGTGGCGGGCAACGCCCCAGAGGCCGGTGTAGAGTATCTTGCGGTCGCCGGCCTCGATGTACTTCGGCTCGATGATCCCGAGGAACTTGCGATCCGGCCATCGCTTGAACGTGTATTTCTGGAGATTCGCGCCGCGTCCAATGCTCCATCCCAAGAGGAAGAGCGCGGTGGAGCCAACAAGCCAGACGTAGGTCCAGACAGTGGAGAAGCCGGGGTGCGGGTGCGCGGCCATGCCCCACAACGGCAAGATGAAGACCCAGCCGTAGATGACGATGCCGCCCCAGAACATCTTGAATCCCATCCGTTCATAGATCAGATCGTAGGTATAGAGCTGGACACGCTCGAAGATGAAGTAGTCAAAGACGTAGAACGTGAAGAATGCTGCATAGAGGAAGACGCCCGGGTTGAAATCGCTCCCAAATTGGTCGTAGTGCCACGCCGCGCCGGACATGGCATTGAGCGACAACATGGTGCCGCCAACGACGTAGAAATACATCTTGATATCGACGCGTTCCCCAAACAGAGAAATCTCCTGCGCTCTCCCCTCCCACAGCGCGAGCAGCGGATTCTTGATGTCTCCTTGTGGCTGGGTGTAGACCGCCGCGATGGACATGATCAGGGTGAAGACGGTGCCTCCTGCGATGGCGTACAGGGATGACCGATAGAACCAGTCACGCGGCATTCCTGTGACTTCAGTCGCCCAGATGATGACGGCTAAGAGGAAGACAAGGATGCCGTTCAGTCGATAGTTGCGCGGCTGACCTGTTTCCGGATTGATGACGTACCCGGGGACTTTTCTGCCGGGCAGAATGAACTGAACAACGAAGAATGCGGCGAAGATGGCGAGGGCGTGAAGAATCCTGCCACGGCCTCGGCGCCTGAAAGCTCGAAGAGGTGCTCGATACCAAGCCATTCAATCATGACGGAAGACCCATCTCTCCGATGACGAGGCCATTATGGATTCGAGAATCCAACAATTTAAGGAATGCCAGGTGTATTTCAGAAGCGACTGCCGATCCTCATTGGCGAGGTCTCCTAATTGGCGTAAGCCACGTATACTTTCCAAAAGAAAACGGGGAGGATGCGCCCTGTAGCAACGCCGTCTAAGTCATACGGCAAACGTCATCGGGCGCAAAGGCAGCGAGAACTCGAGTGAATCTGTCACCGACGCGGCTGCGTGTCTTGCGCAGCATAGGCCTGCTGCTTTTGTTAGCAGCGTCCGTCGCCGGTTTCATGATGCTCATCGACCTGCTCGCGGACACAACGCCGCAGGACACGCGCGACCTACTCGCAGAGTCTGACTCCCAGCCTGACTTTATCAGCCTCCCCAGCTCCGGCTCCCTGTTCGCCATCGGTCTCGCGACAGTGGCCATATTCATCGCCCTTGCAGTCATAGCGGCGCCCTCAAACTGGCGACGATCAGAGACCAGACTTCCTCGACCCCGCTGGACCTCACTCGGCATCGCCGCCGTTCTTGCACTCATCATCGCGGTGGCCGGTCTGTTCCTGGCCTTCGCCGATTCATCGCCTCTCTTTCAACAGCAGACCGGCGCAGAGAGCGCCGGCGCAGTCGATGTGGCGGGAGGCCATGAGGTCAATGCCAATTGGATAGCCCCCGCCGGCGTTGCTCTTCTGGCCGCATTCTTCTTCACCGTCATCCTGATCGGTTTCCTCAGGCCTCGCCTGGTTCTGCCTGTTCTCGCGCTCTGGCTCGCCGTAAGCCTCTTTTTCGGTTTCTTCAGTTCCAATGCAATCGCCGGCTTAAGCCTGTTCAATCCCGTTGTCAGCCTTCAGGTTCCGGACGCCTTCGCCGAGGAAATAGCGCAACACAGGACGGTGGTACTGTCGCCCAACATTGATGGCGAAGGCATACCGGGACCGGGTGACCAGGACGATCTCGCTACCGAAGACGCCCCGGGGGAGATTTCAGAAGAAGCGCTCATTGCAAGGCTGAACGGCGCGCGGGACCCTACTGACCGCGCGGACGCCGCGAGACAGTTGGCCGAGTACGGCTCGGATGAAGCGCTGGAGGCTCTTGCACACGCCGGACTTTATGACCCGTCTCAACTTGTGCAGGACGAAGCCATCGATGCCATTACGGAATGGGACTTTGAAACGCTTGTTGAAATACTGCAGGAGCATCCTGAATCCAATATCCGTCGCGCCGCCGCCGCCGCCCTGGGCCGACTGAACGACCCTCGAGCTGTCGAACCGCTCGCCACTGCCCTGCTGACGGACGAAGCCGCTGAGGTTCGGCATGAATCCGCCAAGGCTCTCCGCAGACTCGGCGACATAGAGGCCGTCAGCCCGCTGATACAGTCCCTCCTGCAGGACGCAGATTCTAACGTCAGGGCTGAGGCCGCGAATTCGCTCGGCTCGCTGGAAGATGAACGGGCTGTACAGGCGCTATTAGATACCCTGCAGGGCGATATATCGGCGCTTGTGCGCGAAGCGGATGCCAAGGCATTGGGGCGCATACGCGGCTCCAACCCGTTGGCCGAACTCGACGCCGCGCGGGTGGATGATCTATCGGCGGATGTGCGTGAGGAGGCCGGATTGGCTCTCCAACGCTACACGGTAGACGAACTCATCAATGCCCTGCTCAATGCCCCATCGGCCGATGATCGCGCAACTGCCGCGAGGATGCTTGGCGAACGACGCAGCCCGACGGCGATCCCGGCCCTCATCCAGGCATTGAGCGACCCGGAGGAATCAGTACGGGAAGCAGCGCGTGAGGCCCTGGAACAGTTCGGCGCATTGGTCCCCCTTGAAAATGGCGCCAGCGTCCTCCAAATGCATGGCGGCGGAATCGGCCTGGTGCCCGGCACAACCGCCCGCCGCGCCGAGAGCCTTCCACAGCCGGAGACCGCTCTTTTTGTTATTGAGGGCGCAACAAACACCAATTTCCTCCGCACAAGTGTGGGGGAAGTCTTTGACGGCAAAGACTGGTATCGGCAGCGGTCGCGTACAAAGTTCGTTGAAGAAAGGTTCCACATCACACGCGAGGAACTGCCTGGAGCACCCTTCTCACACCTGGAAGCTTCTGACAAGGAAACCCTGCGCATGTCTCCGGAGGCAAGACTGGGGAGGTTCCCTATCGGCGTCGTGCCCGTCCCGCTTTTCCTCGAGTCGGTCTCCGCCAACGGTGCATTCGAACTTGTCGCCAACACCTTTATTTCGTACCAGGCCAGGCGCCAATTGGATACGACGTCAAGCATTCCTATCTATTCGAGCCACGATCTGTCTAACGCCTCGACGATTGATGACGAATGGTTGGCCTTACCCGAAACGACGTCCGACAGAGTACGCGACCTCGCCCAACGGATAACGTTCGGACACAGTTCGCCCTACGCAAAAGCAGAGGCCATTCGGCAATACCTCACACAGAATTACGAGTATGCGTTGAGAGACCCGTCGGAAGCCGACGTCCCGGAGGGTCACGACCTGGTCGATTGGTTCCTCTTCGAAAGCCGCACCGGAACCTGCGGGACATTTAGCAGCGCATTTGCAATTCTCGCTCGAGCGGTCGGCCTACCCGCTCGGGTAGTATCCGGCTGGGCCATAAATGCAACTGGCGAGGAACAGATCGTCTACGCGGATCAGGCGCACCAGATCGCAGAGATTCTCTTTGAGGGTTACGGATGGGTGCCGTTTGAAGCGACGCCCGGGGACGGGCAAGTCCCGCCCACTCGAGCATCTGAAAATTTTGAGGCCGATCAGGCTGAGAATAACGAACTCAAGCGACTGCGCGAGCTGGCGACGAAACTGAATGGTCCTGGAGATCAAGAGGCCTTGAGGGAGCTTGAGGATGCCGGCGCAAGTGTCAAGACCCTGGAGAATGGAGCCCAGCTCGTATCTCGCAATTCGGCTACCCTCTACATCTCGCCAGGCGCGACAGCGACCCAATGTTTTGCCCTATCACATACTCCCTTGTTTACGGTCACAGGAGCGCGGGAAACCAGCTATCTGGTGACGGCAACCGGCGAAGTCTATCTTGGTCATGGGTGGCGGCAGTTGGATCCGGTGGCTCTCGACTACAGCAGGTCCGAATCGGTTCCCGATTTGGTTCGTGATTCACTAGAGGACGGCCGCGATCCATGGAGCGATCTCCCAGAATCTCGAATTGAACCGATCCTTCTCGCTCCTGATGAAAGAGACTTTGACAATGACGCAAGCGCGAGGATTCGCGTTGCTCCGATTGTCGGACCTAGCGAAATCCCCGCCGGAGTTGTGCCGGTTTCACGCCACGTCAATAGCGTGCAGCTTGACGGTTCATATCGGCCCTTCAGCGGTACTTTTGAGATGGATGAACCGGCGCTGGGTTACCAATGGTGGTCGATACTTCCACGCCCGAGCGAACGTGACCTCAACAGGGCAAGAACCATCGATGACCCAACATACACGCAACTGCCCGATGATCTCGATGAGCGCATCCATGACCTCGCCCAACGCATCACCTCACACCACCAGACACCATACGCCAAGGCTCAGGCCATCGAGAGTTACCTCAAGAACAACTACAAGTATGTGCTGGGCAAAGACTCAACCAAGCCTCCACGGCCGGCCGGGTTTGACGCTGTTGCCTGGTTCCTCTTCGAAGTGAAAGAGGGATCGTGCGGCCAGTTCAGCAGCGCGTTTGCCGTCCTGGCAAGATCGGTGGGACTACCGGCGCGAGTCGTATCCGGTTGGGCAATTACGCCTACTTCCGAAACGCAAACAGTTAGGGCCAGTCAGGCCCATCAATGGGCTGAAGTCGCCTTTGAGGGCATCGGCTGGATCACATTTGAGCCGACTGCATCAGGTGGCCCCTCTTCCCGCGTCGGCTCCGACAGGCCACCTGATCGGCCGCCAACAGAGTTGGTATTCCGGATCGACCCAAGGATCATTGACACCAGGACGGATATCACGAGCTGGCCCCGAGAAGTTGAGCGCGGCAGGCCGTTCCTGATTGGCGGTACGGTTCGGACGGAAGACGGCCTCAATATAAGTGGCATGGAAGTCGAGATCTTCGTCAATGAAATCAAGGCGTTTGGCGGACTCAAAGTCGGTTCGGGAATGGTCGAAAACGGCCGTTACAGCATTGAGATTGAGATCCCGCCGGCGCTCGATCGCGGCAACTATCAACTCATCGCCCACGCAATCGGAAATGAGAGTTACGTTGAATCCTGGAGCGATCCTGACATCACAGTCTTCTCCGAGAGTGGTCTTGTATTGTCAGGGCCCCAGGAAGTCAACGTGGGGACTGAGGCAGTCTTCCGCGGGAAAGTGACGGAGGATAGCGGCGCCGGGGTGGAAGGCATCCCCGTGTCAATCATTATCGATGGCCGTACTTTGCCGCAACAGATGACGGCCTCGGACGGCAGTTTCAGTTTCTCAAACACATTTCTGCAGCCGGGAGAGCACTGGGCAGAGGTGCGATTCGCGGGTACCAATTTCGTGCGCGCCAATTCCGCTCGCTTGAATCTGAACGTTGTTATGCCCACCACCCTGACGTTGGATGCGCCGGTTCAGGTGCGCGTTGATGAGCCGTTCGGCGTAACCGGCGAACTTGTGGACTTCCAGGGGAGGCCTTTAGAGGGCGATCAGGTAACGCTCACGATGGGCGAGACGGAAGGGGCCTCGGTGACCGTCGGCGCCGACGGATCATTTGCACATGAGTTCACACTGCCCGACTCCGGGCAGGTCACGGTGACGGCTGCCTACGCGGGAGCGCCTCCGATCCTGGCATCGTCAGCATCATCCAGCGTCCTCGCCCGGGACGTAACCGCGCTTTCGTTTGAGGGTCCGCTTGAGGTGCTAATCGGAGAACCTGCAACGTTCCTCGGCACTGTCTCGTCACCCACGTCTGAGGAACTCGAACCGCGGATGGTTGAAATCGTGAACGAGGGTGGCGAGATCATAACAACCATTCAGACGAGTGCAGGCGGTGAGTTCTTATACGATGCCGGCACTCTGCAAGAAACCGGAACGCGCTCCTTGATGGCCCGCATTCCTGAACAGCAGTTCCTGACCTCAAGCGCCGCAAGTGTCGCATTCTCCGTCGTGCACCCAACGGTGATCAGCCTCGATGGGCCTCCTGTCGCAATGGTCGGCCAACACATCACATTCAGTGGCTCGTTGCTGCAGGCGAATGGGCAGCCGGTTCCCAATGCGTCCGTCCTGCTAGGCGGCGACCCCGTGATCACTGCGGAGGACGGCACATTCACGCATGTAATCACGATGCCTGAAGCCCTTGAAGGAGCCTCTTTCGAGACACAGATAGGAATCGGGTACGAATTCGATGGCACGGAGCATCTCGCGTCAACGTCCGGCAGCCGTTCAATCATTGTGCGCGTACCGCGTTTGACCGCCCACATGGTTGCCGTGGCGCTGGATGACGTGAAATCTGGCCGCATCGTGCAGGTGCAGGCGACACTGTACGACGAAACCGGCGCAGGCATCCCTGGCGCCAGTTTACGCACCAGCATGGGTCTCAACCTCATCACGGATGAGTTTGGCCAAGCCCTGTTTGAGCTGACCGTCCCGCAGTCTGAGTCGCTCCTGGCCGTTCCCGTGACATTCACTTACGAGGGAGACGCGCGCTACATGCCCCTCAACTACTTCCTCGGCGTGCCTGTAACGCCGGACAGGTTCAACTGGCTCGTGTGGGTCGTCCTCCCTGCGTTCCTGCTCCTGACGGGCGCGGGCGGCTATGGGGTGTATAGACTGCGCGCCGCCGGAGTTCCGCTTGATGCGCGACGGTGGTCTGCAGGCGCAATCCAAGCGCCCGATAGGCCATCCGAAGCGGAAATCGATGAACTGGATCTTCTAGCTGAGCCACTCGTGACCACACTTGAGCTGCACATCAGCGGCCCGGGCACTGAGACAGGGAACGTGTTTGGCCTCGATGAGGAGGTCGTCGTCACTGGCAGGCTGATCGCTGAGGACGGCGCGCCGGTTTCGGGTCGATCTGTCGAACTGCGGGAGCCGCTCGGCGATCTCGCACTATTTGACACTGATGCCTCCGGGGAATTCCGGCTGGTTCTGCGTGCCGAGGAGCGCGGCGAATTCTCACTGTCGGCACGGTTCGCAGATGATTCGTTCCATATCGGCTCATCTGCGTCTGTCTCCTATCGCGTCGTTGAGTTCCGTGAGGAGATGGTGCGCGTCTTTGGCGAGTTCACGGAGTGGACGGCACGGCTTGACGTTGGAATAGCCGGGCAGTCACCCCGTGAGACAGAGGCTCTACTCGTTTCATCCGGTGTGCCCATTGACCAACGCGCGCTTGATGAGCTCGTTACGCGCTTTGAGGAGGCTGACTACAGCGAACACGACATAGAGCGCCGCCATTATGAGGCCATGTACAGCGCATGGCGGACAATCGTCGGAGAGTAGTTTTCTTGCCAGCCTCCGCAAACTCGCAACTCGCGCCGCTCACAGCCCCATTGTTGGCGCTCACGCTTGTCGCGGCAGTTGTGGCGACGCTATCACTAGCCTTGCTCTATCCGTGGCTTGCAGCGACCCTCCTGCTGCTTGGCGTCAGCAGGATTCTCGTTTCGTTGCAGGGGCGCGCATGGCAGAGGAACGTACAGCAAAGGCAGGGACCACGTATCAGCCCTATCCGCTTGCTTCAAGTCCTGCGTGCAAACCCGGCCGCTGTTGGTATCGCCCTGCACGGTCTCGCCATCGCCGCGCTAGCCTACGCTGCATTCGCCGCCACCGCCGGTATCCTCGACGCGCTGGAGATCGGCATTGTTGACGGAGATGGCGGCCCTTCCCCCTACTCCGCCGTCTTTAGCTTCCTCGCATGGTTGTCACTAGCGGCGGTTATCACAGTGACCACCATTCGTGTGACGACCTACCTCCGCCCCAACCTGGCAGCCAATCTGCCTCTGCCCTGGTTACGCCTCGCGCTGCTTGGGGCCGGTTATGCCGTACTCGCGGACAATGGCTTCCTCGGTCTGTCTATAGACGGCCCGACCTCTCCCCTCTTTGTCGCCCTCACTCTTGGCGTCGCAGGAACATACATTGCCAGCGCCGTGAGACCGCCTGCGGAGTTGTCTGAATCCCCGCGCCACCGTTGGTTCGCACGCGCCGCGTTGGCCGCAACGGGAGGGCATCCGTCGGTGCTCCTGATGTTCGGCTTTGTCCTTGCCGCTCCGCTGACTGGCGCCCCTGGGGACAGTGGGGATGGCTACATCGGCACTATAGGCGCACTCGCGGCATGGTCTCTCTTGTTGATCGTCCCGATCTACATCGTGAGACTCGCCGCAACGAAGTGGCCGATTGTTCCCAGCGTGCTCCCGTCGCCCATCGCCCACAGCGCCGCGTTCGCCATCTCCATCGTTCTCTTTGGACAAACCGGAGTGCTGACAACGATCTATGAGTACCCGGCCGCCGGGCTTGCGTCCGCAGCTGTGGCTTCAATCTTCCTTACATACGCGGCGTGGGTACTGCGGAGGGTCGTCCACCTTGAGTACGAATGGCGATTCCGGGGAGTGTTGAATGGCGTGCTGGCGTCCGCCTCCTCCGTGCTCATCGCTCTGGGGCCCACCCTGATCCTCTTGGCCCTATTGGCTGATTTACCAGTCATCAACGCCCTGATGCTGGACTATGTTGAGACGGAAGAAATCGGCAGGCTCTATCAACCCTACATCGCCGCCGTGCATGAGATTCGCGGCCTCGTCGCCATCCTGTTCTTCGTTGTCGTGCTTGCGCTGACGCTGCCACAGGCGGCGTGGAGCCTCCCGCGGTGGGAGGCCCGTCCGCTCCTATCAGCAATCGGCTTCGCACTAGCCGGCTGCCTCGCATGGCTTCTCGGGCTCGCCATGGCTGACCTCGGCTATGGCTACGCCCTCGGCGGCTCCGTTGTGGGAGCGGGATTCTTCTCCATCGCCGCCACGCAGATGGGGCTGCAGTTCTCAAGTGAGTCAACCTCCGTCATGGCCGACGCGATACGTTGGATGGCAGAATCAAAGACGCGTTCGTTCATGCCTGGCGCGGCCATTGCCATCTATGCTCTACTTCTGCGGCCAATCTTCTACGACACTCTCGCATTGGCCGCGATACTGGAATGGCTCGCAGTGCTAACTACCACCGTCGGCGTGATCTTGAGGATGAGAAGCCGTTTGCAGACAGAGATACGTGTTGTTGAAACGGGTTCTGCTCCCGCCATCGACTGGAGTCGGCACCAACAGCATCTCGAAACCCTGCCGGACCCTCGTGCCGCAACCGTGTATAACGTGCGGCAAGCGTGGGTTCAATTTGGCGATCCGAGCGGAGTCTGGACGTATATGATGGGTCTGCTCTGTCGAGAGGGCGCGTACCCGAACGATGTGAGGCACGTCATGTCTCCGCTTCGCGACAGTTCCCTGCGCAGCAGCGCGAACGGCCGGCACACTTCGCTTTCCGAATCATTCGCGGCAAACAGAGTGTTGGCCAGATCGACCAATACCGCAGAAAACTATACGGGGAACCTGCGGGAGTTGAATGAACTCGCCGACGATTTCGTCGAATCCGGCGATGACGCCGATGCCTTCGCCGCATACGTTATTGCCGCCTATACCCTGCGCGGCGCGAACGTTGGCCGTGCTGTCAGCCTCTGTTTCCACCTGACCCACGATGAAACCACGCGGCGCGGCAAGGGCAGCCTGCTGACACGCGGAAGAACCCGCAGACGGGTGAGCGAGCGTCGGGAACGCCTTGTTCGAGCCATCCTGGAGCATCTCGTCGGGGAAAGGGATGTCTTGTCCTTGCCAATCGCTGTTGTGGCGTCGCCCGTTGAGATGTACCAGATGCCCGCCGCCGCCCTGAACATGGTCAGTCCGATCGCAACTGTCCTCGCCGGACAGGCAGTGGAGATACTGGCCGATACGGGCGCTGCCTTGTCCGTGCGCTCACCGGACGGCACTCAGGGTTACATCGCAGCTCAATTGCTCGACAGGCACGCCCTGTTGGCGAGGGACGAGGCTGTTCTGCGGGCCGACCGCGCCGCGCGGCAAGGAACGGCGGATCAGGAAATCAGTGATGATTGGAATGACAACCTGGCCGGGGATGATCAGGGGCGGACCGAACATGAAGGGAAAAAGATAACCGCATGAACGAACACGAACTGGAGCGAGTGCGGCAAACATGCGATGGCATCATCGACCGCGTTGGCGAGGCTTTTGTCGGCAACCGTCTTCTTCTCCGCAAGCTGCTGGCCGCCGCCCTTGCCAACGGCCATGTTCTCTTTGAGGACTACCCCGGCCTCGGCAAGACCCTTTTGGCAAAGGTCTTCTCTCGCGCAATCGGCAGCGAGACAAAGCGGGTGCAGTTCACGCCGGACCTGCTGCCGTCAGACATCATCGGCGTCAACGTCTGGCGACAGAATGAAGGCGTTTTCCAACTCATCAGAGGCCCGGTGTTCACCCATGTTCTCCTCGCCGATGAGATTAACCGCGCCCCGCCCAAGACGCAGGCCGCGTTGCTTGAGGCGATGGAGGAGCGGCAGGTCACAATCGATGGTGACACCCTCAGCCTGGGCAGCCCTTTCGTCGTCATCGCGACTCAAAACCCGATCGAGCAGGAGGGCACATACCCCCTTCCCGAGGCGCAGCTTGACCGCTTCCTGTTCAAGCTCGGCACTGGCTACCCCGCCAATCAAGAGCTTGAAAGTGACATCCTCAACCGGCGCATCGCATGGCAAAAGGACGACCCCACCGGCGACCTTGAACCGGCCATTTCGGTCGAGGACTTTCTTGAACTGCAGCGGCTCGTGGAGACCGCGGTCTACATTGATACCGTCATCGTCGACTACATCACCGAACTCGTCAGGCTGACGCGAGACCATCCGCGCGTCGCCGTCGGTGTCAGTCCTCGCGGTTCCCTTGCCCTGCTGCGCGTCTCCCGCAGCATCGCCCTCATTCATGGACGGGATTTCGTCGTGCCGGACGACGTCAAGATGGTCGTCACGGACGTCCTTGCTCACCGCATCATCCTCAACATCGAGGACACGCTTGAGGGCGTGAGGCCGGAGTCGATCATCGACGAGATTCTCGACCAGGTTCCTGTCCCAACGGAACTGGGAGCGCGGCCCGGTTAGCCATGATCACGCCTGCCCTCCTGAGCTGGACATGGCTCAGCCTTGCGCTCTTCATTGCCGGCCTCTTCCTCGGCAACGTCGTCCTGCTCGCGGGCGCAGTTTTTCTTTTTGTCGCCGTCCTGACGGCAGGCGCTATCCGACCACCGGACGACGTGGTGATCGAGCGTAGCCTTCCCCGTGTTATCTGCTGGGTTGGCGACTCCTTAATCGTTGAGCGGCGTCTGACCGTGCGTGGCGGCATCGGGCCGATCCGCGTTGTCGATCCACTCCCGGAGGAGGCCGTTGTCGTCGAGGGCAATAATTTCCGAATGATCTGGAAATGGCCGGGGGAGGCGAGCGTTGATCTCTCCTACACAATCGCCTTTGCCAAGCGCGGCGAGTACACACTGCAGGAGACGGTGTGGGAATCGCAGGCGCCTCTTGGCACGGGACATGCCCAGTCCGGCACGGTGGGTCCCGGGTTGAATGTGCTCGTCGCGCCGCGAACCGCCGACATCTCTCGCCTCAACTCAGTCCGAGCGATGACCCGCAGCACCCTGCTCGTGGATGACATCGCCCGCATTCGCTCCTCCGGCGAAGAGTTCCGCGAACTACGCCCGTATCAGCCCGGTGATCCGATCAAGAGCATCAACTGGAAGGCGACGGCCCGGAACAGTGACGTGTACGACGTGCCGCTCGTCAACGAATTGGAGCCGGAGGGACGAAAAGCCGTCTGGATCTTCCTTGACACAGCAGACTACATGAACGTCGGCACGGCGGCGTCAAGCCCTATGGAGAACACCATTGAGGCGGCAGGAACGTTGGCGCAGTACTACGTCTCACAGGGCTCCACGCTTGGGGCATACGCCTACAACACGCAGGGCGGCGGGGAATTGCTCTCGCCTGACAACGGCCAGAAGCAGTTCCGACGCCTCACGCAGATGTTCACCGGACTCACGCCCGGCCCTCCCGAACAGGACCTCCTCCGTTCAGTCGAGTGGTGCAAATCGTTTTTGTTCAGGCTGCGCCCGCAGGTCTTCATCATCACCCGCCTCGATGCCCATTACCCGCGCCCGGGAGACGATTCCGAACAGCTGGATCGCCTCACGACCGCCGTCATCCGCCTCACAGCCCTCCGCGCACGATCTCGCCGAGGAGGCCGCGTGCGCGTCATCCATGTCGCCCCGCCTTTGCAGCACGATTCCGGCGACTGGGTTGACCCACATTCGGACATGTCCCGTTGGGAAACACAGGCCACGATGGCGGCGCTGCAGCAGGCCGGCGCCGCTGTCATGGATTGGGATCCGTCAAGCGAACGATTTATCACGACCCTCGTTCGCCACATGGACAGGTACCAATGAGCCGCATCCGGACATCCATACTTGCTCAGCTGGTAGTGGCAGAAACCGTACTCCTCGCCGCCCTCACGGTCGCGGCGTTGTGGATCGTCTCAAGTTCAGTCCACTATGCAGACCTCGAACGCACGCAGTGGCCCACATTTGTCGTTCAGTTCACACCTGAACTCATTTCCTGGGGGGCAGCTTTCATAGTCGGTGGCGTCGCCGGCGCTTACGTCGTACTGCGAATTGCCAATGCCGGCCATTTTCCATTTTGGGTATTCACGGCGTTGCTGATGGCTGTCCATATCCCGAATCTCTGGGCGCACAACCGCATTGACTGGCACGGGTTCTTTGGACGCTATATGTACTTCTCGGAGCCGCTCCCAGTACTAGCATCCGCCGTTGTATTCCTACTAACCGTTGCGGGACTGGTCGCTCTGCGCAGGATCATCCAGCTGCGGGCACAGGCTCGGGAGATGGAGAGCCGCGGCGTCAATGCCGTGGAGCGAGACGCAGTGATCCGCAACGAGGCCGTGAGCATCGCGGTTGTCAGCCTGGCATCGCTGCTCATTTCATCCGTCATGGTCTTGATTGGAACAGCGGTTGGCCGAGCCGAAACTGTTTCCGGGCTCGTGCCGTGGACTGTCACGACGGTTGGGGTTACAGCGACTCTCCTGTTAGCCGGATTCCTTCTTCTCCTCTACCGAGGATTGAGTGGCGGCGCGAATCTCACACCCGTGGATACTGAGGAGGAGTTCATTAACGACGAGGAATCTGCTCCCGCGTCCAGGTGAGTTCTTTGTCACCTCAGCCCACACTGTCTTCTTGGCCAATTTGAAATTCGTTTATACCGCTGTATTCTTGACTGTAGAGCAATCCCGCTTGCCTACTGATTGGAGCACGCTATGGAAGCACGAGCATCTGTGTCCGACGCCCAGCGGGGCGGCCTTGTCGGTGAGGGCAAATACCAGATTTATTCGTACACTATAGACATCCAATCAAGCCAGGCGCCTGAATTCGTTGATGTCACCGATTGGGTGCAGGACATCGTTGAAGAAACAGGTGTCGAATACGGCTCTGTCGTCGTCTATTCCACGCACAGCACAGCCGCCGTCGTCATCAATGAGATGGAGCCGTTGCTTCTTGAAGATGTTGGTCACATCCTTGAGCATTTCGCCCCGCGCGAGGGCGGCTATCTGCACAACGATTTCGAGATTCGCACCGTCAACATGAACGACGACGAACCCCCCAACGGCCATGCCCATTGCCAGCAGATCATCATGGGAACCAGTGAAACCCTTCCCATTCTCAACGCGCGCCTCCAACTTGGCATGTATCAACGCATCTTCTTCGTTGAATTGGATCGCCCGCGTCCCCGCCATTTGGTCGTCCAGGTCATGGGGGTGAAGGGAGACAAGTAATGCGGACGCGCGAGGCGGCCCGGATTCCCGCCTCACTTGAGTCCGCCTACCGCGAGTGCATCGCCATCGCGCGGTCGCACTACGAGAACTTCTCCGTCGCGTCCCGCCTCATGCCGCGCGATATGCTGCCCCATGTTGCCGCCATCTACGCTTACTGCCGCGGCGTTGATGACCTCGGCGACGAGGCCGCGGGAGACCGCCTTGCCCTGTTGGACGACTGGGCCGCGCAGCTGGAGCAATGCTACTCCGGCTCGCCGACCGAGCCTCGGTTCCTCGCCCTCCAGCACACCATTTCGGCCTTTGACATTGAGCCGCAACCGTTCCTCGACCTCATTGAGGCTAATCGAATGGACCAGCTCAACACGCGTTATGAAACCTACGAAGATGTGCTGTACTACTGCCGTCATTCGGCAAACCCCGTTGGGCGCTTGTATCTGAGCCTGATCGGCAAGAACGACCCGGAGCGGCGCGCGTTGTCTGACGCTACCTGCACCGCCCTCCAACTCGCCAACTTCTGGCAGGACGTGCGCCGGGATTATGAGATGGGGCGCGTCTACATCCCCCAGGAAGACGTGCGCCGGTTCGCGTACACGGAGGACGAGCTTGCCCGTGGCGAGTACACGCCCGCCTTTCGCGATCTCCTGGCCTTCCAGGTGGAGCGCACACGACGGCTATTCGACGAGGGCTTGCCGCTTGTCGATACACTCAACGGCATCTTCAAATTGCATGTGAAGTTATTCACGCTGGGCGGCCTCCGCGTGTTGGACGCCATCGAAAGGCAGAACTACGATGTGCTTTCGCAACGTCCAACGGTGACAAAGGCACGCAAGACGTGGCTTTTGGCAAAGACATGGCTCCAAATGAAGCTCACGAGGCAGATCTAGGAGTGGAACGCGATGTCAACGCTAACCACCCCACCCCTTGAGGCATACGAACACTGCCGCAGAATAACGCGCGAGGCGGCGGGCAATTTCTACTATGCGTTTGTCACCTTGCCCCGCCGACGCCGACGCGCCATGTACGCCGCCTACGCCTACTGCCGCCTCTGCGACGATCTCTCCGACGATGATCTGCCAATCGACGAAAAAACCAGACGGATCCAGGGTATTGATGCGTTGCTGGAGGAAGCGCGGGTTGGGAACCCCGACGGCCCTGTCTTTGAGGCGCTGGCCCATGCCGCTGCGGAGTATGACATCCCCTACGAAGATCTTATGGAGGTGGCGCGCGGCGTTGAGATGGATCTCACCATCTCTCGGTACGAGACCTTCGAGGATCTGACCACGTATTGCTACCGCGTGGCGTCCGTCGTTGGCCTAATCTGTATTCAAATCATGGGCTATACGGATCAGCGAGCCCGCGAATATGCCATAGACCTCGGTCTTGCAATGCAGCTCACAAACATTCTTCGAGACATTCGCGAGGACGCTGAGCGTGGCCGAATCTACATTCCGCAGGAGGACCTGCGACGATTTGGTTACAGCGAGGACGACTTGATGGCGGGCACGGTGAATGATCAGTTTCGCAGCCTGATGGAGTTCGAAGTGGCTCGTGCCAGGGAGTATTTCGAGCGCGGCAAGAAGTTGCTCAAGCTCCTGCCAGTCCGTACCCGCGCCTTCCCTGCAGTCCTCGGCGGACTTTACGGCCGCGTCCTCGATAGAATTGAAGCAAGGAACTACAACGTCTTTGAAGGTCGGGTTGGCCTGTCAACCCGCGAGAAGGTCGGGTTGGCGGTGCGACTGTGGATTCAGAGTTACATCCCGATGGAGCGCGTGGCCACTGCGTGGTGATTGGCGGCGGGCTTGCGGGCCTCTCCGCCGCATGTGCCCTCGCCGAACGCGGCATCACTGTCACCCTGATTGAGCGCCGCAATTACCTGGGCGGTCGGGCTTTTTCCTTTATTGATCCCCAAACGGGCATGGAGTTGGACAACGGCCAGCACGTCTTCCTGCGCTGCTGCACTGAATACATCGACTTCCTCCAGAAGATCGGAGCGTTCGGGCAGACAACGCTTCAGGACAGGCTGCAGGTGACGGTGGCAGACAGGTCAGGCAAGCAGGGCGTCCTCACATCAACACGGCTTCTCCCCGCGCCGCTCGATGTGCTCCCCTCTCTCCTGCTCTACCGGCATCTCGGGCTTATGGACAGGCTGCGGGTCATCCGCGGCATGATGAGCATTCGCCGCACGAACAGGGAACGCGAGCGCGAGCGGTTGGAGTCGATATCCTTTCGCGATTGGCTCCTAAATCACCGACAGAACGACAGGACGATAGCAGCTCTCTGGGAACTCATCACGCTACCAATCCTCAACGACACCATCGATGCCGTCAGTGCCTACATGGGCATCATGGCATTCCAGGATTCGCTGCTTGCGGGCAAGGGGATGGCCGATCTTGGCTATTCGCGCGTCGGCCTCTCGACGCTGGTCAGCGACGGCGCGCGCAAGTACATCGAATCACGCGGCGGGAGACTCATCATGGGCCGTCGCGTGAGTGACCTGCAGATCGAAAATGGCCGCGTTACCGGAATCAGGATTGGCGAGGAAACCATTGACGCGGACGCAGTGATCAGCGCCGTGCCATGGGACGGCCTTGAGAGGTTGTTGATCAGCGAGGACACGGACACCCCTCTCGCAGAAATCAGCCCGCCACAACTAGAATGGGCGCCCATCGTGGGACTGCACATCGGTTATGACCGTCCGGTTATGGATCAGCCTTTCTTGACAGTTCTGGACAGCCCCGTCCAATGGATATTCAACCGCTCACTCATGCAGGAGTCAGCCGATGCGAACTCACGCCTGTTGGTATCGATTAGCGCCGCATGGCGCGAGGCCGGCATGACAGAGGACGAGTTGCGTGACCTGGCTGAGGCCGAACTCCGTGCCGTGCTCCCGGAGACCGCCAGTAGTTCCATGACATACTTCCGTGTCGTCAAGCAGCCGCAAGCAACTTTTCGATGCTTGCCCGGAATCCAGGATCAGAGGCCTGCGCAATCAACTGCCGTGCCCGGCCTCTTCCTCGCGGGAGACTGGACTCAAACGGAGTGGCCGGCGACGATGGAGTCGGCGGTCCGCAGCGGAAATCTCGCTGCGGCGGCGATCATGGAATCACTGTAAAATACAATCGCGGTCGCAACTCTATTGCTGTGTCCTGGAGGTACTTCGTTGACCGAATCCCTGGCTCGCATATGCTCAACCAGGCCTTGGATTACCATCGGCATATGGCTCCTGGCGGTTGTGATTGCTCTCGGAATCGTTGGACAACTGCTTCCAACCGCCACCACCACAGAACTCCAATTGATCCCCAGGTTCACTGAAGTTGATTCGGTAGAGGCCAACCGGTTGCTGGAAGGCAGCCCCATCGAGCCTCCACCCGCTGAAATCATCATCATTCAGTCCGAAAGTTTGTCTGTAGACGATCCGGCATTTCAGGCGAAAGTCGAAGAAGTAACCGGCGACCTCCGCGCCCTGGGGCCGGAGATCATCATGGACGGGGCGAACTACTACGAAGTTCTCGCCAACAATCCTTTGGAATCTCTCGCGCTGGTCTCGTCGGACCGCAGAAGCGCAATAGTCGGCCTCCGCCTCAATGGCTCAATCGGGGAAGCGCTCGAGAACGTCGAGGAGGTCATCCACGTCGTAGAGGAGGCGGACAACCAGGACGGATTCCGCGTGCTAATCGTTGGAGACGCCAGCAGTCGATACGAGCAAGCGGAACTGTCCGCGATGGACCTTGAACAGGGCGAACGAATCGGCGTCCCGGTGGCGCTCCTCATCCTGCTCGTACTCTTTGGCGCAGTCGTAGCGGCCCTGATTCCTATCGGCCTGGCCGTCGTTTCGATTCTCATTACGCTGGCCATCGTGGCAGTTATCGGCAACGTCTTTGGAGAACTGGTCTTCTTCGTCTTGCTCTGGATAACGATGATCGGTCTTGCGGTGGGAATCGACTACTGCCTGTTCGTGGTGTCCCGTTTCCGTGAAGAACTGGCGCGGGGACTGAGCACGAGAGACGCGGTCATCAAGGCAGGAGCCACAGCCAGCCGGACCGTGTTCTTCAGCGGTATGACGGTGATTATTGCTCTCCTCGGTGTGTTCTTCGTTCCACACACGTTGTTTCTTGCAACAGCCCTGGGCGCAGTCACCGTGGTTCTTGTCTCGGTTATAGCAACCCTCACCCTGCTCCCTGCCGTCCTGGTCTTGCTTGGACCGCGTGTGGATCGTTTCCGAGTCCCGTTCCTCCGAAGGACGACAGCGGGGGATTCCGAGGAGCATCACGACGGATTCTGGGAGCGCATAACGCGCGTAACGATGCGATTCCCCATTGTCAGTATTCTCGTCGTTGGCGGACTGATGCTGGCGGCATCGGTTTCCTACTTCGGCATCAACACGGGCTTCAACAGCGTAGAGACGTTCCCGGAAGATTCGCATACGCGTGAGGCGTTCACCGCGCTGGAAGAGGACTTCCTCCTCGGATACGGCTCCGCCAACCCGGCGAGGATCGTTATCGACGGCGACACGACCGATCCGGCGGTGGCCGCAGGCATCCAACAGTTGATGCAGTTGATCGCCAATGACCCGGAAATCGTCGCCCTCCCGCCGGTGACTCATGGCAGCCTGACGATCATTGCCGTGCCGGTGTCCGGCGCTCCGAGTGGCGAGGAAGCCTTTGCCCTGATAAACAAGCTGCGAGACGACTACGTTCCCGCCGCGTTCGACGGCATTTCGGCGCAGGCCTACGTGGGCGGCATATCGGCCGATTACCTGGACTTCAACGAGGGGCTTTCGACGTATCTGCCCATCATCATTGCATTCATCCTTGGCGTGAGTTTCGTCCTTCTCCTGATCGTTTTCCGGTCCATTGTCATCCCCATCAAGGCCATCATCATGAACCTGCTCTCGGTGGGCGCCGCCTATGGGTTGATGGTGCTCGTCTTCCAGGAGGGCGTTGGCGCGGACCTCTTCGGATTCCAGCAGATCGAAACGATAGAGGCATGGCTGCCGCTGGTGCTCTTCGCCATTCTCTTTGGCCTGTCGATGGACTACCACGTCTTCATGCTCAGCCGCATCCGTGAGCGTCACGATCAGACGCACGACAATGCTGAGTCCGTGGCATACGGTCTTCGCTCGACGTCCAGCCTCATCACCGGCGCGGCGCTCATCATGGTCGCCGTGTTTAGCGGCTTCGCCTCCGGTGACATGGTTATTAACCAACAGGCAGGATTCGGGCTTGCAATAGCGGTCTTGCTCGATGCAACCCTGGTGCGAAGTATCCTCGTTCCTGCCAGTATGCAGCTACTTGGAGAGCGAAACTGGTACTTGCCATCCTGGCTGAACTGGCTACCCAGTCTGCAGGTAGAAGCACAAGAACGATAAGAGTCATATACTGGTAGGGCATGCGGTTTCGGTAGGAAACTTTGAATACAACAACTTTGACCATACCGACTGACTACACAGCAGGTTATGAAAAGGCCCGCAAGGTTGCGCCTGACATTGCGGACAACTACCTGGCGCACACCCACATTGGGGATCCTCTGGGCGAGGCGATGGCGCGGGATCTCGCGGAGCTTGAGCCGGGAGAATCAAGGCGACTCCTCCAGGCAGCGATGGATCAACAGGGTGAGGATGCTCTCAAAAACGCGCCCGCCTCGCTGCACGCATTCTTCGAGGACGCGGAGAAGCTGCCGGAATGGCTCGATTATGCGGATTTTGCCCCGGGCGTCCGTATGTTTCACAGGAATTCGTCGGTAATCCTGGCTGCATTCGTCGCAGGCGTACTGATTGAGGGATTCACAACAAATATTGCAAAATCCTTTTTCATCACCGGCCGCGTGCGTGACCAGGGCAGGAGGCGTCTGGGGCAGAATAACCGCCATATGACGGAGATATTCCTTCCGGGCGGTCTGTACAGGCATGGCGACGGCTGGAAACTCTCGGTTCGTATCAGAATCGTTCACGCCCAGATAAGACACCTCCTTCTCAATTCAGACGAGTGGGAATATGACGCGTGGGGGTTGCCGGTCAGCGGCGCGCACCTGGGCTACGCCGTGTCTGCCTTCTCTGCACGACTACTGAAACACATGAAAACCCTGGGCGCGCAGTACAACGATGTGGAGTACAACAGCTTCATGGCCGTTTGGCGTTACACCGGTTACCTGATGGGCATCCCTGAGAGCATCCTCTTCCACGATGGCGATGAAGCCCTGAGACTGTATGATATTGGGCACATGTGCGAACCCGAAGTTCCAATTGAGTCGATTGTGATGGCACATTCTTTGGTTAACTCCGCGCCATTAATCGCCGGCAAGACCGAGCCGGCCGACCGCCAGCACCTGGCTCAATATGTGTACCGTGTTTCCCGTGGTCTAATCGGAAAACAGCAGGCCGATGAACTTATGTACCCGTCAGTCTCCTCATTTGGAGCCATCTGGTGGTTCAGGATGCAGCAGCGTTATGGCAATATTATTCGCAAGCTGATGCCCGGTCGCAACGAGAACAGCAGTTACTCGAGATTCACAGCTCTGCTCGAAACGTCAACGTTCGACGCAGACGGAATCAAATACAATTTGCCAGATCACGTTTACGCGGAAGAGTCCGACCAGTGGTGATTGCGGTCGAATCGAACGTGACCGACGACCTTACTAGAGATTAACGACAATGCGGACGACAATAACCGCGAACTCGTCGGTATCCCCTTCATCGGCAGTTCTTAATCGGGCCCATGTCCCTGAAGTACCCTGGAAACCAAACACGTCATTGAGCGAGATTGAGGAAGGAGAAAACGATGGCACAGATACTCACCCGCCTGTTTGGGGCCTATCTCCTGCTGACCGGAATAGCCGTCGCCCTGTTGCTCATCATCACGCCTCTGATCCACGACGGCTCGCCCGATTATCCAATCTGGGAGATTCTCAATTACTTCATGGCCCTCGGCGCAATCCTCATGGTCGTGCTGACGTTTCTCTATCGATGGCAGCTCGACCCGAAGGCGACGGACAACTACACCTGCGCCATCGCCAACGGCCTCTTCTACGGCTCCGTCGTCCTCGTGATGCTGTTCTTCTGGCAGTACTTCTGGCTTCTGGACACGAGCAGCGAGACCGGCGACGCGGCAACGTCTCACACCATCTACTTCCCGTTGGTGGACGCCATTTACGTCGTACTTGGCCTTATCATCGGGGAACGCCTCCTCCGCAGCGGCGGACAGGAATAACGCCGAAAACCTCGCGAAAAACGCCTATACCCGTCCGGTGACCATGGTTCGCAGCAGCTGCCCGAGCGGCGGCCGGTGTCCATACACCAACAAGTAGCTGCGAAAAAGCCGTTGGGCTATCTTGACGGCCACGAACACTGAGAACGCCAGAACGAGCAGGCTCGCCGCGATCTCAACCGGCCCCATGCCATCCAGCGCCAGCCGCGCCAGCGACATCGTCGGCGCGGTGAACGGCACGTACGTCATGATCTGGGGAAGCAGGCCGTCGGCGTCCTCAAGAACAGCAAATGAAAACCAGAACGGCGCGATGGCCGGCAGGATAACGATGACCGTCAGTTGCTGGGACTCCCGCTGCGACGTTGTAACCGCCCCAAGCGCCGCCATCAGTGCCGCGAAGAACGCATAGCCGAGCAGGAAGTACGCAACCGCCACGATGATGAGAGGCAGAGGTGGAAGCGCAAAGGCGGGAATATCATCCACGAATTGCGCCAGGCCAAAGAGAAGCCCGACGAGCGATCCTCCCCACACCGCCATCTGAACGATGCCCGCCGCGCCCAACCCAAGCAGTTTGCCCAGCATCAGCTGGTCCGGGCTGACGGTGGACAGCAGAATCTCCATCACGCGGTTCTCCTTCTCCTCATTCAAACCCTGGAGGAGATAGCCGGTGATAGTGAGTATCGAAAAGATGATGGCAAATGCCATAGCCATGAAGAAGATGAGGGTTGAGGGGTCGAAATCGTCAGCGACAGCGCCACCTTCCTCATCAACTTCTACGGTCTGAAAGAACGCCGGAGCAATGACGCGCCCGGCGCGGGCGTCATTCTCCATCTCGGCAACGAGATTCGCCCGCAGAAAATCACGGAAGGCGGACCTGCTGCCCCCGGTCTCAAACCCCAATCCGCCCCCACCCCGTGTGATTTCACGGACTGTGCCTGTCTGCAGATAGGTCGGCAGGATAACGTAGACTGCGTCCACATCTCCCGCCACCACTGCCGCTCGCGCGACAATCTCATTGGCGTAAGGCGTAAACGTCGTCATTCCCAATTGCTCATTGCGGGTAACAACGTCCGCAGTATCCACGTAGCCGACCGTCCGCGCGTCGGGCGCAGTACCGTCGTCTGCGGAGAAATAGAAGTACGCGCCCACGCCCGCCAGCAAGATAATCATGGCGATAGGCACCAGTGCCGTCATGACACGGAAACTCGTGCGGGACAGCATCGTCATCAGTTCGTGCCGGGCAACGATGAGGGACTTGTTCACAAGCCTCCCCCTGCGCCCCGCCGCCCCTGCACTTCTCGAATGAAGATGTCTTCCAGACTTGGCAGTGCGACCTCAAACCGTTCTATCCGCACGCTGGCGTCCAGCAGGTGCGCGAGGATCTGCTCCGCCGTCGTTCCGTCGTCGAGACGGAACGTGGTGGATTCTCCGGAACGATCAAGAATCATTGTCCCGGCGATGGAATCAGGCAGAACGTCCGGCGATTCGATGCGCACGGTGTCGCCGCGATAGCGTCGGCGCAACTCTGACGGCGCGCCCTCCAGCGCCACTTCGCCGCCATCAATCATCAACACGCGATCCGAAAGCTCCTCAACATCACTCATCCGGTGGGTGGAGAAGATGATAGCCGCGCCGCGTTCTTTTTCTTCCAGCACAAGCTCCTTCATGCGGCGAGCGTTGACGGGATCGAGCCCGGAGAACGGTTCATCCAGCACGAGGATGTCCGGCCTGTGCAGAAGCGTCGCCGCGAATTGCACCAGCTGCGTCATGCCGCGGCTTAGCTCGCGCACTTTCTTATGGGCGTGCTCTGACATGCCAACGGCATTCAGCATCTCACCGGCGCGAATCGCGGATTCGCGGCGGCTGAGTCCCTTGAGTTGCCCCACGTACGACAGGACAACAGTGAGCCGGAGTCCCTCATACAGGCCTCGCTCCTCCGGGAGGTAGCCGATGCGTTCCTGGGTCTCCTCGGTAAGCGGCCCGCCCAAGGCCCGTGCCTCGCCCTCATCAGGCGCAAGGATTCCGAGCATCATCCGAATCGTGGTCGTTTTGCCCGCGCCGTTCGGCCCGACGAGTCCCACGACCTCGCCGGGGTCCACGCGCAGAGAGACGCCACGGACGACGTCTTTGCCGCCAAATTGCTTGCTCAGCCTGCGCGCCTCAAGGGCCGGAGCGCCGTTCATAAGCTCCGCCGAATAGAAAGGTTCATCCATTACCATCGATGCCAGTATAGGCATCGCGTGAGAAAGTGAGACGTGCCGGGGAAGGAAAACTACGTCGTTGCAGTGAGCGGGGACAGCGAAAGCAGCATGGGCTCCATCGCCCAGCGCGGGTCATCCAGCGTCAGCGTCGTGCAGCCCAACTCAACGAGTTGCCGCGCGATGGCCGGCGTCTTGATCCCGTATGCCCGCACATCAATGCCCAGCGACCTGGCCTGTGCCACCAACTCTGCGCTCACTTCCGGCGCATGCACCGCCAACTCAGACACCCCTGCAACGGCGGCTTCCACTACAGCGGCAGGTGTCAGCGTCCCGTGGCGCGCCCCGATGGTCCAACTCAGCCGCAGTCCCTCGGCAAGCGCCTGCGCGCGCCGCAGCAGATTGAGGTCAGATCCCGTCACGAAGCAGCGGGCGGCTCGGTCGGACACCGCAACTGCGCGCCCCACGGATTCCGCGAGCTTGGCACTCTTTTCCTTGAGGTCGATAATCACGTCAAAGTCGACGGCAAAGCTGTCCAGCATGGTAGAGAGGGACGGCACGCCCAGCCTCTGCAGTTCCGCCATCGTCGTTGTGCCGACATGGACCTTATGCCCGTGCGTCCGCGTCAACGTCGGGTCGTGGATGATGGCCGGCAGCCCGTCCGCGCTCAGGCGGACATCGGTCTCGATAGAATCAATGCCCAGCTCGGCGGCCTTTGTGAAAGCGAGAAGAGAATTCTCGGGCGCCAAAGCCATCGCGCCCCTGTGAGCGACCGTCTTTATCGCCCTTGGATAGTCCATCGTGGAGGTATGATATTCGTTTTCCACATAACCACTCTGCCATAGTATCAGCCTTTCGGGGTTAAATCGCCGTTAAGGTCATGTATGACGGCGGTAAAGTTTCCACCGCCCCCGCCCCACCCCAATCGCGCACCCGTGCTACAGTTTTGAGTAACGATCCACTTATCTGGAGGGCACGATGCACGGCGTTGAGCCGCACGTTTTTCTGGTCGGAGAAACCAGGATCATTCCCGAGGGGCTGAGCGCCTACCTGGAACACGTCGGTGCCCCGGATTGGTCCACGGACGCCGCCACAGATGTCGAAGGCCTCGCCGAATTCATGGGACGCCTCTGCTACCGCAGTTTTGAACCCGGCCTCAACCCTAACGTCACCCGCGTCCGCCCAAATAACGCCGCCCACCTTAAGAACATCATCGCCACGGGTCACGGCTCCGTCCTGGAGCACAGCGTCCTCAACTTTGCCATCACCGGCGTCAGTCGCGTCTTCACCCATGAACTCGTCCGGCACCGGGCCGGCACCGCCATCTCGCAGGAGAGCCTGCGGTTCGTTCGCCTGGATGACCTCGGCATGTGGGCCCCCACGGCAGTCCGCGAGGATGAGCACATCATGGAGGTCTTTGTCGATACCTTCCGGAAGCTGGAAGAGTTGCAGAAGATGATGGCGGAACACTATCAGTTGGATGAGGACGGCGCGCAATTCTCACGCAAGAAGGAAATCACCTCCGCCATGCGTCGTATCGCCCCCATCGGCGTCTCTACGAGCATCGGCTGGAGCACAAATATCCGCGCCCTCCGTCACATCCTTGAGGCGCGCACGGATCCCAGTTCGGAGGAGGAAATCCGCGTTGTCTTCTCCAAGATTGGCGAGATTGTCCAGGATCGGTATCCGGTCCTCTTCTCCGACTACAAGATCGAAATGGTCAACGGCCTGCCCTGGTACACAACCCAACACCAGAAGGTCTAAACGGAAGCGACCGAGAAAAGACGCGAAAGACGGAGTAAGCGGATGAACATCGGAGACATGGCAATCGATCACTTTGGCCGTGTGCGTGGCTTGCTCGCCAGGTGCATTGAGGGGCTGACCGTCGAGCAGCTGATGAAGCAGCCGGACGAGCAATCGAACCCGCTTGGATGGAACGGCTGGCACCTGACCCGCGTGCAGGATCATCAGATATGCGGCCTCTCCGGGCGCGAACAGGCCTGGATTGAAGAGGGATGGCATGAGCGCTTCAACATGCCCGCCGACCCGGAGAATAACGGCGTGGGCCACTCCATGGACGAGGTTCGGGCGTTTCAATCGCCGGAGGCGTCAGTCATCATCGACTACTACGACGCCGTCTACGCCCGCACGCAGGAATACCTGAAAACCATCACGCCCGAGGCGCTCGACCGCGTCCTGAACGAGCCGCGGTGGGACCCAATGCCCACCGTCGGCGTCCGTCTCGTCAGCGTCATGCATGATTGCTCAATGCACGCGGGCGAGATGGCCTACCTCAAAGGGATGCTGGAAAGGCGTCAGTGGTATCCCGCCTAACCCCCTGCCCTAAGGCAATCCACAAGAGTCACACTGGGAGGTTCTGTGCCTGAAGTCATCACACGCGAGCAATCCGAAGGGCGCACTAGCCTGTTCGTCACCGTTGAGGGAGTGACCTTTCACGCGCTCGATTGGGGCGGCGACAAGACCCCGCTGCTGCTCGTCCACGGCGGGCGGCGAACCGGACGCAGTTGGAACGCCGTCGCGCGGCGGCTTCGCAACGATTTTCGCGTCATCGCATTGGACACCCGCGGCCACGGTGAGTCGGACGGGCCGCTAACCGGCTATCGCGCTGCCGAGGGCGCTCAAGACATGGCTGGCATCGTTGAAGAACTCGACCTCCCGCCCCACTACATCATGTCCCACTCCTATGGCGGCGCAATCAGCGGCCTTTATGCCACCAACCATCCGGACCGCGTGCTCGGCATGGTGATGGTGGAGCCGGTGCCGGAAGGTCCCGCCCATTGGGTGCGCGTCAATATCCTCAATGAAGACCTGACAGAGAAGCCCGGCCCGGGCCGCCGCAACAGTTGGGGCTCACTCGATGACCTCAAGCGCCGCCTTGAATCCAACAACATGACAAGTGTCTGGACACAGGAGGCGCTGGACGACGTTCTGAATGAGGAAACCATCGTTCGTCCGGACGGCCGCGCGGAGGCAGCATGGAGCGTCAACTCCTACAACGTGGATGAAATGGCGACCGACGAATTCATGCTCATCGACGGCGCAGATCGACTGACCATGCCCATCCTCATCGTCGTGGCGGAGGAGAACAACCTGCTGGAATCACATCAGAGACCGCTCGCGGAAGCCCTGCCTCACGGCGAATTCCTCGTCATGCCGGACGTCGGCCACGCCATTTACATGCAGGTCCCGGACGAGACCGCCAACATCGCCCGCCGCTTCCTCCTCGGCAGCCAGGACTAGTTAGGCCCCTACTCCTCCAGCCTCAGGTCCCCGCTCCGGCCGCCGGACTTGGATACCAGCCGCACAGCTTCCACGTGCATCTCGCGGTCGATGGCCTTGCACATGTCATAGACCGTGAGTCCTGCGACGCTCACCGCCGTCAACGCCTCCATCTCAGCGCCCGTCTGACCCGTCGTTCGCACGGTTGCTTCAATTTCGACGCTCGCCCCGTCCTCTCCCGGCGTCACCTCAACGCCCACGAACGACAGTGGTAGCGGGTGACAGAGCGGTATCAGTTCCGAGGTGCGCTTGGCCGCCATAACGCCTGCCAACTGCGCGACGGACAGAACGTCACCCTTTGGTGTCGCTTGTTCGCGGATGGCCTTCAGCGTTTCGGGTGACATGACCACCCTGCCCCGGGCAACCGCCTCCCGCCGGGTCACGTCCTTATCGCCAACATCGACCATTCGCGGCCCCGCCATCGGGTCGACGTGAGACAGTCTCCCGGGATTATCCTGATCAGCCATCGGATTTTACGGCGGCGGCTCGCTTACCCGCCGATGTGGTACATCTCCACACGCTCCGGCTTCTTTCCGGCTAGCGTGGTGGTCTCGCTCGTGCGTTCCTCGGAGTAGCGGTCCGTCCGCTGCTTCCACACGCCAGTGATGAGTGAAATAATCTCGTCGTCCGTCGCACCGTCCCGCATCGGCCCCCGCAGATCATGGCCATCTCCCGTGAACAGGCAGGTATACAGCTTGCCGTCCGTGGAGAGGCGGGCGCGTGTGCAATCATCACAGAACGGCTCCGAGACGGACGAGATAAACCCGATCTCGCCGGTGCCGTCCGCGTAGGCATAGCGCGAGGACGTCTCGCTTCTGTAGTTGCGGTCGATTGGGATGATGGGGCTCTCCGCGTTGATGCGCGCCGCAAGTTCCCTGCTCGGCACCACCTCTTCCAGTTTCCAGCCGTTGATTGTGCCGACATCCATGTATTCGATGAACCGCACGATCTTGTCCGTGCCCTTGAAATACTTGGCAAGGTCGGTCACGAAACTGTCATTGATGCCGCGCTGCACCACGCTATTTATCTTGATGGGCCCGAGGCCCGCGTCTTCCGCCGCCTCGATGGCCTCCAACACCCGATCGACTCCGAATCCCCTGCCATTCATCTGCTTGAACGTCTCATCATCCAGACTGTCCAGGCTGATGGTGACGCGACGCAGTCCCGCCTCCCGCAACTCCTTGGCCATGGGCGGCAGCAGGTATCCGTTCGTCGTCAGAGAAAGATCTTCGATACCGTCAACAGCCGCAAGCATGCGAATCAGCTCCGGCAGGTCCTTGCGAAGCAGAGGCTCACCGCCCGTCACACGAATCTTGGTCACGCCGAGACCGGCAAAGATGCTCGTCAGCCGCTCGATCTCCTCAAAGGTGAGAATCTGATCACGCGGCAGGAACTCGTACCGCTCGCCAAAGATCTCAGCAGGCATGCAATACGAGCAACGGAAATTGCACCGATCCGTGACGGAGATGCGGAGGTCTTGCAGGAGGCGTCCGAACACGTCCTTGAGGCTTATGGGGGCGGCGACGGTCATGCTCAGGCGTTTCCCGCCGTCGCGGCGGCCATGTCGGCGATGATCTCTCGAGCAGCGCGCGCCGCCCGTCCGCGGTGACTGAGTGCGTTCTTTATATCTGAATCCAATTCGGCTACCGTCTTCCCATACTCCGGCACGACAAATATCGGATCGTATCCGAATCCGTTCGTCCCCCTCGGAGTTTGTCCAATTATACCCCGCAGCTCTCCTTTGGCCATGCGAACGGTATCCACGCCGGGCTCGGCAATCACAATGACGCATCGAAACGCGGCATTACGCTCCCCCTCCGGCACATCTGCCAGGTTGCGCAGCAAGAGTTCAACGCGGTCCTCGTCCGTCTTGGCATCAGGAGCGCCGTATCTTGCACTGATCACCCCGGGCGCGCCGTCGAGCGCGTCCACAAACAGGCCGGAATCATCGGCGAGCGTCAGTACCCCGCCCGCGTTCGCATACGCCTGCGCCTTGATCAGCGCATTCTCGTCCAGCGTGTCGCCCGTCTCCTCCACCTCAATATCGAGGCCGATATCCGCAGGTGTCACAAGTTCAACGGGCAGTCCGTCCAGCAACTCTCGGAACTCCCGCACCTTCCCGGGATTTCCCGTGCCAACAAGAAGTTTCATAGGCAACCTAAGCCGTCATTCTTACGAACGCGGAAACTCTAAGACGTAAGGATACCCGGGCGCCGAAACGCGGGAAGCCAAACTACCCAGGCCAACCAACGCTGATCGCGAGCCGAGAAAACTATTCTGCCTTGAACGCGAAGCGCTCCTCGAGGCCTGTCACGATGTCGCGGAAACCGCCGTACTCCAACTCGGTGTACGGCAGCATCGCCGGACCGGACCATCCCTGTTCGCGCATGTACAGCGCCTTTTCCTGTGCCTTGTTCCGCACCAGGTCCCACGCGGGATTGTCGAAGAAATCGACATAGTTGGCTGAGAACTTGCCCGCCGCGCTCATGGAGAAGCCGAGCGCCTCGACAATCGGCAGGCAGTACGGTCCGGTCACCGGCGTATTCATCGGTACCGGCATCAGCGGCATGTTGTGGGAGCCGCGCGCGTCGCCGCCGATGTAGTGCGCCTTCGTGAACGTCGAAAGAACCTCCTCCGGCGCCGGGAAAATGCCCTGGTTTCTAACGATGGCGATGGGATCATCCTTGCCTGTATACGTGCCGGCGATGTTATGCAGCCGCTGAGCGGAAATCGACACCGCGTCCTGCCCCTCATACCTCCGCGATGAGATGCTCTCGATACCGAAACGCTCGTTATCGCGCAGCAGCACTGTGAGCTGGTAGTAGTCCTCCGGCGCATGCAGCGTCAGGATGCTGTCCCCGCCCGTGTTGTTCATATCAATGATGTTGAAGTCGAAACCCTGGATCATGCGCGGCAGCATCAGCCCCGCGCAGTACATCGGGTCGGCAAAGCCGAGGAACAGCGGCAGGTTGTACGCGCCCGGCCCGCACTTGTCTGCTGCGAAGATCATGAACGACTCCGCCGAACGCGCGTTGTTGGTCGTGACAGGATCGTGCTCAAACTCAACTTCGGCCACGCCGGGCCCTGCGCCGCGCACGTTGCCTGAGGGCGCGTCCACCAGCAGATCTTGCCCTGCCCCGTAGAGGCCATACTCCTGCGCGATGGCCGTCGCCGCAAGGAAGCTATCCCACGCAAACTGGTGAATCTCTGTGTCGTCCTTGCCTCGGGTATGGGACATGATGATGGCGATGTCATCGCCCACGTGGAACACGTAGCCATCGATGAGCAGCCCCCGATCGATGGCCGCCTGCACGTCTGAACGCACCCTATCCAGCATCTCGTCCGTCGGCCTTGTGTGGCCGCCGATCGAGCCTACGTCCGCCTTGATGGCTGAAAGTGTCATGCGCATGGTTTTATTCCCCCCTGTTTTCGTGACTGTTCTCTACGCAAGGCGCTGCTCTTCATACAAGCAACACCTGCCGCGGAACGATGCAATACCCCATTTAAAGGGCTCACCCAAGCCCGACTCACCCTACCAGTCACGCGCGAACCGTGTCAAAGCCACTCTATCCCGCCCCCACGCCGTCAACTTGACATCAAACCTGCCAAAAACGTAGGCTTAGTCCGCCTTAAGCAGCACTATCCGCATGGTGGGAGGGGAAGAAATGCCTGAACTGTTGTATGAGAAGAATGAGGCGGAACACTACGCCACGTTTACCATGAACCGCCCTGACCGGCTGAACGCCATGGGCGGCAGTATGAATGAGGAGTTGCAAATTGCGCTCCACGATTTCAACAACGACCGCAACATGTGGGCCGGCATCGTGACCGGCAACGGCCGCGCATTCTCCGCAGGCGCGGATCTGCGCGAGATGTCGGATCGGAACACCCGCACCTCTGAAGTTAATGAAGCATTCGACAAGGGCGAAATCGACGCCGAGGAGCGGGCGCGCCGCCTGTTCCAGATCTCCGGCGGCGGCGGAGCCGGCCCCACGGGCTCCCTCTTCCAGTTCGCCCGCTCGCCCAAGCCCTTCATCGCGGCCATCAACGGCCTCGCTGTCGGCGGCGGCACGGAGCGCGCAATCGACTGCGATATCCGCATCATCTCCACGGAGGCCTACATGGGCCTGTTTGAGGTGAAGCGCGGAATCATGCCCGGCTCCGGTATGCACCTCATGCCGCGCCTCGTTCCCGTTGGTGAAGCCATGTACATCGGCCTCACGGCGGATCGCATTTCACCGGCAGAGTGCCTGCGCATCGGCCTCGTTCATGAGGTCGTCGAGCCGGATCAACTCCTGCCGCGCGCCGTTGAGATCGCCAAGTTGATCGCCGAGAACGCGCCGATTGCCGTCCAGGGCGTCAAGGCCGTTGCCCAGTTCTGGCGCAACCTGTTCATCGACGAGCACTACCAGTTCAGCGGCTGGGTCAACAGGCAGGTTGGCGGCTCCGAGGACTCCAAGGAGGGCCCGCTCGCCTTCGCTGAGAAGCGCGCGCCCAACTGGCAGAACCGCTAGTTTCCGGCATAAGGGAACGAAGCTCAAAATGGGTCGGCCTGTTGCACGGGCCGACCCATTTTCTTTTGAAATGGTCATTAGCAATATGGCGCGCCTAAATCGACTGGTTCTTACGGCGTTGGTCATCGCTGCACTCACTCTCATTGCAGTCACTGCCGCGGCCTGTGACGGGGAAGACAACACTGTCCGAATGGGAACCGAAGGCGCCTATCCCCCCTACAGTTTCGTCAACGATGCCGGAGAAGTCGACGGATTCGAGCGAGAACTCGGCGACGAGTTGTGCCGCCGTGCAGAGCTCAAATGCACCTGGGTCACCAACGAGTGGGACACGATTATTCCGAATCTCCTGGACGACCAGTACGACACCATCCTGGCCGGGATGAGCGTCACCGATGAGCGCGATGAAATCATCGATTTCACGCAGCCGTACTTCCCGCCCGCCCCGTCCCTCTACGTCGCGGTAAGCGGCGCGACTGATGACGTGGTCAACGGCGCCGTAGCCGCGCAAGTACAGACTGTCCACTCAGACTACTTATCCGAAGAGGGTGTGACGCTCCTGGAGTTCGAAACCGTAGAAGAAATAGTTGAAGCGGTCCTAAATGGCGAGGTGGATGCTGCAATGTTCGACGAGGAATTTGCCCAAGAAATCGTTAGGCAAAGCGGAGGGGCGCTCGACATCGTGGGGCCGTCCGTATTCCTCGACATGGGCATCGGGATTGGACTCCGGGAGGGCGACACCGAGCTCCGGGACAAGCTGGACAACGGCATCGGAGAAATGAAAGAGGACGGATCGCTGAACACCCTGATCCGAAAATGGTTCGACGACGACGTCAGAACATTCTAAGCCCGAGGTGGGCCAACAAACGGCCAACCCCAACCCCACCCTCCCCTTGCTACAATAGTTCAGTCGGCCGATTTCACTTTGGCCGATCGGTGACAGGAATCGAAAAGGGACGGGTTGATGGCACAGACGGAACGGGAAGAATACTCCACACAATGTCGCCTCTTCTATCGGCAGGCGACCGAGGAGTTGGCACGGCGCGATTTCCGTCAAGCCTCTGAAAAGGCATGGGGGGCCGCCGCGCAGGCCATCAAGGCCGTAGGCGAGCAGCGCGGAATCGACCATGACTCCCATCGAGGGTTGTACAACGTACTGAACGCGTTCCTTGCAGATAACGACTACGACGAAACCGTCCGCTACGGATTCGGTGTCGCCAACGAGCTTCACAAGAATTTCTACGAGGGTTACCTCGACGCGATGGGCGTGGAGAAGCGCGTAGAGGATGTCGGCCGCATGATTGAACGCATCGCCGAACTATCCAACGGCACCGCCGGGACCTGAACACTATGACCACCGCACACAGCGATCGACGTGCGCAACTGGTCTTGAGGGGTAACTGAATGCCCTACACAACATCACTCAGATGCAAGGAGTGTTCGCGCGAAACCGAGCTCCTGCCCGTCAACGTCTGTGATTTTTGCTTTGGGCCGCTCGAGGTTCAGTACGACTATGATGCCATCGCCCGCGTCATGTCCCGCGAGTCCATCAAGAACGGCCCCCCCTCCATGTGGCGGTACGCCGAACTGCTGCCCGCCGATCCGGAGAACCGCGTCGACATCAACGCCGGCCTTACCCCCCTCATCAAGGCGGACCGTCTCGGCAAGGCGCTCGGCTTGAACGAACTCTATCTGAAGAACGACTGCGTCAACCCAACCTATTCCTTCAAAGACCGGGTCGTTTCAGTTGCCGCTACCGCTGCCCGCGATTTCGGTTTCGACACGCTCGCGTGCGCGTCCACCGGCAACCTCGCCGGCTCCGTCGCCGCCCACGCAGCGCGCGCCGGCATCCGGTGTTACGTCTTCATTCCTGCCGATCTTGAACTCGGCAAGGTCATTGGCGCGGCCATCTACGGCCCAACACTGGTCGCCGTCAACGGCAGCTACGACGATGTGAACCGCCTCTGTTCAGAGATCGCGGATCGTTACGGCTGGGCATTCGTCAACATCAACGTTCGCCCCTACTATTCCGAGGGATCCAAGACCCTTGGCTACGAAGTCGCTGAGCAGCTGGGCTGGCACGCTCCTGATCACGCCATCGTCCCCGCCGCATCCGGCTCCATGTTCACCAAGATATGGAAAGGCTTGAACGAGCTGCACGACATCGGCATCATCAGCAAGCCGAATACGAAGATGCACATCGCCCAGGCCGAAGGCTCATCGCCCATCGTCTCCGCCTACGATGCAGGTATCAAGGACATCCGCCCAGTCCGGCCCGACACCATCGCCAAGTCGCTCGCCATCGGCAACCCGGCCGACGGCTACTACGCCCTCAAGGTTATCGAGGAGAGCGACGGCACCGGCCACGCTGTGACAGACGCTGAGATCGTCGACTCCATGAAGTTGCTCGCCCAGACGGAGGGCATCTTTGCCGAGACCGCCGGAGGCGTCACCATTGGCGTCCTACGCAAGCTCGCCGCCAAGGGCATCATCGGCAAGGATGAGGTCACGGTCGCCTACATCACCGGCAACGGACTCAAGACGCAGGAGGCCGTGCAGGACGTAGCGCAGACCGTCAACATCAATGCCTCATTGCGCGACTTCGAAGACGCCATCAAAGCCGAGGATGCCTGAACGCATCCCGCTTGACTCGACGTCAAACCGGAACAACAGGGATTTACGGGGGTAGTCATGGCCAAGGTTCGAGTCCGGTTCACGTTTGCATCGGAGCTCATCCAGGAGCCCATCATCTGGTCTTTGGGACGAGAATTTGAGCTGGTCACTAACATCCGCCGCGCCAATGTCGAGGAGGACCAGGGCTGGGTCGTTCTGGAACTCGAAGGCGTCCAGGATGAAGTCGACCGCGGCATTGATTGGGTCAAGTCAAAGGGCGTCCGCGTCGACCCCGTCCCCGGAGACGTCATCGAAGGCTGAGTGCCAACGGCTCAGCCGTTCCGCTATAGTTGTAAAGGTGCGCACGGTGCGGCGCCCTTACACCAGAACCAAAATGAACTAAAGGAGCCAATTGTCTATGTCGGTCACAGTCAAGATTCCCACGCCCCTGAGGCGCGTGACGGATGGCGTTGATGAGATTGAAGCCAGCAGTGATCGGCTTGACGGCGCGCTCGCGATCCTCAATGACCGCTTCCCCGGAATCAAGGAGCGCCTCTTCAACGACGAGGGCGAACTCCACCGATTCGTCAATATCTACGTGAACGGCGAGGACGTTCGATTCCTCAGTGGCCTTGAAACGCCCCTCAAGGAGGGCGACGAGGTCAGCATCGTCCCTGCCGTCGCCGGCGGCTAACCCCTACCCGCCCGACTGCCCTCGGCCGCTACTCCAACCCGAGGTCAGCTTCCCACTCGTCAGGCATCTCGGATCGTTCTCTCGCCTGCTGCGACCGCAGCCACAGGCCGCGCTGCTCCTCCCGCGCTACCGCGTCGCTCGGCGTATAGGTGGCGTGGAAATCTCTCCTGAACTGTTCGTATGTTCCCGCCCCAACTGCGGCGCGGGCGTCATCAAGCAGTCGATGGATGAACCGCAGATTGTGGATGCTCGCCAGCCGGTACGCCAGCAACTCTTTCGCCTTGAACAGGTGCTGCAAATAGGCCGCGGAATGTGTCCCGCACGTCGCGCAGTCGCACCCCTGCATCACCGGCCCCAACTCACTCGTATAGCGCGCGTTCAGAATGTCCACCCGACCTTGCGGCGTGTACAACGCTCCGTTGCGCGCCACACGCGTCGGCAGTGCGCAATCGAATGTGTCGATGCCCCGCACCACGCCCTCGACGATGTCCTCCGGGGAACCCACCCCCAGCAGGTGGCGCGGCTTTCGCGCCGGAAGCAGGGGCATGGAGATGTCCACCATCTCCCACATCACGTCCTTCGGTTCACCCAGGCTCAGGCCGCCGATGGCGATGCCCTGCGCCCCGTCAAGCCCGGCAATGAACCGCGACGACTCCGCCCGCAGATCCGCCTCCACTCCGCCCTGCGCAATGCCGTACAACAATCCGGCCTCCGGGCGGTGCGCGCGTGCCGAACGCTCTGCCCAGAGATGCGTCCGCGCCATCGCCCGCTCCACCCCTTCCCTATCGACGCCGAATGTGAGCGGCTGATCCAGGCACATGATCATGTCCGCCCCCAGTCGTTCCTGCAAGGTAACGGCGGATTCCGGCGACAGGTGGAAAGAGCGCCCGTCGATGTGGGAAAGGAACGTCACCGCCTCATCAGATATTCGCAGCCTGTGCGCGAGCGATGTCATCTGAAAGCCGCCGGAGTCAGTCGCGATTGGTCGATCCCACCCCATGAATCCGTGCAGACCCCCGGCCTGCTCGATGAGGTCCACGCCCGGCCGTAGCGCAAGGTGATAGGCGTTGCAGATCACTACCTGCCCGCCCAGTGCAACAACGTCGGTCGGCGAAAGCGCCTTCACACTCCCCTGCGTGGCCACCGGCAGAAACGCAGGAGTCTGAATCTCTCCGTGCGGCGTAATGAGCACCCCGGTTCGCGGACCCGGCGTTTCGGAGTCCGACTCCTTGGTCACACGGAAGTACGGAACGGAGTTCGTCATGCGATTCCGATGATCGATTGCGTGGAGACGCTCACTGAACGGCAGTCAGTACTGTCGTGATTAGCAAGGCCGTGAACATGCCACACAGCAGGCTGTACGATGCCGTCTTGAATCGGCGACGTTGTACTGCCGGACTCAGGGACGCGCGCTCCAACTGCATCGTCCCCCAGATGTTGTAGAGCGCAAACCCGCCCGCCATCACCCAGTACACAATGCCCTGTTCTGCCGCCAAGCCCATCGCGGCCACCAAAACGACCAGCAGGACGGCCAACGAGAGGAAGAGGGGCCGTGCGCTCCGCCATGCTGACCGAAGCGGAAAGATAGCCACTCCCGCCTGCAAATAATCCGACCGATAGAACAGCATGATCGCCCACACGTGATGGATCACCCACACACCCACGAATACGCCCAACAGTCCAATCGTCGGGCTGAGCGAGGGATCCATCGCCAGCCAGCCAGCCGCCACTGGCGCAGCGCTCGATACGCCACCCAGGAAATGGGTCGCCTCCGTCTTGCGGAACGAGACCGCAGCCAGCGTGCCCGTCACCCCTGCAAGCGCCGCAAGCGGATGCACCAGGAACGCAAGCGCGACACCTGCCAACACCCATCCCGCCGACCAGTACAGACCTCGTTCTGCAGGGACGATGCGGCCGCTCGGGATGCTCCGTCCGCGCGTCCGATACATGCGCGCGTCGAGCGTCCGATCCAGATAATTCGTTAGCCCGTTTGATCCGCCGCTCCCAAGAAAGACGGCCAGCGTGATCAGGGCCACCCTGCCCGATTGCGTCGGATCGGCGCCGGAGGCGATGACGGCGGCGGCGGCCCCCAGGAACGTCAGGAGAATCGTCACTCGCGGCTTGAGCAATTCCCAATACGCGAGTCCGCTTGCCCTCAGCGCCGACCCTGAGACCGACTGATTGATCAGCATCAACTCATCCTACGCCATGCCCGTCCTTCCATAAAGCAAGCTGTCTGCGCTTCGGGTTTGACCCCGTTTTCCATTCATATGTGATACATTTAACAAGCTAGTGGCACACGAAAAAGAGGGGGGATTCCTAAAGACATGCGCAGGTCTCTTGTTTATCTTGTTGGTCTTCTGTTCATCGTTGGCTCACTTGGAGTGATCGCCTGCGGAAACGGCGACAGCGGCGGAAATGGCGATGACGGAATCGGATCGAGCAGTAGCAGCTCAGTCACAATTTCAATGGATGACCGGGGTGAGGGTGGCGCGTACAGCATGACGCCAAGCCCCGCGTCGATCGCCGCCGGCTCTGTGACGTTTGACGTTGAGAACGTGGGCCTGATTGCGCATGAATTCAAAGTCGTCAAGCTCAATGAAGATGGTATGGCCGCCGACCTCACCGCCCTTAACACGGAGGCAGGCCTGATCTCTGAGACCGGCAACATGGTGGACGGCGTCGGTACAGTCTTGGGCAGCCTCCTCGAGGCAGACCTCCCCGCAGACGGCTCAGACGATCTCACGGTTGACCTCGAAGCAGGCGAGTACATGCTCCTCTGCAACGTGGCCACCCACTACCAGCTCGGCATGTGGACCACATTCACCGTCACCTAGACCGAACCACCGCACCGGTTGGAAAACAACCGGGTTCACTGGGAAACCGAGCCCCCGCGGCGTATAGCGTCGCGGGGGCTTCCCATTTGAGTGGTCTATCATTCAGAGCGAGCTCCATGCGGCGTGGCACAATAGCGACATGCCGTCAGCGTTCGCATGGAATGCAGAGAAGGACAAGGAATTACGGGAGACAAGGGGCGTATCGTTTGATGATGTTGCGGACATTCTGAACGCTGGTAATGTGATCGACGATAATCCGCACCCTAACCAGCAGCGGTATCCCGGTCAAAGCATCTAAATCATCGAGATACGAGGCTATCTCTATATGGTTCCTTACCTTGTTCAACTAGATGGCACACGATTTCTAAAGACAATGTTCCCGAGCAGCCGCGCTATGCGTCGCTACGGTATGAGGCGAAGGTGATGAGCGAACCCAGGCCAGGCCAAGACCGGTACACCGAAGAGGAATGGAAGGCCATATTAGACGGCCTTAGCGATGAAGAGCGAGAGATTATGGAGGCTTTTGAGAAAGGTGAGATGGTCCCGAGTCCAGACGCCGACGAGCAAATTGCGGCAGCCCGCATCGCAGCCCGAAATACACTGCGGAGAACCCACCGGGTCAGCTTGCGCCTCTCGGACTCAGACATGAAGACCGCACGCTCTCTAGCGGAAGAAAAAAACATGCCTTGCAGCACTTTCCTCTACGAGGTTATTCGCGAGTACCTTCGTGGCCGCCTCATCGAGAGAAGAAGCCCCTTTGAGGGCGATCGGACATTCACCCTACCCCGCTCCCGCTAACTGCTCTAACTCCGACGCACTTTCGATCTCCCGCACAGTTCTAACGAACTCCGCTACGGAACCGGACTGATTCCGCACCTCTATCAGCTGTCCGTAAATCGGGCTGACCGTTCCCCCCGCCGGAGAATCCGCGTAGCTACCGTGAAACGCGAAATAGGCCTGATTGATCTTGCGTATCACGTAGCCATGCGTCTCATTCAGGTGGACGCGCCGTGCCTCCATGTACGCCTCAGCCTCATCGAACAGTCCCTCTGTCAGCAGTCGCTCAGCCTCCACGCGCGTCTCCCTCATGTACGCGCCGAAATCGAAGACTCCAGGATCTCGATGCGGTTCTGATGGCGGCTCAGGCGTGCGGAAAACGGGCAGCGGCTGATCCAGGGCCATCGCCGCCGTCTCCGCCGCCACCATGTTCGCCACAGTCTCGTTGATGGTTGTCATTTCCCCGCCCGCCGCATACCGCTGCCCCAGTGGATGGAAGAACAGGTAGTGGTGGACCCATTCGTGCAGAATCGTCCGAACGGTGGAGTCGCGTGTTGACGTCGACTTCACCAGCGCGGGATACGTCCCCATCCCTCCGATATTCACGACAACCGCCGAGAGATCCCTTTTCGTCATCGACTCTTCAAGGCGGAGTATCTCATCAATGGAAATATCGGGCCGCAGCGGAAGCGATTCCGTGATGTCGATTCGGTCACGAGGCGAAACGACAAGCGCCTTTGGAAGCTCCTCCATGACGAATGACACAGGAGGAAAGACGATTTCGCCCAGCACAGGCGGGTCTGAAAGGAGACCGGCCTCGCGGAGCGCGCTCATCGTCAGCCCTCGCAGCGCCAACGTCGCCCGTTCGCGAATCTCCTCCAATTCGCGTTCGATGGTCTCTTGCTCCTCCAGCGCCTCCAGCAACTCGGCATCATCTGCCAATCTCGTCGCCAGTAGCCGCGCCGCCCTGCCCTCCGCCTCACGCAATCGTGCCGTCGTCTCAAAGTACTCATCAATTGCATTCGGATTCTCGGGAGGCGTGTTCAGCGAGGTGACAATATCTGAGGCGTGGCGAAACTCCCACACCGCGATGTTGAAACTGTCATGCGCGGCGGACGCCCGGATACCGGCGACAATGTCTCCGGCGGGCGCTCCACACCCCGGCAGCGCCAACAACGCCCCGAGAAACACCGCGGCGGCAATTACTATTTTGAAGGGCAGCGCGTGAACGAGACCCATGCGGACAGTATAGGCGCGGCGCATTGAGACACTGCGCGCCCTGCCGTAGAATGGTTCGATAAATCACCCGGTCGCCGCAGCGTGTACCGGCAAGTTGGGGGGAGGGGAATGCAGAACTACTCGACATCCGACATTCGCAACATCGTGCTCCTGGGACACAACGGGGACGGCAAGACGACGCTCGCAGAGCGCCTGCTGTTTCGATCAGGCGCGCTGAGTCGAATGGGGAAGATCGAGGACGGCACCACGGCCTCCGACTTCGAACCCGAAGAGGAGCGCCGGGGCGGATCCGTCAACCTGTCCGTTCTGCCCGTGGAATGGGCCGACAAAAAACTCAACGTCCTCGACACGCCCGGTTACATGGACTTCCTCGGCGAGATGCTCAGCGGATTGCTCGTCGCCGATTCAGCCCTCATCGCGATCGATGCCTCCACCGGCCCGCAGGTCGGCACGGACGCCGCGTGGAGGAGAGCATCAGAGCGCGGCCTCGCCCGCTTGCTCGTCCTTGGCAAAATGGACCGCGAAAACGCCGACTTCGATGCGGTTTTTGCGACGGCTCGCGGGCGCTACGGAAACGGCTGCGCCCCCGTCATCGTTCCCATCGGCACGGGTGATTCATTCCGTGGGGTCGTCGATGTGCTGAACAAAAAGGCGTACCTGGAGGACGGCACAGAATCAGACGTGACCGACGACATGGGAGTGGACATCGACTCCTACCGCGAGCAGGTCATTGAGGCCGCCGCAGAGGCGGACGATGACCTCGCCACCAAGTACCTCGAGGGTGAGGACATCTCGGATGATGAGTTGATGGCCGCCCTCCGCGCCGGCATCAAGTCTCACCAGGTTTTCCCGGTGTTCTCCGCAGCGGCCCAGGCAGGCGCGGGAACGGACGCCCTCCTGAACGCGCTTGCCAATCTGACGCCAGGCCCTACGGACGTGGACGCCCCCTCCGCCCAGACTGCCTCCGGCGAAGAAGCGACCATCACGCCGGACGCGGACGGCCCGCTCGCCGCCCTCATCTTCAAGACCACGGCGGACCCATTCGTTGGCAAACTCTCCTACTTCCGCGTCCAGTCAGGCACCATGCACACGAACAGCCAGGCGTGGAATACGGCTCAGGGCCAGCAAGAGCGCGTCGCCCAGATCATCGTCCCCATCGGCAAGGAGCACGCGAACGTGGACAGCCTCGCGCCGGGAGACCTCGGCGCGGTCGCCAAACTCGGCGTCTCCCGCACCGGCGATACTCTTTCAACCCGTGAGGCTGGCATCGTCCTCCCCGCCATTCAGTTCCCGGAGCCAATCTTCAGCGTGGCCGTTGAAGCCAAGACCAAGGCCGACCAGGACAAGATGGGCCCTGCTCTCGCGAGACTGCTTGAAGAGGACCCAAGCCTCACCATGACCCGCGAGAGCGACACGCATGAGATCATCGTCTCCGGCCTCGGCGATTCCCACATCGATGTTGCCGTTCACAAGCTGGCGCGGAAGTTTGGCGTGGAAGTGGAGACCGGCACCCCCAAGGTGCCCTACCGCGAGACGATCCGCATCTCAACGCGCGCTGAATACAAACACAAGAAGCAAACCGGTGGCCATGGTCAATACGGCCATGTTGTCCTTCAACTGGAACCCCTGGATCGGGGCGTCGGCTTTGAGTTCGGCGAGAAGGTCGTTGGCGGCGCGGTGCCCAAGAATTTCATACCCGCCGTCGAAAAGGGCATCCGTGAAACGCTGCCGGAGGGCGCTGTCGCTCATTTCCCGATTGTGGACGTGCGCGCCGTGCTCGTGGACGGCAGTTTCCATGCTGTCGATTCATCGGAAATGGCGTTCAAGATCGCTGCATCCACTGCCCTAAAACAGGGCATTCAACAGGCGCAGCCGGTTCTTCTCGAGCCTGTCATGACGCTTGAAGTGGTCACTCCGGAAGACTTCACCGGCGACGTGATCGGCAACCTCAACTCCAAGCGCGCCCATGTGCAGGGCATGACGACGGAGAACGAGGTCACCACCGTGCAGGCCGAGGCCCCGATGTCGGAAGTGCTCCGCTACTCGACCGAGCTCCGCTCCATGACGCAGGGCCGCGCCTCATACACCATGCGGTTCTCTCACTACGAGGAGGTACCCCAGCACCTCGCCCAAAAGATCATCGACGGGAGCGCGGAGTCCTAGCACTCGCACAAGACCGACATGAGGACGGGGCGTTCCGCCGGGAGCGCCCCGTTGACGTTTTGGCCATACTGTAAACAGGAAAACGCAAATCGACTGAAGGGCATCTGGCAATGGCACAGGTAACAGAAAGAATCACCTTCACCGTCCCTAAGGAACTCGCCGACCGCATCAACGAGGCCGCCAAGTCTGAAAGCTGCTCCCGCAGCGAATTCCTCCGCAAGGCAGTGGGCAGGTTTATCTTGCTCCAGAATCTGGATGAGTTTCGCAGATACGGCGCGGCCCGAGCCAAGGAACTGGGGATTGAACCTGATGACGTTGACGACCTGATTCACGAATATCGCGCCGAGGTCGCCGCGGCGCAGGAATGATTGTTGTCTTAGATACAAATATCCTCGTCTCAGGTCTAACCAGGCAAGGCGGCATCCCCTCCCAGATTCTGGATTTGGCTGCCCAAGGTCGGTTCTCGCTCTCCATTTCCAATTCAATCCTTACTGAACTCGCCGGCGTCTTGACCGCAAAATTCGGCTGGACCCAATATCAAGTAGCGGAAATCATAAGCGACTTCAGGATAGCAGCGACCATTATCCACCCGCCGCGCGCCGCCATCGGAGTGTCCGGCCACGCCTCTGATGACCTAATCCTCGACTGCGTCGCGGCCGCCAACGCGGACTTCCTCGTCACCGGTGACAGGCGTCACCTCCTCCCCCTTCACACCTACGCCAATGCCCGCATCGTCACCACCGCCGAATTCCTTGAAGAACTGGAAACGGCGGACAACTAGGCACTGATCGAAAAAACCAGCGCCACAGCCAAAACGAAGTCGGGGCGGCTCCGTGAGCCGCCCCGATGTTTTTCGCCCGTTTGGGAACTAGCTGAGAAGCTCAGCCTTGCATCAGTTTCTGAACCTCTTCAATGAGCGCCGGCAGAACCTGCTTGTAGTCACCGACCACGCCGAAGCGCGACTCGCTGAAGATGTTGGCCTCCGGGTCGCGGTTGATCGCCACGATGTTCTTGGAGCCGGAGCAGCCCGCCATGTGCTGGCTTGCGCCGGACAACGCGATTGCGATGTACACGTCCGGCGAAACAACGCGACCCGTGATGCCAATCATCAGATCTTGCTCACAGAAACCGGAGTCCGTCGCCGCGCGCGTCGCGCCCACCGCGGACTGCGGCAGCAACGCTTGTAGCTTATAGAGCTCGTTGAACCCGGCCTCGTCGCCCATGCCACGCCCACCGGTGACGATGATCGTCGCGTCCTCAAGGCGGATACCCGCGACCTGTGCCTCTTCATGCTTGACGAACCGGGACCGTACTGAGGAGGCGTCCAAGCCGACATCAACATTGACCACGTTGCCGGAGCGACCGCTCTGCGGCTCCGCGCCATCATATGCCTTCATGTGAACTGTCGCGATGGCGGGCATCTTCGGGAACGAGACGACTTGGCGGAACAGGCCGCCTGCGACGGATCGTGCAGCCTGTAGCTGGCCGTCGACAATGCTCAGGCCGGAGGTATCCGACGCGATACCTGTTTGCAGTCGCACTGCAAGATATGGACCCAAATCGCGCCCGTTCGGCGTGTGGCCAATAAGGATGATGCGCGGATTCGCCTGTGCCGCGATAGCAATCACAGCAGGCGTGTACGTCTCATTGAGGTAGTTGGCGAACTGATCACCATCCACCGTGTATACGGTGTCCGCGCCGAGGTCAATAACGTCCTGCGCGCGGGAACCGATGCCGCTTCCAATCAGCGCCGCCGAAATCGGCTCGCCCAGATCCGCGGACAGACCCTGCGCCGCAGACATCAACTCGTTCGTGATTGAAAGAAGAGACCCGTCCGCACCCGTCTCCGCAACGATAAGAATGCCGTTCTCACCGGCCATGTGTCGTTCTCCTTCTCAGTTCCGTAATCCGGAATCTTCTCTATAGTGGGTGGCGGCTAGATCAGGCGCTCTTCACGCAGACGCGCCGCCAGCGCCGCTGCCGCTTCCGCCGGTGTGTCGCCCTCAATCATCTCCACGTTCGTCGACTTCTCCGGCGCAAACAGATCAACGACCTCCGTGAACGGATCCGCCGCATCCATCGCGTCCAGATCGCCCTTGCCCCACACCGTGGGATCAACGCGCCGCGCTGCCATAATGCCGCGCATCGTTGCGTACCGGGGCTGACCGAGCTCGTTGGACACTGTCACCAACGCGGGCAGCCGTGCCGCCACCGTGTCGATGCCGTCATCGACGATGCGGGCGATCTGCACCTCGTCTCCGCTGGCCTCAATCGCAATCGCGTTGGTCAGCACGGGGATGTCGAGGATGGCCGCCAGCGCCGTCGCCACGATTCCCTGGTCAAGGTCGGAGGACTGCCTGCCGGAGAGAATCAGATCGAAATCGCCAATCTTGCGAATCGCCGCCGCCAAGGCCGCAGCAACCGTCACCGGGTCGCCGTTCGGCAGATCGGGATCCTGCACCAGGAAGAGATCATCAGCACCCATCGCGAGCGGCCTCTTGATCACATCCAGCACATGGCTCTCGCCCAGGCTCACGACACTTACTGTCGAATCCGCTACGGCTTCCTTGACGCGGAGAGCCGCCTCCGTGGCATAGTTGTCATAGTCGCTCACGGCCGCCGGAACGCTTGATGCAACGGCCACTCTCTTGGCCGCCCGATCCGCCGTGAACGAACTCTGTGGAGCCTCCGGATCGGGCACCTGTTTAACGGTAACGATGATGCGCATTCATACCCCCAAAAACCTGCCTTACAAGGGAACGCCCCCAGCGTCTGGAGGCACTAAATGTATAGCATTCTGCGCTGAATAGTGTCAAATTGCACAAACGTGGCGAGCACCCCGTGAACGGCCCTCATCAAGCCAAAATTCCCATACCTCATGCTATACTGCCCCGAACGGCGGTAAGGACAGCCGAAACTGGGCGGGAGGGGCGGCGCTGTGACCCCTGAAAAGGAATTTCTCTGGACGATTGGCGACCTCAAGTGGATCCTGTTCGCGCTCGCTGGATTAGCGGTCGCCTACATCTTCTACCGACTCTATGAGCGTGCGCAGCTCTGGAAGCTCGGACAACCCGCTGACCGGCTCGGCAACCCCGTAACCCGCGGTCTCGCCTTCGCCCGCCTCCTCGTCACCCAGGGCTACGGCCATGAGAAGTTCCTGCGTGATCGTTACGCCGGCCTCATGCACCTCCTCATCTTCTGGGGCGCTTCGATGCTTTTCCTTGGCACCACGGTCGGCACCATTGAAGAAGAGTTCCTCTACCCGCTGGCCCACCAGGACATCCTGTCCTGGCCGGTTGGCAACTGGTATCTCTATTCGTCACTCGCGTGGGACATCGGCGGACTCATGGCCCTCACCGGCCTCACGATGGCGATATTCCGCCGCTCCGCCATCCAGAAGCCACATGCGCCCGGCTTACTGGATGACAAGATCATCCTTACGCTGGCCATCCTCCTGATCTTCCAGGGATTCGGACTGGAAGGACTCAGACAGCTGGGAAATACATCATTCGGCATCGAATACCTCGACCATCCGGACTGGGCGATCTGGTCGCCCGGCGGCTTTGCATTTGCCGCTTTCTTCCACGAGGTTGGCGGCATCAGCGCCGCAACTGCGGAGACAGTCTATCGCGGCCTCTGGTGGGCACACTCGTTCACCGTCCTGGGTTCCCTTCTCTACGCCGCGTTCACTCTGTCCAAGTTCAGCCACACGTGGATCTCTCCCGCCAACTGGTTCTTCCGCAACCTTGAGCCGCGCGGAAAGCTGCAGGCCATCCCTAACCTTGAAACGCGTGAGACATTTGGCGCGGCCACTCTAACCGATTTCACATGGAAGCAGTTGATGGACGGCGACGCCTGCACGCGTTGCAGCCGCTGCACGGACAACTGCCCTGCCAACATCACCGGCAAGACGCTCTCGCCGATGATGGTCATCCAGAACCTCAAGGGGTACGTCAGTTCCTACGGCGATGCTCTCTATAAAGCGGGCGGCGATGAATCCAAGGTTGATCAGGAACTCATCATGGCCCCTGCCGGTGAGGTCGTTGACGAAGAAGACCTCTGGTCATGTGTCACGTGCGGCGCATGTATGGAGGCCTGCCCCGTCTTTATCGAACACGTCCCTACAATTGTTGAGATGCGCCGCGCACTGGTTATGAACGAAGGTCGCTTGCCGGAGACGGCGGAGGCCGCGTTGCGTAGCCTCGAAACACGGGGACATCCGTGGAGCGGCATGAGCCGCACCCGCACGGAATGGGCGGAGGGACTCGACGTCCCACTCATATCCGAGGTTGAAAACCCCGAGGAGTTGGAAGTTCTGTATTGGGTCGGTTGCGCCGCCTCCATGGAAGACCGCTCCATGCGCATCGCCCGTGCCACTGGCCGCATCCTCATCAACGCCGGAATCAAGTTCGCCATCCTCGGCGACGAAGAGTCCTGCACCGGAGACCCCGCCCGGCGCATCGGCATGGAGTACCTGTTCCAGCTCCAGGCCATGCAGAACGTGGAGACGCTGGATCGTTACGGTGTCAAGACCATCGTCACCACCTGCCCGCACTGCTTCAACACTCTCGCCAACGAGTATCCGGAGTTCGGCGGCAACTACCGTGTTATGCACCACACCCAGTACCTCCAAGGTCTCATCGCGGAAGGCAGGCTGACGCTTGATCAGACCAGACAGGGGCCAACGTTTGGCACCGTCACCTACCACGATCCTTGCTACCTCGGGAGGCACAACGGCGTCTACGATGCGCCGCGTGACGTCGCGGATGCCATCCCCGGCATCGACAAGGTCACGGAGATGGGGATGAACCGCAACCGCGCATTCTGCTGTGGCGCGGGCGGCGGACACATGTGGATGGAAGACGGCCCCGGTAATGAGAAGATCAACCACCGACGCACGCGCCACGCCATTGAGGCGGGAGCCGATGTCATCGCCGTCGCCTGCCCGTTCTGCGCCCAGATGTTTGAGGACGGTGTGCGCGTAACCGGCCAGGACGAGACCATGCGTGTTCTTGATCTCTCAGAGATGATCGTTCAGACCATCGACGAGCCGGAGTCCGCCGCTGCCGCCGCGGAAGACTCCGGGTCCGGTTAGCCCCCAAATCCTTCAAAAGGCAGGATCTTCAAGGCGTGCAATCTCCCCTACCACGCTCCCAATCTGCTTATAATGGGAGTGTGAAAGCATTCACTCTGTTTTTCTCGGCAAGCGCGGGACGCACCCTCTAGTGCGGTTTCCACGCGTCATGGGCTATCAGCGACAACCTCGCAGAGAGGGTGACAGCGAGCTCGATGAGCTTTTGCGCCCGATTCGTGACCTGATCAACCGACTGAGGGGGAGCGGCTCAGGTAATGGCCAGGGTAGCCAAAGACCCCCGATCGACGGTGGAGCCCCTCGCCCTTCCGTCCCCATTGGCCGCATCGGCGGAATCCTTCTTGCAGTCATCGTCCTCGTGTGGCTTGGCTCCGGCATCTACATCGTCAACCCCGGAGAAGTTGCCATCGTCCGAACTTTCGGAAACTGGAACGGTGATCAACAGACAGAGGGGCTGCACTGGCATGTTCCCTGGCCTGTGGAGCGCCAGGACGTATTGAGCATTCAACGCGTCCAGAGCATGGAGCTTGGATTCCGAAGCGTCGGAGAGATCGGTTCCGGTGAGGGCGCCGTTCAGAGGTCTGCCGAGTCGCGCATGATCACCGGCGACGAGAACCTCGTCGATGCTCAGTTGGTTGTTCAGTACCGTATCCGTGACGCCGGCGCATTCCTCTTCAACGTCAAGGATCCGTCAGAGGGTGGACGCCCCGACGGGGAAACACTGCGAGACGCCACGGCCTCGGCACTCAGGCAGGTCGTGGGGCAGCGCCCCATTGATGATGTGCTGACAACCGGCAAGGAAGTCGTTCAAGTTGAAACGCAGCAGCTGTTGCAGCGGCTGCTGGATGACTACGGCACCGGGATCATGGTCATTAACGTGCAGTTGCAGGACGTCCAGCCGCCCGACGAAGTACAGGAGGCGTTCAAGGACGTCATCAGCGCCCGTGAGGACCGCGCCCGATTCATCAACGAAGGCGAGGCGTATCGGGAAGACATCGTCCCCCGTGCCCGTGGTGAGGCCGCACGCGTTGTCCAGGCAGCCGAGGCTTTCAAGGTGGAACGCGTACGTGAGGCAACAGGTAATGCCAGCCGGTTCCTTGAGCGACTGCGAGAGTACCGCAGCCACCCCGAAGCAACGCGTCGCCGCCTCTATATCGAAATGATGGAGCGTATCCTCCCGAGGGTCGACGTTATCGTCATCGACGATGAAATCGGCGCCAACGTCCTGCCATTCCTGCCGCTGACTGACCAGGAATCGACGGGGGCCTAGTCATGCAGCAGCGCAACGGACGCCCGAACATACAGCGACTGTTCAGCATTACCCTGGTCTTGCTAGGCGGCGCTCTCCTTATTCTTCTCAGTCAGAGCGTCTATGTGGTCGACGAGACTGAGCAGGTCATTATTACCCGCCTCGGAGAGTATCGACGTGAGGCTACCGAACCCGGCCTCCGCTTCAAGACGCCGTTCATTGAATCAGTACACCGGATAGAAAAGCGCCTACTGCGGTTTGACTCGGAGCCGTCCGAATTCCTCACCGCCGAGAAGAAGGCTCTCATCATCGACTCCTACGCCCGTTACCGCATTATCAACGCCCGGCAGTTCTTCGAGGTCGTCCGCACTGAGTTAGGCGCTCGAGGCAGGTTGGAGGCCATCATCTCCTCGGAAATCCGCGAGGAAGTCGCTACGCACGATCAGATCGAAGTCATCCGGGATAACCGTGAGTCTCTCATGCGCAACGTCACAGAGCGCAGCGACATCAAAGCACAGGAATTCGGCTTGTCTGTTGTTGACGTCCGCATCGTCGGCGCGGACTTCCCGGCTGAGGTGGCAAACAGCGTCTACGACCGAATGCGCTCCGAGCGAATCCGTATCGCCAACCGCTTCCGCGCCGAAGGTGAAGAGGAAAGGGCCAAGATTGAGGCTGAAGCCGATCTGCAGCGCGCCCAGATTCTCGCGGAGGCCAACGAGCGCGCCCGGACCATTCGTGGTGAAGGTGAAGCGGAGGCCATCGGAATCCAGGGTCGAGCCATTGACACCGACCGCGATTTCTACCACTTCGTCAGAACCCTTGAAGCATATGAAGTTTCCTTGACGGACGGCACAACCCTTGTGGTTCCGCTCGACTCAGACTTCTATCAGTTCCTGACGGACGTGTACCCAATCGGTGACGACCGCCGCACCGACTAGTTCAAGGGCTCCGTACTCAGGAATCCCGGGGCTGCCGGGCAGTCCTCCAACAGCACGCATTCTGAGCAGAGCGGCTTTCGGGACTTGCACACGTCCTTGCCATGCGCCACGAATAGCGCGTGATACTCATTGAACAGCTGCACGTCTGTCGGCAGCGATCTATGAAAAAGAGCGCGCACGGTGTCATATGTGGGCCTGGACTCTGCATCGATAATGCCCAGCCGACCCAGCACGCGGATCGTGTAGGCGTCGATGACGAACGACGGCAGGTTTCCGGCGTAAAGCAGCATTGAATCCGCCGTCTCCGGCCCAACGCCATGGAGGGCCAAAAGCTCCTCTCGCAGTTCGTCGAGGGGCTTGGAAGCGAACAGTCTCTCAATGTCATCGTCATAGCCGGCAAGATAATCTCCGAGCGCCTGGAGTTTGCGAGCCTTGGCGTTGAAATACCCGGACGAGCGGATCAGGGCGGCAAGGTCTTCGAGTGGCTGTGTACGCAGCGCCTCCGGGTTCAGAGCATCGGCCTCCCGCAGCGCAGAAATCGCCTTCTCCACGTTCGTCCACGCCGTGTTCTGCGTCAGAATCGCCCCGACTATCACCTCAAACGGCGTCTCGCCCGGCCACCAATGCTGCTCACCATACGCGGCGAAGAGTCGGTCGTAGAGTTCAGGCGGGCCGAGAGTTTTCTTTCCACGGCGGCGACTTGGCCTATTTGTTGTCACGAACAAGCCTCGCGCCGAGTTCATATGCCTCCGCCAGAGCATCAGGCTTGCCCTGCACGTCGTTGGGACGCACCACACCGGCAACCAGTAGGCGCTCCGCCTCAAGGAAGTGCATACTCACAAGCCAGGAGCGCGTGGCCTGCACCGCACCATCGAATTCCGTGGGATCATCGCGGTCGGCCGTGGCGATGATGAGCGCCCTGCCCGTCTCCTCGCTGCCCCGCAGTTGCTGCCCCATCACGTACTTGCGGACCCACAGCGGCTGTGTGCGGTCGTAGAGCGCCTTCGTTTGCGCGGGCACGCCGCGAAAGGTTACGGGGAAAGCGATGTAGATCAGGTCGACAGCCCGCAGCTTCGCGTACAGCGCCTGCATGTCGTCCAACACCGTGCAGACGCCGGTGAGCATGCAGTCTTCGGACTGCGGGCAGATGCAGGGGTTGATGGAAAGATCGAGGAGGCTAATGAGTTCCGTGTCCGCGCCGGCGTCTCGCGCCCCCGCAAGCGCCCGCTCCAACAGCGTCTCGCTGTTGCCGCCGCGCCGCGTCCCGCCCGCGATTCCAAGCACTGATATGGTCACGTAGAGATTATAGGCGTGCCAGTCTGTGAGGTACGATGGAACCCAGGGGCTACGAGAAAGGGGAAGGGGCTGTGATGACAACGGCTACGATGACATTCCGGCAGCGGCTGCGGGACGCGAGCGAGCGCAACAATTCCCTGCTCTGTGTTGGCCTCGACCCCGATCCTGCCGAAATGAACGGTCGTGACGTTGCCGACTTCTGCATCGCGATCATCGACGCCACGATTGATCTTGTTTCTGCCTACAAGCCGAATCTCTCCTTCTATGAGGCGCATGGCTCGGCGGGTTACGCTGCGCTTGAGAAAATCGTGGATCACGTCAACGGACGCGTGCCGGTTCTCGGCGACGCCAAGCGAAATGACATCGGCAACTCCGCGCGGTTCTACGCTAAAGGGCTGTTCGAGACGATGGGGTTCGACGCCATCACAGTCAATCCGTTTCTCGGGCGGGACAGCCTCCAACCGTTCCTTGATTATGAGGACAAGGGGGTGTTCATCCTGTGCCGCACCTCCAACCCCGGCGGCGCAGATATTCAAGAACTCAACGCAGCGTATGACAGCGCCACGATGCCGCTCTATGAGGCCGTCGCGCACATGAGCAACTCTTGGGACACAAACGGCAACATCGGCCTCGTGACGGGCGCGACGTACCCTTCCGAAGCAAAAAGAATTCGGGAAATTTGTCCTGATATGCCCTTCCTCGTTCCAGGCGTTGGCACGCAGGGCGGGGAGCTTGAGGCGGCACTGTCAGCGACCCTTGATGCCGGCGGCGGCGGTGTCCTGGTCAATTCGTCGCGAGGGATCCTGTACGCGTCCAAAGGCCCGGACTTTGCGGACTCCGCCCGCGCCGCCGCAGAGAATCTCCGAACACAGATAGAGGACGCCCGCACGTCTGCGTAGCGTTTGGTCATCAGGCCGCTCCCACCAGCGAAAGCACAACTGTCACCGAGACGAGACTGGCCAGCGTTCCGGCCACGACGATACCGCTCGCAAGCTCCGGCCTGCCCTTGTACTGCGTCGCCAGGATGATGGTCAGCACGGCCGTCGGCATCCCGGCAACGACGATGAGCACCTTTGCGGTCAGATCGTCGAATTGCAGCAGCTGAACGAGCCCGTAGGCGACCAAAGATGACAGGATCAGCCTGATTGCAACGACGCCCGCAATCGCCCTCGCCCCCGCCATCTCACGCGTTGAGGCAAGCTGAATTCCGAGCACGATGAGCATGGCCGGAATCGCCGCGTCGCCCATAATCTGCGCGGGCCGCTGGATGTAGTCAGGCAACTCGATGGCCAACATGCTGACGGCGAGCCCACCGACCGCGGCGTAGCTCGTGGGCAGCTTGGCCACAGAAACGAGGGAGCCGACCAGGTTCGATTGGGCACGGGAGGCGATGAACGCGCCGACGGTCCACGCCAGAATCGCCTGAGTCACGAAGAAGACCACGGCGATGGCCAAACCCTCGTCGCCGAACGCAAACAGCGCTACCGGCAGGCCGTAGTTGCCAGCGTTCATGAACAGTGCCGCAATCACAAAGGTAGTCTGGGCATCCTTGGGCACGCGCATGGCATGGGCGGCTAGGCTGGCAATGATGTAAAGGGACGAGAGGAGCAGCAGGCTAAACGCTGCGATGCGGGCGAGGTCCTCCAAGGCCACCTGCGTGGTGGCGAGGCCGTTGAACACGAGGGCCGGGCTGAAGATTAAGAGGATTGCCTGGCTGAGCGGCTCCGGCGAGATGGGCCTGAACCGGTGAACAAGCGCGCCGACCGCCGCCATCAGGAAGACGGGAAAGACGACGCTGATGAATATATTCAGGAAGTCCATTCAGCGTTGATGCGGTCGAGGAGATCCGGCAGTTCCTCCAGGGAGCTAATCACCCGGGCATCCTTGTAGCTCTCGAACACGCCATCCCTGTCGAGAAGGATGGGTAGAATGCCAACCCCGGCTGGGCCCTGCACGTCTGCGAGCAGCTGATCGCCCACGTGAACAACCTCATCGGCGCTAGCCCCTGCCCGCTTCAGCGCCTCTTCAAATATTGGGGCGTTCGGCTTGGCAACACCAATCTCCTCTGACGTAACCGCAAAGGATATGAACTCAGCGATGCCAAGATCCAGAAGCGTTTGCGCAAGCCCCCCTTCAAAGTTGGTGACGACACCAATGGAGTACCTCTTCTCCCGGAGCGCCTGCAATGACGGAACAACGTCCGGGAACATCGCGAAGCCCTGCCTCGTCTCCCACACCCGCTCAAAGATGCGGCTCGCCGTATCCAGGTCCACCGTCACTCCTGCGCCGGCCAGCAGCAGCATTTCATAGCGTCCCCACAGTTCCCTCACATCCTCCGGCGTGCGGCGGCTCAGCGGAAGTTTTCCGTTCTCCTCGGAGAGAAACTGGTCGGCGGCGGGATAGGCGCGGAGGACGGCATTGGTGTCCAATGTGATGCCGAATTCAGCGCACGCGGCGGCCTGTATCTGCTCGCGTCTCGGCTCGAACCTGACGATGGTGTTATAGAAGTCCAGAGAGACTGCCCGAATGCGCGCCATAGCAGTTCTCATCGTACCATCGGCGGTCCGGCGCGGCGGCGTGGATACCGCCCCTCAACCGGTGCGTCTAGCCCTTGACCGCGCGGCACACAGAACGTAGCATGACGCAATCCGAGGGATACGCGGGGAGGCAGGGAACGCCGATTTTTCGGTGCGTGCACAATGACCGTAAGGGTCTCAGCGTCTCTGCCATGAGCATGCATTACAGGGGGTTGCAATGAATTCCAGCCTGATCAGCAAGATCGAGAAGGCGCGGAAGTACGCCGAAGAGCGGGACGACCGAATCAGGTTCGAGTCGTTTAGGGCCCGCATCGCCGGTGATAACGATGAGCACGTCGTCGAACTCATTGACGGCGTCTTTACGTGCGACTGCGACTTCTTTGAAGGCTGGAGTTCCTGTAGTCACGTGATGGCGATTGAGCGCGTCCTGGGCGGGACGATTCCCGAGCCGCCCGTTCCGGAGCACCGCTAGTCAAAACAGCGGCCTCAGCCGCGCGTACGTCTGCTCCAGGCTCTCCGGCAGCAGCTTCGTCTCGCCGACGACGGCCATGAAATTCGTATCGCCGCCCCAACGGGGGACGACGTGCAGATGCAGGTGTCCCGGCACGCCCGCGCCCGCCAGACGCCCGATGTTCATGCCGACGTTGAACCCGTCCGGGCCGTACTCTTCCTTCAGAATGCCGACGCTCCGCTGAGCGAGCGCCCACATCTCTGCCCCGGTCTCGGCGGGCAACTCTTCAAGCGCGCCGATGTGCTCGTATGGCGCGATCATCAGGTGGCCGGAGTTATAGGGGTAGAGATTCAGGATCACGAATGAGTGTTGAGCGCGGTGGAGAATGTAGACCTCATCGTCCTTGTCGAGCGTGGGGTTCTCACAGAGGAAACAGGCAGGCGTGCCTTGCTCACCGGTTTGGCCGGTCACGAATTCGGCCCTCCACGGGGTCCACAGTCGTTCCACAGCGTCATCGCCCTACGGCGCAAGAAACTGAACTGTCGGTGGAGGCGCGTCGAGTTGCTCAAGGAATCCCTCAACCGTTGTGACGGGCAGCATACAGATAAAGTTTTCACACACGTAGGCCGTCGCCTTTTCGTTGATCATGGAACGGCCGTCCAGCACAGGCAGGTCGCCCCATTCGAACGCCTCATCCGGCGTGGCGGCGACCACAATCTTGTTCGGCATGAATCGCGTGTACAGGGCGTCCAGCAGTTCGCCCATGTCGTCTGCTTCCCTGTCGCCGATGAGCGCGATCTCCTTGGTGGAGCCGATGGCGAAATCGAGCGCGGCAAGCCAATGGCCGACCGCCGTCGGGTAGCGCGACATGTATAGGTGGACGCTGCGGAGCGCCCTCTCGGCAATATCGTGATAGTTGCCGTTGCCGGTGAGGGCGTGTAGTCGCAATAGGAGTTCCGTTGCCGCCGCGCCGCCGGAGGGGGTGGCGTTATCCAAAACGGTGCGCGGACGGACGACAAGTGTCTCGGCGTCACTGCCAATGTCATAGAAGATGGATGCCGCGTCGTCCCAGAAGAGTTCAATGATGTTGTCCGCCAGTGACACGGCTTCATCAAGCCAGCGCCGGTCAAAGGTGATTTCAAAGAGGGAGAGCAAGCCGTTGGCGAGGTTGGCGTGGTCTTCAAGATAGGCGGGAATGCGTGCCTCGCCGTCCTTATACGTTCGCAGCAGGCGTCCCTCCGGCGTCCGCATGGTTTCCATGAGGAATTTCGCCTGGCTTTCGGCGGCGGCGCGATAGTCTTCCCTGCCGAGCGCCCCTGCCGTCTCGGCAACCGCTCTTAGCAAAAGCCCGTTCCAACCGGTCAGGATCTTCTCGTCGCGGAACGGCCGCACCCTGCCCTCTCTCACCTCCAACAAAGTCTGCCGCGAGCGAGCGAGTGACGCGCGCACGTCCTCAACGGACATGTTGTGGTGAGCGGCCAGATCATCGTCGGACGCGACGCGGTTGAGGACGGTCGAGCCGCTGCCCTCAAAGTTGCCGGACTCAGTAACGCCGTAGGCATCACAGAAGACCCAAGCGGCGGATTCGTCGCCGAGTGCGGCGCTGACCTCAGCAAGTGTCCAGACGTAGAACCTGCCCTCCTCGCCCTCGCTGTCCGCGTCAAGAGTGGAATAGAACCCGCCCTCCGGGAACACCATCTCCCTCAGCAAGAAATCGATGGTCTCTTCGACCACGTTCCGAAAATCGTCGCGCTTGGTGAGTTGCCACGCATGGAGATAAACGCTTACGAGCAAGGCGTTGTCGTAAAGCATCTTCTCAAAGTGCGGCACCAGCCATTGGGCGTCCGTGCTGTAGCGATGGAACCCGCCGCCGAGTTGGTCATACAGTCCGCCCGTCGCCATGTGCTCCAGCGTGGTCTCCAGGATGGCGCGGGCGTTGGAGTCGTCATCGTTGGCGGAGATATAGCGCATCAGGAACTCAAGCAGCATGGGTTGCGGGAACTTGGGCGCGGCCATGAACCCGCCGTTCGTCGCGTCAAACGAGCTGCTTAGGCGCGAGAACGCCTCCGTGAACAGGTCCTTGGACAACAGCGAATCTTGCCCGCTTGACGCGACGGTGGCACGGCGGAGGTGGTCGACGATGTTCTGCCCTGCCTCTTTGATCTCTGTCTTTCGCGCCTTGTACGCGTCCAGCACGGTTGTGAGGACACGCGGGAAGCCGGGCATCCCGGGGCGGTCCTCCGGCGGGTAGTACGTGCCGCCGAAGAACGGCGATCCGTCCGGCGTCAGGAAAACGCTAAGCGGCCAGCCGCCGTGGCCGGACAGGGCCTGCACGGCATCCATGTACACGGAGTCGATATCGGGTCGTTCCTCTCGGTCCACCTTGATAGCGACGAAATTGTCGTTGAGGAGCTTGGCCGTATTATCATTCTCGAACGACTCTCGCTCCATCACGTGGCACCAGTGGCAGGACGAGTAGCCGATGCTGAGGAAGATCGGTACGTCGCGTTCTTGCGCCGCCGCCAGCGCATCCTGCCCCCACGGATACCATTCCACGGGGTTGTGCGCGTGCTGCTGCAGATACGGGCTAGTCTCATTGATCAGGCGATTTGGCACCCTGCGTCTCCCCGTTTCCCTGCGGGCGCACCCGAGCGCCCCTGTCCCCCACAAGTGCCGCCCCTTAGGCGGCGATTTCGTCTAGTCGTTTTCGCCCTGCGACCACTGCCACAGGGCGGGCTTGATGCGCTCAAGGATGATGATGCCCTTGCGCGTGTCGCTTGCCAGTCGAGCCGGGTCGCTCTTTGAGACCCGGCGCTTGAATAGCCAATAGGTGAATGTCTTGTACTCGTCCAAAGATGAGCGGACGGGACCGTTCCTTTTTCGCCCAGTCGCGAGGCGGAATTCCGTGCGGAGATCGCCGCTCGACGCGCCGTAGAGACGGGTCATGGCCTCGTCCTCGATGTAGTTCTCACGAGAGCCGAGGTTCTGCTGCGCCTTGGCGACCTCCTCGATGATGGCCTGCTGCAGCGCCTCCTCCACAACGACTCCATACATAAAGTTAAGGTGGGCGGCGTGTTTGCCGTGCCCGATGGAGCGGCGAAAGAGTTCGGCGTTGATATGGACGGGCGGCTTGCCTTCAAGAAGCAGCCGCGTCGCCTCGTTCTCGGGTATCAGATCGCCCGCCGTCCCCATGAGCCGTTCGGCCAGCAGCAACCAATCAAATGCCTCCCCCGCTATGACATAGGTGTACGCGCGGCCATTTAGCTCCTCGCTCCGCGCGCCCCATTGGGCGACGGCATTGAGCAGAGCCAGGAACCAGTTCTCACCGCCGCGCACGTCCTCGATGAACGAGTCGACGATCTCCTGAGCGGGTCGATGTTCCTGCGTCCCGTCGAGGTGCGGCGGCTCAACGTCGACGACCGTTTGCGCGGAGGTTCGCGACTGCGGAGTCATGGCGACACAGCCGGCTGAATGGTCGGTGTTCTCGGCAAGCGGCGCATCAGGCGGCCACTCCGTGGCATCTCTTGTACTTGAGGCCGCTGCCGCAGAAGCAGGGATCGTTGCGTCGAATCTTGGGGGTTGCGCGGCGAACCGGGCCGCGGGCCGCTTGCGCGTCCGGCGCTTGCCCGCTCGCGTCACGCTGTTGAGACGCCATCGGGCTTTCCGCCAGTGCGCCGCGTGCCGCCACCCCTCCATTTGCCGCGACGCCATTCGGCGCGGTGAGGGTTGTTGGCCGTACCGGCTGTGCCGTCACATCGAGATAGAGCACGGTGCGGACGATGCCGTTGCGCAGACGGTCCATCAGCTCCTGGAACATACCGTGGCTTTCCTGCCGGTACATCACCAGCGGATTGCGCTGCCCGTATGCTTGCAATCCGGCGCTCAGTCGCATCTGTTCCATGGCTGTCAGGTGCTGAACCCAGAGGTTATCAAGCGTCTGCAACAGGACAAGACTTTCCACTTCCCGCAACCGTTCCGCGCCAAGCCTTTCTTCGATTTCCTCATAGACGGCCAGCGCGTATTCAACCAACTCGTCCGTTATCTCTGAACGCGTCAGGTCGAGTACCTGCCCTGCCTCGAGCCAGTCCGGGGCGGGAAAGGCGGCACGGGCGGTTACAGCAAAGCCCTCAACATCCCAGTTCGCGGGGTCGCGGTCTCCAAGATGCGCGTCAACGATGGCCGCGCACTCGTCGGCAATCATCTGCCGGATGTTCTCCCGCAAGTCCTCTGACTGCAGAACTTTCGCGCGCTCCGAATAAACGATGGAGCGTTGGCGGTTGATGACGTCGTCGTATTCAACGAGGTGCTTGCGCACCTCAAAGTTGTTGCCCTCGACGCGGACCTGCGCGTTTTCGAAGGCGCGAGAAACCATGCGGTTTTCGACGGCATCATCATCCTTGATGCCGGACCAGGACATGATCGACTTGACCCGGTCGCCGCCGAATCGCTTGATGATCTCGTCCTCTAGAGAGACGTAGAACTGTGAAGCGCCGGGGTCGCCCTGCCGCCCTGCGCGCCCACGGAGCTGGTTGTCGATGCGCCGCGCCTCGTGCCGTTCAGTTCCCAAGATGAACAGGCCGCCCAGGTTAAGCACCTCATCGTGTTCCCGCTGCCATTCTTCGGAATCGCGCCCCTCCGGGTTGCCGCCGAGGATGATGTCCGTGCCGCGTCCCGCCATGTTGGTGGAGACGGTTATCGCGCTGCGCCGACCTGCCTGCGCGACGATCTGCGCCTCGCGGTCATTCTGCTTGGCGTTCAGGACCTCGTGCTCAAGACCCTCGCTGCGAAGGAGGGCGCTGAGGCGTTCCGATGTTTCGATGGACGCAGTGCCCACAAGGACCGGCCTGCCCTCGTCATGCAGCTCCCGCAGCGTGCGGACGATGGCCTTGAACTTGCCTTCCTCATTCAGATAGATGAGGTCGGGGTGGTCCTCGCGGACGGAGGGCATGTTGGTGGGGATGGGCAGCGGATCAAGGCTGTAGATCTTGAGGAACTCCTCCGCCTCTGTGGAGGCCGTTCCCGTCATGCCCGCGAGCCGCTCATACATACGGAAATAGTTCTGGAGCGTGATGGTGGCGAGTGTCATCGACTCTCGCCGGATGGCCACGTTCTCCTTCGCCTCAATCGCCTGGTGGAGGCCCTCTGAGTAGCGGCGGCCCGGCATCAGGCGACCCGTGAACTCATCAACAATGACCACCTGGTTGTCTCCGTCAACAACGTACTCCTTGTCACGGTGGTAGACGAACTCCGCCTTGAGCGCGTTCTCCATGAAATGCACCGCGGTGTAGTGCTCCGGCGCATAGAGATTGTCGATGTTCAGCGCGCGTTCGATCTTTGAGATGCCGTCCTCCGTGAGGGACACCGCGCGCGTCTTGGGGTCAATGGAAAAGTCATCCTCTTCGGTGAGGCGGCGTGAAAGCTGGGCGAACTGGCCATAGCTCTGCGTCGGCGTCTGTCCTGGACCGCTGATGATCAACGGCGTCCGTGCCTCGTCGATAAGGATGTAGTCGACCTCGTCCACGATGGCGTAGACCAACTCGCGCTGGACGCGCTGCTCTGCCGTCAATGCGAGGTTGTCACGCAGATAGTCAAAGCCGAACTCGGAGTTGGTGCCGTACGTGATGTCCGCCTGATAAGCCTCCCGCCGATGAACGGGACGCATGACGTCGTCCGACTCCTCGTTGTCGGGGTCATAGAGGAATGACTCATCGTGTTGGAGGCAGGCGACGGACACACCAAGGGCGTGGTAGATCGCGCCCATCCATGAGGCGTCACGCCGGGCGAGATAGTCGTTGACGGTGATGACGTGCACGCCCCTGCCCGTCACCGCATTCAGATACACGGGGAGCGTTGCAACGAGCGTCTTTCCTTCACCCGTCCGCATCTCGGCAATGCGCCCCTGGTGCAAAGTGATGCCGCCGATCATCTGGACGTCAAAGTGCCGCATGCCAAGCGCGCGCTTCGATACCTCACGAACCGCGGCGAACGCCTCGGGAAGGAGATCATCGAGAGTTTCCTTGCCATCGAGACGGTCGCGGAATTTGGCGGTCAATCCGCGCAGCTCATCGTCACTGAGACGCGCGAATTGGCCCTCAAGCGCGTTGATTTCGTCCACGGCGGGACGCATACGCTTGACGTCGCGTTCGCTGCCGTCGCCGAGTATCTTGCGGAGCTTGCTGATCACGCCTAGCGCCCCCCGCCGATCACCGTTTCCAACACGTACGTCATCACTCCCAACCCAACACGGTTGCGGTGGAGATATGCAGCACGTGGGTCTGCGTCAAACCACTCCGGCAGTTCCACAGTGCGCGGCATGGGATGCAGCACGATGGCATCCGGATTCAAATCCTGTTGCACCTGTTCCGTCATGATTATTGGCCTGTTTGCCGAGCCGCGCTCGGCCTGTACCCGCGTCATGTACAAGACATCGGTTCCTTTAAGGATACCGCGACTCAGAAAATCGGTCTCTTTCAGTTTCGGAGCGCTCATTCTGATGGATGATGAGCCGAGGTCTGACGATAGGCGCAGTCCCGGATCTGTGACGACAGTGATGGTGTTGCCGAACAGCGAAAGGGCCATGATGAGGCTGTGGATGGTGCGCCCGTGCAGGGCGTCTCCCGTCATTGTGACGTTGAGTCCGCTCAGCCTGCCAAAACGCTTGTGGATCATTGCCAGGTCGATGAGCGTCTGAACGGGATGCTCCCCTGCACCGTTGCCGGCGTTGATGACCGGGCAGGCGCTCGCCGCAGTCGCCACGGTCATGGACTCCGTGTCAGGGTGGCGGAGAATCAGCGCCGCGATGCCGTAGTCGGCCAGCACGCGAATGGTGTCCGTCAGGCTTTCGCCCTTGCTGACCGAGCTGGCGTCAACATCGAGAGGAATGACATCCAGCCCCAATGCGCGGGAGGCGAACTGGAATCCCAAGCGTGTGCGCGTGCTCGCCTCGTAGAAGGCGGTGGCGACGGCTCGGCCGTCTCGTGTTGGCGGCGCAGTGCCGTCCGGTAGAGGCCTTTCCGAAAGTTCTCTGACGGCGAGTGAAATAGCCTCACCAGACATGCCGCGCAGGGTGATGAAGGATTTTCCCCTGGCTAGCACGCTGTCCGCCCCCTTGCCCGTCGGCGCGGCGCCGGGACGTAGGCCGCGGCGCGCGCCACGCCGCCGCTATGCCTCGAACATCTCTCCGACTGAGCGGTTGTAATGGATGCGCTTGATGGCCTCACCCAGAAGAGGCGCAACGGACACCACCTTGATATTCATGCCGTCCGTGTGCTTGTTGTGGATGGGGAGGGTGTCTGACACGACGATCTGATCCAGCACACTGTTTTGTAGAGGGCCTCCCGGCCCGCCCGACAGAACGGGGTGGGTGACGGCGGCCGACACACTTGTGGCGCCCTGATTAAGCAGGGTCTCCGCTGCCGAGACAAGTGAACCACCGGTATCGACTTCATCGTCGACGAGGATGACCTTGCGACCCTTCACATCGCCGATGACCGTGACACTCTCGGAGCGGCCGCTGTTGCCGAATCGGCGCTTCTCGACGATGGCCAGCGGCTCTCCCCAACGTTCTGCAACGTCACGGGCGCGCTTGGTGCTGCCGACGTCCGGAGCAACGACAATGCCTGCGGAATCAGTATCGAGGAAATAGTCTGCAATCAGCGGGGTCGCCGTCAGTTCATCGACGGGCATGTTGAAAAACCCCTGGATCTGCCCGGCGTGCAGGTCAACGGTGAGGACACGCTCTGCGCCGGCCACCTGTATGAGGTCCGCCAACAGCCGTCCCGTAATAGGCACGCGCGGCTGATCCTTCTTGTCAGTGCGACCATAGGCGTAGTACGGGACGACGGCGGTGATCCGGCCCGCAGAGGCGCGCTTGGCCGCGTCGATCATGATGAGAAGCTCCATGATGCTGTGGTTCACTGGTGTCGAGAACGGCTGCATCAGGAAGACGTCTCGCCCGCGGATGTTCTCACGGAACCGCACGAAGATGTTCTCATTGGAGAACTGGAAGACCTCCACCGCGCCGGGCTCGATATCGAGGTATTGGCACACGTCGGAGGCAAGGGCGCTGTGCGCGTTCCCGGAGAAGATTCTTAAGTCTGAATTCTGATACACCCCGCCCCCTTGGCTACCCCACCCCGTAAGCGCAAACCCCGCCTAAGTATAGCATCAGCGAGGCCTGAATCTGGACTGCATCCGTCGCGTCGGCACGGGTAAATCGCCCAACCGCAGCTTATGGAAAGATACCGCTGTGCCATACTTGATGAGTCACGCGAAGCACAGAATCCATGGAGACGAAATGGGCGCAACGGCGGTCATCGGCGCGCAGTGGGGAGACGAGGGCAAGGGCAAGGTCATTGACCTTCTTGCCGAACAGGCCGACTACGTCGTGCGGTTCTCCGGCGGCAACAACGCCGGCCATACCGTCATCAATCACCTTGGCGAATTCCGGCTGCACCTTGTTCCCGCGGGAATCTTCAACTCCCAGACCACGTGCATCATTGGTAACGGCGTCGCAATCGATCCCGAGGTGCTGATTGGTGAGATGGATCAGCTGGAGGCCTCGAATATCGATACATCGCGCCTGATGATTAGTGACCGCGCCCACATCGTCTTTCCGTATCACAAGCTCCTGGATGAGCTGGAGGAAGGACGGCTGGACGCGAACGCCATCGGAACGACACGGCGCGGCATCGGACCGGCGTTCACGGACAAGACGGCGCGGCGCGGACTTCGCATGGGGGACCTGCTCGACCGCGAAGGGCTGCGCGCCAAGCTTGAGAATGCGATGGAGTATGTGAACCTGGTCCTGAAGGGCGTCTACGGCCACCCTGCCGTCGCCGTCGAGGACGTCTATGAGCAGTGCCGACACTGGGCAGAGAGGCTGAGCGGCGCCATCCAGCAGACGGAGCTAATCATCAACCGCGCCCTGCTGGAACAACGTGAGGTGTTGCTTGAAGGCGCGCAGGGCACGCTCCTTGATCTCGACTTTGGCACGTACCCATACGTCACGTCGTCCCATCCCGGCGCGAGCAGCGCCTACCAGGGCGCCGGCATCGGACCAATCCGGATCGACCACATCGTGGGGATTTTCAAGGTTTACTGCACCCGCGTAGGCGGCGGCCCCTTCCCCACTGAACTCAACGATGAGCACGGCGAGCATATTCGGGAAGTGGCCCATGAATACGGCGTTACGACGGGTCGCCCCCGCCGCATCGGCTGGTTCGACGCGCCGATGGCGCGCCTGTCCAACCTGGTCAACGGGTACTCATCGGTCATCCTGACCCGCCTCGACGTTCTGGATCAGGTGGAGAGAATCAGAATCTGCACCGGCTATCGACTGGGCGGGCAGACACTCGACTTCCCGCCAAGCTCAGCCGCGGATTTGGCTGAATGTGTCCCGATCTATGAGGAGCTGCCGGGCTGGATGGAGCCAACCAGCGACTTTCGGCACGTGCAGGACTTGCCCAAAAACGCTCGCGCCTACATTGATCGGCTTGAAGAGCACATCCAGGCGCAGGTCAGCATGTTGTCCATCGGCCCCCGCCGCGACGAGAACATCATCGTCCGCCCGGCGCTATAGAATCCGTCAGTTTGGCTCACGCCGCGCATGGATTCCCGCTTTCGCGGGAATGACGGGTATAAGGCCGACGCTGTAGTTCCCGCCCTAAACCGGCAAATCCACGTCGTAGTGGGAGAGAACGTCCTCGATGTGGGCGCGGGTGGCGTCGTCCGCCTCTGTAAGCGGCAGACGCGGCGTGCCAACGTCCATGCCGATGGTGTTCAGCATGTGCTTCACGGGAATGGGGTTGGCTACCACAAAAAGCGCGTCAATGAGCGGCAAAAGGCCCCGGTGGATGGACGCCGATTCTTCGCGCGCGCCGTCAAGGAAGGCGTAGATCTTCCTCGAAATCTGCTTGCCCACCACATGCGCCGCAACGCTGACCACGCCGTAGCCGCCAACTGCCAGCACGGGCACGGTATCCGCGTCATTGCCTGACCACACGGTGAAACCGTCGTCTGCCGTCTCGATGATCTGGGCGATCTGGCCGAGATCGGCGCTGGCCTCCTTGACACCGGCTATGTTGTCGACGTGGCTGAGCCGCGCGGTTGTGGCGGCCGTCATGTTGAGGGACGTGCGGCTGGGCACGTTGTAGAGGATGCCGGGGATGCCGACGGACTCCGCGATGGCCACGAAATGCCGGTAGAGGGAGTCCTGCGGCGGCTTGTTGTAGTACGGCACGGTCATGAGGATGCCGTGCGCGCCGAGTTTCTCGGCCTCTTGTGAAAGCTCGATGCTCTCTGCGGTGTTGTACGTCGTGGTGCCGGCAATAATGTGCGCGCTGTTGCGGTTGGCGACCTCAAGCGTCGTCTCATAGAGGCGCAGTTTTTCCTCTGCGGTCAGGGTCGGCCCCTCGCCCGTCGTGCCCGTGACAACGAGTCCCTCCGTGCCGGAGTCGATGAGTGCCTGGGCCAACTTCGCCGCCTGCTCATAGCTGACGTTCCCGTCACCGTCGAACGGCGTGACCATTGCCGTGAGCACCCGTCCAAAGGGCGCGCCATTGCGGTCTCTCATCGTCCACTCCCCTCCGCGTCGGGCTAGCGATTCCCTAGTCGATAAACGGATTGTAGTACGTTTCGAGCTAGTAGGTGCGGCCGGTTGGACGGGGGCCGAAGATGGCCGTTCCGAGGCGCACGACCGTCGCGCCCTCCTGGATGGCCACGTGGAAATCGTTGGTCATCCCCATGGAGAGTTCCGTAAGCTGCGCGGACGCAACCGTGTCATTGAGAGCGTCACGAATCTCGCGCAGGCGGCGGAAACCGGGGCGGGACGCCTCCGCGTCCTCCGCCATCGGCCCCACCGTCATCAGGCCAATCACGTTGAGGTTCGGCAGCTCGATGATGCGCCGCGCGTCCTCCATGAACTGACCAAGCTGTCCATCGTCAGGCTTGAATTCCAGTTTGAAGCCGCCGCGGTCCGGGTTGTTGGTGAAGTCGATTTCAATGAGCGCTCCAACAGGGCCGGCGTCCACCTGCTCCGCCCGCTGGCCGACCGTCTCGGCAAGCCGCAGGGAGTCGATGGTGTCTATAGCCTGGAAGACTTCCAGCGCTTGCCGAGCCTTGTTGCGTTGCAGGTGGCCGATCATATGCCATGTGGGCGGGGTGATGCCCTGCTCTTCCGCCAGGGCGTTGGCCGCCGTGATCTTGGGGGCGGCCTCCTGCACCCAATTCTCACCGAAATGAGTCAGGCCGTGGCGAATAGCGGCTATAACGCGCTCGGGCTCGACGCCCTTTGTTGCGCCATGCAGCTTGACGGTCTGTGGGTCCCGGCCGGCCTCACTTGCAATGTCGGCCATGCGCTGTTGCAGCCGTGCGACGTTGTCGCCGATGGCTGCGGCGCGCTCCTCCAGGGACGGGGTTTCGTGTGTCTGCATCGCGTCACCTCGCGGAGGCGACAGGCGCGTTCTTTGCCAGGAGTTCGGCGATCTGGATAGTGTTCGTCGCCGCGCCCTTGCGGATGTTGTCGGAGACGACCCACATGGAGATGCCGTTGTCCAGCGCGGTGTCGCGGCGGATACGGCCGACGAACACCTCGTCCCTGCCCTGTGCGTCGATGGCCATCGGATAGGCGCTCGCCGAGGGATTATCCGTCACAATGACGCCCGGCGCGGCGGACAGGATGTCACGCGCGTCTGAGGGAGAGAGGGGGTTCGTGAACTCGACGTGGACGGCCTCGGAATGGGCGAACGCGGCGGGAATGCGGACGCAGGTGGCGGAGACCGCAATCTCCGGCGCGTGCATGATCTTCTGCGTCTCCCGCACCATCTTGATCTCTTCCTTGGTATAGTCGTCCTCTTCAAAGACGTCGATCTGCGGAATAGCGTTGAATGCGATGCGATGCGGGAAGGCGCTCGGTTGGGCCTCTTCGCCGTTCAACACGTCGCGCGACTGCTCCAGCATCTCTTCGAGCGCCAGACGTCCCGCACCGGACGCGGACTGATACGTGTCCACGATGATGCGCTTGATGGGGTTTTCACGGTGCAGCGGCCAAAGCGCGACGACCATTTGGATGGTCGAACAGTTGGGGTTGGCGATGATGCCGTTGTGATTCAGTGCGTCGTCAGGATTGACCTCCGGCACAACGAGCGGCGTGTCGGCGTCCATGCGCCATGCGGACGAGTTATCGACGACGACCGTGCCGCGCTTTGCAGCCTCGGGCGCGAGCTGCTTGCTCGTGCCGCCACCCGCCGAAAACAGCGCGATATCGATGTTCTCAAAGGCGTCGGGAGTCGCCTCGACAACCTCAAACTCGTCGCCCATGGCCTTGAGGCGCTTGCCCGCGGACCGCGCGGAGGCCATGAGCGTCAGGGACGACATGGGAAAGCCGCGCTCTTCAAGCACGTTGATGAATGTCTCGCCCACAAGGCCGGTTGCGCCGACAATCGCGACGCGCGGCCGATCACTGTTCGCCATCATTCCCCTTTCTGCTCCGGCCACAGCAGCGCGCCGAGGCCGTACGTCAGTTGTCCGCGCCGGTTGCCCACCTCCCGGATCGCGAGCAGGACACCCGGCATATAGCTTTCTCTATCTATTACATCATGGCGGAGCGTCATCGTCTCGCCCGGCCCGCCAAGAAGGACCTGCTGATGTGCCATCAACCCTGGCATCCGCACGGCGTGGATGGCGACGCCGCCGATGTCACCGCCGCGGACGCTCTCGAGGTTCTCAATCTGCGCGGCGGGGTTGGCGAACTCTTCACCATCCCGCGCCTCCAGCATCCCGCGCGCAGTGGCCATGGCGCTTCCGGACGGCGCGTCCGCCTTGCCCGCGTGGTGCATCTCGATGATCTCAGCATACGCAAAATGACGCCCTGCTTCCTGTGCGAGGCGCTCCAGGACAACAGCGCCAAGGCTGAAGTTCGGGCCGACCATGACGCCGATGTTGCTGCCGGCGGCAATATCACGCAGTGCGTGGAGTATCTCCGGCGTGAGGCCGCTTGTGCCGGTGACGAAGTTCGCGTTGTGTTGGGCGGCCAGCCGCGCGATGGGCAGAACCGCCTCACGCATGGTGAAATCGACGACAACGTTGGGCGAGGTTTCGCGCAGCAGATCATCAAGGTTTGCGTGCTCTGTCACTTCGCCGTTTGGCGCGTGGGCACGGAAACCGGACCTGCTAGCCGAAGCGACAAGCGAAACGCCATCTGCGTTGGCGATGGCATTCAGAAGCACGCGCCCCATGCGGCCGGTAGCGCCGTGGACGGCGACGGTGATTTCAGAGGAGCTTTCGGCGGTCATGACGGCTCCCCCCTCACCCTAACCCTCTCCCCCGAGGAGAGAGCGGACTATGTGAGGTCGCGCTGCCATCGCTGATTACATGCGGCGGCGTGGGGGACGGTCACCCTCGGGGCGGCTCGGGCGGTCTCGGTCTCCGTCCGGCCTGCGCCGCGGCGGGCGGCCATTACCCATCGGCCGTGGTCCGCGGTCACGATCGCCGAATGGGCGTCCGCCGCCATCGCCGCGGCCCTGCCGCTGGTCGAATGGCGCGCCGGTATTCACTTCCGCGCCCTCAGGCGGCGTCTCGGCGTCCGGCTCGATCAGCGCACGGCGAGACAGGCGAATGCGGCCCGTCGGGTCGATGTCCGTGACAAGAACCTCAACCTCATCGCCAACCTTGATGACGTCCTCGACGCTGCCCACACGATAGTGGGCCAACTCAGAAATGTGCACCATGCCGTCACGTCCCGGCGCGAGTTCAACGAACGCGCCGAAATCGGTCGTGCGGACAACCTTGCCCTTGAACGACTCCCCGATCTCGATGTCTTTGGTCAGCCGTTCAATCATGCCGATGGCGCGGGCTGCAATGTCGCCGTCGGACGCGCCGACAAACACCGTGCCGTCGTTCTCGACGTCAACGGTCGCGCCGGTTTCCTCCACGATGCTGCGAATGGTCTTACCGCCGGGGCCGATGAGCGCGCCGATGCGCTCCGGGTTGATCTGGATGCGTGTCATGCGCGGTGCGAACGGGCTTAGATCCGTCCGTGTCTCGGCGATGGTCTCACTCATATGGGCAAGCAGCTCAAGGCGGGCGGTCTTCGCCTGGTCAAGCGCCTTTTCCATAATCTCATCCGTGATGCCGGTGAGCTTGATATCCATCTGCAGGGCCGTTACGCCCTCCGCCGTGCCCGCCACCTTGAAGTCCATATCGCCAAGGTGGTCCTCAAGGCCCTGAATGTCGGTCAGGACTGCGTACGCGCCCGTCTTGTCCGTGACGAGGCCCATCGCGATGCCCGCCACCGGCGCCTTGATCGGTACGCCTGCGTCCATCAGGGACAACGTGCTGGAACAGACGCTTGCCATGGACGTACTGCCGTTTGAGCCGAGCACGTCTGAGACGAGCCGCAGCGTGTACGGGAACTCCATCTCACCGGGAATGACGGGCAGCAACGCCCGCTCCGCGAGCGCGCCGTGGCCAATCTCGCGCCTGCCGGGCGTGCCAACGCGGCGCGCCTCACCGACGGAGTATGGCGGGAAGTTGTAGTGGTGCAGATAGCGCTTGGTCTCGATCGGCGTCAGCGAGTCGATTCGCTGAGCGTCGGCGAGCGGGCCGAGCGTGGTGACATTGAGCACCTGTGTCTCGCCCCGCTGGAACAGCGCGGAGCCGTGCGCTCGCGGCAGCACGCCTACCCTGCTCGTTAGCGGTCGAATCTGCGTGTGGTTGCGGCCGTCCGGGCGCTTACCGTTAAGGATGCTTGCGCGGACGGCGTCCGTGAATGCGTCTTCAAAGACGTGCTCGATTTCAGATGCCTCATGGTTGTCTGAGAGATTCTCAAGAGTCTCGTCCAGCAGCGCGCTGGTGGTCTCGTTGCGCTCATGTCTGCCGAGTCCGGCAGCGGCCTCAAGCAGTCGCTCGCCAACCAGCGACTCAATGGCCTCACGGAGAGCGGTATTCTCTTCGGGCGCTTCGATGGTGACCTTTTCCTTACCGCAAAGCTCCCGCAGCTCCTCCTGCATCTCAATGATGATGCGGTTGGTCTCCTGCCCTGCCAGCAGCGCCTGCCGCAGGACGGACTCGTCAACCTCGTTCGCGCCCGCCTCAACCATCACGATGGCGTCGCGGGAGCCGGCGATCACGAGGTCGAGATTGCTGGCATCGGCGTTGCTATAGAGGTTGTTGATGACGATTTCGCCGTCGACGTAGCCGACGTGGCAGCCGCTGACGGGCCCCTCGAATGGGATGTGAGAGATTGTCAGGGCGGCGGACGCGCCGATAATGCCCAGCGTGTCCAGCGCGTTCTCCCGGTCTGCCGAGAGGACGGTCAGGATGATCTGCACCTCGTTGCGGAGTCCCTTGGGGAACAGTGGTCGGAGGGTTCGATCCGTGATACGCCCGGACAAGATAGCCTCTGAGCCCGGCCTGCCCTCCCGTCGGAAGAAGCTGCCGGGGATCTTGCCGATGGCGTAATGGCGCTCTTCCAGGTCCACGGTGAGGGGGAGGAAATCAATGCCTTCTCTCGCATTGGGCGCCATGACGGCGGTGGCGAGGATAATGGTATCGCCGTAGCGGACGGTAACCGCGCCGCTGGCCTGTTGGGCGAGTTCGCCCGTTTCAATGGTGAGTGTGCGTCCTGCGAGCTCGCGCTCGACTTTATGAATCATGCCGTTCAACTCTCCTGCGCTTTCGCGCCGGAGGAAGACGGAGCCGTTTCGACTATCTGCGTAGGCCGAGTGACGCGATGAGGGACTGGTATCGTCCTACGTCTTGTCGGCGGAGGTATCGGAGTAGTCTGCGCCGCTGGCCCACGAGCATCAGCAGCCCTCTCCGTGTCGCATGGTCGTGGCGGTGGACTTGCAAGTGCCCGGTCAGGTCTCTGATTCGTGTGCTCAGCACTGCGACCTGAACCTCAGTGGAGCCGGTATCTGTGGGGTGCCCTCGATATTCTTCGATTATCTGGGTCTTGGTCTGCCGATCCAAACTGCCTCCGCCGTGGGCTATCGCCGTTCCTCTGTTCTTTCTCTTCCTGTTTCTATCTGAGTATAGCAGAACGGATAGGAAAGCGGACGGCACGTGGGCAAACGGCGTTCCGCTGCCTGTACTGAAACCGTTCATTGTCAAAGAGGGGTCGGCGGTCTGCCTGGGCCGCCGACCCCTCTCGCTTGGGGAGGATTCCCTTGAAGTTGTGTTGTCTAGCTCAGCGCCTCCACGATGATCTCCACATTGGTGCGTACCATTGTTATGAACGTGTCCGCGCCACTGCCCTCCGCGCCGAGGGAGCCGGAGTAGAGGCTGTAGAATCCCGCGCCCGTTTCCTCGGCAACCGCCTGCGCGATGCGTTCTGTAACGGTGGTCTCTCCGAATATCGCAGTCACTCCCTCGTGCTCAACTATCTCGATCAAGTCGGCGAGTTGTTCCGCAGATGATTCCGTTTCCGTTGTTCCGCCGGGGATCACCGTGCCAACCACTTCGAACCCGTAAACCACGGCAAAGTAGCTGAGGCTGTCATGTGACGTAATGAGGATTCGATCGTCGGTAGGAATGCCGCTCAATTGCTGCTCGGTCCACGAGTGGAGCTCATTCAGCTGCGCGTTGTAGGCCGCCGCGTTTGCTCGATACATGTCTGCGCCCGCAGGATCCATGGCCAAAAGGCGAGCAGCAATGTCATTGACGGCTACTTGAACACGGCCAGGGTCAAACCAGAAGTGTGGGTCAAGGGCTTCATGACCGTGTTCCCCTTCTTCCTCATTATCCTCATCCTCATCTTCCTCAAGGACCTGGTCTTCCTTCATGGCATCGGCCTCTTCGTGGTCTTCCTCGTCCAGATGGCCGCCGGTTTCCACAAATTCGATTGGGTTGACGGTTTCACCGAGCGCGATAATGCGAGACTCATCCGCGCTGGCGTTATGGATCAGCTCCTCCAACCAGTTGCCCTCAAGTCCAAGGCCAACGGTCAGGACGAGGTCGGCATCCACGATGTTTGCCACGTCCCGCGCGCCGGGCTGGTACGTGTGCGGATCGCCGCCGATGGGCAGCAGGCTCATGACCTCCACCCGGTCTCCGCCGATGTTCTGTACCCAATCGGCGACGATGTTGGTGGTGGCAACCACGAGGAGCGGATCACCGTCCATCGGTGTGTCTTCGGACGAGCCGGTCTGTGTGCTGCTCGTGGTTCCCGTATTGTCAGACCCTGTGCTGCCAGAGTCTGTGCTATCAGATCCACTTGAACCGGGCGTCGCCGTGGAATCTTCGTCGCCCTCGCAGGCTGCAGCAGCCAGGACAAGAGTCAAGGTCAGCGCGAGAGCCAGAAGCATAAGGCTGAACGCCTTCGCCGAGTTCCGCCTGGGTGTTGAAAGTGTCTTCATGATGTCTCCCCTACGGAACTGTCGTTGTATTGATTAACGGTCGTGCCGAGTCGCCTCGGCCGGGATTCGATTCTGAGATTTAGTATCATATATCGATGCTAGCTCCCTCTTGCCTCGTTAATAACAGAATCTTGCATGTGCTCCCGAGTCACGGGCGACCGTTAGGTTACCCGGCGCACTGGCATGTTAGTGATACTTTATATCACTTCAAACTGTGTGCCGACGCACTTATGACTTCGGAATGCCCTAGATGTACCAAAGCACTTTCGGGGTGTCAACTTTTTTGAGATTGGCCTGCCTTTGCAGTCTCAAAAAGCGCGGCCTGTCGTACAATGATGTGACCGTGGCGCGTTCCATTAGCACTCGTTCGGCCGACATAAAGCGAACCGGAGATTAGTGGGAATAACGATGCCTGTTACTCCGTACACGTCCTCCAGACGGCTCACGCAACTCCTTCCTTTCGCAACTCTGCTCATTGTTCTCGCTGCGGCTGCTACTCTCATGACCTCCTGCTCCGGTGAATCGCCGGAGCCAACGGCGGAGATCGAACCCGATGACGTTGGCATCACCGTGACGGCCGAACCTGACGACACTGGCATCGCCGCGACCGCCGAACCTGATGACGCCGAAATCACCGTGTCAAAAGATCAACCTCTGGCCTATGCGCAGGCACTGGTCCAGCAGGCGATCGATCGTTACGCAAGAGATGGACGTGAAGAAGCTATCGACTTCTACAACTCCGAGGAAAGCCTTGACGGCGATTGGCACGTGTTCATCCTCGATGAGGGTGGATACATCGCTTCCATGGCGGCATTCCCCTCGTGGGTTGGCGTGCACGATTCCGAATTCACAGGACACAACCACTACCCTGCCGGCCAGATGGTGATTGACGGCGCCAGCGAAGAGGGCATCCGGATCGATTACCTCGCCGCGGGCTTGTTTGGGAGAGTCGAACTCAAGCATCTTTGGGTCGTCAAACACGACGGCCTGGTGTTCGCCTCATCATCCTGGTCCGGGGGAGCCATATCCAAGTCGGATCAGCCTGAATATACGCAGGAAATTGTCCGGCTAGCGATAGGCCTCTATGAGGCCTCGGGCTTGCCGGCAGCACTCGGGTACTACAACAGCGCGGATAGCATAGACGAACAGTGGTACGCGTTCATCGTCGATGCCGAGTCGGGCCGCACCATTGGCCACTTCAATCCTGACCTGCGTGATCGCGACCCCGCCCTGCGGGTCGACTCCACAGGATACTTCTACGGAGATGATCTGCTTGGGGCAACGGAAGAGGGCAGCTGGATCCAGTACGTTATCACTAACCCTGATAGTGGCGAAGAACAGCTCAAGCACACGTGGGCCGTCCTGCACGAGGGTTACATATTCGCGTCCGGCTGGTACGAATAACGCCTACCTTATCGAGGGCGTTGCCCAATAAGGCCGCAGGTCACTCGAAATACTCGTCCTCGTCAAACCGCGTCCACGACGTGAACACCGGGGACGGGGACGGCAGCACGCCATACGGATCATTGAGACGGAAGCGTATGTCGTCCTCATCAAGAGCGTCACGGATGGAGATAGAAAAACCCTCCATCGGAATGCAGTCCTCGCACGGCTCGGTCAGGATGCGTTCGGAGCGCGGGTTCTCCAGGTAGAGCGTGATGGTGGAGAGATCACCGGACTTCTCGATGCGGTAGTCAGAAGCGAATATCCGCCACTCATCGACCGCGTAATCGCCCTCCGCGTACTGCGCCCACACTTCTACTCCATCGAAGAAATCAATCACTACGGCGCGGCGCGGGCTGTCATCTCGACCCGGCTCGAATTGCCGGAATGAGCGACCATCCAGCGCCGACTTGATTTCGGAAGCCTCGGCATCCGTGACAGGCTCAGACCCCGCGCACCCGGTGGCAAGACCCACGGCCACGAGCACAAGGGTGAGAAATAGGGACGCCGTTGCTCGGCGCGTCATTTGTCCCACTGACGACCAACGCATTCCAATGGCATATGGCCGGTGACAGGAGCTATCCCAGCCCAAGGGCCTCGCTCAATTCCTTGTCGGACGGCTCAGCCAGAACCTTGCCGCCGGGCAGGACGATGGTTGGAACAACCTGCATCCCGTTGTTGAGATGCCGCACGGTGTCCGCCGCTTCCGGCACTTCCTCGATGTTGATCCAGGTGTACTTGACCTCGTGCTTGTCGAGAAGGCGCTTGGAGCGCGCGCAGTCCGGGCACCACGTCGTGGCATACATCAGGATTTCCGCTTCGGTTTGCGTCATTTCTATTCTCCTTCTTGACTTGGGCTAGTGCTTCGTGCGTACTCAGTGTATTAGGAGAGGCAACCTAGACATCCACCTCATTCCCTCTGCCTTGTTCCAGAGCCGCCCGGTACACGTGTGTCGCCAACGCAACGTCCCACAACCCGATGCCGTGCGACTCAAACAGCGTGATGTCGCTGTCGGCACTGCGGACGGCCTCCCCGCCTGCAACCACATCCCCAAGCTCCGGCAGCCGCGCCAGATCAACGATTCCGCGCTCGATCGCCTCCTGAAGGTCGCCGCTTTCCAACGCCGTCTGCTCGCGGTCATCAACGACGATGGCATCTGCTCTCTGCACTGCGTCCAGATCAATCTCGCGGCGGAGGAGCGAGTTCGACCCGATGGCGTTAACGTGCGCGCCCGCCTTGAGCCACGCTCCCTGCAAGACCGGGGCCGATGCATTCGTCGCTGCAATGACAATGTCTGCTTCGCCGGCAATCTGCGGGTTGTCCACTGGCTCCACAGGAACACCCGCCCGCTCGCTGGTACGTTCCGCAAACGTTTGTCGGCGGTTCTCATCCCGCCCGTAGGCGAGCACGCGAGAGACGTTTCGCACGGCGCAGACCGCCGTGACCTGTGTCCGAGCCTGCGTGCCGGTACCGATGATGCCTACTGTCTGCCCTGTGGTTTCGCGGGCCATGTACTTTGTAGCGACGCCGCTGGCAGCGCCGGTGCGCAAGGTGCCGAGCCAATTGGCCTGTATGATTGCCGCGAGCTTGCGTTCGTTCATGTCGTAGAGGAGGACGTGGACGGCCCCGGCGGCGTAGAACGCCGTCTTGAACCCCAGGAATCCCGTCTCCGCGTCACCGCCGGGCATGATGGCGACGGCGCCGTGCGGGGCGCGCAGTCGGCGGCGCGGATCATTGACCGCCCTGCCCGCCCCCTGGCTCTTGTGGGCATGTTCGAGTGCTGTGATGGCGTCATCCATCAATGCCAAATCGCGCACGTCTTGTTCGGTAAGTAATAGGGCCACGTATCACCTCTCGTTTCCGTCGTAACTCAATAGTAAGGTGCAATGATGCCAAATTGACACGGTAGTACGGCGAACGGACAATAAGACAACGCGCCGTCCAACGGCCGGGGGTATGGAACACAGAGCGGGGGAGGCGGACGATGACCCAGGCAAAAACGATTGGCGAATTGCGGCAGAGCGAATACCGCGTTCTGAACGTCAAGGACGAGCTTCGCAAGAACCTCGTTGCGCGCATCCGAACCGGCGAGGAACTCTTCCCCGGCATCGTCGGCTATGAAGAGACGGTTCTGCCACAGATCGAGAACGCCATCCTATCCGGGCAGGACATCATCCTGCTTGGTGAGCGCGGACAGGCGAAGACACGTATTATCCGCGCTCTCGTTGGCCTACTCGATCCTGAAGTGCCCGTCATCGAAGGCTGTGAGATCAATGACAGCCCCTACAATCCCACCTGCAGTCCCTGCCTTGCCCGCGTGGAGGCGGAGGGCGACACCGCTCCCATCGCGTGGCTTCCGCGTGATCGCCGCTACGGAGAGAAGCTCGCCACGCCGGACATCACCATTGCGGACCTCATCGGAGAGGTCGACCCCATCAAGGTGGCTGAGGGACGCTATCTCTCAGACGAATTCACCATTCACTACGGCCTCATCCCCCGGACCAACCGCGGCATCTTCTGCATCAATGAGCTGCCGGATCTCTCGGAACGCATTCAGGTCGGCATGTTCAACATCATGGAGGAGCGCGACGTTCAGATTAAGGGATACAAGGTGCAGCTTCCGCTGGATCTGTTCCTGATCGCGAGCGCCAACCCTGAGGACTACACGAACCGCGGCCGAATCATCACGCCGCTCAAGGACCGCTTCGGCGCGCAGATCCGCACCCACTACCCCAAGACGCTCGAGCACGAGATTGAGATCATGGAGGCGGAGCGAGAGCCGATTGCGGACGTGGGCGTGACGCTTACCATGCCGAATTTCATGAAAGAAGTCGTCGCCGAGTTCACCACTCTTGCGCGCAAGAGCGGCGACGTCAACCAACGCTCCGGCGTCAGCGTCCGCGTGTCCATCGGCAACTATGAGACCATCTCCTCCAACGCCGTTCGACGCGCCCTCCGCCTCAAGGAGAAGGAGGCCGTGCCCCGCGTTAGCGACATGGCGTATTTCCTCACATCCACGGCAGGCAAGGTTGAGTTGGAGAGCGTGGAAGAGGGCCGCGAGCCTCGCATCATCGAGGACTTGACCAAGCGCGCCGTTCTGAACACATTCAACAACCACTTCTCCACCAATGAGTTTGATGCCATCATTCGCCGCTTTGACGAGGGCCTGTCCATCGACACGGGCGACATGATTGCGTCCAAGGTCCTGTCCGGCTGGCTCAAGGACCTGCCGGAGCTGAAGGACGCGGCCAATCGGCTTGACGTGAAGCGCTCGGTAGCGGCGCAGGCGTCGGTTGTAGAGTTCGTGCTGGACGGGCTGCACCTCAGCAGGAAGATCAACAAGGACCGACACGAGGGTGGCTACCGCTATCGCGGCTGAGGCAGCTCGTAGTGCCCATCTTTCGGTTCTCTCGTTGGGACGGAACACAGCTTCTGTCAGAGGCGGCTGACGAAGCACTGCTGAACGAATTCATGAATGATGTTCTCGCTCGCGGGGACATAGACTCCTCCCTACGTTCAATCATGCGTCGGGGCGCGCACCCCCGTGACAGCGATGTTGATGTGCAAGGCATGGATGACATGCTGCGGAAGCTGCGCGAGCAGCGGCAGGAGATACTCCGCAAGCACGACCTCGGCAGCCTCCTCAACGATCTCCGCAACAAGCTCAATGAGGTTATCGAGACAGAGCGCCAGGGCATAGAAGAGCGTGTGGCGGCGGCTGACGATGCCGTCAACAAACCGCCCGCCGGTCTCGACTCTGAAACGGCAAGCCGGTTGGCTGATCGCGTGCGGGACATGGCGCAACGGAATGAAGCCACGCTGAATGCCCTGCCTGAAAACCTCGGGGACGCCGTCCGTGAACTCAATGACTATGAGTTCATGGACCCCGAGGCGCAAAGGCTGTTTGAAGAGTTGAAGAACCTCATTCAACAGCAGTTCGTCGACCGGCAATTCTCCGACCTCCGCGAGAGCCTTGAAAACCTCACGCAGCAGGATCTCGATGCTGCGGCGCAGATGATGAACGAACTCAACAGCATGTTGCAGCGGCACATCCGCGACGATGAGGACACTGGCTTCGATGAGTTCATGGAGCGGTGGGGCGGCGCATTTGGCGAATCACCCCCGCAGGACATCGAGCAGCTCATTGATCAACTGCAGAACCAGGCCTCTCAGGCGCAGTCGCTGATGAGCAGCCTCTCGCCAAATCAGCGCCAACAGCTGCAGGACATGATCTCCGGCATGTTGGACAACCCGGAACTCGCCCAACAGATGTCGGAGTTGCAAACTAACCTGGACATGCTGCGTGTGGGCGGCGAATTCGGGCGGCAGTTCCGGTTCAGCGGCGACGAACCCGTCGCCCTGCAGGACGCTCTCACCCTGATGGACCAGCTCAACCAAATGGACGACCTGGAAGACGATCTCAAGCGCGCCCTCTACGGCGGCGGCAGCATTGAGCAGGTTGACCCGGAACAGGTCAGTGAAATCCTGGGCGAGGATGCAGAGCAGTCACTCGAGCGGCTGCGGCAGTTGACCGAGCGCGCCGTCGAGGAGGGTCTGCTGCGAGAATCAGACGACGGCTCGCACCAGTTCACCGCGCGCGGCATCCGCAAGATCGGGGAGAAGGCGTTAGCTGAGATCTTCGGCTACCTGAGGCGAACGTATACCGGCCGCCACGATGCGCGCGTCCGTGGCCGAGGCGGCGAGCCGACAGAGGCCACCCGCCCCTATCAATTCGGCGATGAATTCAATGTCGATCTACGCCGCACGGTGCAGTCGGCCGTCATGCGCAGCGGCAAGAGCGTGCCGGTGCGGTTGGAGGCGGACGATTTCCAGGTCCGCGAGACGGAGGACATGGCGCAGGCGTCCACGGTGCTGATGATCGATCTCAGCCTGTCCATGGCGATGCGCGGCAACTTTGTGACGGCCAAGAAAGTCGCGCTGGCGCTGGACACGCTGATTCGGACGCAGTTCAGCCGCGACAGCCTCTACGTGGTTGGGTTCTCAACGTACGCACGGGAGATGAAGCCCGAGACGCTGGCATACCTTAGCTGGGATGAGTTTGAGCCGTACACCAACATCCAACACGGCCTGGTCGTGGCGCAGAAGCTCTTGGCGCGCCATGCGGGCGGCAACAAGCAGATCATCATGGTGTCAGACGGGGAGCCGACGGCCCACATCGAGAACGGCCGTATCTTCCTGCAATACCCGCCAAGCCCGCGCACCATCCAGGAGACGCTGAAAGAGGTGGCGCGAACCACGCGGGCGGGCATCTCCATCAACACGTTCATGCTGGAGCAGAACTCGTACCTGATGGACTTTGTGGATCAGATAACGAGAATCAACAAGGGCCGCGTCTTCTACACGTCGCCGGAGCGGCTTGGCGAATACATCGTGGTGGACTACTACACCAATCGCCGCCGCTCCATCATCTCGTGACCCCGTCTCTTACGGCAGCGGCGAGAACGACAGCGGATTCAGAATGTGATTCGTGATGTGCGCCGTCGTCTCGCCGTATTTCTCCATTGACTCCGGCCATTCAGGATCGGCATAGAACGCCGCCCACGCCGCCTCCCGAGCATCCCAGCTCTCCCACGCCAGTAGATAAATCAGCCGGTGCGGAATCCCCACGTCCTCCCGCCAATACCCGACAGCGCGAAAGCCGTGCCGCTCAAAGAGCTTGGCGTTCACGTTGGCAAACCGGTCAATGAGATCGTTCATCCTCGACGTGTGCGCTTCGTACTGCCTGAGTTCATAGAACATTTTTGAGCTGGCCTCCTTCGCTACAGCTGAATAGCCTTTGGATGGGACTAGTCTCCGTCCGGGTCAACGGGCAGGCCGGCGCCTGTTGCCACTTCCCACAGAAAGCCGTCCGGGTCTGCAAAGTACCCGCCGTACCCGCCCCAAAACGTTTCGTGCGCGGGCTTGGCGATTCTGGCCCCGGCCGATTCCGCGAGGCGCAGAACGGCATCGACTTCCTCCCGCGACGCCACGTTGTGCGCGATGGTGAATCCGTGCATGGCCGGTTGGGGGCTGCCCTTCCGTTCCGGCATGTTGGCGTCGTCGGCCAGGTCGTCGCGCGAGTAGAGCGCAAGCATGATGTCATTCATCGCAAAGAACGTGATCTCATCCCCGCCCGCCTCATGAACCGGAAGGCCGAGTCCGTCACGATAGAACAATGTAGAGCGCTCCAAATCGGAAACGCCGAGAGTGATGATGCTGATCCTGGGTTCCATCCGATCGTTTTCCTCCGTCAATTGGCCTTTGCTCACGTGAGCGTATAGCCGCATGGTTTACGACTGCAACAAGGCAGGAGAAATACTCGGACTCTGTCCCACCTTGCGAGCAACACCGTGGGACTTTCCGTTAGCCACTCGACATCGGATCCACGTCCACCATCCAGCCAGGAGGTAGTGCCACGGTCTCCAGCAGCTCCGTCGGCTCATCGGCAACGATCGTGATCTGCCAGCGATACCGCCCCCGCAGCCGCTCCCAGGCAGCCGGCGCGGGGCCGATTACGCGGGTGTTCATAATTCCCCGGGCGCGTATCTCAACACGCAACGCCCGTGCCAATTGTTCCGCCGCCGACTGCGCGTCTCGCCGCGATGCCCGAGCGCACGTCAGCCGCGCCATGCGACTGTACGGCGGGTAGCGAAGCTGCCTACGGAACTGCGTTTCCTCCAGGTAGAACTGTCGATAGTCCTGCGCCGCTGCGGCCTGTATCGCCTGGTTCTCCGGCTCATACGTCTGCACAATCACACGGCCCGGCGCATGACCTCTCCCCGCCCTGCCCGCCACTTGGCAGAGCAGCTGAAATATCCTCTCCGAAGCACGAAAATCCGGCGCGTGCAGCCCGATATCCGCGTTCACAACACCGACCACAGTGACACCGGGGAGATCCAGTCCCTTGGCGATCATCTGAGTGCCGACAAGGATATCCGCCCGACCATTCGCGAACTCCCCCAGGATCGGCTCATGTCCCCGGGCTTCGCTCACGGCATCGCGGTCCCACCGGATAACACGCGCCCCCGGAAACGCGACCTCTGCCTCCGCCGCCACGCGCTCCGTACCGACGCCGATGGCCCGGATGGTGTTGCGTCGGCAGCGTGGACAGCGCGTGGGTGAGCGTCGTCTATCGCCGCACAGGTGGCACACAATGCGTTCGTCTGCGTGGTACGTCATCACCGTCGTGCAGCGGCGGCACCGCATCGTATGGCCGCACGCCCGGCACTGCACGGCCTGCCCCGCCCCACGCCGATTCACAAACAGGATCGCCTGCTCGCCGCGACCCAGGGCCTCAGTCAATGCTTCACGCAACGCCCGGGAAAAAATACTGCGGTTGCCCTCCATCAGCTCCTGCCGCAGATCGACGACGCCCACGTCCGCGAGGGGGCGCTCCGTCCACCCCGTGTCACCGCAGTCCGCTGTGGCCGTAATCCGTCCGGGGAGCTCCAGCAACGTGATCTCATTCCTGAGCGCGGCGTACATCGTGCCGACGTCCGGCGTCGCGGTGCCAAGCACAACAACCGCTCCCTCTCGCCGCGCCCTTTCAATAGAAACGTCCCGCGCGTGGTAGCGGGGCGCGGGCGATTCCTGCTTGTACGTCCACTCCTGCTCTTCGTCCACGACAATCAGGCCGACGTCCGGCATGGGGGCGAGCGCAGCGCTCCGCGAGCCGATCACGATGTCAAACTGACCCTCCGCGATGCTCCGCCATTCGTCATACTGCTCCCGCAGCGTCAGCCCGCTGTGGAAGACGGCGACGCGACCGGGGAATCGCTCCCAGAACCGGCCGATCGTCTGCGGCGTCAGCGCGATCTCCGGCACGAGCATGATGCCCCGCCTGCCCTTCTCGATGACCCGCCGAAACGCCTGCAGGTACACCTCTGTCTTGCCGCTTCCCGTCACGCCGTGCAGCAGATAAACGTCGGAGTCACCGGCATCGATGCTCGCCGTCACATGATTCAGCGCGTCCTTTTGGTGGGGAGTGAGTTGGAGGTCCGGCATGGGTGGAGAACCTGCACGTGCGGCAAGAGGATCACGGCGCGTCTCCCGTTCCTCCAGGGTGATAACTCTCGCCTCCACAAGCGCATCCCAGGATCTACGAGACGCTCCTGAAACGCGGCGCAGGTCGGCTAGCCCCCTACCCGGATTCGCCGCGAGCGCGTCCAACGCGTCTGCTTGACGAAATGCGCCGGACGCCCGCAGTTCCACTACCTTGGCACTCAGATGATCAAACGGAATGGCCGCCTCGACAAAAATATCCATGCGAGGGGAGATGCGCGGCCCCTCCCACACCTCGGAGGCGTCCAGATAGCCCCTGCCCGTCAACGCCGTCACGTCGCGGGCGGCCCTCGCCCCGAACTCGTCACGGATGGCGGCGGTGGTCGTCTCACCGGCGTCCAAAACGAAATCAAGGATCTCCGCGCGCCTCGGTGAAACGGTCTCGATTACGTCCTGCCCCGCCTCCGTCACCCGCACGATGATCGTCTGCCGTCGCTCGAACGCCGGCGGCAGCATGGGACGGTAGGCCGTATAGAGATCGGTGTGATAGTAAGTTGCCATCCACTCGCCAAGACCAATAAGCGGCGCGCCGATAACCGGATCATCGGCGACAAGCGACTCAATAGGCCGCGTTCGGGAATACCCCGGCTCGTCCGTGATTTCCAGCACGATGCCCTGGAACGTGTGCCGACCGAACGGGACGATGACGCCATGCCCCGCCTGCACCTGATCGGCAAGCTCATCAGGTATGGAGTAACTGTAGGATCGCCGCCCCGCGCCCGGAGCGTTCACCGCTACCTGTGCATACGGCACAATACCGACCCCGCACGCTCAGTGGTAGTCGTTGACGGGCTATTCCCACATGCCGAGGCCGGCCGACTGCGCCGCGTCTTGGTCCGCCCGCAGCTCGGTGACATAGCATGGGTTGAGATTGAGCGAGAATTCATAGGCCGTGGCGAGGCCGGCGGATACCATCTCCCGATTGACGTGTGTCTCGTCGACGAAGATGTGCCGCAGCAGTCGGCCATACTGGTCAGCCTCCTCGATACATTTCTCAAGGCGAACGCTCTGCCCGTCGGCAAGCTGCTTCGCAAGCGCCTTCGCCTCGTCGAACAGCGGCTCATCGCTTTCCGGCGAGTCAATGCCAAGCAGGCGGATTCGTTCCTGCGGGCAGCATACATCCACAGTATCGCCATCAATGACGCGCGTGACAGTCACAACGCGGTCAAAGCTCGTGACAACTGGCTCATCGGGTACGGAAGGCGTGGGCGTCGGTTCAGGATCCGAGCAGCCCTGCAGGATCACGGTAAAGGTGATAGCGGTCGCAACGATAACGACCGGTAGAAACCTGCGACTAATCTCTCTCATGAAAGTACTGGCATGCCGCGAAACCGGAGACGGATGAGCAATACGCCGACTGCCCGTGAGAGACTCTAGCTCTGCTTGTCCTCAGAATTTTCGGAGTCCGTGTTATCGGACGATTCTTCTGATTCCGCGGCCTCAGACGCCTCAGGAGCCTCTTCGGTTTCCACTGCAGCCTCGTCCTCAATCTCTTCTTCAACCACGGCATCCTCGGCCACGGCAACCGGAACGTCGGCCTCAAGCACCGCGCTGTCCTCGATAATGCGGCGGGCGCGCGTGCCGGTCTTGATGCGGGCGCGGCGGCCCGTCCGGCCACGCTGGTAGTACAGGCGAGCGCGGCGAACCTTGCCCTGTCGGACAACATCGATGCGCTCCAGGCGTGGCGAGTTGAGGAGGAATGTGCGCTCAACACCGATCCCCTGGATCACGCGACGAATCGTAATATTCGCGTTCGGGCCGCTGCGGGTCATCCACATGACCACGCCCTGCAACTGCTGCGTGCGAACGCGCTCGCCCTCAACAACCCGGTAGTACACGCGGACGGTATCGCCCGGGCGGACGTACTGATAACGGTGCTGCTTGGGAATTGAGGTCAGCAGATGGCCGACATCCATGGTTCAAGCGCCTTTCATAAGTGTTCCCGCGCGCGGAAACGCATGACAATATGTGATTGCTCCAATAGTTTGGGGCGCCGCCCGCATTCGCATCGGCGGCAGCAGTAGTGAGTATACGACCAAGCGCCGCTCAATAGCAAAATCCGCCCCTACGCTCTCTCCCTATCCCTCATTCCCGAGAAAGCAGGCCCCGTACTTCGATACGGTGCCGGAATCCGGTCCCCGTTAGCCCTCCCAACCCCTCTCCCTCAAGAACAACACGTCAGCATCGGAAAGAGCCGCAGTCTCCAACAGATCCGGCCTTCTCTGCAGAGTCCGCAGCAGTGATTGCTCTCTCCGCCACCGATCCACCCGCGCATGATCACCGGAGAGCAGAATCTCCGGAACGGCTTCCTCCTCCCACACCGCTGGCCGTGTGTACTGTGGATGCTGCAATAGGCCTGACGCGAACGAGTCGGCCTTGCCGGAATTTTCGCCCCCAAGGACACCGGGCACTCGACGCGCGACGGCCTCGATGAAGACCATCGCCGGCAGTTCTCCGCCCGTTAGGACATAGTCGCCAATGGAAATCTCATGCGTGATCAGTCGTTGGCGGACGCGTTCGTCGATTCCCTCATACCGCCCCGAGACGATAATTATGTCGTCCAAACCGGCGAATCGATCCACCACTGTTTGAGTCAGGCGCTCGCCTTGCGGATCCATCAGAACGACGGGCGATTCGCTCCCGTCGCCCTCACCTGTCCCATGACGGGCCTCCTCAATGGATGAGGCAAGCGGGCCTGCTTTGAGCACCATGCCGGGGCCGCCGCCGAATGCCGCGTCATCAACAACCTTGTGCGGCCCCTCCCCCTGATCGCGGAGATCGTGCAGACACAACTCAACGACACCGCTGCCCAGCGCCCGCCCGATGATGCTCTCACCAAGGGGCCCGGGAAAAAGACCGGGGAAGAGTGTGACGACGTGGACCTTCACCGGAGCGATTACACCTGCTGCGTCGGATGCTCGTCCGTGCGGGGCTGGCTGAGCACTTCAAGAACGTGCGGCAGAACCGGCATCAGAACGTCCAGACACTCCTGCACGGCCTTTGGACTGCCGGGAAGATTGATGATCAGCGTCTGCCCGCGAATCCCAACAACCTGGCGCGATGTCATGGCCATTGGAGTCTGTGCGACCGTCTGCGCGCGCATCTGCTCCGCCATCCCGGGCACAACTCGATCCACCACGTCCAGTGTCGCCTCCGGAGTCACGTCCCTCGGTCCAACGCCCGTTCCGCCGGTTGTCACAATGAGCGCAACGTCGCCACTATCTGCCCAGGAGCGGAGTTGAGCGGCGATAATGGCTCGATCATCCGGCGTGATGGCCTTTTCGGATGCGATCCAGCCCGCCGCGGCGACTAATTCTTCGATTAATTTTCCGCTTCGGTCTGCCCTGTCTCCGGCAGCGCCGGAATCGCTGGCAACAAGGACGGCAACACGAATATCGGTCATATCAGCAGTCTAGCGCGGCTCTGGCATTCCTTGCACGTGGCGCATGGTGCGGCTCACGCCTGGCTTCCACCGTCAGAGCATCCGGGCGTTTCTGTCATCAATGGTTGGATAGGTCAGATCGAGGAGTGAACCGAAGGCCACCTTGAGCTTCTCTCGTTCTGCATTCGTCCACTGCTGGCCGTCCTTGGGCAGAGCCTCAAGCACCCCAAGAATGGCCGGATGAATCCCATCTTGGCGAATAACGTTGTTTTCGTTTATTGGTAAAGAGTTTTCGGAAGAAACTTCCCTTTTCGGCAACTCTTCAATTTTTTCGGCTTGTCCGTCACCATCTTTTCGGTTAACCGCAGTTTTTCGTCGTGTCCTTGTCCCCTGATTGCGTCCGAAAAGTGCCGGATGCAACTCTTTTCCGGCTTCACCCCCAAACGAGACGAAAAAACTGACGGCTTTCTCGGAGGTCTCAGTGCCGGATCCGGCTCTCTGGAACGCCGACTTGATCTGTCCACGAGTTGCCCGAGGCAGGTCGATGCCTTCAAGCAGTGGCCCATACCTCTCGTCGAACAACGCCGCCAGGAGCTGCCGCTTCACCTCTTCGTTTGGCGCTCTGGCAAGCATTTCAAGCCGCCGATCGGTTTTTCCCTGTGGGTCTGTCAGGCCGAAAAAAAGCAGAGCGCCCTGGATCGCAGATCGTGTAGAGCCTGAGAACGGCGTAGTACGCCAAACGCTGCTGTCTAACCGATCCGGTAGCGGATCGAGGTCGGTTTTCACGAAAGCTATAAAGGTCTCCCAGCTCTTGTATGAGCCGTAGGGAGGCGCCATCCCGCGCGACCTGGAGCTTGTTGTCACGTGTCCACTGCTCCGAAACTAATTTTTCGTTGACTCAATCATCCACCAGTTTTTCGCCTTCTGTCAATATCGTAGTTTCGTCCACGAATCGAGCAACTTTTCGTTGAGTGGACACCGCATGACAAATCCTAGGGAATGGCTTCATTTCGGTTTACATTGTTCGTGCGACGGGGAACAAGGGACGCGCGGGAATACCCATCGAGTGTCCCTGAACAGAGAAGGATTGGGAGCAAGGAGGGAGTCATGGTAGCGAATTCGCATATCTACCATGTCCCTGCCCTATTGGACGAAGTCGTCGAAACGCTTCAGCCGCATGCCGGAGCGAAGTTCATCGACTGCACACTCGGTGAGGGATCCGTCACTGAGGCGCTCGTTTCCGCGGGCGCGCAGGTACTAGGCATGGATGCTGATCCGGAGATGCTCTCGTCGGCGGCGCGCCGTTTGGGGGACCTGCCGAATGCGCATTACACGCTGGTGCAGGCGAACTTCGCGTCCCTTAAAGAGGTGGCAGTCGCACACGGCTTTACGCAGGCGCAGGGAATCATCATGGATGTTGGTCTGTCTTCTCGGCAGTTGCAGGCTATACGTCGCGGCTTCACATTCCAGGACGATCAGCCACTGGACATGCGGTATGACCCTCGGCAAGACGTTACCGCCGCAGACCTGGTGAATGATCTCCCGGAGCAGGAGCTCATCGACCTCCTCAGAACGTACGGTGAGGAGGATGCGTGGTCGGCCCGGTCCATCGCGAGGACACTCATGGGGCGACGACCACTGAACACGACACGGGAGCTCGTTGAGTGCATCGAGCTCGCAGTCGGGCAGCGCAGCGCGGCGCGAATACACCCGGCCACCAAAGCGTTCATGGCGCTTCGGATGGTCGTCAACGCAGATCTCCAGGCCCTGGAGTCGGCCCTCCCGCAGGCACTGGAGTTGTTGGGCCCCGGCGGCAAATTGGCCGTCATCGGATACCAGAGTCTGGAGGATCGCGTTATCAAGCGGTTCCTCCACCAGGAGGCAAAGGACTGCCTTTGCCCCCCTGCCCAACCGGTTTGCACGTGTGAGCACACGGCAACGGTCAGGCTCCCGCGGCGGCAGGGAATCACCCCATCCATCGCGGAGATTGCGCGCAACCCCGCAAGCCGATCGGCCCGGCTGCGGATCGCGGAGCGCGTCGCAGCGTAGGTCGGTCAAGAGCAGCACAGCGCGGGGAAAGCATAGGTACGAGAGGGCTGCGGGCAGCGTAGCGCGGGAAGCAGTGAGATCGTGGGGAGTAGCGAGAGATGGATCGGATAGTCGCTGGCATCGAACTCGGTGAGAGGAAACTTCGGGTCGCAGTCGCACGACATCGTCCTGGGTCTACCCGGATGCTCACTGGCATGGAGGCGCCCTCGGCAGGTATCGAAGACCAGACAGTCGTCGATGCGCATGAGTTGGCAACCGCCCTGTCCGGCATCTCCCGGAAACTGCGGACATCTGTCGACTTCCCTCTTGAGAACGTAGTATTTGTCGTTCCCACCGGCCAGATCCAGTTCCACGAGACGGAAGCAAGCATCCGGCCATCCGGCCCCCGTGGAGCAGTAGTAGAGGCGGACGGAGAGCGGCTGATGGAGAAGAGTCGCCCTGCCTTCGCGTCCAATGATCGCCACGTGATCCATGTCATTCCTCAGGTGTACTTGCTTGACGGAAAAGAGACGGAGCGCCTGCCGGTTGGCAAGACAGGCCAAGACCTTCGAGTTCTCTCGATGTCCGTCTCATGTGAGGCTGACACGGCGGCAAGAATCCGTGAGGCTGCGGGGCTGGTGGACAGCGAAAGGGTTGCCCTAATGGCCGGGCCGGTGGCGGAGAGTCACGGCGCGCTGACCGACACGGAGCGGGAACGCGGCGCTGCAGTTCTTTCCATTGGCGAGCGAATGAGCACGATCACCGTCATGCATTACGGCCAGTATCTTGGTTCGGCGAAGATCGGAATCGGCGCTCAGCATTTCATCAACGATCTCTCAATTGCCCTCGATCTGCCCTACCCCACTGCAGAAGCTGTGCTGGAACAGGTTGCAACCTTTTCCAACACCGTGGGGCCGCCACGCGCCGCAATAACGGTCGCCGATGAGGGCATCGACATTGACCGAGTGGAGATGGTGGCAACGCTCCGTGACAGAGCCGAAGAGCTCTTCTCTCTAACTGAAACCGCCATCGAGAGTATCGCAGGAGATCGCGAGTTGCCGGGCGGCCTGGCCATCGCCGGCCAGCCGATCTTGCGTGACGGGCTCTCTCAACTCGGACGTTCGGTAATCTCCATGCCCATTCACTGGGCAGCGCCGCGCGGCATTGAGGGCATACCTCTCGCCATATCCGGTAACGCGGCGTGGGTCCCGGCCATTGGAACCCTCATCTGGGCAGGAACCATCGAGGATCCCCTAACGCATCCATCGTTCCATTCCGGGCCGAGCAGCAAGTCTGGCGGCATCCTCTCACCATGGCGTCGCCTGACGAATAGATTCGGCGGGCGAAACGGAGCGAAGTCCTCTTCAACTGAGACATCTGTGACATCGACTAACGACAACTCAGAGCGCGCCGCGCGCAGGAAGAATGCGTCGGTTGCTCGGGGTACCGGCAAGCGGGAAAGACGCCGGGAAACAGCGCGGGTTTAGAGAGGAAACGGAAGAAAGGGAGGAATGGATATGTCACTACCTGAAGATGTAGATGGGTTGGTTCGTATCAAGGCGTTCGGCATCGGCGGCGGCGGCGGAAACGCGGTGTCCCGGATGGCACGTGAGGCCGTCCCGGGTATCGAGTACATCGCCGTGAACACGGACGCGCAAGCCCTTGCGCGCTCGGACGCTCCCTATCGCCTGCGCATTGGCGACCAGATCACCCGCGGCCTCGGCGCAGGCGGCAACCCTGAGATTGGCCGACAGGCCGCAGAGGAGAGCCGCGACGATATCTATGAAGCCGTCAAGAATTCTGACATGGTTTTCATCGCAAGCGGCATGGGTGGCGGCACCGGCACCGGCGCAGCCCCCGTGATCGCCTCAGTCGCCCGGGAAACCGGCGCGCTCACCATCGGAATCGTCACGCGACCCTTCGCCTTTGAGGGCACCCACAGGGCCCGACAAGCCGAAGAGGGCATCGCAGCTCTGCACGGCTGCGTTGACAGCCTCATCATCGTTCCGAACGAGCGGCTCCTTGCCGTAGCCGGAACGGAAGCCTCCTGGCATGACGCTTTCCGCATGGCTGACGATGTTCTCGGACAGGGCGTCCATGCTATCTCCGAGCTTGTCACCGTCCCCGGTGAGATCAACCTCGACTTCGCGGACGTGCGAACCGTGATGTCCCTTTCCGGTCAGGCCCTCATGGCCATCGGCAACGGGCGCGGCAGCACGCGGGCGACGGACGCGGCGAAAGCGGCGATCCAGAACCCGCTTCTTGAGATCGACATCACGGGCGCAACCGGCGTCCTCTACAACATCACCGCCGGTTCCGACCTTTCGCTGGCAGAGATCCACGCAGCGTCGGACATCATCGCCCAGGCTGTTGATCCCAATGCCAACATCATCTTCGGCGTCGTCTCCAACCGTGCCAGCGATGGTGAGGTCCAACTGACCCTCATCGCCACCGGCTTTGAGACCGCGCAGGAAACCTTTGAGGATGACGAAGTGGTCGATCAGATCCTGCGCGACGCCCTCGGTGACGGAGACCTGGATCTCCCGCCGTTCCTGCGCCGCAAGACCAAGAGCAGGAGGATTGCTCGCTAAGCCCCTTTAGGGCCTAAAAAAGAACTTATTGCACCCAGTCTTCCCCTACCCCCAGGGAAGCGCAGGCCACCCGAGCTATCGGATCTTCGGCCTGCGTTTTCCTTTTTTGTAAGCCCTAGCTGCTCTTCGCCGCCGTAAGTTCGCGCGGCAACAAGAACGTCACGTTCTCCTCCAACGCCTTTAGGGTTCGAACGTCCTCCACACCGGACGCGATGAAATGCGCGATGACCTCTTCCACGAGCGAGTCCGGAGTAGACGCGCCGGACGTGATTCCCACTGAACGCGCACCCTCCAGCCATGACTCATCCAGATCTCCCACGCTGTCCAGCAGGTACGCCCTGCACTGCCCGGTGTCCGCCACCTCTCGGAGCCGCTGTGAGTTGCTGCTGTTCTCCGCGCCGAGTACCAGGACAACGTCCGTCTCCTGCGCCAGGAGTTTCACGGCGTCCTGTCGGTTCTGAGTCGCAAAGCAAATGTCGGAACGAGCCGGCGTTCGGATCCCCGGAAAGCGTTCCTTGAGAGCATCGACAATGCCTCGTGTTTCATCCACGCTCAGGGTTGTCTGCGTCACCAGCGCCACGCGCTGTGGATCCGGCACTGTAACGGCGGCTGCATCATCCAGGTCCTGGACCAGGATGATGTCGTCCGGCGCTTCCCCCATCGTGCCAATAATCTCATCATGGCCCGCATGACCGACCAGAAGAACCTTGTACCCGTCCCGAACGTAGCGGACAGCCTCCACGTGCACCTTTGTCACCAGCGGGCACGTGGCATCGATAACGTCAAGCTCACGTCCCCGCGCCATCTCCCGCACGATGGGGGCGATGCCGTGCGCACTGAAGATGACCCGCCCGCCCGCCGGAACGGCGGACACCTCTTCAACGAATACCGCGCCCTTTCGCTCCAGGTCGCGCACGACGAAGAGGTTATGGACGATCTGACGCCGCACGTATATCGGCGGGCCGTACTCTGCAAGGGCCAACTCGACTGCCTCGATGGCCCGAATCACGCCGGCACAGAAACCTCGCGGCTCCGCAAGAACAACTCTCTCAATAGTCAATATATTGCCTCTACAATCAGCTGCAGACTGCCGACCACTTCAATCATACACGGGGGGCGTCTACCCTCTCCCAGGTAGCACTCTTACCCTTGGGGCATAGGCAATGTTGTTATAGTGGAGTTGGCGCTGGGAGCAACTGTGCCGTATAGTTTGCGATTCACGCGCCCCAACACCACCGGAGGTGGCTTGTGCAAGACATTCGTCTTCACCGAGAGATTCCCCGTAACATCCGCACCGTCATCATTGCGTTCTTTGGTTGGTCAGATGCCGGCGATGCCGCCACGGGCGCCGTCGATTTTCTCGGACGCGCGCGCAACGCTGAGCTTGTCGCCGAGTTCGAGCCGGATGAGTTCTTCAACTTCGCGGACTACCGCCCTATCGTCAACGTCGATGACTCCGGCGTGCGATCTCTCACGTGGCCGCAGAACGTTTCTATCTCGCGCCGGGCACGGACGCGACGGAGCCGCTTCTGCTCTTCTCCGGTATTGAGCCGCACCTCCGGTGGAATCGCTTCAGCAACCAGTTCGTCGATTTCATCCTCGAATGCGGCGTTGAGCACCTCATCTCGTTCGGCGCGCTGCTCAACGCCGTCCCCCACACCCGCAAGCCGTTCGTCAACGGCAGCAGCAGAACACCGGAGATCAAGGCGACAATGGAACGCCTCGGAATCGCGCGCGGCGGTTCCTACAACGGCCCGACGGGTATCTCGTCCGTCATCGCAGAGGCGTCCCAACGGATCGGCATCGCTTCCTCCAGCTTCTGGGGTCACGTGCCGCACTACATCCAGACGTCGCCTAATCCCACCGTCATCCACGCCATCCTGGACACCTTGCGGCAGTCCATGGGCATCGGAGCGGACCTCCGCGAACTGGAGGGCGAGTCCGCAGCGTTCTACGAGCAATGCGAAGAGGCCATTGAGGAAGAGCCCTCCATGCGGCAGTACGTCCGCAAACTTGAGCAGTACTATGACGAAACGGAGGCGGAGCAGGAGTCCGGTCGGCCCAGCAGCATGGGCATCATCACCCCCGGCTCACCGGAATTCCCCGACGCGCAGGACCTCGTCGACGACCTCGAAGAGTTCCTCCGCCGCCGCCCGCCCTTCAACGGCTCCTCGTCCTAGGCCCGGACTCCCTACCCCGTTCCCTGCACCGCGCTAGAATGGGATAGACGGGGCGTAGCGCAGCCCGGCAGCGCGCCTGCTTTGGGAGCAGGAAGTCCCCGGTTCAAATCCGGGCGCCCCGACTTCTTCTAACCCACACCCAGCGACTCACACCGCCCCGCGCTCGCGCCTCACCGCCCCTATTCCACGGCTCATCGCCGCGATGGCAACCGAAATACTCAGTGCCGCAATCACTGCCGCAATCATGTACGGCGTGCCGGTCGGCCCGTCTGCCGCGTCTGCGATGCGACCGCTCATCACTGCCCCCACGACCACGCCCAGCGAATACGCCGCATAGAAGATGCCAAACGCCAGTCCCCGATGACTCTCACCGCCTGAATCGGCAACAAGTGCCGCGGCCGCAGGGAATAGCAGCCCGAAACCGAGTCCAACAACGCCCATGCCCAGGAAAACCGCCCACAACTCGCTATTGGCGGCCATCAGGGCTAGGCCCAGTCCAAAGAGCAGTAGACCCCCGGCAACGATGAAGAGACGGTTGAATCGGTCGCCGAATACGCCCATCACACCCACCATCATGATCAGGGCCATGACGGCGTAGATGGTGAATGCCGTGCCGGAGGCGCGTGATGTTTCGCCCAACTCCTCCACGTGCAGCGGCATGTATGTGGCAAGCGTCCCGATACCGATCGTTAAGGCCACGACAACCGCAGAGGCAACACCCAGACCCACCGCATCCAGCCGGCCGTCTCCTTGCCCCCGTGTTTGATCGGCGGGATCCTTCTCGCTGCGTATCTCCCCCACGCCCCGCGACCCAATTACATAGACCACGGCCGTCACCGCCATCAGCCCCGCTGCAATGAGGAACACCGGCTCATAGCCAATTCTGTCAGCCAGTATCCCGGCGGATGCAGGACCCACCACCGCCGCAATGGCGATGCCCGCCGCGCTTCGTCCCATCCTGCGCGCTCGCTGACCCTGCTGAGTCGAGTCGCCGAGCATGGCAAACGCCCCGGGAGTCAGGACCGCGGCGGCAATTCCGTGCAGCGCGCGCACCCCAAGGAGCCACCACTCGTTGTCCGCAAACGCGTATCCGGCCAGGGCAAGCGCAGTAACCACTAAGCCCATCGCGATGGGCAATCTCCTACCAAACCGATCCAAAAAATAACCCGCCGCAATATTGCCCGGCAGGTTCGTGATCGAGTACACGGCGACGATGATACCGACCATCGCAGCGGACGCCCCAAGCTCATCCGCATAGGTCGGAACAAGGGGCAGCCCAATGAAGAAATCGAGGAACGCGACAAAGACGACAAGAGTCGCAAGTTGGGCGCCGCGCCCCCCAGTGATTCCCGGTGAATCGGCGATGTGGTTCGATGAAGACATGTCGGACATTCCCTGCCCGAGCCGGGTTCGTTCTGTCGGGCGCTGCCACACTAACGTATCACGGAAGACGCTCAAGCTATGATCGATAAGGATCCAGGGAAAGACGGGGAGGCGTTGTGGCAACGATTCGATACATCGTCAAGGACGTAGAGCAAGCTGTGACGTTCTATACGTCACTGCTGGGTTTTGCCGTTGTGGAGCAGTACGGCCCCGCCATGGCAATCGTGACGCGCGGCGATCTGAGCCTCTGGCTCGCCGGCCCTCGCGCATCCGCCTCCCGCCCCATGCCGGACGGCCGCCAACCGGAACCCGGAGGGTGGGCGCGCATTGTCATCGAAACGGACGATATTGAGTCCACCGCCACCGCGCTGCGCGACGCAAACGCCGTATTCCGTAACGACATCATCACCGGCCCGGGCGGCAAGCAGGTCATCGTGGAAGACCCCTCCGGCAACGCAATCGAGATATTCCAGTCCGGCTAACCCCTCAATCCCAGTACTATGGAAGCAACAACCGCCAAACAGGAGGAAATATGCCCGGCCTGCATGAATTCAGCCTTGATGGAAAGACCGCAATCGTCACCGGCGCCGGCCAGGGAATCGGCAAGGGCATCGCGCTCGCTCTCGCAGAGGCGGGCGCCAACGTTGTTGTCGCAGGAATAACGGTGGCGGATCGCTCGCGTTCGGAGGAGGATCTTGAGGCGACGGCCAATGAGGTTCGCGCCCTGGGTCGCACTGCCCTGCCTTTCGTGGTAGATGCGCGCGACGGCGCCGAGGTGCAAGCGCTTGTCGATGCGACGGTTGCGGAGTTCGGCTCACTGGACATCATGGTCAACAACGCGGGCGGCAGTTTCTACGCGCGCTTTCCTGACATCAGCGAGGGAGGTTTCGACGCCATCGTTCGCAACAATCTCAAGAGTACATTCCTCTGCTGCCAGGCGGCCGGAGCCGTTATGCGCGAGCGAGAGACCGGCGTCATCATTAACCTCTCCTCCGGCGCAGCCTTCGCGGGTTCCATCGCACAGCCGGTGTACGCCGCCACGAAAGCCGGCATCACCAACCTGACCCAGACTCTCGCCGCCGAATTTGCGCCAAACGTCCGCGTCGTTGCCATCGCCCCCGGCCTCACCGACACCGTTGGAATGCGGGCAGGCTACGGCGATGAGGCCGAGGTGCGCGTTGCAGCGCAGGCGCAGACAATGGCCGCCAAGCGCCTCGCCACGCCACGAGACATGGGCTTGGCCTGCGTCTTTCTCGCGAGCGACGCCGCCTCCTACGTCAGCGGCATCACCCTCCGCGTCGATGGCGGCGGACGCGCTGCAGACGACTAGGACAAGTAGGCGTCCTTGGGGGCGCTAAGCTAATGACTCTAGACGATACGCTTTCAGAAGAGCTCCGCCTCCTGCGCCACACGGTGCGTGAGCTTGTCCGCGACAAGGTTGCCCCGCGCGCATGGCAGATCGACCAGGATCGCGAATACCCGCAGGATGTCTTTGAGGCCTTTCGCGACCAGGGCCTCTTTGCCCTTGTGCTCCCCGAGAACGAGGGCGGCGCGGGTGCGGGAACAATGGGCCTCGCCATCGCCGTTGAAGAGGTTGCGCGCGCCTGCGCCTCGTCAGCCCAGATGCTCATACTCTCCTCACTCGTCACGCGGCCGATGCGTCTGTTTGGCACGGACGACATGCGGCGCAACTACGTCCGCGCCGTGGCGGACGGCAGCAAACGCGGCTCCTTCGCTCTGACGGAACCCAACGCATCTTCGGATCTCGGTTCCATGGTCACCCGTGCCGAGAAAGACGGCTCAGATTACATACTCAACGGAGAAAAGGATTTTATAAGCGGCTCTCCGCAGGCCGACTTTTTCATCGTCTTTGCCGGAGGGGGAGACGCCACAGACATGCGTACGAGCATGACGGCCTTCCTCGTCGATGTGCCGCAGCCCGGCGTGATTTTCCTGCGCCAGGATGAGGGCATGGGCCTAAAGGGAATGCCCCACTGCGATTGGTCCTTCGATAATTGCCGCACGCCGGAATCACACGTCATCGGCGCAATTGGACAGGGAGAAGAGATCGCCCGCCTCAGCATGAACGCCATCCAGCCCCTGCTCGCCGCCCGAGGGCTAGGAGCTGCAGAGGAGGCGCTGGCATTCGCAAGAGACTACGCCAATACCCGCAGAATCTACGGCGGCCTGCTCGCAGACTTACAGACCACCCAACTCCACCTGGCCGAAATCGCCGTCAACGTCGAAGCAACAAGGCTGTTGACCTACCGGGCCGCGCGCATGGTGGACGAGGGCCGATTCCGCGACGAGGCCGACGCCGCCTACCTGAACACCGCCAAACTCATGGCCGCCCGCACCGCCGTCCACGCCACCGATCACGCCATGCAGGCCGTCGGAGGCCATGCCTACATGGAAGTTCACCCCCTGGAGCGCATGTACCGCGACGCCCGCCACCTGGGCCTCTACATGGGAACCAGCGAGGTACTGTCACTGCGAGTAGCGCGGGCCGTATTGGACGGCGCGATGGGCTACGGTCCCTCCGTCTCTCGCCAATCAACCGAAGAACGTTCAAGACGACAGACGTAGCCTAATCTGTGAATTCATCTCCCCGCCATCGCTGTAATGACGGCTTGGTCAAGTTGACCCCTCAACCCCGCCGTTCCTACAATTGCGCCACGCGACGCCCGGAGTAAGTGCGCCGCGATGGGGGTGCGATGTCCGAATTCACTATGCGGGTCGGTGACGCGGAAATTATTGCCGTGACGGACATGAACATCATCTATCCGAGGCCCCTGCCTGAACTGTTCCCTGACGTGCCGGTCGAGGCGTGGGACGACTATCGCGGCGACTTTCCTGAAACGTTCGCGGGCCAGCACATCCGGCTGGAGATTGGGTGCTACGTCGTACGCTCGCAGGGCCAGACCATCCTCATAGACACCGGCTATGGCCCGGGCCCAATCGAGGGAGAATTGGGCCAACTCATGGATAACCTGTCCGCCATGGGAGTTGAGGCCAAAGACGTAGACACCGTTTTCTTTTCACACCTTCACCCCGATCACACCGGTTGGAACATGGTCTTGGGAGAAAACGACCCCACCGAGCCAACCTTCCCCAACGCGCGCTACCTCGTCCATACCCTCGACCTGGAGCACTTCCGCAAGCCGGAGGTTGAGGCCGGAATGTCGTTCCCGTTCATGTACCGCGACGTGGAACCCCTCGACAAGCTCGGGATACTCGACACCATCGACGAGGACACGAATCTCACGCAGGAAGTGCGGGCCGTCCACACCCCCGGCCATACCCCGGGACACATGAGCGTTGTCGTAGCCTCGGGCGGCGAGGATGCCATAATCCAGGGCGATGTGTTTATCCACCCGGCGCAGGTGGTCGAAGACGACTGGAATTGCATCTTTGACGTCGATTGGCCCCTGACGACCGAGACTCGGCGAAAAATGTTGGACGAGGCCGCCGACAACGGCACGCCCCTCATCTCCTGCCACTTTCCCCTGCCCGGTTTCGGGCGAATTGGACGCAGAGAGGGCAAGAGATACTACCAGGTTGGCCTGGACATAGCCCCGACAAACGACTAGAGGGAATCACCATGACAACTAACGCAGCCCAACAGGTTCTCCGCAGCATTGACACCGCCGAGATGACCAGTCTCGCGGAGCAACTCGTTCGCATTCCGAGCTTCAAGACCGAAGAGACTGAAATCGCCCGCTTCCTGGCAACCTATCTCTCCGACCGCGGCTACGAGGTTCAGGTGCAGGAAGTAGAGCCCGGCCGCTTTCAGACCATTGCCACACTCCCTGGCTCCGGCGGCGGCAAGTCGTTCATGCTCAACGGCCACACCGACATCGATCCCCTCGCGATGGGCTGGAAACGCGACCCGTGGACGCCCAGCGTCGAGGATGACCGCATCTACGGCGCAGGCATCCGCAACATGAAGGCCGGCATCGCCTCCATGATCACCGCCGCGGAGGCGCTGCGAACGTCAGGCGTGGAGCGTCCCGGCAACATCGTTGTCGCATGTGTCGTGGGGGAACTGCAGGGCGGCGTCGGGACGATCTACCTCTGCGAGAACGGCCCGCTCGCGGACATGGCTGTCATACCGGAGCCGCACGGCGCGAACAACGTCCTGACCACACATGCAGGGGTCGTCGAATTCGCCGTCCACATCATCGGCAACTCTCGCCACATCGTCCGCAAGGATGAGGCCATCGATGCCCTCGCCAACATGGCCAAGGCCATCCCCGCTCTCAACGGCGTCCAATTCACCCACACCCCGCGTGAAGACCTCCCCGGCCTGCCGCGCATCAACGTCGGCGCGGTCATCGGCGGGCGCGGGCGCGATTACGATCTCCGTGGACCCAATTGGGTCTCGGATTTCTGCACCGCCCTCGTCGACGTGCGATTCCTGCCCGGCATGTCATCCGAATCCGTCAGGGCGGACATCGAGCGCGTCTTGGACGCCATCAAGTCTGAGGATCCCAATTTCCAATACGAGATTGAGATGCCGCCCGACCCCAAGCACCGCGTGTTCACCCGCGTAATGGAGCCGTTCGACCTGCCCAAAGACGAGTACATCGTGGATGCCGTGCTGCGCAGCTTCCGCGCGGTAACAGGCCGCGAGCCGGAGGGATTCGGCACCGTCCTCCCCGGCTCCTACACCGGCGATGACACCACCCACCTCTGGCGAGCCGGCGTCCCCTGCCTGCTCTACGGCCCGGCGGGCGCATCCGAATCGGAAACCGTCCCCGATGAATACGTCCGCATCCCGGACATGGAGCAGGTCGCCCGCGTCCTCGCCCTCACCGCCCTGGACGTAATCTCTCTGCCCAGCTAATCAGCCCGCCACCCCCGCTGCCTCGTCAACCCCGCCCCCTCCGTCATTCCCGCGAAAGCGGGAATCCGGAACTCGGAGTGCATCCAACCCCCGTCTGCCTCCCCTCATTCCGGCGCAAGCCGGAATCCATCGGGGTATCCCCTGCGCCACCACCTACATCATCCGAGCGTCGTCAGGCCCCATACCCGGCGGCGGACTCTCCTCGTGTGGCCGCAGGTCGGAGCGTACCCGCAGCCAGCGCGGCAGCGGCGCGCGCACCGGCCGTTCCTCCTCGGTTGACGCAGTTGCGGCCTTCGTCTCCGGCTTGTGACGCGGAGCCGGGTACAGCTCTCGGATATTGGCCCAGATAGCGCGGATCTGGCCGACATCCTCCCGTGACGGCGGGATACCCCCGTATCGTGCTCGCACAAAGGAATCTGTGAAGATTCCAACATCCTGCCCCACAAACAGGCGGCTCAGTTCCGGATGAAACTCCTCCGGTGTCTCCCAACCCTCGCGTGAAACGCCATGATCGTCGGCCAGCGCCACTAGCCCCCGGTATGCGCCGAGCGCGACGGAAACGGGATTATTGGGATCCAGATTGGCCGTGATCTCGTCGTGCTTGGGCGGTCGACGGAATCGCGCCGCAAGGGCCGACAACGCGGACGAAAGGTCTTCGACGATTGTCGTCTCACCCTGCAGCCGCTCGCGCTCCTCGTCCAGCTCCCCTTGGGAACGTCGCCCGCGGACTCCCGAGAATAGACGCCACAGGATCCAACCGACCCCCAAAACCGCCGCCGTCACGGACGCCCAACCCAGGATGCGAGACAGCCAATACAGGAACCTGTTCTCACCCTCTTCGCGGGTGAATATCCGCTCATAGTCCGGCGCGGACGGCAGGTTGAACTCAACGCTCTCCCCTTCACTGGAAAAGATGTTGATCACCGCGAAGAACGCCCACACAAAGGCTTGGATCACAATCTCGAATACCCAGCCGACAACAGCCAGCACCGGCAGGAACAGCCGCCCGGCCAACCCAAACACCGTCGCGGCCACCCGACCCAGTTCGCCCTCTGCCAGGACCGCCAGCAGAACGCTGCCGATAAGGATGCCGCCCACGGTCAGCGCCATCATGCGCGGCCAGTCCTTCAGACCGGCGCTCTGTTCAGGGTCCATTGACGTGATATGGATCAGCGCAAACGATGCGATGCCCATCCCAAAGAAGAGGAACGTGGGAACCGGCGTGCCGGAATAGTCGTCGATCAGGACATCAACAACCACTCCCACCACAACAACGGCTACGCCGATGCGGAACGACTGCGCCAGCGTATTTATCCAGACGTTTTCCTGTCCCAGGTGAGTGCCGCGCCACCAGAACACCCCAAGCATGATTCCGCCCACGATGGCGTGCCGCCCCTCCTGCCAGTCCTGCCAGAACCACAGCGGCCATGAGAAATCCCATCCCACCTGCGGCAGCATAACAACGCCGAGGTAAATAACAATCGCGCCGCCGCCCGCTACAATGCCCCGCGCTGCCGCTATCGGCGCGTCCGCGGGAACAACCCAGCGCGTGAGAATATATCCGGACGCCGTGACGATCAGCGCCAGCCAGACGGGTACCAGGCTCTCTCCCGCCCCGATCAGCAGCAGCGCAAGAGCGCCCGCAATGGTGATCCATGCCACCTCCATCGTGAGCCGGGCGCCCTCAAGTGCCAGTGGCGCCCACCTCATGGCGTCACCACCTGTGATGGCATGGCATGCTCCACGCGGCGAGTCACCCCCGGTCGGAAGACCGCTTCGTGCTCTAGCTGCGCCATCTGATGCCCGATCTCATGCACGATGATGTCCGGATCAGACAGCAATGGTGACGGTGTCTCGGAAGTCCAGACCACGCTCGGCTTTGCACCCGCCCGCCGCAGGCTATGCAGCGCATCGATCGTCTCCTCGTCGATCACGCTCGTGACCAACACAACAGTTGCGCCAACCGGCAAGCGCCGCGTCTGCTCCAACAGGAACTGCCCCATCGCTTGCCGACCCAACGGTGTCACCACCGCGAGGCTCTCCAGCACTGTCGCCAGTTGCTCACGCGTTCGATTCGGCATCACGCGGATCGGCTCATCCGTCAGCGGTGAGACGCTGTTCGTCATCAGTCCGAATGACATCTTTCGCGCATAGGCCCATTCAGCTATGGACGCCGCCGCCGTCACTCCCCGCTCCAGCAGCAGGGGCGAATACCCCCACTGCCCCTCCGTGGCCGTCAACGTCTGCGCATTCAAAGCAAGCATCATCGTCTCTGAGACGGACGGCGAGAAGAGTCGCACCGTTAGCGCCTGTGAACGCGCCGTCGCTTTCCAATCCACGCGCCTCAGCGAGTCGCCCGCCTCAAACGGCCGCAGACCCCGCAGCCTGCTCGGATCCTCATGGTACGGCTGGCCGCCGCGTTGTTCGCCGAACGGCCGCCGCGCGGGAATCCCCAGCGCCGGCAGCGGCAGCGTCTGCGGATAAACGATGACGTGATCCCATTTCGGCTCCAGTCGCTCTGAGAAAAAGAACCCGAACACATCCCCGCTTGTCACGCTTGCCGGGCCGAACCGATACAGCCCGCGTTTCGTGCATTTCATCGTGAAATGCCACGTCACCCGTTCGTAACGCGCCAGTGATGTTGACCGTGTCGTGGTGTATGAGCCCTGCTCGATGCGAATCATCCGCGGCTTGTCCGCCTCCTCAAGCCCGGAGGGGAATTGGTCCTCAAGCGTGACCCACGGCATTGGAATCGCCTTGCGGTTGGTCACACGAAGATTAACGGTCACGTTATCGCCGACAAATGCGCGCGTCTCGGAGAGCGACCGCTCAAACGTCACCCGCGCCAGTGAAACGCGGTTCCATCCATACGCAACCAAATACGTCAGGATAATGAGCGCGCCCAGTCCGACAAGCAGACCCTGCCCCGTCGCAAGGCCGACAACCATCAACAGGCCGAATGTGACTACCCAGCCCCCGGTGAGCGTGAGCATCTCTAGCGGTCCGCGGCCACCTCTTCGGCCACGGCATCGTCCTCCGGCTGCCCGCTGATCGGCACCGGCACCGTACGGAGAACGTCGTCCACGACGTCAAGGGACGTCAGCCCGCGCAGCCGGGCTTGCGCATTCAGGATGAAGCGATGAGTCAACACGTATGGCGCGAGACGCTTCACGTCGTCTGGCGTCACATAGTCCCGCCCTTGCTGCAGCGCCAACGCCTGCGACGTGTGGTGAAGCGCCAGTGATGCCCGCGGGCTCCCGCCGAGATCCAGTGAGGGGTGGTCGCGCGTCGAATGAACGATGCCGATGATGTAATCCTCCAGGGCCGGCTCCACCCGCGCAGTCGCAATCTGGTCCTGCAGCGACAGAAGCTCCTGCGTCGAAAGAACTGGCCGAACACGTTTCAGCGGGTCGTCCGCGTTGAATCGATGAATCATCCGCACCTCTTCCTCTGCTGAGGGAAAGCCGAGACTCAGCCGCATGAGGAACCGATCCAGCTGCGCCTCCGGCAGCGGGAACGTCCCCTCAAGTTCAATAGGGTTCTGTGTGGCCATCACCACAAAAGGCGCGGGCAGCGGCAGCGTCTCGCCCTCGATCGTCACCTGCCCTTCCTGCATCGCCTCCAACAGAGCCGACTGCGTCCGGGGCGTAGCCCGGTTCACCTCATCAGCCAAAAGGACTTGCGAGAAGATCGGCCCCTGCCGCATCTCAAAGTCCCCGGAACGCTGATTGTAGTAGTTGATACCCGTGATATCCGCCGGCATCAGGTCCGGCGTGAACTGCACGCGACTGAACGTGCAGCCGAGCGAGGCGGCCAGCGCCTTGGCCAACGTCGTCTTGCCGCTCCCCGGCACGTCCTCAAAAAGCAGGTGCCCGCGGCACAACAATGCCGTGACGGCCAACTCAATGACGTCATCCTTCCCGACAATGACGGAGGCCACGCTTTCCGCCACACGCTGCGCGGCCTCTTGCACAGTTAAGGATTGGTTAGCGATTTCCTGCCCCCTCCAACCGGTTCACACAAGTCTACGGGCTGCCCTGCCAAGCGGCAAGAACTGTACTCCTTCGTGGTGAGCCTGTAACTGTACCCGTTCGTAGTGACCCTGTAGCCGTACCCGTTCGTGGTGAGCCTGTCGAACCATGAATGGGAGCACCCCCCAGCACGCATTTCCGCTTGTGTCTCTCTTCACACTCCCTTGTGCGACTGCTACGATGGGGCGTGGTGGGGGAATATCTGCGCTAGGCGCAAGCTGCCCACGCAAGAAGCAGAATCCAAATGGGGAGGACACAAATGCCGGACACGATTGTCTCTCACGACGTTGACCTGGTTAAGGGGTATGCTGCATATCCGATGGCGGACGGCAAGTACCCGGGCATCGTCGTGATCCAGGAGTGGTGGGGCCTTGATGAGCACATCCGGGACGTCACCCGTCGTTTCGCGCGACAGGGCTACACAGCCATCGCGCCTGACCTGTTCCACGGTGATGTTGTAAACGAGCCATCCGAAGCACAGAAGCTGGCGATGGGCCTCGACCGTGGCCGCGCAGTTCGTGACACCCGCGCCGCCATCGACTACATCAGGAATTGCGAGTCCTCAAACGGCAGCGTCGCCGTTATCGGCTACTGCCTTGGCGGCGGCATCTCCCTGCTCACTGCAACACAGGACGACGGCGTCTCCGCGACGGTCGTCTACTATGGCGGCATCCCTGATCCCGCCGACCAGTTGGATAGCGTGAACTCCCCGGTCCTTGCCGTCTTCGGCAGCGACGAGGCAGAGCGAGCGAACCAGCTGGAGAGCGAGTTGAACGCACGCGGCAAGTCCGTTGAGAAGCACATCTATGACGGCGCGAGCCACGGCTTCTTCAACGATTCCGGCCAAGGCCACCACGCCGAGGCCTCCGCAGATGCATGGGAAAAGACCCTCGCCTTCCTAAAGGCCAACGTCCCGGCATAACAGCCTCAGCCAACCATAAGCCCGGAAAGAAGGCGGGGCGGATCCTTGATCCGCCCCGCTCCTTTTTCCCTCATTCCGGCGAAAGCCGGAATCCATCGGGGTTCCCCCTCTACATCTCCCGCCCCGCCTTGACACCCACCCATATCGACGTATGGTGATTGGCAACAGGCAGCCCCCTCGGTGAAGAGCCAAAGGAAACCAATTGCTCGGGCCGCCGAGAACTACAACGACACCCAAATGGCGGCAAGATGTCACATCGAAAACTCAATCGCCTCGCAGGCCACATAGCCGTACGCCTTTGCATACTGGTATTGTGCCTCACTCTCACCACCATCGTCCTAGCGGGTTGCGGCTTCTTCTCTTCGGCCGCGCCTGCCGAGACCCCAGTCCCGCCTGAACAGACCCAGACAATCCTCCCCCCAGAGCCACAGAGGGGTGAATTCTCGCTCGAGGAGAGAATCCTCAATGCCAACTCAATTGTGAGGGCGACTATGACTTCTTTCTCGTCGGAGGTTGTTTCAGACCCGGAAGGAAGGTACCGCGCCGTGCTGAAGTTCAGCTTCAGCGTCAACGAGTATCTGAAAGGCTCCGGCCCCACCAACGTTGTCGCAGTGGCGGTTGACGGTCAATCCTACGACACCCGTGCGGAGGCTGAAGCCAGGAAGACGGTCATCCTAAAGGAGCGGGACGATCAATGGGACGATAGGGAGGCGATCATCTTCCTGTTTAGTGTTACCACAGGGTTTGGGTCTACGCTGGACGCACTGTTTCAGCGCGCCGATCATTTCCTCTTGGCGGTTGGGAACCGATATCTCGGCGATGACAGGTACAGCCTACACAGTACCGAGCGCAAAGCGTGGCTGCCCGCCGCCGTGAGTGGGACTTCTGCCTCGGGCGCAAGATCCGTCAGCAATAACCACGAGTACCTGTTGGATGTTCCGTCTCAGGAAGGAGCCAGAGGGGTGCGGGCGACTTCTACAACACCGACGATCGCTCTCAGCACTCTAAAGACACGAATTAGCGAGATGACGACCGAGTTGAACGCCGACACCTCGGAGGCGTACAAGGAATGCGTCAGGTCGAAGTACGAATTCGAACGGCAGGACCGCTACTCGCAGGATCTGGATGGAACGAAGGGGTATGACAACCGGCCCACTGCGAGCGAATTGACGTCCGGCCAACCTGCCAACACTGAGTTATATGCGTGGCTGGCAAAGGGCTGGTATCCCGACCAGACGGGGAGAGGATGGCTTGAAGGAAGAGACGCCGCCCTGTTTGCAGTCGTGCTCGGCGAGTTGATTGCGATCGACGTTGACGGCGATGGGCGCATTACATCCGGCACTGATGGGATTGAATACACGAAAACACTCGCGACAGCCCGCCCTCTCGTAGCTGGGGAATACGAGACTGTCCGCAAGGACGTGTGGGCTGTATTCTTGCCTTGTAACTATGTCCTCAGCAACGACTGGACGATCACCGTCACCGCCCCTACCGGCACGCTCCATGAAGCGTTCTTTGATCCGGTTGACCTGACCGGAGGGGGCGCCGGCGCGACGGGATCATCGGGCGAAATCGACCCGGATGAGTTCACCGTCAGCGGCGATGACTATGAGATTGAGAGCCTCATCTGGCGGAACAGCTCCGTCATCCTGACGCTGGATGACCATGTCTCGTTGTCCGGCTACTCGCTGGACTTCCTTGAGTTGGACGGCTCCATCGACACGACTCTGGATGTCTCCGAAGCTACGGTCAATCAGACGGCCGCGACATGGACATGGAGTGTCACCGGCGCGCCATGGGAGGACGGTGCCCAGTTGATGCTGCGCATCCGCGAGGCGTCATGAAGATTACCGTACGCCTTTGCTTACCGGCGCTGGCTCTGGGCCTCCTCATGGCTGTCACGGCCTGCGGCGGCGACCAGCCAACTTCGGAAACGGTAGCGCAGCCCAGCGCAGAGACCGACATACACCTCTATCCCAATCCAACCTGGTTCGTCGCCCCCTCATTGGACGAGCAGATATTCAATGCGTTGAATAATGATTCGCTGGTCATCGTGCGAGCGTCGCTGCTGTCCGCGACCGCGGGGACTGAGGAGATTCCCGGCAGCGAAGGAGTAGAGACAGCCTATCGGCCCATGCATGAGCTGAGGTTCACCGCTCACGAGTACCTGGAGGGGAGCGGTCCAACCGAGCTTCTGGTGGTCGTGCGCGGCGACGAAATATTCTCACTGCAGCACCAGGCGCTCACCGTGGCGAATTTCGCTGCGTCACAGCGTACTACCTCCTGGGACGATCGGCAGGCTGTGCTCTTCATCGGCCTCGCCCAGGCGGCAGATTCCGGCGAGGCGTCAGGCGCCTCTAGGGATTCCTCTCCCAGAAGAGCCGCGTTCTCGAGGTCCAATCCCCAAGAGTCAGCGTGGGACTATACAGTCGACCACCTGAGCAGGGCTTGGCTGCCGGCCCACGTCGCAGCCTCAAGCGCAGCCCGCTCGTCCGCCGATCCCACGTTCATTACTGACGGCGCGCAGTCCCCGCCGCCGACGATTGCCCTGACGGAACTGAAGGCGAAGATAGCGGCGCTCAAGGCTGAGTTGGAGGCCGGAGAGGGAATCCCGGGGTTTGAGGAGTGTGTCAGCGGCAGGATTCTGTATGAGCGGGTCGTCCGCGCGCAACAGCTAGGGCCACGCAATAGAGAAAAGGCCATCACTTCCGGTTTGGCGGCCGGGGCCGAGATTTACAGTCGTGAGGACAATCATGGGGAGCCGAAATACAATAACTATTGGCTGAAGGGCCCGTCCGCGAATCTCTTCCAGGCGGTGAATGCCGACGACGACCATTCTTCCGCCAACGGGTACACATACATGCTTTCCACCGCGCGTCCGTTACCCGCAGGATCGTACCGCGTCCACTACATGCCACAGCACTATACCGACATCCCATGCAACTTCAGGCCAGACGTTTCATACTCGGACTGGACAGTGACGGTCACTGCTCCTGCTGGCACGCTGCATGAGGCATTCTTTGATCCGGTGGACGTGACAGGTGGAGGCGTTGGCGCGTCGGGCTCATCGGGGGCTATCGATCCGGATGAGTTCACGGTCAGCGGCGACGACTATGAGATCGAGAGCCTCGTGTGGGATGAGGATGACAATGAGGTCGTCCTGACGCTGGATGACCACGTGTCACTGTCCGGGAAGTCGCTGGACTTCATCGAGCTGGACGGCTCTATCGACACGACACTTGATGTCGCTGATGCCACCGTCAACCAAAATGCTGCCACATGGACATGGAGCGTCACCAGCGCGCCATGGGAGGACGGCGATCAGTTGATGCTGCGCATCCGCGACACGAGCACGAGGCAACCACCAAGAACACAGTGACAGGTTCCTTCAGGTTGACTGCGGAGGCTGGCGGCGGCGGCAACACCGGCGCCTAGCGTCCCCATCCTGACCCTCCCACTTGTGGGCAGAGGAGATGACAAGGCGCTAGTTGGGGCGTGTGATCAAATACTCCCCAATCTCAATCAGCGCAGCCGCCCCATTCTCCGGTAGCCCCGCCGACTCAATCATCGCCCGCCCCTTCGCCCAATGCACGTCCGCCTCCGCCGCACAGAAGTCGGACGCGCCCAACGACTCCAACAGGGAAACAACGTCGCCCACCGCATCCGGGCCGAATCCGGTCCGGTACATCTCACGGAGTCGATCAGCATCCGGTGAGTCCGCCTGTGTGAGGCCGTAGATGACAGGCAAGCTCTTCTTGCCGTCCCGGATATCCAAAGCGGTCTCCTTGCCGATGATCTCCCCACCCCAGATATCCAGCACGTCGTCATGAATCTGGAACGCGATGCCCATCTCGAACCCCGCCTCGCCGAGTTGCCTGCCCTGCTCCGCCGATCCACCCGCAAACGCAGAGCCGATCTCCAGCGCGCACCGGAACGCCTCCGCCGTCTTGTTGCCGATCATCCTCTTATAGTCATCCGCGGTCACATCGGCGCGGTTCTCGAAGTCAATGTCCTCCGTCTGCCCCTCGCAGAGCGCAAGGCAGGTCTCATCCAACATCCTTATCGCGTGGAGAACGCTGTGCGGCGGCGCGCCGTCCTCCACCATCCGGAGCACCACAAGCTGCGAGAGCGCATGCATTGCGTCCCCTGCATTGATTGCTTGTGATGTCCCCCACGTGCTCCACACCGTCGGACGATTGCGCCGGTATGAACTCTCGTCCTGGATATCGTCATGAATCAGTGAGAAATTATGCAGCAGTTCCAGCCCAACCGCCGCGAGTAGCGCATCCTCCCAGTTCCCCCCGCAGGCCTCCGCCGTCACCAGGGCCAGTGTAGGGCGAAGGTACTTGCCGCCCTGTATCAGCGCGCCGTCCTCCCATCCAAGGTGATGACGCATCATGCCAAAAAGTGGGCCGGGGCGGTCGTTGAGGACGCGGAAAATGGCCTCATCAATCGTGGAACGGAACCTGTCGAGAGACGCCGGGGCTTGCATCGGAGCGTCCCTCCCCACCGGTTAGTACGTCCGAACGAGGCCTTTTCGCCGCCGCTCTCTAGCTGACGCGCGTACGCCTGCCGCGCGGATTCTGCCCCTCGTTCGGGTCGGAATCGGCGATGGCGGCAATGACTTCACTGGACGGGATCGCGCCCTCGCGCAGCACCTGCGGTCGGGTGGTTGTCAGATCAACGATCGTGGACGGTTGACCGGCGGGCAGAGTCCCCTCCCCCACCGCATAGTCCAGCCACGGACCGAGTTCCTCCAACACGTCATCAAGTGAGCGGGCGTCGGACGAACCGGAGCGATTGGCACTCGTGCCAATAACAGGCCGCCCAAACTCCTGGATCAAATCACGTGCGATGGGATGATTCGGAACGCGAACGGCGACCGTTGTCGCGCCGCCGCTGACGATATCCGGCAGATCCGGCGAGCGCTTGACCACCATCGTCAGCGCGCCCGGCCAATAGCGACCCGCCAGTTTCCATGCGCTGTCCGGCAAGTCGATAGCCACCTTGTTGAGTTGCTCAGCGTCCGCGAGCAGCACGGGCAGTCCCTGCCCATGATCGCGGCCCTTCGCGCGATAGACCCTTTCGACTGCCTCGGCGTTAAACGCATCCGCGCCAAGTGCGAACAGGGTATCCGTCGGGAAACATACGATGCCGCCAACCCGAAGCATCACGACCGCTGCGCGAATCTGAAGCTCTGGGTCCGTTGCCTGAACTGCTGCCTCGTCTACGACGGTATGATCGGTCACGTGGTGACTCCTTGACCAAGTATAGCACCGGTTAGTAGGCTGAGCGTCAATGGGGCCGCTGTGAGAATCGCAGCGTCGGCACGCGGAAAATCACGTTCCGCGAAGGCCTTTGGGGGGACTGGCAGCGCACGTGAGCAACGAGCATCCTGGGGTGAGCCACCGCATCGCCACGGGCGATGATCGCGAGATCGCGACCTACCTTGAGATTGCCCAACACGCCGAGGCGCGCCACCCTGACGCAGACAACGAAACACCCCCCGCCCGCGACCTCATCGTCGTCATCGATTTCGGCTCCCAGTACAGCCGTCTCATTGCCCGCCGCATCCGCGAACTAAACGTCTATTGTGAGGTCGTGCCCGCCACGACGCCGTGGGATGAAATCGCCCGACTCCGGCCCAAAGGGTTCATCTTCTCCGGCGGCCCGGCAAGCGTCTATGAGCCGAACGCGCCCATGGCCCCCGCAGAGGTCTATGAGGCGGGCGTCCCGATCCTGGGCATCTGCTACGGGATGCAGCTTCTTGCCCACCAGCTTGGCGGAGCCGTCGAGAACACCACCCGCCGTGAATACGGCCACTCCGTGCTTCATCGCGCCGCCACGATTGCCGATCCGCTTCTCGAGGACCTGCCGCCAACGATGCCGGTCTGGATGAGCCACGGCGACCACGTAACCACACCTCCGGCGGGTTTCCAGACGCTGGCATTCACGGACAACTCCCCCATCGCCGTTATGGCCAACGATGCCGGCTACTACGGGCTGCAATTCCATCCGGAAGTCGTGCATACGCCCAACGGCAAACAGCTGCTGGAGAATTTCCTTTTCAAAGTCTGCAAGTGTGAGCCGACGTGGACCGCGGCCAGCTTCGTCGAGGCAACGGTGGCCCACATCCGCGAGCAGGTGGGAGACGGCCACGCGATCTGCGCGTTGTCGGGAGGGGTCGATTCGGCGGTAGCCGCTGCACTCGTCCACCGCGCCATCGGAGACCGGCTCACCTGCATCTTCGTAAACAACGGCTTGCTCCGTAAGGACGAGCCGGAACGATTGCGCGAGACGTTCGAGCGTAGCCTCCACATGAATCTCATCGTCAGCGAGTCCACGGACAGGTTCCTGAACCGCCTGGAGGGAATCACCGACCCCGAAACAAAGCGCAAGACCATCGGCGAGGAGTTTATATGGGTGTTTGAAGAGGAGGCGGGCAAGCTCGGTGAGGTCGATTTCCTCGTGCAGGGCACCACCTACCCTGACGTCATCGAAAGCCTGACGGCGGACAACACCGCCTCTGCCGTGATCAAGACTCACCACAATGTCGGCGGCCTGCCGGAGGAGATGCGTCTGGAGTTGGTTGAGCCGTTGCGCTACCTCTTTAAGGACGAGGTCCGCGCCGTCGGCTCGGAACTCGGCCTGCCGGACGAAATCGTCTGGCGTCAGCCATTCCCCGGTCCCGGCCTGGCAATCCGCATCCTCGGTGAAGTGACGCGCGAAGGACTGCATACGCTCCGCGAGGCCGATGCCATCGTTAACGAGGAGATCCATAACGCCAACCTGACACGGGAGCTATGGCAGTCATTTGCCGTCCTCACGGCGTCCCGAACCGTCGGCGTGCAGGGCGACTTCCGCACGTATGGGAACGTCATCGCCATCCGTGCCGTCACGTCGGAAGACGCCATGACCGCCGATTGGGCCCGCCTGCCGTACGATCTGTTAGCGCGTATCTCATCCCGAATCGCCAACGAGGCCCCCAACGTCAACCGCGTCGTCTACGACATCACGAGCAAACCCCCGGGAACAATAGAGTGGGAATAACCACACCACCCGTCATTCTGCAATCTCATCCGTCATTCCCGCGAAAGCGGGAATCCAGAACCGGGTGACCCCATGCTGAAACCCATCCTCTTGCGCCTCACCCTCATGGTGCTTGCCGTCGTGTTTATCATCATCGGCGTCGTCTCTGCCCTCTTCCCACGCCCCATCATCGAACTCCTGGACCTGGGACAAGTGAATGTCATCCTGCTGGGCCTCTGGGGCGTCATGCTCGCGTTGCTCGGCGTGGGCGCATTCCTCGCGAACCGCAACCCGATACGCCACATCCTCTGGCTGCGGCTCATGATCGGGTTCCTGTTTGGCATCGCCGTCTACGCCGGGCTGGTGTACTGGGGCGGCGGCATCTCCCGTGATACCGCGATTGTGCTGGCCGTCATCGGCATCGTCCCCGGGGTGCTCCTGCTCATCCTCTTCCCGCGCTCCCCACGCTTCGTCTCCACCCGCGTTCGCTCCCCCGACGGTGTGTTGTTCACGGATGCAGACGACGGCGGCCTCTTCGTGCGGCAGCGCGGCGGCACATTCAACCCCTATGTCATCCGCCTCCCGCGTGAGCCCGCCATGCCGGACACCCATCATCGTCTCCACCCCACCTCCGTCGAAAACCCCTCCCGCGTCATGGTCGTCGGCGGCGGCGCGCGTGAACACACCTTTGCGGTCAAGCTCCGTCAGAGCGCCGGTCTCGAGAAGCTCTACTTGGCCCCCGGCAACGGCGGCACCGCATCAATCGCTGAGAATCTTCCAATTCCAGCCTCTGACGTGGACGGCATCGTACAGGCGGCGCTTGAACGAAACGTTGAACTCGTCATCATCGGCCCCGAGGCCCCACTAGCCGCCGGTCTCGGCAATGCAGTGCGCGAGGCCGGTATCCTCTGCCTCGGCCCTACGCGAGACGCGGCACGCCTCGAATGGAGCAAGTCGTTCGCCAAACAGGTCATGGATGACGCCGGCGTCCCGACCGCCGCGTGGACACAATTTGACGACTACTCGCAGGCTGCCGAGTATGTCCGCGCCCACCCCGCCCCGCACGTCATCAAGGTGGACGGCCTCGCTGCGGGAAAGGGCGTCGCCGTCTGCGAAACGGAGCAGGACGCTCTCACATTCCTCCACCACGTCATGCGCCTCCGCGACTTCGGCGAGGCGGGCGATACGGTGATCATTGAGGACGCCCTCTCCGGCGTCGAACTCTCCGTTTTTGCGTTCTGCGACGGCGAGCAGATGCTTCTCGTCCCTCCCGCATGCGACTACAAGCGCGTATTTGACGACGACGAAGGGCCCAACACGGGTGGCATGGGGTCTTATAGCCCGCCGGAATTCGTCACGGACAAACTCATGGCGGACATCCGCGACGCCATCATCCGCCCTGTACTGCGCCGCATGGTAGAGATCGGCGCTCCCTACAGCGGTATCCTTTACGTCGGACTCATGCTCACTGCTGACGGCCCTAAGGTCATTGAATTTAACTCCCGCATGGGCGACCCGGAGGCGCAGGTTGTCCTCCCTCGCATTACGTCTGATTTCCTCCAACTCGCAACAGCCACGGCGGCTGGCAAACTCGAGGACGTGCATCTCGAGTGGACACCCCAACCCGCCGTCGGCGTCGTTCTCGCATCCGAGGGCTACCCCGGCGACTACCCTACCGGCCTTGAAATCACCGGCCTCAACACGCTTGACTACGATGCGATTGCCTTCCACGCCGGCACCCGCCTTACCCCCGTTCACCCTGAGCCTGTCGAAGGGCCGCCCTTTCAAAAAATCCTCACAGCCGGTGGCCGCGTCCTAACCATCACCGCCCTCGGCGACACCATGGAGCAGGCCCGTGAGAAAGCCTACGCCAACGCCGCCCGCGTTCAATTCCCGGGCGCTCACTACCGCAAAGACATCGCCCTCCGCGCCGTCAAATCGCCCCTCCCCTAAACCACTCCTCCTTCGTCATGCCGCCCCCACTCCGCCATTCCCGCCCCCATTCCGTCATTCCCGCGCAGGCGGGAATCTGAATCGCATCTGCTAACCAACCCCCGGTAACGCCATTCCACCTATTCCCTGTTGTTCCCCCGTCACTCCCGCCCCCATTCCATCATTCCCGCGCAGGCGGGAATCTGAATCGCATCTGCTAACCAACCCCCGTAACGCCATTCCCCTCATTCCGGCGAACGCCGGAATCCATCGGGTTCCCACCCCATACGCATTCCGCAAATGCCATAATCTGTATGTGGGCAACTCAAGAGCCCCCTCTCCCTAAGGGCGAGGGTTGGGGTGAGGGGGGCCCACACAAGGGGGTAACACATATGGCCGCTATCGTTGGCATCGTCATGGGAAGCCGCTCCGACGAGGAGCTCGTCCAGCAAACTCAAAAGGTCCTCGAAGACCTGGGCATCGAATACGAGACCAACGTCCTTTCCGCGCACCGCACGCCGGACAAGACGGCGGAATACGCCCGCACCGCGCAGGAACGTGGCATCGATGTCCTCATCGGCGTCGCCGGAGCCGCCGCTCACCTACCCGGTGTCATGTCCGCCTACACAACCCTGCCCGTCATCGGCGTCCCCGCCACCGGCAGCGCCCTCAACGGCCTCGACGCCCTCTACGCAATCGTTCAGATGCCCCCCGGCGTCCCCGTCGCCTCCGTCGCCATCGGCTCCATGGGCGCGCGCAACGCCGCCTACCTCGCCGCGTCCATCCTCGCCCTCAAGCACCCCCATGTCCGCGAAAGCTACGCCGCGTTCCGTCAAAAGCAGTCGCAGGGTTAATAAGGAACGAGAACCGAAACATCGAGAGGTTGACGCGATGATCGACCGCTACGCCCGGGAAGCCATGAAGGCCGTCTGGCAGGACCAGTTCAAGTTCGAGACGTGGCTTGAAGTCGAGCTTGCCGTCTGTAAGGCGTGGGCGGAGCACGGCGAGATCCCCGCAGAGGACATCCCCCTGCTCGAACGCGCCACCTTTGACATGCCCCACTGGGAAGAGGCCTTCAAGACGACGCGCCACGATGTGACTGCATTCCTCTCATCTGTCTCCCGCGACCTCGGCCCGGAGAGCCGCCACATCCATAGGGGCCTCACATCAAACGATGTCTGGGACACGGCCACCGCCCTCCAGCTCCGCGCCGCGTCCAACATCCTCCTCGAGGACATCGACAAGCTCGAAGAGGCCATCACCCGCCGCGCCGTCGAGCACAAGGACACCCTGATGATGGGGCGCACCCACGGCGTCCACGCCGAACCGACCACGCTCGGTCTCAAACTCGCCCTGTGGGTGGAGGAGACGCGACGCATGAGGCAGCGGCTTGAGCAGGCCGCCCGCGGAGTCAGCGTCGGCAAATTCTCCGGCGCTGTCGGCACCCACGCCACCCTGCCCCCCGAGATTGAAGAGACCGCCTGCCGATTCCTCGGACTCGAAGTTGAAAATATCTCCAGCCAGATCGTGCCGCGAGACCGTCACGCCGAGTTCGTCACCGCGCTCGCCCTCTGCGCCGCCTCCCTTGAGAAATTCGCCACCGAGATTCGTGGTCTCCAGCGCACCGAGGTGCGAGAACTCGAAGAACCCTTCCACGCCGGCCAGACCGGCTCATCCGCCATGCCCCACAAGCGCAACCCGGAACTCTCTGAGCGCATCTGCGGCCTCGCGCGCCTTATCCGAGGCCATTCGGTGACCGCCCTCGAAAACGTCGCCCTCTGGCATGAGCGTGATATCTCCCACTCCTCAGCGGAGCGCATCATCCTGCCCGACGCCACCATGGCCCTCGACTACATCCTCGATGTCGCCACGTATGTTATCGGCGAGATGCGCGTCTATCCGGAGACCATGTTCGCCAACGTGGAGAAGACGCGCGGCCTCGTCTTCTCCCAGCGCGTCATGCTCGCCCTTATCGACAAGGGCCTTTCCCGCGACGAAGCCTACAAGATTACCCAGACCGCCTCCATGGAGAGTTGGAACACCGGCCAGGACTTCCGAGACCTCCTAAGACAGGACAATTCCGTAGCCCAACACCTCACCCCGGACGAACTAGAAACCCTCTTCGACTACACTTACTACACCCGCTACGTCGATGACTCCTTCAAGAGGATCGGGCTGCCACATGGATGTCCTTACTGCGGCAACCTCATTACTAGCCCTACAGCACGCTTTTGCCCTGGCGAAGGCCATGACGGAAAAGCCTACGGTGAGATTCTGGCAATACTTCGCAGTTACCAGAACAGATTCGACGACACTCAGTTTCAAGTTGCCCTAGAACGATCGGCACGAGAGGTCGGGCGATCAAGTCTTGCTCCATGGGCTCTGAATCAGATCGCAAGGTTCCAGAAAGATTACGCCACCACGTTTAGGCGGGGACATTAGACCTATGGCAGACGATATCAGTCCGGAAGGTCGAACCCGCGGTGAGAAGCGCCAGGAGAAACGACGCCGCGCCCGCAAGATGGGCGTCAGCGGCAAGAGCTACGTCAACGCCGTCCGCAACGCCATGCTCAAACGCAAAGCCGAGATTGAAGTCCGCGAGCGCGAGACCAAATCGTAGTAGTCTAACTTATAAGTATCCAGCTCCTCGTAATCCCGCAATTGCCGTAGCAAATCTATAACTCTCTACCAATTGGCAATACATCAAAACAAAGAAAGGGGCCGCAGCCTTTCGGCTACGGCCCCTGCCCTGTTCAGGGTTGGTTCTCGGCCCTACACCCGGTGGCACGCCACCCAGTGGTCCCCGCCCATCTCGCGGAACTCCGGATCCTCCTCGGTGCACACATCAATCGCGATGGGGCAGCGGGTATGGAAACGGCAGCCGGACGGCGGTCGGATCGGGCTCGGCACGTCGCCCGCCAGCACGATGCGCTCGCGTTGACGTTCAACAATCGGATCAGGAATCGGCACGGCGGAGAGGAGCGCCCGTGTGTACGGGTGAAGCGGGTTCTCATACAGCTCCTCGCGCGTCGCAATCTCGACGATCTTGCCCAGGTACATCACGACAACGCGGTCGCTGATGTGCCGCACCACGGAAAGATCGTGCGCGATGAATATGTACGTCAGGTCGAACTGATCCTGCAGCTCCTCGAGCAGGTTGATCACCTGCGCCTGGATGGACACGTCCAACGCGGACACCGGCTCGTCGCAGATAATCAGGCTCGGCCGCACCGCCAAAGCGCGGGCGACGCTGATGCGCTGGCGCTGGCCGCCGGAGAACTCATGGGGATAGCGGTCGCGCATGTACGGGTTCAGTCCCACGACGCGCAACAACTCCTCCACCTGGTCCACGTAATCGCCTCGACCGCTCGACATGTTATGGATGCGAATCGGCTCACCGATGATGGAACCGGCGGTCATCCGCGGATTCAGGGAGCTGTACGGGTCCTGGAAGATCATCTGGAGGCGGCGGCGCATGCGACGCATCCGGCCCGGGCTTAGCTGGGCCAGATCGACTCCCTCAAACATGACCTCGCCCGCAGTGATCTTGTAGACCTGCATGATGCTGCGGCCGACGGTCGTCTTGCCGCAGCCGGACTCGCCCACAACGCCCAGCGTCTCGCCCTTCCGGACAAAGAAGCTGATGTCATCAACGGCCTTCACGTCCGCCACATGCCGGGGAATGATCCCCCGGGAGCTGACCGGGAAATACATCTTGAGATTGTTGACCTCAAGAAGGTACTCACCGGTGTACTGTTCGGTTCCGTGCCCGGTGACCTCTACGTCTGTCTGCGTCATCAGTTATTGCTCCCTGCATGCGCGCCGGACACCTGGGTCACGTCCACCCAGCACGCCTTATGTTGATCTGTCTTTCCGTCCACCAACTCAAACGGTGGATACTCTTCGGCGCAGCGATCGATTGCGAACGGGCACCGCGGGCGGAAAGAGCACCCGCCCGGAAGATTCATGAGATCGGGGGGCATCCCCTCAATCGGTTCAAGCTTCGCCCTCCGCGGCTCATCAAGGCGCGGAACCGAAGACAGCAGACCGATCGTATACGGATGCCTGGGGTCCTTGAATATCGTTTCAGCCGGACCGGACTCGACGATCTTTCCGGCGTACATCACATTGATCCAGTGCGCGTAGCGCGCCACCACGCCAAGGTTGTGCGTGATGATGATGACCGCCGTGTTCAACTCCTCGTTCAGGCGCTGCATCAACTCCAGGATCTGCGCCTGGATCGTCACGTCCAGCGCCGTCGTGGGCTCGTCTGCAATAAGCAGACGCGGCTCGCAGCTGAGACCCATCGCGATCATCACGCGTTGCCGCATCCCCCCGCTGAACTGGTGCGGATAGTCATTCAGTCGATTCCGCCCGTCCGGGATGCCGACCATTTCAAGCAACTCACCGGCGCGCGTCGCGGATTGCTCCCGGTTCATGTTCAGGTGCGTCTCCAGCGCCTCCGTCAACTGGCGGCCGATGGTGAGAACGGGATTGAGAGAGGTCATCGGCTCCTGGAAAATCATGGCGATCTTCGCGCCGCGCACCTCAAGGACACGATCCCCACTCATCTTGAGCATGTCCTCCCCGTCAAGGAGCGCCTCGCCCTGCTCGATGCGTCCGCCGGGAGGCGGAATCAGCCTCATCACGGAAAGCGCGGTCACGCTCTTGCCGGAGCCGCTCTCGCCGACGACGCCGACGATCTCGCCTTCATGCACGTCATAGCTCACGCCGTCGACGGCCTTGACGATGCCATCCGTCGTATAAAACCTCGTTACCAGGTCCTTGATTTCCAGAACCTTGGGCTGAGATGTCTGGGTTGCCACAGAGCCTCCTCGCTACACTCCCCCAGGGCACGAATGCCCGCTGCTTCCAGTCCTATTCAGACGATCCTGCCGCCACACCTGTCGGCTTCATTCTCGTGGGGAAGAGGAGACTCGAACTCCTACGCCTTTCGGCACATGATCCTAAATCATGCTCGTCTGCCAGTTCCGACACTTCCCCTATTTACTCACCAAGTGACCCGCCCAGGATTCGAACCTGGAACCCGCTGATTAAGAGTCAGCTGCTCTGCCAGATTGAGCTAGCGGGCCGCAGTGAATATCTATTGTAAGCGTGTTTCAGTCGGATGACGACAAGTAAGTCCCTCTATCCTTCTCCTCCCCGTTCGTCCATAACAACTAGGCCGTAAAGCCCTCAAAACGTCATGGACAATGCGCGGACGGTAGCATACCCCCGATTCACCGTCAAGCAAAACGACGTTGACGACGCCATCACCGCGCCCCTGCTGGCAGCCCCCCGCAACCCCCCTTCCCCTATCATTAACCCCATGACTGCACCCTCTGACATCTGGCGCAACGATCCCTGCTTTGCCGATAACCTCACCCTTTTGCTGATGAGCACTCGAATCAAAAAAGGCGACCGTGGCGCCAGGACCTGCTGAGCTTTAAGGAAGTCTGATATGGCAAAAACAATCTACCTTGCAAACCCGTACGGCTTCTCTGAACAACAACGCTCCCTCCTCCTGCCACCGATCGTTTCTGCTCTGGAAGAACTGGGCCTGGAGGTCTGGGAGCCCTTCTCACGGGGGAATCAGACCGACTTCACCCAGGAGGGATGGGCCTATGAAGTTGGGCAGAAGAACTACAGCGACGTGGTTGAGAGTGACGCCATCTTTGCCGTCGTCAACGGCGTCCCGCCGGACGAGGGCGTAATGATCGAACTCGGAATGGCCATCGCGCTAAAGAAGCCCACCTTTCTATTCCGGGACGACTTCCGCCGAGCCTCCGAGAGCGCACGCTACCCGCTGAACCTCATGCTCTTCACCGGACTGCCCGAAAAGGGTTGGCAGGACTACTACTACAAGTCAGTGAGCCAAATATCCTCGCCGGACAAAGCCCTCGCCCGCTGGGCCTCCCAGACCTAACACGAATCCCTCGGAACTCCCGCCCCCCTTCGTGAATCCCCTCTCTTGATAGGGGAGGGCGAGGGTGGGGGCGCCCCCCGCTCACCCTGAGCGCAGTCGAAGGGTCCCCCCTCCGTCATTCCCGTGCTTGACACGGGAACCCAGTACCCCCCGTTCACCCTGAGCCTGTCAAAGGGTGAACCCCACCCTCCTCCGTCATTCCCGCGCCCCACCCACATGTCATTCCGAGCGCAGCCGAGGAATCCAAACCTCAATCACACTCCGGCCTCCTTCCGTCATTCCCGTGCAGGCGGGAATCTGAATCCCCTTGCGCCAACCAAACCATACAACGCCACTCCCCTCATTCCGGCGAAAGCCGGAAGCCATCGTTAGAATGAAGTGGACTGATTCACAACATTAGAAAGGAATGTGTGATCGATGACATGCAAAAGACCACGAAGTATGATTACGTTCGATTCTCGCCAGACGTAATACGCGAAGCGTCGGCTGAGTTCGCCCGGCAAGCAGGGTCACGAGATGATAAAGACTATAGGCACAATTTGAGCGTGGAGCTAGAAGACTCAACTTGGTCGCATGACTCAATCGACGAATTCTTCGCCGATTATCGCCGATCCAAGGGCGGCGCTCAATTCGGAAAACACAAGCTAGGAGGTTATGACCTAAGTGTAATCGTTATCGCATTCAATATCGGCAACGTACCCTACATCTCCACTCAGGTGGATATTGCAGCGCCCGACCGTGCCAAGATTGAGGCAGTCTCAGGCATCTTTGACCGCAGTGTTGAAGACAGTCGGATCGACCTTCCGGAGCAATCCGTAGATTCTCGCCCGAAAATATTCATCGGTCATGGGCAATCTAGAGTTTGGCGCGACCTAAAGGATCACCTCCAAGATCAACATGGATATGAAGTACTTGCGTATGAGATTGGTGCGCGAGCAGGTCATGCAGTACGTGACATTCTCGAAGGTATGCTAGACGAGAGTAAGTTCGCCCTCGTAGTTTTGACCGCAGAGGACGAAACCGCAGAAGGATTGCTGAACCCTCGACTTAACGTCGTGCATGAATTGGGACTATTTCAGGGCAAACTGGGTTTCCACCGTGCGATCGCATTATTGGAAGAGAATACAGAGGACTTTTCGAATATCAGCGGTATCGACCAGATCCGGTTCGGGAACATCAGAGAGACCTTTGGAGACGTATTGGCAACCTTGAAGCGCGAGTTCCCCGCTGAAACGTTGAAGGCATAGCTATAACCATCAAGCTTGATTGGCGGAGACTAACACCCATGACCACCCCAACCCCACCAGACTGGCAAAACAAACTCTACTTCGGAGATAACCTCCCTATCATGCGGGAGCACATCCCTGATGAGTCCGTTGACCTCATCTACCTCGATCCCCCCTTCAACTCCAACGCCACCTACAACGTCCTCTTCCGCGAGCATGATTCCTCGGAGTCAGCCGCCCAGATACAGGCATTCGACGACACCTGGCATTGGAGCACGGACGCCGAATGGCACTACCAGCAGGTCGTTACCACGGGCCCGCGCAAGCTCGCGGGCATGCTCCAGGCCATGCGCACGTTCCTCGGCCAGAACGATATGATGGCCTACCTCACCATGATGGCCCCGCGCATGGTCGAGCTGCACCGCGTCCTCAAGCCCACCGGCAGCATCTACCTCCACTGCGACCCCACCGCCAGCCACTACCTCAAGCTCCTTTTGGATGCCGTGTTTGGTCCGCAGAACTTTAGGAATGAGATTACTTGGCGTAGGACGACTAGCCACAACGACGCTAGGCGAAATTTCAGCGCAGTCGCCGATATTATCCTCACCTATACAAAGACATCCGATTTCACATTCAACAGGGTGTACGTTCCGTACTCTCAGGAATACTTGGACAAGTTCTATAGGTTCGTGGATGAGAATGGACGTCGCTATCGGCTGAACAACATGCGTAGCCCTGCCCCACGTCCGAACCTGACATACGACTACAAAGGCTACAAGCCACATCCAAATGGATGGACAGTTTCCCTGGAGAGAATGAAACAGCTCGATGCTGAGGGTCGGCTGCATTTTCCCGAGAACATGGATGGTAGGCTCAGTTCGAAACTGTACTTAGACGAGATGCCCGGTGTACCTGTGGGCAACGTGTGGGATGACATCGGCCCAATCTCGTCGCACGCCAAGGAACGCCTAGGCTACCCGACCCAGAAACCCGAGGCCCTGCTGGAGCGCATCATCTCCGCATCCAGTAACGAGGGCGATGTCATCCTTGACCCGTTCTGCGGATGCGGCACCGCCGTTGCCGTCGCGGAGCGGCTCAACCGCAAGTGGATCGGCATTGACGTCACCCATCTCGCTATCTCCCTCATGCGCAGCCGCCTGCGCGACTCGTTCGGCGATGAGCTGTCCGACTACCAGGTCATCGGCTCGCCCGCGGACGCTGAGAGCGCCCGCGCCCTCTCACTTGAGGGCGGCAACACCGGCCGCTACCAGTTCGAATACTGGGCGCTTGGCCTGGTGGAGGCCCGCCCAGGGCGCGACATGAAGAAGGGCGCGGACGCCGGCATCGACGGCTACATCAACTTCTTTGACGGAAAATCCGGCAAGGCAAAGACCGTCATCGTCCAGGTCAAGAGCGGGCAGGTTGGCCGCAACGTCATCGCCACGCTTAAAGGCGACATGGAACGCGAGAAGGCGGAAATGTCCCTGCTGATCACCCTGCGTCCGCCCACTAGACCGATGCTCGATGAGGCCGCGTCCGCCGGATTTTACACTCCCGAAGCCTACCCGGACCGCCAATTCCCGAGAGTCCAGATCGCCACTATCGAGGACATCCTCAACGGCAGCGGCCCCGCCATCCCTCAACTCGGCCTCTCCCAGGCCCCCACCTTCCGCCGCGCCCCCCGCCGCCGCAGAACAGACTCCACATCCCCCCGCATGGACATCGGCTAGCTGCCCTCCCGTCCCCCCACCCCACCCCCTTTGCTATCATCGACGGTGAACGCTCGTGGGGTCAGGGGAATAACGCCAACACCATGAAAAAGACGGTCAGCGATATCGACGTGTCCGGTGCGCGATGCCTCGTTCGCGTCGATTTCAATGTTCCCTTTGAACCCGGAACAACCACAATCTCCGACGATTCCCGCATCCGCGCCGCCCTCCCAACCATCAACTACCTCCGTGAGCACGGCGCGCGCGTCATCCTCGCCACCCACGTAGGCAGGCCCAAGGGCCCAGACGACGGGCTGCGTGTGGCGCCAATGGCCGCACGACTCTCCGAGCTTCTTGAATCCCCCGTCACCGTCGCACCGGACTCCATAGGCGACGAGACCCGGCGGTTGGCCGCCGCCCTTGGCTCGGGTGACGTCCTTTTCCTTGAAAACACCAGGTTCCACCCCGAAGAAGAGAAGAATGACCCCGATCATTCCGCCGCCCTCGCAAGCCTCGCCGATATCTTTGTGAACGATGCCTTTGGGTCCGCCCACCGCGCCCACGCCTCCACGGAGGGTGTCGCGCATATCCTCCCCGCCGTCGCCGGATTCCTCCTTGATAAGGAGATCCGCATGTTGGGCGGCATCCTTGAGTCGCCGCGACGGCCGCTCGCCACACTCATGGGCGGCGCGAAGGTCGGCGACAAGATGGCCGTCATGGAGCGACTTATCGAGAATTCGGACATGCTCATCGTCGGCGGTGGCATGGCCGCCGCGTTCCTCGAGGCCCGAGGGCTGCGAACCGGCAAGAGCCTGCTCGAAGACGACGGCCCGCAGATGGCCGCGCGCATTGAAAGCGCCGCAAAAGCCCGCGGCATCCAACTCTTGATCCCGACCGATGTCGTTGTCGCCACCGAACTCTCCGCGGACGCTACTGCGACCGTCGTCAACAGCAGCACGATCCCCGATGATGCGATGCTGCTGGACATCGGCCCGGAGACGCGCGACACCTACACCCGCGCCCTTCGACTCTGCCAAACCGTCCTGTGGAACGGCCCGATGGGCGTCTTCGAGTTCGAGCAATTCGCCGCCGGCACCCGCGCGGTTGGCGAGAGCCTCGCCCAACACGCCCGCGCGGGCGCTACCGCAGGGGATGCGGCGAGGAGTACGGGAGTCACTGCGCAACACGCGCGTGGGGGCGCTACCGTTATTGTTGGAGGCGGCTCGACCGCTGAGGCCGTCGATTCCCTCGGCCTCGCCGATGCCATGACCCACGTCTCCACCGGCGGCGGAGCCGCCCTCGAATTCCTTGAAGGCCGCACCCTCCCAGGCATAGCCGCCCTCCAAAACACCAACTAACCCCCGCTCACCCTGAGCCCGTCGAAGGGTGAACCCCACCCACCATTCCCGCCCCCCACCGTCATTCCCGCGAAAGCGGGAATCCAGAACGCGAAATGCAACCAACCACCGTAACGCCACTCCCCTCATTCCGGCGCAAGCCGGAATCCATCGGGGTTCTCCTCCCCCTTGATGGGGAAGCGCCAGCGTGGAGGTGACCCCCCCCCGTTCACCCTGAGCCTGTCGAAGGGCCCCGTTCGCCCTGAGCCCGTCGAAGGGTCGCCCCGCCACCTCCAACTCCGTCCCCGCTATACTGTCCACACGACATGGCCGACTTTGAACTGATCAAGAGCCTCGCCCGCAAAACGGACACCAAGATCGTCCTGCTCGTCATGGACGGCCTCGGTGGCATTCCGCACCCGAAGACCCTCCGCACGGAGCTTGAAACTGCCCAGACGGACAACCTCGACCGTCTCGCCCGCTCCTCGCAGACCGGACTATCTATCCCCGTCGCCCACGGCATCACCCCCGGCAGCGGCCCCGGACACCTCGCCCTGTTCGGCTACGACCCCGTCAAATACCTCATCGGCCGCGGCATCCTTGAAGCCCTTGGGTTGGACATGGATGTCCGTGACGGCGACGTCGCCGCCAGAGGCAACTTCTGCACGATCGACGATGACGGCCTGATCACCGACCGACGCGCAGGCCGCATCTCAACCGACATCAACCGGGAACTCATTACCCGCCTTAACGCCATCTCTGTCGACAACGCCCAACCCATCGCAGCCTCCGGTCGCGAGCACCGCTTTGCCCTGCTCTTGCGCCCGGAGGACGGCGGACCTCAGCTCAGCGATGCCCTGACGGACAGCGACCCCCAGCGCGAGGGGTTGGCCCCGCTAACAGTCACCGCGACCGAGCCGTGGGCGGATAACACCGCCAACATCGTCAATATATTCCTTGAAAAGGCCGCCTCTGCAATCGCGGACCGCCACCCCGCAAACGGCCTGGTTCTCCGGGGATTCTCCACCACGCCGGACCTTCCCCAAATGGCCGACATTTACGGCCTGAACCCCGCCGCAATCGCCGCCTATCCCATGTACCGAGGCCTCGCCAAGCTCGTGGGCATGAACGTAGTCGAGACAGGCGATACCATCGAAGACCAGATCCAAACCACCAAAGAAATCTGGAACGATCACGATTTCTTCTTCCTCCACTACAAGTACACGGACAGCGCCGGCGAGGACGGCGACTACGACGCCAAGGTAGAAGCGATCGAACGGCTCGACCGCGCCCTCCCCGCCTTGCTGGACCTTGATCCCGACGTGTTGATTGTGGCGGGCGACCATTCAACACCAACCGCCATGGCCGCCCACAGCTGGCATCCGGTCCCGCTGATGATCCGTTCACGACAAATCACCGCCGGCTACACAGAAACATTCACCGAGCGAGAGTGCGCAAAAGGAATGCTGGGGACCATCCCGGCCACAGACATCATGCCTTTAGCGCTCGCCAACGCCGGTAAACTGGATAAATTCGGCGCTTAAAGGCCCTACATTGTGAAAGAACGAACATGACATCTGAACGCAGGCCGCTGATCGTCGGCAATTGGAAAATGAACACCTCGCTTGCAGAGGCGCGAATATTGGCCTACAACATCGTCCACACGGTAGGAATGCCCCGGGGCGTTGATGTAGCAGTGTGCCCGCCCTTCGTTTCGCTCCCAATCGTAGCTGAAGCCCTACGAGGATCTCCCGTCGCGCTAGGCGCGCAGAACCTGTATCCGGCAGAATCAGGCGCATATACGGGAGAGGTTGCGCCGAACATGCTGCAAGGCCTATGCAGTTTCGTGATTGTCGGCCATTCAGAACGACGCGCCTATTTCGCAGAAACTGACGAATTCGTCAACGCAAAGGTCCGCACAGCCCTTGAATATGAACTCACGCCTATCATGTGCGTCGGCGAGACTCTCCAGCAACGCGAGGCGGGAGAGACGGCAACAGTTCTCCAAACCCAGACCTCTGGCGGCCTGGTGGACGTGGACGATGTTTCCACGGTTGTCATTGCCTATGAACCCGTGTGGGCCATCGGCACGGGTGTCGCGGCAACACCGGACGACGCGCGCGAGGGAATCGCCGTCATTCGACAGACCATCGCAGAGGCCCGTGGGGAGGAGGAGGCGGAGTCCGTTCGCATCCTTTATGGGGGCTCAATGAACCCTCAAAACGTTGAATCACTCCTTGCGCAACCTGGCATCGACGGCGGGCTGATTGGCGGCGCATCACTCAATGCCGAGCAGTTCGTTGCCCTGGTTCGAGCGGCGGAAGAACGAGAGCGCGGGTAATCGCCGTCTGGTCTGCATCCCGTCTCGAACACCCCGTCTCCACGTCTATACTGAACACATGACCAGCCCGCACAGACGTTACGAGATCTAGTCAACACACGTACCGGCGCCATGCCGGCCACGGTTATCCAGGAGGAGAGCACTAGCATGTCCAACGGTTCCACCATTCGTATTGGTCTTGTCGGCGCGGGCCGATTCTCCCAGCGGCGCGTCGTGCCGGAGCTCGCAAGGGTTCCGTGTGTCGAATTCGTCGCAGTGGCAAACAACAGCGCAGAATCGACCGCCCGCGTCGCCGAACAGTTCGGTGTACCTCTACAGGAAGCCTCTTGGCAAGACATCGTTTCCTCGTCGGACGTGGACCTTATCTTCAACGGGACCCAGGCCCCGCAGCATCGCGATATCCTGCTTGGCGCGCTGGAGAATGATAAACATCTGCTCACCATGAACCCACTGGCGATGACCGGAGCGGAGGGGCGTGAAATCGTGGTGGCGCTTGAGGCGCGTCCGCAGCTCAAGGCGCGGCAGTATCCGGCGTTTCCTGGCGGCCCCTACGATCGTGAGGACGCGCTCGTTCTACGCCTGCTTTCCTCGGGTCGCATTGGTCGCGTTCTGAGTGCAGAGATACAGTGGCACACGCCGTTCCTCGCCTTTGGCAGCTACTTTGACATCCTGAATCGATGGCTGGGACAGCAACAGCGTTTGCTGGTGGTTCGCAAGCAGCACGAGGTAGATAACCGACGCGTCGGTTTCTCAGCGATCATCGCGGATCTCGGTGATGATGTCGCCGTCCGATACGTGCATGACAATCTCGCACCAAAAGCAACGCAGAACGCCCATGTCGCCCTGCACGGCGAGGAGGGCACAATCATCATCGAGGGTTACCCTGCCGATCCGTTCGCATCCGTGCGTATCGCTTCGGGCGATGGCGAAGCTGAGGTGGTATCGGTGCCGGACGATCTGCGACAGGTGTATGAGGAGGAGCGCCGCGTCAACATCGAGGAGCAGTTCCTCGGATGGGTGATGGGCGGCGCGGAACCGACTCCACTCCTCCTGACCTTACAGCAGGGACTGCAATCTATCGACGCGGCGGAGGCGTTCGTCGCCTCAATGCGGCAGGGCGGCACGTGGGTGGAACTGCCGCAAAATTAGGGTCGCGCTCACGCGCTGCGCCGAACAAAGTCAGATTTCACTCATGGGTACACCGGTCATTGCGCTTGTTGGCGCCACAGCGGTTGGGAAGTCGGCCGTAGCAGTAGAACTCGCTCGACACATTGACGGGGAGATCATCAACGCGGACAGCCGGCAAGTCTACCGCGGCATGGCGATCGGCACAGGCATACCTTCTGAGGAAGATCGCGGCGGCCTGCCGCACCATCTCTATGGCATATCCGAGCCCGAGGACGACTTTTCGCTGGGGCGATTTCTCGCTGCCGCCAAATGCGCTATACAGGACATCCATAAGCGCGGGAAGACGTCACTAGTCGTGGGTGGCACAGGCCAATACGTGTGGGCTTTGCTTGAGGGATGGAACGTTCCTGAGGTGGCGCCAAACCCTGATCTGCGCGCGGAATTAATGGAGCGTGCAGAAGCCGAAGGACGTGACGTCTTGCACCAGGAACTCCGCCGCCTGGATCCGATCGCTGCGGAACTCATCCACCCCAACAACCTGATCCGCACCGTTCGCGCGCTGGAAGTTGTCAAGACGACAGGCCGCCCCTTCTCCGAGCAGCGCACTCAAACTGCCCCGTCCTGGGACATACGCATCGCCGGCGTCAGCATGGAGCGTGAGGCGCTGGACGTGCGTGTCGAACAGCGCATTGACCGTCAATTGGAGGCCGGCTGGATCGACGAGGTCAAGGATCTCCTGGAGCAGGGCTACTCGCCGTCGCTTTCTTCGTTCCGTAGCATCGGCTACCGAGAAATCGTGGCACACACGGAGGGACGGCTCCCATTTGATGAGATGCGGCAGACCATCGTCAGCAAAACGCGCCGATTCGCCCGCACGCAATTCGGGTGGTTCCGAGCAGATGATGAGCGCATCACGTGGATGAACGCGAGCGAGAACCCTGAGCGGCTTGCGAAACAGATACACGCCAAGCTGGGACTGTGACAGATGACAACGGTATACTTGGCGCATGAACTTCACAAAGATGCACGGCACGGGCAACGACTTCATCGTTGTCGAGGGCGGCCCCGCAGCGGCTGATTCTACGAATTGGCCGGAGGTCGCGCGGGAGATGTGCAGCCGCCGGTTCGGCGTGGGCGCAGACGGCATCCTTGTCATTCGCCCTTCAGATGACGCTGCCCTGCGCATGCAGATCTTCAACCCCGACGGCTCTGAGGCGGAGATGTGCGGCAACGGCATCCGCTGTGTCACCAAATACGCCGTCGAGCGCGGTATCGTCGATGGCTCAGCGACTCGCAACGAGGCCGGTCTGCCAATCGAGACGCTCGGCGGGCAGATGACGGTGTGGCCGCAAAATGGCGCATCATCGGGCGTGATCGATGCCGTTAGAGTCGGTATGGGCGCACCGATACTCGAACCTCACGAAATTCCGGTTGCTGTGAACGGCCCGGCGCCTGTGCAAGGACACGCGCTTGAAATCGGAGGGTATTCTCTTGGCCTGTCCTTCGTATCGATGGGCAATCCTCACGCGGTCGCGTTCATCGATTCTCCGGTGGCTGATTTCCCACTAGAGACCATCGGGCCGATGGTCGAACACCACGCACTGTTCCCGGAGCGCGTCAATTTTGAGATCGTTAATGTGCAGTCCCGCGAGACGATAACCATGCGCGTATGGGAGCGCGGCGCAGGCCTCACAATGGCGTGCGGCACCGGAGCGTGCGCCGCAGTAGTTGCGGCGTGCATCGCCGGCATTGTGGACGACTGCGTGTCAGTGGAACTGCCGGGTGGGGCGCTCAAAATCGAGTGGGACGGCAACCCGGACAGCCAGGTCTACATGACCGGCCCTGCTACAACCGTCTACGCCGGCCAATTTCTCACGAACTAGACCGCTCCGCGGTACCTGATTCGACGTACGTCTTTGCGAGTCGAGCGGGCAATTGCGGCCGCTTCATGGTCAGATACATATAAAGCGAAATGATGGCCATAAGGCCCAGTCCGAAGAACGCCCATCGATAGCCGTCCGCCCCGTACGTGTCGTACATGTACCCGGCGAGGATTGGGGCAAAAACCCCCCCGAGCGACGTGAATGTAAACTGCAGTCCGAGCAAACGACCATAGATCTGCCGCCCAAAAAGTTCACCGAGCAGGGCAGATCGCGGCGGGTTTCCGAGGCCAAACCCGAATCCGAAGAACACGGCGAAGAGAACACCCGTAATTGGGTCACGTGCGAACAAGAAGAGTACCGCTCCTATAATCTGCAAGGCGAAGGAGACTGCGACGATTTTGCGCTTGTCATAGATGTCTGCAAGTATTCCACCGATGATGCGGGCAGGGAAACTGGAGAGGGGAAGGAGTGTCGCCAGCGCCGCCGCCCACCATGGGCTTAAGCCGAAAGACTTCCACACGATGATTTGGTGAATGATGAATGAACCGAAGAAGATGAAGCCAAAAACGTTCGCAACTACGTATTTCCAGTACGTCGTTGTCTTAATCGCTTCCTTTACCGTGAACGTCGTATCCGCATAGCGGTCGTCCGTATCCGTTTCGGCATTTCGGGCCGCCTGCTCGTCGCTGACTCCGTCCGGCCTTAGTCCATATTTCTCCGGTGCATCGCGCATCAAGAATCCAAGTGGCAACCCGATAATAAACGTTGCGAACCCGAGATACAGCAGCGCTTCCCGCCAGGTGAACACTGCGATGAGAGCAACGACGACCGGCACGAGCAGAGCACTCGCGCCCGCCCCGTAGGAGACGATAGCCATTGCCTTGCCGCGATTTCGGATGAACCAGGAATTGACGGCGGTGTTAACTGTGAGGAAGGAGCCGAACGCGAGGCCAAGGGCCATCACTGCAAAGGCAGCGAAGAATTGCCACAGCTCCTGGATGTAACTCAGTCCGATGAATCCACACCCGAGAATGAACATGCCGCTCATAACTGATTTGCGAGGCCCGAAACGGTCCACAACATAGCCAACGAATGGACCGAAAATACCCTGTTCCGTCCGCTGAAATGCGAAGGCAATGGAAGCCACAGCAGTCGGCCATCCAAACTCATCAATAATCTCTGCAAAGAACGGCGCAAAGCCGTAGAAGAACACACCGGCTGTGTAGAAGAGGACACCGAAACTGGCAATCGCCAGCCACCAGCCGTAGAAGACGCGGTTGGGGTGCATCAGAACCGATACTGCTGCGTTAACGGCGACCTCCCAACAAAAATCGAAGCCCGCGAACGGGCGGAATGAATTTTAGTATAGACCCGCAATCCGTCGCGTGTGGTTTAGGGTGCGTCGGATACTTGCGGGCGCGGCCGTGTCACAGTCAGAGTCAGCGGTATGGACATACTCAGGATCGCGGCGACAACTATGAATCCAATGACGTAGCTTTCCGTCTGGTCGTAAAGCCAACCGATGGCAATTGGCGACGCGATGGCCGGCAGTGAGGCCAGCCCCTGCTGGATGCCGGAGACACGGCCAAAAATCGCCAGTCCCCAATACTCCGCCTGAAGCGCCAGCCGCACCGATGATTGTGCACCAATGGCGCTGCCCAGGAGGAATCCGGCGAGTATCGTCAACCACGGCACTGTTGACATGGGTATCAGCACTATTGCGATCCCCTGTACGGTGATCCCCACAGCAAGCACCAGTCGCTTGTCAACATAGTCAGCCATCGTTCCGGCGATGACACGAATGGGAATGCTTGAGGATGTCTGCCAGGCAAACATGAAAGCGATGAATCCTTTGGAGAATCCATTCTCCTGTAGGATTAGCGCCTCAAAAGTGATGATGGACCATGACGCGCCCAGCAACGCGCTCGCGGTGACGTATTGCCAGTAACCCCTGCTCGTCAGGACATCCCGAAGCGTGAAGTTGGCCTCCGGCAAGATGGTCGCGCGGGAGGATGGCGCGGTTTCATCCACGGGCGCTTCGCCGCCGTCCGGCTCCATGCCGTAGTCCTGTGGCTTGTTGCGGATGAGCGGGATGAGAAGCGCGCCCACTACCCAGAAACCCACTCCCGCACCAAACAGGACAGATCGCCATCCGAACTCCGGGATAATCCATGCCCAGGCGCCGGCCAGCAGGCCCGACATCCCCGGCCCCACGATCATGATGCCGTTGGCGCGTCCCCGAAAACGTCTGAACCACGCGTTGATGGCCGCCGCCGTCACGATGAACGAGCCGGCGCTTAGGCCGAACGCCAGGATGATAAAGACTCCGTAGTACTGCCAGATGTTCTCAACCTGGCTCATCAACATGCAGCCGCAGCCCGCAACGAAATAGCCAACAGTCAGAACCTTGCGTGGGCCGAACCTGTCTACGAGATAGCCCGTTAGCGGCGCGGTGATGCCGGACTCCAGACGCTGCAGTGACGGCCCAATGCCGGCCAGCGCCTGCGACCATCCAAAATGTCTGACCATCGCCGCGAAGAAGTTGGAGAAACCCCAGAAGCCGATGCCGTCTGTGTAGGCCGCGAGGCCCGTACCCGCCAGCGTCACCCACCAGCCGTAGAAGACCTGGCTGGGGTGCCGCGCAAACATCCACGCGGTCATGACGACCTTTTCGGTTCTCACGTGGCGAGCCTCACCGCGTTCGGGCTTCCACTCTGTGGCCGCGTCATCAGCAGCACCATGACGACAGCCAGCGCGAGCGGAACCACGACGGTCATAAATGCGATGCGGTAGTCATACGTGTCCGCGAGCCACCCGACAAGGACGGGCGCCATCAGCCCGCCAATTGCGCCTGCCCCAACCTGTAGTCCCATCAGTGAGCCGAATATACCGCGCCCCCAATACTCGCCCTGTAACGATAATCGTGCCGCGTTGCTGCCTCCCCACCCCGTGCCATAGATAACCTCAAAGAGAATCGCCATCCAGATATCGGCGACAAAGATGAAGAGGATCCCCCCGGCCAGCTGGAAGCTGAGCATAACCGCCACAACGAGTCGTTTGTTGAATCTGTCCGCGAGCGCGCCGGAGAAGAATCGCATTGGGATGCTGGCGACTGTGAACACGACAACCATCGCTCCTGCGGTCTCAGTTGAGAAGCCGTAGCTGACCAGCGCTGGAATGTGGTGGACAACCATCGCAGTGATGGCTATCTGTTGCATGGAAAGCGCGCCGACATAGAGCAAGTACGACCGACTTAGAAGGATTGAACGTACTCCCCCCGTGGACGGCTCAGGCTCGGCCATAACCGAGGCTTGCCCTGTCTCGGAGGTATCTACCTCGGGCGGGTCGCCGTCCATGCGGAGTCCGTAGTGTTCAGGACGGCGGCGCAACACGAGCGCGAGCGGGATGCAGGTAATCCATGTGCCGATACCGGTGAACAGGGCAGTGTCACGCCAGCCATACTCACTGATCAGTACCACCAGCAGGGCCGTGATGATGCCCGCGAACCCTGGCCCCATGAACGTCAGGCCCAGCGCCTTGCCGCGATTGCGCAGGAACCAGTTGCTGATGGCCGTCGCGACCATGACGTATGAGGTCGCGCCCATTCCGCTGCCGATGAGGATGAACGCAACGTAGTACTGCCATGCATGCTCCACCTGGCTGAGCACGATGAACCCCGCGCCGCCGAGGAACATGCCAATCGCGGTCACGAGACGCGGGCCCAGACGATCCGTCAGGAAGCCGATCGTTGGGCTGAACACAGCGGTTTGAAGGGCGAGTATCGCAGGGCCGAGCGAGACCTGCGCTCGCGTCCAATTGAGGTCAAGTCGGATGCTGTCAAAGAAGGCGCTGAACCCAAAGAAACTGACACCTGTCGTCCAGAACATCAGGTACAGGCCGGACAGCGCCATCCACCACCCATAGAAAAGGCGGGGACGACGGCGGCGTGGGGTTTGGGTTTCTGCGGTCACAGCGATACCGCCTGCGGTTCAATTTCTACCGTGCCCGGCGCTTGGGGTTGAGGGCGCTTCATGAGGAGGATGAGGATGAGGGCAATAGCGAGGGGGATGATTGCAAGCGGTAAGGACACGGATGTTGGGATCTCTTTGTATATGAACCACAGGCCAATCGGGGTCAATACTGCCGAGAGGAGAGCCGCGATACTCATATGAACACCCATAAGTAGCCCGAAATTCAGATTGCTCCAGAGTTCCACCTGCAATGCCAGGTTTGCTGCACCATTAGCGCCAAACCCGATTCCAAATGCAATGGCAAGAAGCAACACGCCCCCCTCTTCCGCATACAGGACCATGACTGGCGCGGCCAGAATCTGGGCTACGAGAATCCAGACCACAACGCTTCGGCGCTCATAGCGATCGGAGAGCCAACCGGTTGCCAGTAGACCTGCAATGCTCAGGAGGGGGAATATGGCAGAAGGATCGCCAAGAACGACTAGCGGAAGAAACATCCGCAGGTTCGGCGATATGCCTGAAACTGCAGACAGGAGCGTCGAAACGCCAATGACCTGCAGCACTAGAGCGCCAACAAAGAACACGTAAGAACGGCTTTTCAAGACATCCCTTGTTCCTCCTGCTTTACGTGCTTCATTGCCGGTGGGAGACGAAACAGTTGCCTCAATGGATTGGTCACGCGGCCTACGCCAAAGGACGAGCGCCATCAATCCCGTGCCAATCAACAAGGCGGTAGCTACAAGGAGATCACCGAGACTCAGGAAAGTTGAACTCCATTCATCCACCAGGATTGCTCTGAACATGGCATGCCCTAGCACAGGTACATCGAAGATAAATGTTGGGATTAGCTGTGCCAAGGCCGGTCCTGTGAGCAGGACAGCAAGGGCAATTCCATAGTTCTGTCGGAATACGTTAACGGTCGCCACAGCCAAGGTGATCGGCAACACTGCCATCACCAGAACGAGCACGAATGTAGCAAGAACCGCAAGAGGCCACGGCCCGCCTGCTACACTCAACACCCCTATCGACAGTACGATCAACATAAGGATTGGTAGGAGTATTACGCGAGGTCCGTAGCGGTCGGCCAACATCCCGAACAGTGGTCGACCTGGCAGGAGAACTAGGAACGCAAAAATGCCAACGGAGGCCATGGCTAGGCTTTTTGACCAGCCGTCTAGCTCCACTAACCAAAGTAGATCAAGGGAGGCATACGATTCGCCGAAACCGGCCAAGCCCCATAACACAGCCCCCGCCAACACAATCCACCAGCCACGGTGGATATGGCGCGGCAGCAGCGGCGCGATTGGCGCGCTGCCTTGATCGCCGGAGGCGTCCGCGTCGTCAGCCACGGGTATGTCGCTGTCCTGCCCGTCCATGCGCCACTGTAGGCGCGCGGGCACCCCGAATACAAACGGATAATAGGCTCTCGCTCGTGTCAGAATTGGGAGAGAGTTCGTGTTGCTACAATATGCGTGTCCGGCTGTTCAGCGTTCATGGAATCGGACGGAGGAGACCTAGCCGAATGCCACTACCCGAGCAGGCGCGCCGCGTAGCGCAGTTGCCCCCTTACCTGTTTGTTGAAGTCACCCGCAAGATCAATGAGAAGCGCGCACGTGGCGAGGATGTGATTTCGCTCGCAATCGGCGATCCTGACCTTCCCTCCGCCCCACACGTCATCAGCGCCCTTGTCACTTCATTGGAAGATGTCGCCAATCACCGCTACCCGGAATCCGACGGCCTGCCGGCGTTCAGGCGCTCGGTCGTGGACTGGTACAAGAAGCGGTTCGGCGTGGAGTTCGATCCGGACACTGAGGTCCTGCCGACCATCGGCTCCAAGGAGGGCATCGCCCACATCGCGTGGTGCTACCTGGATCAGGGCGACATCGCACTGGTTCCCGACCCCGGCTACCCGGTCTACAGCGTCGGGACGATGCTGGCAGGTGGCGAGTCGTACTACATGCCACTGGAGCGGGAGACAGGCTTCCTGCCCAATCTGGATGCCATACCTGAGGACGTCGCCCGAAAGGCCAAGCTCCTATGGATCAACTACCCAAATAACCCGACTGCGGCGGTGGCGGAGCTTGATTTCTATGAGCGCGTGGTGGAGTTCGCCAAGAAGTACGACATCGTGGTCTGCCACGACGGCCCCTACACAGAAGTAGCGTTCGACGGCTACAAGCCCGTGAGCTTCATGCAGGTGGATGGGGCGAAGGACGTTGGGATTGAGTTCCACTCCCTGTCAAAGTCGTACAACATGACGGGCTGGCGCATCGGCATGACAGTTGGCAACGCCGAGGTCACCAACGCGCTAATGCGCATCAAGTCGAACGTGGACTCTGGGGTGTTCCAGGCCGTGCAGTTGGCGGGCATCGCCGCGCTGGAGGGACCGCAGGACATCATTGACCACCACAACGCCGTCTACCAGGCGCGGCGCGATAAGCTTATCCCTGCCCTGCGCAAGATGGGGCTTGAGGTCGATCCACCCAAAGCGAGCCTGTACGTGTGGGCAAAGCTGCCGGACGGCGTGTTGTCCGGTGACTTCGCGTCCCGTCTCATCGGAGAGGCAAACGTCGTTGTGACGCCAGGCCGCGGTTACGGCGAGGCGGGAGAGGGATATATCCGCTGCTCGCTGACCGTTGGAGACGACGCCCTTGACCGCGCGCTGGAGCGACTGAGCAACGTCAACGTCTCTGATCTACTCTAGACGGACGAATAGGCATGGCAAAGGCAAGCAAAGTGCGACACGAGAAGAACACCGTCAGCTCATTTCACGCTGATGAGGAACGCGTGATGCTCGTTCTGGCATGGGCGGAGCGCTCCATGACGTTGTCGGAGTTGTCGTCCAGCCTTGAGACCTCTGCGGAGGATTTACGCGAGGCGATGCGTTCGCTTTATCGCCGTCGTTTCCTCTTGATATCACGGGGCATCGGGCAGATTAAAGATACGTACCTGCTTTCACAACCTGCCCGCGCGTATGTCCGCCGTTACCTACTCCCTGAGACGCCGCGCAAACTGCCAATCGAGACTCTCACTGCCGCGAGCAAGCGGCACTAAAGATCCGCATTGAACGCGAACCAGTTTACCCACCAGTAATAGGTTATGTAGGCGCCCGCGCCGATGAGCATGACCGGGCTCGCCCACTCTACAATCGGCATCGCCTGGCGAATCACCACGCGGATAAGGTCCTTGAAAACCGCCGCTCCCAGCGTCAGGCCAATCAGTCCCACGCCCATCCCCGCGCCGTAAATCAGAAACATGATGAATGCCGCATAGCCGCCGATGACCTGCCCCTGCGCGAGAATGGCCAGGAAGATGGGAAACGTGCAGCTTAGTGTGGCAAGCGCATACGCCAACCCGAACAGGAAAACCGACGTCAGCCCCCGGCTCCCCGTGCCCCAATTGACGCCGATGGTCGGAATAAGGGAAAGAGAGCGCTTGTTCACCAGCATGAACACGACCATGTACACGCCCAACAGCACGAGCGCGACGCCAACGAGGATTGCGATATAGGGAATGATGTCACGCAAGATAGTCCCCACCGCGCTCCACACGACGCCAAACGTACCGAACAAAACCAGAAAAGCGAGCGCCGCCGTGCCTCCGACAAGCATCGCCTGTCCAAGGCGGAGCGCAATGGGCCGCTCCTCGTAGCCTTCTTCGCGTGAACCGATGTAGTAGCCGATGTACGCGGGCAGCATCGCAACTCCGCACGGGCTGGCCAGCGCGACGAAACCGGCGCTGAAGGCAAAGGCAAAGGGGAGGTTGAACATTATCCGGCCCTCATTTACCCCGAGTATACGGGCGCGGCATTATTCGTATCGGCTTGCGCCGACAGCATGGTTGGGCTCGAGGCCGCTTTCCTAGGCGTTTACGGTCTCTTGGTCAATAACGGCGCAGGACATCAGGCGCTCTGCGGTTTCCGTGAGCATGGCATCACCAAGGGCCAGGATATCCCTCACACGCTGATCCGTTACCGAATAAAACACGTTGCGGCCACGCCGATCCGCGTCCACAAAACCGCACCAGCGCAGGCAGGAAAGGTGGCTGGAAACACGGCCTTGCGGCGCTCCCAGTACCTCCACAAGTTCCGAGACACTGCGCTCTGACTCCAGCAGAATGTGGAGGATTCGGAGCCGCGTTGGATCTCCAAGTCCGCGGAAGAATCGGGCCGCCGCCTCAGCGCCGGAAGGCGCAGCAATCATGGGGCCCGTTGGCGTGAGTGTCAGTACGTGCATTGCGCTCATTCTGTGAGTCCGTCCAATCCCGTTTCTTCCGTTCGTCCTACCCTGTCCATTCCGGGGGGCGCACATACAGCGACCTCACACGGTATGGACGCCCTTAACTATATCGTATGTCGCAGCGGGAGCGTGCCCGTACAATTGAAGGCAGATGGACGCGCCCTATTCTTCTCAGACTCTCAGTCGACGCTTGTTGGCCCCGTTGCGACACGCGGCCCTGCTCGTGGCGGTTACTGTTGCCGTGCTGGCAGCGGCCTGCGCTAGCGAGCCAACTCCAACTCCCACGCGCGAACCCACCCCCACAAGCACGCCAACGGCGACACCAGCTCCGACCACAATCCCAAGCCCAACGGCCGTCCACACGCCCCGCCCAATCAGTTTGCCCGCCGATGAAGCGCCCCACACCGACCTGGTGGAGTGGTGGTATTACAGCGGCATCATGGAGAACGAGGATGGAAACGAGTATGGGTTCCACTTCGTCATATTCCAGGTGACGAACCCGGAAAGCGGCGACGCGGGCTATATGTCGCACGCATCTGTGTTTGATGTCTCTGCAGAACACCGCGAACAGTCAGTGCGCTTCGGGGTGGGCGCGCAAGAGCAACCGGCTACGGGATTTGAATTCTCAGTGGTGGACTGGACGCTCAGCGGCAACGATGGAAGACACTCATTCGCCGCAACCACGGACACATTCGCCTTCGATCTCACTGTGGAGACTACCAAGCCTGCCGTTCTCCACAACGAATCCGGCTACCTGGAGGCGCTGAACGGTTGGACCTATTACTACAGCTGGACCAACATGGACCTGCACGGCGCGCTCACCGTCAATGGGCAGGAGTTGGCCGTCACCGGGGAAGCCTGGATGGATCACCAATGGGGCAACTTTGTCGTCAGTGGATATCCAAGCGGCTGGCAGTGGTTCGCCGTCTCCATGGACAACGACTATGAATTGATGGTGGCCGAGGCCCGTGAATCCGACGGGCAAGTCATTACGTACAGCACGTTGGTCGACCGATCCGGCGCGACAACGCACATCGACGGCGAGGACATCACAATCGAAGTTCTTAGCACATGGGCAAGTCCGCACACGGGCGGGGAGTACCCTGCGGGATGGCGCATCACGATCCCCTCGCATGAACTCTCAATGATGCTCACGCCCCTGCTGGACGATCAGGAATTCACGCTCGCCTTTCCGCCGAACACAATTTATTGGGAGGGCCTGACGGCAACGGACATCACGTTTGGAGGCGAGCCCGTCGGCGGTTCCGCTTATGTGGAACTTGTAGGGTACGCGCCGCCCCCGACGCCAACCCCCTAAACCACTTTAAAGGGATTCGGGGAACTGACGCTATTCGCCGTCCTCGTCCTCCATCCCGTACGTGCGGAATGTTGCGCCCCAACGATCCGAATGCCTGTAAGTCAGGTCTGTAAACAGCCCGGAGAATTGTGGCGTATCGATCGGATCAGTCGTCATGACGTAAGCATCCTCGCCGTTGTCCGAGTAATACCGCTTGCGTCGCCCAACGATTTTGAAGCCGTATTTCTTATAGAGATTCTGGGCAATCTCATTGGATACCCGAACCTCCAGCGTCACGGACCGGCAATTGAGCAGCTTGCTGGCCTCCACCGCGCCGATGACGAGCAGTTCACCGATCCCCTGTCCTCGATGCGACTTGCGAACGCCTACACTCGTCACATGGCCCTCATCAATCACTGCCCACAGGCCGAGATAACCGGCGATCAACTCCTCGGTTGGGGGCGGCGCGTCCGTGTCGACTCCAAGGATTCGCTTGACAGCGTGCGTGATTCCTCCGCCGCGTCTCCGCCCATTCCCACCGGGTCTATCTGTGGATGGAAGATCATTCTTGCGGGCATAATCGTTATAGGGTGCATCATGGGCAACCGCAACCAGATAATGTGCATACTTCCGTTCACGCAGATCGCGCCGGAACGGCGGCGCGTATCTGTTCTCCGGAAACGCGTCGCGATCTATCTGGACAGCCTGAGTGATGTCACCCTCATGCATAGGGCGAAGCAGCCAGGGCATTGCGTCAAACGCGTTGTTGTCCACCATTGATCTCTCGTCGCCTGCAAAAAGGATAAAGTGAAATCGCCACCAACGGACAGCTAACCCTAAGAGGAACCCAAACGTTATCTGGATGTAGTGAATGAACCAGGAGCCAGCACGCATTCACTCGGGGGCGGAAACACCACTGACTGATGAGGACATCGCAGCCATTGTTCAGCAGGCGCAGAACGGAAAGGCAGCGGCGTTTGGTCGACTCTATGAGATCTATTCCGACAGGGTCTTTCGATACGTCGCCTATCGCGTAGATAGTGACGCGGACGCGGAGGACATCACAGAGGATGTGTTCATTCGCATGCTAGAGGCAATCGGGTCATTCAAGTGGAGAGACGTGCCGTTCTCGGCGTGGCTCATGCGAATCGCGCACAACCGCGTTATCGACCACTACCGTCGCGGCCGGCTCCGGACGGGAACGCCGCTTGATGATGCGCCGCCCCTGCCCTCTCGTGATCGAGACCCGCAAGAAAGGGTGGACATATTTTCAGACCTCCAAGAACTGCGAACGGCGATGGCCGGCCTTACGGATCTGCAGCGGCAGGTGATATCCCTGAGATTCGGCTCGGACCTGTCAATTGCTGAGACAGCTCATGTGATGAATCGCAACGAAGGCGCGGTGAAGGCGCTGCAACACAGCGCGATTCGAGCACTGCGTCGGCTCATGTTGCCCGGAAATGCACAAGGCGGTGGAGCACGATGACCTCACTGCCGCCTGACGACCCTGCCCTTTCGGAGATCGTGAATGAGTGCCTTGAGGCGCTCCGACACGGTGAGTCCATTGATGACTGCCTGAGTCGTCATCCGGACATCGCAGACGAGCTGCGCCCCCTGTTGGCAGCGGCCATGGCAATGGCTGACGTTGCTCCAACCCGTGATGATTCCACGCGACGCATGGCACACACGCGCTTTGAGGGCGCGGTGCGCCATCATCTCGCCACGAACCGGCACATGCCGTCTGGGCGACTGTCAATCCGTGAATGGTGGAGAAACCGCGCCTCCGGCTGGTCGCGCGTATGGGCCATTGGCTTCACAACCATGGCGCTTTTTGTGATCTTCAGTATGGGCGCGGCATACGCCTCCACGGACGCACTGCCTGATAGCCCGCTCTATCCCGTAAAGCGCGCCACAGAGCACGCGCGGCTCGCAATCACTTTCTCGGACGAAAGCCGGGCCATCTATTACCTGGAACTCATTGAACGACGCACTCTGGAGCTCGCAGCCGTCGTAGAGAACGGCGACCAGCAACAAGCAGAAGAGCTCAGCCGTGACGTACTCAAGAATATCGAATTCGCTCGCGTGGAGGCCGGGTACACGGAGGCCGATGTTGAACAGCAACAGGAGGCCGGACAACAGTCAGATGCCATTAGTCAACTGAGTGACGAGACGGCTGAGCCATCGATCACTCTTGCTCCTGACGATGATGACGCAAGTTCTGCCGGGGTCAGCAACATTGTGCAGGTCCGTGTCGATGCTCGTCTTCGGTCATACATAGAAGCTGAACGACAGACTGCCGCCCGAGCGTACGCCATGCTCCAGATCGCCCACCAGATCGCTCCGCCACACATGCGGGAGCACGTTGCCAACGCGTTGACTCTCGCAGAGCAACGCTATCGAACAACACGGTTCCCGGACGAACCCGCCCCAATCTCCCGCACTCTCTTCGTGCAAGGGATCGCCCGAATCACCGATCAAGGCATGACAATCAGTGGCAGACTCCCATTTGAAATCTCTCACAATGCTCTTGGTAATCGCCCGCCGCAGGATGGTGATGCCGTAACCGTCGGAGGATACGTTCGCAACGACGGCGTGCTGCTTGTGCTGCGCCTCTATGCGTTCGAGGCGGAGGGAACTGCGGAGGATCAAATCTGGCTGCAGGCAGAGATGCTTGGCGCCAACGAAGAAAACCTCTTTATTCCCGGATTCAATATCTCAGTGGACGATTGGTCGCAGGTGGGGAGCCTGGTAAATAATCCAGGCGGCTGGGTATATGTACAGGGAACGGTGAGCGACTATGGTGAAGTTGATGGGGAGGATATCCATCTGCTCGGGAACGGTCCGATTCTCTTCCCACGCCCGTAAGGCGTTCGCTTAGCGTGTAGGCGGGCAAACCCAACGTAACTCGCGCTATACTTGGTTGTTATGAACCGTCCCGCCCAAAAGTCGGGCGTTTGGTATAACGTTCGGATCTTTCTGCGACTGCAGACCTTTCTCCTGCCGTATTGGCGTCGGGCAACACTCACGTACGTCCTGTTGTTCATCTCCAGCGCAAGCGCACTGGTGATCCCGTGGCTCTTTGGACAGGCGGTCGATCGACTCGTCGAGCAGGCATCCTTAGGCACAATTCTCACCGTCGCCGGGTGGATTCTGGTTGCGGCCATCATCCGCGGCGCCACCTCATACGGTCAGAGCTATTTCAGCCAGGCCGTCTCCCAACTCGTTGCGTACGACCTGCGCAACACTATGTACGACCGATTCCAACGACAGAGTTTCTCGTTCTTCGATACGTCGCGGACGGCTGAACTGATGTCGCGGGCGACCGCGGACGTGGAGTCCGTACGTATGCTGATCAGTTTCGCACTGGTTCGCATCGTGCAGGTCGCCGTGATGCTCTTGATGGTGACTGCCGTCCTGCTCCAGTCCAACTGGCAACTGGCATTGGTAACGCTGGCTGTCCTGCCTTTCATCGCCTATCGCACGACGCGAACAAGCCGGCGTCTACGCCCGGTCTGGCTTGCCGTGCAGCAGGAAATGGCGGCCTTGAGCACTGTCCTCCAGGAAAGTTTGTCCGGAATGCGCGTGGTCAAGGCATTCGGACGCGAGAAAGAGGAGACGGAGCGTTTCAACAAGCAGGCATATACACTCTACGAGCGCAATATCACGGCCAACGACGAGCAGGCCCTCAACACGTCGTTGATGACGTTCTCCGTCTACTTTGCCGCGGGAATCCAATTGCTCTACGGCGGTTACATGGTCATGCAGGGTGAACTCACACCCGGCGACCTCACCGCCTTCCTGTTCTACTTGCTGACGATTACGGTCTACATCCGGATGATCGGCTGGCTCGGCAATCAGCTTTCCCGCGCCGTCGCCTCCGGTGAGCGCATCTTTGAGATCCTGGACGCCCGTCCGGAGGTGCGCGAGAAGCCGGAGGCCACGGACAACGCCGTCGTCGCCGGCCAGATCGCGTTCAACAACGTATCGTTCGGTTACGGCGGGCGGAATGACGTGCTGCAGGACGTGACTTTTGTAGCAGAGCCGGGGCAGGTCATCGCCGTGGTCGGGGCGACGGGCAGCGGCAAGACAACACTCGTCAGCCTTATTCCGAGGTTCTACGACCCGACGCGCGGGGCAGTCGTCATCGATAGAGTGGACGTGCGGAACATGACGCTGGATCACCTCCGTAGCTCAATCGGACTCGTACAGCAGGATGTCTTCCTCTTCTCGGCAACGATACGCGACAACATCGCTTATGGAGTGCCTGAGGCGCCGGAGGAGGAGATCATCGCCGCGGCCAGCGCCGCCCGGCTCGACAGCTTCATTCGCAGCCTGCCCGACCAATATGACACGTGGGTGGGCGAGCGTGGCATCAACCTCTCCGGTGGACAGCGGCAGCGGCTTGCCATCGCCCGAACCCTGCTACTCAATCCCCGCATCCTGATTCTGGATGATTCTCTCTCCAGCGTGGACGCAGAAACCGAGAGGTCAATCCAGCAGGCGCTTGACCGCGTGATGGAAGGTCGCACGACAATCGTCGTTGCCCAGCGGTTGGCCAGTGTTTTGCGAGCCGACCAGATTCTCGTGCTGGATGAAGGCCGCATCGTCCAACGCGGGACCCACGCGGAACTTGTCGCATACCCGGGGCACTACCGCCAGATTTACGAACTGCAACTGCGCCACCAGGAAGAGGCGTATGCGGCCGCTCCGAATACGACGACAGTCGGGGGTACACGGTCATGATGGGCGGCGGAGGCGGGGGAGGATACGGCCACTACGACGGCTGGGACGATGAGAATCTCGGCGCAGTCTATAACCGGAATATCCTTGTCAGGCTGATACCCTACATCGCCCAATTCAAGCTGTGGGCGACAATCGCCATTATCGGTATGTTGGCGGCAACCGTCAGTAGCGTAGCGATGCCGCTCTTTATCGGTCTCACCGTCGACACCGCCATCGCAACCGGCAACACCACCCGCCTTGCGTGGATGGCCGGCATATTCTTCGGGCTTGTCGTGATCAATGCCATCGGCCTCTGGCTCCAGTCGCGCTACATGGCCAAGGTGGCCCACGCGATGCTGGTGAACATCCGCACGCAGCTATTTGGCCACCTCCAGAAGCAATCTTTAGGTTTCTACGACAAACAGCAGGTGGGACGGCTCATGTCCCGCGTCGTCAGTGACGTTGAGCAGATTCAGCAGGTCATGACTGGCGGAGTCATCGGGACAATCAGTGACGTTCTAACCCTGGTCGGTATCGTCGCCATCATGCTCGTCATGGATTGGTCGCTCGCCGTCGTCACTCTGAGCGTCGTCCCTGCTCTAATTGTCATTTCCATCTTCTGGCAGAGGCGGGCGCGTGTGGCGTTCCTGCGTGTGCGGCGCGCAATCTCAGTTGTAAACGGGAGTTTGCAAGAGAATGTTTCCGGTGTGCGCGTTGTCCAAAGCATGAACCGTGAAGACGAGAACATGCGCCGATTTGACAAGATCAACTACGATCATCTTGACGCCAACTTACGCGCTTCCAGGCTGACCGCCGGCATGTTCCCTGCGGTGGAGATCATGGTGGGCATCTCCATGGCCATCGTGATTATCTATGGCGGATGGCAGGTCTTGCAGGGCGCTCTGACCGTCGGTTTCCTTGTGGCGTTCACGTTGTGGGTGCAGCGATTCTTTGATCCCATTCGCAACATCACCATGCAATACACGGAACTCCAGCGCGCCATGGCGTCCGGCCAGCGCATCTTTGAGTTGCTGGACACCCCGCCACAGGTTGCAGACAAAGACGGCGCGCAGCCGATACCGCCTATCACCGGACGCGTCACATTCGAAAGTGTTTCATTCTCGTATGAGGACAATATCCCGGTGCTGCGAAACGTCTCGCTTAATGCGGAGCCGGGGGAAACTGTCGCCCTTGTCGGCGAGACCGGCGCCGGAAAGACGACGTTCGTCAGTCTCATCGCGCGCTTCTACGACGTGACAAGCGGCCGCCTCACCATCGATGGTCTTGACGTGCGAGACGTGCAGCACCAGAGCCTCGCGCATCAGATGGGCATCGTGCCGCAAGAGCCGTTCCTGTTCTCTGACACTATCGAGGCGAATATACGATTCGGAAAGCCTGACGCGACACGCGCGGAGGTGGAGGCGGCGGCGCGCGGGGCCGGATTGCACGAAATCATCATGCACATGGATAACGGCTACGACACAGAGCTGCAGGAGCGCGGCGCAAACCTCAGCGTGGGCCATCGACAGCTTGTCAGCTTCGCCCGCGCCATCCTCGCTGACCCCCGCATCCTGATTCTCGATGAGGCGACGGCCAACATCGATACACGTACGGAGGCCCGCATCCAGGACGCGCTGCGACGGCTCCTACCGGGCCGAACGTCGTTCGTCATCGCCCACCGCCTCTCCACCATCCGTGAAGCATCGCGCATCGTCGTGATGGACAACGGCTCAATCGTGGAGATCGGCACGCACAATCAACTGCTGGCCAATGACGGCATCTACGCCCGCCTCAACGCCATCTCCTACGGCGCGGAAGCAACAAACGGCCACATCACCGCCCCCTCTTCTGCGCTCCCCGCCCCCGCAGGCGGCGCAGAAGACTCTGCGGTAGACCAGTAAAGGCGCATTCGTAGAGGCTTGTTCGTATACCGTTACGTGACTTGGATCAGCGTAGGAGACAGTATGGGAATGTTCAGCGTCGACATGGAAGTATCGCCCATGGCTGGTGGCGAATCAGTCACTTTGAGCGCATTGGTGGACACGGGCGCGACGTTCAGCATGGCCCCCAAGTCCACGCTGGAGCGGGCTGGGCTAGCGCCGACGGACACCATGCCGTTCGAAATCGCGGACGGCTCCATCATTTTGCGGCCCGTTTGTGACGCAAGGATTACCATTGGCGATCGCAGCGGCATCTCCCCCATCGTCTTCGGCGAAGACGTTGAGCCGTGCCTGCTGGGAGTAATCGCCCTAGAACGCCTTTCACTGGCCGTCGATCCTTCCAAGATGACGCTCGTGCCCACAGAGGCAATTCTCTATAAAGCCGCTCCAGGCCAAAATACCTAGGGCTAAGCGTTAGCCCTTCAGATACTTCGCCAACCTCTCCAGCGCCGCCTTCCAGTACGCCCGCCGCGCCTCCACATCTTCTGCATCCGCGAGCTTTGACTGCATCACGGTGATACGGCTCTTGCTCTCGCGGCTCGCGTAGTAGCTGATATCAAGGCTCGTTTCAGTGCCATTGCCGTCCGTCCACGCCGCGCGAGTCGTTTTCTCAGGCGTGTCCTTGCGAATTGAGATCGGCGCTTCCGGTAGCCATTGGCCCCTGTGTTGAGTGTCTGCAAACGCGCTGTAGAGTTCCGACAGCGACACGGGTAGAGTCTTGCTCACGCTGATCTGGTAGCCGCGCGTGGTCTGATACCGCTCCCGCATCCCGCGCGCCCGCTCATAGTCCACGGTCACGTGCTGGCTCCACCACGGAGACACGCCGTGCTCCTCCCGGAGCATCGTGGCGATCTCCTTGTGCGTCAGGTCCCGCGCCCCCGCCGCATCCAGGATCGAGTTCCATTCCTCCGGGGTCTTGCCGGTGGCCTTAGCAACAGCCTCCGGAGATGCTTCGGGACGGGTCCTCCGAGTAGTCATAGGTTCAGTTTAGCGCAGCGTAAGTCAACCCCATTGACCACCCCTCTCCCCTCCAATAGAGTGGTGACAGTCACCGACCGACTGGTCAGTCGGTCTCGTCCGGAGGACAGCAATCTCATCCAACAACTCAAGGAACGGTAGAGGGGGCGCTGACGAAGCGTCGGCTTCTCCCGTGGACACCGGCAAAGCCTCCACGCGGGAGCGCATTCTTGAGGCGGCTGCACAGGTATTCGCGGAGTCCGGCTACCACGGCGCGAGCGTCGATGACATCGCTAGCGCCTCCGGCGCCTCCAAGGGCGGCATCTATTTCCATTTCCCCGGCAAGCGTGAAATCTTCTTCGCACTCGTGAATCGCTTTGCAGACAGGCTGCTGTCCGATGCTCATGATTCAATAGGAAGTCAGCGCAGCGGGGCAGAGAAGGCAGGCGCGGTTATCGAATCGACGCTGGAGACCTTCGCCGGCCACGCGAAACTCGCCAAGGTGCTGCTGGCCAGTGGTGTTGGACTCGGGCCAGCATTCGATGAATCGCTGTTGCGGCTCCACGACCGGTTTGCCGGCCTGATCCGTGAGCGGCTGGAGGCTGCCGTGGACGACGGCTCAATCCCACCGCTTGATACAACCCTCGCCTCCTACGCGTGGATGGGAGCCCTCAATGAGATAATCCTCCGATGGCTGTACACGGGAGAACCCTCACCGCTCATATCTGCCGCGCCACAATTGAAGTCGATACTCCTTTCAAGCGTGGGCGCAAGCAAGATCGGCATGGTTTCAACCGGCGCGGGGGCTGACTGACCATGGCACAGGCGTATCGAGACCTCGGCGAGTTCATCAAGTTCCTTGAGGGACGTGGTGAACTCAAGCGTGTCACCGCGCCCGTCACCTGGGATCTTGAGATCACGGAAATTACGCAACGCGTGTTGCGCGAAGGCGGCCCTGCCCTCCTCTTCGAGAACGTGGAGGAATATCAAGACACGCCGGTACTCATCAACATGTACGGCACCGAGCAGCGCGTGGCGTGGGCACTCGGCGTGGAGAACCTGGACGAGCTTCCCGCGCAGATCGAAAAGATGATGGCTATGGCACAGGGCGGCCCGCCCGAAGGTTTGATGGGCAAGCTGCGTATGCTGGGCGACCTTGTAAAGCTCGGACGCATTGGGCCACGCACTGTGGAGCGTGAGGATGCCCCGGCGCAGGAGGTCATTCTTCAAGGCGACGATGTCGATCTCCTCTCGCTGCCCATTCTCAAGACATGGCCGCAAGATGCCGGACGCTATATCACGCTGCCCCTCGTCATCACGAAAGACCCCGACACCGGCACGCACAACCTCGGCATGTATCGGATGCAGGTGTATGACAAAAACACCACCGGGATGCACTGGCAAACGCACAAAGTCGGCACGCAGCATGAGCGGGCATCGGCAGAGCGCGGCGCGGGACGCATGGAGGTTGCGGTGGCGCTGGGCGGCGATCCGGCTCTCATATGGGCCGGGTCCGCCCCGCTTCCCGCAGATGTCAGCGAGTACGTGCTGGCAGGTTTCTTGCGCGGCCAGCCCGTGCCCGTCACCAAGGGGGTAACAGTCGATCTCGACGTGCCCGCCCAGGCCGAGTACGTCATAGAGGGTTACGTTGATCCTTCCGAGCGTCGTCCCGAGGGCCCGTTCGGCGACCACACCGGTTACTACTCCATCCAGGATGCGTACCCCGTCTTTCACGTAACGGCCATCACGCACCGCCGCAACCCGATCTACCCCACCATCGTCGTTGGCAGACCGCCGCAGGAGGACTATTGGATGGGCGCCGCGACGGAGCGGCTGTTCCTACCCCTCATGCGGCTGATGCTGCCGGAGATCGTGGATGTTCATATGCCGGCAGAGGGCGTCTTCCACAATCTCGTGCTCGTTTCTATCAAGAAGGAGTACCCCGGCCATGTGCAGAAGACAGTGAGCGGCATGTGGGGACTCGGCCTTATGTCGTTGGCGCGGGCCATCGCTGTCTTCGACGATGACGTCGATATCCATGACCCTTCGGAGGTCGTGTGGCGATTGTCCAACAATGTGGATCCACGTCGGGACATCTTCTTTGCCGATGGGCCGATTGACGATCTCGACGTTGCCTCCCCCACCGCGCGCGTCGGCAGCAAGATCGGCATCGACGCCACGCGCAAGTCCGGTGAGGGCGAGATGGGTGAGCGCCAATGGATGCCGGACATCACAATGGACCCGGCTGTCGTCGAGCAGGTGACAAGGCGCTGGAAGGAATACGGACTCTGATGGATTCCGTCGGTCGCCCTCCGCTCCCGCGCCCATGGTCCGCTATGGGCCGCCTTGGCATCATGCTCGATTCTATCCGGTTCGAACACTCGATTTTCGCTCTGCCCTTCGCCTACCTCGGCATGATCCTTGCTGCGGGCGGGTGGCCGACGCTCTCACAATTCATCTGGATTACGGTGGCGATGGTGGCCGCCCGCACCGTCGCCATGAGCGCAAACCGGCTCATCGACCGGGAGATGGACGCGGAAAATCCGCGCACGGCGATGCGCGCCCTGCCGATCAAGCTGCTGCGCCCCTCGGACATGCTTGGCATGTTGATCGTCAGCCTCGTGATCTTCTGCTTTGCCGCATACATGCTGAACACTCTTGCGCTCATACTCGCACCCGTCGCGGCCATTATTGTCATCACATATTCCTATGCCAAGCGATTCACATGGACAGGACACTATTGGCTTGGATTCGCTGACGGCATCGCGCCTGCGGGCGGCTGGATCGGCGTTTCCGGAGAATTGCCGCTTGAGGCCGTCGTGCTCGCGCTTGCCGTGACGACTTGGGTAGCCGGATTCGATCTCATCTATCAATGCATGGACTACGATTTCGATATTCCACGCAAGATTCACACAATACCGGTTAAGTGGGGCATCGCCGCAGCCCTCCGGTGGGCGCGGGTTACGCATCTGGTAACCATTGCATCCCTTGTTGCGCTTGGAGTGATGATGAGCCTCGCGTGGCCGTACTACATCGGTGTCGCGATCGCTGCTGCGCTGCTGGCGTGGGAGCACTCGCTCGTCAAGGCCGATGACTTATCCCGTGTCGGCGTAGCCTTCTTCAACATCAACGGCGTCATTGCCATCATCGTCTTTGTCTGTACGGCGGTCGCAGTCCTCATGGAGCCGGGTAACGGATATGCAGCCTAGATCACAGACACAGCAATGGCCCGTGGTCGTCGGTATTTCCGGCGGCAGTGGAGCGGCCATCGCAAAGCGCATCATCGACACGTTGTTGGATGCCCAGGCGCCCGTGGTCTGTACCATAACGTCCGGCGGGCGTCAGGTATGGGCGCAGGAGATGGATAAGCCGTTCTCGCGGGCGCTTGAGGAGTGGTCGGCTAATAAATGCTTTTCCTTCTACACGTCCAATCAACTTGGCGCGCCGATAGCGAGCGGTGGAATCCCGACACGTGGCATGATTGTCGCCGCGTGCAGCATGGCGACGGTGGCGGCCATCTCACACGGCCTCGGCGATAATCTTCTGCGCCGCGCGGCAGACGTGACCATCAAGGAGCGTCGTCCGCTGGTGCTCATCCCCCGTGAATCGCCCTTGTCCGCCATCCACCTAGACAACATGAAGCGACTGGCGGAACTGGGCGCAACAATTCTGATGCCCGCCCCTGCCTTTTACTTGCGGCCACGAGCGGTCGATGAGGTCGTTGATTACTTCGCGGCTCGAGCGCTCAACACCATTGATTCAGCAACATTCCCGCTGCCCGATTCCCTGCAATACCAGGGGATGGGCAGTAACGGGGCACTCAATCATCTTGCGGACAAAGAAGCCGAAGACATGGACTTTGAGGAGGACTAGTCGTGAAACCAAGTCGCTTGGGTTGGGTTCTTGCCATTCTTGCGATGGCGGCCATCACTATTCTTGGCATGGCGTGCGATGCTTTTGCGGAAGATACACCAACGCCTGCCCCAACGACGGTGCCCAACACACCGACGCCTGTGGTAGACGACACACCCATCCGAGTGGGGCTGCTGCCAATTATTGACAGCGTGCCGTTCTATCTCGCGGAGGAAGAGGGCCTGTTCGAGGCCGCCGGCCTGAACGTTACATTTGAAACGTTCAGCAGCGCCCGAGACCGCAACGTTGCGCTTGAAACCGGCGCCATTGACGGCCAATTGGCCGATCTGATCGCCACAGGGCTAATCAACGGCGAGAACCACAACGTTTCCATAGTCAAAACGACATACCGCGCGACCGCTGACGTGGCGATGATTGCCCTTGTTGCCGGAGCGGACAGCGGTATCGAGTCTGCCGCAGACCTGGAGGGCAGGAGTGTTGGCATCTCCACCAACTCCCTGATTGAATACCACCTTGACAAGTACCTTGACGACGCAGGACTCTCCCGCGATTCCGTTGAGAAGACGGAAGTGGCAGCCATCCCTGTCCGCATGGAGCTGCTGTCACAGGGTCAGCTCGACGCGGCGGTGCTGCCGGAACCGCTAATCACGCTTGCCGTCAACGCAGGTGGAACGGTCATCCTTGATGATCGGCAAAGCCTTCTAGGCATGAGCGTGATGGAGTTCAACGTCGATTACCTGGTGGATCACGAGGAAAACGTGAAGAAGTTCCTTGCAGTTCACGAGGAGGCCGTCCAGCGAATCAATGCAAATCCGGACCAATACGCCTACCTCCTGCCGGAGAAGGCGCGCCTGCCGGAATTCCTTGTTGGAATCTTCAACGTGCCGCCATTCCCCAGCAATGATGTTCCAACGGCGGCTGAAACGCAGCAGGCCTCTGAATGGCTCCTCGAAAAGGGCCTGATCGAGGAGATAAGCGAGTACGGCCGCTGGGTACATCCACGTTTCATTCCGTAGATATGGCCCGGCGCACACGGCGGCAGGCAGGCAATGTCTGACCAAGAGCCAATTGCGGCCCTCGGGGACGTGACATTCGCGTACCCCGGGGGCAAAGCGGTTCTTCGGGAATTCTCCTGGGAGATGTCTGCAGGTGAATCGTGGACGGTCATCGGCCCGTCGGGATGTGGCAAGACGACCCTGCTCTACATCCTTGCCGGCCTGCGCCTTCCTGACAGCGGTGATGTAACCGTTGCCGGAGAGGCCATAACCGGCCCCCGCCGCGACATCGGGCTGATCCTGCAGGATCATGGCCTCTTGCCATGGCAAACGGCACTAAACAACGTCGGCATGGGGCTGCGGCTTCGAGGTGTCCCTGGCCGTCAGTGGCGGGCCGAGGCCCAGTCCTGGTTGGATCGCCTGGGGTTGGGAGATCTGTCAAAGCGTTTCCCCGGCCAACTCTCCGGTGGGCAGAAGCAACGCGTTGCCATTGCCCGGACATTGGCCGTTTCACCAACACTGCTGCTCATGGATGAGCCGTTCAGCGCGCTTGACGCTCTTACTCGAGAAACCCTGCAATTGCTGGCCCTTGATCTTGGCATTGCCCGCGGCCTGAGTGCCGTCCTCATCACCCATGACATCAACGAGGCCGTCATGCTTGGCAACAAGATCCTCATCATGGGGGTGGGGCCCGACGCCCCGACTACCATTATCGATAATCCGGGTGCGGGACAAGACGGTTTTATTGGCTCCGATGATTTCATCAGACGTGCTGTCGAGGTGAAGGCCAGCCTTAACGCAATTCCGGAACCAGCGGCCTCAAGATGAATGAATCGGCACTTGGCCGGGTGCGGAGTCGCGCTACGACGCTAGGCGGCGGCATGGCTGTCGTGCTGGGCGTGCTGGTTATTTGGCAGGTGGTGTCCTGGGTCCTGGATTCGACGATCCTGCCAAGCCCTGTGCCTGTGGGTCAGGCGTTCTTCGATCAGCTCGATGAAGGATTGCTCGGACATGCGGCTGCCAGCGCATATAGGGTTATCCTTGCCATCGCTATTTCAATAACCCTTGCGGCGCCGCTGGGCCTCATCCTCGGCACAAACGACAGGCTCTACGCGCTGTCTTCGCCCATCATCTACCTCAGCTACCCGATTCCCAAGATCGTCGCGCTTCCCGTGATCCTGCTCTTGCTCGGACTGGGCGACGTGAGCAAGGTAACAATGATCGCCCTCATCCTGTTCTTCCAGATCCTGATCCTTGTGCGCGACGAGGTCCGGACCGTGCGGCCGGAGTTAGTACTTTCGGTCCGCTCACTCGGCGCGAACCGACTTCAACTATTGCGATATGTCTTCGTGCCCGCATCTCTGCCGGGACTCTTCACCGCCCTCCGTGTCAGCACCGGAGTTTCTATCGCCGTTCTGTTTTTCGTGGAGAGTTTCGGCACGCGACAGGGGCTCGGATATTACATCCTCGTTGAATCGTGGGGACGCCTGGCCTATGAGGAAATGTACGCAGGCGTGATAGCCATGGCCCTGCTTGGGCTCGGTGTCTACTATGCGGTTGACGGCATCGAACGCCGTCTGACTCGCTGGAATCGGGATGATCGATAGCCTACATCAGTGACTGGCTAGTCGCCATCCGGATCATTCTTGAGCCAGCTGGGGTTCGAGTCATTGGCAGAATTGTTGGTGAGGCGAACCGGCTCGGCCTCGTCGCTCAGGCTCCAAAGGTAAAGCTCATTGTTACCCTCACGATTGCTCACGAAGACGATGGTCTGGCCGTCCAGCACAGTGGACCATGACGGGTGCATACTGTTGTAGGGCGCATCCGGCGTGCGATCGGCGCTCCTCCGCCCCTGGGACGAAACATACCAGAGGTGAATGGCATTACTGGGATTCGTCGTCGCAGATGCGTTTGATTGCATAATGATGTCCCGGCCATTTGGAGCGTACTCCGGGTAATCCTCGGAGGAGTTCGGCGCCCTGAATTCTCCCGTTGGCCTCAGGAAGGTTTCTTGCGGGATAACACGAATAAACCTTCCCCCACTGTCGAGTATGTGAACATCAACAACCTCCGGTGAGAGGGCTGCCGAAACCGCAATCTCCTCACCATCCGCATTCAGGCGCGGATTCCGGTAGGAATAGGCCGTGTCCTGACCGAGCAGGTTCATGCCCGTATCGTCGTCTGCCATACCTTCTTCTCCCATCCAATACAGCTGAGGACGACCGGATGCGACAGTTGGATTAGAAATAGTGACGAGCAGCCGCTCCCCGTCCGGGTACCAGGTTATTGACTCGATAGTTCCGACCGCCCGGCCATTGGTGAGGTTGATTTCATCGCCTTCTTCAGTGTCCACCAGGATGACGTCAGTCGCATTGCCCGAACGCCGGACAAACGCCAACCTGCTTCCATCAGGGCTGACGGCAGGATAAATGTCATCCAAAGTGTGGTCAGTGACTTGCGTTTCCATCGTGCCGTCATGCTGTATGGAGTAGATGTCCCAGTTTCCGCTGCGATCGGACTGGAAGTAGATCGTGTAGGTATCGTTCCCGTCGCAACCGGACACGATAAGTGTTCCCAGGAGGAACGCCGCCACCAAAGCCAATAACCGTCTCATAGGTTAAAGGGCCTCACTGCATTGGTCATTAAAACAGGCACTCTCCCTGTATTCCACCTTAGCAGGAAATGACCCCGGCTAAAGTGCCGGGGTCATTCTCATAGTCGACGTTGCGGACGCTCGATTATGTATCGATACGTTCTTGGGGGAATCAGCGTCCCCGCAGCCGCGGATCCAACACGTCCCGGAGCGCGTCTCCAAACACATTGAATCCGAACACCGCCATGCTGAGGGCGAGGCCGGGGAACACAATGATGTGAGGAGCAAGCTCTGCGAAGTCCAGAGCACTGGCGTTGAGCATGCCGCCCCAGGAGGGATGCGGTTCAGGCACTCCAAGACCAAGGAAGCTCAAAGATGCCTCAGTCGTGATTGCAGAACCCAGCCGACCCGTCACAACGATGATCCACGGCGCCATTGAGTTGGGCATGACGTAACGGAAGATGAGCCGGAGATGGCTGGCTCCGATGGTCCGCCCAGCCAGCACATAGTCCGTTTTCGTCACGGACAGTGCCTGTCCTCGCACAACGCGAATCATGGCGGGAAGTGCAGGGATTGATATTGCAACGATCGTCACTTCAATGCTGAAGGTCTGAAGGATGGCGATAATGGCCATCGCAAGAATCAGGCCCGGGAATGCCTGGAGAACGTCAACGAGGCGCTGACCCAGCAGGTCAACCCAGCCGCCGAAGTACGCGCTCGTGATTCCCAGGATGCCGGCAATGGTTCCCGCTCCCATCGCTACCGCGAAGCCCACGTACAGGGAGATTTGGGCACCATAGACAATCCTCGTAAACAGATCACGCCCGTAACGGTCTCCACCCAACCAGTGTTCAGCGTTCGGCGGAACCAATTGTGCCGATATCTGTGATGCGTAGCGATAGTCGATAAAGCCGTCATAGTTTGAGGCGGCGGACGTGGCAATCTGCCATAGCGGCGCAGTTGCCGCCATAAGGATCAGCGTTACGACCAATCCCAAGCCGACTAATCCGAGAGGTCGCCTCCTCCAGAGCAGCCAGTTGCGCTGTAGGATATTTCGCCGTCGCCTTTGACCGATAATCTCTGCGACCGCTTCAGTCTGTGCCGCCATCTCTTTGCTCCCCTTGAGTGCCGTCTACTCGATTTTCAGCCTAAACGCGGCTGGTTCTCTTCTCACACGCCTGCCGGACGGTCAGTACCGAATCCTTGGATCAAGCCAACCGTACAGTAGATCCACGCCCAGGTTCGCAGCGACAACCGCAAAGCCGGTAAGCGTCACAACGAGCTGAACGACGGGGAAATCTCGCTGGTTGATGGAGTCCACCATCATGCGGCCAATACCCGGAAGGCCAAAGACCTGTTCCGTAACAACGAGGCCCGTCACCGTAATCGGCAGGAAGATACCAATGAGGGTGAGCACTGGAATCAGCGCATTCCGCATGGCGTGTCGCACGATAATCACGCGTTCCTTGAGACCCTTCGCTCGCGCCGTACGGATATAGTCCTCCCGCATGACCTCGAGCATCGTTGCTCGCATCATGCGCAGCGGTACTCCCATCAGGAATCCGAGGCCGATGATCAACGCGGGCCAAATCAACTGCGCCAGGTTCGCAATCGGATCCTCCCAGATCGGGATGTATCCTTGTCGGGGAATCCAGTCGAACACGCGCACGAATATCAGGATGAGCATCATTCCGCTCCAGAACGTTGGAACGGAGATGCCGAGAATCGCAAGTCCGCGAATGAGGTAGTCGAAGAACGTGTCCTGCTTGAGTGCTGCGATGACACCGCCGGTAATACCGAGGATGCTGCCGATGATGAGGCCCATCAAACCGACCTGGAGACTAAGGGGCGCCTTCCTGGCAATCAGCCGATCCATATCGGCGTTGTAGAAGAAGGACTTGCCAAAGTCGAGCGTGAACAGCCCATAGATCCAACCCAAATACTGTTCATAGAGCGGTTTGTTGAGGCCTAAGTCGTTGCGAATTCGCTCAAGCGCCTCAGGGTCGATGCCGCCGCCGCCCTCGCCGCCGCCAAGCATCATGATGGCGACGTCGCCCGGCGCGATGCGCATGATCAGGAAGACCACGATGGTCACGCCAAAAATCGTCGGCACTGCCAACAACATACGGCGTATAACATATGCCCACATCTGCTTTCGCCCCTCCCCGTAGGCTACCAGCCAGCCTGTTTCAATAGCATTCGGGCCGCCGCTCGCGCCACAACCCAATGCCTGTGTTTCGCACCATGCTATGGATGCCCCCTACCCGTGTCAAGCATTTGCTCGTTCGCGTGGTCGTATTACTTGGAGCCAGCCCCCTGGTCTGCAAGGCCCAGGGGGCTGGCTTTCTTTGCCTCGGGTGTCTTGTGCATCCTGCTGCTGCTAGTAGCGAATGCGAGGGTCGAGCCACCCGTACAGCATGTCCACTCCGAGATTCGCCAACACGACGGCGAATCCGGTAAGTGTCACGACAAGCTGGACAACCGGGTAGTCTCGCTGATTGATCGCGTCCACCATCATTCGACCTACGCCGGGCAGGCCAAAGACCTGCTCCGTCACGACGAGTCCCGTCACCGTGATCGGGAGGAAGATGCCAATCAGCGTGAGCACCGGGATGAGCGCATTGCGCATTGCATGGCGGACGATGATGACGCGCTCCTTGAGTCCCTTGGACCGCGCAGTGCGCACATAGTCCTCACGCATAACCTCCAGCATGGTTGCCCGCATCATGCGGAGCGGCACCCCCATGAGGAAGCCGAGGCCGATAATCAGCGCGGGCCACATCAGCTGCGCCAGGTTGGCGATCGGGTCTTCCCAGATGGGGATATAGCCCTGCCGTGGAATCCAATCAAACATCCGCACAAAGATCAGGATGAGCATCATCCCGCTCCAGAATGTCGGAACGGAGATGCCGAGGATCGCAGTGCCGCGAATTAAGTAGTCGGTAAACGTGTCCTGCTTAAGAGCCGCGATAACTCCGCCTGCGATGCCCAGGAAGCTGCCGAACAGTAGACCCATTAGCCCAACTTGCAGGCTCAGCGGGGCTTTGCGCGCAAGTAGCGTGGACATCTCCGCGTTGTAGAAGAACGACCGGCCAAAGTCCAGCGTCAGGATGCCAAACAGCCAATCAAAGTACTGGACATAGAGCGGCCTATTCAGCCCGAGTTCCTCTCGAATGTTCGCGAGGGCAACTGGATCGAAAGAACAGCTCTCACCTGTCCCACAAATTATCATCAGCGCCAGGTCGCCCGGCGCAATCCGCATGATCAGAAAGACAACGACCGTGACGCCCAGGAGTGTCGGTAGTGCCAGCAACAGCCGGCGCACAATGTATGCCCACATCGGTTTCGCCCTCCCCGTGCGATTCACCCTCTGTGCTCGCCTATCCCGGAGCGGTTTCGTCCTTCACCGCGCCGGATATTCAGGCCAGTCTAACCATCGGATTACAAGGGTCAAGGAGAACGCCGTCATATGGGCTGTTTTGTACGAGTCGACGCGGAAAAACAGCATCAAGGGCTGTCAAGGGCTGGAGCCGGTTGAGGCGGAAACTAACGATGCTTCACGCGGCTTCGCTCTCAGACGAAAGAGCGGGCGGCTCACTGGCCGCCCGCTGGTTTCGCGGGTTGTTCCTGGTTAGTTCCCCGGTTTGTTCGCGTTCAGGAATTCCAGGAGCGTCCGATTGTATTCTTTGTGGCGCTCGAATGGCGTGCCATGTCGAGTGGGAAACACTTCGACGCCGGCCTGCGTGCTGGTCATGGCTTCCGCCAACGCCTGCGCAGCCTCCGGTCCGGTGTACTGATCCCCTGCCCCAACGATGATCAGCGTGGGCGATGTGATGTTCGCCACGTCCACGCCGGACGGACCGCCCATGCCTGCCATGACACGGACATATTTCTCCGGGTCGTTTGCGGTTGTCACCGCGTAATGCGCCTCAACGATCTCAGGCCGCGCGACCAGAAACTCGGGGGTGTACACCTGCTCGCGCCAGCCTTCAAACACAAAGTTCATCCCACCTGCGCGAATGCCGGCCATGCGTTCTTCGCGCATCGCCTGCGCCGCCTTAGCTTCTTCCTCGTTCGCGGGTGGTGGCGGGTCGAGCCTGCCGCCGTTGGATATCACAGCGCCCCACACCCGATTCGGGTGTGTCGCGGCAAAGTTGCGCACAATGCCGCCGCCCATCGAATAGCCGATAAGCGCCGTGCGCTCGATGCCCAAACCGTCCAGCAAGGCCGCAAGATCATCGACGAACGTCATCTGGCTCAGCGAATCGTCCTCCGGGGTCTCAGTGTCCCCGTGTCCACGCACGTCATATGTCAGGACGCGGAAAGACTCCGCCAGCGCCGGAACCTGTAGCCACCAACCGTTGCGGTTGTCTCCGGAGCCGTGGACAAGCGTCACCCACGGGGCGCCCTCCGGGCCTGTCGTCTCATAGCACTGTTCAATGCCGTTTGCCGTGATCATCTTTGCCGTCATACTCCCCCCAATGCTCTATCATGCGTCCCGCGTTCTTACTGGGCCACGCTCGGATTGTAGCGCGAGCGACCGGTGACACGCCGCACTACAATAACAATTGAGCCCGAAGCGTTCGTGGGCGCAACCAGGTTTGGAGTGACGTCATGGCAATTGAGTTCAACGTGGAAGTTCATTTCAGTGCGCCCCCACAGAGAGTCTTTGAGGCTCTGACGAGCGTTAACTCATTCATTGATTGGATGCCGAACCTTAAGGAGATCAAAGTCCTGTCAGAGGGCGACGTTGGGGAGGGTACAGTCTTTGAGGAGACCCGCCGCATGTTCTTCCGCGACGCCACGGAGCGTTTTCGGATAAGCATGTATGAGCCGCCGGATATGCTTGAATTGACCGTCGACGGGTCGGAGGGCAGCAGCGGCAGTGGTCAATACACGTTCTTCTACCACCTTGAGGAAAATGAGGATAACGGCGGTACCAGCATGTCCATGCACGGCGAAATCACGGGACTCAACAAGGTCATGGAGTTCCTGGGGCGCCTAAGCGTGCGATTCATGGCTCGCGCCATCCGCAAGGACTACCGCGCCCTCGCCAACCACTTGGCCGCTCAGGCCAACGAATGACGTTCTTCAACACGAGTGGGCGTAACCGCCTCTACGGCGATCTCGCTTATCTCTGGCCGCTGATGAGCCCGCCGGAAGAGTACGCGGACGAATCCCCACACTGGCGCAACCAGATTTTGACACGCCTCGATAAACGCCCCGTCCGTGCCCTGGAACTCGGCACCGGCGGCGGACATTTTCTATCGCGCCTCACGGACATCGTGGACGCAACGGCGGTCGATCTCTCAGAGGCCATGCTGGAGAACGCGCGCCGTCTCAATCTGGGCGTGGAGCACATCGTCGGCGATATGCGGACTATCCGCCTCGGACGAATCTTTGATGTTGTCCTGATCCACGACGCCATCGCCTATATGACATCCGAAGACGATCTGACCGCGACATTTACGACGGCACGCGCGCACCTTGAGCCGGGCGGCGTGTTCATCACAATGCCGGACCACTACATCGACCGACCCGTGTGGCCGTATATCAATCACCGCACTCATAAGCGCGATGACCGCGAACTCACATATATCGAATACTCGGCACCGGACATCAATGACCCGTCGTTGCTACAGTCGTCGTTCCTGTTCGTCATCACGGAGAACGGCGAACGACGCATGGAACTCGACCACCACACGACCGGCCTATTTCCGGTCGATACGTGGAGGCGCCTGATCGAAGAGGCCGGGTTCAGGGTTGAGCGCCTGGATTATCCGGTCGCTGACGGACCGATTAGTCAGTACCTCTGGGTAGCAACGGCGGTCTAGGGAAACAGCGCGAACTCTTCCAGGCCTTCGGTTTCGGGCGCGCCAAACATCAGGTTCATGTTCTGGATTGCCTGCCCTGCCGCTCCCTTAACGAGGTTATCCAACGCGGTGACGATGATGATCCGTCCTGTCCGCTGGTCAATCACCGGGTACACCTGCGTGAAGTTGCTGCCAGACGTCTGCTTCGTCTGCGGCGGCATCTTTGTCACGCGCACGAACGGCTCGCTGGCGTAGTAGTCCTCATACAGATCGCGCAGCCGTTGAGCTCCTTCAGGCGACGCGGAGAGGCGACTGTCCGCCGGTGTTACGTAGATGGTGCTGAGTATGCCGCGCGTCATCGGAATCAAATGTGGCGTGAACGTCACGGCCCACTTCTTCGACGGATCCATCTCTTGTATTTCCTGCGTGATCTCCGGCAAGTGGCGATGGCCTGAGAGCCCGTAAGCGGACACATTCTCATTCGCCTCGGAGAAATGGACGGTCTGATTGAGCGAGCGGCCCGCGCCGGACACGCCCGACTTCGAGTCGACGATCACGCCCGGCTCGATGAGCTTTTCCTTAACAAGGGGGGCGAGGCCGAGCAGTGCGCCCGTCGGATAGCAGCCGGGGTTGGCAATAAGCCGCGCCTCCTTGATCTGGTCGCGGTGCAGTTCCGGTAAGCCGTAGACCGCCTCTTCAAGGAACGACGGCGCAGGGTGCGGTTGATACCACGCCTCGTATTCCTCAACGTTGTGCAGGCGGAAATCGGCGGCGATGTCCACCACACGGGCATTCTTGCCAAGCATAGCGACGCACGCTTCCGCGGACGCCTTGTGCGGCAGCGCCGAGAACGCAACGTCCACGCCGTCAAGCTCATCCTGCTCGACGATAGGCAGGCCCATCCTGTCCAGGTGTGGAAGGTACTCGTCGAGCTGCTCACCGGCAGCGGAACGACCCGTGACGGCGGCGAGTTCAACCTCGGAATGGCTGCGCAGGATCCGCACAAGCTCCATCCCCGCATACCCCGTCACATTAATGATCCCCGCCTTGATGGTCATGGTGCGTGTTCCTTGCCGTATTGCGACGCTATCTACTGTGATTTGTGAATACCCATTCTAGCAGGGCGGAACGGAACCATACGGGGCGGAAAAAGCAGTCACATATAATGGTAACGCATATGTTACTATAGTGCCATGCTTGAACTGCGCGAGTATCTCGATGAATCAGGCAGAAATCCGTTCAGGCGATGGCTTAGTGGACTCAATCTAATGGCGAGGCTGCGGGTCAGAACGGCGCTGGCGCGACTGGAAGCTGGCAACCTGTCAAACGTAAGAGGTGTCGGCAACGGAGTACTCGAATACCATGTCGACTTTGGGCCCGGATACCGTATCTACTTTGGTCGAGACGGCGAGATGTTGATTATCTTACTGGCGGGTGGAACGAAATCCCGACAGCAAAGAGACATCGAATCTGCACGGGAACTTTGGAATGAGTATCGGCGCAGGAAGCGCCAAGGAGGGTAGCCGTGCCACTCACTAGGAGCTTTACGGAGACGGTTAAGGAGCTGGCAGAACAGGACCCTGCGTTCAGGGACGGTTTGCTTACCGAGGCTATCGCTTGCCTGCTGGCGGGTGAGATTGGAGTAGGAAAGACGCTCCTGCGCGACTACATCAATTCTACGATCGGTTTCGAGGAACTGGCCTCCCGCGTCGGCAAGCCCTCGAAGAGCCTTATGCGGATGTTCGGCCCAAGCGGGAATCCGCAGGCGCGCAATCTGTTCGATGTTATTTCGTGCCTCCAGGAATGCGAGGGTATCCACCTGGAGGTGCGGGCGGTGAGGTGAGACTGCCCCTACCCCTTCTCCGTGCTGCTTGGGCATAGTTCGGAAAGAACGCACCCCGGGCAGTTGGGGCGTCTCGCGTGGCAGACTTGGCGGCCGTGCTCAATCAAGTCCACGTGGAATTGGTAGACCTGCGATTCATCAAGGTAAGACTCCAATTGGTAGTGGGCCTTGTCCGCGTTCATCTTTTTGGGGATCAGGCCGAGGCGGCCTGAGACGCGGTGGACGTGCGTATCCACAGGCAGCGCGGGGCGTCCGAGGCTGAACAACAGCACGCACGCCGCCGTCTTCTCACCCACGCCGGGCAGGTTCAGCAGCCACTTGCGCGCCTCATCGAACGGAATCTCCGCCAAAAAGTCGATGTTGAACTCGCCACGCTGTCGCTCAATCTCGCGCAGGATGGCCTGGATGCGCGGCGCTTTAATCTTCGAAAGGCCACCGCGTTTGATGGTTTCCTGCACGGCCTCCGTCGGCGAATCGACAACATCCTGCCACGTCGGGAACGTGGCCCGCAGGTCCGCGAATGTGCGGTCGGTGTTCAGATCGGACGTGTGTTGCGAGAGGACGGTGTAGATCAACTCGTCCATCGGTTCGGCGCGCTTCACCCACGGGCGCTCGCCATTCTGCTCCAACAGTATCCAGTACACATCCTGCGCGCGCTGTGCCCGGACGGTTGGGCGGCGGCGTTTCGTGGTCATCGCGTGCTAGACTCTCCCTATGGATTCCCCATCTATTCCCGGCTGTAGCGCGCCCAGTTTGCGCCCAACCAGCCTCTGGCAGCCACCATCAACGGACTCGGCCCATGCGTGACGAAATGACGCAGGCCCTCAGCGGCCACAACGCGGATTATATCGAGCTGCGGCTGGAGGAGTTGGACACCAACCATATTTCCATGCGCGGGCGTGAGATCGACGACATCGGCGGCTCGACGAGCAAGGGCGGCGCGGCGCGGGCATATGTGAACGGCGCATGGGGATTCGTCACATTCACGCAGGCAGACAACCTCCGTGAGCGTGTTGCCACGGCCGTCCGGCAAGCGCGACTGGCCTCCGGCGAGGGCGGCGAACTTGTACGCGGGGAGCCTGTCATTGCTGAACCCGCCCCCGTCCTGGACAACGATCCGTTCCTAGTGCCCCTGGACCGCAAGGTCAACCTCTTGCAGGAATACGTTGAGGCGATGTGGGGCGTGCCGAATATCCAGAGCACGTCCATCGGCTCCGGCGACCGACGCCGTGTCACGCACTTCGCCAACTCAGAGGGTTCGTACATCCACCAAGAGCGCGTGGATGTGACGTTCCGCGCTCGTGCAATGGCACGCAGGGACAGCGATGTACAACAGTACGGAGTCAGCGTCGGCAGTCTCGGCGACTACAACATCCTTGAGGGACGACACGACGAGATGCGCGATATTGCGCAAAAGGCCGTCGCCCTGCTTGACGCTCCTCAGGTAGACGGGCGCGAATACACAGTCATCTGCGACCCAATTCTGGGCGGCGTTTTCGCGCATGAGGCGTTCGGGCACTTGTCGGAGTCGGATTTCGTGTATGAGAACGACCAAATGAAAGACATCATGGTGTTGGGGCGTCGATTCGGCGGGCAGCACCTGAACATTGTGGACGGCGCGTCGGTGCCCGCCCTCCGCGGCTCGTATGACTACGACGATGAGGGCATCGCTGCTCGCAAGTCCGACCTCATCAGGGAGGGTGTGCTTGTGGGGCGACTTCACTCGCGCGAGACGGCGGGCAAGATGGGCGAGGGCGTGACGGGCAACGCGCGCGCCATGGACTATCGGTTCGCTCCCATCGTCCGCATGACCAACACGTTCATAGAACCGGGAACGGCCACAGCGGAGGAGCTGATCTCAGAGGTCAAGGACGGTGTGTACTGCAAGAACTGGTACGGCGGCATGACGTCCATGGAGATGTTCACCTTCTCCGCCGGAGAGGCGTACCGCATCCGCAACGGACGCATAGAGGAACTGCTGCGTCCCGTCGTGCTCTCCGGTAACGTGTTCACAACCCTACAGAACCTTGATGCCGTCGCCAACGATCTTGATATGAACCAGGGCGGAGGATGCGGCAAGGGCGGTCAATCCCCCCTGCCCGTCTCCAACGGCAGCCCGCACATCCGCATTCAAAACTGCCTCGTGGGAGGCGCATAGGGCATGACGCAGCAGGGGCCAAACGATGGAGACCTGGCGCTGCTGGAGCGGACGCTCGCCTATGCCCGCGGCAAGACAACCGCCGCCGAGGTGTTTGTCAGCGAGGCCGAGTCCACGCCCGTCAGTTTCGAGGCCGAGAAGCTCAAGGAAATCTCCACGCGCCAGACGTGGGGACTCGGCATCCGTGTCTTTGCTGACGGACGCATGGGCGTTTCATCCACAAACGACCCGGACAAGTTGGAAGAGTTCGTCGACCGTGCCATCGAACTCGCCCGGTTCGGCCCCGAATCGGAACTGACTCTTCCCGATCCGTCCCTGGGCACTCCCTCAATCGAAACGTATGACCCTGCCATTGAAGAGGTCACGACCGAGGCGATGGTGGAGGCGGGACGCCGGCTGTTGGATGAGGCCAAGCCGCTTGAGCCGGAGGCGCTGTACGGGGCGAACCTTACCTATAGCACCAGCAGTTTCGCATTCCTCAATACCAACGGAGTCAGTTTCGGCCATCGCAAGAGCGGCTTTGGCTTGTTCGTCTCCGGAACCCTGATCCGCGGCACGGACATGTTCTTCATCGGCGAAGGGGATCGCGGCTGCAGCCCGGACTGGAATATGCAGCGGCACATTGACGGAATGCGCCAGCAGATTGAGTGGGGCAAGGAGATCGCACCCACCCCGGCCGGACATATGCCCGTCCTTTTCATGCCGCGTGCCGTCTCATCCGTCCTCCTTGGCCCATTCCTCTCCGGCATCAACGGCAAGACCGTGCTGCAAGGCTCATCGCCGCTTGGCGGCCGCATTGGCGAGCAGGTCTTTGACGAGCGGCTGTCCATCGTCGATGACCCCACTCTCCCGCTCAAACCGCCGTCACGTTCGTACGATGACGAGGGCGTGCCTAGTCGCAAACAGTTCCTCGTCGAGGACGGCGTGCTCAGAACGATTCTGTACGAGCTGCAGTCCGCATCCAAGGCAGGAGTGGCTCCAACTGGGAGCGCGTCCCGCGGACTCGGCGCAATGCCCGGCTCGGGCACGACGTATCTCACCATTGAGCCCGGGGATGCCTCTTTCGATGACATGCTCCACACGATGGGCGACGGGGTGATCGTCGAGCGGCTCATCGGCATGGGACAGGGCAACGTCCTGGGCGGCGACGCGGGCGGAAACATCCTGCTCGGATATCGTGTGCAGGGCGGCGAGGTGGTGGGCCGCGTCAAGGACACCATGCTCCACTGCAACATCTACGAGATCCTCAAGGACATCATGGCCATCGGAGCCGAACCGACAGAGTTGGGCGGGTCGCTGTCCACACCTGCGATTCTCTGCGGCGACGTCTCTATCGCCCCCAAGTCTGACTGAGGCCAACGTAGCGGAGCCGATGGGATGCAGTCGGACGGTGTCGAAAGCGTCATTAGCGCGATAAGACAAGACCCCGCTGGTGTCACGACCGCCGCACTCGCCGAGCTTTCCGACCCCGACCGCGACGAGTTGGGCCTGCTTATCGACACCCTGCACGAGATCGATTTCGAGTACCGGCGCTCTATCGTTTCTCAGCTTGTGGATCTTGCTGAGGAAAACGTCGACTACATCTTTGACCGCGTCTTCATGGGCCTCATGGATGACGAAGACGAGGAGGTCAGGGAAGCCGCGATCATGGGGCTTTGGGAAAGTGAAGACCGTGGGCTGATTGAGCCAATCTTTGAGAGGCTGCTGGTTGACGGCGAAGAGCGCGTTCGGGCCGTGGCCGCACAGTCTCTTGGCCGTTTCGCGGTCCGCGCGGAGGTCGGCGACCTGTTGGAGCGTGATGCCAACCGGGTTCGCGAGGGGCTGCTAGACGTGATTCGCAACGAGCAGGAGCCATCCTTTGAAGTGCGCCGCCGCGTGATTGAGGCCGTCTCCGCCTTCACGACCGAGGAGGTACGGGAACTCATCCTGGAAACCTATGACAGCGCCAGCGAGACACTTCGTGCCTCGGCCCTCTATGCCATGGGCCAGAACGCGGACGCCTCCTGGCTAACTTATATTCGTGAGGAGATGGAGAATGAGTCGGAAGAGCTGCGGTATGAGGCTGCAGGCGCGGCAGGCCGAATCGGCGACGAACGCCTGATCCCCGCCCTCGCCCGAATGGGCATGGAGGAAAATAGGGAAATCCAGGGCGCCGTCGTCACGGCCTTGAGCGCCATCGGCGGCCCCGCGGCTCAACGAGTCTTGCGCCGTTTCCTTCAACATTCGGATGAGAACTTTCGGGAACTCGCCCTTGACGCGCTGGAAAGCATGCAGAGCTTCGATACCAACGCCGAAATCCTCCGCAAGTCCGCAGACAACGCCTCAGAGGCCGTTTCCCCGCTAAGCGACGACTCGGAAGATGATGTCTTTGAGAATTTCGATGACGATCTCGGCATCAATGAGGAATTTGACGACGACGAGTTCGAGGACGAGTGGTAGCGCGCATGGCCGACAAACAATCAGAAGACAGGAGCAACGTCCAATACGATGTCTCGGCGGGAGGCGTGGTCGTCCGATGCACACCGGACGCGCGGGTTGAGGTCGTCATCTGTCGTCGCGCCGCCACCGGCCTTTGCGCCCTGCCGAAAGGCACGCCGGAGCCGGGCGAGACGCGGGAGGAAACGGCGCTGCGAGAGGTTCGTGAGGAGACAGGGCTGAGCGTTGCCATCATCGGAGACCTTGGCAGCGTGCGCTATACCTTCATGGCGGAAGGGGTGTTGCACGACAAACAGGTCTACCATTACCTGATGGAGCCAATCGGCGGGGATCTTGACGACCATGACGACGAGTTTGACAGCGCGGAGTGGCTTCCCCTCGAACCCATCACGCTGGTCAGGATGACGTACGATACGGATGTGGAGATTCTTAACAGGGCCATTCTCGCGATGGCTCACGACCCGGACGGAGCCGATGGTCGCAAGAACTAAGCCGCTCATCGTCACCGGAGAGCGCGTCGGTCTCAGAGACAAGGCCGAGGTGGATGCGTGGAACGATTACCTGTGGCGCTCGGACGATGAGTTGGCTGAGCTGGACGCCACCTACCCTCTCAAGATGACCTATGAGCAGTACGCCCCCATCCACAAGGACGACCTCAACTACGTCTCAAAGCGCAGTCATCGCTTTGCCATCGTTGAGTTATCTGAAGATAAGCATATTGGCAATTGCATGTACTACGACCTTGACCGGCGCGCCAAAGAGGCTGAACTCGGCATCATGATCGGCGACCGCGGCTACTGGAACGGTGGATACGGCACAGACGCCGTCAAGCTCCTGACGAACTGGATGTTCAACCAGTTGGAGCTAAACCGCGTCTACCTCAAGACGCTGGACTGGAACGTCCGCGCCCAGCGAGCATTCGGGAAGGCCGGCTTCACGCAGACCGGCTTTCGTGAACAGGGCCGCTATCGCTTCATGCTCATGGACATCAAGCGCGACGTCTGGGAGCAATTGCGGGCAGATGAACCCGAGACACCCTAGTCCAACACTGCCGTCGCTTCCACTTCTATCAGGTAGTCCGGGTGGGCGAGGCCGCTGATGAACAGCAGCGTGCTCGCGGGGGGATCATTAGGAATATGGCGCTGGCGCGCCGCCCGATAACCCTCGATGTCCTCTCGCCTCGTTAGAAACGTGGTGACCTTAACAACATTCGCCCACGTCGCACCGACGGAACCAAGCGCCACCTCCAGGTTGCTGAACACCTGCTCCGCCTGCACTTCAATGCTGCCGACACCGACAATCTCACCGGCAGCGTTCTGAGATGTCTGGCCGGCAATGTGGATGAAATTGCCAACCTTCACTACCTGCGTGTAGGCCGCCGGCTTGCTCAGCCCGTCCGGTTGTATTCGTTCGATGGCCATGATGTTCCCCTCTCCCTCGTTCAACTCTGCGCCATCCTAAGTGCAGCGGCGAGTGATTCCCTAAACTCACGCGCTTGCCATTCCCGCACGACGGATGCCCCTTCCCCTGTCTCATCATTCAGCAGCGACGGATCACACGCCAGCCGTTCCAGGCTCTGCATCGGCCAGATCAGGGCCGGATCGAGGTCCAATTCCTCGCCTCGTCCGTTCCGCCACGCCTTGAGGTCACGCAGCCGGTCGATATGCTCCCGGGTGGGTCGGCCTTCCAGACCGTTGGAGTTTGAGCTGCCATTTCTCGGTCGGGTGACGGGTGGGGCAGCAAGCCCGTGTTCCCGTGCTCGTTGCAGCCGCTTGCCATACCGTCGCAGTGAGCTCGCCGGGATACCCTCAATCTCGGCAAGATCATCGCGTCCCGCGGCTGCAATAGTAGTCAAGACCGCATCGCTCATGATCTTGAACGGCGGCACATCGCGCCGCACGCCCTCGTTGTGTCGAAAGACGTACAACTCGCGGAGCACGGCCAGCTCCTGCGGCCCCAATGCGCGGCTGCCCTTGGCGTTCAGAAAGGCGACCTCCGGTGGGTCGGGCACGCGATAGCGCACATTCTCAAGCCGCCGGAACTCCTCTTCAACCCATTCAGTGCGCCCAAACTCATCAAGCCGCCGCCCCAGTTCATCACGCAAGTCCTGCAGGTGCAGCACGTCGTCAACGGCGTATTGCAGAGCCTCATCGGGCAGTGGCCGCACTGTCCAATCCGCCCGCTGGAGGCTCTTGGATTTGACGATGGCAACGCCGACCGCCTCCATAAGCACCGCATCCAGCCCCACACGCCGCATGCCGCAGAACTGCGCCGCGATGCTTGTATCAAAGATGTTGGCAACCCGGAACGACCACTCTTTGTCCAGGACGCGGACATCATTGGAGGCTGCGTGAATGACCTTTTCGACCTCAGGATTGGCCATCAGTGCGCCCAGCGGGGCAACGTCATCCTCTGTCATTTCAAGTGGATCAACGACCCATGCACGGTCTCCGGCAGCTATTTGGACCAGGCAAACGCGGTCAGGAAAGCGATGGAAGCTGTTGGATTCCGTATCGACAACGACGCACTGTTCGAGGGACAGCCGCTCAACGAGCCTGGCAAGGCCGTCGGCGTCCGTAACCATCTCCACTCGCGCGGGGCGATTGCTCCAGGTCAGTTCAGTTTCTCCAATCCGGCAAGTCCGGCAAGCAAGCGCTTGACGCCCTGACCCTTGAACGCGACTGTTACCTCAAAATCGTCCCGCGTCGGCGTCTCCAGGCACGCCACGACAACACCCTGTCCGAAGCGCGCATGACCCACGTGATCACCGGGCCTGAACGGCGCGGGGGCCTTTGGCACATCCAACTGCGGCTCCGGCATCGGCTCCCGCGGGCCGGAGAACCCGGAAAGGGACGGCATCCGCCGCTTGACCAGGTTGTCAGGCAGGCTCTGAAGAAAGCGAGAGGCCTTGCGCGGCCCGTATTGCCCACGTGTGTTGCGCCGCAGCGCATACGTCATGTAGAGCCGCTCCATCGCTCGCGTCATGCCGACATAGCACAGGCGGCGCTCCTCCTCCATCTCCGCCGAATCACCCGACTCGATGGAGCGAATATGCGGCAGCAGTTCCTCCTCACAGCCCACAACAAACGCGATGGGGAACTCCAACCCCTTGGCCTGGTGCAGAGTGATGAGCGTCACGGCATCAAGGCGGTCCGGGCCCTCCTCACGGAGGGCGGCATCAAGGTCTGTGGACAGTGCCACCTGGTCAAGGAACGCCGCAAACGCCTCGCCGGGCGGGAGTGCCTGGTATTGAGCCGCCACATTCCGCAGTTCATCGATGTTGTCGAGTCGATCCTCCGCATTCTCATCCGCCTGCAGATGGTCTTTGTAGTCGGTATCGTGGAGCACCTGGTCAAAGAACTCGAGGATGTCCTTCTCCTGCGACGCTTCAAGGAGATGCGTCATCATTTGCACGAACGCGCGGACGGGGCGCTGCGACTGCGCCGGAAGTATCGGCACGTTTGGCCCCTCCCCGTCTGCCGCAACCTGCATGGCGCTAAAGAGCGGCGAATCGTTCGCATCTGCCCATTGTTCAAGGATGTCCAGCGACCGCCTGCCAATGCCGCGTGTCGGAGTGTTCACGATACGCAACAGGCTGATGTTGTCATAGGGGTTATGGAGAACACGGAGATAGGCGACGACATCCTTTACCTCGCGCCGTTCCCAGAAGCGCAGCCCACCAATGATTCGGTAGCGGATCCCTGCGCGGTTGAACGCATCTTCCAATGCGCGGGATTGGGCGTTCGTGCGGTACATGATCGCGCAGTCGCCGTACCGGGAAGAATCCTCGTTGACGAGCCGCTCTATCTCCTCCGCGACGTAGAGTGCCTCGTATTCCTCATCATCGGTCGGCTCAATGGTGACCGGCCTTCCACTACCCTTTGCTGCCGTCAGCTCGATCTCTTTACGATCCTTGTTCCCCTTCACGAGCGCGTGGGCGGCATCAACGATGGTGGACGTGGAACGGTAGTTGCGGCCAAGCGGAATCGTTTGTGTTTCCGGGAAATCGCGCTCGAATCGGAGAATGTTCTGGATATCGGCGTGTCTCCACGAGTAGATGGACTGATCCGGGTCTCCGACGACGCAGAGGTTCCGATGTCCACCCGCAACCATGCTGGTCAGTTCGTACTGAGCCCGATTCGTGTCCTGCCATTCATCCACCATGACCTGCTCATACCGGCCCTGGTATTTGGCCAGGATGTCGGGCTTTGAGCGGAACAGCAGCACAGGTTTGATCAGCAAGTCATCGAAATCGACCGCGTGGGCAGCTTTCAACAACTGCTCATAGCGGTCATAGCAGGAGACGACAATCTTCTCGTAACGGTTGCCTGCTTGAGCCGCATAGTCTCCAACGGTTAGCATCAAGCTCTTTGCACCACTGATCGCATTCTGGATGGCCTGGGGACGATAGGTATGTGAATCAAGACCCTCCGCCTCAATGGCGCGCTTTACGAGGCTGAGCTGGTCATCCTGATCGTAGATAACGAAATCGTTTTCCACGCCGATGTGCTCTCCATCTTTGCGGAGGATACCCGCGCCGAATGCGTGAAACGTGCCCATCGTCAAGTGATTGGCGCGGTCACCGATGAGCGACTCAACGCGTGAGCGCATCTCCCGCGCCGCCCTGTTCGTGAAGGTGACGGCGAGGATTCGGCGCGGATTAACTCCGAGCGTCCGCACGAGATAGGCGATGCGGTGCGTGATGACCCGGGTCTTGCCGGAGCCCGGCCCGGCAATGATCAAAACAGGCCCGTCGACAGCTTCAACTGCCTCACGTTGTTCTTTGTTTAGATTTTCGAGAATATCGCGCGCTGCTGCGGTAGTCATAGGAGAAACCAATCTCCAATAAGCATACCAGCGCCGAGCGCCGATAAGTGGCGCAAAAAGTACCGGGGGCGACTCATGAGCCGCCCCCGATTTCTATTCGTTTGCAGCAGGTCGGGCTACGACTGCTTGGCCAATTCCAGAGCACGCTCCATCATTTCCGGCGGCGGAGCGAACATGGCGAACGGGTTTGGCATAACTCCCAACGGCACTTCAATCAGCGCCGGGGCCTCCGCCTTGAGCGCCTCCTCAACCTGCGTCGTCAACTGCTCCGGCGTCTCCGCCCGCCTGCCCTGCGCGCCAAAGGCCTCCGCGTACTTCACAAAGTCCGGGTTGTGCAGGTCGGATGCGATGAGGCGGTGGTTGAAGGCGGTGTCTTGTGTGCGGCGCACGTTCCCGTACGCGCCATCATTAAACACCACTGTCACAAGGTTGATGCCGTACCGAACGGCCGTTGAAAGCTCCTGCGCTCCGTACATGAAACCACCGTCGCCGGAAATCGCGACGACAGGTCTGTCCGGGTTGCCAACCTTGACGCCGAGCGCCGTGTTAAAACCGTATCCGAGCGTCCCCTGGTAGCCTGCGCCAATGTAGCTGCGCGGTGAATACACGGGGAATCCCTGGTTGGAGAAGTACCCAACCTGCGTGACCTCCGTCACGAAGATGCCCTCCTCCGGCAGCGCCGTGCGAATCGCTCCTGCGAACTCGGAAACGGGCGACATGGACGCCAGCTTTTCCTGCACCGTGGCGCGGGCAGCGGCCATCTCCTCGTCACGTGATTCGCGTGACTTGTTGTGCCTCGGCACACGCTGAATGAGGTCGGCAAGCGCCACTTTGGCGTCTGCTACGATGCCAAGATCCGGAGCAACGTTCCTGTCCAGTTCGGAATCATCAATATCGATGTGGATGACGGTTTGATCATCGTCTCTTGGATACGGATTAGGGCCGGGCATCACGAATCGTGTTCCAACCGCAAGAATGACGTCCGCGTTGGGCAGCAGATCATAGGCCGCGATGGACGGTAGGGCGAGCGGGTGACGATCCGACAGTGCGCCGCGTCCGTTCTGTGAAACGATCACGGGCGCGCCCAGCATCTCCGCCAACTCCTGAAGTTCGGCGGATGCCTCGCTGCTGATGATGCCTCCTCCAACAAAGATGAGCGGGCGTTGGGAATTGCCGAGCGCTTGGGCTGCTCTTTCCAACTGGTCAGGATCGCCCTCGATTGCATGTGGCATCCCCGGCTCATAAAACTCAACGTCGTCGGGCGTCATGAGCACATCGATCGGGACCTCGATCTCGACAGGGCGTGGACGGCCGGAATTCAACTGATAAAAGGCTTCACGAACCAGCCCCGGCACATCGGATGTATGCATTGCTCGGCCTGCCCACTTGGTGACGGAGCCAATTGTCTCAAGCTGGTTCTTGATCTCATGCAGCGCGCCGCGTTCCTTGCCGATGTGGTGCGTCGGAATCTGTCCGGCGATGCACAGGACGCGGGAATTGGTGGCATACGCTGTCGAGAGGCCGGCACCCGCATTGAGCAGTCCGGGACCTGGCACCACCAGGCACACGCCAACCTTGCCCGTTGAGCGGGCATAACCGTCCGCCATATAAGACGTGCCCTGCTCATGTCGCGTGTGGACTACCCGTATCGAATCCTGTTCATCATAGAGAGCGTCGAAAGCCCAGTCGAGCTGTACGCCGGGCAGCCCAAACACTACCTCGACGCCTTCGCGCTTGAGAGCCTGCACAAGAGCCTGTCCTCCGGTTAGACGCGGCATGTTCCACCTACCTCCCCGTACACCTGTCGGCGGTTCTCCCAATTGATGGTGAAATGATTATGCACCCTGCCGGAGACCGCTGTTATCCTGACCGCCATTATGCCGCACAAGGCGGAGCGGCGCGCGCCATTTAAGGAACGAGGAGTGGGTGCTCTTCTGTCACAATCCATGTCTCTGCCGCCAGCGCGTCCCTCAGCGGCTTGGGCAGCGAGAACATGTGGCGATGCGTGATTCCGTCGTAGTACCGAAGGCCGACAGTCACGCGGTTCGTGATAGCAGCATCAATCTGTTCCGGCTCAAGCTCAGCGGGATTCTCGCCGCCCTTTGACGCCAGCACAAAGCTCCACGCACCGCCAAAGTCCATAATCACGGGACTGTATCCGGCGACGACAGGAAAGAGCGTGTCCAGCGTGTGGTAAAGAGCCGTGAAGCCGCGCACGAGGTCGGTCAGCGCCTCCGGCTCATGGCTGTTGGCGTCAGTTGCAGGTCCCGCCGTCATGCCCGCGATGGCCGGTCCGGACTGCACAACGAGAGCCCCGTTTTCCGTCAGCCGATCGCTCGCCATGCGATAGAACTCCTGCGTATAGAGGCGGTACGCGGGTCCGGCCTCCATCGGATCCACAAGGTCGAGGATCATCACGTCGAACGGTTCGGTGGTGTTCTCGAGGTAGGAATGCGCGTCTTCGTGACGGAGCTCGACTCGCGGATCGTCAAACGCCCCCTGGTGCCACGTGGGCAGATGCTCCTTGCAGAGTTCAACGACTTCTTCATCGAGGTCGACCATCACGACACTTTCAACAGAGCGATGCCGCAATACTTCCCTTAATGTCGCGCCCTCACCGCCGCCACCAATGAACACCCGGCGCGGCGCGAGATGATGGAGCATCACCGGATGAACAAGCGCCTCATGGTACACGTACTCGTCCGATTGACTGGATTGCGTCTTGCCGTCGAGGCGCAGGACGCGGCCAAAGATCTCTGTATCAAGAATCTCGACCTGTTGGTATTTGGTCCGGCCTTCGTAGACGACTCGGCGAATGCGCGTCAATTGGTGTAGATCAGGGGTTACAGCTTCCGTCGCCCACTCGGCCGCAGAATACGGGTAGTCACCGACGCGGCCGGTGGGACCATCCACAGATTGATCAGGCGCCCGGGACACTGGCGAAATCGAGGCTGGCGTAAGTTACGGCACGGGCGGACGGATCGAATTGGCCGCGCATGAGCTTGACGGTTGATCGGTCCTGGGAGCCAAACGCGTCGCCGATGGCTTCAGCGGCCTCATCCAGCCGGGAGATATCGCCGCAAGTGAAGATATCGACGGCGGCATAGCCATGTTCCGGCCACGTGTGGATGCAAATGTGAGATTCGGCGATTATGACGACACCTGTAACACCCTGGGGGCTGAACTGGTGAAAAGCATGACCGATGATTGTTGCGCCGATGCGTTTCGCGGTATCCAGGAGCGTGGTTTCGACTGTTGATAAGTCATCCAACGCATGGGCGTTGCAATCGCGGAGTTCCACCAGCACGTGCGTCCCTAGAGCATTCAATCTCACCTTCCCCCATATCAAGATTTTGGCGTGACCGCCATTATACGGGCGGCATTTGACGCTAAGCAATAGGACAAGACGGGCGGAAACAGCCGCCTCGGCGCTAAGCAGGGCCGTTGGTTATTGCGGCAAGAGCCTCGTCGAACGTCTTGACTTGCGTGACACCGCGCCTTTGGCAACTTGCCAAGTAGCAGAGGTCTCTTGCCTGCAGTCTTGGGTACCGTTCACGTAGAATGCGGGCCAACTCGACATCCTCTTGCTCCAGCGGCCAGACTGTGATCCCAAAGTCCGCAATTCGTTCCAATGCCTCGTCGAAGTCGCCCAGCCTGCCAACCGGCAAGTACGAGTGGGCTAACTCCTGAAGAACTTCAGCGGATGTAACGAGTTCAACACGGCCTTCGAGAGACTCAAGAAAGAATTGCCGGGCGGCGGGCTGCAATGGATGGGGGCGACCCACCGCATACATGAATACATTGGAGTCAACGAAAATCACAAAGCGTCCTGCACACTCTTCCGCGGCGTGTTAATCACTCGCTTATGCTCTTCCCAATCGGGCTCCGGACCCAACCCTTCCGCTTCGTGACGGGCATCGATTCTTCGGTATATCTCTTCCAGTTCTTCTCTTGTCGTTATCCGACCGCGTCGTGGCCCCTCGCGCAGCCTGTCCTGAGCGGCGGCTCGCAGCCAGGCACTGAACGACAGGCCTTCTTTCTTCGCCTGCTGCACGAACTTGGCGCGATCCTCGTCCGGGATGACCAACTGAACTCTTGCCATGAGACTCCACCTAGCTGTGTCGGTGTTGTGTAATCACGTTACACACTCTCATAAGCCGGGGCAAATGTGACTTCGAGACACAGATCAGCGCTTACGCCCTCGGTTTGTGCTTCGGGGAAGACTGCGGCGCGGCGGTTGACCGCCGCGCCGCATCTCTTTGGCACTTTCCCCTACCCTCGGGAAGCGCCGTTCTCCCATCCATCCTTTTGCGCGGGGAGATGGTTGTGGGAGAAGGAGGAGTGAACCCACTTTACCGAACGGGCGTTCGCTTGTCAACCCCTTTTCGCTATTTTGTTCCAATTTCCTCGGGGCTTGGTCTTGATTGGCGGACATAATCGGGCGCATAGTGGCGGCGCGGACACACTGCGCCGCGCGGTGGAGGAGCGGGGAGAAGGGACGGGACGCTATGGATTTTAGTTACTCGGAGCAGGACGAGGCCCTGAAGCGAGAGGTGCGCGAGTTCGTGGAGGCCAATTGGCAGTCCCCGTATGAATCCCACATCAATTCCGTCTACTCCTACGATGTCGATACTCCCGAGGATGAGGTTCTGTTCCAGGAGTTCACACGCAAGCTGGCCGAGAAGGGCTGGTACACGATGCACTGGCCCCACGAATATGGCGGTCAGGGCGTTCCCTTCACTACACAGATCGCGTACCGCGAGGAGATGGCCTATCGGGGCGCGCCCATCGCCCAGCCCGGTTTTGAAGCGCCCATGCTCATGTTCCACGGGCAGCCCTGGCAGCGGGATTTCTTTCTGCCCAAGATCGCGAGCGGCGAGCTCATTTCGTGGTCTCAGGGCTTCAGTGAGCCAAACGCGGGCGCGGACCTCGCTAACCTGCAGACCCGAGCTGTCAGGGACGGCGATGACTGGGTGGTGACCGGCCAGAAGATCTGGAACAGCCAGGGGCATCATCCGTGGGTCGACTGGGGCCACTACCTTGTACGGACGGACCCGGATGCGCCGAAACACCGCGGCATTTCGTACCTGATCATCGACATGAACACCCCCGGCGTCGTCAAGCGCCCCCTCGTTGATGCGCTGGGCCGGCGCCGCTGGAGCGAGATCTTTTTGGACAACGTACGTGTCCCTTCTCGCAACGTGATTGGTGAGGAGAATCGCGGCTGGTACGCCGCCATGACGACGCTTTCCTTTGAACGCTCGCAGATCGAGGCCCCGGCACGGCGGCTTCGCGATCTAGAACGGTTCATCGACTACGCGCGCGATGCCCGTATCAACGGCGGTAGGCTCATCGACGCCAAGCAAACCCGGCACCTGCTAGCAGACGCGCGCATTCTCATCGAGACAGGCCGGATGCTCGCGTTGCAGGTTGCTTCGATCCAAAGCAAGGGAGAGGTTCCGCAGATGGAGGCGGCATTCTCCAAGCTGTACCACGATGAGATGACGGCCCGCGTGTATGAGTTGCTGGCGCGGATACTGGGGCAGGACGCGGCGATGACCGTCGGCGAGCAGCGCGCACCGCTGGGCGGATACCCCGCCGTGAACTCCTACCTGAGTTGGATGAATCGTTTTGCCGGCGGAGGGCGGGAGATCCAGTTGAATATCATTGCTCAGCGGGGCCTGGGCCTGCCTAGGTAGATCATCGTCTTGCTTGTGAGACGAGAAGGGGCGCATAGTAGCGGCGGATTGGGGGGTGTTACATGATGGGCGAATCTGCGCCGTTGAGCGGGCTGCGCGTGGTGGAGATTGCAGGCGAGCTGATTGAGCCTGTTGGGCGTCACCTTGTAGACCTAGGCGCGGACGTGACTCTTATCGAGCCGCCGGGGGGCAGCCCGTCCCGCCATATCGCGCCCTACCCGTCCCGCCCGACAACGGAGCCGCGCAGCCTCTATTTCCTGCGGTTCAATCTCGGCAAGCGCAGTGTTGTGCTCGATCTTGAGACGGCGGAGGGGTTGAGCGCTCTTCGCGATACTCTTCTCCCGAACGCGGACGTGCTGCTTACTTCCTTTAACGAGGACGAGCTTGCATCGCACGGCCTCGACTATTCCTCCCTAATCGCCGTCAATCCCAACATCATCCTGACGACCGTCACGCCGTATGGGCGCAAGGGCATCCACGCCGGATTCGCGGGCAACGACTTCACCGCCGGGGCAGCGGGTGGTATGACCTTTATGGAAGGGAAACGCGATGGGCTTCCCGCCGCGCAGCCCCACTACCAGGGAGCGCAGATGACCGCGCTGCACGCGGCATACGGAACGCTTCTGGCTTGGTGGCACGTGCGCAACGGCGGCGGCGGGCAGGAGGTGGATGTCTCCCTGCAGGACGTCGTGGCGCACGAGTATTTCAACCTTGTTTACTACGCCTCCTACGGCGAGATTGTGCAGCGGGTGGGCGGGCTGAGCGGCGGCCGTCCCACCAACTATTTCCCCTGCTCTGACGGTTGGATTTTCATGTCCCTAATCCAGGCGCACCAGTGGGAGGCGTTTGCGGAATGGACGCAGGACCCGCTGATCATGGATTCGATGTTTGACGATGCCGCCGTACGCGCGGACGCCGTCGAGTTCCTTGATGAGCGAATGTCCGAATTCACACGGTCGATGACCGTGCAGGAATTCCTGGAAGGGTCCATCCCTCGCAAGATTCCAGCCGGGCCGGTCAACGACATCGTCGGACTCATCAATCACCCACACACGATCGCGCGCGAAGTCATGACAGATGTCGATGATCCGGTTATTGGGACTTACTCATCGCAGGGAGCGCCATTCAGGTTCAGCCGAACGCCATGGGAGATCAAAGGCCCTGCCCCAACCATCGGCCAGCACAACCATGATTTGGCCGCAATCACCACCCGCCCTCATGAGAACGGGCACGTGACACCCGCGGCCATCGCCGCCCCGGACAACAAGCTGCCGCTTGAGGGGATCCGCGTTGTCGATCTGACCAAGTCGTGGGCGGGGCCGTACGGCGCGCGCTACCTGGCCGATTTCGGCGCGGAGGTCATTCGCATCGAGTCCACCAAGTTCCCTGAGGGACGCGTGATGGATCCGGACAATCATGACGCGTGGCTTCGATCCAACACGATGTACGGGGAGATCAACCGCAACAAGTACTCGGTCGCGCTAGACCTCCACTCGGACGAGGGAAAGGACATCTTCAGGCAGCTCGTGGCGGAGAGCGATATTGTGCTCGAGAACTTCCACTACGCCACCCTGCCCCGCTGGGGAATGGCCTACGAAGACCTCAAGAAGGTCAACCCAAGCATCATCGTCTTGAGCGCCCCCGGCTACGGATACGAGGGCCCGATCCGCGACTACTTTGCCTATGGGGGCTGCATCGGCGCCTATGCCGGCATCTCAGCACTGTGGGGACATGCTGATTCCGACGTGAATGAGCGACCCAAGCAGGCCTACACGGACTACGTAACGGCGGGCCACCTCGCCCTGTCTGTCATAGCGGCGCTGCACGAGCGTGAGCGGTCCGGCGAGGGGCAGCACATCGAACTCACGCAGATCGACTCCGCCGTGGCGATGATGGGCACAGCCATCCTTGAACACACCATTAATGGAGAGACGCCGCAGCCCATCGGCAACCGCAGCCCGCAAGCCGCGCCGCAGGGCGTGTACGCGTGCATCGGCGTCGACAGGTGGGTGGCCATCTCATGCGAGACGGACGATGAGTGGCAGGCGCTTGCCACTCTCATGGGCGGCGAGTTGTCTGCCGAATTGCGTGAGAAATGCGCTGCGGCAGAATCACGACATGCCCTGCATGACGAACTCGATGCCGCAATCGGCGAATGGACGTCCGTCCGCACGCCGGGACAGGTGATGCAGGCGTGCCAGAAAGTCGGCGTCAAGGCGGCCATCGTCGCGTCCGGCGAGGACCTTTATCACGATCCGCATCTGCGTTCGCGGGGCTACGTTGTGGAGATCGACCATCCGTGGCCAGGCAAGCTCCAGCATCCGGGCATGACGGTGCGACTGACAGAGACGCCGGGGCAGGTGCGTCTACCGGCGCCGCTGACCGGCCAACACACGGCGGAGGTGCTGGAACGGGTGCTTGGCATGAAGAGCGATGAGGCGGAGGAACTGACAAAGGCTGGCGTGCTGGTCTAAATGGGAAATCCAACTAAACTGACCTAATACGGACAGTTAGTCCGAGAGTTGGGCCTCATGAAGTGGATTGTGCGGGTGACAACTTTTCTCGCGCTGCTTGCCGTGGCTTTTGTGGCGGGTGATTTCCGTGGCGCGGGCGATTTCCATGGTGATGACAAGCGGACAGCAACATCGCTTGTCGTTGGCGACACAGCAAGAGGGAAGATTCGTCACATCCATACATTTGACGACCGTGACATTGACTGGTTTCAATTTCCCGCTGAGGCCGGCCAAAGCTACGTGATTGCACTCAAAGCCGGGACTATGTCGCAGTCGGCAGTCTGGATCCATGACCCTGATGGATTACAGTCGTACATTGTTGACAGCTCGAGGCTTGGCGGCGACAGATCTGTATCCGTGTTTGGGAACGACTGTTCCCCCGTTCGGTGCATATGGAAAACACACACGTATCCATGGACCGCCAGCGCGACAGGCGCCCACTATTTCAAGGTCTCCGGCGTATCCTTCAGCGGTGACGTGATTTTCGCTTCCCAAGGCGCTTACACGATAAGCGTTACCGACTTCGTTGATGATTTTCCGAATCATCCAAGAAGCGCCGCCCCAATTGCCGTCAACTCTTCAATCCCGGGAAACATCGATGTCGCAGGTGACCAGGACTGGTTCTCATTCGTAGCCGTCAACGGGCAGACGTATGAAATCTCGGCGGCAGGCGGTTCCCCCAATCATTCTGTCCAGGTTGTCGAAGGGAAGAATTGGTCATCAATGTATAGCGGACTCTATCTTTCAAGAGACCATACCTCCCACTTTGTGTGGACTGCGCAAGATTCCAAGGCGCATTTCGTTTTGGTCAACGGTATCAGGAATCGGACGGGCGCCTATACATTGACTCTGAAGAAACGAGATGATCTTGGTGACCGAATTCGAGATGCCGGGTCCTTACGGCTCAGCGAGCGTTTAGAAGGGGAGCTCACTTTCGATGACGCTGCAGATTGGTACCGTCTGCAAGTCCCCGCAGGGCAGCACCCAGTCATTTTGCTTGAGTACCACAGGTCACGAGTGACGGATGTCAGTCTGTACGATTCAGACGGCGCTGCGGTGAAGAAGTGCCACTTAGAGGGTAGAAGTCGATTCGCAAAATACCAGTGGCTCACAGACCGCCCGGGGGCTTACTACCTCTCATTGGCCGAGTATATCGCCTACGAGGATACATCTCCGTCGTATGCCGTGACATACACAGTTACCGCAGCGGAAGACCCGACTGTGTGCTTTTAGCGGAGCACGTCGCTGAGATTCCGCTAGCTCGGGCAACTTCACTCTCACGCCTATCGAATAGGCCTCTCCTCGCGTGACAACTCTGCTCTATTTATGTCACTGTGTCCGCAATGAACAAGGGTGCCGTCTCGGCGGAATCGGGGAGGATTAGGCAATGGACTTCAAATTCACTGAGGACGACGAAAAACTAAAGACAGAGGTACGGGCTTTCGTCCGCTCAGAGTGGGACGACCAGGGCATCGACTCGTTCAGCAATTCCGTCTATTCCTATGACGTCCACCACGTCGAGGACGATCAGCGCATCCACGAGTACGCGAAGAAAGTGGCGGAGCGCGGTTGGTACACCATGCACTGGCCGGAGGAATACGGCGGGGCCAACGCGCCCCTGAGTTCCGTGCTGGCGTACCGCGAGACGGCGGCCTACAACGGCGCGCCCATCACCAAGCCCACCTTCTTCGCCCATACCCTCATGTACTACGGGCAGGACTGGCAGAAGGAAGAAGTGCTCGGCAAGATCGCGAGCGGGGAGCTTATCAACTTCTCGCAGGGTTTCAGCGAGCCGAACGCCGGCGCGGACCTCGGCAGCCTGCAGACGCGCGCCGTGCAGGACGGCGATGACTGGGTGATCACCGGCCAGAAGATATGGAACACCGGCGGGCACATGGCGGACGTTGGCCACTATCTCGTGCGAACCGATCCGGCGGCCCCCAAGCACCGCGGCATCTCCTACTTCCTTGTCGATATGCATCAGGAGGGCATCACGCTCAGGCCGCTCTATGACGCGCTTGGCAAGCAGCGATGGGTGGAGGTGTTCCTTGACGAGGCGCGCGTGCCAAACCGCAACCTGATCGGCGAACTCAATCGAGGCTGGTACGCAGCCATGACCAACATGTCGTTCGAGCGTTCCAACGTCGAGGCCCCGTCATACCGACTCCGCGACCTCGAGAATTTTCTCGACTACTCGCGCGAAACGCCGATGGCCGACGGCTCCCACATCACGGACGATCCCATCGCCCGCCATGTGTTGGCCGAGACCCGCCTGCTCATCGAAATCGGCAGGATGATTGCCTACCAGGTCGCGTGGATCCAGAGCAAGGGCGAGGTTCCGGCGATGGAGTCGGCGTTCTCCAAGCTCTTCCACGACGAGATGACCCCAAACGTCTTCGGCGCGCTCAACCGGTTGCTGCGTGAGGCGGGCATCTTCAACGTCGGAGACCCACGCGCACCGATGAACGGCTACCCGCAAGTCAACTCCTACCTAAGCTGGATGAACCGCTTCGCCGGCGGCGGACGCGAGATTGAGCTGAATATCATTGCCCAGCGGGGACTGGGATTGCCGCGGTAGGGGCTAGCGCACGCCATTCTCGACCACCTACCAATCAACTCCACCGCCCATCTGTCATTCCCGCGAAAGTGGGAATCCAGAACCCGCTGTGCTAACCCAACCCAATGACGCTCACCGAACTACTACTCAGGGAGGCACTAGCTGTGACCACAGAGCCCGAAACCCAAGTCACCATACAGGTGGAGACACAAACCCAGGCAGGAAGGATCAACGACGCTCAACAAGAATCCTCCAGACCCTCATAGCTTGGATCGTTGTGGCCTCGCTGTGGATTGCGGATAAAGTGATCGGGCTGATGCTCCGTACTCGCTCTAACGAGCGGCGCATTAAGCCCACGGAGCGACGGGCCTGGCCCAAGGGACTCAAACAAGAATTGATGAGACGCCAGAACAACACTTGTGTTTATTGCGGCAATCGCCGAACCGCGCGCAATTTCGAAATCGATCACATTGTGCCAGTAGTCCGAGGAGGATCCAACGACAAGTCAAACCTCCAAGTCATCTGCGCCCCATGCAATCAACGGAAGGGGATTCAGACAGACGAGGAATTTCGGGCACGATACTCCAAACTTCTTCCGTCAAAGCGATTGACTGCCCCACGCAAACCAATTCCACAAAACGATTTCGGAGCAGCCACTCGGCGCACTAGCCAGTCCGATGCGGTACGTCAATTCAGGAAGACACGCTTCATTTCCAAGAGGGAGAAGGTTGGCGGAGCTTGCCTTGGACTAGCCATTGTAATCGCCTTCGTATTGTTGTTGGTGCTGTCATCATTCGGCATCGAGGGTCTTCCTGCCCTCCTACCGCCTGCCGTTGTGGGTGCCGCCGTTGGGATTGGTATTTTTGTGAGGGCACAAGTTACGGGCGTGCTGACTGAGGACTAATAGAGGGCGAGAACTTGCCGCAATCGGCCCCTCTAGAAAACCACACATGGCCCGAACTCCCTACATCACGTGTAGTACATGCAGGGTAAGCCTGCACAACTACGCGTATGAGTATCACGAGCACAACCCTGGGCGTAAGCCAGTTCCGCAGGATACTGTCAGCTGCAATGCCTGCCGTGGTGCCGGTCTGATTCAGGGCGGTCAAGCCCACTTTCTGGGTGGTCGAATCCTACGGTGTACGCGCTGTGGCGGCCATGGATTGGTACGCACGACGTATACTACGCGCCCTTCCCCGCGTGGCGGCGTGTCGATTCTCAAGCCCCAGGCGAATCTTCCGGGCTTAACGCCGTCGGAACGTGAACGGCTGATGGAAACCGTGGAGCAGGTCGTGACCGACGCTGGAAGAGAAGCAGAAGAGGAACGGTTAGCACGCCAGCGGGAGGCAACGGAAGAACAAGAACGTCAAGAGGAGGAAGAGGAATACGATGACGTGGGCGCGGGTGCCATTCTCGCGCCCGGCATGAACACGGAGACAGTTGAACAGGCTCCGGACGAACAGGCGCGTTTATGGGATGACGTGGGCAAGCGTGCCGAACGCAGGGGGCGAGTCGGGCGATTCTTTCGCCGAATCATCTTCGCCGGAGGCCTGATCTCAATTGGCGCCGTTGCCGCCCTATTCCTTACTCAAACCCCATTGGAAGATGTTGTCGATTCGGTAAGGGGTTTGTGGAACGACCCAGGCATTGAGATTCCTGGCGGCGGGTCTGAGGAATCAGACGGCGGTGGCTCAGATTCTGTTGTCCCTCCTGTAGCTCCCCCGCCTACCGCAACCGCAACGTCAACTCCGACGCCCTCACCCACCGCTGTTCCAACGCCGACACCCGTTCCGGTATCCCCATGGGCAGGATTCGCGATCACCTCTGGGACCCTTGGCAAGGAAATCATGGACAGACTGTCGGATGAAGAGAGAGCTTGTGTGCGTTCTACCAATTCAGATGCCTTCTACGAGAGCTTTCCTGACCGGCCTATTGGGGTGAGGATTGCCATGAACCCGCCCGTTCGTGACACCACCGACCTGCCTGAACTGGCAGATTGCCTGTCAGAGGAAAGCACGAGACACCTCAATCGAGCCATTGCAATATTTCATGACCCGACTTTGGCGCCGTCTGAACCCACTCCCGCACCCGCCTTCACGCCTACGCCGCGCCCTACGCCCACTGCTACAACGATCCCTACCGCAACACCACGGCCAACGGCGACCCCTAGGCCAACGGCGACGCCAACGCCAGACCTTAGTCGTGGAAGTGCCGGATGGATCGGCGCACTTGAGCTGCGAATCCACGAGTTGGTCAACCAGCAGAGGACAACTTCATTGGGGCATGACGCCGAACTAGCTTCAATTGCTAGGTCACACAGCGCGGACATGGCAGCAGCCAGATATTTTTCGCACACAAACCTAAGGGGGCAGTCGCCTACGGATCGAGGAGCTGTAGTGGGATACGACTGCCATAAGGACTACGGAACCTACTACACATATGGGTTGGCAGAGAATATCTTCCGAGCATCTCTTTTCAGTCAGTACTGGACACTTAGCGGCGTTGTCGTAAGCAAGGACTACTATTCGTTGGAAGAGTTGGCGAATCTCGTGGTTGACGGCTGGATGGATAGTCCGGGGCACCGAGAAAATATTTTGAACAGTACTTATGACGTGGAGGGTATCGGAGTAGCCATCAATGACGATGAAGAGGTGTATGTAACCCAGAACTTCTGTTGATGCACGCCCTGCTCAATCGAAGTAAACTGATGCCGCAAATAGAGTCGCCTACGGGGGAGAGGGGGCATCGCTATGACATCTGAGGCTGAGACGTACATCACGCCGGAGGTGGAGGCTTATATCGGGACGGAGAGTCCGCCGCTGGTTTCACCTCCTGTTTCGGAGAGTGAGATTCGGCGGTTTGCTATGGCGGCTTATTGGCCTGAGGTGCCGCCTCGTCGGTTTTGGGACGCGGAGTATGCCAAGTCGACGCGGTTCGGCGGGATCGTCGCGCCGGATGAGTTCAACCCGTTCGGTTGGATGGTCGGGAGGGCCCACATCGGGCCGCAGCCTACGCACATCGACGAGGCTCAAGGGGACTTGGAAGAGGCTCGGAATTTGAGGCCGCCCGGCGCGCCGGAACGGTATCTCTACGCGGGTTCATCATCGGAATACCACGTGCCCATCCGGCCCGGGGATGTGATTACATCCATCCTCAAGTTCTCTGAGGTCTATGAGCGGCAGGGCGGGCTGGGTCTGATGCTGTTCTACGTCGTTGAGGAGCGGATGACCAACCAGAACGGGGAGTTGGTCCGCGTGTTCAGGACGAACAACATCTTGTATTAGGGGCGGGGAGGCAGGGGTTCACCCGATGGATTCCGGCCCCGTATCGGAGTACGGGGCATGCTTTCGCCGGAATGAGGGGAAATGCGTTACAGGCGTCGGTTAGCAAATGCGATTCAGATTCCCGCCTTCGCGGGAATGACGGTGGCTTCGTGGGAATGACGGAGGGGAGAGGGACGATGACAATCTATTGGCAGGATGTTGAAGAGGGGGCGGAGATCCCGGCGTTCTCTCGGACGACGACGTTGATGAACTGGAATCGCTGGGCATCCGTGAACGATGAGTTTGTGCCGATGCACATGGACGATGACGATGCTCGGGCGAACGGTCAGCAGGCTGCGTTTGGCGAGGGGCCGCTGCGCTATTCGTATCTGCACAGCGCGCTGCGCGAGTGGATCGGCGACGACGGCGACATCGTATTCATCAACGCGCAGTATCGCGGCATCAACTACAAGGGCGACACCCTGACGTGCTCAGGCCGCGTGACCGGCAAGCGTGAGGAGAACGGCAGGCACCTCGTGGACGTCGACATCGCTATCACCAACCAGCGCGGCGAGACGGTGACGCCGGGCAACGCGACGGTGGCGCTGCCGAGCCGGGGCTAAAAGTTAGACACCCACTTCCAGTGGGTTGCGCCAACGGAGGCCGGGAAAGCGGCTAAAGTCACGATCATTTGAATGGAATTCGGCATCGTTTTCTATCGCCAAGGCGGCAAGATGGGCGTCATTGACCAGGTTTCCACCAGACCCGGCAGACCGGAGCAATTGCTGAAAAAGCACAACATGATCCGCGCCCGGGTTCAGTGGAGTGACCTGCGTGTAACTGAACCACTCGTCTACAAGGCTCAGGGCCGTTTCAACATCTACAATTCGGCCCATGATGGAAGTGTTTGTCAGGATACGCACGAAGCCGACTGTCACCAACCAAGGCATGCCAACACGCTCGTTACCGTTTAACAGGCCTTCCCACCAACTTCGAGCAGTATCGTGAAACTGGGATTCCTGATTGTACGCGTATAGGAGAAGGTTGGTGTCAGGGATAATCACTGTTTGGGCCGACGAAAGCGCTCAATCAATTCCTCGTCCTGCATTTCTTCATCAATGTGTCTGAGATTCGTTTCATCGATGCCCGGGCGCAGGCCCAGGCTGAGCGGCCTCACCCTGTATGGCGGCTTGTCTCCGTTCTCCTCCTCCTTCAGCCCGCGCCGCAGAACGTCATTGACGACCTGTTTGAACGGCACGTTTTGCTGGCGCGCCTGCTCCTTAAGGGAGTCCGCCAAATCATCATCGATTGTTACTGTCGTTCTCATGAGAACATCATGCTGACTCGCCAATCCAGTGTCAAAGTTGTAGCTTTTCCTGCGTGACAACCCTGCACTCCCTATGTCACTGTGTCGGCAGCGGGTGACAAGCGCCCGCAATTGGGGAGGGACTGTCTATGACAACCGCAAGTGATCTTTCTCGCGTGGCGGCGATTATCGGCGTGGATGAGTCCGATGAGATGGGCCACGTGCCTCATAAGTCGTCGATGCAGCACCACGCGGAGGCGGCGGATAATGCGCTGCGCGACGCGGGTCTTACGCTCGATGACGTCGATGCCCTGTTCTGCGCCGGCGTCGGGACGGTGTCGGTCGCTGAGTATCTCGGCATCGTGCCGAAGTACACGGACACGACGTCCATCGGCGGCTCATCGTTTCTCGCGCACGTCGAACACGCCATGGCCGCCATCAACGCCGGGCTCATCGATGTTGCGCTTATCACGCACGGCGAGGCGGGGCGCTCGACGCGGGGTCGCGTCGGACGCGATCCGACGGCGGCAGGCTCGCAATATGAAGCTCCTTACGGCATGATCGGCGCGCCGGTCGCCTATGCGATGGCGTGCAGCCGGTACATGCATACGTACGGGCCGGAGCGCGTGCGACAGGGCATGGCGGATGTGTCCATCGCCACGCGAAAGTGGGCGCTCCAGAACCCCAAATCGTTCGTCAATCATCCCAGCTGGATCGGGCCGGCGGACGTGGGTTATGAGGACTACCATGACTCGCGCTGGATCGCGTGGCCGTTCCACATCATGGACTGCTGCCTGGTGACGGATGGCGGCGGGGCGTGCGTGGTCGTGTCGGCGGACGTTGCTCGAAATGCGAAGAAGAAGCCCGCCTGGATCCTCGGCTCGGCTGAGGGGCACGATCACCAAATCATCAGCCAGATGCCTGACCTTACACGCACCATTGCACATGAGACGGGGCCGAGAGCGATGCAGATGGCGGGCGTCACGCACGATGATATCGACCTGACGATGATCTATGACTCGTTCACCTATACGGTGCTGACGACGCTGGAGAGTCTCGGATATTGCGGACCCGGCGAGGCGCCTGATTTCGTAGCGAACCTGCGAACCGGGCCGGGCGGCGATTTCCCAATGAACACGAGCGGCGGCGGGCTGTCCTACGCCCACACGGGCATGTACGGCATGTTCCTGCTTATTGAGGCGACACGCCAGCTGCGCGGCGAAAGCGGGGATCGGCAGGTCGAGGACTGCAACCTGTCGCTGGTGCACGGCACCGGCGGCGAGCTGTCATCCACCGCCACGCTGGTCCTGAGCAATTCATAGGGAGAACGACAATGACAACCCGACCACCAGCCGGCATGCCAAAGCCCCTTCCGACTCCGACGCAGGAAAATGACTTCTACTGGGAGAAGTGCAAAGAGCACGAGTTGTGGCTGCGAAGCTGCAACTCCTGCAATGAGCCGTACTTCTACCCTCGCGATCTGTGCCCGACGTGCCACTCACGCGACACGACGTGGGTGCAGGCAAGCGGTCGCGGCGAGGTACACGCGTATGCTGTTGTCGAGCGGCCTCCGACACCCGCCTTTGCGGGGGAAGTGCCATTCGTCACGGCGCTCATCAAGCTTGAGGAAGGGCCGATCCTGCCGACACGCATCGTCGGTGTGGAGCCGGTGCCGGATGGGGTGAGCATCGGCATGACGGGCCAGATCGAGTTTGACGACGCGAGCGAGACGATCAGTTTGCCAGTGTTTCGGCCGAACTAAGGGGCCGACCCTACTTTCTCCGGTCTCCTTTCCTAAGGTTTCTCTCGTTCACTGCGGGGGCTGAGGGGAACGCATCGCTTCTTGTGCCCTGGCTGCGCGTCAGTCGGGTTGTTGCGCGGTGTCTGTTACTGCTCGGTGGCATTTGCGTGCCGCGCGTTGGGCCGCCACCCTTCCACGCACGGGCCGTCCGCCGTGGACGTGCCGTGCGGTCGCCATTAGTGACGCGGGATCAGCGCGCCAAGGTGACTCCCGCTCTTCTGATCAAACGACGTATGCCGCCCTCAGCTGCGGTGGCCGAGGCCACGCCGTTTCCGGCGCTGACCCGTGGGCTCGGCTGGTCATATCGCGGAATCCCCGGCGACATCGGCTGCGTGGGGAAACCGGACGCATCCTGAGAGGCTCGAACGGGTCGGGTTCAGTGAGTCACTCAGGGCAACGGGCGGGCCGATTCAGCTTACGGCCTTTTGCGACCGCCTAGCCGTGGTTATCCGGCCGGTATGTCCGGGATCAAGGTAGCGATGCGTTCCCCCGTGGGGCGTGCCCTCCGTTGCTCGCCCCGGGATTGGTGGCGGCGCGGGTGTCGACCTTCCGGGCTGCCGTTGGTATGGCTTGACGGAAGTGACTTTAGGACAAGTGTTTTACGTGAGTCAAGATGGGGTGGCAGGGGGAGAGGGGGGGTGAGTGTCCAAAATTTTCGCCGCGCCCAGAATGACGCAATGGTAGAGCGTTACGGCGTGTGAATAGCTCAATGGGTTCCAGATTCCCGCCTGCGCGGGAATGACGGAGTGGGGTGCGGGAATGACGGGGAGAAAGAGATGGAGCGGAAGACGGGATTTGAACCCGCGACCTTCTCCTTGGCAAGGAGACGCGCTACCACTGCGCCACTTCCGCCTGTCTGACCTACAACGCGCTCGCAAGTGCCGAGGGGCAGAGTTGAACTGCCGACACCGCGATTTTCAGTCGCGTGCTCTACCACCTGAGCTACCTCGGCTCGGCGCGAAACGTGCAATACAGCTTAATTTGGCGGGGCGGGCGTGTCAAAGGAATGGGGGGGTGGATTCCGGCCTGCGCCGGAATGACGGAGGGGGCGGGCGGCATTGGGGCGCGGGTTGTGGCTCTGACGGGAGGCTCCCGATGGATTCCGGCTTTCGCCGGAATGAGGGGAGGGGGGCGCGGGGGTGGCATTACACTCTGTACTGTCGGCCCGCGTTCGGAAAGTGCGAGGAGATGCGCAAGTGACGCAAGTGACGCGAGTGACGCGAGTGACGCGAGACAGGCTGCAGCAGGCAGGCCCGTGGTTCCTGGCCCTCTACCTGGTCATAGGTCCCGGGCTTGCCCTGTGGGGAATCTATGTGCAGGATGCCGATTTCGGCGAGGGAGTGAACCCATGGATCTTCTGGTGGGCGTTGCCTAGCCTCGCCGCGCTGCCCGTAGTTATCGCGTTCGTTGTACACCCACCAAAATCGAGGATTCATCCCCGACTATTCCGCGGGTTGGTCTTTGGCGCGTCCGCGCTCGGGGCCCTCTTCGCCGGATGGGCGCTATGGGTTTCCTTCGTGCTTGCGCCGGAGCCTGGCGACGACGTTTATCGCTGGTGGACTGCTGGGTTGATACTGATGTTGGCTGCACTATTCGTCATATATGGCATATCGTTCGTCTCATCCAAAGAATGCGCCCCAGGGGCGGAGGACGAGGGCTTTTGGAAGAGAACTGCTCTCGACCTTGCAGGGGGCGGGTTGGTATTTGCTGGGTTCGCTGTCCTGCTATGGGCATTCCACGTCGACGATGCGGACACGTCTGAGCCGGTGTACAAGTGGGCCTTACTGCTCTCCTTCGCGGGCTTCGCACATTGGGCGATCCCCTGGGTAGTGTCGAATTGGAAGCGCGTGCTGGTCGGCGCGTTCATGTTCATGTACACGGCCATCGTGCTCACGCTGGCCGTGGATGCTATAGACGGCAGTGAGGATTGGCGCTTCTGGGCCCTGTTGGAGTTTGGATGGGAGCATTATGGGCTTTATTACGGGAGGCTCAGTTACGGGTCGTAAAGATTGCCATCGAGACGGTGCTGATAGTCTGGGTGTTCATTGCCGGCTTCGCGTTGCTATGGATAATCATCGTCCTGGGGGTACTCGGGAACGAAGGGGGTTCCATGGAGGATGTTCTCTGGGCGCCGTTCAACTTCATGGTTGAGGTTGCATTGCCAGCGGCCGGAATGATAGGTGGGATTGAGATTGCAGGGAGGCTGAGACGTTGGTTGGGCATTGGCCGAGCGCCTCGTTGTCAACTGCGTCCCTAGCTAAGGAAGAAAACGGGCGGAACGAGACGATGCCGGAGGCGCCGGAATTGACCATAGTCCGTGAGGTCCTGGAGCGGTGCGTTGTGGGCGCGGCTGTGGAATCGGCCCGCGTCATTCGTCCCACCGTGCTGCGAACGCTGTCCGAGATTGACGTTGCCTCGGACATCGAGGGGCGCTCATTTAAGGGCGTGTCCCGCTACGGGAAGAGCGTAACCCTGACCCTTTCCGACGGAATGGCACTCGTCATTTTCCCGATGCTCACCGGCAGGCTGCGGCTGTCAGCGCCCAAAGACAGGCTTACCAAGACGGTTAGTCTCAGCCTTAGTCTCTCCAACGAGATTGATCTGCGCTACCTGGATGACCGCCAGATGGGCATGCTGTACTACGCGCCGACGGATCGACTCACCGAGATTCCCCGCCTGGAGGAGACGGGTCCGGACGTTTTGGATGAGCCGCTGAGCCTCGAGGATTTCGCCACGCGGCTGCGGCGATTCAGCGGCGAGATCAAGGGGATTCTGACACGGGGAGCGCTTGTGGCAGGTATCGGCAACGCATATTCGGACGAGATTGTGTGGGAGGCCGGCCTCTCACCGTTCCGCCGGCGGGCGGATTTGTCGGCGGACGAGATCGCCCGGCTGCACGCCGCGGTCTACGCCGTTCCGCGCCGTGCCGTCGTCATCCTGCGCGAGTTAATGGGCGAGGATATTCACCTAGAGCGGCGGGAATGGCTGTCCGTTCATGGCAAGGCGAACCAGGAATGCCCGCGCTGCGGCGGGCGCATCAGCCGTCTCAGTGCCAACCGTCGCATCACGGACTATTGCATGACCTGCCAACCGGGTCTTCTGATCAGGAATTAGGCCAGCTCTCTCCCTTGGGGAAGGGAGTCCTGGTTGGCGGTACGACGTTTGGGCGGCTCAATGAGATTCAGATTCCCGCCTGCGCGGGAATGACGGGGGGGGGTGATGAGGGTTGACACGGGTATTGAGACAAGGTATCTTTATATCAACCCAATTGAAAGACGTGAAGATATTGGAGGAAGGTGAGACTGAGTATCATGACTATCGAGATACGCGGTTCCAACATTCTCGCGGCCCTGGAAAACCAGGGCTATCGCTCCACCCTGCCGCGCAGGGAAATCGTCGAGAACATCGAGAAAAGGAGTGATGGTTTCACCGCTGAAGACCTTGTGCGCGATCTGCCGCATATCGGCCGCGCCACCGTCTTCCGCACCATCAAGCTGCTTCTGGAAGCGGGCATCATCTGCAAGTTGAGCCTCATCAATGGGGAGCCGCGCTATTCGCTCGCACACGCGGAGCACCACCATCACACCGTTTGTGTCACATGCGGCACCATCGGCGAGTTTCACGCGGGCACGGTTGAGCGCGTCCTCCGCCTCATAGGCAATGAGGTTGGCGGCAGTATCATCGGGCACCGGATCGAACTCTATATCAGCTGTGCCGAGTGCGCGCGGCAGAACAGACCGATTCCGTCCGTCGGACACACGCACGTCTCCTAAACGGAGCGACATTCGCCTCTTATTTCCTTAAGGAATAGCGTTATGGCCACAGCGAACGGCTCCGGGATCGGCCCACCCAGCATTGTGGTCAACGACCTGACCATTGAGCGGTCCGGCACCCGGGTTCTGACCGATGTCTCATTTGAATTCGGGCCCGGCACGCTGGTTGGCGTGGTTGGACCAAATGGCGCGGGCAAGAGCACGTTGTTTGAGGCCATCTCCGGCCGCATTCCCGTTCACCACGGCTCCGCCGCCATTCACACAGAGCGGCCGCTCAACCAGGGCGGCGTGGCATATGTTCCCCAGCGGGACAGCATCAACTGGAGAATCCCCGTCACGGTCGAGGACGTCGTCATGATGGGCCGCACCAACTCAAAGGGATGGCTGCGGCGCTACGGCCGAGAGGACAGGGAGCTGTGCCGGCAGAGTCTTGAGCGAGTGAATCTCTGGGATAGGCGCTCCGCGCTTATGACAGAGCTGTCCGGCGGCCAGCGGCAGCGTGCGTTCATCGCGCGGGCCCTGTGCCAGAAGGCGTCCGTTCTGCTGCTTGATGAGGCCTTTAGCGGCGTCGACCTTGGCGCCCAGGAGGACATTGTGCGGGTACTGCGCGGCCTTCGTGATGAGGGCAAGATTATCCTCCTCGCCACCCACGATCTGACGAATCTCGCCAAGCGATTCGATATCTGTCTCTGCATCAACAAGCACGTCTGCGCCTGCGGGCCGCCCGAGGAGGCGTTTACACCCAAGGTTTTGGAAGAGCTGTACGGCTCCCATGGCGTCATCTTCGCCACCGGCGGCAGCACGCATATGCATGAAGAGCCCGGGCGCACACCCGTGCAGGAACGGCACGAAGAGACGCATCCTGTGCATGATTGAGTACATCTTCGACCCTTTCCAATACAACTTCATGATCCGGGCTTTGGTGGTGTCCGTGCTTGTGGGCGCGATGTGCCCGATCATCGGCGCATACGTCATCGCGCGCGGGCGCTCATTTATGGGAGACGCTCTCGCCCACTCCGTCCTGCCGGGGATGGTAGTGGCGTTCATGCTTGGATTCAGCCCGCTGATGGCCGCCGTGCCCGCGGGTGTCGGCATCGCGGCGCTGATGGGGTTCATTAGCCGCAAGACGGGCGTCAGCGAGGACACATCCGTCGGCATCGTTTTCGCGGGCATGTTTGCGCTCGGCCTGACGATGTTGGCAACGGCGGAGGGCCTCACTGTGAACGTGGAAGACCTGCTGCTCGGCCAGGTGCTTGGCGTGACCACCACTGACGTCTACGTTTCGCTTGGGCTCGCCGCCATGGTCATCGCCGCTCTCTATGCCATCCACCGCATAGCGGTCTATGCCACATTTGATCCTGTCAACGCGGAAGTGGTCGGCATCCCCGTCAACATGGTCGACTACGCCCTGCTGACGCTGCTCGCCCTGGTCATCGTGATCGGGATCCAGGCGGCCGGTATCGTGCTGGTGATGGCCATGCTCATCACGCCTGCGGCCGCGGGTCACCTGCTGGCGCGCCGGTTCGTCAACGGCATGATCGTCGGCGCGGTCATCGGCTCTTTTTCCGCCATCGCCGGACTGTATTTCTCCTACTACATGAACATCCCGTCCGGCCCGGCGATGGCACTCATTGCCACCGGCGTGTTCGCCCTCGCTGCGGCGTACAAGCGCCGCACAATCTAGTACCGGATCAGGCGGCGGTGTTTGACGCGGCATTGACCGCGTGGCTATGGTGGGCGCGTGACGGATTTCGATGATGACAGACGACACGCGCAATCAACCTGCCACGGCATAAGCGCCCCATGATGCAGCAGACTGTTGAGTCACGTGAAGCGGCTCAACTCGAGGAAATTGAGCGCCGCGCCGTCGATTTCGCGCGCAAGGCCGGCGAAATCCTCCTCAGCCACTTCCGCAAGCCTCTGGACATCGAATACAAGTCCGACGGCCATCGGGACCCCGTGACGCAGGCCGACCGCGAATCAGAGGACTGGCTGCGCTCGGCGATTGCCGAGGCATTTCCCGATCACGGCATCGTTGGTGAGGAGAATCCCAATTCAGAGCATGGCTCAGCCGATTTCGTGTGGGTGCTTGATCCGCTCGACGGCACGACGAATTTCCTGAACGGCCTGCCCGTCTTTGCGTCATCCATCGGCGTGCTCCACAAGGGCCATCCCGCCGCCGCGGCAATCTTTGTCCCCGGCCCGGACGGCGGTTCCGTCATTCACGCGCGACGGGGAGGCGGAGCATTCCAGGACGGCAGGCCCATCGCCGTCACTCCCAACGCCGAGCCGGAACGCGGTCGGCTCACCGGAATGCCCTCCTATTACTGGCGGATGTGGGGCTTCAAAGACGGCCTGCGGATGCGGTTGGGGGAGATTCGGTCTCTCGGCTCAATCGCCTATGAGATGGCACTGGTTGCACGGGGATCGATGCAGTTGTGCCTCTTTGCCCAGCCGAAGATCTGGGATGTGGCCGCGGGAATACTCCTCATCCAGGAGGCGGGCGGGCGTGTGCTGGAGAAGAGCGCCCGCCGGGACCCGTGGTCACAGTTCAGTGCGTTCGGCGATGAGTCAGTCTCGCTGGACGACCTGCACGACTGGCGGGCCGCCATCCTCGCGGGCAATGAGACTGTGGCAGATCACACCGGAGACCGCATCCACCTCCGCTCCCGCTACATCTTCCGCCTGCGCCGATGGTGGGCTGAGAGGCGTAGGAAGACATCCTGACGGCTAGAGCGGCGGCCAGGGAACGTTACGGCCCAGCCCGGCCACCGGAAAGATACGCTCCTCAAGCAGCACGTCCAACCGGTCCCGCAGCGCCTCCACCTCTTCCGTCAACAGGAACTCACTCATCATGACGGCGCAGTCTGAACCGTCCTCAAGGCGCGGACACAAGTCCTGCAGGTCGCCGAGCATATCCTCGGGTATCTCTTCTCCTTCAAAGTCCCAGATCACCGTCCGCAGCTTATAGTCCTCGTTGAACATCAGACCGTGGTCGATTCCCCACAACCTGCCGGACTCATCCCTCAGGCAATGGCTTCCCTTGCGGTCGGCGTTGTTCGCCAGCGCATCGAAGAGGGCCATCCGCTGCAGATCCGTTCGGTGCTCATTGCGCAGCGTGAAATACGTCTCCGCCGGGTCGTGCTCAACGAAAATCTGCACCGCGCCGATGCCGTACGGCCCATCACGCGCAATGGTGAACGGGACCATGTCCCAGCCAAGCGCCCGGCTCAGCTCGAACGCCGCGCACTCCCTTAAATACAGCGTCCCCGGTGGGAAATCCCACAGCGGCGCCTCGCCGCGCTGTGGTTTGTAGATGACCCTGACCTGCCCCGCCTCGGCCTCAATCAACCCGGTAAAGACGGCGTTTGAGCCATACGGATGGGGCCGCATATCCACGAATTCACCGTCGCGAATTGTCGTGACGATGTCCGGTTCAGGATTCGCGTAGGAGTACTTCCCGGGCGCGGTCATGTCCGAAGAGGAAGGCGCTCCGGCGTGGCGCGCCTACTGCGAGCCGCCCACCGTTGCGCCATGGTGCCCATTCGTCATCGGGCACACGTGATTCATTCCGGGATTCATGGGGCCATGGCACAACGGGCACCGGGGACGACCGGCCGAATAGACCTCTATCGCCCTGGTCGACCAATCCTGGCTCTGCGCCATCGTCGTCCAGAAGCGCAGGCGAGGCTGAGTGTCATCCTCATCCTCTATATCGTGCGCCTGGAACTCAATCACGTGCGCTGATTCCAGGTAGCCGACGGCCCATGAACCGGACTGAAACTCGAAAGACTGCGACGGTGACTCCGTTGGCAGCTCCTCCACGTTGGTTCCTCGCGATGAGGCCTCCTCAACGTTTCGTTGAACCATTTGGAGCAGACGCTCGACAGACAGCGCGAGGCGGCTCATATCCTCTTTCTCAAGCCAGATCGTCGCGTCGCCCCCCGGGCCCTGCACGAGGATTCTGAATTGCCGGTCACCCGGCTGTCCCACGGCTTCTATTACGAATTGATTGGCGGGCCCGATGATATGAGCCTCGTCGGCTTCCGTCATGCGGAGACCGCCAGGAGTTCCTGCACAAGGGATGAGTCCTGGAGTTGGCTCGCCAACACGGACACCTTGTCCGGGTGCATCTGCCCGCGTCCGCCGAGCGCGCCGTCACTCAGGCGCGTGGCCGTCGCTACCGTTCCGCCGGGCACAACCGCCACGGGTATCTGCAGCTCATCGACACGATTCTGCACGTACGGAATCGGCCCCTGCCCGCCTGTCAGAATCATTCCCTGGCAGCCGGTAGCCATTGCGGGCATCTGAAGATCGGGGCGGTCCCACCGCGTCAAGACAATCTTCTCGTCGGCCTGTCCGTAGTAGTAGATGCCGCCGTCCAGCGCCAGCGCGCCCACCATGACACGCGGAACAAGCACATCCAGCCCCTCCGGATACGCGACCACGTCCGCCTCAAGATGCTCCACGATCTCACGCATCGTCGGCGCGCTGAGGGTTCGATCCTGCTTGATCGCGTTAGACGCAGGGAGGCCGGCGTCCGCGATGGCCGGCAACAGGATCGATTCCACGTAGTGCATCCGCAGTTCCGGGACGGCGTTGATTATGATGCGCGAGAGGCGGTTGCCGAACTGCTGCGCGGCGGCGCGAATTCCCGACGCGTCACCCTCGCCCATCAAGTGCTCGTCATACCACATCACGAGCCAGAGCTCGGCATCCAGCGCCTCGGCCAGCGCGGCATCTACACGCCCGTCGTCCAGGCCGGTACCGTCAATGATGGAGAGTTCCACGCCGGATTCCGCATTCGAGAGCGTGGCGCGCGCAGCGTCGATGTTGGCGTGAAATCTTTGCGACGCATCACCGGCAGGATCGGCGGGAAAGAGGCGGGTGTCTTCAGGTTCTGCGGCGTTGCCCTTGGGGGCAGTTGTTCGAAAGGCCGCACCGTCGCCCGCGAGACGCGCAAGCGCCGAGGCAATCACGGTTTTTCCGAGGCGCGGCTCAAGGGAGCCCAGATAGATTCGGCGCATCAGCCAGCCCACACACGCGTCATTTGCCGCAGTATAGCATCGGGGACGACGTCGGCGGGTGCGCTGTTACCCGTGCGTCACTTAACGGGTTACGATGATGTGGTGAACGGGGATGACAGACTGGCGCGGAGGATTTTGTATGGTCGCTCGTCAGCTAACATTCGATTCAACGACCTCGTCGCGTATCTGCGCCGTCTTGGATTCAAGGAGCGGATCAAAGGCAGCCACCACATTTTCTATAGGGACGGCATACGGGATCAACTAAACTTGCAGCCATTGCGCGGGCAGGCAAAGGCCTATCAGGTTCAGCAGGTTCGGAAGTACATCGAAAAGCACAACATTCTGAGAGGTGAGTAGTGCTGAAGTACGAGATAATCATCTACTGGAGCAACGTCGACAAGGTTTACATCGCCGATGTGCCGGAGTTGCCGGGGTGCATGGCGCACGGGGACACCTATGAGGAGGCGCTCAAGAGCATCACCGAAGCCATGGACTTCTGGATTGAGGTCGCTCAGGAGCGCAAGGAGGAGGTGCCTCAGCCGAAGGGTGATCGCCTGTATTTCGCTTAATCGCCCGCATTCGGAAGAGGCTGCAAGCATTCGCATGGAGAAGAGGAAACCGCATCATGACTGACCGTATTACTGTTGGAAACGTTGAGATTTTGGCATTTGTGGATATTGGGCCCGCGCCGCGTGATCCGGCGATGGTCTTCCCGGACGTTCCCGCCGCATCATGGGACGCCTACAAGGACACCATGACGCCGGACGGCCTGCTCCCCTTCCAGATGGGCTTCTTTGCCCTCCGCTCCGGCGGGCAAACCATGCTGGTAGACACCGGCCTGGGGCAGGGGCCTTTCGAGGCGATGGGCGGCATCGGCGGCCAACTCATGGATCAACTGAACGGGGCGGGCATCAGCCCGGATGAGATCTCCCGCGTCCTTATTACGCACCTTCATGGCGACCACGTGGGCTGGAACGTTACGTGGGACGGCGACGCGGCCCGCGCCACGTTCCCGAACGCCACGTACACCGTTCCGCAGGGCGACTGGGACTATTTCACATCCGCGGACGTCCTGCCGAATTCTCCCCACATGGAGAACAGCGTCATCCCCCTGCAGGGCCTCAACGCGATGGAGCTTGTCGGCGACAACGAGGCCATCACGGACGAGATCACCACGTTCGTCACCCCCGGCCACACGCCCGGCCACCAGTGCTTCCTGATCAGCTCCGGCGGCGAGAGGGCCATCATCATCGGTGACGCCTTACACACGGCCGCGCAGTTGACGGAGACGTCATGGAACGTGGGCTTTGACGTCGATAAGCCGCTCGCCGCGCAAACGCGGGCCTCGCTGGTTCAGCGTCTTGAGGATGAGGGGCTCGCGGTTGCTTCGGGTCACATGCCGGTGGGAACCAACATCGGTCGTGTCGTTCGCCTTGACGGCAAGCGCTCCTGGCAGGTTCTTTAAGGCTCCCTTTGGCCTTATCCAACTCTGTTACACTGGCCACAGATAGGGGCCATGTATCGTGACCACGGAGACTCCGGCAAACACTGAGCAGCGGCTGAGCAATCTAGAAGGCCAGCTGGTTCAGGTTGACGCGCGCCTCGGCGATATGAACGAGAACATCAACGCCCGGTTCAGCGATATGAACGAGAATATCAACACGCGGTTCACGTCTATCGACACCCGCCTTACGGCCCTCGACAGTAAGATTGACAGCCTGCGCAATATTCTCATTATTGCCAGCGCCGGAATTATCGGCACGCTGGCCGCCACGGTCGCTGCGGTCGTACTCGCCGCCTAACCCCCGCCGTTTCTCCTAACCTCCCCCCAGCGCCCGGTTGTTCTCCGCAATCACGTCGAGCATCGCGGAGCAGATGATCTTGATCCGCGCTTCCATGTCCGCATGCGTGTCCCCGTGCTTGGCCCGCTCGTTCTGGTCAGAGAGGCGCAGCACGGGATTATAGGACGGGTGCTCCGGGTTCAGCGCGTTCACCCAGGCGGTATTATGCTCATACACGAGTTGATTAAAGGTTGATTCAAGAGTTGCGCGGTCAAGGCCTACCATCGTGAACGCCTCCCTGCCCAATGACTAATGTTTTCCGACTGAAACAGTCTACGTCGCATGACCGTTGGGTGTTGCGAGTAGGGTTGACACTTGCTACAATCTGACGGACAAGGGTCATGCAACCCGTGCATGGCTGCGCGTTGGCGCATCCGCGTCCCGTACGCGGGTCCACGGGGAGGCGGACTGTCAGGCATGTTCTGACAGGTTAGACCGCATAAAGCGCGGCTGCGGAAAGGAAAGTACGGCGTCCATGAGAAATGAACTTTATCGCTCAGTTTCGTGGCTCGGCTCAAACACACGCACGTATCTGACACACTCGGCTAGTAGATATCTCATCCTCGGCATCGCGGCGGTATTTGCCGCGTTTCTCATGATGCAGGCGACGGCCCCTGCGGTTGCGCAGGACGAACCCACCAATCTCAACACTGAAGCTAATCCCACCATCACCACCACCGACCCCCTAACCACGTACATACTAGTGTTGGACGTTGGGGAAACTCGGACCTTCCCTGTAATGGGCGGCGACGACCCAGATATTCCTACTGACAGAGTTACCGGCGGTGAGGCTATAAGCTTCTCGTGGGCGGACGATCGGACAAGCATTACGTTTGAAGGCGTTGCCGAGGGCGTGACTACTCTTTCCATAAACGGGACCGACCGCGCTCAATGGGCCGATCTTGCGATCACTGTGCGCCACGCCGTAACAGCAGGCACGATTCCCCAGCAGAATCTGGCTGCGGACACCATCAGGTCGGTCAGTTTGGCGAGCGGATTTACAACTAGCCCTCCCGGGCAGCAGTTGAGTTATTCCACTCCTGACATCGACCGCCCAGGCATCGTACGGGTCACTATCCAGGGCTCGAACGTGAGGCTGGTGGGGCTGGAAGAGGGCCTCACAAGCGTGAGCATCACAGCAACAGTCGATGGAAAGCCATATGCCCAGGCCACACTAACGTTCCGGGTGAGGGTGTCCGGAGAGCCGCCGGCGGATCCGACGGCGACGCCCATACCGCCAACGCCAGTGCCTCCCACACCAATACCACCGACGGCCACACCAACAGCAGTGCCGCCGACGCCCACACCACCGATACCCACGAATACGCCGGAACCGCCAACGGCAACACCGGAACCGCCGGAGCCCACGGCCACGCCGGCGCCGACAAATACGCCGGTCGTTGTCGAGCCGACTGCGACGCCGGAGCCTGACGAGGGTGGACTTGGCATCGGCGCGGTCATCGTCGGACTGATCATCCTGGTGCTGCTCGGCGTGGGCGCCTACTTCCTGCTGCGCAGGCGCGGAGGCGATGGCGGAGCCCCCCCCTATGGCGGCCCGATGATGGATGATGACGACATGAATGGCGATGACAACGGCGACGACCTGGACGACACCGATGACGGTGGTGACGAGGAAGACGCCGACGACGATGGCGATGATGATGGTGGTGACGAGGAAGACGCCGACGACGATGGCGACGAGGAAGACGCTGACGACGATGGCGATGGCGAAGACGAGGAAGAGAACCGCCAGTAGCGTCGCCTAATCAAGAAGCAAAGAGGGGGGTGCGCCCGGCCGGGCGCACCCCCCTCTCTCTTTAAGAACTTGGACCCGCCGTTACTCGTCCCGGTTTTGCAGCGCCCGGTATACCGCCTCCGCCGTGATCGGCAGGTCACGGATCCGCACGCCGATCGCGTCCTCAATCGCGTTTGCAATCGCAGCAGCCGTGGGTGTGTTGGAACTCTCGCCGGCAGACTTGACGTTGTACGGGCCGGAGCCGCTCGGCGCTTCCACGAGAACCGTCCGCAGCTCAGGCAGATCGCTGACCGTCGGAATCTTGAACTCTGCCAGTGACGGGTTCGCCACGCGGCCGCTCTCGTCCACTTCCAACGCCTCCATCAGCGTGAAACCGATGGCCTGCACCACGCCGCCCTCAAGCTGGCCCTGGTGCGAGACCGGGTTGATGATCGTTCCCACGTCGTGTGCCGTCGTGAACTTCTCCAACGTCACTTGCCCCGTGTCCGGGTCCACGCGGACCTCTGCAATCTGTGCCCCGAACGATGTCATGGGCGATGGCGAGGTGTCCTGCACGTGCCCGCGCTCCACAATCGGCGCGCCGGCCCGCGCAACGAGGGTGGCGATTTCTATGGATTCTTCTGGATTCCCGCTTTCGCGGGAATGACGATGGATGAGCTTGCCATCCTCGGCGGTGATGGACTCCTCGTTCCAGCCGAGGAGTTCAGCCGCAAGCTGCTGAAGACGCTGCCTCGCCAACGATCCCGCCTCATGGCCCGCGACGGTGATGAGGCGCGTGGTGTGGCTGCCGCCGATACCGGAGTCAAACGAGACGCTGTCCGTGTCACGCGGAACGACGCTGATGCGTTCAAAGGGCACGCCGATCTCTTCGCTGACCACCTGCGCCAGGATCGTGTACTGGCCCGCGCCCTGCTCAAACAGCGGCGTTTCCACGGTCACGTCGCCGGAATCGAGAACGCTCACAGTCGCGTGCGTCTCGCCGCCCGGCGCGCCGTGGTCGGCCATCGCCATCCCGCGCCCCACGTACTGAGGCCGGGGTTGGTGGTATCCCGCCTCGGCGACGGCCGCCTCCAGCGTCTCACGCGCCCGCAGGTCAACGAAGTGATGGCCCGTGGGGGTTTCCTCGCCCTCATCAATCATGTTGGTCAGGCGGAAATCCAGCGGGTCCATACCGATGGCGCGGGCGAGGGAGTCCATGTGTGATTCTGCCGCGAAAATCGATTGCGGCGCGCCCGGCGCGCGGTAGTGGCCGCCGGGCACGGAATTGGTATACACCTGCCAGGAATCGATGCGGACGTGCGGGATGCGGTACGGCCCACCCGCCAGGTGCTGCGCCCCAACGAGATTCGCAGTGGGCACCGGCTTGAATCCGCCGTACGCCCCGCTGTTCCAGTAGGCCTCCGCATGCCAGGCAACCAGCGTGCCGTCACGCTTGACGCCTGCGCGAATCCTGACCTCGCCGCCATGGCGCGGATTCGCCGCCTGCAGCTCTTCCGTGTAGTCCATCACCATCTTGACCGGGCGGCCGTCCGCGGCTCTTGAAAGCGCGTAGGCCAAAGGCACGTCCATGGAGCTGCCCTTGCCGCCGAAATCGCCGCCGATGTACGTCGGATTGACCTTCATAGAGTCGGCCGGGATGCCGTAGGCCTGTGACATCTGCGCCCGCATGTTGAACGGCGCCTTGTTGCTGGCCCAGATCTCCGCGCGGCCATCCGGTTCGGCTCTGACCACGCAGTTATGCGATTCAAGATAGGCCTGGTGCCCCTTGGAGAGCGAGTAATCCGCCTCGATGATGACGTCCGCCTCCGTGAAACCGGCATCGACGTCGCCCTTGTCCCACACCTGGTGCGAAAAGAGATTAAGGTGCCGGTCCTCAACCTGCGCGGGCAGGCCTTCGTATGAGTTCAGGTCGGGGTGCAGGACGGGCGCGTTATCGGCGCGAGCCGAGCGCACGTCTGCCACCACCGGCAGCTCCTCGTATTCGACCTCAATCAGTTGAAGCGCCGCGTCGGCTATGTCCGGCGTGTCAGCAGCAACCGCCGCCACCTTGTCGCCGATGAAGAGGGCCGTTCCCTGCGCGAGGACGGGCACATCGTAAAGGCGTCGACCGATCCGCACTCCCTTAATGAGAGGGTGGTCTCCGGTCAAGACGGCGTGGACGCCGGGGAGGGCCTCCGCCTGTGAGGTGTCAATGCTGACGATACGGGCGTGGGGGTACGGACTGCGGAGCGCCCTGCCCCACAGCATCCCCGGCAGAGTCACGTCCACCGTGTATTCCGCTCCGCCCGTGACCTTCTCCGGTCCGTCTTTGCGAGCAGTTGCCTTGCCGAGTTCTCGATAAGCAGTCGTCATACAGTGTTTCCTCCCTATTCCCCCTACTGATCCCGAAACGGGATAAACCAATTATCTCACCGCCAACGTCGGAACGCGGAAGACAAACACCTTCTACACGATGGTCGAATCACAATCCCGCGCCTTTTACCGCCAGCGCCGGAACGCGGAAGACAAACACCTTCTACAAGTCAAGTTGGATCGCGAACTTTAAAATTGGCTCCGCGGGTAGGACTCGAACCTACGACCAATCGGTTAACAGCCGACCGCTCTACCGACTGAGCTACCGCGGAGCGCTCGTGAGACGCACCCAACCTTGTCGCCAATCCGGCGCGGAAGCTTGAGAGCGCCTTTTTAGTATACGTGATGCCCACTCGAAATCCCCTCTCCTCAAGGGAGAGGGTTAGGGTGAGGAGACTCCGCCCCGCTATACTGAGCGCACGGAGGTCAAGCGCACGTGCCCCAGATTGCATTCATCGGAGGCGGCGTCATGGCGGAGGCCATGATCACTGCCATCATCCGGAACGACGTTGCCACACCCACGGACATCACCGTCGGCGAGATCGACGGCGAGCGCCGCGATTACCTTGCGCAGAAACATGGCGTGCACGTCGTCCCCGACAACTATGACGCGGCCAAGATCGTCTCCAACGGGTTTGCCGTTATCGCGCTCAAACCCCAGCACATTGACGCCCTTTCCGATCTCAGGAGAGGGAACGTCGTCCCGGGCCCCTACCTCTCCATCGCCGCCGGCGTTCGCATTGACAAACTCCGGGAACTTACGGGCTGCGAGCAGATCGTTCGCGTCATGCCCAACACTCCCGCGCAGATCGGCCATGGCATGAGCGTGTGGACGGCGACGGCGGGCGTGACCCACCCACAGCGCGACATGGCGCGCCGGATCCTTGGCGCGATGGGACGTGAACTGGAAGTCCACGATGAGCACTACATCGACATGGCGACGGCCCTGAGCGGCAGCGGGCCCGGGTATGTCTTCCTCTTTCTCGAGGCTCTCATCGATGCCGGCGTCCACATCGGCCTCCCGCGCGACCAGGCGGAGCTCCTTGCCCGGCAGACCCTGCTTGGCTCCGCCGCTTTGGCCGACCAATCGAACGTGCACCCGGCCACGCTCCGCAATATGGTCACGTCCCCCGGCGGCACAACTGCGGAGGGCATCGCCGCGCTTGAGGACGGCGGACTCCGCGCGGCCATCACGCAGGCAGTCACCGCCGCCTACCAAAAGTCGCGGCAGCTGTCCTAGCTACGCCCCACGACCGTCCGTTATTCTTGATTCATGGAACTACTTGCAAACTTTGTTGAGACGCTCGCACTTGTATTGACCATCGCCATATTTGCACGGGCGATCCTGTCGTGGTTTCCGAACGTCAGCAATGAGAATCCGCTGATTGCGCTGGTCTACCATGTGACAGAGCCGATTCTCGCCCCCCTGCGCTCCGTGATCCCGAAGGTGGGCATGATGGACATTTCACCAATGGTAGCGATCATCATCCTCTTCGTCATCCGCAGTATCTTTGCGTCCATATAGCCGTCAGGAACACGATATCGTTTGGCACAGATAGGCGTAAGTTGCTATGATGCGGCAACTATAGAACGGTATTTGAGGAATCGGGGAGCTAATGACTGAGAGCGCCGCCGCGCAGGAAATAGGACTTTTCCGTCGTTACGGCGCGGCCCTCAAGTACAGTGATTACCGCCGATTTTGGATCTCTGCAACGTTCGCCGGCGCAGGTGTCTGGGGTCTCATCGCCGCCCGCGGCGTCCTTGCCTTCGATATCTCTAATGAGTCGTCATTCTGGGTCGGGGTTACAACGTTCGCCGCGCTGATTCCCTTCGTGGTCGTTCCTCCGTTCAGCGGCGTACTGGCGGACAAGTTTGACAGACGCTACCTCATTGCCATCGCGCACGCCGTCAACGTGCTATTGGCACTGCTGCTGGTGCAGCTCTACTTTAGCGACACGATTGAGCTCTGGCACTTACCCGTCGTGTCACTCCTGAGTGGAATAGCGCGCGGCGTGCAGATGCCGACGCAGAACGCCCTGGTGCCAAACCTGGTGAGCAGGGAAGACCTCCTCAATGCGATAGCGCTGAACAATATATCCCTACAGGGAGCGCGCCTCATCGGTGGCACCGCCGTTGGACTCCTCGCTGTGTTCAGCGAGTCAAGCATCGGCATTGCCTTTGCCCTCGCGGCAGGCGGCTACACAGTCGCCACGATCATGGTGCTGACCATCAAGACTGCGTCCTCGGGCGCCATCGCGCAGGGAGACTCGATCTGGACCGTCTTTACGGCAGGCATCGTTTATGCGTGGAAGACACCGACCGTGGGCCTGATGCTCATCTTCGTCGCCTTCCACTGCGGTCTGACAATGGGATTTGAGTCGATTCTTCCCCTGCACGGCAAGGTGAAGTGGGCGGCGGCAGACACCGCGCTCCCTTATTTCCTGGCGGCGTTCGGGGCGGGGGCAATCATTGGCGTGATGACCATCGCCGGGATCCGCAGCGATCGGGGTAAGGGGATTGCGCTGCTTATCGCCTCGGCGGGTAGCGCAGTGGGCGTTCTTGTCCTGGGATTTGCCCCGTCGCAGTCATCCGGCCTTACCGGCGCATTCATCATGGGACTGACGCAGGCTCCGTTCATGTCACTGGCCATCACGTACATCCAGACCGTTGTGCCGGATGCCATTCGTGGCCGCGTCTCAAGCCTCTTCGCCATGTCCGCGCTCAGCCTGATGGCCATCCTGAATGCCGTGTTCGGCTTCGTAGCCGACATCGTTGGGTCCGTTCCGGTTCTCATTGTGTCAGGCGCCGCCTTCTTCGTCGTCGTCTTCATTGCGCTGACGGTTGTCACGAAGCTCCGCCAGGTGATGTTCGAGGGATTCGCAGCCAGCCTGCAGACCCCCACTCCCGCCCCTGCTCCAAGCGGCGGCTCGAAATAACCGCTCTTCACCGCCACTTTCCGCATCTGGTGGTAGAATTGACGGTGGTTGCAAAGAACGGCGATGCCCATCGCCGCAGGTCAGCCAAATGGCATCAATCGCGGGGAAAGATGATGCCGGGGGGTGTGGTATGAGCGAGCGCGAGCTCCTGAAGGGAAGCACGGATTCCCTATTTCTGGCGCTGCTGAGCGAACGGCCGATGTACGGCTATGAAATCCTCAGAGAGGTAGAACGCCGCTCCGAGGGTTATTTCTGTATGAAGGAGGGCACGCTGTATCCCGCCCTCCACCGCCTGGAGCGCGACGACCTCATTGAGGGACTGTGGCGCAGCTCCCCGGGCGGACAGTACCGACGCTACTATGCCATTTCCAATCACGGCCTCCAGCGCCTGGAGCAGAGTCGAGCGGAATGGCTCCACTTCTCACGCGCCGTCAACATGGTTATAACCGGCTCCACGCCGTAGCGACCCATACGGACATGCCGTCACCGAGCAGCATCTCCACTCCCATCCACGCGCTGACAAGCCAGGTTCTCACGAGAATCCGGTCTCGGCGCAGCGTGTTGCGTGAATTGGCCGACCACATCGAAGACCACAGCAGCACCCTGCGTGAACGAGGCGTTGAACCGACAGAGGCGAGGGCGCAGGCCGTCCGCGCCTTTGGAGATGCGCGGACCGTCGCAGCGCAGTTGGAGCGCATCCGCAACCAGGGATCCTGGCCGGACGTGGCGATGTCCGCGTTCCCAAGCCTGTTCGCCGCTTTTCTTTTCGCGACACACCGCTGGTACAGCCTTGAATGGATAGGGGCGACAGCCGCCGTCGCGATTGCAATCAGCGCGCTGGGCGTCTACAGGTTCAGCCACCGCGCATGGGTCTTCTCGTGGCTTGGGTACGCTCTCTTCCCTGTCCTGCTCATCAGCATGGTCAGCCTTGGCTCAACCGCGCACGCGGCGTGGAGTGTGTTGAACGGCGGCTATGAAGCGCGTGATCCGTTGAGCTGGATACTGGGAATCGGGCTGGGCATTGCGGGCCTTGGCGTGATCACCGCGCTAATGGTTTGGCTCAGCCGCAAGGACTGGATTCACGCCATACTTGTCGTACTCCCGATGGCCCTGTTGTCCGTCGCTATACTCGCATTTGATCGAGGCGTCTACACAACGATCGCACAGGCCGAGGCTCAGAACGCTGCGCTCTTCGGCGCGTTTGCCATCGTTGTCGCAGCTGCCATGAGGATGACGGATCGCCTGTTCAAGATTGGGCTGTTGTCCGCCTCTCTTCCTCTCGGCTTCCTCCTGATCTCCGGCGGTGTCGATATCGGTTTCCGCGTCATCGTGACGGCGGCCCTCTCATTGCCCGCCCTGCTTCTCATCATCGCCCCGTACGTCGTCACCCTTCGAGAACCGGACACGAACGAGCGGCTTGAGCACAGCGCGTGGCCGCGATAGATCGGCAACTGTGCTGATGTGATAGCCGTGGTCGACCAACCCGTGACATATATTGCAGCGTTCATTGTCGGATACATCATCGGCGCAGCCCCGATCATCTACTTTGTGGCGCGAGCGCGCGGCATCGACCTTCATACCGTTGGCACAGGCAATATCGGCGCCGGCAACCTCTGGCGCCACTCCGGCATGGCCATTGGCATGCTGTCCGTCATTATCGAAGTCGGCAAGGGCACGGTGGCTGCCTTGCTCGCCTTTGCTCTCCTTCCGGGCGATGACAAGCAATGGCTCCTCGTGGCCGGGGGCGTTGGGGCAGTCGTCGGGCAGATGTGGCCCGTCACCCTTCGTTTCCAGGGTGGACGCGGCAACGGCACGGCTGCCGGCGCGTTGGTCGCGATCGACCCGTTGGCGTTTGTGTTTGGCTTCGGCATCTTCCTGTTGTTTGGCGCAAGGAAAATCATTCGAAACGTGTTGCCGAAGGTCGCGTCAGCGCCGCCGAGCCGCATGATACCAGTCGCCGTCATCGGCGGAATGGGCGCGTACACGATTGTGGGACTCGCCTTCGGCGAGTATGCGACGGCGATCTCCGGAGCTATCATTCTTGGATTGACCTTCCTGCGCAGGGCGACCGCCCCCTGGCCTCTTGATCCTGAGACTGGCGAGGCTCCCGAGCGTTCCTTGTTCGCTATCCTGTTCCTGGATCGGCCCAGCTCCGGCCAATGACTGAGGCCTGCAGCCCAGGTCGGATTCTCCCTCTCTCACGCCGTGATCAGGACGCCGAATCCCTGTACCGGGGCCTGGGCAACCTCCCGACTCCACCGGAACACCCTGCCCTCATCCTGCTTGCGGGGCTACCCGGGAGCGGCAAGTCCCATTTCTGTCGGGAGTTGGTCGAGGTTACGCCATCACTGGTAGTGCTGGAAAGCGACGCACTGCGAGCAATCCTGTTTTCTGACCCAACCCACGGCGAGTCTGAGAACGCACGACTATTCCCCTCCCTTCACCGTCTCCTTGAACGACTGCTCCGGAAAGGGCATCACGTGGCCGTGGACGCCACCAACCTAAGGAGACGAAATCGCAGGATGCTGTACGACATTGCAGAACGAATTGGCTCTCTGCTGTTGATCATTGAGATGACTGCGCCTGAAGACGTAATCCGTGATCGGCTTGCCCAACGCGCCGCCAACCTGAACTCAGGCCGGCAGACCAATGACAGGTCAACAGCCGACATAGCTGTCTACACCCGAATGCAGCAGGGCGCTCAGCCCATCCGCCGCGAGCATATGACCGTCGATACGTCGAAGGACATCGCTCCTGCCATAGAAGCAATTGCTGCTCAACTCCGGCCCGATTCCAGGCCTGCCGTCTCCAACCCGCTATAATCGCCAAACAAGCCTTTACAAGGGCTTCATTTTCTCTTTCTTGTCCTGCGGATTGGCACAGGCAAGAAAGCCCCTCTCCTCGTCTGGGGGAGGGTTGGGGTGTGGGGATGTCCGCCCGACTGGGCGGCCATCCGGACGAGGGAGCATAAGGGCTAAGGCCGTGGAGTGAGGCACATGGAATTAAAGGCTGCTATAAGCAACATCATCGAGATTGAGGCTGATTGCGCCGTCGTTGAAGTCCTGGAGGACTCGTTGGACCCGTTGGTTGGCAGCGCCGCAGCAGTCAATGAGGCCCTTGACGGCCAGATTGCTGCCCTGGTTGACGACGGCGAGATCCGGGGCAAGCGCGGGGAGATCACCATCATCCACACAGCGGGACGCATCGCCCCGCGCCGGGTCCTAATCCTTGGATGCGGCAAATCCGACGGGGCGGATACAGCGGTCATTCGACGACTCACGGCGGATGTCGCCCGACGCGCCCGCTCCAACGGCTACAAGACCGTTACGGCGGATCCGCTGGCAACCGGCCTGATTTCCACTGTGGACGCGGCACAGGCGGCGGCGGAGGGCGCTCTGTTGGGCTCCTACCGTATCAATGTGAACAATGACGACAGTGACGACGATAACGATAAGCGCGAACTGGAATCCATCACGTTTGTCGCTGAAGACGACGCTGCGCTCGCTGATCTGGATCGCGGCCTTGACCGTGGCGCAATCATCGCGGAGGCCGTCGCGCTTGCACGTGACCTCGCCAACGAGCCAGCCAATCGCATGACGCCCACTATTCTCGCGCAGCGCGCCAAAGATGCCGCAGACTCAGCCGGTATCACGTTCACCAACCTTAGCGTGGGCGAGATCACGGAGATGGGCATGGGCGGCCTGCTTGGCGTTGCCGCCGGTTCCCATGAGCCGCCCGCATTCATCATCCTTGAGCACCGTGGCGATCCGGAGAACACGAGGCCTACCGTCGCGCTCATCGGCAAGGGCGTCACGTTTGATTCCGGCGGCATCTCCATCAAGCCGTCGGCCAACATGAGCGCCATGAAAGGCGACATGGCGGGTGGCGCGGCAGTGATTGGCGCGGTACAGGCTATTGGACGCCTCGGTCTCCCCATCAACGTCACCGGCCTCGTTCCCGCCACGGAAAATCTCCCCGGCGGCGGCGCGACGAAACCGGGCGATGTCCTCACTGCCATGAACGGCAAGACCATGGAGGTTGAGAATACGGATGCCGAGGGCCGCCTCATCCTTGCCGACGCGCTCTCCTACGCCAACAGCAAGGAAATGACGCCACTCATTGACGTGGCGACGCTGACCGGGGCGATCCGCGTCGCGCTCGGAACCGTCGCGATGGGCCTCTTTGCCAACGACGATGACGTTGCCCGCCGGCTGCAGGATGCGTCCGAGGCGACGGGCGAGAAGATGTGGCGGATGCCTCTGTGGGACGACTACAAGGAGCAGATCAAGAGCAGCGTCGCCACGGTCAAGAACACGGGTGGGCAGCCCGCCGGTTCCATCACCGCCGCCAAGTTCCTGCAGGAATTCGCTGAGAAAACGCCCTGGGCTCACCTGGATATCGCGTCTGTTTCCTCGACGGATCGTGAGAGGGGCTGGCAAACGCGAGGGGCAACCGGCCAACCGGTCCGCACCCTCGTCCGTCTCGTCGAAGACATGCTGCGCGATGGCTAACGGGCGCCGGATTTCCGCCCCGTATCCAGGCACGGGGCATGCTCTCGCGGGAATGACCATTTAAGTTTCAGGAGGAACGATGCCTTTCACTCGGCAGGACATCGCTCAGGGCAGCTACCTTGTCACCGGCGCAACCGGACGCACGGGCAGTATCGTCGTCCAAAAGCTCCGTGACGCCGGCGCGAATGTCCGTGCTTTGGTCCACTCGACCATCCCCGAAGAACCCGTCGATGGCGTCGAGTACGTGGAGGGTGATTACCAGGACAAGGACTCGCTCATCGCCGCAACACAGGGTATTGATTGGGTCATCGCATGCGTCGGCGCTCAGTCGGCTGCGCGTGGCGCCCACCTGATAGAAGCGGTGGAGTACCAGGGCACCGTAAATCTAACCGAAGCAGCCGGCGAAAACGGCGTCAAACACATGGCCCTCATCTCCGTCCGCGGGGCCGACACCCGCTGGGATTTCTACCCCGTCTACACCGCCAAGGCTCGCGCGGATCAACGACTCATCGATGCCCGGGTAGCCGGAACCGTTTTTCGTCCCGGTGGGATGATCGACGCTTCCGGTGAGTTTTTGCGCAGGCAGATCTATACCGTCACGACCGGAGGATCAATAACCATTTACGGCACGCCCGATCAGCCGATGGTCTTCATTTTCCTCGACGAACTCGCCGATTACCTCATCCATGCGCACCTGGAGCGCCGCGCCTACAACAACATCTATGAGCTTGGCGGACCCGGCAACCTGACGCGCGCGGAATACTGGGCGCTGTTCCAGGAATATCTTGGAGTCAGGACCAACGTCCGCTATCTGCCGGTTGATGAGATCGTTCCCCGACGCCAGGCAGCCCTGCGAGAGCAGAACATGCCGTTGGCGCAGCAACTCGCCCGTGAAGAGATCGGAGGCCGCAGCGAGTCCGGCCATCCGCCGATGAACATTTACAGTCGTCTCTTTGACGTGAAGCAGCGCGACTTTCGGCTCTGGCTCATTGGCGTCCTGAAGAGGGCCAAAGCTGAAGAGCGATAGTGATACACTCTTTCGGCGGGTCCGGTGGGGACCAGAGACCCGCTCAGCCGCAAAAAAAGCCATCGGGCCGGGGTGGGGGCCGGCCCGATGACCAGGGATAAAGGAGGATGAGAGGGTTGTCAGTATTTCATGTGGAGTATTCGTGTAGTGGGAATTCCTGCTCCTAGCACTTGGAGTAGCCGCACGCGAGGCACATCATGCAGCCCTCAGAGAAGATCAGAACGCCGTAGCAGTCGGGGCATTGCGGTTGTGTCCCGGCGCGAGGAGTTGACGTCTGCGCCCCCGGGAATAGTTGGCTCTGCACCACCGCGTCCGGGTGAATCTCTCCCAATTCGCTCAGGTCAAACTTCTCGCCGAACGCCTCGCGCGCCCGTTTCGCCATCTCGTCGCGTTCCTCATCGACGGGGCGTGCGTGCCGCAGCAGCGCCAACGCCACCGCGTCCGGCGCGCTGAGGACCTGCTGACCCTCGTCCCACGTCGGCGAGTCCGTGATACCGCGCAGTTGATCAATCACCTGCTCCACGCCCACGCCTGAGCGCAGCGCCAGCGAGGCGAGACGGCTCACGGCCTCGAGGTATGCCGCGTCGCTCGAACCCGCCTTGCCCAGGTTCGTGAAGACTTCAAAAGGCCGGTCGTATTCATCGAACGTGATGGTCACGTACAGATTTCCGTGCCCGGTTCGGACGCGGTCAGTGATGCTGCTCAGGGTCTGAGGCCGCTGTCGAGGCACACGATGAACTTCACCCTGCTCCGACTCTTCCTCGCCGCCGGATACGCCCGTCTCCAGCACCTGCATGCTCTTGGAGCCGTCACGATAGACGGTGATGGCCTTGCACTGCGTCATCCACGCGTCCCAGAACGACTTGGCGATGTCCTCCACCGTGGCGTCATTCGCCAGGTTGATGGTCTTGGACACGGAGTTGGTCGTGTTCTCCTGCCACGCCGCCTGCATCTGCACGTGCCAGTCAGGATCGATGCCCATAGCCGTTCGCACGCCGTGATTGGTGATGAGATCGGTGACGACTTCATCGCGCCAGACCGGGTCGTTGGCCAGCTGTGCCAGCGTTTCTTCCGCCTTCTCGTTACCAACGTCGACGGTGAGCGCGCGGCGAACGGGCAGCGGGGCATCGAGGAATCGCGTGCTCGTGCCGTCGTGATCCTCCCACAGGATGTTCGACCACCACGCCAGGGCGAAATGCGGCTCAATGCCGGATGAGCAGTCTGCCAGTCGTGAGATTGTCCCCGTCGGCGCGATTGTCGTCACGCTCGAATGCCGCACCGGCGGCATCCCCTGCTCCTTGAGTCGGGAATTCTCATACTCCGGGAACGTCCCGCGCTGCGCTGCCAGTTTTTCCGATTCCGACCACGCCGTCTCGCGGATGAAGCGGCCGACTTTCCGCGCGAGATCAAGCGCCTGCTCCGAGTCATACGGGGTTGTCAGGTCCACCAACGCGTCCGCCCAGCCCATGATGCCGAGGCCGATACGGCGCGTTTTCAGGTTCATCTCCCGCAGTTCTGCCAGCGGGAACGTGTTGATTTCGATCACATCGTCAAGGAAGCGGACGGCAGTCCGCACGGTTTCCTCAAGCGCCGTCCAGTCGAATCCCGCCTTGTCCGGGGTCAGGTGCTTGGCGAGATCGATGGAGCCGAGGCAGCAGTTGCCATAGTTCTCCAGGAACTCCTCGCCGCACGGGTTGGACGTCTCAATGAGGCCGAGCTGCGGATTCGGCTGCGTCTCCCACACGCGATCCATGAAAACCAGCCCGGGATCGCCCGTCTTCCACGCGGAGTTGCAGATATCGCTCCAGAGATCACGCGCCTTGACCGTGTCCGTCACACGGTCGTCCTTGGGGCTGATCAGGTCCCAATCCGCATCGGCCTCCACGGCCCGCATGAAATCATCGGTTACCTGGACCGAGATATTGAAGTTCTGTAGCGAAACGTCGTCATCCTTGGCATGGATGAACTCCAACACGTCCGGGTGCCGAACGCTCAACTGTCCCATGTGCGCGCCGAGCCTGAACGCGCCTTGCGTCAACGTCGCGCCCACGGCGGAATATAGTTTCATCACGGCCACCGGCCCGCACGCCATCCCGTGCGTCGTGGCGATGGGGTCGCCCTTGGGACGAAGATTGGAGAATCCGAACCCGATGCCGCCGCCCCATTTCTCAATCATCGCCGCGTCCGAGGCGACCTTCATGATTGAGCTCATATCGTCCTTCGGAGAGACGACGAAGCAGGCGCTCAGTGATCCACGACCGTCCTTGCCGGCATTGACCAGCGTCGGGGAGTTGGGCAGGAACCTGAGCGTGGACATCACCCGGTAGAATTTGCCCGCCCACTCGGTGGACTCCGCCTCAGTCCCGCCTGCAGACACCTCGCCCTGCGAGACGGCGCGTGACACGCGCTCAAACAGTCCGCGCGGATCCTCAATCACCTCATTGTCTGCATTGCGCGCCAGATAGCGATTCTCCAGGATGGCGCGGGAGTTGGGAGACATGATTGGCTCCGACTCCCCGCTCGCATCCCACTGAGAGCCGGAATCCGACGACGCGGTTGCCCCGTTCGCGCCGTTCACATGATGGCCGTTTGCCGAGTTGCGCTGCGCTGCCTCAATAACCCTGGCGATAGCATCCGTAGCATCGCCGTTTGCCGTGCCGTTCAGCCGATGGAGTGCGCCGTCCGGGCCAAGCGGCGGCGCGTCCGTCATGCGGACTATGAGGTCGATAATCTCCTCAATGCGTTCCGGACTCTCGCCCTCAAGCTGCGCGGAGACCGCATCCCTTAAAGCGTTTCGATTGACGGCAACAACCGTTCCGTCGAATTCATTGGCTGAAGAAGACATTCGCAAATCACCTTGGTTCGTGTGGTTTATTTCTTTCTCTGTCAGTTCATTCGCTCAAAGTGGTTACGGGCTGGGCGGCGTGGTGCCTCGGGTTCGCCGCCCGCCTATGCTCTCTTACGGGGTCGCCCCCTCGGCCGCCCGCCGGATCGTTCAGGCGGCAGGAGAGCCATCTGGCCTGTCGACGAAGAGCCGGGACCATCACGGAGACCGTCGACCGCGCGCTGAAAATCGTCCTCATCGGCGAAATCCCGATAGACGCTGGCGAAACGGATATAGGCAACACGATCAGCCTTGCTGAGTCGCTCCATTGCCAACTCGCCGATAATGTTCGTGCTCACTTCAGCCCGTCCCTGTTTCTGTAGTTCATCCTCAATATCGTCGACCAGTTTTTCGATGGCCCCCGCGAGAATTGGACGCTTGGCACAGGCAGTCCGGATGGCGGCCATGAGCTTCTCACGACTGAACTCCTCCGTTCGCCCGTCCCTCTTGACGACGGAGAGCGACGTGGTGAGCAAGCGTTCCATCGAGCTGAACCGCGCCCCACACCGCTTGCATTGACGCCTCCTCCGCACGCCCTGATCGCTGTGTCGGGTGTCCAGAACTTTTGTTTCGTCGTTCCCGCAGATCTGGCACCGCATCTTTTCAGTCCATCGCCTTTGGTCAGGCGCCCGTCACGCGATCCCTACCTCGCTCCCATCCATCTAGTTGTTTACGACACATTATTACCAGATGTAGCAACATGCAGTGAACAATAGAAGGAATTGTCAACCTCTAATGAGGCCTTGTCAAGTATCATAACGGGTCATTTCCAATTGAACTTAAGGCTCATTTCACGAATCTCCGTAATCAGTTTGCGGCTTACCCACGCAGTTCGCTAGCCTTTTTCCACATCTTGGGGGCAACAAGTCGCCAGTTCGCCGCCATAATAGTTGGGTCATGGCGAAATCAAAGGCTCGACGGAACGGGGCAAAGGCTGCGACGGCCGAGAAGGCCGCCGGTGGGGATCGGTTGATCTCCGACAATCGCCGCGCCCGTTTCGATTACGACATCCTTGAGAGCCTCGAAGTGGGCATCGCTCTGACCGGCACGGAGATCAAGTCCCTGCGTGCCGGGCGTGTTTCACTCCAACAGTCGTTCGCGCGCATCTCGGGCGGAGAGGTCTGGCTCCACGGCATGCACATCCCGCCATACGCGCAGGGCAACATCTACAATCATGAGCCGACCCGTCCCCGCAAACTCCTCCTCCACCGCCGTCAGATCATGGACCTCACCAGGCGCGTCACCTCAAGCGGCTACACGCTCATCCCTCTGAGGCTCTACATCACGCGCCACCGAGCCAAGCTCCAACTCGGACTCGCGCGCGGACGCAAGTCCTTTGACAAGCGCCAGGTCCTCGCCAAGCGCGATGCGGACCTTGAGATGGCGCGTGCGCTTGCGCCGCGCGGCTAACGCACCTCAAGTCCCCGCTTCCCGCCCACATGCGTATACTTGTGAACGCGGCTGCAACGCAGGGAGTGGCCGCAACGTACCAACCACAACGTGGGGGCGCGCGGATTCGACAGGGGTCTGCGAGGGTGCGTGAGCAGGCCGAGGCGCCGTGACCTCGTTAATCCCGCGGCACAAAGAGTAGCTGGCAACAACAAGCAACTCGCACTCGCAGCCTAAACTTTAGGAAGCGACGTTCCGGGTCGTTACCCCTGCGGACGGTTCGGAGCGACATTTTAGCGGGGTGCCGCCGCTCGTCAGCCGGTGACGCGCGGCGAAAGACCATCGCCGGCTGGCTGCTCGCGATTCCTGTCGGCCGGGGCCGCGAGCGGCGAGAACCTAATGACCGACTAAGCCTGTAGCGCCGCACCTGGAGCCGCCTTTGGACGGGGGGTTCAACTCCCCCCCGCCTCCACCACTTTTAAAGTTCGCGATTAGGGATGATTGGCCGGTGGAGATTGGCTTCCGCGTTCCGGCTTTGGCGGTCCCTCACCTTTTCTACCCTTGTGCACAGCTACATCGGTCGGTGACGGTGTGTTTCCGCGTTCCGGTGTTGGCGGCCTCCAGGCTGCGGCTACAATAGGTTCCACACCCAGAGGAGGCTGATGTGGCGAAAGCCAGGTTCATTGAAGTGGAAGTCGAAGCCGGCAATAACTGCGACTTCTCGCTGCACCGCATCTTCAGCGTTGTTGAAGATCCGCGAGAGATTGTGCGTGTGGAAGCGCCCGGACTGCGTGGCGAGTTGGCGATGGTGGAGGTCACCGGCTGGAGCGAGGACGGCCCCTGCCCCGCTTACGCGGCGATGGTGGAGGATTCCGGCGAGGGTCACGCCCTGCTCATCTTTGGGGGCGACGACGGCATCCGCACACGTCCCCTTGATTCTGACAGCCCCTGGAGCCTCGACGACCCCGCCCAGACCGGCGAACCGTGCCTCCTCCTCGATAAGACCACTCCCTACGTCACCGCCGGATAGCCCAATGACAACGCCACAAGACGAGGCCTGGGACTACGCTGAGCAACTCCTCGCCCGCCCCCAGCGCCGCATAGAAGTAACGCTGTCCCACGGCGAGGCTGAGACATCCCTGCTGCATGACGGCAACGCAATGGCGGTGTGCCCAAACACTGAGGTTGGGCGCCTGCAAGCTGAGCTCGTAGCACGGGCGTTGGGCATCGCCTTGCCGGAGGTTGGTAATTCTGAGACGGTTGGCGTGAGCAGCGGCGTGCTGCATCGCGTCATGTCAATCTCAACAATGGATCCGACGGACGAGGATATCTGGCCGCTGTTCGCACGGCTGTTGGAGGAGGCGGAGGCCATGCGCGCGAACGTGAGCGAGTTGGAGGAATAGGCGCTGTTAGTGACATCTATCACAAGCGTATTGACACGCTATCTGGCAACGGCTATAGTGCTTGTACTTTGAGTGAGAGAGTAATGAACTCGCGCACACATAGCCCATCTGTATTCGCGTTGGCGCGCCGCGCCGCGGTGACTTGCTCGTGTTACATGCCCGTCCCGGGGCGAGAGGCTGTGCGCTAACGAAGAGCAGGCCTCAAGGACAGAGCAGCGCCGAATCTCTGGCAACACAGAAACAAGCGCATCTACCGCCCCACAACAAACGGGGCGGTTTTCTTATCTCTGAACAAGAGAGCGAACACAACTCACGAACGCAAAGGGAATCGAGGGGGAACCGGAGCAAATGGCAACACTGGAAGAGATTCGGACGGAATGGACGGAGGAGCGGCTGGCAGAGGTCAGCGCACAGCTTGAGAACGCCCACCCGAGCGAGATCGTGCGCTGGGCGGTTGACAACTTCTTCCCGGATATCACGCTCGCCTGTAGCTTCGGCGGCGTGTCCGGCATGGTTCTGCTGGATATGGCCATGAAGATCAACACGGAGGTTTCCGTCTTCTACGTGGACACGGACTTCCTGTTCCCTGAGACGCATAGCCTCAAGGACAAGGTTGGGCGTCGTTACGGCATCCAGCCCATCGGTTTCAAGACGGACGTGACCGTCGCGCAGCAGGCCGCCCTGCACGGGCCGGAGCTCTGGAAGGTTGACCCGGACCTCTGCTGCGAGATTCGCAAGGTCGCGCCGAATGAGCAGGCGTTGGTCGGACAGAAGGCGTGGATCGCCGGACTCCGCCGCGACCAGGGCGATACGCGCAAGGATATCGCCATCGTCGCGTGGGACACCAAGTTCGATATGGTCAAGATCAATCCTCTGGCCACTTGGACGGAGGACGATGTTTGGGACTACATCAACGAGAACAACGTCCCCTATAACGCTCTTCACGAGCAGGGATATCCGAGCATCGGCTGCACGAATTGCACGCGCGCCGTTGCGCCCGGTGAGGATCCGCGCGCAGGCCGCTGGTCCGATTTCGAGGACAAGGTGGAATGCGGCATCCACATCGACCCGGAGACGGGCAAGGTCGTTTCAACGACGGCGGCGAACTGACGCAGCCGCAGCTTCATTACACAACATGCGAGAACGCCGATAACGGCAAGGAAAAACCAGGAGGAATTTGAGAGTGACCACCAACAATCAGGGAGTGACAGTTTGGTTTACCGGTCTTTCCGGCGCCGGCAAGAGCACAATCGCAGAGCGCCTGCTTGCGGTCCTGCGGGACCAGGACATCAAGTCCGAGCTGCTGGACGGCGACATCGTTCGCACGAACCTCAGCAAGGGGCTCGGATTCAGCAAGGAAGACCGTGACACCAACATCCGCCGCATCGGCTTCGTCAGCGACCTGTTGACGCGCAACGGCGTCGTCAGCATCGTGTCCGCCATCTCCCCCTACCGTGAAGTGCGGGACGAGGTACGCGAGCAGATCGGCGATTTCATTGAAGTACACGTTCACGCCTCGCTCGATGAACTCGTCAAGCGTGACGTCAAGGGTCTGTATGAAAAGGCGCTCAAGGGCGAGATCCAGAACTTCACCGGCGTTTCGGATCCCTACGAGGAGCCGCTGAGCCCCGAGGTTCTTGTCGACACGGAGCAGGAAGAGATCGAGGAGAGCCTGGGCAAGGTGCTGGGCGCGCTTGAGGAGCGGGGCATCATCCCGTCCGGCGCGAGCAGGGAGTTGGCGGGGGCGGCGACCTAGATCATGACAACGACTACGCTTAACACGCACGCCACCTCTCCCCACGCGGACGTGGAGGAGACTATCGCCCCGCACGGCGGCACGCTGGTCGACCGATTCGCATCGCCCGACCAGGCCACGGAGATCCGGGAGCGCGCGCCGGAGCTGACCCACATCACGCTCAGCATGCGCGAGACCGCCGACCTTGACCTCATCTCCGTCGGCGCAATGAGCCCGCTAACAGGGTTCATGAACCAGGCGGACTACTCGCGCACAGTTCGCGAGATGCGTCTCGCAGACGGGACGCTCTGGAGCCTGCCTATCACTCTTTCGGCCCCCGCGGACACTGCGCGCGGCCTAAAGAGTGGGCAGGACGTCGTGCTGGTGGACGCCACCGGCCGCCACCTCGCCATCCTCTCGGTGGACGAGGTTTACGACTACGACAAGGAATTCGAGGCCCAGAACGTCTTCGGAACCGCGGAGGAGGCGCATCCCGGCGTCGCGTCCGTGTACAGCCAACATGAGATGCTCATCGGCGGTTCAGTCACGGTTATCGAACGTGAGAATCTCGAGCCGGAGCTCCGCCCCTACCGCGAGGACCCGGCGCAGACGCGCGCCGCATTTGCGGAGCGGCATTGGCGGACAATCGTCGGATTCCAGACCCGCAACCCTGTCCACCGCGCCCATGAATACATTCAGAAGGCCGCACTTGAGATTGTCGACGGCCTCCTCCTCCACCCGTTGGTTGGTGAGACGAAGCCGGATGACATTCCCGCGGACGTGCGCATGCGCTGTTATGAGGCGCTGCTGGAAGGGTACTACCCTGAGGATCGCGTCCACCTGTCCGTGCTGCCGGCGGCCATGCGCTACGCAGGCCCGCGTGAGGCCGTGTTCCATGCCCTCGTTCGCAAGAACTACGGCTGCACGCATTTCATCGTCGGGCGCGACCACGCGGGTGTCGGCAATTATTACGGCACATACGACGCACAGGACCTGCTCCGCAGCCTGCCGGCCGAGGACCTCGGAATCACGCCGCTGTACTTCGACCACTCCTTCTACTGCAACCGCTGTGAAGGCATGGCCTCGATGAAGACGTGCCCACACGGGCCGGAGCAGCGAGTGTTCCTGAGCGGCACGCAGGTGCGTGACATGCTGTCGCGCGGCGAGGTGCCGCCCATGGAGTTCACGCGGCCCGAGGTGGCGCAGATCCTGATTGAATCGGCGAGGGGCTAGCCTCTCGTTCGACATTCACGCGGCCACCCAAGCCGGAACGCGAAACCCGAAACGCCTAGGCAAGCCAAAGAGAAGCGCGAACCGAGAAGATAATTTGAGTTTGGGTGGGTAGCGGCGTACCCTGTATGGGATTACCCGGAGGGAGGATCAAGTGACAATCTCAACAGAGACGGGACAACGTTCCGCCCGACCATCAATCATCCAGTACCTGGATGAGGAGATTGCCGACTACGAAGGCAAGGTCAAGGAGTTTCGCGCGGGGGAGATCCCGGAGGACGAATTCATGTCCTTCCGGCTGCGGCTTGGCGTGTACGGCCAACGGCAGCCGGATGCGCAGATGTTCCGCGTCAAGATTCCCGGCGGGCTTGCGCACGCGGACCAATGGGACGCCATCGGCCAGATCGCCGAGCACTGGGCGCCACTCCGCAAGGGCCACATAACCACGCGTGAGAACGTCCAACTGCATCACCTCCTGCTTGAGGACGCGGCGAAGGCTATGCACCTTCTCCAGAGCGTCGGTCTCAGCACCAAGGAAGCCTGCGGCAACTCGGTTCGCAATATCACGGCCTGCCCGATGGCCGGAATCGATCCGCAGCAGGCATTTGACATCCTGCCCTACATGGGCGCGTTTGCGCGGAACTTCGTGCGGCGCGATTTTACCTTCCACATGCCGCGCAAGGTCAAGCCCGCGTTCTCCTGCGGAGACCATGACTGCGCGACGGTGGGGATGCATGACATCGGCTTCGTCGCCCGGGTCAGGGAGATCGACGGCGAGCAGGTCAAGGGCTTCAAGATCACGGTCGGCGGCGGCACATCAATCCAGCCTCTGATTGCAGAGACGATCTATGAGTTCGTGCCGGTTGATGAGTTCCTGCGTGTCTCCGAGGCCATGCTGCGTGTCTTCAACCGCACCGCGTGGCTGCGCCGCAACAAGATGAAGGCCCGCATCAAGGTCCTCATCCACACCGAGGGCATCGACTCCTTCCGCCAACAGGTGGAGGAAGAGTTGCAACAGGACTGGGCGCAGGATTACGAGGACAAGGACTACCTGCTCTTCCATGACGACGAGCAGGCGGACATCCCCGCCCTGCCGACCGATGTTGAGCCGCGAGGCGAAGACGACGCGGCGTTCCAGGCCTGGAAAGAGACGAACGTCATCCCGCAAGAGGCGGACGGCTACAGTTTCGTCGGCATCACGGTGACGCGCGGCGACCTCTCGCCGGAGCAGTACTACGGCACGTCGGAAATCTCTCGCAAGTACGCAAGCTACCGTATCCGCACCACGCCGGAGCAGAACATGATGCTGCGCTGGGTGCCAAATGCATTCCTGTACGACGTGTACAAGGAGCTTGAGGCGCTGGACCTGCACGAGGGCGGCATAAACCAGATCACGGACGTGACGTCCTGCCCGGGCACGGACAGCTGCAAGCTGGGCATCACATCCTCGATGGGCCTCAACAAGGCCATCGCCGACGCGGTACGCAACCCCAACGGCCACACGAGCCTGCTGGAGGATCCGCTCATCAAGCAGATGCACATCAAGATGAGCGGCTGCCCGAACGGCTGCGGACGCCACCACGTCTCGGACATCGGCTTCCATGGCGCATTCATCAAGGGGCCGGGCGGCGGACAGATTCCGGCGTACGAGGTATTCCTGGGCGGCAGCCATGAGAACGCGGACATGCGCTTCGGCGTACGCCCACGCGGCAAGATTCCCGCCAAGCGCGTGACAGAGGCCGTGTTCAGCCTACTGCGCTACTACAAGGACAACCGCGAAGACGGCGAGTTGTTCAAGGACTTCGCGCATCGGCTGGGTCGTGAGCCGTTCGAGGACGTCATCAGGGATTACGCGGACGTTGGCCCGCTCAACAAGGCAAACCTCGACAACTACATCGACTACGACAAGTCGGTGCTGTACGTCATGGAGCGCGGCGAGGGCGAGTGCGCGACGTAGGCTCCAAGTACCCAGGTTGCTGAGTGATTGGAATCGACTGAGAAAGCGGGGCAAATATGGCTGACCTTGGAGGACGGCGCATCGTTGTCCTTGAGGCGCGTATGCCCTCTGAACTCGGCAACCTTGTGGCCCGCCACGGCGGAGAGGCCATCAGCGCCCCTGCCCTGCACGAGGCGGCGCTGCCCATGCGACAGGACGTGCGGGACGTCATCGACGGCATCTGCGCCCACACGATTCAGGCGGCGGTATTTCTGACCGGCGTTGGCTCACGCGCGCTGATCAACGCCGCCGATCAGCTTGGCCGCAAGGACGAGTTCCTGGACGCTTTACGCGAGACGACGGTCATCTGCCGCGGGCCAAAGCCGGTGGCGGTGCTCAAGCCGCTTAACGTGCCGATTGCGCTCGTTTCACCGTCGCCCTACACCTCCCAAGACCTGTTGGCCGCCCTCAAGGAATCGGACATCGATGTGAGCGGCAAGCGCGTCGTCCTTCAGCACTACGGCGAGGTGAACGCGTGGCTGCACGGAGAGCTGCAGTCGTTGGGGGCGGACGTTCTCGAAGTATCCCTCTATTCATGGCAGCTCCCGGAAGACACCCGCCCTGTAATCGACGCAATCGCGCTGATGCTCGCCCAGGACGTGGATGCCGTCATGCTGACCACGCAGTCGCAGGCCCATAATCTCTTTCGCATCGCAGAGCAGGTGGGGCTTGCCGATGAGCTTCGCGAGGCGCTGGCCTCGGGAATCGTCGTCGCGTCCGTCGGTCCCGTCTGCACACGGGCGCTGCGCGAGCATGGCGTTGAACCGCACGTCGAGCCGGAGCACCCCAAGATGGGGCCACTCGTGCTAGCCCTCGCGGACTACCTGAGCACAAACGACTCCGCCCCATCGCATGTAACCGCCGCCGCGGGGACATAGGCCACCCTTCACCTACGAGCGAGACGCGCATGGGCTACTTTCCCGTCTATCTTGACCTGCGCGGACGCCGATGCGTCGTCATTGGCGATGATGACGAGGCGCAGATTAAAGCGGGCGCGCTTGTCGAGGCGGGCGCTGTGGTCACTGTCATCAGCCCTGAAGAACGGCCCCGATTCACCGAGATGGCGGCGCGGGACGAGATTACCCTGCTTTCTCGCGGCTATGAGCCTGGTGACCTTGCGGGGGTGTTCCTCACAATTTCGGCGACGACTCATGACCGCTCGCTCAGCGAACTGATCCGCGAAGAAGCCGAACGAGAAAAATGCCTGCTCAACGTCGTGGACATCACGGACCTCTGCACGTGGATCTACCCCGCCCTCGTGCGGCGGGGTGATGCGACGGTTGCCATCTCAACCAATGGACGCAGCCCTGCGATGGCGTCCTTCCTGCGTCGTGAGATCGATGCGGCGCTCCCAAAGGAATACGGCATGTTGCTGGATATTCTTGCGGACGTTCGAGAAGGTTTGCGCCGCGACGGCAAAAGACCGCCGTCAAGCCGCTGGCAGACGACGCTGAACGATGGTGAGACGCGCGCGCTAATCTCGGCCGGAGATGAGGCCGGTCTGCGCGAACGCATCGTCGCCCTCCTAACGGAAGAGGACGGTGGCTAGCGGCGGCATCGTCCACCTTGTGGGCGCAGGGCCCGGTGATCCTGGACTCATCACGGTACGGGGCGCAAGGCTGCTTCGCCGCGCCGATGTCATCGTCTACGACAGGCTTGTGAACTCATCTTTGCTGGCCGAGGCGCGGCTTGATGCAGAACTTATCGATGTCGGCAAGCATCCGTCACGCGGCGGCGAGCACCTGCAAGAGGAGATTAATGAACTGCTCATCGAGCGGGCACGCGACGGTAAGAGAGTTGTGCGGCTCAAGGGCGGCGACCCCTTCCTGTTTGGGCGTGGCGGCGAAGAGGCGGCGGCACTTGCAGAGGCAGGCGTTGAATTCGATGTGGTGCCCGGCGTCACGTCAGCGCTGGCCGGGCCGGCATATGCCGGCATCCCCGCGACAGACCGCAACCTTGCCTCCGCCGTGCGTATCTATACGGGACAGCAGTCGCGCAACGCTCAGCCGCTGACCCCGGCCAACCAGACGTCAATCGTCCTCATGGGAGTCCGCACCCTCGCCAATACGGTCAGGGCGATGCTGATGGCCGGCTGGCCGGAGGAAACGCCCGCCGCCGTCATTGAACAGGCAACAACGTCGCGCCAACGGACCACGACGGCCACGCTTGAAACAATTGTAGCCGCGTCGGCGGAGGTCGGAATCCGCGCCCCCGCCATCTTCATCTGCGGCAGCGTTGTCGGACTCCGCGACAGTATCGGTTGGTTAGAGAAAAAGCCGCTCTTCGGCCACCGTCTGATGGTGTTGCGCGGAGAGACGCGGGCCGCAGAGTTGATCACATTGTTGGATGACGCCGGTGCGGAAGTCGTCCACGTGCCCGCGGTCGCATTCGACGGCGCGGAGGACTGGTCTGCCGCTGACTCCGCTATCGAGAGACTAGCAGGCTTTCGCGTGATTGCCTTTACGAGCGTCAACGGCGTCGATTTCTTCATGAGCCGACTGCTCGGGAGCGGGCGAGACGCGCGCTCATTGGCGAGTACACGAATTGCGGCCATCGGCCCGGCAACGGCGGCGGCCCTCAATCGTCACGGCCTGAGCACCGATCTTGTCCCGGGTCGATTTACGACCCCCGCGCTTGCGGACGCGATCGCTGCGGAGTGCGAACGGGGGCACCCTGTACTGCTGCCGCGTGGCAACCTCGCCGATGATGCCCTGCCCACGGCGCTCAGGGAGCACGGCCTTGCGCCGACCCCCATCGTGGTCTACAGGACCCTGCCGGGGCCGAATCTTGCAGAGCGGGCGAAAACCGCCATTGAACGGGGCATCGACGCGGTCTTGCTCACAAGTCCGTCAACGGCGCGCAACCTCGTTGAGGCGCTTGACGATGACCGCTCACTGCTTGACGGGATTCCTGTTATCTCCGCCGGGCCGACCACGTCACGCGGCGCTGAAGATGTTGGCCTCCGCGTGACACGAGAGGCGACTGAGCACACGGCCACCGGTCTGGTCGATGCCACCCTTGCATGGGCACGGAGCGACTGATGACTGCCAGGAATGACCGTCGCGTGCTGCGTGTTGGCACGCGGAGAAGCCCGCTTGCAATCATCCAGACCGAGCTGTTCATGCAGGCCGTGCTGGCCAGGCAGCCCTCGCTTGAGTTTGAGATTGTCGGCATCACAACGACAGCTGAGAGACGACCAACAACGCCGATTCCTGATCTGGGTCAGGGCGTATTCGTCAAGGAGATCCAGATTGCGCTTGCGAACGGTGAGATCGATTTCGCCGTCCACAGCCTCAAGGATCTGCCGACACGCCTACCGCCCGGCCACACGTTGGCCGCTGTCATGCCCCGCAACGATCCGCGCGACGTTCTCGTCTCACGAGACGGTCAGGTACTGAACGAACTCCCCTCAGGCGCGCGTGTCGGCACCGGCAGCATCCGCCGAGCCGCCCAGGTTCGTGCTCAACGACCAGATCTTGAAATCGTGCTGCTTCGAGGCAACGTGGATACCCGCGTGCGGAAGGTCACCGGCGAGGGTCGGGAGATCGAGGCGGAGGCCGCAGTGCTGGCCGCCGTCGGACTCCAACGTCTGGGCATGGACGATGTGATTACTGAATACCTTGAGCCGGATGTTATGCTCCCCGCCGTCGGTCAGGGCGCAATCGGCATCGAGTGTCTTGAGAGCAACGTAGAGGCATGCGCCGTCGCAGCGCTCACCGAAGAACGTGACTACAGAATCGCCGCCGAAGCCGAGCGTGCATTTCTACGAGCGGTTGGTGGGTTCTGCCGCACGCCTCTCGCCTGCTACGCGACTGTGCAGAATGACAGGCTCTCCGTTGAGGCGATGGCCGCCACGCCGGATGGAACGGTCGTGTTGCGTGAGTCCATAACCACGGACGCTGCCACAGAGTCGGAAGAGATCGGCAAGCGGCTTTTGGACACGCTCTACGCCCGGGGCGCCGGGGAATTCATCATCCTGGACGACGAGCCGACCCCGGACGATGACTAGGCATTATCGTTAGCCGGGTTTGCGGGCCAGCACATCAAGCTGATGGGCGATGTAGACCAGCTCACCGTGCTCGATTTGGGCATGACGCGTGGCGACCCACTGTTGGAGCGCATCTATAGGAATTTCCGCGCCCTCTTTCAATGATTCCCAGACAAAGTTGACGATGTGGTGGAGGAAATACGCCACGTCGTCCGGATAGCCGCCGTCCTGCGGGTACACCACCCAATCTGATGAGCCGGCCGCCGCTATCTCAAGCCCTGCCTGCGGTATCTCGCTGAGGAGCGCCCTGCCCGCTCTGCGGCCGCCGGTTGGCAGGCCGCTCGGCGTCCTTCGCTCATCCATCGTGCGGTGATAGCTATCGATAACACGCGCATCGAGCACGGTATTTACGGTGGGTTCGAACACCGTCTCTCCGTCAAACGTGATGGGTAGATACAGCAGGCCACCCGGACGGAGCGCGTTGGCCGCAGCTTCAAGAAAATCCGGCACGTTCAAGAGATCGACCAGAGCCTGCGCGATAATCACGTCGGCCAATCGACCCGCCTCAGCCTGTTCCTGCAGATACGCAACAGCATCCGCAACGACGAAGTCCACCGATAGAGCACCACGCCCGGCCGAACCAAGAATCTCGTCAACGGCACGCGAGGCCTCTGCAAGGCTTTCGCCCTCGTGGTCGACCATCACGTACTCGCCGCTGGAAAGCAGCCCCCGCTCAAGCAGCCGCCTGAACGTGCTGCCGACACCCGCGCCAAGTTCGATGACACGCAGAGGTCTGCCCCCTATGTCAGCGATGCCCTGCGCCAGCTCGTCGTATACACGCGTGTTCAGCGCATCGTCATCAACGGCAGCCTTCGCCTTCAGGTAGCGGACAGTGCTATAGCGCTTAGGTCCCGGCACGGGCTTTCTCTACAATCTCCAGCAGGAATTCACGGACGGATGTCATGGACTGTTCCCACGTGGGGTGGCGGGCGAATCGCTTGAGCGCCTGCGCGCCCATGCGTGCCAGACGTTTTCGATCAGTTGCCAGGTCACGCAGTCGTATGGAGAGTTCCGGCGTTGAGCCTGTGGGGACAATGAAGCCGTCACGCCGGTTCGTGATGATCTCATGCGCCGCGCCCGAGTCCGTGGCGATGGCCGGCATCCCGAACGCCATCCCCTCCAGGTAGACGATGCCGAACCCCTCATACGAAGACGGAACGACGAGCACGTGCGCCTCTTCAAAATGCGCGCGGAGCGCGTCATCCGACAGAGGGCCATGGAATGTCACTCGATCCCCAAGGCCGTCGCTCTCAACCTGCTGACGCACTCTGTTGGCGTACTCCGACTCCACCTCAAGGCCACCAACGACGTCCACCCGAATATTCGCATTCCCAGTAAGGCCAAGAGCTTCTACAAGCACGTGCAGCTGCTTGCGCTCAATCACGTTCCCCAGGAACAGGATCCGCAACGGACCACCCGTGTTGGCTCGTTCCGTGATGTCCTGTTCCGTCACGGAAACATCAAAGCGATCCCCCGCGGGATACGCCACAACGTTCGGCTTGCCCGCTCCAACTTGATCCTGGACGGCCTTTCGCGTCGTCTCGCTGTTGAATACGAACCCGTCAACGGAGCGGAGATAACGGCGCTCGACCATGGCATAGGCGCGATTCTTCCACGCGGCGCGCTTCTCACTCATACGCAAATGGTGGACGATGGAGATGATTGGCCACCGCCCGCGAACCGTGCTATTAACGCGCCACAGAGACGGATGATTCAGTTCATCCTGCAGCATCACGTCCACGTCTGCGGCCATCAGATCACGTCGCAGCCTGCGCGACAACGCGTCCGTTAGATGAAGTCCGTAATTTCGCCACGGAATCCCGATAATCCGGACGGTATCGCCAGCGCGTTCCAGTGTCTCAACCAGCTTCCGGTCATACAGATAGCCGCCGGACAAGGTATTCAGGCTGCCATAGATGATGAGGCCAACCCTCAACGCCGAATCTCCCGCCGATAGGACGCCCAGGCATTCTCCCCTTCCCAAACACGGATTGTCATGGAGGCAAGCGGCTCGGTCGGAATGCGCTCTGCGGTAAATTCCCAGAGGATGCGGGCAAAGTGCTCCACGCTGGGATTCAGCCCCTCAAATTCGGGAAGCTCGTTGAGCGTGTTGCCGGCATACCGGGCGTCGATAGCAGCCATGGCTTGTTCCACCGCGATGATGTCTACCAGGTAGCCATGCCTGTCCAGACCCGGGCCCTCAAGCAGCGCCTCCACCTTGTAAGGATGAGCGTTGAGTTCATTTTCGGGGCCCCAATCGCCGCCGATGAGGTAGTGCCAGGCTGTGAATTCATGGGAAACGGAGATGGTGTACATGTGCTTCTCCCAATTTGGCGTGCAGCCATTCAGTAGCTAGGCATTATCGTATGTCAGCAAAACCTGGAGCGCACTGCCCGGAGATTCATCCAGCAGCCGATAGGCATCTGCCGCTTCCGCAACCGGAAATCGGTGTGTGACCAACTGCGCGGGCTGAACGCGCTCCACCATTTGCCACGCCGTCGCAAATCGCCGCTGCTTGTCCCACCGGCCGGACAGTTCCGGCGCAATGGTCGTCACCTGGCTGCTGATGAGCGTGATGCGGCTGCGATGAAAGCTGCCGCCCAGATCAACCGGCGCGCGCTTGGTTCCGTACCAGGAGCCAATGACGATGCGGCCGCCGTAGCCCGTTGCCGCAATCGCCGTGTCCAGTGCCTCCGGCCTGCCGGACAACTCAAAGACCAGATCCGCCCCATGTCCGCCGAACGCCGTGGCGATTTCATCCATCATGCCGGGCGACTCCGGATTCAGAGCCGCCGACGCCCCAAATCGCAGCGAGGCCTCTCGCCGAGCCTCAACAGTATCCAGCGTGATGAGAGATGCGAGAGGCATCTGCGCCAACAGCGCAGTCGTCAGCAGTCCGATGACGCCCTGCCCAATGACCAGGACGTTTTCACCCACTAACGGCGCGCCGTCCATGACGAAGTTCACCGCCGTTTCCATGGACGGCAGCATCGCCGCGTCCTCATACGAGGCTCCTTCAGGAATCTCCATCAGCGACTCCGGCTCCGCCTCGAACAGCGACTCATGCGGATTGAAGGCAAATACACGCCGGCCAGTCAGGTCGGCACTAACGCCCTCTCCAACCTGCGCCACGTCGCCAACCGCCGCATAGCCGTACCGAAGAGGGAATGACAGGCTGCCCTGCAGGGCGACGATGGACTCATCCGCCGCCATCCCGGACGGCGCCTCGCCCCGGTACACAAGCAGTTCCGTGCCCGCGCTGATTGCGGACAGGCGAGTGCGAACCAGCACGAGCCCCGGCCCAGGGCTGCTCGCTTCGTCGTGCTGAACCTCAACGCGGCGCGGACCGACAAACGTCACCGCGCTCTTCGTTAGTCCGGCGGCCACGCCGGCCTGCCCCATACAACCAGGTCTTCACCCTCGCGCTTGTACCCGAGGCCTTGCAGACGCGGAAACGCCTCGCTGGTTGCGCCGTTCCTGCTTGCCACGGCGTGAAGCCCGCCGACGAGCGTCGGCGCAATTGTGATGACCACGTGGTCGACAAACCGCGCTTCTAGCAACTCCGTGATAACACGCGCCCCGCCCTCCACCATCAGGCTCCGTACGCCATCCTCGTAAAGCATGGTCATCAGCGCCCGCAGGTCCACAAGGCTGTCCGATTCTCTCGCCGGAAGCCGCAACACCCGTGCCCCCGCCGCCTCCAGTTCAACCTGCCGGTCAAGCGGCGCGTCCTCCCGCGTCGCGAGCCACGGCATCGTTCGATAGCTCTCCAGCAGATTCGCGTTCAGAGGAAACCGGAGTCGGCTATCCAGCACGATCGGCTGCGGATCCTTGCCGTCTGCCAAACGGACAGTCAGATGTGGGTCGTCCGCGATCACCGTGCCAATGCCAACGAGAATGGCATCGTTGGACGAACGCAGCAGATGGGTCATTTCAGAGGATTTGGAGCCGCTCAGGTGAAGAGGAAGCGAGTCCGCCCCGGCTATCGACCCGTCAAGGCTCTGCGCGTACGTCAGAGTCACGAACGGCCGACGGTTCGCTTCTGCTACTGCGCGTTTCTCTGCATCTGGCACGAATGGGCTTGAAGTCTCATCCGATTCCGGTGACGCAATGTCCAGCATGTGACCCATGCGGTTGACCTTGGCGGTTAGATAATCCACGTTCTGCGTGGTTACCGGACCGGGCACGGGCACCCGCCCCGTGACCTGTATGCCCAGCCCGCGCAATTCCTCAACCTTCACGGGGTTATTGGTCATCAGCTTGATGGAGCGCACGCCCAGGTCTTGCAGCATCAGGGCAGCTATGTCGTAACTGCGCTCATCCGCCTGATGTCCCAACTGCAGGTTGGCATCGACGGTATCGAGCCCCTGGTCCTGCAGGTTGTACGCGCGGAGTTTGTCACGCAGGCCGATGCCGCGTCCTTCTTGCCGCAGGTAGATGATTACTCCTGCGCCCTCTCGCGCCACCGCCTCAATGGCGGAATCCAGCTGTGCCGCACAGTCGCAACGCTGGGAGCCGAACACCTCGCCCGTCAGGCACTCCGAATGAACACGGGTGAGCACATCCCGCCGTCCGTCCACATCCCCATAGACGAGCGCAAGATGCTCCTTACCATCGACATCATTGGAAAAATAATCGAGCCGGAATTCACCGTGCGCCGTAGGAATGCGCGCAGAGACGCTGCGCTCTACTCTTGTTGGGTAAGAAGACATCGTTCCCCTGATCCTGGATTACCTGCCAACCCGTTGTACGCAGACCTCCACCTCTCTGCGCAAACGTACCCATGATTGGCATCATCGGCGCTCTTGTCAATGTGCGCCCTATCCTGCCGCCTCCAACAGTCTCAAAATGACACCCGATCCCGATTCCCGCAGTCTGTCATGTCCTCGCGCCGCGTCCAGCAGTTCGTTCATGCTCTGCCGCCCTGCCGCCGTGCCGGAGCCGATCATCTTGGCCAACTCATCGGCCCTCGACTCGTAATCGCGCAACGGCTCTGTTCGCGTCACCGTCCGCTCGTCCTCGCTCCGCTTGAACACGCGGATGTGCTGATCGGCATGCGCTGCCACCTGCGGCAGGTGCGTTACGCAGATCACCTGCTGTCCACGCCCCAAGCCCGCCAGCTTGCTGCCAATCGTTCCGCCCACGTGTCCGCCCACGCCAACATCTATCTCATCAAGCGCCAGCGTCCGCGCATCACCGCGCGCCAGCACCGTTTTCACCGCCAGCATCACGCGCGCCATCTCCCCACCGGACGCAATTGCAGATAGCGGCCTCAACGGCTCCCCCTCGTTCGGGGCAATGAGAATCTCTATCTCATCCCCGCCCGACTCATCACACAGGCTGAGCGCGTCCCGGGTTGTGGGCGAATCGGCTGACACGTCGACATCGCCGATGGCCGGGAGAGCAGACCTCACGTCCACAACGACTCGCGTACCTGCCAACGCCAGCGTCTCGACCTCTTCTTCGAGCGCCCGTCCAAGCCGTGTGGCGGCGTTACAGCGTTTTGAGAATAGCGATCTAGCCCGCTCGATGACCTGTTGGTTCAGGTGGCTTTCCTCGGTGAGCGACTCAGCCAGACGGCTTGACGTCTTTTCCAACGCTGCCAGCTCGACCTCTGTGCGGTCAGCCCATTCGAGTACATCCTCAAGCGAGCTTCCATGCCTCCGTTTGAGGTCGTCTAACGCCGCAATGCGTTCTTCCACGGTGTCCAGGCGATTCGGGTCCGCCTCAAGCCTTTCCAGATATCGCCCCAGTAGGAGCGCAAGCTCCTGCGCCTGCTCCACGAGTGCCTCCGCCGTCTCAGACGTGGCGCGCAAGTCTGCGTCCAGGGACGCGGCCTCTCGTGTGTTCTGGCTGATCTCCGCCAGCGCGTCCACCACGCCGCTCTCGCCACGTCCTGATTCAATCAAGAGCGACCGTGCCGTACCGGTCAGCGTACCGAGCTGCTCGGCGTGCGCGAGGCGGGAGCGTTCACGTTCCAGGGCCGCGTCCTCTCCGGGAACGGGTGCAATCTCCCGGTACGCGGCCAGTTCAAATTGGAGTTTTTCGCGCCGCGCCGACACCTTTGCCTCTTCACGCCGCAGTCGCCCTATACCGGATCGAACCTTTTTGAGCTGCTTGACTAACTCCGCAACAGACTCCCGTTCGCCCTCCAAATCGCCGTAGCGGTCGAGCATTTCTCTCTGCTCGCCCTGCCCCATTAGCGCCAGCGTCTGACGCTGCCCGTGTGATTCTGCGAGAATTCGCCCGGCCTCCTGCAGCGTCTTGAGGGCAACCTTGCGCCCGTTCACCCTGCAGTCGCCGCGGCCCGTGTCATCAAGTTCACGAGCCACGTGAATCGTTAGCGGATGTTCTCCGCTCTTGATGCCGAGTTTCTCCAACAGCATGGTTGGTAGGGTGTCGTAGACCCCGTCCTGCTCAAAGACAGCCTCGATCCGCGCCTGCTGCGCCCCGGATCGAACCATGGACCCGTCTGCCTTTGCGCCAAGAACCAATGCGATGCAATTGATGATGATCGACTTGCCCGCGCCCGTCTCGCCGGTCAGCACGGTGAAACCGTCGTCAAACGGGATATCCAGCCGGTCGATGACGCCGATGTTCTCGATGGTCAGCCGTCGCAGCATTGCGCATGCCCCCTACAACCTTGGAGGCACGGTATCAGAACGCGCGTTCGTGGTCAAGCGGGGCTAGAACTCGATCAGCGCCCGCCCCACGACCTCCCCGCGTCCAAGCGCGTCATAGGCATCGTTGACTTGGTCGATGCCGTAGCGGCGAGTAATGATCTTCGGGCTGACATCCACCACGCCCCGTTCCACCAGGTTGAGGATCTGCGCCATGTCCGTCCCTGCCCGCGCGCCGTACGACCCCATGATCCGGATACCGCGCCGCACAATCCGCGTGATCTCAAGCGGCACGGTCTCTCCGGCCGAGGCTATGCCAATCATGACGACGCGCCCGCCGTCCGCCACGGACTGAAATGCTTGCTGCACGGTCTGCGGTCTGCCGAGCGCCTCGAACGCCGCATCCACCCCCTGCCCACCCGTGATCTCCCGGACCCGCTCCGCCGCATCTTCTTTCCCGGCGTTTACCGTGTGTGTCGCGCCGAACGACCGCGCGAGTTCCAGTTTTTCATCATCGAGATCGACGGCGATGAGCGGCGATGCACCCACCGCTGCGGCAATCTGCACGACGTTCGTGCCAACCCCGCCCACGGCGAACACTGCGGCGCTCTCGCCCATCTTCAGCTCCGCCTGGTTGCGGATCGCGCCATATGCCGTGAATACGCTGCAGCCGATGATGGCCGATTCCTGCAGCGAGAGACTGTCCGGCAGGCGAAACACGGATGACGCCGGCGTGACCGCGTATTCGGCGAGCGCTCCCATGCTGTACATCCACACGGGAGACCCATCGGGACGCGTCAACCGTGTCGTGCCGTCGTAGAGCTGGCCCTTGAGACGGTTATAGGCGAAGAACGTCTCGCACATGTCATCTCGACCGCGGCGGCAGTACGCGCAAGACCCGCACGGCATGATGAAGCTACACACGACGCGATCCCCAACCGCAACGTTCATTACGCCGTCCCCGACGACCTCTACCATGCCGGATGTCTCATGGCCAAGAACGCATGGCATCGGGAACGCGACCTCGCCCTTCATCACGTGGAGGTCCGTGTGGCACACGCCGGTGGCGGCGATCCTGAGCAGCACCTCACCTGCGCGCGGCGATGGCGTCGGCAGATCCTCCACCGTCATCGGCTGATTGATGTCATTGAGGATCGCAGCTTTCATTCACGCACCCCCTACCGCCGCGCCAACACGCCCATCTGCGCGTACATATAGAACGGCCACTCCGACTCCGCAAATCGAGTCCACGCAGCAGAGAGCCGCTCAAGATCCGCCTGCTCCGCCAATCCATGTGCCAACGCGTCGGCGCCCACGTTGGAGTGCAGAATTCTCTGCGACCACATGCCGCCCCAGAATCGCGCCTCATCGCCGTCCATGACGACAACATTGGGATGAAGCTCATAGTCGGGGAACCCTGCCCCTCGCACCCATCGAGCGAGATAGCGCCCCGCATCAGGCTCTGCCCCATTGCGATACGCAACTTGATGGTAAAGGCTGCTCCATTCCTCGAATTCCGGGAACTTTGGCGACGGCGTCATCGTGGCGTAGTCCGTCTCACGCACGCACAACAGTCCGCCGGGTTTGAGCACGCGCCGCATCTCACGCAGCGCTCGCGGTTGATCGGTCAGGTGCTGCAGGAGTTGATTGGCGTACACGACGTCGAACGTCTCGTCCTCGTAGTCGAGTTGATACACGTCGCCATAAGTGAACTTCACGTTGTCCACGCCCTCGGACGCGGCATGGTCGCGGGCCTGGACCAGCACGTCTTCTGAGAGGTCGATTCCGATGACCTCGCCGGGCGCAACCGCCCGTGCCAGCCCCGCAGTGATCGTGCCCGGACCACACCCCGCGTCCAGGAGGCGCATTCCGGCCCGCAGATGCGGCAGCAGGAACCACGCATCCACCTCCGCGCGGCGACGGGCGTGGTTCTGCACCACGGACTCATGGTGTCCGTGCGTATAGCGATCCCGCGGCACATCTGCTGTCATCTACTAACCCTTCCCAGTCGCGCGGTATGCTGGCCTATGGCCGTTTTCCTGCAAACTCTTGCTCCCGCTCTACCCGCCCATGCCCTCACCGGCGCGGGCGGATGGGCCGACGAGATCATCAGCTTCGGATTCATCATCGCCATCATTGTCATCCTGATGGTGATGTCCCGCCTCGGCCGGCGCAAGCGACTCCGTGACGAGAAGCGGAATCGGCAAGACGCTACCGATTAGCCGCCGCTTGCGCCTCAGCTCGTTCCACCGCCGCCGGCGGTCTCAGATACAGGGGCTCCAGCGTCGCAACGTCATCAGCGTCTCCACTCCGCAATCGAATCAGGCCAAGGCGCGCCGCGTTTGCAGCCGTCCTCGTGCGAACCACGTCCGGAGCGAGTGTCAGTGCTTTCCCAAGGCCGCTGTGCGCCGTCTCAGCCAACGCCTCATCGAACTCCCCCGTCAGAACACAATCCTCGCCACGCTCACCCATCCGGGAGACAAGCTCCTCCGGCGAGACAATGACTTCCTCCACGAGTTGTTCGACTCCGCCCTCAGCGGACGCCCTGTAGGCAGCGGCAGCGAACTGTCCCCGTCCCGCGTTCACAACCGACCACACTGTCTGTCCAAGATGCGCCGCCCCAAGCGCCGCGGCGGCCAGCGTTCCCACGCCAACAATCGGCACATCAAGCCCCTGCGCGAGCCCTTTGGCCGTAGCGAGTCCGATGCGAATGCCGGTAAAGCTCCCCGGCCCCCGCGTGGCAACAACGCCGGTCAGGTCTTGCGGGGTGATGCCCGCCAGCGTCATAAGGTGGCGCAGGGTGGGATGCACGTGCATGGTGTGGTTGCGACCGGCGCGCCACGTCAGTTCCGCCGCGATAGCGCCGTCGGGGTGGGCAATGGCAACGCTCGCCGTTTCTGTTGCGGTGTCGATGGCGATAATCATTCTGTCGCCCCAACGGTCTCCGGTAGGCCGCTCAGCGCTTGCGCGGACAATGGCCCGCTTGCCGTCACGGTCAGTTGCCGTTCGGAGTCCGAAAGATACTCGATGTGTATCTCTAGTCGGTCCTCGGGAAAGATGGACGTCGCGCGGTCCGCCCATTCGATGGCCAGCACGCCATCGCGGCCCAGGTAGTCATCGAGGCCGAGTTCCCACGCCTCCGTGGGATCGTCGATGCGATACAGATCCATATGAAAGAGTGGCAGCCTGCCCTGGTATTCATTAACCAGCACGAACGAGGGGCTCTTGGTGTACGCCGTCACTCCCAGCCCGTCGGCAAGGCCTTGCGTCAGCGTTGTCTTTCCCGCACCAAGCTGCCCGATGAGCAGAATGAGCGTCCCGGCCTCGACCGCCCCGCCAATCGCCCGCCCAATCTCTTTCGTCTCATCCGCAGAGCGGGAAACGCCGCTCCATTCCTGCTTCTCCATAGGAATAGGTTAGCGCATGGGGTTGGAGGGACGGCGTGGACTACCCCGCGCGCAGGAATTTCGGTTTGATCGCCGCCACAATCACAACGGACACGGCCAGCGCGCCGCCGAGAATGGCAAGCGCCCACCCGGCCCCGTACGCGGAGCCCATGTACCCTGCGACCAGGCTGCCGATGGGCACGAATCCGCGGTCGAGCAGGTACAGGCTGATGACGCGCCCATGGAACTCGCTCTCCGTCTGCGTGAGAAGCATCCCGTTGGTCAGCACCCGTTGGCTTGAGTCCAGCAGACCCAGTAGAACCATCAGCGCCAGCGCGAGGATGAGCCACGGCGCCGCGCCAAGTCCGGAAAGCACCACGCCGCTCAGCGCCATCGTCACGACTATCAGCATCCCCTTGTTTCGCACGTTTCCGAGGTAGGCGAGAATCGACGGCCCGATGATCGAGCCTATCCCCATGAACGTCAGCATCCCGCCAAACAGCGTCGCCCCCGTGTTCTGGTTAAGGTTGAACGCATCGGCAATCGTCAAAAGCCACCCGGCGTTCGATGCGAACCGCTCGTCGGCAATCTCAGGCAGCAGCACCATGAACGGCTGGAGGAACATCAGCGACAGCAGCCCAAATAGCAGCAGGAGCAGGATGGTCGTGTGGCGTTGTACGTACCTGAGGCCCTCCCACGTATCCCGGAACGCGCCTGAGACTCCCATGCTTTCCGCGCCTCGTTTCATCAGCGGATATGAATTCATCCAGAGCCACGCGCCGATGATCCCGAACTCGAGCAGGATGATGATGATAAAGACCATCTCGAATCCCGAAACGACGATGAGCACGCCGGTGAGCAACGGGGCCACGATGCGCGTGCCGTTGAAAGAGAACTGCTGCAACGCCACGGCGTTCGCCACACGCTCCCTGCCCACAATCGCCGGTATGAGCGCCTGCCGCCCCGGCTGATTGAAGGCGATCATTGCCCCGCGCCCCGCAAACAGGGCGTACGCGTGCCACAACTCCAGCTGGTTCTGGATGAGCAGCGCGAGCAGCACCACATAGATGCCCAGGATGCCGATCTGCGTGACGACAAGGATGGTCTTGCGGTTCACGCGGTCGGCGAGCACCCCGGCGGGAATCGCGAGGAACAGAACAGGTATCGTGCGCCAGAAGTTGACCCAGCCGACGGCAATGGGGTCCTCAGTGATCTCCCACACCAGCCAGCTGCGGGCAACGATCTCCATCCAGAGCGTGAGCGCGTGCATGCTGACGCCCACCCACAGGATGCGGTAATCGCGAATGGTGAACGCGGAAACGGCCTCTCTCAGCGAAGCACGGCCTCTGGGTGTGCGCCGCTCCTCTAGAGGCTCGTCGGGCGCAGTCGTCCCCTGCTCTGTTTCATTGGGTGTGTTGCGGGGTCTCACCTGTCGGAGTCCGGCCTAGTCCATTTGGCGGACCCTCTTCGTGAAGAAGGTGAAGAAGGTCGTTACACCCAACAGGATGATGGCGGAGCCGCCCACGGCAAGCTGCGCCCCGGCAAAGCCGCCCTGGGTGCCGACGATATCCGCCAGCACACCAACGAAGAACACACCGAAGTTCGTCATGGCCCAGTTGAGCATGTAGATGCTCATCACACGGCCCCGGTGCTCGTCGTCTGAGTAGGCCTGCGCGAGCGTGTTGCTCAGCGCCATCCGTCCTGCCTGCGCGAATCCGAGCGGAATGAACATGATGAAGGCGATGAGGTACGAATTCGTGAAGCTGAACACGATCAGCGATAACGCCATAACGAACATGCTGATCAACAGCCAAAATCCGCGTTTCTTGTCCTCCATCGTCGCAACGAACACAGAGCCCACCAGCGCACCGATGCCGGAGATGCTGATCAACAGCCCCTGCCTCGCCGATGATTCGTCGAGCGTTTCAAATAACGTCCCCACCAGTGGCAGAGTCGTGAAGAACGTGAGCCGGGACGGATCGACCGTGAGGATGGTGTCGGTGAACGCGGGGAGCAGGAACATGTACGGCATGGATAGCACGAAAGAGAATAGCGAGAAGATTAAAAGCATGAGGATGGCGTTGTTTCGCCTGACATACGTGAGACCCTCGCCCACCTGGCGGAATAGGCCGGAGCCGCGCAGAGCCACCGCGCCCGACAGTGGGAGGCCCATGAGCATGAAGACGCCCGTGCCATACAGCACCGCCATGATGTAGTACACGCCCTCGATATCCCACAGAGCGATCAGGAAGCCCGCCAGCGCCGGTCCCATCAGGCGGAGCAGGTTCATCGCCGCGCCGTTCAACGCAACGGCGTTCGTGATCATATTCGTGCCAACCAGCTCAGGAATGATCGCCTGCCGCGCCGGCATCATGAGCGCCATCACTATTCCCTGCAGGAACGACGCGATAAGTAGATGCCAGACGGATATGGAGCCGAGCGTGATGGACATAGCCACGCCCACCGTGATGATCGTGGACATGATCTGACCAACAATGAGGACCTGCTTCTTGGGCACGCGGTCGGCGAGCACCCCGCCAAACAGGGAAAGCGCCAACATCGGCAATCCATTTGCCAGCGCCACCGCGCCCAGCATCGTCACGCTGCCGTCGTTTGTGCCGGGTGTCTTGGACAACTCGTAGACGTACCAGGAGCGCGCCATCATCTGCATGTTCATGGCGCCCATCTGGCCGAGAACAAACAGGAAATAGAGGCGATACGCCGGGACGGTCAGGGACGCGATAGCTCGGAAACCGACGCCACGTCGTTCAGTGACGGGGCCGGGAGGCTGTCCCCCAAGTCCGGGGCCGCCCCGCGTTCCGCCTGGGCCGCCCGTCGGTCCTCCGCCCATCATGAGGCCGCCACCTCAGATCGGTTTTCCGCTGCGGATTCGGCTTCCTGCAATCGCTTCAGACCCTCAAGCAAGGTAGCGAGGCCCTTTTGCGCGCCGTCGGCTTCATCCGGGTTGAGCTCACTGAGGCGCTCTTCCCACGCTCGGCGGCGCAGGTTCAGGAGACGCTCTGCGAGATCGACACCGTCGGATGTGAGGCGGCAAACGTTGGAGCGGCGATCATCGGGATCCTGCCAGCGTTCGACGAGTCCTCGCTCGACAAGGCGGTCGATGACTCCCGTCGCGGTGGATAGCGACGTGCCAAGCTGGCCGGCAACGGTGCCCATGCGGCAGTCGCCGTGGCGGCGCAGGGCAAAGAGGGCGCGTAGCTGGGGCATCGTCAAATCGACGGTGAACCAGTCGTCTGCGATTGCCGGCCTGAGCAGGCGGAAGATGACCTCAAGGTCTTCAATCAGCCTTTGGGTTGTTGGGTTGGCAGCGCGAGGAGACTCCTCCGACGTTGTCACATCGTCACCGGTTCGTTCTCGCACTGCCGAATGTCCATTGATATCCAACACTTTCACTCACCCAAAGTATTTGACCCAGGCGCACGTGTCAACAGCCCCCGTCTGCTACGCTAAGTAAACGTCACTACCCTTATCACTTCACGCAGGAGACACAAAGACAGAATGGCAGTAGAACGTACCCTTGTCCTCATCAAGCCGGACGCCGTGCAGCGCGGCCTGGCGGGCGAGATTCTCGGGCGATTCGAGAAGCGAGGCCTCAAGGTCGTCGGCGCGAAATTCATGCGCGTTGAGCGGTCCCTTGCGGAACAGCATTATGCCGAGCACGTCGGCAAGCCCTTCCTCCCCGGACTCCTGGACTTCATCACGTCCTCGCCGCTGCTGGCGATGGTACTGGAAGGCGAGCGGGCCATCGAGCTTGCCCGGCAGACGATGGGAGCAACGGATCCCGGCAAGGCTGCCCCCGGCAGCATCCGCGCAGACTTTGGTTTGTCAGTTGGGTTGAACCTGGTTCACGGCTCAGACGGGCCGGAATCCGCCGCGCGTGAGGTTTCGCTCTGGTTTGACGGCTCCGAGTTGATCGACTATCAGTTGGCCACGGAGCAGTGGCTCATTGAATCCTGACCAGCGGCACCGCGCTGCGCCACAACTGCTCCAGCCCATAGAGCTCCCGCTGCTCCTCGGCAAATATGTGGACGATCACGTCGCTGAAGTCCATCAGCAGCCAGCCGGCGTCGGGGTCTCCCTCCGTCCGCAGTACCGCCTGACCGGAATCCTTCAACCCCTTGTGCATCGCCTCCTGGATCGCCTGCCCTTGCCGCTTGGACTCCACGGTCATCAGCACAAAGGCGTCCGCGTAGCCGCAGACTTCCCGCACGTCGAGCAGGACAATGTCGCTCGCCTGCCGGTCCTCTGCGATTTCAACCGCCTTACGCGCCAGTTCGATGCCTTCGGCAGCCAAATCAGTATCGGTAGAAGTAACTTGTTCCGTCATGAGGCCATACTACACAACGCACCTCAACCCCGCGAGGCTGACTGATGGACTCCCTGGCCGTCACACTTGCCGTCGCCGCCCTACTCCTAGGCGCGGTTGCCGATCTGCTCTACCGTGTCGCCCAACAGCGCGGCATTGACGCCCCCAACTTTATCTTCTGGCAATCGACCATCTTCACGGCAATCATCTGGGCTGTGGCCGTCTCGAGTTGGGTCATTCTCGGCGACGACGGCCCCGTGGACTTCATCCACAGGAGCACATGGCTCTACGGCGTGCCCGCGGGCGTGTTCGGCTACCTTGGATTGACACTCTTTGTGGCGAGTCTCCGCACGGGGGACGCGAGCGTCAACGCGCCTATATTCAGGCTCAACTTCGTCGTCACGGCGTTGGGAGCAATCATCATCCTCGGCGAGTCAGCCGACCCGATCAAGCTTGGCGGCATCCTCTTGGCCGTCCTGGCCGTCCTTGTTCTCTTGAACATCACACAGATCTCTGCCATCCGTTCCAACGTCCGCTCAATCCTTCTTGCGGTTGCGGCGTCACTGTTCTTTGGAGTAGCCGGTCTGATCTCCAAGGCCGGCCTCGATACTGGCGACATCGGCGCGATTCCCATGGTCCTCACGCAGACCGTCGGTTTCCAGCAGGCCGCCATCATCACACTGCTGAGAAGGCGCAACTTCGGCATTTCCCGCCCCGTCGTCCAGTTCGCCCCGGGCATCGCAGTCATACAGATCACGTGGGCGGTGCTCCTGTTCGAGTCCCTCCGCATCGGCGACGCCAGCATCAGCTATCCCATCGTGCAGATGAGCTTTGTCATCACCGCCATCCTGGCCGTGATATTCCTGAAGGAGGAAATGAACTGGAGTAAAGGCGGCGGCCTGGTGTTGGCCATCATCGCCGTCGGTGTTCTGGGCTTATCCGGTTGACGACGCTTTGCACTGCATTCTGTGACTCCGTATCGTAGAAGGTGATATGAGTACTAACGAAAGAGTCATTGTCGCCATGAGCGGCGGGGTGGATTCCTCCGTCGCCGCCTATCTGCTCAAGGAACAGGGCTACGACGTCATCGGCGTTACTATGCGCCTGTGGAGCGATGACGTGGAGGGCGCGTCCCGCCACAACCGCGCCTGCTGTTCCGTGGAGGATGTCTTTGACGCCAAGCGGGTAGCGCAGAAGCTCGGTATGCCTCACTACGTCCTCAACATGGAGGAGGAGTTCCGCAAGCACGTCATCGAGTACTTCATCCGCGAATACAAGAATGGGCGCACACCGCACCCCTGCATCGCCTGCAACGACAAGATCAAGTTCGCCTTCTTCCTGCAGCGGGCGTTGTCGCTTGAGGCTGACTGGATCGCCACGGGCCACTACGTTCGCCGCCGCGCCGCTACAGACGGCAGCATTGAGCTGCACAAGGCCGTCGACCCTTCCAAGGATCAGACCTACGTCCTCTACGGGCTTGGACAGGACGAGCTCCGCCGATCTCTGTTCCCCATCGGCGAGCTGCCCAAGCAGGACGTGCGGCGTATCGCGCATGAGCTTGAGCTGCCGGTGGCGGACAAGCCGGACAGCCAGGAAATCTGCTTCGTGCCCTCAGGAAATTACCGCGCCTTTCTCTCCGAGCACATGGCGCTCACGCCCGGCCCCATCGTGGACGTTGACGGCAAGCATGTCGGCTCTCACATGGGAACGGCAGGCTACACCGTGGGGCAGCGCAAGGGCCTGCCGCCGTCGCCCACCGGCCGCCGCATGTACGTTATCGATATCGACACCAGCGAGAACACCATCGTCATTGGGCCGGAGGATCATCTCCTCGCCAACTCGTTGCATGCGGCGCAGGCAACGTACATCGATGGATTCACACCTGCGGACAGCCCGATTCGTGTAGCCGCCAAGGTGCGCTACAAGTCTCCCGAAGCGCCTGCCTTCCTCATCCCGAACGCGGGCGGCGACGGATTCACCCTCGAGTTTGACGAGCCGCAGCGCGCCGTCACACCCGGTCAGGCAGTCGTTCTCTACGATGATGGCCGGATGCTCGGCGGCGGTGTGATTGAGCGCGCCATGGCCGCCGAGGAGCCGCAAGCCTCTACTTTTGCTGCCCGGGCGGTGTAAAATTATTCTTGGGATAAAGGGGTAATAATGTCCATCATCGCCTTGTCGCATGGTCTGCGTGACCTCCTCAATCGCGGGGATACCGCCGCTCATGTGCAAAACGGATATCCGTCCGGCGACGCCCTCGCAGGCGTTTTCGAGGCGTGCCAGCGCACCCTGACACAGGCCGTGGAAACGATGTCCGAGGAGGACATGGCATGGCGGCCCTTCCCTGAGACGCCATCCGCGAGTTACTACCTCTGGCACGTCGCCCGCGTGCAAGACGCCCTGCTCCACAAGCAGATTCTTAACCGCCCTGAAATCAATGAGACACACGGCTATGCGCGGGAATTCGGCCTGCCCCTTGAAGACACCGGGCAGGCGTACACCGCAACACAGCGCGCCCACTTCCAGGAGCCGCCCAAGAAGGCGTTGCTGGAATACCTGGGGCTCACGTTCCAGGCCGTTTTGCGCACCATCGAGGAACTCGGGCCGGAGGGCTTGGACATTGAGACGGACAGCGGGATGCGGCGCATCCGCTACCTCATCACGCTGACCACCCACGCCAACCTCCACGCCGGCGCAATCAATCACATCAGGGAAGTTCTCGCTGCCTCGAGAGAGGTCCCCGCTGAAAACTGATCCTCCGGACGACGGCGTCTCTCAGGCACGCCGTCCCATCGTCCCTCCCGTCACGCGTCCCGGCCTCTCCTACGAGCGTGAGTTGCTCTTGCAGGGCGCGCGCACAATCGCCGGCATTGACGAGGCCGGGCGCGGTGCGCTCGCAGGCCCCGTCGCCGCGGCTGCCGTCATACTCCCCGCCCAACCGTTGGCATGGTTCGATGATGTTGACGATTCCAAGAAACTCAGCGCGCCCGAACGAGAACGCCTGGCAAAGCTCATCCTGCAGGACGCCGCCGTTGGCCTCGCCATGACGCCCGCAAGCCGCATTGATGCCGAGGGCATCGCCGCTGCAACCCGTGAGGCCATGCTGGCTGCCCTCAACGCGCTGGGTAACCGCGTGGATGGCGTCCTCGTTGACGGCTCCGCGCTGCCTCTCCCTGACGGTATTCGGCAGCTGGCCCTCACGCGCGGCGACCAGGTCTCCATCTCGGTATCGGCCGCCTCCATCATCGCCAAGGTCGCCCGTGACGAGGTCATGCGCCGGCTGGACAGCCAACACCCCGGCTACGGACTGGCCGACAACAAGGGGTACGGAACAGCCAAACATCTGGCGGGATTGCGCCAAATCGGTCCCTCTCAGATTCACCGCCGCACATTTCGCAATGTGGAACATGCCGCTCCCACGTCTTGACACGGAACGCTCACGCCCCCTAGCATGGCGTCGTTCAGATATGACAACCGATTTAGAGCCCCCAAGTACGGGGCACACACAAATTGCGCCGGGTCGACGCATGACTGACGTCGCCGGGGCATAGACGACAGTGTCCGCCCTTCTTCTGCCGGCGTATCCGCTGGCCCTGGTGCTGCTGACACTTGTGGTCGCGTTGGAGGACGCGTTTTTCCAGACACGGGGAGAGCGTCTGGAACGCCTTGTGCAACGGCGCAGGCCGGGCGCGCGCCGCCTCGCCCAACTGCAGGAATCCCACGATTCCCTGGCGATGGCCGCCCTTATGATCCGTTCGACAGCGACGGTTCTGTTTGCCATCATCAGCTTTGCCCTCGTGTCGATGTACAGCCCCTGGTCCTCTTTGGAGGTTCTGCTCGGAATCGTGCTCACCATCGCGGGGGTCATACTGGCGCAGGCCGCCGGGCGGGTATGGGGCGGCCATGACGCCGATCGTCTCGCCCTCGTATCCGCGCCCCCGGCAGCGTTCGTCAACGCCGTCCTCTCCATTCCGGCGTCCTTCCTCCGCGCCCTGTTCCGTCCGCTCGCCCGCGCCCTGGGACAAAAATCGTCAGAAAACGCCGCCGTGGAACGTTCCGACCACCGCAGCGCCAACAGCGACCACCCGAACGGCGCACACGCTGCCGTGACACTGAACGAGGAATGGGAGCGAAACGTCATGCGCGGCCTCGTCCGGTTGGAGTCCCTGGCCGTCCGCGAGGTCATGGTGCCGCGACCGGATGTCGTCGGCATTGAGGTCGGTTCGTCATTGGAAGACGCCGTCCAGATTGTCATGCAGGAAGGGTTCAGCCGCCTGCCTCTCTACCAGGGCAGCCTCGACGACACAGTCGGCATCGTCTACGCAAAAGACCTGCTCGCCGCATTCCACAACAAGAACGAGGACTCAAGCCTTGAATCCATCGTCCGCCCACCGCTTCACGTTCCGGAAACCAAGCGCGTGGGCGACCTCTTGCGCGAGTTCCAGTCGCGGCGCGTTCACATCGCGCTCGTTGTGGACGAATACGGGAGCCTCGTTGGCTTGGTCACCAATGAAGACTTGCTGGAAGAGATTGTGGGAGATATCGACGACGAGTTCACCGCCAGCGAACCACTCGTCCGCCGGGTCAGCGAACAGGAGGCCATCGTCGACGCGCGCGCCCCCCTCAAGTACATCAACGAGATGTTCAACGTGGAACTGCACGCAGAGGGAGTTGACACCGTTGGCGGGCTCATCCTCTACGCTCTCGGGCGCATCCCCCACCCCGGCGAGACCGTCAGCGACAACGGCATGACCATGACCATCCTGTCCACCACCGGCCGCCGTGTCCGGCAAGTTCGTCTCCTTCACGGGGAGTCACCCACCGGAACCGACACCGAAGATCAAACCCCCACCGCCGTCTCCGCCTAACCTTACAGCCCTGCAGTCATTCTGAGCGCCGCGAAGAATCTAAAGTCGCCATTGCCCCTGCTCGACCCTGTAACGCGACTCAAAATCCCCCCCCCTTGACGGGGGAGGGTTAGGGTGTGGGCGAACATTCCCCAACCAAAACGTATATGGGGGCACCCTGTGGGCGCCCCCAATCAATCGTGACCGTTGTTGTCAGTTGTCGGCTACTTGCCCAGCGTCGGAGCCTCACCCGGGCCGTACACGCGGATTGCTGTGCTCGCAACCGCCGGTCCGGACGCTCCCTCCGGCGTGCGACTGCCCACTGCGATAACCGTCCACACGCCGGGTGGCAGGTCATCCGGTATCGCAGGCAACAGATCGGTGCCGACCACCATCTCAAGCGCGCCGGATGAATTCACCTGGGCGCTCCCCATTTCATAATCGACCGCTGCTCCAAGCGCCTCACGGATGTAGAGCGTCACGTCATCCCGTCGCGGGAAACCGGACAGCCTGAACGTCACCCGTGTCGTACCCGGAACGAGCACGACGCTCGAATCGAGGGTATTGATATTGGCTTCCGGGCTGATAGCTCCCGGACCCGCCGCCCCTGGCGCTCCCGGTTCTCCTGGCGCCCCTGGCGCTCCTGCCTGGCCGGGCGGCCCCGGTTGACCGTCAACGCCGTCCGAGCCGGGCGCTCCCGCGGAACCCGCAGGGCCTCGCTCTCCCTGCAGTCCTGCCGGACCCGTGCATGCCGCTAAAACAAGAATAAAGGCTGTAATCAGAACAAGGGGCATCCAAAATGCTTTCCCTGTAAACACGCGCTGCTCCCTCCTGCTAACCCCGTCCGACGCTGTGTAAATTGGCCGAAATACGCGCGTCAAACGGCTGAAAGACACTTAATCATATTGGCGCAGGTAGGGAACTGTCAAGAAGAATCGTCCTCAAACAACCCCTTCCGCCTGAATAGTCCCCGTAAGTGCACATGACCGCTCAGCCCCAATATCCAGCACAGTCTTCGCCTGTCACGCGTATAATGTCCATCGGAGAGGCCCCCACGGAGAGGTGGCCGAGCGGTTTAAGGCGTCGCTCTCGAAAAGCGGAGTATCTTCACGGGTACCGTGGGTTCGAATCCCACCCTCTCCGCCATCACACAAGACGGAGAGGTGCTGGAGTGGCCGAACAGGCACGCCTGGAAAGCGTGTAGGGTCTTAACGGGCCCTCGCGGGTTCGAATCCCGCTCTCTCCGCCACTCTTTCCCATTGACCGCCAGTTACCCCGTCCGGAACGCGAAACGCTTACTCAACAGACAGACCGGCATTGGTCGCGAAATTCAAGAATCCTTGACCCGTCAACACTAAGTCGATAGCGTTGAACTGTGAATGACGATCTCCCATATTGGATTGCGTTCCAGCGCGTCAGCAGGCTCGGCCGAGTACGATTTGGACATCTCGAGTCGCATTTCGCGTCCCTGCAAGACGCTTGGAACGCTTCCGAGTCTGAGTTGCGCGCCACCCGTCTCGATGGTCGGACGGTGGAGGAAATCCTGAGAACGCGCAACAGCCTCGATCCCATGGACGAGCTTGAAAGGCTGCACCGTCACCGCGTCAGCGCCTACACCTGGCATGATGAGCCATACCCTGCCCGACTCCGGCAGATCCATGACATGCCCCCCGTCTTGTACGTCAAGGGAGAACTCAAGCCGGAGGATGACCTTTCGCTAGCTGTCGTCGGAACCCGCAAGGCCACGCCGTACGGCCGGGAAGCCACCCGCGAATTCATCAGAGACCTTGTCCAGGCAGGACTGACGATTGCCAGCGGACTCGCCACAGGTATAGACTCAACGGCTCACTACGCCACCTTGCAGAACCGTGGCAGAACCATTGCCGTCCTCGGCAGCGGCGTGGACATCATCTATCCCGCACAGAATCGCAAGATGGCGGCAGAGATCGTGGAGAACGGCGCTCTCATCAGCGACTACCCCATCGGAACGCCACCTATGAAAGAGAACTTTCCGCGACGAAACCGCATCATGAGCGGCATCAGCCTCGGCTGTCTCGTCATTGAAGGAAATGAGAAGAGCGGCGCGCTGATTACTGCCCGACAAGCCCTTGAACAGAATCGGGAGGTCTTTGCCGTCCCCGGCAGCGCCCTCAGTGAGCGGAGCCGCGGCCCCAACCTCCTCATTCAGAGCGGCGAGGCAAAACTCGTGCTGACCGCAGAGGACATCCTGCAGGAATTGAACCTGTCGCAAGAGGATCGGCAGCTCAATCTCACATCGACGCCGGAGCCCGTTGACGAAGAACAGGCCGCCGTCCTTCGCGTCCTCAGCCGTTCCCCCATCCACATTGATGAGATCTTTCGCGCCTCCGGAATGTCAATGCCTGAAGTATCCAGTACCCTGACTATGTTGGAACTGAACGATCTTGTGAGACAGGTAGGCGGAATGCACTACGTCTTGACACGAGAGGCCCATGCGCTATACCAATCTCACAGGCGAAACACTGACGACGGCGAACCGACCACAACCGAGGCCGCCGAAAACCGGATCACATAAAGAGGCAATCAAAATATGACGACGAGTCGAAAGAAGTCGACAACCACGCGCAAGACGAAGAAGACAACTGCGTCCGGCACTGGCCGCTCCGGAGGTCGCTCTACGACTGCCCGGCGGACGAGCGCGGCAGCCCGCAACACTGTTGTCCCCGGCGGTGATGTCGTCATCGTCGAGTCGCCCGCAAAGGCCCGAACACTTTCTCGCATCCTGGGCAACCAGTACAACGTCCTCGCTTCCGTGGGTCACGTCCGCGATCTGCCCAAGAACAAGCTGGCGATTGACGTCGACGCCGATTTCGCCCCGGATTACGTTGTCCCGCGCGACAAGTCCGCCGTCGTCAAGGAGATCAAGGCCGCTGCAAGCGCCGCGGGCACCGTCTATCTCGCAACAGACCCTGACCGAGAGGGCGAGGCCATCTCATGGCATCTGATGGAGGCCGCCGGTATCCCGCAGGAACGGATGCGACGTGTCGTCTTCCATGAGGTGACGGAGAACGCTGTGCTCCGCGCATTTGATGAGCCCCGTGGCATCGATGTCGATCTCGTCAACGCCTATCAGGCCAGGCGCGTCCTTGACCGTCTCGTCGGATACCGCCTGAGCCCCGTTCTTTGGAGCAAGGTCCGCAAGGGGCTGTCCGCCGGACGCGTGCAGTCCGCCGCACTCCGCCTCGTCGTTGAACGCGAAGCGGAGATCGACGCGTTTGTGCCGCAGGAGTACTGGGACATTGACGCCGACCTCGCAACACAAGCGGCGCAGGCAGCCGCGCCTGAAGACCTCGCGGCGCGTTACCGGTCAGAGCTGGGCGGAAGCCGCGCCGTCGTTATCCCGAACCAGGAGACCGCCGACAGGATTCTCGAAGACCTGCGCGCCAGTTCCTACCAGGTCGGGGCCGTCCGCCGCCGCGAGACCACGCGCCGCCCCGGCCCGCCCTTCATCACGTCCACGCTCCAGCAGGAGGCTTTCCGCAAGCTGCGGTTCACTGCCCGCCGCACCATGACCATCGCGCAGCAACTCTATGAGGGCCTGCCCATCGGCAACGAGGGCCCCATCGGCCTCATCACCTACATGCGCACAGACTCAACAAACATGGCAGCCGAGGCAGTGCGGGAAGCGCGGGATGTCATCGCCAATCGCTACGGCAAGGACCACGTCCCCGCCTCGCCCCGTTCATTCACGCGCCGTGTCAAGGGCGCGCAGGAGGCTCACGAGGCCATACGACCCACGTCATTCATGCGCGACCCGGACTCTTTGAGAGACTCCCTCAGCCGCGAGCAGTTCAACCTCTACCAGCTCATCTGGCAGCGCGCGCTCGCATCCCAGATGGCCGATGCGAAGTTTGACCAGACGACGGTGGACATCACAGCCTCCGGCGCGCCGTCCGGTGTCAGCCACACCCTCCGTGCCAGCGGGTCCATCATGACCTTTGCGGGCTATCTCGCCATATACAGAGAGGGACTCGATGAGCCGGACGCCGACTCCGATGAGGGTCGCGTTCTTCCGGACTTGAACGAGGGACAACCGCTCGATCTGGGAAACGTCGCGGGAAGGCAGCGTTTCACGCAGCCCCCGCCCCGCTTTACGGAAGCCACGCTGATCAGGGCGCTGGAAGAGCGCGGCATCGGACGCCCCAGCACCTACGCCGCCATTCTCAGCACCATCCAGGATCGCGGCTACGTTGATAAGGCGGATAACCGCTTCCGCCCCCTCAAGCTCGGCACCGCGGTGTCCGGCCTTCTCTCCGAGTATTTCCCGCAGGTGTCCAGCCTGGACTTCACGTCACAAATTGAAGAGGAGCTGGACGACGTTGCTCGTGGAGAACGCGATTGGGTGCCCGTGCTGCGCGATTTCTACGGGCCGTTCAACGAACGCATCGACACGGCGCAGGAGAAGATTGAGCGTGTCAGCAACATCGATGAGGAGACGGACGAGATTTGCCCGGAATGCGGCGCGAACATGGTTATCAAGCGCGGGCGCTACGGCCCGTTCCTGTCCTGCTCGCGATTCCCTGACTGCCGCGGCATGAAGCGTATTCAGAAGGGAACAGGCGCGCACTGCCCGGACTGCGGTGGCGAACTCGTGCAGCGATCATCCCGCAAGTCGGGTCGACCCTTCTACGGCTGCTCAAACTACCCCAACTGCAACTTCCTAACCAACCAGGAGCCGCTTCCGCAACCCTGCCCCGACTGCAGCGGCCTCGTTGTTGCTTCGAGTCGAACCAATGCCGCCTGCAATAACAAGGAATGCGGCTGGCAGGGCTCCCGCGAGGAATTGAGCACAGAGCAGCCACAAGAGGAACCCCAACTCGTCGAAGTCTAAACAGGCCCCAACCGTCATTCCCGCGAAGGCGGGAATCTGAATCCCATTGCGCCAACTGCACTCTTATCACACTCCCGAAGATCCCCTCCTTGTGAGGGAGGGTTAGGGAGGGGGGCGCCCCACCCCATTTTCGAACTTGGTCTAAAATGTGTGCATGGCACAAACACGCACGCGAGCTGTAGAGGAGCCAACCGGCGTCGCCCAAGTCCCGCAAGAGTGGGCGGCCCGGCTCAGCGACTTTGCCGCGTTCCTTGAATACGAACGCGGCGCCTCACGCTATACCCTCCGCAATTACATGGGAGACGTTGGGCTGTTCCTGCAGTTCCTCGCCGATCAGGGAATCAAGCAGTTGCCGGACGCCACGCGCGACCACGTGCAACGATGGATCTATGACCTGACGATGGACGGCTCGGCCCGCGCATCCATCGCCCGCCGTCTCTCCGCACTCCGGTCTTTCTGGCGCTTTTTGGCACGAGAAGGCGTCATAGAAAACCCGGAGACCATCACCAGGACCCCCTCCCCCAAGATCGGCCGCCGTCTGCCTGACCTCCTCTCCGAACGCGATGCCGAGCGCCTCGTCCACGCCCCGCTCAGATTCGCGGAGACCATTGACCCGTCAACGAAGGACAAGCAGGCTTCCATGCAGCGTGCCCTGGCCCTGCGCGACCACGCAATTCTTGAACTCGCCTACGGCGCTGGCCTGCGCGTGGCGGAAATCGCCTCGCTTGATCTGTCCGGTCTGGATCTGCGCAACCGCGTCGCCCGTGTGTGGGGCAAACGCTCCAAACAGCGGGAGACATTATTCGGGGAGCCCTGCCGGCAGGCGCTCGCCACGTATGTCAGCGATGCCCGCCCATTGCTGGCCCGGGGCATTAGGACGCGTGCCGCGGTCTTCCTCAACAGCCGCAGCGGACGCCTGAGTACGCGCGGTATTGAGCTTGCCCTCAAGAAATGGGCGCGGGAGGAGGGGCTGCCGGAGGGCGTTCATCCGCACACTCTCCGTCACTCATTCGCCACGCACATGCTGGACGGTGGCGCGGATCTGCGGCTCGTACAGGAGATGCTCGGCCACGCATCCGTCGCCACCACGGAAATCTATACGCACGTCTCGCAGGCGCAGATGGCGCAAGCCTACGCCCGTGCCCACCCCGGCATGAATCGCGACGAGGATACGTAATCTCAACGAAATACCGAGTCTGACTGATAGAATGGCAGAAGCGGAGCGGGACTCCACAGGCCGCCAGGGCCGAAATGCGGAACGCCGACTCCTCTGATAAAACGACACTGAACGCGAACAACAAGAATTCAGACCGCCAAAGCCCGAACGCGGAAGTTCAATGACTCTGAAAGACCAACACTGAACGCGAACGACAGAAACATGCGGATATTGCTGATCAACGGCCCGAACCTGAATCGCCTGGGCCACAGGGACCCTGCCGTCTACGGCACGACCACCCTCGCCGAGATCGAGGAAGCTTTCACTACGCGCGTCAAAGAACGCGGGGCCGACTGCGTCTGCTTTCAGTCCAACGCCGAGGGCGCAATCATCGACTTTCTCCAGTCGGAGATTCCCAACGGCATAGACGGCATCGTCATCAACCCCGGCGCCCTCACCCACTACGGCCTCAGCCTGCGTGACGCCCTGCAGGATGTTGGCGCGCCCACCGTTGAAGTCCATCTCTCAAACATCCACGCCCGGGAGGAGTTCCGACGCCGCAGCGTCATCGCCCCCATCGCTCGCGGCCAGATGACGGGATTCGGCTGGCGTGCCTACCTCTGGGCGCTGGACTATCTCATAGACGAGATCGGCAAGGAGTAAAGCCACCGATGAGCGTCACCAACCGACTTTCCAGGCTGCGTGAGGCGATGGAGCCCGGCGGCGTCGACGCCGTGTGGGTCTCGCAGCCGGAAAACCGACGCTACATGAGCGGATTCAGCGGCTCGGCGGGCTCCCTCTTTATCACTCCCGAGAGCGCCTTGCTTGCCACCGACTCCCGCTACACCGAACAGGCAGGAAATCAATCGCCCGAATACCAGGTCGTCCACATGGCCGGGCCGGGCAGCGAGTGGTTCAAGGAGATGCTGGCCTCCATGGGCGAGGCGAAACGCGTCGGCTTTGAGGAATCGCACGTCACCGTCGCCACCCACCGGCGGCTCGCCGAACTCTGCGGCGAGGCCGGCAAGGAACTCGTCCCCATCAATGACACCATTGAGACCATCCGGGCGATCAAAGATGACGCCGAGCGCGAGGCCCTCATCTCAGCCATCCGCATCACGGACGAGGCATTTGTCGAAGTGCGCGACGGCCTTGAACCGGGCGCGTCCGAGCAGGGCGTTGCGTGGCAAATTGAGATGGCCATGCGCAACCGGGGCGCGGAGGCCATTGCCTTCGAGCTCATCGTTGCCTCCGGCCCTAACGGCGCGATGGCGCACCATCGCCCCTCTGCCGAGCCCATCGCCGTCGGCGCTCCAATCGTCATCGACATTGGCGCGCGCGTGGACGGCTACCACGCGGATATGACTCGCACCATCTGCATCGGCGACCATGACGACACGTTCCGGCGCATATATGACATCGTCCTAACCGCCCAGGAAACGGCCATGGCCACCATTGAAGAGGGCATGACGGGCGATCAAGCAGACGGCCTCGCGCGCAACATCATTGAGAAAGCCGGGCACGGCCCCGAGTTTGGCCACTCGCTCGGCCACGGCGTCGGACTCGCCATCCACGAATACCCGCGACTTGGACAGCGCGCGCCGGACGTACTGACGCAGGGCATGATCTTCACCATTGAACCGGGCATCTACATCACCGGCTGGGGTGGTGTCCGCATTGAGGACATTGTTGAGTTCAAGGACGGGCGCTGCCAGGTCTTGAGCAACGCCCCCAAGATCAGCATGGGAAACGGGAGTTAGCAAGGAATGATTGAGACGGGCGACCTGCGGCGCGGCGTGACCATTGAGATCGGCGGCACACTTTATCAGCTCCTCGATTTCCACCACCTCAAGATCGGACGCGGCTCTGCCCAGGTACGCATGAAGCTCCGTGACATCAGGGGCGGCCACACCATAGAGCGCACCGTGCAGGCCGGTGAACGCTTCACCCGTGCCACGCTGGAAACCCGCTCCGTCCAGTTCCTCTACACCGAGGATGGCCTCTACCACTTCATGGACACCGAATCCTTTGAGCAGTTCCCCGTCGACCGCGACCAGATTGAGGACTCTCTCGCTTACATGACAGAGAACATGAATCTTGACATGGTCTTCTACCAGGACGCGCCAATCGGCGTCGAACTTCCCACGACAGTCACGCTGAAAATCGTCGAGACACCCCCGGCGTTCAAGGGCGATACTGCCAACGCCGGCACCAAGCCCGCCACGCTCGAAACCGGTCTTGTCATCACCGTCCCGATGTTCGTTGAGAACGGCATCGCCGTCGTCGTCGACACCCGCACCGGCGACTACGTGGAGCGCGCCTAACTCTCACCGAGAGGACAAAGCGCGGTGGTATAGTGGAGCCCGTAAGGGAACGTACCCAAGGGGGCGAAGTGGCGGAGCAAGCAATTACAGAATCTCATCTCGACGCCCGACTCGAGGCGCTGAGATATGAAGTGAGGGCGGACATCGCCCAGCTCGAAACGCGCATCACCAAGTGGATAGTCGGAACTATGCTCACGGCTGCCCTTGGCTCCGCGGCCGTCGCATCGTCCATCACCTTTGCCGCCTTACGCTTGGCTGGTTAGTACATACGGTGCGCGCAGACTTCCACATCCACACCCGCGTCTCCCCTGATTCTCAACTATCCCCCGAAGCCCTCATCCGCGCCTGCCAACGCAAGGGCATAGACATCATCGCCGTCACGGATCATCACACCATCCGCGGCGCGCTTGCCGTTCGAGACATCGCCCCGTTCCCCGTCATCATCGGCGCGGAGCTGAGAACGGCGGACGGAGAAATCATCGGCCTGTTCCTTAGTGAGGACATCCCGCGCGGCCTGTCTGCCAAGGAGTCCGTCAAGCGTATCAAGGACCAGGGCGGCATCGTCCAGGTGCCCCACCCGTTCGACCGATTCCGCCGCAAGCACATAACCCTGCCCGCCCTCATTGACATCCTGCCGGACGTGGACATCATTGAGGCATTCAACGCCCGCACAACCCTCAAGGGCGACATCATGCGCGGCGTTGAGTTCATCCGCGAGAACGGGGAGCAACACAACATCCGGCCGGTCGGGGTTACGGACGCCCACACCGCCCGGGAGATCGGCAACGCCTACACGGACATCCCTGCATTCGAGGGCCGCGAGGACTTCATGGACGCCCTCCGCCACGCGTCTATCCACGGCAAGCGCACAACACCATTGATTCATCTGGCGACGCGATGGACGGTGCTGAGCCGGAAGCTGGGGCTTGCACGCTCCTCATAAACCGTCGTGAGTGCCCCTACGCCAGATCCCGCACGGCCGCGGCCAACTGATCCACTTCATCCTCCGTATTGAAGAAGTGCAATGAGGCCCGGATGCCCTCCGGATGGTCGATGTGCCGCACGACAATGCGGTTCTGTTCCCACAGGTGATCGTCAAGCGCGTTCGGCTCCCAGCCCCTGACGGCGAACGAAACAAGGCCGGACGCCAGCGGGCCATCGTCAGGCGAGAGCACGGTGACGTGGGGAGATTCCCTTAATTGAGCCTTGAGCCGAGACGCCAACTGCAGGTTGCGGCTCTCGATCGCCCCGACTCCAATCCCCTCGATGAAGCGGGTCGCCTCCAAGAACGCCGCCTGTAGCGCTATGCTCCCCGATCCTCCAAGGAATTTGTCCATCGTGTCGTGGTTCGGCACTATGTGGCCGGGCGTCACCGGTGAGTCCATGCCCCGTCCACCCGTGTGGGCAGGAAAAACACCCGGGAGCAGTTCTTTCCGAATGTACAACGCCCCCACGCCCTCAAACCCCAGCATCCATTTCTGTCCGGGTATTGAGTAGTAGTCATAGTCGTCGCCGGCCATGTCCAGCGCGATGTGCCCGGCCGTCTGCGCCCCGTCCAGCAGGATCTCGGCGCCATTCTCATGCGCCATCCGCGCAAGCTCCGGAGCAGGCATCCGCAGCCCGGTCGAATACTGGATATGGCTGATGAAGATTAGGCGCGTCCGCGGTGACATGACCGCCTGGAATTTCTCCAGGATGACGTCGGCAGGATCATGAGGGTCCAGCACCACGATTCGAACGGCGACGCCGTAACGCAGGCCGATCATCCACGCGGGCGCAAGCACGGACGGATGCTCCAGGCTGCACGTGACGATCTCATCGCCCGGCTGCCAATCCAGCCCGCTCATGACCATGTTCAGACCTTCGGTCGTATTGCGCGTGATTACCAGTTCTTCTTCCGACGCGTTCATCAGTCTCGCGACGGCCTGAATGGCCTGTGCGCGAATCTCCCGACCTACTTCCATTGAGCGCATGGTCGCCGGAGGATCCATCGCCTCAACGTCAATGCGGTTCTTCAGGGCCTCCACAACCGACGAAGGCGACGGCCCGGACCACCCGGTATTCATCCAGACCTGATGGGCAAGCGCCGGTATCTGGGCGCGAAGTTCTGTTACATCCATTTGTTATTCCTCCAGCGACTATCGTACTGTGTGCGACTGTTGCTGGCACTCGGCGTATCGATGATATCCGCGCTATAGTAGTCGCATGGGAAGAGTAGATGTTACCGTCCAGATTTCCAACCTCGACGGCTCGCAGACCAAAGAGCTGGAAGCCATGGTGGACACTGGGTCCACGTACACATTCGTACCGGCGTCCATCTTAAGAGAGTTGGGGATCGAGCCGGTTCTTAGGTCGAGATTCCGCTTGGCAAACGGCGGCAGCGTCGAATACGACCGAGGCGAGGCGCGGGTAGGTATCAACGGAATCTCACACCTTGATTCTGTCATCTTCGGAGATGAGGGGGCCAAGCCGCTCATTGGAGTAGTGACGCTTGAACTGCTCGAACTCGCGGTTGACCCGGTAGGCGGGAAGCTGATTCCGTTGGAACTGACCCTGTAGCCAAACGACCACCGCCGCGCTTCCTTTCCGTCCCGGCCCATTCTCGCCCAATGCTACTCTTAGCCAATGGTGACTGAGGACGAAACGGCATCGCGCCCGCCGCTGCGCCTTGGCTGGTTGTCCACCGGACGCGGCCCCGGCTCCCGGGGACTCCTTGCTGCAGCGCACAGGGCAATCTCCGAAGGCTCGCTCAACGCTTCTATCGACTACGTTCTCTGCACACGTGCGCGCGGCGAGGCTGAGGGCAGCGACATGTTTCTCGAACAGGCGGAGAGTTACGGCCTGACCACTGTCTCGCTCTCGCTCCGTGAACATCGCACCAACGACCCCGTGTGGCGAGACCGCTACAACGCTGCCCTGCTATCCGCCATTCAGCGCAGGCCCGTCGATGCCCTGGTTTTCGCGGGCCTCATGCTCATCGTCAGCGAGGACATCATTAATGCGTTTCCCGCCCTCAATCTCCACCCGGCCCTCCCCGAAGGCCTCATCGGGGCGTGGCAGGACGTGATATGGGAACTCATCCGACAGGACGCAGCCGAGACAGGTGTCATGGTGCAGTTATCGACTGCGGAGGTCGACAAAGGCCCCGTGGTTGCCTGGTGCCGGTTCCCTATTCGCGGGCCGGAGTTCGACGGTGCCTGGCATGAGATTGCCGGGCAGTCAGTGGACATCTTGCGGCAAGAGAGCGGAGAGGATCACCCTCTGTTTGCCGCAATCCGGCAAGAAGGCCTCCGCAGAGAGGCCTTGACCCTGGTCGAGGCGCTACGTCAAATCGCCGATGGCAACGTGCAGATTGACGACGGCATAGTGCGGGACGCAAACGGTAACCCGCTCGAAAACGGCCTCGATATCACGGACAAGATCGAAGATCTGCTCGCCGAACAGGCCGATGCCTGATCGCTGTTAGGCGCTCTCTTCTTCCGGTCTGAGCGCCACGGTTGCGCCCTTTGCATTGAATAGCAACGGCGGAACCTTATTGTGAATCGTGTCCGCCGTTATCAGGCAGCGCGTGATGCCTTCCATGCTCGGCAGCTCGTACATCACGTCCAGCAGGATTTCCTCCACAACCGTCCGCAGCCCGCGCGCGCCCGTCTTCTGTGAAAGCGCCCTATCCGCCACTGCCTCCAGCGCCTCGTCCGTGAACTCCAGGTTCACGCCATCCTGCCCCAGAAGGCTCGCATACTGCTTCACCAGCGCGTTCCTGGGCTTCGTCAGCACTTCCAGGAGATCGGGTTTCTGCAAGGGATCAAGCGCGACCGCCAGCGGCATGCGACCCACGAACTCCGGGATCATGCCGTACGCGAGAATATCGTCGTGGCTGAGCTGCGCCATCACGCGACTGCGTTCCGTCGGATCATCCGCCATTCGCTCTGATCCGAACCCGATGCTCCGCTTGTCTTTGTTCACGCGCGCGGCGATAATCTCATCCATTCCCTCAAACGCCCCGCCGCAGATGAAGAGGATGCCGCGGGTGTCAATCTGGATGAATTCCTGCTGCGGATGCTTGCGCCCCCCTTGCGGCGGCACATTCGCAGTGCATCCCTCAACAATCTTCAACAGCGCCTGCTGCACGCCCTCTCCGGACACGTCACGCGTCACTGACGGGTTCGCGTTCTTGCGCGCAGTCTTGTCTATCTCATCAATGTAGATGATGCCGCGCTGCGCCTTTGAGACGTCGTAATCCGCCGCCTGGATCAGGCGGAGCAGGATGTTCTCAACATCCTCGCCCACGTACCCGGCCTCCGTCAGCGACGTTGCATCGGCGATGGCGAACGGCACGTCCAGAATTCGCGCCAGTGTTTGTGCCAGGAGTGTCTTGCCGCTGCCCGTAGGTCCGACGAGCAGGATATTCGTTTTGTCCAACTCGACTTCCGGGCTTTCTTCGTTCTTGACCATGGTGCGCTTGTAGTGGTTGTAGACACCAACGCTGAGCACGCGCTTGGCCCGCTCCTGCCCGATAACGAAATCACTCAGCAGGTTATAGATATCTTTCGGAGCGGGGATCGGTTGCGGCTCTTCTTCCTGCTCTTGTCCTTCGTCCACGGGCTGCTCGCGGTCCTTTCCACGAGGGCGTCCCTCGAGGATGCGCAGGCAAACGCGCACGCATTCGTCGCAGATGTACGCTTTATGATCCGGTCCGGCCAGAAGCCTGACCGTGCCCTCAAGCTTGCTGCAGAAAGAACACCGATGCGGCCCTTCTCCCTGGCCGCCGTTTCGTCGACCGTTTGTCTCGTCAACCATGCCCGTGCCTTTACTCCTCCCCCGTCACCGAGTCTAAGGCAACCCCAAAGCCCGTCCCGCACGGGCCTCTATCCGTGGCAGTTACGCGGCGCTGGCGTCGTCGCTCTCGCTCTCCGGTCCCGAGAGCACTTCATCAACGATGCCGTACTCCTTGGCCTGGTCCGCAGTGAGATAGTAGTCGCGATCCATGTCACGCGCCACCTTCTCCACCGGCTGCCCGGAATGCCGCGCCAGAATACCACGAATGATCTCCTGCAGCCGCAGGATCTCACGCGCCGCAATCTCAATATCCGCCGCTTGTCCCTGTGCGCCCCCCATGGCCTGGTGCATGTGAATCGTCGAGTTCGGCAAGGCGTACCGCTTGCCTGCCGCGCCGGCGCACAGCAGCACCGTCGCCATGCTCGCCGCCATCCCCACGCAGATCGTGGAAACGTCCGCGCGAATCAACTGGATGGTGTCATAGATGGCCAGGCCGGATGTGATGACGCCGCCCGGGCTGCTGATATACAGCGAAATGTCCTTGTCAGGATCTTCCCGTTCCAGGTACAGCAGCTGCGCCACGACAAGATTCGCAATCTGGTCATTGATTGGCGTGCCGAGAAAGATGATCCGCTCCTTGAGCAGGAGGGAATAAATATCGAAAGCTCGCTCGCCTCGCGCTCCGGTCTCGATGACCATCGGCACGATGCCCTGTGGCCCCGCCGGCACGATCCCCCCCGGCATTCCCTCTCCCGTTCCGCCTGTCCACGTTGTCATTTCGCTAACTCTCCTCTGACGTGTCCGTGGGGCCCATGCCCGCTGGTGCTAGTCGTCTCCGTTATCCGAATCCTCGTCGGCGTCGGTCTCCGCTTCCGTCTCGGAGGCCTCCTCCGACCCGTCGCGCTCCCCTCGCGCGATGTCTACCAGCATATCCATTGTCTTACGTGCGACAATTCTGCGCTGCACGCTCTCACGCGCCGCCTCGCTCTCAAACACCTGTCGCGCCTGCTCCTGCGCCGCCTCATCCTGCTGAGCGCCCACCACCTCAGCGATATCCTCGTTGATTTCCTCGTCCGAGGCCTCGATGCCCGTCGATTCGGCCAGGTTCGTTATCAGCAGCCCGCGCAGCACCCGCTGCTCCGCTTGTGGCCGCACGGTGTCGCGCAGCTGCTCCACGCCCTGACCCGTCGACTGCGCGTACGCCGCGAGCGACATGCCCATTCCCCGCATCTGCTCATCCTGGTCCTGCAGGATGCGGTCGACTTCCATGTCCACAACGATGGGCGGATATTCGACCGTCGCGGCCTCGGCGAACTGCTCGAGGATATTCTCCTCGTACCCTGCCCGCGCCTGCGCCTCCGTCCGCTCTGTCAGATCAGACCGAATCCGGTCCCGCAGCGCCTCCACCGTCTCGAAGACATCGTCGCCGAATCCCTCGACGCCCTGCGCCCACTCGTCATCGAGGTCCGGCAGGTTCTGCTCCTTGACCTCACGCACCGTGACGGTGAAATGGGCGTCCTTGCCATTCAAATCGCGAACCGTGAAATCATCCGGCACGGAGATCGTGAACTCCCTGGTCTCCTCCGCGCTCATGCCAACGAGCTGCTCCGGCACCCCGGGCGCGGGATACGTCACGCCCTCTTGCACCATGTAGCTGATGCCCGTCTCCTCGACGAACGTCCTCCGACCCGGAACTGCCGGCTCGCCTTCGGACTCATCGCCATCCTCGGCGTCAGAATCAGGCTCTGCCTCTTCGGGCGGCTCCGACTCCGCATCAGAATCCTCATCGCCGCCGTCCTCGGATTCCGCCGCGTCCTCCGGGTCCTCGTCCACATACCCGCGCATGTCGACGGTCAGCAGGTCGCCAAGCTGAACAGCCCTCTCCACCGGCTCCCACGGCGAGCCTTGCCGGCGGAGGTTATTCAGCACCTCCTCGACCTGCTCTTCCGTAACCTCCGGCTCCTCCCAGTCGACGCGGATCGCCTCATAGTCACCGAGTTCCACTTCCGGGCGCAGCGCCACGGTGGCGCGGAACGTGATGGGATCAAGCGATTCCAGGTCCGTCACCTGCGGCCGCGCGATGGGCTCAAGCTCTTGCTGCTCCACCGCATCCGCCACGGACCGTTCCAACAGCCCCTCGATATCGTCCTGGATCAGCGTTTCCGCCCCGATATGACGTTCGAGGATGACACGCGGCGCCTTACCTCTGCGAAATCCCGGAATAACGTACCGCTGCACAAGCCGCTGGTACGCCCGCTGCTTGTGATCCTCAATCTCCGCCTCTTCCAACTCAATAACTAGCCCGACCTGACGGTCAGGCATATCTTCAGTTGTAATCTTCACGCGTGGAAACTCCGTATTCGGATTGGCTATGAGGCGGGAACAACATTATACAACCCCCACCCGTCATTCCCGCGAACGCGGGAATCTGAATCGCACTACGCCCCCCACTCTCCCGTTCGCCCTGAGCCTGTCGAAGGGCGCGTCCCATCACTCGGCCTCCCGCAGCCGCAAGTTCAGATCGATGAGCTGTTGCTCATCTACCGTGGACGGCGCGCTCATCATGAGGTCCTGCGCCGATTGCGTCTTCGGGAACGGGATCACCTCCCGGATATTGGGCTCTCCTGCCAGCACCATCACCGTCCGATCGATGCCCGGCGCGAACCCCCCATGCGGCGGCACCCCGTACTCAAACGCCTCCAGCATATGGCCGAATCGCTCCTGTATTTCGTCCGGCGCATGTCCCAGCAGCGCGAATATCCTGTCCTGCAGCTCGCGGTCATGGATCCTGATCGAACCCGACCCCAGCTCAATCCCATTCACCACCAGGTCATACGCCCGTGACCGCACCGCCGTCGGCGATTCTTCCAGCAGGCCCGCGTCCTCCGGGACCGGCGCAGTGAACGGATGATGCACGGAACTCAGCCCGCCCTCATCGCCCGCCGCCTCAAACAGCGGAAACTCCGTCACGAACGCGAACGCCAGCTCATTCGGATCCGCCAACTCCAGCCGCTGCCCCAACTCTGTCCGCAGCGCGCTCAGCGACGCGCTCACGGTGTCCTCATGCGCCGCCACAATCAGCAGCAGATCGCCCGCTCCGGCGCCCATCGCCGCAGCAATCGACCGCACAGTTTCGATATCAAGATGCCGCGCCAACGCGGAGCGCACATTATCCGGCTGCAGATCGGACACAGCCGTCCCCGCCTCCACGTCAAGACCGATCGTCGCCAGCCCTCGTGCCCCCTGCCCGCGCACGATCTCCGTCAGGTTCTCGAGTTCCCGCCGGCTGTACCCCGCGCAGCCCGGCGCGACGATTCCCCGCACCGTGCCGCCCGTCTCAGCAAGCGCCGACGTGAACACTCCCACGCCGCTGTCGGCAACGATACTCGATATATCCGTGATCTCCATCCCGAAACGCAGGTCCGGCTTGTCCGATCCGAACCGCCGCATCGCCTCTGCATACGTCATACGCGGAAACGGCGATGTCACGCCCATATGCGGCGCGGTGGCCTGTGCCAGCCCCGAGTACAACTCCTCCATCAGATCGAGCACGTCCGTCTCGTCCACGAAGCTCATCTCCAGGTCAAGCTGAGTGAACTCCGGCTGCCGGTCAGCGCGTTGGTCCTCATCCCGGAAACAGCGCGCAATCTGGAAATAACGCTCCACTCCCGCCACCATCAGCAGCTGCTTCAACTGCTGGGGCGACTGCGGCAGCGCATAGAAATGGCCCGGGTGAACCCGTGACGGCACAAGATAGTCCCGCGCCCCCTCCGGCGTGCTCTTCATCAACATCGGCGTCTCGACTTCCAAAAAGCCGCGCCCGTCAAGGAAATCGCGGATGTACTTCACGACGCGATGCCGCAGCCTAAGGTTCGCCGCCATCCGCTCACGTCGCAGGTCCAGGTATCGATACCGCAGCCGCAGCGACTCGTCGACGTCCGATTCCTCATTGATATAGAACGGCGGCGTCTTGGACGGGTTCAACACCGTCACCTCGTTCGCGTGGACCTCGATGCCGCCGGTCGCGATGCGCGGATTCTCCGTCCCCGCGGGCCGAACCTGCACCTCGCCGCTGATGGCCACCACCCACTCGTTCCGCAGCGTATCCGCCGTCGCATACGCGGCCTCCGCCACTGACGGATCGATAACGACCTGCACCAACCCCGTGCGATCCCGCATATCGAGGAAGATCAGCCCGCCATGATCCCGACGGCGATGAACCCACCCCGCCAGACGCACAACCAGCCCCGCCTCCGCAGACGAAAGCTCCCCACAACTATGTGATTTCAACATCGATTGGATGATCAGGCGTGCCACTAGTGACTAACGTGCGACGAACCAACCGGGAACTTCATCGAACCCCCGCCACGCCCCAACCCACCAATAATAGCATTGGGCCCACACCAGACCCGACTCCGCCCACCTGCCCCCTCCGTCATTCCGGCGCAGGCCGGAATCCATCGCCCCTTCCCCCCGATGGGGAGGGCTAAGGTGGGTTGTCATTCTGAGCACTGCGAAGAATCTGCGTTACTATGGATGGCAAAGGAATACTTGAAGATGGCTCTAGACCTGCGCCTCAAGGCCAAAGTTCTACCTGGCGGCAAGATCGAAATTCAAAGCCCCGACCTGACCGAGGGGCAGACGGTTGACGTCGTCGTGCGGGCTGCTGATGAGCCCCTTAGCCGCTCCGCGCTGGACATTCTGGCTGACGCCCCAGGCCACCGCATCTTCAAAACCGCTGAGGATGTGAAGGCGTACTTGGCGGAAGAGAAGGCCTCTTGGGACCACTGACCATACCTTCAAGAGGTCCCGTCTACCTTGACGCCAACGCCTTCATTTACAGCGTTGAACGAATTGAGCCATACAACACCCTACTCCAACCACTCTGGAATGAGGCCCATGCCGGACGATTCGCTTTCATCAGCAGTGAACTCGTGATTCTGGAGACACTAGTCGGACCGATGCGCCAACGTGACGACTTGATTGCAAATCTGTTTCGATCCCTGTTTGACTCAGACGAAGTGACTTTGGTTGCCCCGACCCGCAGCATGTGGGAACTGGCGGCATCTTTGCGCGCCGATTTGGGGCTGAAGTCTACGGATGCCTTGCACGCTGCAACTGCAATAGGAATGGACTGCACACAATTCGTCACCAATGACAATGACTTTCGGCGTGTTCGCGAATTGCCTGTAGTCGTCCTTGACGATCTAGCAGCGGATCGAACCTGACTTAACCTGCCCCCCGGTTCGACCTGAGAGCAGTCGAAGGTTCGCCCCAACACCCCGCGAAATCCCCCCCTTTCCCTCATTCCGGCGAAAGCCGGAATCCATCGGAACTCCCTACTCGATGGGGGAGGGCTAGGTGACATCCCCACGTTCACCCTGAGCGTAGCCGAAGGGCCGTCCCCGTCTGTCATTCCGAGCGTAGCCGAGGAATCTAAAGCCTCAATTGCGCCAACCAACCCCCATAGTACCCCCCCGTCATTCCCGTGCTTGACACGGGAACCCAGTACCCCCCGCTCACCCTGAGCCTGTCGAAGGGCGAACCCTGCTCCAATCCATGTCATTCCGAGCGGCGCCGAAGAACCTTGGACGCACGCCCACGCCCCCCAATCTACAAACTTTTGTGCTATTGTCGGATTGTGGGCTTAAAGTCTTGTAATTTGCGAAGAATGACTCAGTCACAGTGGAGTTCAACGCTGGACGATGACAATTGGTGATTTCTTGGCCTACTTGCTCTGGGTCATGGCGGGAATGTCATGTGGCGCAGCACTAGGGGCCTATTGGGGCCATAAGGCGAAAGGTACGGGGTGGGGATGGTTTGTCTTGGCCGCTTCAGTAGGAGTTGGCATCTTCTTGGCAGTCAATGTCGGCTTACCTACCCTGGGAGATCTTTACCAGGACTTCGAGGGTATAGATTTCGGAACTGATGACATTCTCACAGGTTTTGTAACAGCCTTTTTTGCGGGGTGGGTAGGAGCTGCGTTGGGACTTGTGGTCTTTGCGGCGATTGAACTAAGACGTGAAGCAAAGAGGTATTGTTGATTGATGACTGTGCTAAACACCCCAACCCCACAAGACTGGAAAAACAAACTCTACTTCGGAGATAACCTCCCCATCATGCGGAAGCACATCCCCGATGCGTCCGTCGTTCTCACCTACCTCGATCCGCCCTTAAACTCCAACGCCACCTACAACGTCCTCTTCCGCGAGCATGATTCATCAGAATCCGCCGCCCAGAAACAGGCATTCGACGACACCTGCAACTGGATCACAACACGCCCCGCGCGGACGGCGGGATCAACCACATCACCAATCGGGTGTTAATGTGCGGGCCGTGCAACATGCTGAAGTCGAATATCTATACGCTGTCCGGGCTCCGCAGAGAGAACGCTAAGCGGGGGTACATGGCGGGGGGTTAGATGATCAAGAAGATACGTGCACGTATCTTCGAGGTTTCGATTCTTAAGGCAGTTCTGTTGCATTAGAGGGAAGGGCTAAGGCATGACTGCGGTCAAGCTACCCGTCGGGTTGCGTGACGGGAAGCTCTATGAAATCAACAACGTTGCCAAAGGGAAAGCCTGCGGTTGCGTGTGTCCGCATTGCGGCGCGGGGCTTGTTGCCAAGCAAGGTCTAGATGTGGCGTGGCACTTTGCACACGAATCGGAAAGCATGGCCAGTGGTGCGTGTGGCGAGTCCGTTCTTCATATATATGCGAAGAAACTCCTTATCGAAAGCAAAGGCAAGCACATCCAGATACCCATAACGAACCTACCACCGGCACGGATCATCAATGGGGAAAAGGAGCAATGGATCCCTGGTTGTAAGCGCCGTGTCGATGTCTTGCTCTCTGTCGTCCTCAACGGCACGCGCACCCGGTTGGGCGTAGAAATAGCAGTGACGAACAAGAAGGACGAGGCATATGGGAACGATGTTGTAGGCTCTCCGTTCAGCATCATTGAGATCGCTATAACGCCCCAAGACGTTGCGAAAAAGTTGCGTACAACCAAAGGAGCAGATGCGTATTCGGCGTCTCTTAAACAGTTGTTACTCGGCCAGAAGGCGAACAAGAGGATGCTGTATAACCGTAAGCATTAGGCAGAAGGCACATCTAATCAGAATGACAGGCCCGATTGATTCCGGTTTTCGCCGGAATGAGCGGGGAGGGGTCAGGGTGAGGGGTGGAGGTCTTACCGCCCCGCCGCCGTCGGCAGCGCCCGTACCTTATCCCCTGTCTCCCGTTCGGCAAGCGCCAAATCATACTGCGACTGTAGATTCAGCCAGAACTGCGGCTCAACGCCAAACCAATGGCCGAAACGCAAAGCGGTGTCGCCGGTGATTGAACGCCTGCCAGTGATGATTTGACTGACCCTGTTCGGCGGAACGTCGATTTCTCGCGCGAAAGCCGTCGGTGTAATCCCCATCTCCGCAAGCTCGTCCTTGAGAATGTCACCCGGATGAACAACCCGCCTGAACGTCATCGCTCCCTCCTCTCACGAGTGATAGTCGACAATCTCCACGTCCGTTGGCCCAAGACCATCGGGCCAAGAAAAGCAGATCCGCCACTGACGGTTAATCCGTATCGAATACTGCCCTGTGCGGTCTCCCCGCAACGCCTCCAGCCGATTCCCTGGCAACTGAGCCAGTGTTCGCAGCGACGGCGCCGCATTCAGAATCGCCAATCGCCTTTCCGCTTGTACTTCAATCGCTTGGAACTCTCGCACGAACTCCCCGGTGGCAAAGCGCTCGGTTCGACGGTCTCGATAACTCAGAATCATACTTGCTCAGACTAGCCGAATGTACGCTGTACGTCAAGCGTCATTCACGCATTCCCACCAGCAATTACCGCGCGAGCGCACCCAAAAACACCAACGGGGCGACCCCCGTAGAGGCCGCCCCGCGTTTCTTGCGCTATGCACCGGGAAACTAATCCTCGATGTAGCCCTCCAGCCGTTCGCGGTTCTGCTGCATCCGCATGTTCTTCATCGCCCCGGCCTGGATCTGCCGCACACGCTCCCGCGTCAGGCTCAGCATGTCGCCGATCTCACGCAGCGTGTACTCCTTGCCGTCCATGATTCCGAACCGCAGCTCCAGCACCAACCGCTCTCGTGGCGAGAGCGACCCCAGCACCGCCGCCATCCGCTCTCGAAGCATCGTCTGCGCCACCATGTCGATGGCCGACTCCGCCTCATCCTGCGCCACAAAGTCGGCCAGTGTCGCTCCGTCCTCGCCGATGGGCGCGTCGATGGACGCCGGCTGCTGCGCCAGGGAGATCAGCTGCTCCACCTTCTCCGGCGGAATCTCCGTCTCCGCCGCCAGCTCCTCCGGCGTCGCCTCGCGGCCGAACTGCTGAAGCAGCCGATGGCGGGCGCGGTCAACCTTCGCGGACAACTCGCCCACGTGCACCGGCAGGCGGATGCTGTTCCCCTGCTCGGACACGCCTCGGGCAATCGCCTGCCGGATCCACCACGTCGCGTACGTCGAGAACCGGAAGCCTCGGCGATGGTCGAAACGGTCCACCGCCTTCATCAGGCCGATGTTCCCCTCCTGGATCAGGTCGAACAGGGACAACCCCCTGCCCTGATACCGCTTGGCGATGCTGACGACGAGGCGGAGGTTGGCCTCCGTCATGGACTTGCGGGCGTCCTCGCCCATCTTCACCGTCTTCAGCAGCTCCGCCCGCTCACCGGCGTCAATGGTGTCCGCTCCGGCGAGGCGCTTGGACGCGCGGCGGCCCTCATCCATGAGAATGCCGAGCTCCGTCTCCTGCTGCGGCGTCAACAGCTTGCGGCGGCCGATGTCCTGCAGGTACCCCCGCAGAGGATCGTTCAGATTCTCCGTGGAGCCGCTGTCGAACTCGCCAACTTCCGCAGCGTTTGCCGTCTTTTCCTGCGCATCGTCGAGGTCGAGGACATCCACGGAGGTCTCATTCACCTCCATAGGGACGTCTGTCGTACCCGGCGCGCGCCGGGTCTCGTCCTCCGCGATCACGGCTCGGGCTTCGTCCGTTCTCGCCTTCATCTGCGCACCTCCTTGCGTGGTTTCGACCGTTTGTCAGCGAATCAAAATCCCACACATCCTCCCAATCAACCGCTCAGGATTGGCTACCAGCATAGACCCGCTGGCACGGTTGTCAATCTCTCGGTATCCGATGGTGCTTATATCTCTCATTACAATTCGCTCTCCATGTCTTCAATAACTAGAACGTTCCAGGCAAGCGTGGGGAAAGCAGATCATGGCCGGGAACAAGCCGATTGGCGAAATGTGGGACAATTAACAGCGTAGCTATGACATGACACCGTGAGCACCCACCTGACCCCGGAGCAGTTCACCCATGCAGGACACCCCGCGCGCGCTGCAGATCCTGGCGAGTCTCTGCCGGCAGCCGGCCACGTCTTACTTCGAGGACAACGTCGCCCGCGAAGTTGAGCGTATCCTTGCAGACGCCGCAATCCCCCGGGAGCAGGACCAATACGGCAACATCATTGCCCGGCTAACCCGACACGACACATCAGACCCGATGCCGCCCCGGCCGATCGCCCTAGTCGCCCACATGGACCATCCGGGGTTCGAGATCGTCCAAGTCAACGGTCGGCGGCTGACCCTGCAGATGCGCGGGCGAGTCTCGGACGTCATCTACGAGCAACAGGTGGACCTTGTCGTTCACTGCGCCGACGGCTCATCATGCGCTGCCCGGACAACCGGACAAGACGGAGACATGCAGACGCGCATCCTCTATGCCGATTTGGCAGAGCAAAGCGAGCTCGTTCTGCCCGCTTTTGCAGTCTTTGACCTTGTAGATTGTGAATTCCGTAACAATAGGGTTTTTGCACGTGCCCTGGACGATCTCGCCGGTTGCGCCGCCACTTTAAGCATTATGGAAACGCTCACCGCCGAAAATGATCCTATTGATGTATTCGGCGTCTTCACGCGTGCGGAAGAGGATGGTCTCATCGGAGCGCGCCTCTTGGCAGCCAATGGCTCTCTTCCAAAGGAAACCCTTGTCATCTCCGTAGAATCCTCCAGAACGCTCCCCGGCGCAGAACAGGAAAACGGCCCTGTCATCCGCGTCGGCGACGCCATCTCCACATTTTCCCAACCCGCCGAACAAATTTTGCAAGACGCGCGAGCGGTGCTCCAACGCAGAGACCCGCCCATTCCGGTTCAACGCCAACTCATGTCCGGCGGTGTCTGTGAAGCATCGGTTTTTGTCGCGCACGGCTATGAGTCCACGGGCGTCGCGTTCCCACTGGCCCACTATCACAACGGATTCGGCGAAGATTCCATTCAAGCGGAAAACATCGCCATCAGCGATTTCCTGGGAGGTGTAGAACTCTTGCTGGAGGCTACCCGTTCCATGCGTACCTCACAGCAACAGACGCCCGGCGGCGCACAATCCCTATATGAGCGACTCCGCTCCGCTCCGGAGGAAGAAGGGAATCGACTCCGTTCAGTCGTCGGGAGAACCGGATGATAGGCCACCGAGGGTACAGAGTTGTCGCCAGTCGCAATTAGCGCATTGAGATTTCATAGACTACGCTAGTGGCGGGAACCGAACATGCTAAGGCAATTCTGGCTTTACGGGCGAATCCTCATTGGCATAGCCCTTGGAGTAGGGGTTGCCTACATTATTGTCCGTGAGGTTCATTGGGGCGAGTTGCTGGAACAACTCTCCGCGTTCAATTGGTTAGTGATGATTCCCGTTATGGGCGTCGTCGTTGCCAGCAACACCATCCGGGCGGTGAGGTGGAGAATGCTCTACCATGGCCGGGCGCCGACCGCCACGCTGCTTTTCTTCGTAGAGAACACCGGCCAGGGCCTAAACAATCTCTCCCCCATTCGTGTCGTCGCAGAACCCATTCAATTCGGTTACCTCGCGCTGAGGGAAGGGTATGAAAGAGGGGCCGTGCTCGCGTCGATCGTCTTGGGTCGTGTGTCGGACCTCGCAATCACGCTCGGAAGCCTTGCAATCGGTTTCGCGATATTCGCGCCGGAGGGCGCACAGTTCCTGAGCATCGTCATCCTCGCTCTGGTCGGCGTTCTTGTCACCGTCGCGGTGCTCTCCCTGTACACACACAAGATCACATGGTTCGATCGGTTCCCCGTCGTGCGAACGTACTCAGCGGCGTGGAAGGAACTCATCGCTCAGCCGGGGAAACTGGCTTCAGTCATGGGTGTAACACTCGCAACGTGGATGACACTCGGACTGGCGGCATATCTGGTGGCGCTGTCAAATGGGCTCGAGCCGAACAATTCAGAGAACCCTGTTGAAATCTACGTCATCATCTATGTGGTGGTGCTGGGCACGATGACGTTGGGATCAATCTTGCCGGGCCTACCCTCCGGCATCGGCCCGTTTGAGGCAGCCGCGGTCGCTTTCCTGGGATTCTACGGCGTAGACAAAGAAGTCGCGCTGGCGTTTGGCCTCATCATCCATGCGGCCTTCTTCATCCCGCCGATCATTATCGCCATTGGCACCCTGATCACGTTTGGTCCTCCATGGTCGACGCAGCATCGGGTGCGGCGTCTCCGCCGCGAGAGGCGCGAAGCGCGAGGAGCATCCGCAGCCAGAAGGGTAGCGCAAGAAGGAGACCTATGAGCGCCCCTCCGTACAGATATTCTGCCCGGTCTATGACAAGCGCCGAGGGAAGGGAGACATCGGTCCAGACCGATACGGCGGTGATGATGAACGCTATTCCAATCGTGACGCCTCCGGTCCAACCCATGTTCTTCGTCACGAGCAGCATCGGAAGCCCAACGAATCCGGCGGCAACGGTCGGCCCAAACATCATTCCGGCAACCCCACCAAAAGCGGACGCCAGGCCTGCGCCGCCCCTGAACTTGAGAAACACCGAGTATTGATGTCCCCATAGGGCGCCGGCCGCAGCAATCACTGCCCCGCCGGGGCCAAGATCAAGGACACGATCTGCGATGAGTACCGGGATGAGTCCCTTTGCAATGTCAACGATTGCGACGAAGACTCCGACCCGAGGATCAATCTCCCGAAACACGTTCGCAGCGCCCGCGTTCCCGGTTCCCAGTTCGCGCACATCAACGCCGGCGACCAGCCGTGACATGATGACGGACGTTGGAAGGGAACCAGCCAGGTAAGCCCCAACAAGAACGCCCACCAGTACGATCACTTCGTTCATTGCAGTCAATTCCTCCGATAATGCCATGAGCACGTTTCAGTCGGTTCCATACAGACCGTCCTTAAGCGTAGCGCACGAGTGCGGTGGACGGATGGAGTAGAATCGCTACAGGAAGTGGCGAAGGCTCGAATACCAACCCAGAACGGCAGCCCCGCCCTGCCGCCGAACCGGACGCGAGCAGGATGAGGCTGCGATCATTCGAGAATCGGGGCGAAGAATTGGGCAACAGCCTCTTGGGATCGGTTGGTCTGCGGCTGGCCATTGCCATTATCACGCTGGCGGCCGGCGTTTACCTCATTCAGGGCATATCCGACCTATTCAGCGTCCTCTTTGATGTCCTGATTCTCATATTCCTCGCATGGATACTGTCTGCTGCGGTGCGTCGTCTGGCGGACTTTGTTGAGGTCTACATTCCGCAGCCGACGTGGGCGGCGGTCCCAATTGCGTACCTCATCATAATGCTCCCTGTTGTTGCACTGATCGGACTCCTGGTTCCGCTTACCATAGCCCAGACTGTCACCCTCTCCGAAGACTTGCCTGATTTTGCCGTCAGGCTTTCGGGTTTCATGTCGTCAATCAATGAGTTCTTTGATTCGCTCCGGACAGCGGGGGGCGGCGAAGAAACCGCCACCACCGACCCACTTCTTGCCTTTAGCTCCACTGCGAGTACATGGGTGCAGGACAACGCGCTGGGAATCGTAGGCAGTACAACCAGCATCGCTATTCAGACCATTTTCTGCATCTCGTTGTCGTTCTATATGACCATTGAGCGGGAGCAACTCCGAGGGCTGTTCTACAGGCTCTTGCCGGTGGAATACCACGAACGCGCCTCCGTGGTTCTCGCTCATCTCGACAGTACGTTTTTCTCGTACCTGAAAGGGATCTCTATCGTTGTCGTTCTTTACTCCGCAGCTATCACGACGACCATGTTGGCCGCAGGACTGCCATTTGCTCTGCCGATCGGAATAACAGCGGGCCTCGTTCAGTTGGTTCCAATCATCGGCGAAGTCGCCGCCATCGGGATTCCAATCACGATCGCATTGCTGACGGGGTCTGTTACGACGGCGGTCATGGTGGCAGTTGCCCTGATTTCGTGGAGCCTCTTCATGAACAACTTTGTTCTTCCACGTGTGTATGGGAAGGCTGTTCGTATGCCCGGCTTCTTTGTGCTGCTGGCAGTGGTTCTTGGCACGCGATTCGCAGGCCCGTGGGGCGCCATGCTCGGCGTGCCCGTGGCCGGCTTCATCTACTCCCTAATCTTCGCGTGGGGAGAGTTGAGACAAAATTACGACGCCGAAGCGGGCGAGCCCTCAGCGGAGGAGGAGACGACAAACGCGGAACACACCGCTCCCGAAGAGGCGGTCGAATCATCAGACGCACCCGTCGTGGCCGGAAACGACCGTGTCCGTGCGAACGGCGACGGAACGAGAATTCGTACCCCAGGGCGGATACTGGCAACTATTCGCAGTATGATTTCCCGCTAGCCCCTCAACATTGCCAATCTTTGCATGGGGATAAGGTCTGTTCGCCTAGAAGTCGAATCCGAGACCCATCTCCTTCATGCTGGCAAAACGAGCTCCCTCGTTGTGGGCAACAACGATGTGGTCGAGCACCTTGATGTCTAGCGCATTGCCTGCCTCAATAAGATGGCGCGTGGTGCGTTCGTCATCTGAGCTTGGAATGGGGTCTCCGGACGGATGGTTATGAACGACGATGATGCTGGGCTGGTTTCGTCTCACAGCTTCCCGGAACACTTCCGCGGTCCTCACGTGAGACGAGTTGACCGTACCGCGATAGAGGCTCTCGGTATGCACCACGTGGTTCTTCGTGTCCAGCACGAGAACGCGCAGTTCTTCATGGTCCAGGAACACCATGTCTGAGCCGACCACGTTATAGACATCCTCCGGGCCGGAGATAACAGGGCGCTGTTCCGGTGACGCAATCTGGAGACGTCGTCCAAGTTCCAGCGCGGCCTTGATCTGCGCGGTTTTGGCGACGGCCATGCCCGGCTGGCGGGCAAGTTCGTCAAACGTCGCCTGCTGGAGTCCCTTGAGCCCGCCAAGGTCACGGAGAAGCCGCGTTGACATTGTAATGACACTCTCATTCCGCCTGCCGACGCGGAGGAGGATTGCGAGAAGCTCCGAGTTGCTCAGAGCCTGCGCGCCCTGGTCCCGCAGACGCTCGCGCGGCCTTTCACTCTGCGGCACGTCCCGTATGAGAAACCCTGCGGAGTATTCAGAACGCTCCTCATATCCCTGTTGACCACCGGTCATGCTCCCACCCCCGACTTTATCGGCCTCCACCGGCCAACAGACAAAAGAGCGGCGGCCTGTCGTCGTAACAGGCCGCCGATAGGTTCGATTTAGGGATTATCCCGGTCCAGCAGAACCGGGTTGAGGGGATGTCCTAGGTGATATCGACGCCTGCGCCGACTCCCTCAAGCTTGGACTTAATTGTGTCGGACTCGTCCTTCGCGATGTTCTCCTTGATGGCCGCCGGCGCGGACTCCACCAATTCCTTGGCTTCCTTGAGACCAAGGCCGGGCACCAGTTCACGGACGGCCTTAATGACCTCAATCTTGTTGGGGCCAATGTCCTTGAGAGTCACGGTGAACTCAAACTTCTCTTCCTCTGCCGGCGCGGCAGCGGCATCACCGCCGGCTGCAGGAGCAGCCGCAACGGCGACAGGCGCGGCGGCCGTCACACCGAGCCGCTCCTCAAGCTCTTTGACCAATTCTGCAAGATCAAGCACGGACATGCCCTCGATTGCCGCAACAATCTCATCCTTCGTCGTCATTTTGCTAGCTCCTCTCCTCCAACTGTTTACGTCTCTGGTCCAGTACATTCACGATACTGCTCAAATGAGTATGCAATACGCTCACAAGCTGTTGGCTCACGCCGTTCATTGCTCCCATCACTTGAGCCAACAGAACTTCCCGTGGTGGGAGCGACGCCAAACGCTCAAGCTGCGGCGGCGCGATAACCCGGCGCTCCAGCACGGCGCTGGTGATCCGCAACTGCATCCGATTCGTTCGGACGTACGTCGTGAGAGCCTGAATGACGGGCATCGGATCCTCGCGCGTCACTATCAGGCCCACGGAACCATCCAGCAGGCTTCCAATCTCGTCGCCCTGCCCCAATGATTCAGCCGCGCGCAGGGCGAGGCGATTCTTGATGATGCGATAGCGCGTGTCGTTGATGCGAAGGGCCCGGCGAAGTCCCTCCATTTCCTGCACTGAGAGCCCGGAGTGGCCCGCGCCGATGATGAGAGACGCGCCATCAAGGAACTCCGTGAGTTCCTGTACCTGTTCAATCTTCTTTGCTGATGGCATGACGTCGCTTTCGATTACATCAGTTAGTCAACAGGTTGGAGGGCGCTTGCCGCAATAGGATCAATGCGAACACCGGGGCCCATGGAACTGGAAACACTGATGCTGCGGATGAATTGACCGCGAATCACCTCTGGGCGGGCCTGTGTAATGGCGCTCACAAGAGCGGCCATATTCCCCATCAGATTCTCCGGCTCAAAGCTCGCTTTCCCGATTGGGCTGTGGATGATACCGGTTCGGTCAAGGCGAAACTCAACGCGTCCCTTGCGGGCTTCCTCAATTGCACGGGGTAGATCCTGGGGCTGCACCACAGTATTCCCTCGCGGGCTTGGCATGAGCCCCCGGCGTCCAAGAACACGCCCAAGCCGACCGATGCGGCCCATGATGTCCGGCGTTGCAAGCGCAACGTCGAAGTCCGTCCAGCCGCCCTCGATTCGCTCGATGAGGTCGTCGGAGCCCACAAAGTCAGCGCCTGCCTCTATGGCAAGCCGCTCGCCCTCTCCCTGAGCAAACACAAGGATGCGGACTGTCTTGCCGAGCCCATGTGGAAGCAGGACGACACCGCGTACCTGCTGATCCGCTTGCCGGGGATCGACATTCAGCCGAATGTGAATCTCAACCGTCTCGTCGAATTTCGCGGTAGCGGAATCCTTAACAAGGCTCATCGCGGCATCGGGCTCATAGAAAGTCAGGTGTTCAACCTTCTCGGTTGCCTGATCGAATCGCTTGCTGTGCTTTGGCATTTGTCGATTATCCGTGGCTCAGCCACTTATGTCGATGCCCATGCTGCGGGCAGAGCCCATCACCATCTGCATCGCCGCTTCAACATTGTCCGTGTTCAGATCCGCCAATTTGAGCTGCGCGATTTCCCGCACCTGGTCTCGGGTGACCGTCGCGACACGCTCCGTCCGCACGTCCGAACTGCCCTTTTCAATACCGGCGGCCTTGCGCAACAGGTCCGACGCGGGCGGAGTCTTGGTGACGAACGTGAACGATCGGTCTTCAAAGATCGTGATATCAACAGGGATGATATTGCCGGTCTGGTCCGCCGTCCGCGCGTTGTATTCCTTGACGAATCCCATGATGTTCACGCCATGGGGGCCAAGGGCCGTGCCGACGGGCGGCGCAGGTGTCGCCTTGCCCGCCTGAATCTGCAGGCGCACTACCGATCGTACTTTACGTGCCATTCTTTCTTGTTGCTCCGTTGGGTGATATTCAGGATAAGGTGACTAACCGTTCAAGGCTGTTACAGTTTCTCAATCTGCAGGAAGTCCAGTTCCACCGGCGTCTCCCGGCCGAAGAATGAGACCATCACAACGACCTTGCCTCTATCCGGGCTTACTTCCTCAACCGTGCCGATGAAGTCCAGGAACGGGCCGTCCGTGATGCGCACGCTCTGACCCTTCTGATACCCCACGCGAACGCGCGGCGCCTCCTGCTCCATCTGATCCAGGATGGATCGCACCTCGTTCTCATCCAGTGGGACCGGCCGTGGGGGATCGCCGCTGCTCACAAAGCCGGTTACGCCGGGCGTCTCGCGAACCACACGCCACGTATCATCGGTCATCATCATCTCAACAAGGATGTAGCCCGGAAATACCTTGCGAGTCACGGTGCGCTTTTGGCCGGAGCGGATTTCAATCTCATCTTCAGTTGGCACGACGACGCGATAGACCTTGTCTCTCACATCCAGCGAGTCGATGCGATTCTCCAGATTGCGGCAGACCCGATCCTCTTGGCCGGAGTACGTGTGAACCACGTACCACCTGTTCTGCTCCTGGAGAATTTCGTTCTGGGTTGTCATCGCTTTTCAGTCTGAAGCGCCACTTAGACGCCGATAATGAACTCGGTCATCAGGAAATTGAAGACGTAGTCCACAGCACCAAGGAACAATCCAACAATTGTGGAGACGACGAGAACCATGATGGTGAGGCGGACGGCCTCTTCCCGAGACGGCCACGTTACACGCCGAAGTTCGGTGATGACCTCACGGGGCAGGCGTGTCGCGGCTCCCCCGTTTGGGCGGCGCCGGCTTGTAGTCGGACTACGTGTGCTCATTGACGTTAATAGGCCGCCCGTTTACCGAACTTCTCGATGCAGGCGGCGACCGTGACACCGCGGGCAGAACTTGTTGAGTTCCATCCGCTGCGTGTCATTACGGCGGTTCTTCATGGAAGAGTAATTGCGCTCACGGCACTCCGTGCACGCCATGGTGATAACAATGCGGTTTCCCTGTTTCTTTGCCATGGTTGCCTCGCCAGCTGTGAGCGCCTCTCGTTTGTCTTCTCGTCTACTGAAGAATGCCCGTAATCACGCCGGAGCCGACGGTTCGGCCACCCTCGCGGATGGCGAATCGCAGTCCCTCTTCCATTGCCACAGGCGTGATCAACTCAATGCGCATTTCTACGTTATCCCCCGGCATCACCATTTCCGTGCCTTCCGGAAGGTGAGCGGAGCCGGTCACGTCCGTGGTGCGGATGTAGAACTGCGGCTTGTAGCCGTCGAAGAACGGCGTATGCCGTCCGCCCTCGTCCCGCGTCAGCACGTAGACCTGTGCGTGCGCCTGTGTATGCGGTGTGATGGAATTCGGACGGGAGACTACCTGTCCGCGCTCCACATCATCACGCTCAATCCCACGGAGAAGGAGACCGACGGCATCGCCGGGCTCCGTCTCGTCGACTGTCTTATGGAACATCTCGATACCGGTGACGACGGTCTTCTTCTGATCGCCGAAGCCGACGATCTCAACCTCTTCACCAACCTTCATGATGCCGCGCTCGACACGGCCGGTCACGACCGTACCGCGGCCCTTGATGCCAAAGACGTCCTCAATAGGCATCAAGAAGGACTGATCACGCGGGCGCTCAGGCTCCGGGATGTAGGCGTCAACAGCCTCCATCAACTGGAGGATGGGAGCGTACTCCGCTGTGCTGGCGTCCGTTGCATCACTCTCAAGGGACTGCAGGGCGCTTCCCCGGATGAAGGGCACCTCATCGCCCGGGAAATCGTATTGCGTGAGGAGTTCACGAACCTCGAGCTCAACGAGCTCAAGAAGCTCCTCGTCATCCATCATGTCGACCTTGTTGAGGAAGACCACGATACGGGGAACTTCCACCTGCCGCGCGAGAAGAATGTGCTCTCGCGTCTGCGGCATAGGGCCGTCCGGTGCGCTGACAACGAGAATGGCGCCGTCCATCTGCGCCGCGCCGGTGATCATGTTCTTGATGTAGTCGGCGTGGCCGGGGCAATCTACGTGCGCGTAGTGCCGTGTGGACGTCTCATATTCGACGTGCGAGATGTTGATCGTCACGCCGCGAGCCCGCTCTTCAGGCGCGTTGTCAATGGAATCAAAGGGCCGAAAATCGCTTGTGCCGGCGAGATTCAGCACCTTGGTGATCGCTGCTGTGAGCGAGGTCTTGCCATGGTCAACGTGACCGATGGTTCCGACGTTGAGATGCGGCTTGTTCCGCACAAACTTCTGCTTGGCCATTCCCTCGCGTCCTCCTTCGAGCTGGAGCCCACAACCAGATTCGAACTGGTGACCTCGTTCTTACCAAGAACGTGCTCTACCTCCTGAGCTATGTGGGCCTCTGTCTCTCCTTTCCAATGTTTCCGTTGCCAATTCACCTCTTTATCATGCCTACGGGCTGCATACGTATGATGCTGGAGCCCGAGAGGGGATTCGAACCCGCTAACCTGCCGATTACAAATCGGCTGCGCTACCCTTGCGCCACTCGGGCCCTTCTCCACACTTTACGACACAATAAAAGGAGCTAGCGGTTGCTAGCCCAATTCAGTATGAGTTGCAGGGTATCAATCGTCAAGTGGACGAAGGGCCTCAAACGAGGGAGTCCTCAGCAGCCCGTCGCACAATGTCGTACACCCGGCTCAGAGGCATGGATGACCCTTCTGCCAGTCGCCGACAATCCTCATACTCCGGTGAAACACCCACTATCTCTCCGCCGGTTGTCAGGCGCTTGATCTTGACGCCCGCCGGGCCGAGTGGAGTCTGAACCACGACTGACTCTCTGACTGCCTCATAGCGGGTGACGGGCGTGACGCGAACTCCAAGGGTCGTCGTTTCACGTAGTAGCTCGCGCACGATTGCGTCTTTTGTAGACTCCGGCGCGATTGCGGACACGACAACGCCGGGGCGGCCCTTTTTCATCTGGACATTTTGTAACCAGACATCCCGCGCACCCACCGCCATCAAGCGTTCGCGAACGTAGTCATAAACTTCGGGATTCATATCGTCGATCGTCGTTTCGATCATGGCCATTGGCCGGGTCTGGACTGGCTCTGCGGCTGCCTCTCCGACGACGACGGTGACGATGTTTGCCCTGCCCTTTGGGTCTCTCGTGCCCGCACCGTAGCCAACGGCATGAATCTCGGTCATGGCGGGGGGCGAATCAAAGGAGGCGAGCATTGTGACGATGGCCGCGCCGGTGGGAGTTACCAATTCACCTGTTTGCTGACCGTCACTATTCACCGGCGGCGGCAGCATCGGCGCTTCCGACAATCGAATTATTTCCAGCACGCCGGGAGCCGGTACCGGCAGGATGCCATGATGAGTCGTCACACGGCCGGTCGCCAACGGGAGGCCTGTCGAATAGAGGGTGTCTATACCTAGCTCATCCAGACCCACGAGCGTTCCCACGATGTCAACGAGAGTGTCGGCTGACCCGAGTTCCGCAAGCTCCACAGTCTCGGCGCTACCGCCGTGGACACGCGCTTCCGCCTCGCCAATGCGGCGCAGGATAGCGACTGCGCGTTCGGTCACCCGCAATGGAAGATTGGTTTTCTCAATCCGGTCAATCAGGTTACTCAGGGGTGTATGGCCGGCAGCATCATCGTCACCGCCGTCAACTCCGATGTGCGTTGCGCGGATTCCGGCACGGAAGGTTTCGGTCGATGTAAGGCGGATCGACTCGTCGGGGAAGACCTTTTCAATGGCCTCACTCATCTTTTTGACCGGGGCGCCGGCATCAACAAGCGCGCCAAGCAGCATGTCACCGCTGACACCGTTGGCGCATTGCAGCCACGCGATTCGCATGTGGCTTTACCCTACCCGTTCCGGTTGATCAATTCCGCCGAGCCGTTTTCGCTTGTGGGGATTGCGGCCTTGCGTGTGTTCAGGCTGCCAGTCTTGTATCCGGCGAGATCCAGTGTCACGAAGAGATAGCCCAGTCCACGGATGTGGTTAATCAGATCCTCGCGCAAATCCTCGGCGATCAGGCGCTGCATATCCTCGGGCGGGACTTCAATCCTGGCGATCGCACCATGATGGCGGACGCGAACGTGGTTAAAGCCGTGCTCATGGAGATACTTCTCGGCGCGAGCAATCTTGTCGAGTAGTTCGAACGAGACGGGGGTGCCCAATGGAATACGGGAGGCGAGGCACGACTCAGCAGGCTTATCCCAGTTGGGCAGACCGCGTTCGCGGGCCAGTCGGCGCACCTCGTCCTTGGTCAGGCCGACCTCCACAAACGGGCTGCGGACGCCCTGCTCGTCCTTTGCCTTAAGGCCGGGGCGTACATCCCCCAGGTCATCGGTGAGTGTGCCGTCAATGATCCACGGAATCCCGCGTTCCTCAGCAATCGTACGCAACTGGGAGAACAAGTCGACACGGCAGAAGTAACAGCGGCGGCCGTCGTTTGCCGCAAAGCCCTCCATATCCAGTTGGTCGGTATAGAAGAATTCATGGCGGGCATTCAGGAATGCGGCAATGTCCCGGGCATCTTCGGCCTCGGAATCAGCGAACGTGGGGGAGAGCGCAGTTACTGCAAGAGCGTCTTGTCTAAGGACATCAACCGCCTCGGCGAGAAGGAGACTGGAATCGACGCCTCCCGAAAACGAAACGACAATTGAGCCCATTTCCTGTATCAGGGCGCGTAGTTTCTCCCGCTTCTCCGCGGTCTCAGGTGACAGCGTGGAATAGCTGTTCATCGCGCCCTCACGCTGACTCTCTTCCGTGAGAGGGGATTTCCAGGTCGCTAGCCTGAGGGTATTCCGAAAGGGCTAGCTCAACGGCTTCATGGAGGGTTGTGGCGGGAATGACTCTGATAGGCGTATCGAGCGCGGGAACAGCGTCAGGTGGCGCAATAATGCGGCGGTAGCCACGGCGAGCCGCCTCATTGATGCGGCGTTGGAGTTGAGGAACACGCCGAACATCGCCGGTAAGGCCAATCTCACCGACTGCGGCGAGATCCGGAGCAGCAGGAACGTCACGAAGGCTTGAAACGATGGCGAGCGCAATCGCAAGGTCCGCGGACGGGCTCGTGACGCGCAGGCCGCCGATAGCGTTGACGATGATGTCATGCTTTCCGAGCGGGAGACGCAGGCGTCGTGAGAGAACGGCACAAATCAGCAGCAGCCGGTTGAGATCGACGCCGGTCGCCATGCGCCGCGGGTCTGCGCCGCCGGACGGAGCAACAAGAGCTTGTATCTCAACCAACAGCGGCCGGGTTCCCTCAACAATGGGGATGACGATGGAACCGGGCGCGGTGGACGTTCGTTCCTGCGTGAAGGCGGCGGACGGATCATCAACCTCTCGCAGGCCGACATCAGTCATTTCGAGGACGGCAATCTCGTCTGTGGAGCCGAAACGATTCTTCACACACCGGGCAACGCGATAGGGGCCGAGGCCCTCGCCTTCCAGGTAGAGGACAACATCAACCGCATGCTCAAGCACGCGGGGGCCTGCAATCGAACCGTCTTTGGTCACGTGGCCGGCCATGATGATGGACACGCCACGACGACGCCCCCATTCAACAAGCCGCGCGCCGCACTCCCGCACCTGCGCGACGGTTCCCGCTGATGCCGATGCGTCAGTCCTGAGCGTTTGAATAGAATCCACGAGCAGCAGGTTTGGCGGGTTATCGCTGAGCACATGTAAGAGTGCTTCGATATTCGTCTCAGACAGCAGCATCACTCCATCACCTGCAAGAGAGAGGCGGGCGGCGCGGAGGGCGATCTGTTCCGGGGATTCCTCTCCGGCCACATACACCACACTCGCTCCCGTTTCCCCTAATGCCGAGGCGATTTGCAGCAACAAGGTTGACTTGCCGATGCCCGGCTCGCCTCCGAGCAAAGTGACGCTGCCGGGCACAACGCCGCCGCCGAGCACAGTCATCAACTCCGGCATCGCCTGGATCGAGATACGGGACGGCTGCGCGGCGGCCTTTTCCATTAACACCGTCAGAGTAGCGGGGGCGGGAGCGTCACCGGTTGTGCCGGGTATTAGTCCGTTGGATTCTGTCGTTATCTCGACAAGCGAGCCCCACGATTCACAGCGTGGACATCGGCCTTCCCAACGGGACGACTCCGCCCCACAAGCCGTGCAGCTATAGGCAACGCGCGGTCGTGGCATCGTGCCAGACCCGGCCGTCAGTTAGCCCGCCACCTCGACGGTTTCGGGAGTCTCGATAGCTTCCGCAGTATCGGTCGCCTTGGCCGCTGCACTCTCGATAGTCGTGACGGTGACCTCTTCATCCACGTAGTCGACGCGAACCGAATCACCCTCAGAAATGTCACCACTCAGGATGTCATCGGAAAGCCTGTCCTCGATCAGGTCCTGGATGACGCGACGCAGCGGCCTGGCGCCATATGTCTCGTCGTAACCCTTTTCGCCGATATAGTCGCGCAGCGCATCGGTCGCTTCGATAGAGATCTTCTTGGTGTCCAACTGCTTCTCGACGTCCTTCATCATGAGGTCGACGATCTGGCGGATGTGTTCCCGTTCCAGCGAGTGGAAGACAACCTGCGCGTCGATGCGGTTGAGGAACTCGGGGCGGAAGAACTGCTTGACCTCGTCCAGCACCTTGTCTCTCATGCGCTCATAGCTCCGCGTGCGCACGTCGGTCTCATCCTTGGCGTAGGAGAAGCCGATGTTGGAGTTCTTCTTGATGACCTCCGCGCCGATATTGGATGTCATGACGATGATGGCGTTGCGGAAATCGACCTTGCGGCCCTTGGCGTCTGTCAGGTGGCCGTCGTCGAAGATCTGCAACAGGATGTTGAAAACCTCGGGGTGGGCCTTTTCTATCTCATCAAAGAGGATGACGCAGTAGGACTTGCGGCGCACGGCCTCCGTCAACTGACCGCCCTCGTCAAAGCCAACGTACCCGGGCGGCGCTCCTACGAGTCTCGCCACGGTATGCCGCTCCATGAATTCCGACATATCGAGTCGGATGAGGGATTCCTCTGAGCCGAACATGAACTCGGACAGTGCGCGGACGAGCTCGGTCTTGCCAACGCCCGTCGGCCCAAGGAACAGGAACGTGCCGATGGGACGGCGCGGATCCTTGAGCCCTGCCCTCGCCCGGCGTACCGCCTTGGAGACGTTGATAATCGCCTCATGCTGGCCGATGATGCGATCGTGCATCACCTCTTCCATGTGTATGAGGCGCTCGCTCTCCTCGGCGGCAAGTCGTGTGACCGGAATATTGGTCCACATGCTCACGACTTGCGCGATGTCGTCCTCAGTCACCTCAGGCGTCGCGCTCTGCTGTTCGTTCTGCCACTCCTGCTCAAGGTGGGCGATACGCTCGGCGAGGCTGACCTCACGCTCACGCATCTCAGCGGCAAAATCGAAATTGGCGGCAGCGACGGCGTTGTCCTTTTCGGCGCGGACACGCTCAAGCGCCCTCATCGCCTCCTTGACGGAGAGCGGCATCGACGAGGCCCGAATGCGGACACGGCTGGCTGCCTCATCGATGAGGTCGATGGCCTTGTCCGGCAAGAAACGATCCGCGATGTACCGCGAGGCAAGCGCGGCGGCGGCCTCGACGGCCTCATCCGTGATGGTGAGGCTGTGGTGCTCCTCATATTGCGACTTGACGCCGCGCAGAATAGCGGCGGTGTCATCTGAAGATGGTTCCTCAACGCGGACGGGCTGGAAGCGCCGCTCAAGCGCGGGATCGCGTTCAACGTAACGGCGGTAATCATCCAGGGTTGTGGCGCCGATCGTCTGGAGCTCGCCACGGGCGAGTGACGGCTTCAGGATGTTCGACGCATCGACCGCGCCCTCCGCCGCTCCCGCTCCGACGAGCGTGTGCATTTCGTCAATGAACAGAATGATATTCTTGGCTGCGCGAATCTCGTCGACGACCTTCTTGAGACGTTCCTCGAATTCACCGCGGTACTTGGTGCCCGCAACGAGCGCCCCCATGTCCAGCGTGACGAGTCGCGCGCCGCTTAGGCTGTCTGGGATATCACTGCTGACAATCCGTTGGGCAAGCGCCTCAACGATGGCGGTCTTGCCAACGCCGGGCTCGCCGATAAGAACAGGGTTATTCTTTGTGCGGCGCGAGAGTATCTGCACCACACGCTCGATTTCCTGCTGGCGGCCAATCACCGGGTCAAGCTGGCCTTCACGCGCGAGATGCGTCAGGTCGACGCCCAATTGGTCAAGTGTCGGGGTGCGCGTGCTGGATCTGCTGCCCGGTTGCCCGCCGGACTGACTCAGGATGCGCTGGGTTTCCTGCCGCACCTTGTCGAGAGTGACACCAAGGCTTTCAAGGACGCCGGCGGCAACGCCGTCGCCCTCGCGCAACAGGCCGATGAGCAGGTGCTCGGTGCCGATGTAGTGATGTGACATCTCGCGCGCCTCGTCGACAGCGAGTTCAATAACTTTCTTGGCGCGCGGAGTGAGTCCGACATCGCTCGTCGGCTGCTTCTGACCCCGTCCGATAATAAAGGTGACCGCAGATCGAATCTTGGAGAGATCGACACCCAGGGAAACAAGAACGCGGGTGCCGACGCCTTCCGGTTCACGCGCAAGTCCCAGCAGGACATGCTCCGTGCCGATGTAGTTGTGGTTTAGTTCCCCAGCCTCTTCCTGCGCCAGCGAGAGAACCCGCCGTGCACGTTCCGAGAACTTCTCAAATCTGCTCGCCATAGTTTTCTCCGCTCATCCTATGTGTGGGATTCGCGCCCGCGCCTTTCAATCTCATGCTTCCACTTGGCGTAGGCTTAGGCCCAGCCTGCGCCGCTCCGGTTCGATCCGGAGCACTTTCACCTGGCGCGTGTCACCCTCCTTGATGACTTCACGCGGGTGATTAATGTGGTGGTCCGCCATTTCCGAAATGTGGATAAGGCCCTCTATATTACTTTGCTCCAGACGTGCAAAAGCGCCAAATACTGCAAGACGGGTCACGGTCGCATCGACTATCTGACCCTCTTGATATGCCTCCACCTCCGCAAGCCATGGATCCGGCTGCGTGCGGCGCAGGCTGAGAGAAATCCGGCCTGTCTCGTGGTCGACCTTGAGGATATGCACCTCAAGCTCTTGTCCGGTCTGGACAATTTCCGAGGGATGCGTCACCGGTTCCCACGCAAGTTCAGACACGTGGATGAGGCCGTCCGCGCCGCCAAGGTCAACGAATGCGCCGAAATCGCGGACACCGGTCACTCGGCCCTTGCGGACTGTCCCCTCCTGCAGTTCAGCAAGCAGGGCCTGCCGCTGCTCGATCCGCATGTCCTGGGACGCGGCTCGCTCCGAGAGAATGGCGCGCTGCCGGCGTCGATTGACCTCAATAACCTTGAACTGGAATTCCTGGCCAACGAGTGTATCAAGGGCCTGCAACTGGTCATCGCCCTCGCCGGACGCGAGTTCGCGGTGCTCAGGCGACAACTGCGACAACGGCACGAACGCCTGCACGCCGCGCGTCTCAACGAGGATGCCGCCCCGGTTGTGACCAATGACCTTGCCAGTGATAAGTTCGTCGGATTCCTTTTCCTTTTCGAGCTGACGCCACCCGCGCTCGGCCTGCGCTCTGTCATACGAGAGCATGTATTGGCCGGCCTCATCGGTTCGCACGAGAGTTGCAACGATGGAATCCCCGGACTTCAGGGCGCGTGCCTCATCTTCAGGGAGACTTCGCATTTCGCGATAAGGAATCACTCCTTCGCTCTTCGCGCCGATATTCACAAGGAGTCCTTCTTCGTCAACGTGGACGATGACGCCCTCCACTGCCTCGCCGCGGCGCAGGACTGGCATGGCCTGTCCTTCCGCCTCCAAAAGACGGCCCATTTCGGTGTCTTCTGGCCGCAGTGAATCCTGTTGACTACCCTCGACGGGCTCCTGGAGCATCGAGTCCCCTGACGTCGCGCTTATGCGCGTGATGATGTTGCAAGTATACACCGCAATGGTGGCGGGGCGCATTTGAATTCTTCGATTTGCAGGTATCGTTTTGGCATGAGTGAAGAGTGGCGTCTGGTTTTAGACACTGGGACCTCGGGGCAGGAGAACATGGCCCTGGACGCGGAATTGGCCGCTAAAGTCGCCGAGGGAGAGTCTGAGCCGGTCGTGCGGATCTACTCCTGGCCCTGCATTTCCGTGTCCCTCGGTCGGCACCAAGAGATAGGCTCGCTACTCGATAGTGAGCGATGCCAGCAGGATGGTGTCGAAATCGTGCGGCGCCCGACCGGCGGCAAAGCGATTCTGCACTCGGTTGGCGATATCACCTACAGCGTGATCGCGCCCATCAATCAGCCGCCGTTCTCGTCTGACGTGCTTGCGGGTTATGCCGCGGTCAATGAGGCGCTCGTAGCCGGGCTGGGAATGCTGGGAATCCGGGCCTCCGTGCGGGACACAGCCCCCATTTGGCCGGAAACGGGCGTTGATTTCGGGTGCTTTGAATCTCCCGGACGACATGAAGTCTATTGGGCAGGGCGAAAGATCGTGGCGAGCGCCCAGCGTCGCACTGCAGGAGTCGTCCTCCAACAGGGGACGATTCCGCTCACAGAGACGGGATCGGGTTTGGCGGACTTGCTCCGTCTGGATCCCGGTCGGCGAGAGAGGTTCCGCCGCGATCTGAATGACCGGACGGGAACCATCGCAAGATCGCTCGATATCACTCCTAACTTTAGGGAGGTTGCGCACGCGCTCAGTCAGGGATTTCAATCCGGATTTGCAGTCTCGTCGTGGATCGTTGATTAGGAATTTTCCAGGCCTCCCCAAAGCCCGGACGGAAGCCGCGTCCGGATTAGAACTCTGTAATGAGAACGGCATTCGGGTGTAGATTCTTGAAATGACCTTGGGACAGAGACTCCGTTCAGGCCCACAGTACAAGTGGTTGGTGCTTGTGACTGTTGGGCTTGGAATCCTGACTAGCACGGTCGACGGCTCAATCACGAACATTGCGCTGCCGGAGCTCGCGGAAATCTTCGGCGTGGACGCAAGCGTCATCCTTTGGGTGAGCGTGGCGTATCTCCTGGCGAGCATCGGCCTGATGCTGACACTGGGGAGCCTCGGCGATGCAATCGGCCGCAAACAGGTCTTTCTCACCGGATTTCTTGTCTTTGGGATTGGGCTGATAGTCACACCGCTGAGCACGACATTGCCGATGCTGCTGTTTGGCCGAGTCATACAGGGCATCGGGCAGGCGATGATCCTCGCCAACGGCAACGCCCTTGTGGTAGACGCATTCCCTGACACAGAACGCGGACGCGCCCTGGGCATGGAGAACGCGTTCGTCGGCGTCGGTCTTGCAAGCGGTCCGCCACTTGGCGGATTCCTGCTCGACCTTTGGGGTTGGCAATCGCTCTTCTATACCCGCGCGCCGTTCATGATGGCGTTCTTCGTGATGGGGCTACTCTTCCTGCGCAACGACAGGCAGGAGGGGCGTCATGTCCAATTCGACTTATTTGGGGCTGTCACCCTGTTTGGATTCATCTCGGCATTCCTCCTGGCGCTCAACCGCGGGCCCAAGCTGGGCTGGACAGAGCCGGTGATTATTGGCTTGGTCGCAACTGCATTGTTGATGTTCATCGGATTCCTTCTCGTGGAATCACGACAGCGCATGCCGATCCTGGAGGTTCACATGCGGGGCGTCCGCATGCTGCGTGAGCATTTACCAGTACTGGAACTCAGCTTATTCCTGAATCGAATGTTCTCGTTCGCAAACGCCGCTAACGCATTCCAGTTTTTGAGCCAGGGCGCAATTGTCATTCTGCTGCCCTTCTTCCTTCTTCAAGGGCGTGGATTCACAGCGACCGAGGCAGGGCTGATACTCATCACGCTGCCCGTGGTGAGGCTGGTCGTTGCGCCGGCAGCAGGATGGGCGGCGGACAAGGCGCCATCACGGATCGTATCCACCGTCGGATTGCTCATAATGACAGGCGCCTATTTTGGGCTGCGGAGCGTCGGCGTCGATACCCCCGTGGCATTGCTCGTGACCCTATTGCTGTTGGAAGGAACGGGAAGCTCGATATTTGGTCCGGGCAATAACAGCGCAATCATGGGCTCCGTGCCGCCATCGCATCTTGGGACGGCATCCGGGATGATCGGCACGGTACGGCAAATCAGCATGGCGACAGGTATCGCCGTGGCAGGCACGTTGTACGCCGTCATCCAGAGCACTGAAGAATCGCGGCTGCTGGAGGCGGGAGTTGCGGCGGAGGAGGCGTTGAGCCGTTCCGTCACGGCGGGATTCCAGGATGTGTTGACCATCATGGTCGGCACGCTTGTGGTCGCCATCCTTATCTCGGTGTTGCGGGGCAAGGACCCGCCGCACACCGCGGGGCCGCATGGAGGACGCGGCATGGGCGCGCCAGCAACCCAACGCCGGGAACGGGCATAGGCTCTTGAGCAGTTGAGGCAATTCACGGAAAGGCTCCGAACAAGCCGACAGTACAAGTGGCTCGTGCTCCTTACGGTGGGCGTCAGCATCCTCACGAGCTCATTCGACGTTGCCATTACGAACATCGCGTTACCCGAGCTGGGGCGAGAGTTCAACGTCGAACCGGACATCATTCTTTGGGTGAGCGTCATTTACTTGCTTGCAAGCCTCGGGTTGAGCCTGACGTTTGGCAGCCTGGGCGACGCCATCGGCCGCAAGCAGGTTTTCCTGACCGGATTCCTCGTATTCGGACTCGGACTGGTGATTGCCACACTGAGCACGACACTTCCGATGCTGCTCTTTGCGCGTGTCGTACAGGGCATCGGCCTGGCGCTGTTCATATCCAACAGCGATGCCATTGTCGTGGCGGCCTTCCCTGAAGCGGAGCGGGGACGTGCGATCGGGCTGGAGAACGTCTTCGTGGGAATCGGCCTCTCAACAGGGCCGGTGCTTGGGGGGCTTCTGTTGGACGCGCTCGGTTGGCAGGCGCTTTTCTACACACGCATACCGTTCATTCTTTTCTTCTTTGTGATGGGACTCGTCGTTCTTCGAAGCGATCGCGAGGAGGGGCGGCATATTCGGTTCGACTTCTTTGGGGCAGTCCTGCTCTTCGCCTTCATGACGACGTTCCTGCTCGCGCTCAACCGAGGGCCGATTCTCGGTTGGTCGGAGCCTCTAATCATCGGATTCGCGACGGTTGCGAGCGTCTCGTTTGCGGTATTCATGTACGTGCAGTCCAGACCGGACATGATGGTTCTCCAGATTCAAAGGAATGGCGTTCGGTTTCTGCGCGAGCGTCTGCCCATCCTGGAGTTGAACCTGTTCCTGATACGGCAGTTCTCAGCATCAAACGCGACGAACACGCTTCAGTTCATCACGCAGGGTGCAATCATCATTCTTCTGCCGTTCTTCCTGTTGGACGGGCGGGGGCTCACAGCGACCCAGGCGGGACTTATCCTGGTCACTCTGCCTATCGTGCGGCTGTTTGTCGCACCATCAGCCGGATGGGTCGCGGACAAGGTTTCTACACGAGTTATCGCGACGTTTGGCCTGATGGTGATGACGGCCGCTTACTATGGCTTGAGTTATATCGGCGTCGATACGCATGTGGCCATTCTTGTGACCGTGCTGCTCTCGCTGGGGACAGGTATCTCCATCTTTGAGCCCGGCAACAATACCGCATTGGTGAGCGCGGTTCCGCCCAACCGGCTTGGGACAGCATCCGCCATGATTGCCACTGTCAGGCAGGTCAGTCAGGCAACCAGCATTGCGGTTGCGGGCACCTTCTTTGCCGTCATCCAGAGCTCGGAAGAATCGCGCTTGTTGGCGGCGGGGGCGGACGAAGCCACGGCCATGGCCCAATCAGTGACGACGGGTTATCAGGACGTCATTGCCGTGCTGACCGTCCTGCTCGTTGCCGCGATCTTCGTGTCCGCACTGAGAGGCAAAGACCCCGTGCGGATTTCCGCCTCCCGCGAGTGACCCGTGAAACTCTAGGAACTGAGTCCTTTGACCGCCTCCAGCGCCTCGTTCGCGTGGCGCTCCATGTCACCGGGATCATCGATGACGTGGCGCAGGACTCCGTCCTTGTCGATGACATAGGTGACGCGACGAATCATGCTGCGCTCTTCGTTCCACGCACCGAGGGCCTTGGCCGACTCATGGTTCGGGTAGCCGCTGACGAGCCTGTAACTCAGCCCACAATGCTGCGCGAACGCAGCCTGGCTCGGAATCAGATCCACGCTTGAACCCCAGACCTGGGTGTTTAGCTTGCGGAATTCGTCGTGCAGACGCTCGAATTCCCTCAGCTCGCGTTCTCAACCGCCTGTAAACGCAGCGGCGTAAAACGCGATGACAAGGTTCTCCTCGCCCTTGAGATCAGCGGTGCTGATCGTCTCCCTAAATCCTGACGTAAACGTCAGGTCCGGCAACTGTTGTCCTACTTCCGGCATGGTCATGATCTGTGTACTCCCCTGTTTGTGCGGCTGGGTCTCCTATGCCGCGTCGCCATCGTATCGCGTCGATGCCATGTCTGTCAGCGGGGTAAACGGCCGCTTCTGTCTTTCGGCGCATAGCGATACCACGCGCGACCGAGAATGGCGGCGCGAGGGACGGCGCCATAAGCGCGGCTGTCCAGGCTGTCCCCACGGTTATCGCCGAGGAGCACGAAATCATCAGTACCCGTCCTCCATTGGCTCACCTCCCCCGGCCGCGGCGGCAATGGCGCACGTGAGACATACGGCTCCGGGAGCGGCTCACCGTCCACGTAGACGGCCCCGTCGACGAGTTCAATACGTTCATTTGGCAGGCCGCATACACGCTTGATGGACACTCCACCGGAAATGGGATCGAGAACAGCCACAACGTCTCCCCGAAGGATGGTTCTGAGAGCACGGAATCGGCTTGCGATGAGAATATGATCCCCCTCCTGGAGAAGGGGCTCCATGCTGTGGCCCTCAACGCGGACTCTTCTGGAGCGGAGGAGGTCGAGGATGGGCATGGACTTTAGTCGGGCGAGCATCAGTGAGGTCTCAGCAATGACTCCGATTCCTTGCCGTGTGAGTGGCGGCTACCGTACAATCGTCCACGTTTGAATCAGCTTAAAAACGGGGGACAACAGGAGGAAGAAATGTCCGCACTCAGTATAGCCCTGCGAGCGATTGAAAGATTCTCACCTGCCGAGCCGGCAACCGCGCACTGCGATATTCCCTGCGGCATCTATGACCCGCATCAGGCGCAGATTGCGGCGCACACGGTGGTGCGGATGGTGAATTTGATTGAGGACCTGGGTGACGCAACAGACACAGAGGCACGCAACAAGCTGGTGCGCTACATCGCCGTCAAGGAAGAGCACGCGGAGCTTGCCAAGAAGGAGCTCCGCATCCTGTGGGGCGACTATTTCCGCCCTGAGCACCTGGAGCAGCATCCGAACCTGCACAACCTGTTCTTCACGGCGATGAAGCAGGGTTCCGCCGCGCGGCAGAGCGTGAGCATGGAGAACGCGCAGGCGCTGGTGTCGACGGTGCAGGAGATCGCTGAGATCTTCTGGGCGACCAAGGGCGCGGACACGGCGAGGCAGCCTTCGCGTCAGACCTCCGGCGGGGAGATTGTCTATCCGGCGTAAACTGTTGGCATGGGTTTCGTTAGCAGCACACTTCGGATAGCCAGCCATGACGGGACGCGCTGGGCTGATGTCGATGCTTTAGTCGATACGGGCGCCACATATACTGTGGCGCCCGCTCGTTTGCTTCGCGAGTTGGGAATTCAGCCCACCCGCACATCCCAGGTCGAACTCGCCGATGGCACGGTCAGGGAGTACGAGCGCGGAACGGCCCTTCTGTCCATCAATGGCTCACAAGATCTTATGCCAGTGATTTTGGGGGACGACGACGCAGAGCCAATCATCGGGGTCGTCACGCTCGAAGTGCTGGAGTTGGCTATCGATCCCATTGGTGAGCGGCTAGTCCCTGTACGATTTATTCGGATGTAGACGTAGCCTAAGGGTACCCGGTCTCCCTGTCGAAAGGCGGCTCTGACCCAACCTGCCCTGCCGTGTCCAGGTACCAACCGTAGTTGCCGCTCGGTGCATTTGTTGCGCCAACGTTCAGCGTGGTTTCGGCGGATGTGATGGTAGCCGTCGATTCTAGCCCGCCGTGCTCTGCGAGCAGCTCAAGAGCGAGCCACGAGCAGGTTTCCCCGCCGTCAGAGCCGTCACATTGGTAGCCTGCCGCGTCACCCTCCCGGGGCACGCCGGTCTCGCCGGAGAGAGTCGGCCATTCCGGTTGGGGAAAGACTCGAGCCTCCTGGTAGATGGGAATAGCATCCTGCAGTAGCGAACGATCCGCATCGTGGGCGCGCTCCGCAAGGAAACCGCGAACAAGCGGCGCAATGAGCACGGCAAGCCCAATTAGGACAATGATGATAACGAGGGCAGAAATTTCCCTGGTAAACCGTCGCACCATGGGGCCTTATTCGGGCCGCCGCCGTTAGGAGGCTTCGCGCTTGATTTCCAGGCTCTCGCCGGGGGCGAGCGCAACGCGCTTGACGGTGAGATTCATCTTGAGGAGCCAGTACCAGAGAGTTCCCTTGCTGATGCCGAGCTCTTCGGACATGCCGGGCAATCCGAGTTCGTTGTACATTTCAGGCAAAAGCCGCTCAAGGGGGCGCCCGTAGCGCTCCTCAACCTGCTTCATTAGCTTGGTTTTACCGCGTGCCATTCTGCCTCCGGAGCGTGGTCAGTCTATTCGCGCACGAGCAGAAATGTCAAGTATTCTAAGACTGGTTTCAAACCGGGTTCAAAGGCTTGACAGATTGACTATGACGTCAGTAGGATTTTGTCGTGATGATTGGCGCCCGCTATCGCTATTATGACTTTAGCTACCCCCTGCGGGGTGGGTTGCCGGCGTCGCTCGTCTGATTGACGCGCAAAGTAGAGAAAAAGGCAAAGCCCCCCCGTATCAGTCGGGGGGGCTTTCCATATATCAGGAGTGGTAGAGAGGGCATAGGCCGCGTGGCCGGAGGAAAGCGCACGCAATGATCGTCGTAATGCGAAATGACGCAACACAGGAAAACGTGGACGGCGTCGTCGAGAAGATCCAGGAGCTCGGGTACGGGGCGGACGTGCAGCCGGGCGAGTTCACGAGCGTTGTGGCCGTCATCGGCGACACGACGCGCGGCGGGGATGACATTTTGAGCATCCTGCCGGGTGTGGATCACGTGATCCGCATCATGAAGCCGTACAAGCACGTGAGCCGCGATTTCCGCAAACGGGATACGATCATCGATCTGCCGAACGGCGTCAAGATTGGGCCGAGCGCGCCGGTGGCGATGATGGTCGGCCCCTGCGCCGTCGAAACAGAGGAGCAGGTTCGGCAGATCGCGGAGATGGACAAGAAGCTGGGGTTCACGATTCTGCGCGGCGGAGCGTTCAAGCCCCGAACATCGCCGTACACGTTCCAGGGTCTTGGACTGGAGGGGCTGCGGATCCTGCGGTCCGTCGCGGATGAGTACGGCCTGATGGTCATCACAGAAGTGATGTCCGAGATGGACGTAGAGATGTGCGAGGAGTACGCGGATATTCTGCAGATCGGCGCGCGGACGATGCACGCTTTCAAGCTGCTCCAGGCAGTCGGCAAGACGCGCAAGCCGGTGCTGCTCAAGCGCGGATTCCACGCGACGATCCGCGAATGGCTGCTGAGCGCGGAGTACATCATCAGCGAGGGCAATTGGAACGTAATTATGTGCGAGCGGGGGATTCGGACGTTCGACGATGAGTTCTCACGCAACGTGCTCGATCTGACGGCCGTACAGATATTGAAGAGGGAGAGCCATTTGCCGGTTGTCGTCGATCCGAGTCATGCGACGGGCGACCGTGACCTGGTGATGCCCATGGCGAAGGCTGCAATTGCAGCGGGGGCGGATGGGCTTCTCATCGAGGCGCATCCCGATCCCACCGCTGCGCTCTCGGACGGCGCGCAGTCGTTGCCGATGGAGTGGCTGCCTGAGCTCCACGAGGAAATCAACCGCATCGCAAAGGCAGTTGGTCGGGAGATGTAGTCGCCGACGCCCGCAATCTGTCCGAAAGGTGAGCGAGTATAAGAATCAGTAGCGCGGCGAGGGCAATGGTCGGTAGAATGCGTAGCATTGGCAGGATGGCGGAGCGGACAAACGCACCAGGCTGTAAACTTGGCGCCCTAAGGGCTACGGGGGTTCGAATCCCTCTCCTGCCACCAAAGCGCGCTTTGAATTATGAGTGTTTTTGAGCTTGATCAAGGGCTGCTTGAGCGGCATCCGACTTATGTAGTTGGGGTTGTTTTTGTAAGCGGCGCCGGGGCGGGCTCACCCGAAAATAGGAGCGCGCTTGCGCGCGCGCTCCGTACATCGGCAGAGTCCGTTTCATGGCGGCTAGGCGGCTCCGGGCTGCACGGCCATCCGGCAATTGCACGCTGGGAGCAGGCATTTGAGGCAGAGGGGATCAACCCTCGCACTCACATGCCCTCTATAGCGGCCCTGGCGCAGCGATGTCTGCGCGGCGACTATGTGCGATCCATCAACCCCGCTGCAGACGTTGCCAACCTCATCTCGCTTAGACACCTCGTGCCTGTGGGCGCGCATGACATGGATCGGCTCGCCGGAGACATCACCGTGCGCCTTAGCCGGGAGAGAGACACGTTCGCGGCCACCGGCACGGATGACGCGGAGGGTGTGCCCGCAGGCGAGCCGGTGTATGCGACTGGCGGCGATATTCGCACCCGACGCTGGGTGTGGCGGCAAGCCGAAAAGGCAATGACCACGCCGGAGAGCAGGACAATCATCTTTCCCGTAGACGGATTCTCGGATGCAACCGCTGAGCGTGTGGAAGCGGCAACACAGGAGTTGGCGCTGTTGGCCAAAGCGGTGTTGGGCGGAGAGGTTTGCTACGGCTTTGTGAGCGCGGACAAGCCATCGCTGTCTGAGAACGATGGGGCGCTCACGCCGATTGTTGATACGGAGGAGGCTACTGCCCTATTGCAGTCGCTGGCGCCGTCGGAAGAGGATGCCGAAGTGTACCCGCCCCCGCCGGCTGATGAGGCGCTGGGGGCGTGGTCGCTTTCAGACCTGCTTCGTCGTGGAATCCTGGACGGTGTGAACGTTGAAGAGGAGCTTCAACAGGATCTGGACTCAGGGCGACGACTAACCATCTACCAGGGCTTCGACCCGACGAGCACAAGCCTGCATATCGGCCATTACCTCTCGCTGCGCGTGTTGCGGTGGTTCCAGTTAAACGGGCACCGGGTCATCTTTCTCTTCGGGGATTTCACGGCACGAATCGGAGACCCGACGGGGCAGTCAGCAGAGCGCCGACAGTTGACCCGTCGGGATGTCGTCGTTAACGCCCAAACGTGGCGGAACCAGATCTCCCGTGTGCTTGATCTGGGTGGGGAGAATCCCATCGAGATCAAGTGGAACGGCGAATGGCTGGACCAACTCACGCTGCGAGACATGATTGAAATCTCAGCAAACGTCACCGTCCAACAGCTCATAGAGCGGGATATGTTCCAGGAACGGCTCTCTCAACAACGGCCCCTCCACCTGCATGAGACCCTCTACCCGCTGCTTCAGGGGTACGACTCCGTCGCGATGAGCGTGGACGCCGAGCTTGGCGGCCGTGACCAGATGTTTAATATGATGGTCGGGCGAGACCTCGTGCGGAACTACAACGGCAAGACAAAGCACGTGCTCATGACGCCGCTCATCCCGGGGTTGGATGGCCGCAAAATGAGCAAGTCGTTTGGAAATACCGTCGATCTCACCGAGAACCCCGTCGATATGTTCTTCAAGCTGACGCAAGTCAGCGACGAGCTGCTTCCGATGTTCCTGAGCGTGCTGACGGACACGCCGGACGGAGAAATTGACGAGGTGCGCAGCAGACTTTCATCGGAATCAAATCTGCAGGATGCCCGCGAGCGATTTGCTCGAGTAGTGACAGAGCGCCTGCACGGCGCCGATGAGGCGCAGCGGGCGCAGGCGGAGTTCACCCGTGTGGTGGATGAAGGGAGCATACGGCAGGATGTCGAAGAGGCGATTCTCAGACCCGCAAATGGGTCGTTCACCACGGTCGACGTAGCGGTGGCAACGGGCCTTACGACGAGCCGCGGTGACGCTCGCCGCCTCATCCAGCAGGGTGGCCTGGAGATCAACGAACGGCGCCAGACGGATCCAAACCTGCAACTCACGCCTGAGGACGTTGAAGGAGCAATCATCAAGATGGGCAAGCGCGGATTCGTGCGGATGAAGGTGGAGCGCGCATGAGCTTCGATAGACCGACTGTGGGATTTCTCCAGCCGGAGGCGACGTTCACGCACCTGGCCGCCATCGCCCATTTCGGCCGGGATGCCATTTTCGAACCGATGGAGTCAGAGGCAATCTGCCAGGCCGTCCAGCAGGGTGAGATTGAATACGGTGTACTGCCCATTGAGAACCTGCTTGAGGGAACAGTAGGTGCGACGCTGAATTTCGTTGGCGCCAGGGAGGGCATCAACGTCGTGGCTGAGGTTTTTTTGCCCATTCACCACCACTTGCTGACCAAGACATCGCTGGAACAGGTCACACGCATCTACTCGCACCCACAGGCCCTGAGCCAGTGCCGGCGGAGCATCCGGCGCTTATCAGAAGAATTGGGGCGGGAGATCGAGGTCATCGATGAGTCGAGTACAGCACGTGGGGCGCAGATAGCCGCAGCATCTGAGGACCCCGGGGCGGCGGCATTGGCCAATGCAGTTGCGGCTATGTACTACAGGCTAAAGGTGGTGCGGGAAAACATGGAGGATGGGGCGGAGAACGCAACCCGCTTCTGGGTGCTTGGACACAATGAGACTCCGGACAACACCGGCAGCGACAAGACAACGATCCTGTTCGATGTGGAGAATCAACCGGGGGCGCTGGTAAACGTGCTCAACCTGTTTTCCTCACGCGGGTTGAACGCAACAATGCTGCAGTCGCGGCCATCCCGACTCGATCAGCGGGAGGGCTTGTGGGAATACACATTCATCGTGGAATTCCTGGGCCACATCAGTGACCCGGGACTGGCGGAGGCATTCGCGGAGGTTGAGGCGGGACTGGGGACGATCTGCAAGCGGATTCGCTTGCTGGGTTCGTACCCGAGAAGCTCTATGGCAGATTAGGACTAGACACGTACAATTAATCTGACCCTACTGTGGTCGTTATCAAATGCGCGGGGGAAATCGTGACAGCATCAGTAGGCAGGATCGTCGATGCCAGTAAGGTCCTGGAGGTCGAGGTACCCCCTCGGTCGCCTGACCTACTCATTCCGTTCGTCAACAAAAGGCGAGGCTCTGCACTTGCAGAGGCTGCGCAGACAGTCAGCCACGCCCTTCAGGGCCGTGCCGTCGTAAACGTTAATTCCACGGCGCGTGGAGGAGGCGTCGCCGAGCTCGTACAGGGGCTCTGTGGGTATGCGAAGGGAGCGGGCGTCGAATCTCGCTGGCTTGTGATTGACGGCGACAGCGAGTTCTTTCGCATAACAAAGCGCATTCACAACAATCTACACGGAGAACTGGGCGACGGCGGCCCGCTGGGCGAGGCAGAGCGCACGCATTACGAGCGTGTATTGGCAGAAAACGCCGACAATATCTCCTCCCAGCTGCGGACCGGAGACATCGTCATCCTCCATGACCCTCAAACGGCAGGGCTGGCCGCGGCGATGCTACAGGCAGGCGCGCGTGTTATCTGGCGGTGCCACATCGGCCACGAGCGACACGATGAGTTGGTGAACGGGGCGTGGGAGTTTCTGCGTCCTTACATTCAGGAGGCGGACTTCTGTATTTTCAGTTTGGCGGAGTACGCGCCGGCATGGCTCGATTCCGCCGCCGTGCGCGTCATCAATCCGTCAATCGATCCCTCAAGCGCCAAGAACGAAGCTCTGGATCCGGACACTGCGCGGGACATCCTGGCGCAGGTTGGGTTGTTGGATGCCGCCGCGGCGTCAGCGCCGTCATTCCGGCGTGAGGATGGGTCGTACGCGCCCTTCATGCATCGGGTTGAGGCCCTGACAGAAGGCGCCCTGCCCCGCCCCGATGATCCGGTGGTCGTACAGATTGCGCGGTGGGACACGTTGAAGGACATGGCGGGAGTGATGCGGGCGTTTACCGGGATGGAGAACGCACCTGCCAACACGCACTTGTTCCTTGTGGGGCCCTCCACGAGCGGCGTGGCGGATGACCCGGAGGCGGGTCTTGTGCTGGCGAACTGTTCGACGGAGTGGCGGACCCTGCCGGACGCGATACGGCGTCGGATACATCTTGTGAGCGTGCCGATGGACGATCGCGAGGAGAACGCGGCAATCATCAATGCAATTCAAAGCCACGCGACGGTCATCGTCCAGAAGAGCATTGCGGAAGGTTTCGGGCTGACTGTGACTGAGGCCATGTGGAAGGGCAAGCCCATCGTCGCGAGCGCGGTTGGTGGTATCCGTCAGCAGATTATTGATGGTCAATCGGGAATCCTGCTGCCCGACGCTTTGGATGAAGCGGCATGTGGGCAGGCAATCAGGAATCTGCTGGCTAATCCGGCATGGGCGGCTAAACTGGGCGCAGCGGCTAGGGAGCGGGCACGGGAGCTATTCCTCCCGGATCGTCACCTTCTCCAGTACGCGCAACTCATCCTGGAAACCATGCCTGAGGCCGCGTAGGCACGGCTCCCCCCCGCGCTCCAACAACTCGGCGCGCCGCCCCTTCCAATTCAGAATGGCTAATCAGCCGAGAATTCGCGCCATCTCGTCCCGTTCAAATCGTGGGACGTTAACGCCTCCTGAGCGAGCAATGGCACGGCCGATGACGGCTGCGTGAATCGACGACTCTTCAAGGGCGGCGATGATTTTGGGCGCATCTTCAGGAGCGGCCGCAATCAAGAGCGCGCCGGCGGCGATGAGCCCGACAGGATCGACGCCAAGCGCGCGGCAGATTTCCGCTGTCTCCCGCGGCGTCATGGCCCGTACAGCCTCGGCATCGATGTCCATACCGACGTTTGAGGCGTCCGCCATCTCGTGAAGAGCCGTCGCAACGCCGCCCTCGGTGGGATCGTGCATGGCGTGAATGGCGGCGACTTGAAGAGCAATCCCGGCGTGATTCACTACGCTAATGCCGGGATCGAGCAGGAAACCCGCAGCGCGCCGAACCGCATCTTCAGAAACCCCCGCGGCGCGAAGCCGATCAGCGAGTTCAATGGCCAGGATAGCCGTGCCCTCAATAGCGACACCTTTGGTGAGGATGATGGCATCGCCTTCTTGAACACCGGAGGTTGGTGTTTCCTTGCCCTTGCGAACCTCACCAATCATCGTGCCGATGGCGATTGAGCGGTCAATGCCGTAAGTCACCTCTGTGTGGCCGCCCACAAGCGTCACCCCGATCTCCGCGCAGGCGTCCATCGTCTGGCGCATGATGTCCTTTGCAAGTTGCGGCGGAGCGCCGTCCGGCAGGATGATGGTCATCACCATCCATCTCGGTGTCCCACCTGCTGCGGCGATGTCATTGGCGTTGACGTGCACGGCGTACCACCCGAGCTGTTCCGCAGCGAATGTGATGGGGTCTGAGCTGACGACGAGGTAGTTTTCCCCCCCGTTGTCAATGAGCGCCGCGTCCTCTCCCATCCGCGGACCAAGGATGACGCTGGGGTCTTTCACGTTGGTTTGCTCAAGCAGTTTAGCAAGCAGGTGAGGCGGGAGCTTACCAACGCGAAGTGGGGCGTTATGCGCATCTGTCATGACGCCATTATCCCCCGTGCAGAGCATATGGGAGCGTCATCTGCCAACACGCTGTCTAGGTCTCGTGGGCTAGGGTCAGCGCATAGATGTTCCTGGCGCCGGCGCGGCGGAGGGCGCGCGCGGCTTCCGTGAGCGTTGCACCCGTCGTCAGCACATCGTCGATGAGAAGGACATTAGCGCGTCGGATTTGCTCCGGATCGGGGACGTGGAACGCGCCGCGAACATTGGTGGCCCGTTGCGCGGCGCTCATCGCTCGCGCTTGAACGGCCGTCTCCCGCAAACGCGCCAGTGCAGAAGTTGCCGCTATCCCCGTTAGATGTGAGAGTTCTCGCGCCAAGAGGTCAGATTGGTCGAATCCCCGTTCGCGGAGACGCGCCGGATGGACGGGAACATGCGCGATCACATCGATGCGTGGATTCCATTCAAGCAACACAGTCGCCATTTCCGCGGCGAGCACCGGCGCCAGCGACCGCAGTCCGTTGTATTTGTAGCGGCGGACAATCTCTCGAACGTTCCCCTCGTATGGCCAAACTGCGCGTGCAGCGCGGACGCCGGGCAGCTTCGGAATCGCATCCGCGTCAAGGCGTAGAGGAAACGCACGTCCGCAAGATTCGCAGATCAGGTCACCCTCTCGTCCACACAGAACGCAGCGGGGCGGAAAGAGCAGGCGGAGGACGGAATCGGCAAAGTCTCTTAATCGCATTTTCACCACTGTCGCTGAACAGTTTGGATGGAGGGGAGGCTCAATAGGCGGCTAATAGGAATCATGTTGACACTCGTAGCTAGGAATGGCAAAATCGATACTGCTACGAAAGGGAGTAGTAGCGTCTGCCTGGCGGATAGCGAGCCGGGGATGGTGGAAGCCCGGTCGTGATGGCGCGTGAACTCGCCCTGGAGCATCCGAAACGCGGTCTCCGTCGTCAGGATGGAGACAATTGCGTTTTGGCGGGGTCGCGCCTGCACAAACGCTAATGAGAGACTCGGTCACGGGGCCGGGTAAGGAGGGTGGTACCGCGGGATCGCGCAAGCTCCCGTCCCTTCGCGGGACGGGTTTTTTGTGGGCAGCGCGGGCCCTGACTCCATCCTCCCGCACCTGGAGAGACAGCAATCACGCAAGCAAGTCGATAAGTTCGATAAGTGAGGAGAACGATGTCAGGCAGGATGCTGGCCGGCGGAGAGTTTGTATGCGAGTCGCTGCAGGCCGAGGGCGTCGACCTCGTTTTCGGCGTTCCCGGCGGCGCGATTCTGCCGTTCTACGACCACATATTGAAGTACCCATCGATCCACCATGTCCTGACCCGGCATGAGCAGGGCGCGGCGCACGCGGCAGACGGCTATGCGCGGGCAACGGGCAAGGTGGGCGTCTGCATCGCCACGTCCGGCCCGGGAGCAATCAACCTGGCCGTCGGCTTGGGCACGTCTTTCATGGACTCCACACCCATCGTCGCAATCACCGGACAGGTGACGCGGCCCGCCATTGGGAAGGACGCGTTCCAGGAGACCGACGTCACCGGCGTCACCATTCCCGTCACCAAGCACAATTATCTCGTTCTGAGCGCCGAGGATATTCCGCGCGTGATGAAAGAAGCGTTTCACATCGCGCGGTCGGCGCGCCCGGGGCCGGTTCTAGTGGACTTGCCACGAGACGTGCTGCAGGAGATCGGCGAGTTCAACGGGTATCCGGAGACCGTCGACGACTTGCCCGGATTCAGGCCGATTACGCACCCTGATCCCGTGCAGGTAGAGGCCGCTGCCGAGATGATCAACGCGGCGAAGAAGCCGGTTATTCTCGCGGGGCGCGGCGTGCTGGTCGCCGGCGCTGAGAAGGAATTGCGGGAACTAGCTGAGAAGGCCCAGATTCCCGTCGTTCCTACCCTTCTGGGCATCGGCTCATTCCCGGGCAACCACTACCTGTACATGAGCTTGATGGGCATGCATGGATCTGCGTTCGCCAACCTAGTGGTGGACGAGTGCGACCTGCTAGTCAACGTCGGGTCGCGGTTCGACGACCGCATCATCGGTCGAGTCGCGGACTTCGCCCCAAACGCAAAGATCGTGCATCTGAACATCGACCGCTCAGCAATTCACCAGAACATTTTCGCGGATGCGCCGGTAATTGGTGATGCAAAGAATTCGCTCAACGCGCTGCTTCCACTGATTGACAGGCAAACGAGGACGGAGTGGCTCTCACGCGTGGACGACCTCAGACGCGAGCATCCGCTGGTTGTCAGGGACTTCGATGGCAAGCCGTCAACGCAGTACGTCATCAAGCGCATCCATGAGATGACGAACGGCCAGGCTTTCATCGTGACCGGCGTTGGTCAGCACCAGATGTGGGCCGCGCAGCATTACGTAACGGACAGGCCGAATAGCTTCATCACGTCCGGCGGCCTGGGCACGATGGGGTACGAGGTCCCGGCTGCGATGGGCGTGCAGATGGGCATGCCAAATGAGCAGGTGTGGTCTATCTGTGGTGACGCCGGCTTCCAGATGACTTTGCAGGAACTCGCAACAATCCGCGATGAGAATGCGCCCGTGAAGTTCGCGATCATGAACAACTTCCACCACGGCATGGTGCGCCAATGGCAGACGCTCTTCTACGACAAGCGCTACAGCCAGATCAATACCACGGGTCCGGACTTCGTGAAGCTGGCCGAGGCGTACGGCATGCTTGGCATCCGCGTCGAGGACATCAAAGACGTTGATTCCGCCATCAAGCGGGCGCAGGATCATGACGGCCCAGTCATTCTCGACTTCCTTGTCGAGATTGATGAGTTGGTGTACCCGATGATTCCGGCAGGCCAATCCGTCAATGAGATGGTCGAGGACCCGTGGACGCAACAGCAGCCTCTGGGTACGGTGGCGCGATGACGATGCGCCGTGTTATCTCCGCGCTGGTACATGACCGGCCCGGCGTGCTCAACCGTGTGGCAAGCATGTTCCGGCGGCGTGGTTTCAACATCGCCAGCCTGACAGTGGGTCATTCAGAGAAACCTGAGTTCTCGCGCATGACAATCGTTGTCGACAACGTGCCGGAATCGGCGCTTTGGCAGGTGACATCCCAGTTGTGGAACGTCGTAGATGTCGTGGAAGTGATGGATATCACTGACGAGGACTACGTGGCGCGTGAAACGGCGCTGGTCAAGGTACGGGCCACTCAGGAGAACCGCGGCCATATTGTTGAGATTCTTGACCTGTTCCGCGGAGCGGAGGTTGTGAGCGTCTCACCGACCACCGTCATAATCGAAATCACGGGGCCGACAGAGCAGGTTGAGAGCCTGCTGAACCTGCTGGAGCCGTATGGCATTCTCGAGTTGATGCGCACGGGACTCGTGGCGCTTACCAAGGACGAAGAGGCGCCGCAAGACGGTGAATTCCGCGCGCCTGCACTCGTGGGCGCGCGGCCGAACAGGGGATAGGGCCGACTACGGCTACCGCACAGGACAACACAAGGCAGGAAGGGCGCGATGGCAGACATCTATTACGACAACGATGCGAACCTGGATCACATCAAGGACGAGGTGATCGGAGTCATCGGCTATGGCAGCCAGGGACACGCCCATGCCCTGAATCTCAAGGACAGCGGCGCAAACGTTATGGTCGGCCTGTACCGCGGCAGCAAGTCGTGGGAGCAGGCGGAATCGGACGGCCTGGAAGTCGGGACCGTTGAAGAGGTCGCCCAGCGGGCCAGCATCATTATGATGTTGATCCCGGATACCCGTCAGAAGCAGGTCTATGACGAGTCTATCGCTCCGCACCTCAGTGACGGCAAGACGCTGATGTTCGCGCACGGCTTTAACATCCATTACAGCCAGATCGTTCCGCCTCCGGGCGTGGACGTGACCATGATTGCCCCCAAGGCGCCGGGCCATCGCGTCCGGCAACTCTTCCAGCGAGGTGTCGGCACCCCCGCCCTGTTGGCCATCCACCAGGACGTCACCGAGGGCGCGCGGGCACGGGCGCTCGGCTACGCCAAGGGCATCGGCGCAACCAAGGCGGGCGTCATCGAAACGACGTTCGCCGAGGAAACAATCACTGACCTGTTCGGCGAGCAGGCCGTCCTGTGCGGCGGCATCAGCAGCCTCGTCAAGGCCGGGTTTGAGACGCTGGTCAAGGCCGGCTATCAACCGGAGATCGCCTATTTCGAGTGCCTGCATGAGATGAAGCTCATCGTTGATCTCATCTACCAGGGTGGGCTGGAATACATGCGCTACTCCGTGAGCGACACCGCCGAGTACGGTGACTACGTGTCCGGGCCGCGCCTGATCGACGACGGCGCGCGAGAGCGGATGCAGCAGATCCTGGAAGAAGTGCAGGATGGGACCTTTGCCCGCAACTGGATCCTTGAGAACCAGGCGGGACGCCCCAGCTTCAACGCCTTAAAGGCCGCGGACACGACGCACCTCATCGAGGTCGTCGGGCGCGATCTGCGCGCAATGATGCCCTGGCTGAAGGACACGGTCTAGCCGGACATAACTCCAATGACTGCACCGTCACATGCCAACTCGCCGCGGCGCGCATTGGGCGCCGGATGCGGCGGCAACCTCTACCTTACAGGCGCGCCCATGTTGCGGGGACGCTAGCAGGTGGGCGCGCGCAAACAGGGAAGAGGCGCGGCCTGACCGGCCGCGGAACACCTACAGACAAAGGACATCAGTCATGGTTGAGCAGGAACGAATAACGATATTTGACACAACGCTCCGCGACGGAGAGCAGGCGGCGGGCGCGGGCCTCAATTGGGAGGAGAAGCTGGAAATAGCCCGCCAGCTTGAACGGCTGGGCGTGGACGTTATTGAAGCGGGATTCCCCGCCTCATCACCCGGCAACCTTGAAACCGTCCAGCGCATCGCTCGTGAAGTTCGCGCGCCGGTCATTGCCGGGCTGGCGCGTTGCATACCCGGTGACATCGACGCGGCGTGGGAGGCCGTGCAAGTAGCAGACAAGCCACGCATCCACGTCTTCATCTCAAGCTCCGACATTCACCTTACGCATCAGCTTCGCAAGAGCCCGGAAGAGGTGATGGAGCAGGCCATTACGTCCGTCGAGCGCGCCAAGAGCTACTGTGACAACGTTGAATTCTCGCCCATGGACGCCACGCGAACGGACTGGGATTTCATCTATCGCCTGGTTACTGAGGCTATCAACGCCGGTGCAACGACCATCAACATCCCGGACACCGTCGGCTACGCCATACCGGACGAATTCGGACGGCTCATCGCCGGGGTGTTCAAAAACGTCAAGAACATTAGCAACGCGACCATCAGCGTTCATTGCCACAACGATCTTGGCCTCGCCTCCGCAAACTCCATCGCGGCCGTCCAGAACGGCGCGCGCCAGGTTGAGGTCTGCGTCAACGGCATCGGCGAGCGGGCAGGCAATGCCTCGCTGGAAGAGGTCGTCATGGCCATCCACACGCGGGAGGACCTGCTTGGCTTCACCACAGGCGTGGATACCACCCAGATCTACCGCGCCAGCCGCATGGTGAGCGACTACACGGGCTTTGCCGTGCAGCCCAACAAGGCCATCGTGGGGCTGAACGCATTCCGCCATGAGTCCGGCATCCACCAGGACGCCATGCTCAAGGCCCCTATCACGTTTGAAATCATGACGCCGCAGTCCGTCGGTGTGCCCGGCACCGCGCTCGTTCTTGGGCGCCAAAGCGGCAGCCACGCGCTGGAGGCCCGCCTGAATGACCTGGGCTATGCCGTCTCCAAGGAAGACCTGGGGCGCGTCTATGTCGCCTTCAAGGACCTGGCAGACAAGAAGGAGAGCGTGACGGATCGCGACCTGGAAACCCTCATGGGTGAGGACAGGCGCTCGACGGGCGACGACATCTACACGCTCGATCACGTGCAGGCTCTGAGCGGCTCTCCGGCCGTTCCGACGGCCACCGTTCGCCTTATCGACCCTGATGGAGAGGCTCAGACGGCAAGCGCGATTGGCACCGGCCCGGTTGACGCTATCTACCAAGCCATTACACAGATCGTGGACGTTCCGAACCACCTCGTTGAGTACCGCGTTGAGGCGGTAACGGAGGGGCTGGATTCAATCGCCGACGTGACACTCAGGATCGAGCACGAGGGAACGAACTACATAGGACGCGGCGCGGATACGGACATCGTCGTAGCCAGCGCGCGGGCCTACGTAGACTCCCTCAACCGCCTGCTCGCCTCCAAGCAACGCGCCACTAGCGTCATAGTCTAGCAAGCCGGCAGTACAAGGAGTTTCCAGGGTCGATGACATCACAAGAGAACACTGAAATGCAGCCACGCACCATGTTCGAGAAGATCTGGGACTCTCATCTCGTCCGCGAAGAGACGGGCGAGCCCAGCCTGATTTACGTTGATCTTCATCTCGTCCACGAGGTGACATCGCCGCAGGCTTACGAGGGTTTGCGGCTGGCGGGGCGCAAAGTGCGGCGGCCCGATTTGACCATCGCCACGGTCGACCACAACGTCCCCACAACCGACCGCTCCCTGCCTATCGAAGACCCAATCTCCAAGCAGCAGATCGAAACGCTGGCGGAGAATACGCGCGAATTCGGCATCACGTACTACGACATGAATGATGAGAACCAGGGAATCGTGCATGTCATCGGCCCCCAGCTCGGACACACGCAGCCCGGCAAGGTCATCGTGTGCGGCGACAGCCACACCGCCACCCACGGCGCGTTCGGAGCGTTTGCCCTGGGCATCGGCACCTCTGAGGTCGAGCACGTCCTTGCAACCCAGACCCTGCGCCAGTTCAAGCCAAAGACGATGGAAGTTCGTGTCGACGGCGAGCTCCCCCCGGGCGTCACCGCCAAGGACATCATCCTCGGCATCATCGGCAAGATCGGCACCTCCGGCGGAGCGGGCTACGTCATCGAATACACCGGCGAGGCCATCCGCTCTCTCCCGATGGAAGGCCGCATGACGGTCTGCAACATGTCCATCGAAGCCGGCGCCCGTGCAGGCATGATTGCGCCTGACGAGACCACGTTCGACTGGCTGCGCGGCCGCAGATTCGTCCCGCAGGGCGAAGAGTATGACGAGGCCGTCGAACGCTGGAAAGAACTCGCCACAGACGACGGCGCGGAATACGACGTCGTCGTTGAACTTGATGCCGGCGAACTACGCCCTCACGTTACGTGGGGCACGAATCCCGAGCAGGTCGTCACCATTGATGACGCAGTGCCCAACCCTGCTGAACTGCCGGAAAATAAGCGCGAGGCGGCAGAACGCGCCCTGGCCTACATGGGTTTGGAAGCCGGCACGAACATCAAGGACATCGAGATCGATCGCGTCTTTATCGGCTCCTGCACCAACTCCCGCTTGTCTGACCTGCGCGCCGCGGCGGACATGGTGCGAGGTCGACAGGTGCATCCAAACGTGAACGCGATGGTGGTTCCCGGCTCCGCGCTGGTCAAGTGGCAGGCGGAGCAGGAAGGGCTGGACGCAGTGTTCACGGAGGCGGGCTTTGAATGGCGCGCTGCGGGATGCTCAATGTGTCTGGGCATGAACCCGGACATCCTGATGCCGCAGGAGCGATGCGCCTCAACATCCAATCGCAACTTTGAGGGGCGGCAAGGCAAAGACGGTCGAACACACCTGGTCAGTCCGCAGATGGCGGCAGCCGCGGCCATCGAGGGTCGCTTCGTCGATATTCGAGAGTGGGAATCGACACCTGCGTAGAGCCGGAACACAGAGGGAACGATGGAGAAGTTCATTTCACATACCGGTGCGGCAGCGCCGATGGATCGCTCGAACGTAGACACGGACTCGATCATTCCCAAGCAGTTCCTCAAGCGCGTGGAGCGTACGGGCTACGGGCCGTTCCTGTTCTTTGATTGGCGCTACACGCCGGACGGGGGCGAGAACCCGGAGTTCGTGCTGAACAAGCCTGGATATCGCGAGGCCACCATCCTCGTTGCGGGGCCGAATTTCGGCAGCGGCTCAAGCCGTGAGCACGCCCCGTGGGCTCTCCAACAGTTCGGATTCCAGGCGGTCATCTCATCGACGTTTGCGGACATCTTCTACAACAACTCCTTTGAGAACGGTTTTCTGCCTGTGCAGCTGCCGGAAGAGACTGTCCGCGAGATCCTCGACCGTATTCGTCCCGGTTATGAACTGACCATCGACCTTGAAAAGCAGCTTGTTTCGGATCGCGAGGGGTTCGAGGCGTACTTTGAGATTGATCCGTTCCGCAAGCACTGCCTGCTCAACGGCCTGGACAGCATCGGCCTCACCATGCAACACGAGGACGACATCGCCGCATTCGAGGAACGGGCGGGACTTAAGCCCGTCGACTCTGAAGCCTGGTGAACTACTCGATCGCGTTGATGCCCGGGGACGGCATCGGCCCCGAAGTCACCGCAGAGGCCGTGCGGATGCTCGCGGCCGTCGGCAAGCGGTTCGGCCATTCCTTTGAGTACCAGGAGGCCCTTGTCGGGGGCGCAGCCATTGATGCCACCGGCAACGCGTTGCCGGATGAATCGCTCAACATAGCGAAACAGGCGGATTCAATTCTGTTTGGCGCTGTCGGCGGCCCGAAGTGGGATGATCCACGAGCACGAACGCGACCGGAGGCAGGTCTGCTTGCGCTGCGCCGCGGAATGGGGCTATTCGCGAATCTACGACCTGTCAAAGTCGTTCCGGAACTGCTTGGAGCCTCTCCCATCAAGAGCACGGTCATCAATGGCGTCGACCTGATTGTCGTGCGCGAGCTGACCGGCGGGCTGTATTTCGCAGAGCCAAAGAAACGCTGGGACGATTCGCAAGGCCGCAAGGCAGTCGATACGCTCAAGTACACAGAGAAAGAGATTCGCCGGGTATTACAGGTGGGTTTTGACCTCGCCCGGGGACGGCGCGGACGCCTGGCGTCCGTAGACAAGGCAAACGTGCTGGCATCATCCAGGCTGTGGCGCGAAGTGGCGCAGGAGATGGCGGAGGAGAACCCGGACGTTTCTGTAAGCCATATCCTTGTCGACGCCTGCGCGATGATGCTGATCCAGCGACCTGCGGAGTTCGACGTCATCGTCACGGAGAACATGTTTGGAGACATCCTGACCGACGAGGCATCAGTGTTGGCGGGCTCAATGGGTATGCTGCCGTCGGCCAGTCTGGGAACCAAGAAGATTCGGAAACGGGGCGGCGGTCTCTACGGCATGTATGAGCCGATTCACGGCTCGGCGCCCGATATCGCCGGTCAGGGCATTGCGAACCCGTTGGCTGCCATCTCAAGCGCCGCAATGATGTTGCGACTCTCGTTCGGACTGAATGACGAGGCTGACGCCGTCGAGGCGGCGGTTGACGCAACACTTGCAGCGGGTTACCGCACGGCAGACGTAGCCGGAGTCGGCGTGGCAGATTCCAACACTCGGGTTGTCAAGACGACCGAAATGGCGGACGCCGTCATTGAGAGAATCGAGAATCCGGAACGGGCGCGAGTGCCTCGGCCGCTATAGCCTATAGTTGATTCAATAGGAACAAGTCAGAGGACAACGCAGTGACATCGTCAACGCCACACGTGATTCTGTACGACACCACTCTCCGGGACGGGACTCAGCAGGAGGGTATCTCCCTTACTGTCAAGGACAAGCTGGACATCACAACCAAGCTGGACGACCTCGGAATTCACATCATCGAGGGCGGGTGGCCATTCTCCAATCCCAAGGACGAGGAGTATTTTCGGCGGGTCAAGGGGCTGAACCTCAAGACGGCACGCGTCGCCGCGTTCGGCTCAACCCGCCGCGCAGGCATCACGGCGGAACAGGACGGAAACCTTCTGGCGCTCATCGCATCCGAAGCGCCAATCGTTACCCTCGTCGGCAAAACCTGGGATTTGCATGTGACGGAGGTCTTGGAGACGAGTCTCGAAGAGAATCTGCTGATGATCAGCGATTCGATCTCGTACCTCAAGAGCGAGGGGCGGGAGGCGCATTTCGACGCGGAGCACTTCTTTGACGGCTACGACGCCAACAGCGAATACGCCATCCAATGCCTCAAGGCAGCGCAGGACGCCGGCGCGGACGTCATTCACCTCTGCGATACTAACGGCGGCGTGCTGCCCCAGCGTCTCGGTGAGGTTGTCGATGCCCTCCGGGAAACTGTTACGGTTCCGCTTGGCATTCACGTCCACAACGACGGCGAACTTGCCGTGGCAAATTCCATTACTGCGGTCGAGCACGGCATCGAGCAGGTACAGGGCACAATCAACGGCTACGGCGAGCGCTGCGGAAACGCAAATCTGTGCTCCATCATTCCCGGTCTCCAGACCAAGATGAGCATTCGAGTCGTCTCAGACGAGCAATTAAAGAACCTGACAACGGTTTCGCAGGAAATTGCGGAAATCGTCAACATGGGCATCAACCCTTCGCAGCCGTACGTAGGCGCAAGGGCCTTTACCCATAAGGGCGGGTTGCACGCCGCGGCTGTCGCGAAGGTTGAACGCAGTTATGAGCATATGGACCCGGACACCGTGGGAAATGCGCGGCGCATCGTTGTGTCCGAGCTTTCCGGGCGAAGCAACGTGTTGGCGGCGACGCAGGCAATGGGCATTGATGTCGAGCCGGACACCGCGCGCTCAATCCTCGAAAAGGTGAAGAACGCGGAGGCAATCGGCTTCCAGTATGAGGGCGCGGAGGCTTCCTTCGAGATGCTGGTACGACGCGCCCTGCCCGACTACACACCAGCATTCATGCTGCAAGATTTCATGACAGTCGTCGAAACGTGGCGTAGGCGGCCGTCCGTCAATATCGCTGAAGACAACGATGATCCGCTTTCGGAAGCAGTCGTCAAAGTGCACGTGGGAGGGGAACAATACCACACGGCGGCGGAGGGCAACGGACCTGTGAACGCCCTCGACGAGGCCCTGCGCAAGGCCCTGGTCACCAAGTTCCCTGAGATCGTCGTCGTTCGGCTCACCGACTATAAGGTGCGCATTCTCAACCAGGAGAGCGCCACGGCGGCGACAGTGCGTGTACTCATTGAGTCGACTGACGGCGATCACGTTTGGCGTACCGTCGGCAGCCACACCAATATCATCCACGCCTCATGGATGGCGCTTGCGGACTCGCTTGAGTACTGGCTGCTCAATTGGGGCGCCGCGGCGAGGGCGGCCAAGGGGGCGTGATTTGGCCCCGCCCAGCAAGTATTTTCGGCGCGGAGAGGACGGCGTTTCTCGCTTCGTGACCGACGGCGGCGAGGCCGTCATGGCCGGCATGAACCGCATGCACTTCTATCGCCTGACGGGTGCGACTCCTGAAGAGGCGTCGGACGAGCAGGTCGAAAAATTCTTTGAACTACGGTCGCAGGAAGACGAGACCGGCGAGCGTGTGACGAACAAGCTCCCCACCGAGTCCGCGACGGACATGGTGACTCGGGAACTCAAGATCCTGAACCTGCCGCAGGTCATGAACCCCAGCGACCCGCTTGAAGAGGAACTCAATCAACCTCCGCTCGCCGCCCCGATGGGTGAACAATCGGCAATAACAAGCCAACGGCAGGCGAGAACGCCACTGGATCGCCCTGCCGCGCCGCCCAGCACGAGCCCTTTAGGCGCGCCGCCGCGTTACCAGGCGGGCGGCGGAGGGCTTCCCCCGGCGCCCCGATACTCGCCAACCGGGGAAAGTGCGCGCCCCGCTGAGCCACCGCCAACGACAGTTGACGCGCATGCAGCCCCGGCACAACCTGCCGCCGACGGCGTGCCGCAAAGCCGCTATGTCCGAGCCGACGGCAGCGTGTTATGGATCCAGACGCCGGAGGGTGAAGAAGAACGCGTCACGCAGTATATGCGCACCCATTTCCTGAGGTTGATCGAAAAAGAAATCGAGCACGCCGACGATTCTGACATCGAGCTCTGGTGGAAGTCTCAGGGCAGCCTCGACGCCGGCACGACAATGCAGGAAGCCCAGTCCCAAAACATGCTCGCGGAGGCCCTCAAAGCAGCAGGCAAACTCAAACTCCCCGAACTCGAACTACTACAGCAGATAGTAGACTCCTGGCTAACTGCCCGCCGCAGCGAGGGGGATAACGGGTAGTAAGTCTAGTTCGAGGCAATGACACTTTTTGACATACCGGGTACTGAACTTTGGGGTGTATTTCTAATAGCCTCTTTCGCTATATCCCCTCTACTATTTCTGGCAGTTATCGGCTTCCTTCTGGCCCCATTGGCTGCATTGCTCAGCACTGCCAATGCATTGCTGACTGGCCGGAGCCCGTGGAAAGCACTGTTGGGAGGCTTCCTAGCATCTGCGATGTTGTTTCTGCCATGGGTGTGCTTGTTCCTAAGAAATCTTGGCTGGCGACACGCAAATGGACTCTTTGAGTTCTCCCTCACTATCGTATTGGGCGCATGGGGTGTTTTCTCTGTCGGCATACTGACAATGGTCGGCGTTCTTTGGGTTTTCGCTTTTTTCTTGAGCTTGGTCACTGGTGGAATATTCGCGGGGGCTGCCGGAGCAAGCATTTTTGCGGCACCAATCGGCTTCGTGATTATTCTCCTTAACGCCCTTTTGTGGTGGAAACTACGCAGGGTCTTATCAATAGAAGACTATTCAGATTGGCCTCAAGGAAACATGGTTGTTCCACTGGTCTACCTAGAGCCTTTCATGGCGGCCTATTTCTGGAGCGTGGCTACACCATTGATTCTGTTTGGGGTCCTTGTGGTCACTCTGCAATTCACTTTGGGGGCAGTCTAGGCGGACATGATTTCAGGTTGTAAATCCCCACCCCGACCTTCACCTACACGGGAAGTGGGTTCGAATTGTGGCCTCGGCTTATGTCTTTTGCCACGGCCTGTCCGCAGGCAACGCCGCCGCCAGCGTCGAGAGCACGAACCCAGGGATGATGAGCACCCCGGTCGTCGTCAGTGAACTGAAGATGATGGTAACGAGAGCGAACGAGGCAATGATCATCGTCGGCAGCCCGTCCGCCCTGCCCTGCGTCCGCCGCAGCGCTCCCACGAGAACTGCCAGAAATGACACCGCGCCGACCGTCACAACCACCACGAATGGCAGAACGCTATCCCCGATATAAAGCTCCGGAACAACGATAATGCGGTACCAGATTGCGGTGGCCCCGAGGGTGATCCAGCCGACTCCGGCGGCAATCGCGGCCGCAATCAGGCACATCAGGCCGGGTTGGGAACCGAATTCTCGGTGACACGAAGTTCGTGCTCGTCAACACGGAAATCGCCGTCAGTGCCCGCGTTCGGCGGTGAGATGGTGTAGGCGCGAACAACAGGTGCGTCCTTATTCTCAAGAGAGACCAGCAGGTAGAAGGAGTCCGGCCAGATGGGGTCCTTTGTCCCGGGCCAAAACGCCAGGTTCTGGTCCGTCTTGGACGGATACGCCTGTGACTTCGTATGCGAGTGGTAAAACCCCCACAGCGTCCGCCCGTTCGCCGAACACTCCTCGTCGATTGACGCGTACTCCAGCGGCGCCATCTGGTATCGGAACGGCTTGTTCTTCTCGTCGACGATGTTCGTCACGCGCCGCGTGCCAATCACCGTCCCGTTCTCGCCAATCAGAATGCCGCAGCACTCATTCGGGTCATCCTCCAGAGCATGGGCAATCATCTCATCGACAAATTGTCGAGATACTTCAAGGGCAGCCATGGGTTAAATCTCCTCAGGGATGGACATGAAGTTCCTGTTCTTCAGTGATATAACCAATCACGGCTGCGCCGGCGTTGCGGGATTGAAGCGCGGAAACCAGCTGATCGCGCTTGTCGCCCGACACCGCAATAAGCAGCCCGCCGGATGTCTGCGCGTCCATCAGCATGATTCGCCCGGCCTCCGTAACCTCCGGATGCCAGCTCACCGTGTCCTCAATCCACATGCGATTACGGCCACTCCCTCCGGGGACGAACCCGCGGTCAATCATCTCCCATGCGGCGGGAATCGTCGGAATTTCAGCCAACAAAAGTGACGCGCCAACACCGCTCCCGTCGAGCATCCCCTTCAAGTGCCCCAGCAGCCCGAACCCCGTGATGTCCGTGCAGGCGTTGACACCCACTTCCACCATCGCCTCTGAAGCGTCGCGGTTGAGCTGCGCCATCATGGCAACAACCTCGGCAAGGGTTGCATCATCCAACGCCCCATTCTTGTGCGCCGTCGTCAACACGCCGGACCCGAGCGGCTTTGTCAGTACCAGAACATCGCCGGGCTGCGCGCCAACATTCGCCACCTGGTGACCAGGCTGCACGATGCCGGTGACGGAGAGGCCGTACTTTGGCTCAGGGTCCTCGATGGTGTGACCGCCGGCGATGAGCGTGCCTGCCTCCGCCGCCTTCTCTCCCCCACCCTTCAGAATCCGACCAAGAATGTCCTTATCAAGCGCGTCTGGAAACGCCGCGACGTTGAGGGCGATAACAGGATGGCCGCCCATGGCATAAACGTCGCTGAGCGCGTTGGCGGCGGCAATCGCACCATAGTCATACGGGTCATCCACAACGGGCGGGAAGAAATCGATCGTCTGGATGAGCGCAATCTCATCCGTGAGGCGGTAGACAGCAGCATCGTCACCGGTCGAGATTCCGACCAGCAGGTTGGGGTCGCTAACGGGCGGCAGATTGCGCAGAACCTGCGCAAGCTCGGCAGGGCCGAGTTTAGCCGCTCAACCGGCGCAGTGGGAAAGGCTCGTAAGCCTCACCTGTTCCGATGTTGACATGAATCCCTACCCTCCCATGCGCCGCGTGACGGCGGCGGTATTTCAAGTATAGCGGGCGTCCCCGTCATGTAGAGTAGAAGAGTCATGCCGCACGTCACCATTGGTGGGGAGTCCGTCTACTACGAATGCCCTCATGAGATCGGCGGACCCACGCCGGGGGCGCGTATCCTCTTCATTCACGGCCCGGGGGCGGATCACCGGCTCTTCGCTGACCAGTTGAGATTCTTCGCGCCGTCCCAGACGCCCATAGCGCTGGACCTTCTTGGTCATGGACAGTCAAAGGGTGAGGCACTGGAGGACGTGCCCGACTGGGCATCATTCCTGGAGGAATTCATCGACACGCTGGGGCTGGCGCCCGTAGTGCTGGTCGGCCATTCGCTGGGCGGCGCAATCGCCATCGACTACGCGAGCAGGCATCCGCGGCGGGTTGAAGGTTTGGTGCTGATCGGGACGGGAATCACGTTCCCATGGGCAGCGGACACGGCCGCGGACCTGTTGGAAGACCCCGAAGGTTTCCTGGAAAACCGCGCCCTGCGCGGCCTGCGCGAGCCCCATATGCCCATGCCGGCAGAGGCGCTAAAGGCGGCGCGCGCAGAGCAGCGCCCCATGTCCTCTATGCGGGATTTCGTGGCGGCGGCCAAGTGGGACGCAAGTTCCCGTCTCGGCTTGATTCAGACTCCTACACTCTTGATCTTCGGCGAGGATGATCCCCTTGTCGCGCAGGCAGGTCAGATGCTGGGGGCGATTCAACCTGCGTCGTTCGATACGATCCCCCTTTCGCGGCATTTCCCCCAGCTTGAGATGCCCGACATCCTCAACGACTCATTGAATCGATTTGTCACAATCATCCCCGACCTCACCTACATGGCCGGGGGCGAATAGGACCCCCTAGCTGCGGTGGGCCCGCCGTGCAATGGTAGCCGCCATGACACCGGCGGCAATCCCGTTGTCAATGTTGACGACGGCAAGTCCGAGCGAGCAGGACTGAAGCATCGTAGATAATGCGCCGACGCCATCGCCGCCGTAACCCGTTCCGGTCGACGTCGGAACCGCGATGATGGGGAGATCGAGAAGACCGGCGGCGACAGGCGCAAGGCCGCCCTCCTGCCCGGCAATCACAATGACGACTTCCGGATCAAATTCGACGACTTCCTGTAACACAGGGAAAAGCCGATGGAGACCGGATATGCCAACGTCTGAATGCAATGTGGTTTCCACGCCAAGCATCTCCGCAATTAGCTGCGTCTGCAGGGCGATGGGCATATCGGACGTCCCCGCGGTGATGATTGCGGCCCGGCCGATTCGTTCCGGTTCCGGTTTGTCCGGGTTGCGGGCAATGAGAATACCTGCCGACGGTTCAAAGCGAATAGAGACATCGGGACGGGCAGCGTGAATGGCCGCTTCATGGTCCGCAGTCGCGCTTGAAAGGGCGACGACGCCGGGTTGTTCGAGAAACGGGAGAGCAAGCTCGACAGCCTGATCGACACTCTTTCCGGCACAGCGGACGATCTCCGGTTTTCCGGTGCGGGCCATACGGCCGAGATCGAGATTGGCGAAGTCGCCAACTTCCCGGATTGCATGGAGATTGAGGCGGCGCTGGGCCTCGTCCACGGTTATTTCGCCGCCGGCCAGGGCCTGTAGGATGTCGCGCACGTCAGTATTCGTATCTTGTGGGCGGCTAAACGCCCACGAATCTATGTGGCCTCTACGGGAACGGACTCTTCCGGCGCGGGGTCGATTGGATCATCGAGTAGATGCTGGAGTTGATCACCCTCAACCGTTTCTTCGACGATGAGATGTTCTGCGAGTCGTTCCAGAACAGGGCGATTCTCATTGATGATGCGCTTGGCCTCATCGTACGAACCAAAGACGATGCCGTTGACCTCCTGGTCGATGACATCAGCCACACGTTCGCCGTAGTTGCGCTGCTCGGAGATTTCGCGCCCAAGGAAGATCATCTCTTCCTTCTTGCCCAAGGTGAGTGGGCCAAGTTTTTCGCTCATGCCGTAGGTTGTGACCATTGCGCGGGCGATGCGCGTGACCTGCTCAATGTCGTTGGACGCGCCGGTGGAGATATCACCAAAGACGATCTCCTCCGCTGCCCGTCCGCCAAGCGCCGCCTTGATGGCGTCCACCAATTGCGAGCGAGTGCGTAGCATGGATTCTTCCTTGGGGAGGAATCGCGTGTAGCCACCCATCATCCCGCGAGAAACGATGGTGACTTTTTGCACAGGATCAGCGTTGGGAACGAGGTGACCAACGACGGCATGACCGGCCTCGTGATAGGCCGTGGTGCGTTTTTCGCGCTCCGTGACGAGGCGGCTCTTGCGCTCCGGCCCGGCGTAGACACGGTCGACGGCCTCGGCGAGTTCGTCGTACATGACGAGTTTCTTGTTGCGTCGCGCGGCCAAAATAGCAGCCTCGTTGATGAGGTTGGCAAGGTCTGCGCCGCTGAATCCGGGGGTCTGCTTGGCGACGACCTCCATATCGATGTCGGGATCGAGCGGCTTACCCTTTGCGTGTACATCGAGGATGGCGATGCGCCCGCGCACGTCCGGCAGATCAATGGTGACACGCCGGTCAAAGCGACCGGGGCGCAGGAGAGCCGGATCGAGGATGTCGGGGCGGTTGGTGGCGGCGATCACGATAACGTTCGTTGAGCTGTCAAAGCCGTCCATTTCGACGAGGATCTGGTTCAGTGTCTGTTCGCGCTCATCATGTCCGCCACCGAGTCCCGCGCCGCGGTGACGTCCAACGGCGTCGATCTCATCGACAAAGACGATGGCCGGAGCATTGCGCTTGGCCTGGTCAAACAGGTCTCGGACGCGGCTTGCGCCGACGCCGACAAACATCTCTACGAATTCAGAACCGCTGATGGAGAAGAACGGCACGCTGGCTTCTCCCGCAACGGCCCGGGCGAGAAGGGTTTTGCCGCCGCCGGGCGGCCCGACAAGAAGAACGCCGCGAGGAATCCGCGCGCCGAGACTGGCGAATTTCTCGGGGAACTTGAGGAATTCGACAACCTCTTCAAGTTCAATCTTGGCTTCTTCGACACCTGCAACGTCCGAGAAGGAGACCGCCGGACGGTTGCCCATGAACATGCGGGCGCGGCTGCGCCCGAAGTTCAAGGCTTGGCTGTTGCCGCCCTGCGCCTGCCTCATGAAGAAGATCAGGATTGCGCCGAAGAAAATGAGCGGCAGGAAGTTGATGAACAGGCCGAACAGGCTGCCGAGACCACTGCTGCCGCGAGGCCGCAGATCCACTTGCCCCGCGCCCTCACCAACGTCAACGCCGCTCACCGTCAACATTTCAAAGACGGAAATGTCCGGTTCTTTGTTGACGGTGACCTCGCGGTTGTCCACCGTCATCACCTTCAAAGAGTCGTTGGAGACTTCAATTGAAGTGATGTTCCCACCCCGGGCCTGGTCAATGAGCCAGCCCAGCGACTGGTTCCCCTGCCCTCCGGAGCTTTGGAGGAGCGTAAACAGGATGGCAACGAGGGCGACGGCGACCAGCACCCAAATAAAGCTGTTTCGAAAGATGCGGGGATTCATTCGGCGCTCGTGTCTGATTTCACCACTTCGTGCTGCGTGTCCACTATCATCAATGTCCGGGTTTTGCTGCTCTCTCTCCGGCCTCTGAAAGGCTCCCAGCGGAGGAATTGCACAGCGTTCTGGCAACTTTGAGCCTAGTATACTCCGATAGGGTGCGCGCTGTGGTATTGGAGAAAGCGCGCGAAAGGAATTTCTGTCGACAACGCCGTGTCATTAGTCTCTAACCGAAATCGTTTATTCATCGTTGCCGCAATTGTTGGCACGTTTCCTGCCATCGCGCTTTTCACACTCGGGCATACGCAGGACGCCCATCTTCACCCCCTTCTCAATTCTTTCATCTACGGGCTCGGAATCCTGAGCGCTGCTTTCCTGCTTTCATGGGCTGCGGAGGCGTTCGAACACGATATTTCTCACGGGCTGGCGTTGGCCCTGGTAGCAATCATTACCGTGCTGCCGGAGTATGCCGTCGATTTCAGCCTCGTCTGGAAGGCGGGCACGGACCCTGAGTATGCGGCGTATGCGGTTGCGAACATGACGGGCGCGAATCGTTTGCTGATCGGTCTTGCATGGCCGCTCATTGTGGGGATCGTCTGGTTAAAGGCGTTGCGGCGCAAGGGTTCTGCCGCATCTACGGCCGTAGCAGCGTCGCAAAACATCGTGCTCAGGATGGCGGAACGCGTTCCGAGTATCGGGCCGCTCGAGAACCGGCATAGCCGCGTTCAGCTCTACAAGAGCCAGACAATCGAACTGTCATTCCTGGCCGCCGCGACGATCTATGCGTTCACGATCCCATTCAAAGGGCAGATCGACCTTTTAGATGCGGTTGTACTCATCGGGCTTTTTGGACTGTATATGTACTTCAGTTCGCGAGCAGAGGTGGTGGAACCGGAGCTGGTGGGCCCGGCGGCCTTGATCGGCAACCTGGAGCCTTCGCGCAGGCGCATGGTTGTGCTGGGGTCGTTCATCTTCGCGGCGACTGTGATCTTCCTGTCGGCTGAGCCGTTCGCCGAGGGCATGATTGAGACGGGAAAGAGCATCGGCATCGACGAATTCCTGCTGATCCAGTGGGTCGCGCCATTAGCTTCAGAAGCGCCGGAGATCGTGGTGGCCTGCATCTTCGCGATACGAGGCGATTCCGCCTCCGCGCTCGGCCTGTTGGTATCGGCAAAGGTGAACCAGTGGTCGCTTCTCGTGGGTAGCCTGCCCATTGTGTACTCGGTGTCCGTTGGTAGCCCGTCGGCGCTGCCGCTTGATGACCGTCAGGCGCAAGAGGTCTTCCTGACGGCTGCGCAATCATTGTTCGCCGTCATTCTGTTGGCGACTCTGTTCCTGGGGACACGGGGCGCGTTGGCACTATTTGTCCTGTTCACAACACAGTTGGTTCTGCCCTTGTTTGAAGAGCCGCTGCGGCTGCTGACCGGCACGGACATCTCGCTTGAAGATGGTCGATGGTGGTTCTCCTTCATCTACCTTGGCGCAATCATCCTTGTCGTTGTGTTCAGTGGGCAACGACGGCGCGCATTGATCGCCCTGCCACGCCGGGCCTATCGCGAGGGGTACAAGATTACTCACCACGAAGAGACGGCAAGCAGTCCTCACTAACAACTGCTGACCCTGGACTCCTCGGCACGCGTTTGCATCATGTCCCGGGTGTTTGATCGAGCAATAGCGCGCAGCACGGCGGCATACATGTGAGTCGGGCGGCTGCCGCCAACACGAGGCGCCTCAATGACCGCATGAGGCTTCGGTGTTGGAGCAAGCAAGCCCCACAGCGGCGGGAGTTGATTGCGGCGAACGGCCTTGCTGGGGACCATCAGGTAGTTATAATCCGCCACGCGGATAAACCGGGGATCGTGAAACTTGGTGCTCAGCTTTCCCGCCCTCTCCTTGAGTTTCGTTGACCGCTGAGAGAGCATCTCGATATCAAGCGTTGCCTGCGCCGCCGCGTCCTCATCCCCCGCCTCCTCAAGAATCTCCTGCGTCAGCAAAGCCATGCGGTCGTTAGCCTCCTCCTCTCGACGCATTCGTTCCTGATCACGGGAATCGTTGTCGTCCCGCCGGAAATCAGCGAGTGAGGACTTAACCTCAACAACATACAGAGCCTTGTCCTTGCTAACGCCGGCCACGTCCACGATCCGCCCGCCCGGCCCCTCAAACGCAACCTCAAACCCAATCACCCGGCAGCGCGCAACGGAATACAGCCATTCCCACGCCGCCCACTTGAGAGCGTAGGTGAGGTCGGTCTCATTTTTGCGCTTGAAAGTCATATTGGGACAAGTGTTCTTTCAGGTGGCGGCATCATATATCAGTAAGATAGGAATGACAAGGATAGGCAGATTGACAGGCACGGGTGAAGACGCGCACTATACGCTTTGGCGGATACGTCGATAAATGCCGCGCCTTTTCACTGAACGCGCGGCTGAGGAGTAGCAGATGAGTATTCGAGGAAAAGCTGCGATCGTCGGTTTCCATGAACTACAGCATCGCCGTTCCTACCCCGGTCGTCATTTCATGGGAATGTTCGCGGAGGCGACGGCAAAGGCCATCGCAGACGCGGGTATCCGCAAGGAAGAAATCAACGGCATCATCGCTGAGCCTCCTTTTGGCATGCCGAGCCTGGGATTCGCGTACGACTTCGCCGAATACATCGGCATCCAACCCAACTTCGCGACGGCGCTGAACGAAAACGCCGCCACATTTGTCACCGTAGCAGCGGCCGCCATCAACGCCGGCTACGCGGATACAGTACTCTGCATCAACGGCGCCGGACCGGTCTCAGAGATTCCCGGCATGTACGCGCCGAACTCAGACCACGTTGATCCGCAGTTTGTTGCGCCATACGGACCCGTAGTCGCGGCCAACGGCTGGTACGCGCAGATAGCCCGTCGGCACACGTGGGAATACGGAACAACGGACTTCCAGCGAGCCCGCGTGGCTGCAGACCAGCGGTTCAACGCCCAGGGCAACGAGAACGCCTTCTTCAATGGCCAGCCCGCCAATGAGGAGGACATCCTGAACTCTCGCCTCGTCGCGGACCCGCTGCATTTGCTCGAGTGCGTGATGCCGGCACAGGGAGCCGCGGCAACCATCGTCACCACGCCGGAGAAGGCGCGAACGCTGCGCAACCCGCCCGTGTATCTGCTGGGCGCGGGACACCACAATCTCCGCGCCGAGCACGGAGTGGACTGGGTGGACCGCATCACCACGTCCCCCGCCGTCGTTTCCGCCAAGAACGCCTTCCAGATGGCGGGGCTTGGACCTCAAGACATGGACATGGCCCAGATCTATGACTGCTACACCATCACCGTCATGATTACGCTTGAGGACTCCGGCTTCTTCCCCAAGGGAGAATCGGGCCCCTTCTACGCCCAACACAATACGACATGGCAGGGCGATTTCCCCGTCAATACCGGCGGCGGCCAGCTTTCCAACGGCCAATCAACAGCCGGCACAACGCAGGTTGTCGAGGCCGTTCGGCAGCTCATGGGCCGTGCGGAGAATCACCAGGTTCCGAAGCACGACGTGGCATTCGTGAACACTTGACGCGGATACATAAGCGACATGTCGTCGCTTGTGCTTGCGACGGAGATTCCGTCGTAGTCCTCAGCTGAGGCATCAAAACCCCCGGCGGTTGCCGGGGGTTTTTCCTTTTTTGCCCTCCCTACCGCTCACCCGTCATTCCCGCGCACGCGGGAATCTTGATCTCGGGCTGAAGCCAAACATCGTAACGCCCCACTCCAAATGTCCCCTGCAGGGTAAGAGAGGCCGAATGTGACAGTTTTGGCGCGTAAGTGAACCTGAATGTATCAATGTTGTAGTCGGATGCGTGCGCGTATCAGGGCGATTGTGTCTGTGGGTTCGGCAGCGGTCGAGCCTGAGGCAACAGACGCAGGAGGCGCTCATCATGCGTACACAAAACAGCAGGCTCATCGAAAAGCCCGAGAGGACAGCTCTCGGCGGATTCCTCGGAGGAGTTGGGCAGACAACAATCCTGGCGCTTATTGCCATCGTCGTCATGATTGCGATGGCAGCCGGGTGCGGAACCAGCGAAGGGGACGGCGACTACTACGAACGAAGCAGTCGGCCCACAACCACCAACGCGCGGCCCACTGCCACGGCTCTCACTATCTCCGGCTCCACCGCAGTGCCGGCATCCGCACCAATCGTGATCTCCGAGTCATCGGATGATGACATGGATGATGCCTTCGATGCGTCCTACAGCGGTCAGCCGGCGCGCTACACGCCGGTCCCCGCACGCCCAAACACAACATATGAACGCACGACCATCGTCCCCGGCGGCCCGGTAACGTTCGATGACTACGTGCAGTCGGGATGGGTCTGGGCAGACCAGGACAACATGTCCACCTTCAGCCTTGACACAGACAGGACGTCATTCGCGCTCGCGCTGAACTGGGCGCAGTCGGGCTACGAGATCGACCCGGATTTCGTGCGGGCAGAAGAGTGGATCAATTCCTTCAATTACGATTATCCACAGCCTCGATTCGAGGACGGGTTTGGCATCACGTCGGATGTCTTCGAGCATCCGCTGGACAGCGCGTTCCAGATGGTGCGTCTCGGATTCCAGGCACCACAGGTTGAGGACAACATTCCGGTCAACGTCACGCTCGTCCTGGACGCATCCGGCTCCATGGCGGACGGGGACCGTGTTGAGATCGCGAGGGAAGCGGCGGAGGCCATCCGAAACAGCCTCGGCAGCCGTGACCGCATCGCCGTCGTTCACTTCTCATCGGACGTCATCAACGACCTGACCGTCGAGCACTCGAATCCGGATGACCGAGACGTGCGGCGCTCCATCGACCGCCTGACTCCAACCGGGAGCACCAACGTCCAGGCGGGACTTAATGAAGGCGTATGGCTGGCGGACCGGGCGCGGCGTGACAGGCCGAATGCCTACAACTACATCATCCTGATGTCTGACGGCGTGGCCAATGTCAACGCGACGGATCCATTCGCGATCCTCGAAAGCGCCTATGACCGGAACGCCGCCAACCCATTGCGCCTGATTACTATTGGCGTCGGCATCAGCAACTACAACGATGTGCTTCTAGAACGGCTCGCGCAGTACGGCAACGGATGGTATCGCTACCTTAACGACACGGATCATGCGAAGCAGACGTTCGAGCGCGACAACTGGCTCGCAATCTCGAAGCCGTTCGCGGACCAGACGCGGGCACAGGTGAGGTGGAACCCGGACGTTGTGGATTCATGGCGCATGGTCGGCTACGAGAACCGCGTCACCTCTGACCAGTCGTTCACCGAGAACCGCAAGGAATTCGCGGAGATTCCGGCTGGCGCGGCAACCACCGTGTTCTTCGAGGTGCGTCTGCGCGACGAGATGCGCTCGCGCCTGAACAGTGTGGCGGACCTTGGCACTGTGGATCTGCGTTGGGTCGATCCCGTCACCGGCGATTCCTATCAGCAGTCTGAGTGGATGGACGTGCGGCTGGATCGGAGGCTTGGCAGGGGCGATGACGCATACGTGGAGTTCGGCGCGATTGTAGCGCTGTCCGCGGACCGCTACGCGAGCCTGCCCAACACGGACTCGCGCGGCGGAGGAATCATCCAGAACGAGTTGTCCGTGCTGTCGGATCGACTTGAGTCCTTGGACGGAGAGCTCGGCCGGCTGGATTCTTACAAGGACTTCCGCTATGTGCTGAGCCACATGATGGGTGACCTGCCGCAAGCTCCGGCAAGGCCCTCATCCGGCTACAGCAACTAACTAGCGTTTCACCCCAAAACACGGGGGGAGGGGGAGGCCCGCCCTGCCGAACGGCAGGGCGGGCGCTTTCTATTCCACCAACGCAAGCCTTCCCACTAGCGACATACCGGCGAAGACCGGAATCCATCCACGAACCACTAACACGTGGGCCGCCCGGGGATGATGGGCAATGGTCGGAACGCAAGCAGGTCCCACATCACTGCCTCCCCGCGTGACGTTGCGATTGGAGCATCCAGCAGGCTTGCGGCGTCCAGGAGAGCCGCCCGGCACGCCTGGCCCCAGAGCGATCTTGCCCAGGTGATGTAGGTGGCGAGGTCCTGTTCTGCTTCCTCAGGCAGGTTGAGCATTGCGTAGGCCAACGATCGGGAGAGCAAGGCCCTCTCGTAGCCTGCCTGCACCGCCACGTCACAGTAGCGGAGAGCAGAGGCCGCGTCTCCCCCAACTGTCAACGCCCGGCAGACGGCGTCCTGGTACTGGAGCGCCCGTGGCGCGAGTTCTGCCGCCTTCTCGAGATCAGCGGCGGACTGAGAAAGTGAACCGAGTTCCGAGTAGGCAAGGCCGCGGTGGAACCAGGCGATCGGCGATTCAGGCGCCAGCTCAATGGCGCGGCCATAGTCGACGATGCTGAGGTTCAGGTCCACCCTCCCGCCGTTCGCCACGTGCAGCAAACCGGAAGTGACATAAGCATCGGCGAGATTTGCCTCACGTTCCAGCGCGCGATTCACATCATCGCGTGCTAGTTCCAGATCCGATGTCTGGCCGCGGGCGATGTACGCTCCGGCACGGTTCACGTAGGCAATCGCGCTTTCCGGAGCAAGATCAATGGCCTGCCCAAACACCGTAAGAGCACGGTCGGGGTCGTTCCGTCCGGCGCGGATCATGTACGCCGCACCGAGATTTGAGTACGTTTCTCCGTGATCCGGCCGGATGGACTCTGCGCGGATCAGGTCGGGAAGCGCTCGATCAATGTCGCCATCCCGCCCCCGCCTCATGTAGGCAACGGCGCGGCCATTCAGCGCCTCCACTGAGCGCGGCTCCTCGTCCAGCACAAACGAGAACATGACAATCGACTCGTCGAAGTCGAATGACTCTCCGCCCAGGTAGGCCATGCCGAGCAAAAGGCGGATGTCCGCCAATGCGCTGGGGTCCCCGGGTGGTGGGTTGGAAGCGCGCACGAGAACGGCTTTGGCGCGGTCATACTCTCCCTGGTCCAGGTAGACACGGCCTGTTGTTACCAGCGTCAAATACCTGACAGCGCCGGTCAGATTAACGTTAATTGTGGTCGGGAGTTCGGAGGGGGAAGACGCAATGTCGACGATACGCTGCTCGCCCGTTCCGTCGGAACTCTGTGCCGTCGTAAATCGGGCCAGCACACGACCGCTGTCGTATTCGCCCCAGATCGTCAGGAGCGCGCCCGACCTCAACGTGGCGTCTCTGGCTTCAACCTCAGAGCGAATTGTCTCAGGCCAGAGGAACGTGCGGGCGTTTGGAAGGCCGGAGAAATTGAGTTCGGCATCAATCCGCTCTCGCAGGCGACCCGAAACGTTGTAGCCCTGACCGCCCGCCGTGTAGTTGGCAAACGGAGCGACGAGGATCAGAGACTCGCCGTCCCGCGCAATGGTGGCCGGGCGAGGAGTTGCCGTGGGAATGACCGGTGTTGGCGTTGACGTTGCGCCGGGAGAGCCGGTTGCTATCGGCGTCGGAACCGGTGTGGCGGGCACTGGCGTGGGATCAGGACCGACCAGATCCAGGCTGCCTGTGACCACCGCCAGCCCCGCGCCTAGCAGGACAACGGCGGCAAGGGTGGCGGCAATGGCGAGAATCCACTTACGAGTAACGTTGGATTCCCGGATAGGAGGAACGGCGGTCTCCTCCCTCCCGAGCGCTTCCCCGTCTGAGGTGTCGGCACTTTCGTCGGTCGTGGGCACGACTACCGCCGGGCTATCGGGTTGGAATCCGGCTGCGAGCAGTAATTCGTTACGCTCGTCCGGCGTGAGGCGAAGGACGTCGGCGCAGCGGGCCACGTCTTCACGATGACGGGGGCGCTCGGTAACACCTTCACGCCAGCGAATGAGAGTGAGACGGTTGACGTTGATGCGGCGGGCAAGCTCGGCGTCGCCGATGCCCGTGCGCGCCATGTATTCCGTCAGTAGCTCAGCAAAAGAACGCGAATGCGACATATGTGACACTCGTTTCAGCGGCAATGAAACAGAGTTGTAGTCAGAATTGTACCCACTTCGGGGCGACTGTGGTTGTGGGGTCGGCAACGGCCGAGCCTGAGACAATGACACAGGAGGCGCACGTTATGCGTACAACATGGATAGCACTGGTCGCCCTGCTCGCCGTAATCGTTATGGCAGCGGGTTGCTCCGGGAGCGTTGAGGAAGACGAAGAATCGTCTGTGACTCCTGAACCCACGGCCACGGCGCTCACCATCACAGGGTCGCAACCCATTCCGACGCGGGCGCCGTCGATGTCGGATTCGGACGAAATGATGGACGACATGGACGACGATATGGATATGGCCGCCGCGCCGGAGGCCACTCCCCAGTCGGACGCCGCGCCGGCAAGCGAACAAGAAGGCTTCAACCGGATTGGCGGCACGTCAACAGTTAACGATGAGCCCTATGACCTGACCTTCTTCCAGAGCTACGGCGTCAATCCGTTTGTCGACACGGAGGACGATCGTTTCTCCACCTTCGCCATGGACGTCGACACGGCGTCATACGTTGTTTCCCGCACGTTCCTCCAGGACGGATTCTTGCCGGACAGTGATTCGGTGCGTGTGGAAGAGTTCCTCAACTACTTTGATCAGGGATATGAACAGCCGGAGGAGGGTGCATTCAGCATCACCATCGATGGATCCCCGTCCCAATTCGGCCTCGATACCCACCACATGATCCGCGTCGGAATCCAGGGCAAGGCGATATCCGAAGAGGAGCGCAAGGACGCCACCCTCATCTTCGTCATCGATGTGTCCGGTTCCATGGATCGCCAGGACCGTTTGGAATTGGCCAAACGTTCCCTTCGGCTCCTTGTCGATGAGTTGAGAGACACCGACAAGGTTGGCATCGTCACCTACGGCGACTACGGTAGCATCTTGCTGGAACCAACAAGCGCCGACGCTGACAACAGGCCGACGATCATCAATGCCATCAGTAACCTCCGGGCAGGCGGCTCAACCTACGCCGAGCAAGGCATTGAAATGGGTTATCGCATGGCGGCAGACGAAGCCGACGAAGAGCGGATTACCCGCGTCATCCTGCTATCGGACGGCGTGGCCAACGTGGGCGCGACAGGCGCGAACCCCATCCTGGAGACGATCCGCGACTACGTGGATGAAGGTGTCTCGCTGACCACCGTCGGGTTCGGCATGGGCAACTTCAACGACGTGCTCATGGAACAGTTGGCTAACAACGGCAACGGCACATACCACTACGTCGATACTCTCGCGGAGGCGCGGCGGCTCTTCGTGGAGAACCTGGCGGGAACGCTACAGTTCATCGCCCGGGACGCCAAGATCCAGGTGGAGTTCGATGAGGAGAGCGTACGCAGTTACCGCCTGCTCGGCTATGAGAATCGCGACGTGGCGGACGAGGATTTCCGCAACGACGCGGTGGATGCCGGAGAGGTCGGCGCGGGCCATTCCGTAACGGCGCTCTACGAGATCAAGATCAACGACGACGTAACAAATGACACCACATTGGCCACGGTAAGGGTGCGCTATGAGCACCCGGACACTGGTGTTGTAAGCAACATTGTGAATTCCGTAACAAAGTCAGAACTAGATACGGACTTCACGGACGCGCCAACACGATATCAAGTGGCTGCCGTGGTCGCTGAATTCGCCGAACTCCTGCGCCATAGCTACTGGGCGCGCGAAGGAAACTTGAGCGAGGTCGAGACACAAGCACAGCGGCTGCGTCGGCTGCTCCCCGGCGATTCCGACGTAGCCGAGTTTGCCGACCTAGCCTCGATTGCAGCTCGCATCCAGCAGGCGGACGCCGGTAGCTGACGAGCGCGAGCGCGGGGGTATTCCCGGCTCGTGATCAGGGTTACCGGCAACGGGAGGCAGACCGCGTTTCGGTCCGATCACACCGGGAATAGGGAGGCGTGCCCGTACCGCGAAATTCGCGGTACGGGCACGGTCTTTTTGTTTGACAGGGTGAAAGGGCGGATGCTACGTTTCGACGGCAAAGTAGGTTGCTAAGGGGGTAACAATGGCACGACCGATAGTTCCCGTCCCGGATCCGGCCAGTCAGCCGTTCTGGGACGCATGCAACGAAGGCAAGCTCATCGTCCAGTATTGCTCGATGTGCGACCGACGGCAGTTTCCGCCGGAGGCGGCTTGCCGCGACTGCGGATTCAATTTTCACCTGACATGGCAGGAGACGAGTGGCCGCGCGAACATCGTCGGTTACTCGATTACATACGACTCCCGCCTCGTACAGTGGCATCCGTTGCAGCCGTTCCTCAACGTCATCGTGGCACTTGAGGAAGATCCCGTAATCAATTTCCACACGAATCTTATCGATGATTTTGGCACCAACCTTTCTGAGGAGCCCGATATTCCAATCGGAGCAAAGTGCCAGGTCAAGTTCGTCGAAGCTGAGCCGGGCCGCATGATCCCGGAGTGGGAAATCGTCAAGTAGGCACGGAACTCAGGACAAAGACCAACAGGAAAGGAAATGACTTAGATGGCACGTGAGAATTGGGAACGGAATCACGATCCCGTCGGCATCTGGTCCGGGCGCGGCAAGGCTGCCCTCATCGCCCGAGGCCACTCCCCGACGGAGCGTCGCTGGGACGGCGAGTCGCTTGATGAGTCCCTCGGCGCATACATGATGATCGCGGTGCAGAACGCACTCGATGACGCCGGCATCACCGTTGACGACGTTGACGGCATCGTCGGTTCCGCCGGTGGGCAGCCGAACGGCGGGCCGCTGAGCGACGTGTGGGGGCCGCGCGACTACTTCGATCCGCCCTATGACTCGGAGGACGGCCTGACGCACGTCACCGGCCAGTGGCTCCGGCAACAGATGGGCTTCAAGAACATCAAGTACATCAACAATCATGGCGACCCCATCTGGAATCTCATCGGCCAGGCCGCTCAGGCGATTGCCGATGGGCGCGCAGAGACCGTCGTGGTGACGTACCCGAACGGGAACCTGCCGGGTCGCTATCACCAGGACCCGTCCAACCAGGCGCCCGGCGCGATGGCATGGCCGAATACGTGGGGCTGGGGCCTTTCCGGCCAGGGTTTCACGTTCAATCAGTACTGCCAGAAGTACGGGTCGAACCATGACCGCATGGCTCCGTTCGTGGTGCAGGAGCGCAAGAACGGCCTGCTCTGGGAGCACAGCTACTACGCGCAGCATGAGCCCGGCGAGTTCACCGAAGAGGACTACCTCAACGGTCGGATGATTGCTCGCGACCTGAGCATCTTCGATTGCGACCGCCCGGTGTTGGCCGCTGCCGCATACGTCATGACGACGGCGGAGCGCGCCAAGGACATGAAGCAGACGCCGGTCTACATCTGGGATCACACGGAGAGTCTGTTCTCCCCGCGCAGCCTGGTGCAGACGATCGACGACACGGAAGAGTGGACGGACATCCAAGCGCAGCGGTCCTACAACGGCTCCGGCATCACGGCAGACGACATTGACGTGTTCGCGCCTTATGACGGTTTCGCGGTGTTCACGCAGTACTTCCTTGAGGCGTTCGGTTGGCGCGGCGTCAAGCGCGGTGAGGCGCACGACTTCTACGCCGGGGACATCAGCCTGAAGGGCCCGAATCCGCTGAACTCCGGCGGTGGCAACATGGGCACGGGCCGAATGAGGACCGTGTTCATCACCGATCCGCTTGAGCAGCTGCAGAACCGCGCAGGCGAGCGGCAGATCACGGGCCGCGCAGAGATTGCGGTGAGCCACGGCGTGCTGCCGGTGACGGCGGGCACGGTTGTGATGAGCACGAACCCTGGCTAAGTCTCTACACGAGCAAAGAGCCTAGAATAGCCCCCGCCGATCGGTGGGGGCTATTCATTTTTGCGTACTAGTCAAAAACCTGTTTCATAATTGCCAAATTGTGTAGATACAACCGATAGCATCAGTGTCAAACATATACGCGAATACTAATGTTTTTATACATGAATCGCGTGCCCACGCGCTCCGTTGACATGCACTCTGACGCCATGCTACATTCCGCACGGAATACCAGTGTCAATACAAGAGTGGGGGGAGATAATGGCACGACCGATAGTACCTGTCCCGGACCCGGCGACGCAGCCGTTCTGGGACGCATGTAATGAGGGCAAGCTCATCGTCCAGTACTGCACGATGTGTGATCGACGGCAATATCCGCCTGAGGCGGTTTGCCGCGATTGTGGTTTCGACTTCCATCTGACCTGGGAGGAGACCAGTGGCCGCGCGAATATCGTCGGCTACTCGATCACGTACGATTCCCGCCTGGTTCAGTGGCATCCGTTGCAGCCTTTCCTCAACGTCATCGTGGCGCTTGAGGAAGACCCGGTTATCAACTTCCACACAAACATGATTGATGACTTCGGCTCGAACCTGGCAGAGGAGCCCGATATTCCCATTGGCGCGACCTGCGCGGTTCAGTTCGTCGAAGCAGAGCCTGGCAGAATGATTCCGGAGTGGAAGCTCGCCTAAGACGCATAGTGCGTTGAGTAGACGAGCGACACGGAACGGACAGAAAGGAAATACGCAGATGGCACGTGAAGTCAACTGGGAACGGAATCACGATCCGGTCGGCATTTGGTCAGGTCGTGGCAAGGCGGCTCTTGTCGCCCGGGGCCACTCCCCGACGGAACGCCGCTGGGACGGCGAGTCCATGGACAAGAGCCTCGGCGCGTACATGATGATTGCGGTGCAGAACGCGCTGGACGACGCCGGCATCACGCTGGACGACGTCGATGGCATCGTCGGCTCCGCAGGCGGCCAGGGAAATGGCCAGCCTTTGAGCGACGTATGGGGCCCGCGCCCGTACTTCGATCCGCCCTATGATTCGGAGGACGGCCTGACACACGTCACCGGCCAGTGGCTCCGCCAACAGATGGGTTTCAAGAACATCAAGTACATCAACAACCACGGCGATCCCATCTGGAACCTCATCGGCCAGGCCGCGCAGGCCGTTGCCGATGGGCGCGCAGAAGTTGTGGTCGTCACCTACCCGAACGGCAACCTGCCCGGGCGGTATCACCAGGACCCGTCCAACCAGGCGCGAGGCCCGATGGTGTGGCCGAACACGTGGGGCTGGGGCCTCTCCGGTCAGGGTTTCACGTTCAACCAGTACTGCCAGAAGTACGGCACGAACCATGACCGCATGGCTCCGTTCGTCGTGCAGGAGCGGAAGAACGGCATGCTCTGGCCGTACAGCTACTACGCGCAGCATGAGCCCGGCGAGTTCACCGAAGAGGACTACCTCAACGGTCGCATGATTGCCCGAGACCTCAGCATCTTCGACTGCGACCGCCCGGTGTTGGCGGCGGCGGCGTACGTTGTGGCATCGGCCGAGCGCGCCAAGAGCATGAAGCAGAAGCCTGTTTACATCCTTGACCACACGCAGAGCGGCTTCCAGCCTCGTAGCCTCGTCCAGACCATCGATGACACTGAGGAATGGACGGACATCCAGGCGCAGCGGTCGTACAACGGCTCGGGCCTCAAGCCTGAGGACATCGACATCTTCGCGCCGTACGACGGCTTCGCGGTGTTCACGCAGTACTTCCTTGAGGCGTTCGGTTGGCGCGGCGTCAAGCGCGGTGAGGCGCATGACTTCTACGCCGGGGACATCAGCCTGAAGGGCCCGAATCCGCTGAACTCCGGCGGTGGCAACATGGGTACCGGCCGCATGCGGACAGTGTTCATCACCGATCCGTTGGAGCAGCTGCAGGGCCGCGCAGGCGACCGGCAGGTCACGACCAAGGCGGAGGTCGCTGTGACGCACGGCGTCCTGCCCGTCTCGGCGGGCACGCTCGCCATGTCCACTTCACCTGACTAGGGACTTCTGTCATAATACGGGAGTCATGACGTAACTCCCTGCCGGCTCCGGCAGGGAGTTACGTTACTATCAACCAGCATGAGGAGTGAGGCATGGTGATTGTTCTGAGCTTTGACATCGACGGAACCCTGGAGCTAGGGGATCCGCCGGGCGGAGTCACGACAGATATGGTCCGCAAGGCACATGAGGTAGGTTTTATCATTGGCAGTTGCTCAGACAAGCCGCTGAGCGTGCAACGCAAGATCTGGGAAGATATGGAGCTCACTCCCGCATTTGTCTCCGCCAAGCATCAGCTCGGTAAGGTCAAGCGCGAGAATCCTGCGGACGCCTACTACCACATGGGTGATCGGGACACAGATTACCTGGCCGCGAAGGACAACAATTTCGGTTTCTGGTGGGCGCACGAGGCCGCCGAGCAGCCGTGGCTGGAATTCGATATGGTCAACCACGAGCAGATCCCCATTACGTTCTAGACCACGCAAAAAGAACGAAACGCCGCCCGCTGGGCGGCGTTTCTCGTTAAAGGGCGTTTTGCGCTACGACGGGTGATTGGCAGGTGGAGCGATCTTGAGTGGGATCACGGCCGATTCGTGACCGTCGATGAGCCAGGAAACTTCGTAGTCGCCGTACTCCGGGAATGTTACGCCATGCAGGCCGAGTGCGATGCGATGTGTCCGATGAGTGTAGCCAGGTTGCGGTCGGCCTATCTCCACCTGCGTTCTGAGAGCGGGGACAACATCACTGCCATCAGCATCCACGATGTGAACCTCAACGGTCTTTGATCCCGCCTCCACTGCCCTGAACCGAAACGCGGCTACTACGTAGAAGACCGGGTGATTCAGGGGCACTTCCTTAGCGTAGATGGTGTCGAACCCGATGCCGACGGCGGTCAGTTTGGACGAGTTTTCGGCGTAATCGCAGACAAAGGCAAAAGCAACATCCATTATTGATCCTCAACGTGGGAACATTGGCTTTATGGTCGGGGTGCCCGGATTTGAACCGGGGGCCCCCTGCACCCCATGCAGGTGCGCTTCCGGGCTGCGCTACACCCCGACCGACGTTTGCGCATGATACTCGCGCAGCGCATAGCGACGCAAGCGACACGGAGAGGACGTAGGATGGTCTCATGCGTGTTCGCCAATTGCATGAGTGGGACATTTCGCCGACAGCCGGAGTAGCTTTACAACGGGAACTGGCCGGGCAACTAAAGCTGGATCGAGCCTTGCCGGAGAGCGCTGTGCACACGATTGCGGGCGTGGATCTCTCCCCGCCGGACGTGGAGTCCGGACGTGTTCGTGGGGCTGCTGTCACGGTGGCATGGCCATCACTTGAGGTGTTGGAGGTATCAACAGCGGAGGGGATAGCAGATTTCCCTTACGTGCCGGGGCTGCTGTCCTTCAGGGAGGCCCCGATCCTCCTTGAGGCCCTGGCGGGATTGCGCTTGACGCCTGACGTGATTCTTGTTGATGGTCAGGGAACAGCGCATCCGCGTCGATTTGGCATCGCATGTCACTTAGGACTCGCGGTTGATGTTCCGATCGTGGGTTGTGCAAAATCGCGGCTTGTCGGTAGGCATGGGGAACCGGGTGAGGACAAGGGAGCGTGGACACTGTTGACGCACCGGCAGGAGGTCATCGGCGCGGTTGTGCGCACGCGCACGGGCGTGAGGCCCATCTACGTTTCACCGGGAAACACTATCGATCTTGAGTCGTCCGTGAGATGGGCGTTGGCCTGTTCTCCACGCTATCGTGTGCCCGTGCCAACGCGATTGGCGCATCGAGCAGCCGCCGGAGAATCACTCCTGTAAAATTAATCACAATGTAAACGGCATTAATTGACCTGGAGCTAGCAAATCGATGCAGGACGTAAGGAACGGCGCTCAGCAGCTGCTTGATCGGATCGCAACGTACCTGGAGCGTCTTTGATCTGCCGGGCAAGGAATCTCGGGTTTCACAGCTGGACGCTGAGTCGGCGAAGCCGGACTTCTGGAACGACTCCCAACGCGCGCAGGGCATCCTGAGAGAGGCTTCAAAATTGCGTGAGGAAATCGCCACATGGCAGTCCCTTGAGAGGGGCGCACGTGGGTTGGTGGATCTTGCCGACCTGGCGCTCACGGAGGACGCGTCGGAACTGGAACCTGAGCTTGAGGCCGAGCTCGAGAATGTTCAGAAGGCTCTCGAAGACCTCGAGACGCAGGCGATGCTGAGTGGGCCGCATGATGGGCGTTCGGCAATTGTGTCATTGCAGGCCGGTGCAGGCGGCATCGACTCGCAGGATTGGACGCAGATGCTGGTCACGATGTTCCGCCGATGGGGAGATTCACATGGACACAAGGTGCGAATTCTCGACTGGATGGACGGCGACGAGGCGGGCATCAAGCGGGCAGACCTCGAGATTGATGGGCCGAACGTGTACGGGTACCTGAAAGGAGAAGCGGGAGTTCATCGGTTGATTCGCCTGTCACCTTTCGATAACCAGCACCAGCGGCACACGTCATTTGCACTGGTAGAAGTGCTGCCGGTAGTCGATGACGCCGTCGACGTGTCAATAAGCCCGGAGGACCTGCGAGTGGACACGTTCCGCAGTAGCGGCGCGGGCGGACAGAATGTGCAAAAGAACGAGACGGCAGTGAGGCTGACACATATTCCAACCGGGCTTGCGGTCAGTGTTCAGAACGAGCGCTCGCAGGTACGAAATCGAGAGATTGCAATGCGGATCCTGATGGCGCGGTTGGTGGAGAGGGAGATGGCCAAACGGCGTGAGGAGGAGATGCGGCTACGGGGCGAGTTTGTCGCGCCGGAGTGGGGCAACCAGATTCGCACCTACGTCCTCCACCCATACAAGATGGTCAAGGACCATCGCACGGGGCACGAGGAACCAGACCCGGACGCCGTTCTGGCCGGCGAGTTGGATCCGTTCCTGACTACGTGGCTGCGGGAGTCCGTGGGGAGAGAGCGGTAGCCGTGGAGGGATCAATCGGCAAGTGGCGGACACACCGATGGCTCGTCGGCTTTGCCGCTTTGCTTGCTATGTTTGTCGCTGCAGTAGCGATGTCCGGCTGCTTCTTTCGTGAAGAGCCGACTCCAACACCGAACCCATACCTCATTCCCGGCACGTCGGAACTTGAGTATCGCGACGATGAGTTGGGGTTCAGTTTCCGGTATCAGAATGATTGGCTCATCAGCGATCCCGGGGACACGGAGGGAATCGTTGTTTCTCTCGTGTCGCCGGAGCAAACCGTCACTATGGACATTGAGCGCGATCTTCCTCCGCCACAGATCGACTTCATGTCGTATGGGGGCGCCCGCATGAGGTTCTTCCAGCAACTGCAGCCCAGCCTTGAAATCGTGGAGGAGACGGAAACTGCCCTAACGGATGGCACGCCGGCATACCACGCGAATTGGGTTTCGAGAGCCGTGGATGCCGAAACGACGGGGGAGACGCTCGTTGTCTTTCGCGGGGAGGGTGACGACCGCGAGGCATTCATGATCGTGTCTTCAGGACCCTCGTCGCTCTACAGCGCGTGGACGGGGCCGATTCTGTTCTTCTACGAAACCCTGACGATCGACCCGGCGTAGCTTTAGGGCGCTCCGCGGCTACTCATTCCCTTCGCTGCCGCCCATTCCCGCGATGATTCGCTGGAGCGCGCTGACAGCAGAAAGCGCGGCAACAGCAATAACGGCGATGAGCGGCTGCGCAACGACCAGCCCGACGGCCAGGATAGCGACACGGACCGGACGCGGGGCAGGAATAATGCCGCCGCGATTCAGTCCCAGACTCTCTGCGCGTGCTCTCGCATAGCTCACCAGCATTGAGAGAGCGAGCGCGGCAGTGGTCACCACGACTGCGAGAACGTCATCTTCTCGAGCAAAGTAGAAGCTCAGACCAATGAGGAGTGCCGCTTCCCCTACCCTGTCCAGCACAGAATCGAGGAAAGCGCCAGTACGGGACACCGAATCCGTGTGGCGCGCCAGCGCGCCGTCCAGGCCGTCCATCAGGCTTCCGGCGAGGAATATAAGGCCGGCCGGCAGTAGCGTGCCCTGACTGGCCAGGTAACCCGCGCCCACAGCGATAAGGGCGCCAAGGACAGTCAGGTGGTTGGGACGAACACCGACCGTGGCAAGAACACGAACGATGGGCGAGCGTATCCTCTCGATAGCATTCGCGAAAACGGAGAGACGACTCACGGTTTCTTCGGGGCCGACGCTGGCAGCCGCCAGCCTTTGTGTCCGTGGATGACTTTATTCCGCTGACGAGGACCCGCGAGCCACGTAGATGCTGAGTTTTTCGAGGAGCTGCGATTCGACGGTACCCTCTTCAGGACGACGGCGGCGGCGGCCACGACGGCGTCGCCGACCCTCAATGCTCCGAAGAACCTCATAGATGCGGCCCATCGTGACCGCGCCCCAATCCACGGAGGCCTGGGTCATGTCACGCTCTCGTTCGGGGCCATAAATGGCGATGGTGGAGTGATTTGCTCCCCTGCCTTCAAGTTCGACCGTCTCGCCCGTGAAGTCAGCAACGGTCTGTCGGACGCCTTCAAGGTCCGGGTCTTGGACTGACTCGTTATTGAGGATGATCTGGACCGCGAAACGCCCCTGTCGTCGGAAAGCCCAGTTAAGACCGATCTTGCCTCGACCCATGCGGACAATCCGCTCCCGTGGTCCCTCTGTGCGGGAGAGGCGGGCGTCAGGCATCCTGGCTTGAAAACTGGCAACGAGTTGGTCCCAGAAATCTTCTCGTGAGGAGAATGCGGCCGCGATGTCCTCTGCATCGGACGAAGGTTCGGGCGTCGGTTCAGATACCGGGGCAGCAGCCTGAGACCTGGTTGATCTACTTCCCGGGGGACGGCCACGCCTGCGGCGAGTGGTTCCGGCGCCTGCTCCGGCAGAGGTCGTGGCAGAAACGCCCTGTATTCCCTGGAGGATGTTATTGAGGTTGATGCTCTGTTGTATACGGGCCGCCACAGTCATGATGTCGAGGATTTCATTGTTATTGATGCCATCCGCCAGCGCATCAGACACAGCTTGCCTGATTGCTGCTTCGTCACGAACTGCCGCGGCTGTCGCGAGCGCCACTATAACGGATGTCCTGCTGTCGAGAGATATCCCCAAGGAATTCTCGCCAAGTAACCCTGTCACTTTCCCTTACTCCCTTGTCCTCTTTTGAGTTACCAAAGAACTAGTTGGGTAATATCTCCACTATTAAGCCAAAACCAAACTTCTCACCAGTTCTTGCTTTAGCACCGAAGGGAATTGTTCTGATGGCTAACCGGTGTCGAACTACATGAGACCGGCGAGAAGCTCTTTCGCTTCCGGCCGGAGCATTTCCGGCGTCCAGGGGGGATCCCAGACAATATCTACCTGAGAATCATTCACGCCTTCGAGCTCAAGAATACGATTCTCCACTTCGGGGCCAACCGTGCCGGCCATTGGGCAGCCCGGAGCAGTGAGTGTCATCGTAACGTAGACACAATCGTCCCGTATGTCGACGTCGTAAATGAGGCCAAGATCATAAATGTTCAGCGGAATCTCAGGGTCGTAGCATGTCCGCAGTACGTCGACTACTTGCTCTTCAGTAATTGTGTTAGGCACGCCAGCCTCCTAATGCCGAAGATTCATCACCACTTACCCCATTGCGACCAGCATACACTCTTTTAGTAGAGGGTGTTACTTCACCTCTTGCGGGCATAATCCTATGCTGGTTCTATGAGCATGCGGCGCTAGAGACATATTCGGGACTTGGAGGCAAACAAGAAAATGGCAGCTTTTGACGTAATTGTTCTCGGGGCCGGTCCCGGCGGGTATGTTTGCGCAATACGTGCAGCGCAGCTGGGACTGAGCGCGGTAATTGTTGAGCCTGAAGAACTCGGCGGCTTGTGCCTCAATTGGGGATGCATCCCGTCAAAGGCCCTGCTGCGTAATGCCGACGTGCTCAATACGGTTAACAATGCCGCGGATTTTGGCATTACGGTTGGATCAGTCGACGCAAGCCTCGATGAGGCGATCACACGATCACGCAGAGTTGTTCACCGGCTGGTACGTGGAGTTACAAGTCTCCTGCGTTCAAACAATGTCACTGTCGTGAATGGACGCGGGGCCTTATTGGACTCGCGCCGGGTGCTCGTGGACACGGAGCCGGAGCCACTGGAGGCCAACAAGGCGATTGTCATTGCAACCGGGGCGCAGGAACGCGCGCTTCCCGGACTCGATATCAACGGCGAAACGGTTGTGACAAGCAGGGATGCGCTGGAGCGGCGTGAATTGCCGGAAAGAGTATTGATTATTGGAGGCGGCGCGACGGGGTGCGAATTCGCGTATTTCTATCGCTCATACGGCAGTGCGGTGACGCTGGTCGAGTTGATGCCCAACTTGTTACCGGGGGAGGACACCGAGATTACGGCCGCGCTGCAGGATGCTCTTACGCGTCAAGGCATTGACGTCTTGACGGAAAGCCGTGTGAATCGAGTGACCAATGGCGGGGCGGAATTGGACGTTGCGGGCGCATCACGCATTATCCCATTCGATATGGCGCTTGTTGCCGTGGGGATGCAAGGTCGGACAGAAGGCCTGGGTCTTGATACGGCAGGAGTTGCAACGGGGCCGGGCGGCTACATCGAATGTAACGACACCATGCAGACGAACATCCCGGGCGTGTATGCAATCGGCGACGTAACAGGGCCGCCGCTCCTCGCCCATGCAGCGATGGCTCAGGGGACGCTGGCGGCGGAGGCCATCGCAGGTCGTGACACGCAGCCGCTCATCAAGGAGGACATACCCCGGGCGGTGTACTGCCACCCGCAAGTGGCAAGCATGGGAATAACGGAGGCGCAGGCAACAGAGCGCGGCATCACCGTCAACGTCGGGCGTTTTCCGTATCGCGCAAACGGAAAGGCACTGAGCCTGGACGATTACGCGGGGATGATCAAGGTGGTCAGCGACGCCGAAACAGGGGCGTTGCTGGGCGCGCAGATGGTGGGGCCGGAGTGTGCTGAGCTGCTCGGCGAGTTGTCCGTAGCGAAACTGCTGGAGGCGACACCGCTGGAGATCGGGCGCGCCATTCATCCTCACCCCACACTGTCTGAAACCCTGATGGAGGCGTCGCTTGCGGCTTTCGGCGAGGCCATACACATGTAGACTCTGTGTATGGAGACAGACCTGTCGTGAGTACATCGATAGACTCTACGCTTCCACGTTCTGAGCTTCTGACAATGCTCAGGACGATGAAGCTTATTCGCCGGTTCGAAGAACGCAGCGCCGAGCACTATGGCCGTGGAAACATCGGCGGCTTTCTGCACCTCTACATCGGTGAAGAGGCCGTTGCCGTCGGTGTGATCTCGCCGCTGCGGGATGATGACAAGATCGTCACGCATTATCGCGACCATGGCCACGCACTGGCGCGTGGAATGGATACTGCGGCATGCATGGCGGAGTTGTTCGGAAAGTCGACGGGCGTGAGCGGCGGCAAGGGCGGCTCCATGCACTTCTTTGACATTGAAAAGGGATTCATGGGTGGTCATGCCATCGTTGGCGGTCAGTTGCCCCTGGCCGTGGGGCTGGCGTTCGCGAATCGCTATCGTGGCGAGGACTCTCTCGTGGTGTGTTTCCTGGGCGACGGAGCGGTCAACGAGGGCGAGTTCCATGAGTCGATGAACCTGGCTTCGCTATGGAAGCTACCGGTCCTGTTCTTGCTGGAGAACAACGGGTTCGGCATGGGAACTCGAGTGGAGCGGGCGTCCGCCCAGCCGATCATCCATCGGCTGGCAGATAGACACAACGTGCGCAGCCACCGCGTGGAGGACGGTCAGGACGTTTTCGCAGTGCGTGAGGCAACGCTGGACGCCATTGAATACATCCGAGACGGGAACGGACCGTTCTTCCTTGAGGTCATGACGTACCGCTTCCGCGGGCATTCGATGGCGGATCCAATCGAGTATCGACAGCAGCACGAGGTTGAGCCGTGGCTGGCGCTGGATCCGATCAGGCTGTTTTCAGATCGGCTGCTGGAAAATGATCTGACGACGACAGACGAGATTGATGCCATCGACGAGGACGTGGAGAACGAGGTAAACGAGGCGATCCAATTCGCTCTGGAGTCCCCGTTCCCCACACCGGACGAACTGCACAAGAACGTGTACGCGTGAGGACTCGACCGTGGCGCAACTGACATATCGCGATGCGATACGCGCCGGGTTGGAGGAGGCGCTTCAATCCAATCCTGAGGTCTTCATCATGGGTGAGGACGTGGGCGCCTACGGCGGTTCCTATGCCGTGACCAAGGGATTCATGGAGGAGTACGGCGAGGAGCGCATCATCGACACGCCGATTGCTGAATCCGGTTTCGTCGGCACGGGAATCGGCGCGGCGATTGCCGGCATGAGTCCAATCGTCGAGATTATGACGATCAACTTCTCTCTATTGGCGATGGACCAGATCATCCACATCGCCGCAAAGGCGCGGTACATGTCCGGCGGGCAGATTACTGTGCCGATTGTGATTCGGACGGTGAGCGGCGGGGGAAACATGCTCGCCGCAACACACTCGCAGAGCCTGGAGGGATGGTACGCCCGCGTACCGGGACTCAAGGTGGTGACGCCGTCCAACGCGGCGGACGCGCTGGGACTGCTGCGGTCTGCAGTCGCCGACCCGAACCCCGTGATGTATGTGGAGCACTCGCTCCTCTATGGGAGCCGCTCAGAGGTGCCGGATGAGCACTACACGATACCCTTTGGCTCGGCGCGCGTGGCGAGGAGCGGGACTGACGTTAGCATCATCGCCTATTTGAGAATGGTTCCCATTGCGCTGCAGGCGGCGGAGCTGCTGGAGGATGACGGCATTGATGCCGAGGTAATCGACCTGCGCTCTCTGCTGCCGCTGGATACACAAACGTTCATTGATTCCGTCCACAAGACGAACCGGGCGGTCGTCGTCGAAGAAACGTGGGAGTTCGGCGGGTTCGCGGGCGAGGTCATCGCGCAAATCAACGAGAAAGCGTTTGACTCGCTGGACGGGCCTGCACTGCGGGTCGGCGGGGCCAACGTGCCAACGCCGTATTCCCGCCCGCTGGAGTTGCTGACGATTCCGACGGCGGAGATGGTGGCGGATAAGGTTCGGAGCCTGTTCTAGGTCGCATCGAAGGGAGAGGCAGACGTGGCAAGTGACGTAATCATGCCGCAGATGGGCTTCGACATGACCGAAGGGATGGTTGTGCGGTGGCTGAAGCACGAAGGCGAAACGGTCACGCGCGGTGAGACAATCGCGGAGATCGAGACAGACAAGGCCACCGTTGAGCTTGAGGCGTACGAATCCGGCGTAATGGCCCGCATCCTGGTCCCAGAGGGTGTCATGGTGCCCGTCGGCGAGACGATAGGCCTGATTGCGGCGCCGGGGGAAGACATTCCGGACATTACGGTGCCCACGCCGTCTCCACCTGCCGCTGCGCCGCCAGTTGATTCCGCCCCGCCTGCGCCCGCTGCGCCACCTGCGCCTGTCGAAACCCATGCCGTCGCTGCTGAGACGGACGCTCGAATTGCCGAGCCGTCCACAGGCACGCCGGTGACGCCCGTGGCACGCCGCATTGCGGAGCAGGCAGGCGTTTCCGTGGCGGAGGTGCAGGCCAAGGTGACTGGCACGGGTCCCCGTGGACGGATCACGCGGGGCGATGTCGAATCCTATCTGGAGGCTAGAGGGACTGCACAGCCGGAGCCGGTCAGTGCTCAAGCACCGGCACAGGTGGAACCAACTGCCCCGGAGCCGGTTCCGGGCGGCGGATTCACCGTCGTCGAGCCGTCCGCGTCGGGCGCGGTGGGGATAGTGGTGCCGGCGGGGCTGCCACCAATGCGGCAGGCTATTGCGCGGCGAATGTCCTTGAGCAAGCTGACCGCGCCCCACTATTACGTGACCGTAGAGATCGACATGACGCGCGCCATTCAAATGCGTACGGAGATCAATGAGGAGTTGGACGCGGAGAGCCGTGTAACGGTGAACGACCTCGTCATCAAGGCCGTCGCCATGGCGCTGCGCTCTCATCCGCATTTCAACGTGACCGTGCAGGCCGAGGGGATCATTCCGAATCCGACCGTTGATGTGTCCATCGCAGTTGCAATGGACGGGGGCGGTCTTATCGCGCCGTCGATGCCGGATGTTGGCGATGCGAGCCTTGTCGACACCGCGGCGCGTTCGCGAGACTTGTCGCGACGTGCCCGCGAGGGGCGGCTGCGTCCGAACGAGGTGAGCGGAGTGGGGTTCGCGGTGTCCAACCTGGGCATGTATGACGTGAAGGACTTCGTCGCGATCATCACGCCGCCGAACGCAGGCGCGATTGCCGTGGGCTCAGTACGGTCAACTCCGGTAGTACGAGATGGTCAAGTAGTTGTGGCGGAGATGATGTCGGCAACACTGTCTGCGGATCATCGGGCGACAGACGGTGCAGAGGGCGCGCGATTCATGAACGAGGTGAGGCGGGTTCTGGAACGGCCGTCGCTTCTGTTGCTCTAGCAACCCTCACCCTGCTCCTCCCTCTTGTACGGGAGGAGGCACGTTCCACCTGCCTTCAGCTTCCCGGGCCTTCGAGCTCGATGTTCTGTTCGGGCGGCGGCGTGTGGGCATGGCCGTGGCCGGCAGCCATTTCGCCGGCCTGGATGAAGGCATTGAGCGCCTCGACAACGAAGTTCTGAGGGGAGAGTCCAACCTCCCTGGATAGATCCTTGATTTGCTTGGCCAGGACACCGCTAAAGGAGACGATCAGTCCTTCCTGGTGCGCCCATGCATCGAGCCTCTCGATCTGGTCCGGGCGGACGTGGAGAATGGCCTCTCCTTCGTCGGGACGCGTGACGCGCCCACGCATGATGTTGATGCCGCCGGGGGCCGTCTCGGCCCACACGTCTGCCTCATCTGACCGGGAAATGACAAAACGCCCGGGGTAGAGATTCATGCCCTGCACTCCCATTCTCTGATTGACAGTCTCAATAGGGTCAGCGGGTCGTCCTCGCGTGGACACGTTTGCTGGCCTGCTTGTATACTGCCCTAAATTGACGCTGTGTCGAATGTTCGCGTCATCGGAGGGTGAAACAGTGATTACTCTGACTGAGTCGGCTGCGGAGAAGATTCTCGACCTATTCAAGGAGCAGGAATCCGAGGGCGCAGCGTTGCGTGTGTTCGTCAAGGGTGACGACAACGGGCAGCCCGCGTACGGCATGGCCATCGAGCCTGACCCAACTGACGCGGACGAGGTGATTGAGAACTTCGGCGTCAAGGTCGTCGTGGATGAGGAAAGTCTGCCGTGGGTTATCGGCTCCGAGATTGATTTCATTGACAGCCTTGAGCGAACGGGCTTCACGATTCGCAACCCCAACATGGGCGGTGCATGCGGCTGCGGTGGCGGCGGAGCGTGCGCGTGTGGTGGCGGCGGCGCAGAGGCCGGAGCGTGCGCGTGTGGCGGAGCCGGCGCGGGAGCCTGCCAATGCGGGGCAGAAGAGACCGCCGAGGAGACGGCAGGAGCCGCGCACGCCCACTAATCGGCAACGAGATTGCGAGTATCGAGGGGAGCCAATTGGCTCCCCTCATTCTTTACAGGGTCTCAATTCATTTAGATTGCTCGGGCGTGCCACTGTATGATAAAACCATCGGCGTCTGGAACCTGGCGGCGCTATGACAATTGCCGAGACAAACATCCTCATTGTTGACGATGAACCCGCGCTGCGGGAGGCACTGACATATTCCCTCACGCGCGAGGGGTATGCAGTAAGCTCCGCAGCCACGTCCGCGGAGGCATTCGCAAAGATAAATCGGCAGATGCCGAACTTTATCGTCCTGGATCTCGGCCTGCCGGACGCAGACGGTCTTGAATTGTGCCGGCGAGTTCGCAGCCGCAGTTCGGTGCCAATCCTTATGCTGACGGCGCGGCAGTCAGAGGTGGACAAGATCGTCGGGTTGGAGATGGGCGGCGACGATTACATGACCAAGCCGTTCTCCATGCGTGAACTGCTTGCGCGTATCAAGGCTATCCTGCGTCGCTCCTCGCAAGAGGCCGATGCGAGGCAGACGGACACCATTGAGTTCGGCGAGACGGTCATCGACCGCCTGGCGCATCGTGTGACCCACAAAGGCGAAGAGATAACACTGACGCCGCTTGAGTTCGAGATGCTGTCGTTCCTGGCGGAGAATCGTGGTATCGTCTTCAGCCGTGAAACGCTGCTGGACCGAGTCTGGAAATACTCTTATCCCGAAGGAAGCCGAACGGTTGACGTGCATATGCGATGGCTGCGGCAGAAGATCGAGGATGATCCGGCTCGTCCGAAGATTCTCCTCACAGTGAGGGGTGTCGGCTACAAACTGGAGGCGTGAATGCCCCGGATAATGCAGGGGCGTATCGGGCGGGCCCTGTGGGGCGGCCTGTTTCTCGGTCTCATCGTAGTCGCGATTATTTTCTGGATTCAGCTTGGACGCATCGGGGAAGACGCCGGGGGAGCCGACGTTGAACCCTATCAGCGCCTTCTGCTGTACGTGTCGATTGCCGCGAGCATCCTCATCGTCCTGCTCCTGGTGGTTACGAGACAGCGCATGGCCGCGCCCTTGCGCCGTCTCGCCCGGGAGCTCCGGGCGGGTCAACCGCCGGTCGTGGAGGATTTTGCCACGGCGACTTCCGAGGTGCGCGACGTCGCACTGTTGATCGGCCGGCTGATGCAAGAGGAACGCGGTATTAGCAGCGTAGTAGAAACGCAGCAAACGCGGCTGGCCTCCATCCTGGACAATCTGAGCGTTGGGGTAATCGTGCTTGCGGAAGACGAGCGCGTGCTGATGGTGAACGCGGCGGCGGCGCAGCTGTTCGGCTTCACGCAGCAGGTCGATGAGACAACCACGCTCATTGGATTAGCGCGTGACTATGAGGCGGCGGAGATTGCGCGACGCGCCCTGCGAGAGCAAGCCACGGCGGTGGGCGAAATAACGCACGGCGGCGAACCCGCCCGCACAACGCGACTCGTTGCGTCTCCCTATCGGGAGGGCAGACAGAGGCGGGTTCTCCTGGCGGCGTACGACGTGTCCGAGGAGTATCGCGCGCAGCGGCTGCGGCACGAATTTCTTGCAAATGCGTCCCACGAGATTCGCACCCCCCTTGCCGGCATCCAGGCAACCCTTGAGACCTTGGACCTGGGGGCAATCGATGATCCGGACGCGGCAAGGCCCTTTGTTTCAAGTGCGCTTGTGGAGGTACAGCGACTGACGACGTTCGTGGAGAGTCTGCTTGACCTGTCGCGGATGGAGATGGGTTGGACGCGCCTGGCTCTACAGCCACTTGCCGTTGGAGACGCAATCGATCGCTGTGTTGGGATGATGGCCTCAATGGCTGCGCGGGCCGACATCGAGTTGGTTGTTGACATGCAACAGGGGCTGCCGGAAATCAGTGCAGATCCGGGTCGACTACATCAAGCTCTCGTAAATCTTGTGCATAACGCCATCAAGTTCACTCCGGCGGGCGGACGTGTGACCATTTCGGCAGACGGCGGCAGAGGTTCTGTTTGGCTCCGTGTCACGGACACGGGCATTGGGATTTCCCCGGACGACATTTCGATGCTCATGGATCACGTTGGACAGGGCGATGAGAGCGGGATGCGGGGGGGAGGATTGGGGCTCGCTATTGTGAGGCAAATCGTAGAGGCCCATCAAGGTGAGGTACATGTCGAGAGCGATGTCGGCAGAGGGTCTGTTTTCTCACTGCGTTTGCCTATTGCAAGGGCTGGTGAGCAGGGGTAGGTTCTTCGCTTTGCCCAGAACGCCATTGGGCGCTGTTCCGTTGCGGGCAGAGGGCTCAAAAAATTGCCGCGCGGGGGTTCGGATGGTACACTTTGGCACAGAAGGCAACGAGAACCGCGCGTAATGAGAGGTGGGGCGGCAATCCCACTTTTTTTATTAGTGGAACTCGTTGCGGGGGAATGTCCGGCAACGGAAATGAGGCAGGTATGAAGAGCGATTTCTTGCTCGCGGTAACGCAGCTGGCGACAGAACGCCGACTGCCCCGTGATGTCGTTCTCGGAGCCATTGAGGACGCGGTGAGATCTGCGTACAAGCGCGAGGGCACCGAGACTGATGACATCGAGGTGCAGATACTGCCCACGACCGGCGAGATTATCGTCACCCTCAACAAGGCTGTCGTCGAGACAGTTAACCAACCCGCCGAGGAAATCACACTCGATGAGGCACGCCTGATTAAGCCCGGCGCCAAAATCGGCGACACGATTTCCATCGAGGAAAGCCCGGAGGACGCAGGACGTATCGCCGCGCAGACTGCAAAGCAGGTGGTCATGCAACGCCTTCGTGAGGCCGAGCGCGACCAGGTTTATGACGAGTACGCCGGGCGTATCAATGAGTTGATGACCGGTGTAGTGCAAAAGGTTGAGCAGGGACAGGTCATCATCGGTCTTGGTCGGACGGAAGCAACCTTGCTGCATACCGAGCAGGTGCCAAGCGAGCAATACTATGCCCGCCAACGTATCCGCGTACTTATCCAGGAAGTCGAAAAGGGTATTCGCGGACCAAGGATCCTCGTGTCCCGGGCACATCGCGACCTGATTCGTCGGCTATTTGAGCTGGAAGTGCCGGAGATCCTGAGCGGGACGGTTGTCATCAGGAACGTCGCGCGAGAACCCGGCTATCGTTCCAAGGTGGCCGTTGAGGCACGACAGGAAGGCGTTGATCCCGTTGGCTCATGCGTGGGCTTGCGGGGCGTCCGCATCCAAAACATCGTCAACGAACTGCATGGTGAGAAAATCGATGTCATTCCGTGGAATGAAGACCCCTCCGTTTACATCGGTCATGCATTGAGTCCGGCGCAGACATCGCGAGTGGAGATCACGGGTGATCGTTCGGCGCTTGTGGTCGTGCCGGAACAGCAGCTATCACTCGCCATTGGGCGAGAGGGCTTGAACGCGCGGCTCGCGGCGCGCCTGACCGGCTGGAGAATAGATATCCGCAGCACGTCAGAGGTGTTGGCAGAAGAGGCGGAGCGCGCGGCGCGCGGGCCGGAGCAAGCTGCTGTGGCAGAGCAAGCAGCTGAAGCTGAGGAGCCGGAGGTTGACGCCATCGTGGCAGAGGCCGTCAGCGTGACGGAAGAGGCTGAGGCCGAGACAGCCGCGGAAGCTCCCCCGGTTGAGGAGGCCGCGGCAACTGCGACAACAGTTGAGTCAACCGAGGCCGACAAGCAAGAGGCTGAAGCCGCCGAGGAGCTTGGGGCTGTGGCTGCTGCTGAAATTGCAGCTACTGATGAGGCGCCGTCCACTGAGGCTGCTGCTCCCGAGACTCCCAAGACCGATGAGGAGATTGAGGAAGAGCTTCGCAAGCTTCAGGAAGAGGAAGAGGCGCTGCTGCGCGCCCTTGAAGAGGCCGAGGCGGAATCTGACGAGGAGGCCGAAGACGAAGACGCCGAGGAAGGCGACGAGGAGTCGGCGACATTCGACTTCGATGCCTTCCTGCAGGAATACCAGTCAGAGCGCCAGGGTGATACGAGTGGCGGCATTCGATTCGCGGAAGATATTTTCCCTGAACGCGGCGGGCGTTTCCGTGGCGGCCGAGATGATCGGCGCGGCGGGAGGAGAGGCGGCAACCGCTAGACGTGACGGCAGCAACGAGAGAGCGACGACAGCAGGGCACGGAGGCGCGGCGCAAACCACAGCGGACGTGCATCGCCTGCCGGCAGACACGGGCCAAGCATGAGCTCGTACGGGTTGTTCGTGGTATCTCCGGGGTCATCTCCGTAGACAGTTCCGGCAAGCTCTCCGGTCGCGGCGCGTATCTCTGCGCAAATGACACATGCTGGGAACGCGGCCTGCGTGGTTCATATCTTGAAAATCGTCTACTGCTCGGAGCTCCCCTGTCGTCTGAGGATCGTGACCGCATCCGCTATGAGGCTCAAACCGTGATTCAGAGTCGGCGGGACGGCGAGGTGACCTCGCCATGACCACACAGCGACGCGCGGCGGATTCCGAGGAGCGGGTATTGGAGTTGTCCCGCGGAATCACCGTGGGCGAGCTCGCAGAGCAGGTTGGCGCGAATCCCGTTGAGGTCATCAAGAACCTGATGCGCATGGGCGTGATGGCGGGCCTGAACGATGCCATCGACGCTGACGTCGCGACACCAATCGCGAAATTCTATGGCTTTGACGTGAAGGAGGCTGCGGCTGCGGATGCTGCTCTCGGTGAGCGGATGGCGGACGCTGAGAAGACAGAGAACGCACAGCCGCGTCCGCCCGTTGTGACAGTCCTCGGCCACGTCGATCACGGCAAGACGAGCATTTTGGACGCCGTGCGCAAGACCAACGTGGCGGACGGGGAGGCAGGCGGCATCACGCAGCATATCGGCGCATATCAAGTCGATGTTCGCGGAACCCCAATCACGTTCCTGGATACCCCTGGGCACGAGGCGTTCACGACGTTGCGGGCGCGTGGGGCGAACGTCACGGATATAGCCGTGCTCGTGGTGGCGGCGGACGACGGCGTGATGCCGCAAACGATTGAAGCGATCAACCACGTTAAGGCTGCCGATGTGCCAATTATTGTGGCAATCAACAAGATGGACGTGCCGGCCGCCGATCCTGAGCGCGTGAAGCGTCAGCTTTCCGAACAGGAAATACTGGTGGAGGATTGGGGCGGCGACGTGCTGAGCGTACCGGTATCGGCACGTACGGGCGACGGCCTTGATGACCTGTTGGAATCTTTGCATCTCGTGGCGGAAATCTCGGAGTTGACGGCCGATCCTGGCGTTTCGGCCCGCGCAACCGTAATCGAGGCGCGGCTTGACCAGAATCGTGGTCCGGTGGCCACTGTCCTGGTGCAGTCCGGAACACTGACGCCGGGGATGACAGTGCTTGTGGGGGCGACGTGGGGCCGCATCCGGGCGATGACGGACTTTCGGGGCAATCGAATGACAGAGGCGCGGCCATCAATGCCCGTAGAGATTCTTGGCCTGACCGACGTGCCGCGGGCCGGTGATGTCCTGGAGCTTGCCGAGTCAGACCAGGTTGCACGGGCGACCGCCGCGGAAAGGGCGGACGCAACCGAGACCGTCGACCGTCGGCAGCCGTCAAACCTGGAACAGTACGCTTCACAGATCGGCAGCGGCGATGCTCGAGACCTGAATCTGATTATCAAGGCGGATACACAGGGCAGCCTTGAGGCGCTACGGAGTTCGATTTCGCGGCTCGGAAATGAGGCGACGCGAGGAAAGATACTGCACACGGACGTTGGCTCCATCACGGAGGGGGACGTCCTACTGGCAACCGCATCAGGCGCGACAATCCTTGGATTCAACTCCCGTATCGAAACGGCGGCTCGCCGGCTTGCCGACTCCCGTGGAGTGGAGATTCGGAACTACGCCATCATCTACCAATTGTTGGATGATCTTGATAATGCGCTGCGCGGACTGGCAGCGCCGTTGCTGCAGGAGGTTGAAGAGGCCCGTGCAGAGGTTCGCCAGATCTTTGATATCCGTGGTGGCCGCGTGGCAGGGTGCCTCGTCACGGAAGGCCGTGTACGCCGCACGTCGCTGGCACGCGTTTTGCGCGGTGGAGAAGTCATCACGGACGCTCCCATCGCCAGCCTGCGCCGATACCGCGATGAGGCACGCGAAGTGAATGCGGGCCAGGAGTGCGGCATCGGTATCGAGGGTTTTTCAGACTTCGAAGAGGGCGACATTATCATGATGTACGTGCAGCAGGAGCGGCCGTCCTATTAACCCTCGCTTCGGCGCGCGGTCACAGTCGGCGCAACAGGAGGGCTCCATGTCAAGGCGCACGGAGCGCGTCAATGAGCTCCTTCGTGACCACATCAGCATGATATTGGCGCGTGACATTAATGACCCGCGCATAGACGGAATTGTTACGATTACGGCCGTGGAAACGTCGCGGGATCTGGCCCACGCGCGAGTTTGGGTGAGCGTTGCAGGCGGACAAGAAACGGCACGGCGAACCCTGCAAGGTTTGCGTTCTGCTTCGGGCTTCCTCCAGCGCACTCTCATGAGCCTGGGGCTGCGGCGAACTCCCGAGCTTACCTTTGTCATCGACGACACAATGGCAAGGGCGGATCGGATCAATCAGCTGCTGGACGGCGTCAGTCCGGGGGAACAGCAATCCGGGTCAGCACATGGGGGGGGTCGTGGCGAACACTAACTTGCACGGCTTTCTCTCAGTCTGGAAACCTCGTGGAATGACGTCATTTGACGTCGTCAAGCGCTTGCGGCGGGCGAGCAGGGTGAAGCGCGTAGGCCATGGGGGGACGTTAGACCCTGCGGCGGAGGGCGTGCTGCCGATTCTTTTTGGACAGGCGACGCGACTCAGCAGCCGCATCGAAGAACTAGCCAAGGGTTATGAGGCAGAGATCCTGCTCGGCACGGTGACGGACACGTTGGACATGGACGGCACGGTACTGGAGACCAGGACAACTGACAACGTGACAGAGAAGGATGTCCAGCAGGTCATCCCGGACTTTATCGGCGAGATCCAGCAGGTGCCGCCGATGTACAGCGCCCTGAAGCACCGGGGGGAGCGGCTCTATGAGATTGCGCGTCGAGGTGAGGAGATTCAACGCGAGCCCAGGACAGTGATGGTCTACGGGGTTGAAGTGCAGTCAATTACCCTGCCGCGCGTACGTCTAACTGTGGCGTGTGGACGCGGGATGTACGTGCGATCGCTCGCAGCGGACATCGGCGAACGACTTGGATGCGGCGGTGTGCTGGACGGCCTGCAGCGCGTTCGCGTGGGGCCGTTCAGTGGGCTTAATTCCCTGGGGTTGGAGGAAGCGGAAGAGGCGCTGGCGGGAGAGGAAGCAGCGGAGACGCTCGCCTCGCTGGGGTGCGTGTTTCCGGGCTGGCCTGCCGTGCAGGTACGCTCGGGATTTACCGGACGAGTGCGCTCCGGCATGGATCTTGCAGCCGCCTCCGGTGATTGGGTCAGCGTGCCCGGGGAATCTGATGATGTCTTCTGCCCGGGACCGGAAATGGGCAACGCCGTCGCGTTGGCGCCGGACGGCTCCCTGCTTGCGCTGCTGCGGCGCACCGGCTCCGGCAGGTGGCACCCGCACACGGTTTTCGAAGGGTAATGCAGCAAGGAGTTCCTCCGACTTCGTGTGGATCGCCCATATTGCGTTGAGATTGCCCCGTAAACGAGCGTTTGCATCTTGACATGGGCGCACGGTCAACCCTAGAGTCAATACAACAAACCTAGTGGCGGGGGAAAAAAATGGCAGACACGGAAGCCTATTGCCTGAAGTGCCGGACAAAGCGCACCATCTCTAATGCAACCGAGGTAACGCTCAAGAACGGGCGCCCTGCCACCCAAGGCACGTGCCCCGTTTGCAGCACCAAAGTTTTCCGCATCGGCAAGGGCTAGAGCCCGCGGAAACTACGCGAACCCTCTCCTCTCACATCAGCGGGGAGATGTAAGTCGGTTGTTCAGTCTCTCCAAGAGTGCGCGGGGATTGCTTGTAACGGCTGTTTTTGCATCCTGATTGTTCAGACCGGCCCCCAATGCCGCGGTCAGCGCGCGTTCTGCGGTTAGCAGGTCCTCTGGGGCGTGCGCATCTGAGTTGACCAGGAGCTTTGCACCGGTTCGCTGGGCAGCCAACGCGACGTGGCCGTTGGCCAGTGAGTGGCCGCGTCGGGTCGATAGCTCCAGGTAGACACCGTTCTCAGCGGCTAGCGCAGCATCTTCGTCCGTGATCAGCCCCGGGTGTCCGAGAACATCCACGTCAGTACAAGAAGCAGAGGCATGATTTGTCCCGGGCAACACGGGCTCCACGGGCGTCTCACCGTGAACAAGGACAAGTACGGCACCGGCATCACGGGCACGCGCCGCCGCTTCGGCGATGCGATTCGGTGGGAGATGCGTCAGTTCCACGCCGGGGACTGCCACGATACCCCACTCATCGCGAGCGATTTGGCAGTCTTCAGATAACCGCTCAAGCAAGGGGCCGAAGCCGCCCATTCCCACGTGGTCAGTGATTGCGATAGCTTCATAGCCGTTGTGGTGGGCACGGTGAATAAGTTCGATGGGCGATAGGGCACCATCGCTGAGGAATGATTGTGTTTGGAAATCGTAGACCATGGCTGACGCAAGCGTAGCACCCGCTTCCATTACGCTACAACCGACAAGAAAACAGCACATCGAATAGGGGTTTGAAGGGCGATTTGACTCGGGGCGGCTAATATGATTATGTAGCATTCTTACGTTCGCGGTGGGGGCGAACGCAATATTCCTGTCTCTGTTTCATACTGGTCTCACAACATTGGATTGGAGGTTTCTATGGGTGACAAGATTAATGTCGCCATCGTTGGGGTGGGCAACTGCGCATCCTCGCTGGTTCAAGGCATCGAATACTATCGGAATGCGTCAGATAGCGAGTCCATCCCGGGCCTGATGCATCCGCGACTCGGCCCGTATCATATTTCGGACATCAACTTCGTCGCCGCGTTTGACGTTGGCGCAACGAAAGTGGGCAAGGATCTCTCCGAAGCGATCTTTGAGGAGCCGAACAACACCTATAAGTTCACGGATGTGCCGCGCACGGGCATCACCGTTGAGCGCGGTATGACTCATGACGGTCTCGGCGAGTTTCTCTCGCAGAAGATCGAAAAGGCCAAGGGACAGACGGCGGACATCGTTGGAATCCTGCGAGAGCGGGAGGTCGATGTCCTGATCAGCTACCTGCCCGTCGGCAGCGAGATGGCAACGAAGTGGTACGTGGAGCAGGCCCTTGCGGCCGGCGTCGCCGTCATCAACTGCGTTCCGGTCTTCATCGCGCGAGAGCCATATTGGCAGCAACGATTCGCCGATGCCGGAGTGCCCGTAATTGGCGACGATATCAAGTCGCAAGTCGGCTCCACCATCGTTCACCGTGTGCTTTCGCGGCTCTTCGGTGATCGTGCCGTCAAGCTGGAGAACACGTACCAGTTGAATTTCGGCGGCAACACGGACTTCTACAACATGTTGGAATATAAGCGGCTGGTGTCCAAGAAGGAGTCCAAGACCAACTCCGTCCTCTCGCAGCTCGATTTCGACCTGGATCCGGACAACATCCACGTTGGTCCCAGCGACTACGTGCCCTGGCTGCTGGATCGCAAGTGGGCGTACATTCGGATGGAGGGCCGCACGTTTGGCGACGTGCCCTTGAACCTGGAGCTCAAGCTTGAGGTCTGGGACAGCCCGAACTCCGCCGGGGTGGTCATCGACGCCATCCGTTGCGCGAAGATTGCGCTGGATCGAGGCATCAGCGGCGCGCTTGTGCCGCCGTCCTCCTACTTCATGAAGTCGCCTGCCGTCCAGATGCGGGATGAGGATGCTCGGCGCAGGCTTGAGCAATACATCGCCAACGAGGGCGGCCCAGACGACACGCTTCCCCACATTGAGGTCTCCTACGATCGGGAGGCGGTACTTTAGAGAGTTGCCTCGAATACACGTTCACGGTCCGGCAGGCCCTCGTGCTAGGATGATGCGACGGTCACACCAATGAATCCCATTGCAGAACGTGAGGCCCTGGAAGTGGCCGCGGCCAATGAGTCGCGGCCACTTCGTATCGCAATTGTGTCTCCATACGATTTCGCATACCCGGGCGGTGTGACAAACCATATAACGGGTCTGAGCGACGAATTGCGTCGGCGCGGCCACGACGTCACCATCGTTGCGCCGTCATCAAGGCCGGTAGATGACGTGGGCGCGGACAACCTCGCCATCATCGGACGGCCCATTCCCGTTCCGACGGCCGGTTCCATCGCAAGGGTCACCCTATCCTTAACCTTAGGCAAGCGCGTGCGTCCTCTCCTGGAGGCGGGCAATTTTGACGTCATACACCTCCACGAGCCGATGACCCCTACCCTGCCTCTGACGTTCCTGCGCCTGGCATCCGGCCCTGCGCTGGTGGGCACGTTCCACGCTTATGCGGAGCGGCGACGAGCCCTGGGGCTTTCGCGCCCGTTGTTGCAGCGGTGGGTACAGAAGCTCGATGAGCGCATCGCCGTGACGGAACCGGCGAGAGAATTCGCCAATCGCTATTTCCCCGGCTCTTACTCGATTATTCCGAACGGCGTTGACACGGAGGCGTTCTCGCAGGCCGCTCCATTTCCAATGTTCCAGGACGGGAAGCTCAATATCCTGTTCCAGGGGCGGATGGAGAAGCGAAAAGGGTTTCCACACATGCTTCGGGCCTATGCGCAGATACGGTGGCAGTTTCCAAACTGCCGTCTGCTTGTCGTCGGGCCCGGGAACATGGACAGGGAGAGCGCGCGTGTCATCGGGGAGCGGGGACTTGAAGACGTGCATTTCATCGGCTACGCCTCCAATGAAGATCTGCCGCGCTACTATCGGACGGCAGACATCTTCTGCAGCCCGGCGTTGGGCAATGAGAGCATGGGAATCGTCCTCATCCAGGCAATGGCCGCAGGGAGAGCCGTTGTCGCGTCTGACATTGCCGGGCACAGATCGGTAGTCGACCATGAGCACAACGGCTTGTTGGCCGATCCACGCAATGAGGAAGGCTTTGCCTCCACGCTCATTCGATTGCTGCAAGACGCAGAACTGCGCAGCACTATCGCCAACACCGGCTCCGAGACCGTCGCCCGCTACCATTGGGGCGTGGTGGCAGACGAGATCCTGACGGTCTATCACCGCGCGTTGGAGAGTCGTTCCCAGAGATTAGGGAGCGGACGCCTCGAGAATCCACGCGCAACACACGCCGGTTCCTAGCCGCTGAACCTTCCTCTCCTTTCCCCGGGACGCTGGCGCTCCCTTGACTAAGTGGGCAAATCGGCGGATGGTGGACACGTCAGACTCGCAATCAGGAGAGGTGACGAGAAATGTCCAATCCGCTGCAAGACCTCCGCACTCTGGGACAGTCTTTCTGGCTTGACTACATCAACAGGGACCTCCTCGATACAGGCGGGCTCAAGCGGCTTGTCGACGATGACGGGCTGCGCGGCGTGACGAGCAATCCAAGCATCTTTGAAAAGGCCGTCACTGGCAGCACATCGTACGATGCCGCCCTGTCTGCCTACATGGCCGCGAATCCCGGCAGCGCCGCCAAGGATCTGTTCGAACATGTCGGCATCCGTGATATACGTGATGCGGCGGACGTGCTGCGGCCCGTTTATGACGCGTCTGACGGCGCGGACGGGTTCGTCTCGCTTGAGGTGTCACCGCACCTGGCCTACGACACGGAAGGGACGATCTCTAACGGCTTGCGGCTATGGGGTGAGGTGAATCGCCCGAACCTGATGATCAAGGTTCCGGCCGCGATACAGGGCTTTCCGGCAGTCGAAGAGCTCATTTCGCAGGGTGTGAACGTCAACGTCACGCTAATGTTCTCGCTGGAACAGTATGAGGCAGCGGCGCGGGCCTACACGCGCGGCCTGGCGCGGCTGGCGGACCCGACGAGGGCGGCGTCCGTGTCATCATTCTTTGTGAGCCGTGTGGACTCGAAGGTGGACGCGCTGCTGAATGCAATCGGGACGGATGAGGCGCTGGCGCTCCGCGGCAAGGCGGCGGTGGCGAATGCGCGGCAGGCGTTCCAACTCTCGCTGCGGCTTGCAGAGGAGCCGGAGTTCAAGGCGCAGGCGGCACGGGGCGCGCGGCCTCAACGTTTGTTGTGGGCGAGCACGAGCACGAAGAACCCCGCCTACTCCGAGACGTTGTACGTTGACGAGCTTGTTGGACCGAATACGGTCAATACGATGCCTCCCGCGACGGTGGACTCGTTCCGCAACGTGAGCAGCGTCCAATCCGTGATTGGGGATGATCCGGAGGGTTCCGCGAATGTTCTTTCAGACATCACGGCTTTGGGCGTCGACTTCCAGAAGGTGCATGCCGAATTGCTCGACGAGGGCGTGGACGCTTTCATCAAGGCATATGACGGCCTACTGGAGGCGGCGGAGAGCAAGGCGAGGGCGGCCGCAGGACTGGCGACTGCACGGAGCTAAACTCCTTACCGGTTGACCGTACACGCCGGCTGAACGGCGTTCTCGCGCGTGTTGAGCCTCATTTCGTGCCCCTGTAGCTCAGAGGATAGAGCATCGGTTTCCTAAACCGAGTGTCGGCGGTTCGAGTCCGCCCAGGGGTACCAGACCTGTCTGTATTGCGAAAAGCGGTCTCCAATTCAATTTCGCCGATGTTGCTTTTGCCGATGGGACTGTCTTCCGGCATTGGGACGGTGTAGGAAATCACCGCCTCTCTATCCTTGACGGCGATGTTCTTCACGAACGAATGTACAAACGCCTTAGACTCCGTCAGGTCGCTCGTTCGGAGGAACTCGCTTATCTCCTTCGCATAGGCCGTTATGGTATCGATTCGGTCGAGGATTCTGCGTCGTCCCTGAAGAGCGATCCTTGATTCATCGACTGTGGCCTCAAGCCCCACCTGTCTTTCCTTGAGTTGTTGGATGCGAGGCCTAAGGTCGTCAAGATCGAAATCGCCCTTCTCGATGACGTCGTAGAGGTTGTCCAGACGGCGGCGTACTGCGCCTAATTCGGCGTCCGCGGTCTCAAGTTGTTGGCGTAGGTCGTGGGCTTCGCCATCCATCTCCTCATCAAGTTCGACAGCGAGTCGGCGGATGTTGTTCTCGGTGAGGACATGCTCGCGGAGAGTGTCGACGATAAGTTGCTCGACGGTTGCCGCGTTCAGGCGTGGCGTGTTACAGGATGCCCGCCCGCGCTTGAGTATGGAATGGCAAACGTAGTACGTGTAGCGTCCGCTCTTTGCCTCTGAGGCGATCATCGCCTTGCTGCACGCATCACACGTGATGATTCCACTCAATAGATAGGGGCTTGCTGCGCGGCGGGGATGCGTGATTCGAGGCGACCGCGCTTCAAGGGTCTTGCCGACTCGCTTGAACTCGTCTTGAGTCACGATTGCGGGGAAGGCCTTTTCCAGACGAACGGGCTGCGTTGTCAGTTTTCCGGTCATGCCCCACACGAGTGTCCCCGCGTACACCTCATTGGTCAGCATCTGGTGGACTCGGGTCTTGCTCCAGCGTTTGCCCTTGGCGGTCCCGATGCCGTCCGCGTTCAGTGCTCTTGCTATGTCGAGAGTGCTCTTTCGTTCCAGCGCCATGTCGAACATACGGCGAACGACCGCGTCCAATGGCGGATTGAGCTCGAGCCTAGCACGTTTCTTGGGGCCGTCCTGAACGTAGGCTTTCTGATATCCATAGGGAGCCACACCGGTCATCCAGAATCCCCGTGTTGCCGCCTCGCGCATGCCACGCGTCACTTCTTGCGCGAGATTCTCGGAATAGAACTCATCGACGCTCTCGATGATGGCCTCCATGAGCTTGCCCATTGGAGAATCGTCGGCGTGTTCGGTGATGGAAACCACGCGGACGCCCCGTCGCCTGAGCATCGACTTGAAAGCAACGGCGTGCTCTCGCTTTCGGGTGAACCGGGAGAACTTCCAGACGAGGATCTCCTTGAACGGGGCGTCCGGCGCTGCAGCTGCATCAAGCATCTTGCGGAACTCTGGCCGATCCGCAACGCGACCGCTTTCCGCCTCGTCTATGTACTCCCGTGCAACGACGCAGCCGTTCTTCTCCGCATACTCCCTGAGAGCCCTCAGTTGTGCGGACACTGATAGATCAACATCCTGTCGCTCGCTGGAAACGCGAGCATAGAGCGCCACTGGTACCACTGTCTGCGCTTCTGTCATTGTGCCCTGGCCTTTCCTTCAGTCCTAGAACATGCTGAACATCTCGCCCGTACATAAAAACATTTGTACGTGTAGTGTAGGCCAAGGGTTGATCAATGGGAAGGGCATGTCTGGGAACCGCTGACCAGTGCATAGTTACGCGCTTAACCTGCCCTGACGATGACATCCGGTGTGTCGTTGGCGGGGGAGTTGACGAGCGTGGCGACGGGGTAGGCTTCCATCGTGTCCGGCGGATACGGGATTAGAAGTTCACTCAGCACGGAGGCGTCCTGCATCGAATGGTCTAGCCAAGCGTCCTCATGTTCCGGCAGCAGGATGACCGGCATTCTGTCATGGATGGGACGCATAACGTCATTGGGTGTCGTTGTGATGATCGTGCAGGAGTGGATTGCCTCGCCCTCGGGGTTTGTCCAGCTCTCCCACAGTCCCGCGAAGGCGAATGGTTCTCCCGTCGTCAGCAGGATGCGCATTGGTTGTCTTGCCTTGCCTTGCCGCAGCCACTCATAGAATCCGTCCGCGAGTATGAGGCAGCGGCGACGGCGCAGCGGTGTGTAGAACATGGGCCTCTCCGCCAAGGTTTCGGCGCGGGCGTTGATGGCCCGGTTGCCGATGGACATGTCCTTTGCCCACGACGGTATCAAACCCCACCGCATGTGTTCTGCTACGTTGTGCCCGTCCTCCCAACGCACCGTCAGGACGTTCTGCGTCGGCGCAATGTTGAAGCGAGGCGCATAGTCAGTGACGGGATTCTCGAAGTCAAACCGTAGCTGCAGCGCGCTCAGGTCACTGATCAGGCTGAAGCGTCCACACATTTTTGACTAGCCTTCACGGCTTTCGTTCTTGTTTCTCGTCGAACAGTTTAGCGTGGCTCAGTGCCAGTCGTGGGCGTCGGGCATGGGGACATCGGTGTTGATAGCCCGGATCTCGGTGGCAATGATGTTCGTCGTGCCGTCCCAGCGGGACACGACACCGCGGATCATGATGACGCGATTGCGCAGGGCGCGACGCGACCGCGCGAACACGTCCTTCCAGAGAATGAGCTGCACGTCGCCGCATTCGTCCTCAATGGTCACGAAGACCGTGCCGTCCTTGCCACGAGGATGCTGCCGCGCAATCGGCCAGCCCGCAACAAGCACCTCCTGCTCTTCAGGCACGTCGTACACGTCTGAGGTGCGGAGAACGCGGTCACTCAGCGTGGGGCGCACAAACTCCATGACGTGGCCGCGCGGGTAAATGCCCATGACCTGATATTCGCCTACCATCTTTTCGTGCTCGGAAAAGTCCTTCAGTTGAGGGGTGGCGTGGTCGGTAGATGCGGCGAGTGTACGCTGGCCATTCCTGAGCGGGCGGTTGGCAAGGCCGACATCCCACAGGGCCTGCCTGCGGTTGGACGCGATATCATCGAACGCGCCCGCCATGACGAGCGACGCGGCAGCCTGCGGAGTGATGCCTGTTCTGCTCACAAGGTCGGCGGGGCTGCCGTATCGGCCTCGCGCCTCTCGTTCCTCTACAATGGCACGCGCCGCCGCCTTGCCAACATCTTTAATGAGGCCAAGGCCCAGACGCACTGCACCGTTTTCCGGCACGCACAGGGTTTGGCTGCGATTCACGCAGGGATTGAGGAACGGGACGCCGAAGCGTCGTGCGTCCTGCTTCAGAGTCTCCATCGGGTAGAAGCCCATCGGCTGGTTGTTGCTGAGGGTCACGAAGAACTCCAGTGGGTGGTAGCGCTTGAGCCACGCGGCCTGGTAAGCGGTGATAGCGAAGGCGTGGCTGTGGCTCTCCGGGAACATGTAGTGGCCGTTGACCTTGCCGAAGATTTTTTCGGCGATGTCGTCCGGCACGCCGTTGCGCCGCGCCCCTTCAAGGAATCGCTGCCAGTGCATGGCGATCAACGCTGAATTGTTGGAACGACCAAAGGCGCGGCGTATCTCGTCCGCTTCCGCCGTCGTCACGCCGGCAGCGTCCGACAACAGCTGAACGACCTGTTCCTGCCAGACGATGATCCCGTAGCCGCGTTCCAACGCGCGCTTCTCCAGCGGGTGGTCGTAGTCCCACGCCGCGCCATGCCGGTAGCGCTCCACGAATTGGCTGACGGAACTGCCCTGCACTCCGACGCCCGGGCGGATGAGCGCGACCTGGTAGGCGAGGTCGAGCAGGTTACGCGAACGGAGGCGCTGCGCCATCTTAAGTTGCGCCGGTGATTGGAGCAGGAAAACGCCCTTGGCGTGGCCGTCGTTGATCATGTCGTAGACGTTGTTGTCATCCGGCTCCACGCGGCTGAGGTCGGGGCGGCTGCCCGTCCGCTGCTCGATGAGGTCAAGCGCCTGCTCCAATTGGTCGAGGACGGGCAGAGAGAGAAGATCAATCTTGGCCACGTTGGCGTCGGCGATGGTGTCCTTGTTCCAGTCGATGATGTAGCGACCCTTGATCGCGCCCTCACGGATGGGCGTCATCTCCGAGATGGGGGAGCTGCTGAGGATCATGCCGCCGACGTGCTGGCCGAGGCTGCGGGGGGCGTCCATGAGTTGGGGGGCGAGTTCAATCAATTCGCGCCAGCCCTGCGACTCTACACGGTCCTTGTAGGCCGGCAGGCGCAGCATCTCCTCTTTGAGGTCGTCGGCGTGGTGAGAATGCAACTGCTTGGAGAGGAGGGTGAGATCCTCTTTCGGGAGGCCGAGGGCCTTGCCAATGTCCTGGATGATGCCCTTGACGGAGTATGTGCTGATCGCGCCCGTGAGCGCGGCATAGTCCGGGCCGTACCGCTGGTGGACGCGGGTGATCAATTCATCGCGCAGGCCGCGTGGAAAATCGAGGTCGATGTCCGGCAACATGGACATGTCCTCGGAGATGAAACGCTCCAGCGTCAGATCCCACTTGATGGGATCGATGTGGCTGATACCGATGAGATAGCCGACCAACAGCGCGACGGACGACCCGCGTCCCCTGCCCGGCGGCCTCTCTTCCAACGGGATTTCCGAGGGCGTCAGTCCCCGCTCCTCCATGATCTGCTGCGCCAGCAGCACGATGTCCCGATATAGCAGCAGGAAACCGGCGATGCCGTGCCGCCTGATGAGACTGAACTCCTCATCGAGTCGATCCTGCACGCGCTGCGAGATGCCGCCATAGCGTCGCATGGCCGCCTCAAAACAGAGGCGTTGCAGATAGCTGTCCGTGGTGTAGCCCGCGGGCACGTCCGGCTCCGGCAGCTCATAGTTGATGCTGTCGGCCAGGTTGAAGTCGCACTGCTCAGCAATACGGCGCGTGGCCTCGATGATTCCCGGGTACTCCCGTTCAAAAAGCCGCGCCATCGCCTCAGCGGACTTCAGGTGGAAATGGTGGTTTGGGCGAATGTGCGGGAGGGCCTGGTCGATGGTGGTGTTGTGCTTGGCGGCGACAAGGGCGTGTTGGAGGCGGTACCGCTCCGGCGCGTGATAGTGGACGTCATTGGTGGGAACGAGACAGGCGCCCGCATCTCTGGCGACACGGGCGAGCTCGCGATTCCGCGCCGTGTCTCCACGGATGAGGTTCTGCTGCAACTCCACGAACACGGCGTCTGGCCCGAACCAATCCAAGTAGCCGCGCAGGAGCTTTTGAGCGTCGCCATGCCGTCCACTCGATGCAAGGCGGGAGAGTTGGGCGTCGCGCCCACCCGCGATGAGCACGACGCCCTCGGCGTGGTCGGGCAGATGGACGGAATCAAGACGCGGCTCGCGGCGGTCCACGGAATTGGCGAGGGTGAACAGTCGTGAGATGTTGGCATAGCCCCGCTTGTTCTTGGCCAGCAGTGTGATGCGGGAGCCGTCGCAGAGGGTCAACTCACCGCCGGTGATGGGCTTGACGCCGAGGCTCTTGGCCAGCCGCGCGAATTCCAGCGCGCCGCAGAGGTTCGTGTCCGTCAGTGCGAGTGCGCCGTAGCCGTATTCCTTCGCCTGCGCCAGCAACTCATGGACGTGCGACGCCCCCTCTCCAAAGGAATAAAAGCTCTTGGCGTGCAGTTCAACGTATGGGGATGTCATGGCGTTACGGCGTTCAGGGCACGTGCTGATACCAGCAGTCGTCGCGCCGGTTCCGGAACAGGATCAACTCGCGGCCGTCCTCCCGGCTGACACGGTAGTAGGTTCTGGTGAGCGGCTGCGGCAGCCACCAGAGATCGAAGCTCCACCGATCCTCGATACGGGCGATCCTGTGCCACTTCTTGCCTAGTTGAACGGCCAGCGGTTGACGATTCGGCCCCTCCCGCACGGTCAGGGCAGTCGGTGTGGTGAGGGGCGTCGCGTCATCGCCTTTAGAGGAGTCGATTGGCACGCGGAGGGCACGCATCTCCGGCGCGGGGTGCCACGGCGCGACGTCCAAGACCTGGTAGAGGACGCTGTCACCTTTGAGGTGAGCGTGCAGTCCCCTGTCCGCCTCCAACAGCCGCTCATGCCGATCGCGTCGGTGGTCGCGCAGCAAGCCCATCTGCACTCCCGCGTCACCGCTCAGATCGCTCAGTGTCACACTGATCTCCTCGACAGGCGCAAGCGGGTGCTCCTGCTCTATCTGCGGCGCGATGATGTCCGACGCGCGCTCCCATGAACCGGCGGGCTGCTTGAATCTCAGGGTTCGCTCCCACGCGGGCGCGTTGAGCAGCAGGCAGTGGAGCGTGACGGTGCCGGCGTAGCGGCCGCGCATTCGCGGCGCGGCATAGGCGCGTTTGAGAAGGGTGTCCATGGTCACGGTGACGAGTTGCAGGGAGCTTGACGCGAACGGCAGCGACATGCGCTCCGAGACGGATTCCTCATACGCGAGTGGGATGAGAGGACTGTCGTCGATGCCGTGCGAGAACTGCCACGCCGCGCTGCCCTCAGCGCCGAACTGATCGACAAGCGCGGCCTCCAACATCGCGGCCACATCGCCCAGCGTGCGAAGGCCGAAACGGTGGAGACCGAGGCGGGTTTCTTCTCTTATCGGTAAGAGCTCCACAGAGCGCGGGGAAAGGAACTTCGCCGCGTCCGGCGGGACGGTCATGACGCCGAGCGGGGGGGCGGCGGTGGCGGCGGCGAATGCGGGGAACTTGCCCTCGCCGATGCCGATCCGCGCCTGCAGATAGCCCGGGATCGCCTCATGCAGCGCGGCAACAAGGGTGTCCTCGCCGCCGTACATCTCGTCCAGCCCAGACACCCGCACATAGGCCGTCCCGAGGTCCGCGTCCTCCACCTGGTCGCTGACCTGTTGCAGCGCGGTGAGCACCTGCCGGAACACGGTGCGATACATTGCCTCGTCCGCCTCCAGGATCAGCGTATCGGCCTGCTGGGAGAGAGCCTGTTCCGGGGTCATGCCGATTCCGATGCGGGAGGCGGCGGGCGAGTGGTCGACGACAACGGGCTTCTTCTGCCCGCGCACGACGATGACGGCGGGCCGGTCTGCCAAATCCGGCCGCCGCCTCATCTCAACCTTGGCCCTGAGGTGCGTGATGAGCACACAGGCAATCCGCATCGTTACCCCCACCGATTGATTGGTAAGGGGCAGAGTAAAAGAACGTGCGTTCTTGTGTCAAGGATGCTGATCCGCTAGTTCGATTAGCTGTGCGCCGTCCGCCTCCTCGCTATACCATCAAGGACCGCTTGCCCCCATTAACCGCTGGTTTCAACCCATCCGCCATTAGAAAGGTTCGCTATGCGGTCCCGGCAGGTGTATTCCCACCGAATTCTGCCTACGTGAAATCTGTCGGCTGTTCGCAATAGAGCCACTGCGTGTCTGTCTTTACCTCCAATTACGTTTCAATTCGGATTCGTACCGTAGGCCAAGGTTCCCCGCGGTGTCGGTGAGTCAGTCGAGTCGTGCCAATCGGCGATTCCCCGGACGTGAGAAACCCGGCCATCAGGCCGTCAACCTCTAAGGATGACCTCTCCCGATCCGGCTTCCAGGGACGGTGTGCATGATTGGGCGTAACACGAGACAACGGGAGAAGGCAACGGGAGTTCAGATCAGATCGTTTGCTAACAACTGTCAAACAATTGTTGAAGTTTTGTGAGCGATTCCGGCGGTTTGGGTCGAATTGGTGACATCGGCCCTTGTCCTGCAAAGCGTCCTCCATTAGGCTTTCTGAATCAGTACATTTGTTCTGTTTCGTTCCAGGGACTCCGCGCCTTGAGAACGAAGCTCGGAAGGAGGCGACCGCATGCCGAGAACCAAGAGCAACGGCGAGTACGAACTCACGCCGGAACAACAGCAGATCGTCGACGACGGACTGCGTATCCTCGCGCGGATGATTGCCAGGCGAGTTATGCAAGAGGAGGACCACGCGAACAGCTTTGATGCCACACGGGAGGAGCGCCACCGGTGACGACCAAGGCGAGGCGTCCACGCGTCAGGATACGGACTCAGCGGGTCTATGAACTGCTGGAGCAACGCAACCTGTCGCAGAACCAACTGGCCGAGCTTGTAGGTGTTTCCTCCGGCTACATGTCGATGCTTCTCACCGGAAGGCGATCGCCATCGGGGGCCGCGAGGCGGCGTATCCAGGAGGCGTTGGGTGTCACCGAATTCGTTGAGATCTTCGAATTGGAGGGCCCCAATGACGCATAGCACATATCTACCCAAGAGATTGATGCTGTTCGGGGCGGACTTGCCGGACGACTTCCCCGAGCGAATCGAAATGCTGCGTCAGAAGACCGGCCTCTCGCGAGAGGCGTTCGCACACTGCCTCAACGTCGACCCCCGTCAGCTTCGCAAGTGGATGAAAGGGTCCAGACCAGGCCCGGACGGTCTATTTGCCCTCTTCACGATGGCCGAGCGGCTGCCCGACGGCTTACCGCTGCTCTTGCACGGGAATCCAAGAGGCAAGTCGGCACAAGGGAGGTTTCGACTATGAAAGACGAAATGCCGACGGTGCAAGACCAGCCTGACTTTCCGACACGTATGCGGGCGTTCAGGAAGTTGACAGGTATGACAGACTCGGAGATCGCGCGGGCCATAGAAGCGCCGGTGGGCGTGGTCAACGGCTGGCAGCGGGGGGCCTTGCCAAGGGGTCTCGCCCTGCTTCGTTTCATGGCGCTTGCGGCCACGATTCCCGATGGCATGGACACAATGTTCCCGCTGCTGGCCGCCAATCTCCGCGAGTTCGACGCAAAACGGCGCGCTCAGTATGACTCGTAGGAACCCGGTCCTCCTCACTCCTCGCCCAGCCTTTCCCATCGACTTCCCTGCCCGATTGGTACGGTTCAAAGAGGCTTCAGGTCTCACATGGCGTGTTCTCGCCAGGGCGGTTTACGTGAGCCCTCGCCGGATCCACTATTGGCGGCACGGCACCCTCCCCGACGCGGTCCATTTCTACCAGTTGCTCACACTGGCGGAACAACTAGGGCTACGGGACGTGCTGATGGGAGAGGAGGGGCCAGAAGAGCCAGAGGGTTCGCAGTAAGCTAATCTCTGTTTCTCTTAGGCTCGTCTTGGCTTACGGACGACGCTATCTCCAGATATCGGCTCCGGGTCCCCATCCCTCACCACCAACGGCAAAGACACTCCGGCCTTTTTCATCTCCTGCACGGCGACGCGGTTGAAGTGGGAAATGGCGATCTCGTCTTCGAGAACGACCAGGACCTTGGGCGTAACTCCGTGGTCGTCCAGCGGGCGTTTGCTGGAGTAGTAGCGGAGGTATGGCGCGATGCGCTCGCGCATCGTGGAAGGACGCACAGCGCGCCGCTCCCATTCGAGAAAGAATGCCTGCGTTTCATCGTCACGCCGGAGCATGAAGAATGCGTCGGGATGAACCGACCGTTGCCCTCCCTCATGCATGAAGTACCGAGAAGCTCGATGCGGGGGATCGAGTTGCACGATCTCCCAGCCCTGCTCACGGGCCGAAACCGCCATTGAAGCAAGATACGAGTGAACCGCGTCCGTGTGACCGACATGTCGAAGCAACTGCCGAATTCGTCTTCCCGGCACCTCATACCAAGCGTGGCTCAAATCCTCTCCGCTCTCACTGATGCTCCAGCGTCGTCTCGTCGTACCGACGGATGCCCGATCTCTTCGGGCCAGCAGCCCCAGCCCACGATCGGTGAGCGCAAGGCGAATGCCGCTCACGTAGAACCGATTCACCAGTCCCCTTTCACCCAACCTGCCGAGTATCTCGGACAGCCACGTTGGATTCAGGTCAAGAAGGGTGCGCAGATTCTCGATGCTGATGCATGGCCAATCGGCGATCATGTCCAGCACATGCTTATCCGATGGATGGAGAGACGCAGGGAGCAGGTGAGCCGGGATGTTGTACGGGGCGTTTCCCAATTTCAGTTCTTCAGTCATCGTCACGCGCTTGAGGGGCGACTCAGTCAGGACCCTACCGCCTTTCGGCGTCTTTCTGATCGCAGACGCGACATCAAGCCGCGCGTCCGTGCCGGGGATGTGCCACACGGATTCGTCCGAGTCCCCCGACATGAAGGCCCCCTCGATTGCGACGAACGCGGGAATGTGTTGACGGGCCAATAGCCTGATGGCGTAACGCAATCTGATTTCGTCAGGCACAAGCAGCATCAACGCGCCCGGCATTGGGCCGTCCTGTAGACGCTCGATCCTCTTGGTGAAGGCCGTTCTGTCTGACATCGACCCCCACCGCATGATCCCGATCACCCGACCGTCAGGGAAAATGGCCGCAGCATCAAGGGGTGCCGCACGGTAGATGCGCAGACACATGGCCGGCGATACCAGGTGCATGACTTCGGCAAGGCCGTAGACGCTGGTCAAAGCATCGAGGCGTCCAAGCAGTAGCCGTTGCCACTGCGACGACACCGGTCGGGTCTGGAGGAACTCGTTGACATCCACTTCTTGCAGACGTGCCGCCTCCCGAATCCCATCGGCGGTTAGGTGGAAGCGTTCCGCGTGGTGTTGGTGCTCAGACGCGTACGGCAACGAGGCAACTAGGCCCGCGAGCTTGAGACGTTCGACGGCCTTGTAGACGCTGGACACCGACGAGGACACGAACGTCGCCAACTCCGCCCTGCTGAGGAACGGCATCTCGGAGAGAAGCCGCAGTATGTCCGATACCACTCTAGTTGTTCGCATAACCTTCCCCTTCTCTAGCAACGCGGCTTCACTCTGTTGCCGATCTGTGCCGGGCGACCGTTGACGCAGAAAAGGGCCACCCGGTATCTCGCAGCGCGATTCAGACCGTTAGGTGATGTCGCCCTGTTCTTCGTTCTCAGCGTCGTCCACCGTCTTGCGGTACTGTTCGACCAGACGCACAAGACTCGCGTCGCGAGCGCCCAGGATGTCGTGCCCGGTGGTGTAGTCGACAGTTCCGGCTCGGATTCTATGGGCCAGGGAAACATTCCCCGTCCCAGGCTTCCGCACCTCCATCGAGAAAGTCGGCAGTCGTTCGGTGCCGACGGTTGCGCGGACGTAGCACTGGTGGACTGGCAGCGACGTAATGTCATCCTGCGTCACACGGTCGGTGCCGAGTTCGCCCACGAGCTGGCGTGCATCCGAGGAGGCCACCTGGAAGACTGCAAGGCATCCAACGTTTGCCAGCAGGCTGTCACGCATGGTTGCTGACAGGTCATCAAGTTTGGAGAGGCTCTGCGTGGCGAGCACGAAGCTGGCACCAAATTTGCCCAGTTCCGACAGCATAGATTCGTAATCGACGCCCGGCATTGACTGCATTTCGTCGACGACGACCAGCACTCCCCGGCGTTCGCTGTGGTGGAGCCCGCCCTGCTCACGGATCACCGCGTCGACGAGATTGAGAAGGGAAGAGCCGACCAGTGCGGACACATCGCGCCCCGCAACTCCCTGTGCCGTCGACACGAGGAGGATGCCGCCGTCACGAATCGTGCGCCGGATGTCGATCGTGGACCGCCGCTGCCCCAGAATCCCGCGCGCCTTCTTGGACGTGGCGTAGTAGGACAGGCGCGTCTGAACCGGTGCCAGCGCCTCGGACCGGTACTGCTTGTGCCAACTCGTGAAGTCGCGTGCCCACCATTCCAGCAGGTGAATGTCGTCAACTCGCTTGAGCACCTTCGATCTGAAGGAACCGTTCTTCGAGGCGAGTAGCGCAAGACCGTCGAGAATCGTGTACTGCCTGTCCTCCGGCATCTTCTCGTTGGCCTCGTGGAGAGTCTTGACCACCTGCTCCAGGATCGACTGCATTCTCGGCCCCCACTGGTCCCACAACCCCTTCGCGATGCGCACGACGGAATCGGCCGTGCGGTCGCGGTCGGTGAAGATGCGGGAGTCGAGAAGGTTGATACCCGGGGCCCCGTTCGGATCGGCCAGATCGATGAGTCTGACCTGGTCCGCCAGCGACTCCGGGACGTGTTCCAGTAGGGACGCAATGAGATCGGCATGAGGGTCGATGACCACGATGGCGTCGTCGTCCCTCCCAATCGCCTTCTCTCGCATCTTGTGCGCGACGATGTGCTGCATGAGGGTCGACTTTCCCATGCGCGTCCTGGCCACATACAGGTGATGCCGGCGGAGCAGATCGCCCGGAAACCGTATGTCACCGCCGGCGTCCCCGGTGAAACTGCCGACGTGAGCACCAAAGTCAAGCGCCTTGGCAGACGGCGGCAGAACCTTCGAGCCGGAGCGGTCCACGGGAGGCGTCTCGTCGCTGGGACTTGGCGGATGCCATAGGCTCGCCACCTCCCTCACGCCGAAGACGCTTCGCCTGCCGAAGAGTCCCTGCCCCGGCGATTGGAGACTCACCCTCTCGGGGGCGAAACGCATCTTGCCGCTGACGAAGTGCGCTCCCGCGGCGTTGTCGTAGTGGCGGTAGGCGGTGGCAACGTCGCTCAGCAGCTCCGCCGCGCGGCGCCTGCCGTCATCCTCGGACACGATTGCCGTCAGTTGGATCTGGCCATCGAAGGCGGTGCGGGACACCTTCTCCTTGACGAGTTGAGAGTCGAACACCTTGGGTCCCTTCCTCTTGAATCGGGCATACAGGATTGCGGCGGTCAGCACACCCAGCACGGCTCCGCCCGCCAGCGCAATCGCCTTGAAGAAGTCGCCGTCCTGCCAGTACTGCCATGTCCGAATTCCCACGAACGCCCCGCCCGCGAGGAGCATCAGCCGAATGATCTCGCCGTGGTTCACCCTGGATTCCTCCGACGCGGGCGCGCGGTATGTATTGTGGCGCTGCTCCTCGGCCAGGTGTGCGGCCGACCACTGCGGGCCGAGCGAACGGAGCATCAGGCGGCTGACGACCCGCTCGCCGGGCCGCATTGACGATACGGCGCCCACGACGGCAAGCATCGGGTCGGAACCCTCGTGAACGATGTCATCGTCTCTGAACGGGCGCAGCGGCACCTGGTCCGGTCCGCTCGACTTCAGGCTCATCGTCCATCCCTCCTCATCGTCGTCGAGGAGCATCGGATCGGTTTCGGGCGGGAGTTGTCGGATTCTGGCCTGCGGGTAGTGGATGGCGATCTGACGCCTCACGATCCGTGCGTCGAGGCATCTGACGAGGAACCTGACGCCGTCCGAATCCCCAACGATCTCCAGTGAGAACGGCTCCGGGACGGCGATGGCTTGGAGCATGTTTTCGACGCCGAGCATGGTGCGCTCTCCCTTGCGCGGCGGGGTGATGGACAGGAGAACGGGCTCGGTCTTCTTACGCGGACCAAAGAGTCTCTTGAGTGGTGAAAACGGATTCATACAGTGCCTCCCTTCTGTTTCTCGGAAGCGATCCGGCTTCGCCCGGGCCGCCACTCGATCACGTCTGTCTCTTCCTCTGTTGCTTCGATACGGATGGGAAACCGGCCGCCCCGCGCGAGCAGCAGCCCGTCGCCACGCGGGCACGAGATGAGCCATTGCTGCAGGTCTTGGGGAAGATCGAAGGCGTCTCCGACCGTGCGGATGGCCGCCGCGTCCTGTTGAAGCAGGAGCTTGAAGGCGGCGTTCTGGAGCAGCGCCCTACCGGAATGGCCCGTGATGGCGCGGGACGTGTCCTCGGACAGCAGGTCCTGCACATCCTGCGTGATGAATTGCAGCCCCAACCGATGCTTGCGGGCCCGCTTGGCCATGCTGACCATGAAAGCAGCGCCCTCAGGATGCTGCATGATCGACCACACCTCATCGACGACCAAGAGGCGAGGTTTGGGATTCTGTGCTGCCGCCGTCCACACTGTCTCGGTGCAGACCATCGCGGCGGCGGGCCGCATTTCGGGTTCCAGGAGCCGGAGATCGAACACGGTGACGGGGGCCTCATTGGTGAGAAGGTCGTCGCCTTCGTCCGTGAGGAGATGCCGCAGGCTGCCCGTCGCGAATGGCCTGAGCAACTTGTCCAGAACGCCGTCGCCATGCTCGATGAGGTGCTCGTAGAAGTCTCGGAACCCCGTCCGCTCACGGGGCTCCATGTAGTAGGCGGCGAGGGCGTGGTCGAGGGCGGCGCGCCTCTCCGCGCCCAAGCGCTCACCGATCATGACCTCGATGAGCCGCCTCAGGCTGCCGATGCGGAGCAGCAACTCCTCGCTGTCGGAACGGTCGATCACGAACGGATTCATGCCCTGCCCCGGCACTCCGGGAGACAGGACGCGGCCGCCCGCAGCACGGGCCATGTCGGCATACTCGCCCTCAGGGTCAATCACATAGGCGGTCACACCGCGGCAGATCGCGCGTAGGACACCGAGCTTGGTTGCAAAGGACTTGCCGCTGCCGGAGCGGGCGAGGACGGCAGTGTTGGCGTTGAGATGCGTGCCGTCGAACGGGTCGTAGACGATGGGCGAAGACGACCGCAGATCAAGTCCATAGAGGGTGCCGCTGCGGGTATCGAGGTCCGGCGGCGAATACGGGAAGAGCCGCGCCAACGACGATGTATCCAAGGTCCGCCATGTCCCGATCGCGTTCAGCCCGATGGGCAGCGCGGATATCAACCCCTCGCGCTGCCGATATGAGAGCGTGTCGAGCTTGCCCAGGGTTGATGCGAAGTGGGCACGAACGCCCTGCGTCATCTCCTTGAGCTCGGCGGCGTCATGGGCGTGGAGCGTAATAGAGAGCGACGAATGGAAGAGCCGCTCCCTTCCTCGCTGTACGTCGTCGCGCAGACGCCGCACGTCCTCCAGCGCGATCTCCGCCTCCGGCGACATGGTCTTGCCGCGCCGGATCGACAGCGACTGCGCCGACTCGAACCGCACCTTCTGCCATTCGAGGGTGCGGGACGCCTGGTCGGCGGGGATGGGGCCGAGGTGGATGGATACGTCCATCCGCGTTCCGGACGCCATCAGCGCCTGCAGGAAACCCGGGATCAGGGCACGCGGCCACTTGCCCAAGTGCAGTGAACGGGCAAGGGAGTCCCCAAGGCGAATCTCCCTCTGCCGGATCTCCACCTCAAGTGTCTCGTCGTCGACAATCTCCCTCGGCGAGCCCCCGGCCACGGAAGCGACGATCAGCATCCTCAACTGGCGGCCCCTCATGGGGTTGACGGCCAGTCCGGCGCGAATCATGAGGCTACGCAAGTCGTCGATGCGGTCGAACTCGCAGACTGCGTAGAAGCGCCGGTCAACCACGCCCTCACGGTTCTCCAAGTCGGAGAGCAACCCGCGCAGCGAGTCGGCAGCAGCCGTCGTCTGCGGCGGCAGATTGTCGGGCTGCTCGATGGACAACTGTGCTCGCAGGCGACTCAGTTCAGGCGAGTGCTGGCGAACGAGCAGTTGCACCGGAAAGTCCATCGCGTTGAGCGCGCCGGTGAACGAGCCCAGCTTCGCCTCGTCCAGCTCCAGCCCTAGCGCTTCGAGCACACCGAGCTTCACGCCGTCGATGCGGACCGGTCCAGCCTCGTCGACGTGGGAGAGCATGAAGAACTTGGCGAGCGGGTTGGCCTCAGCCTCGCCAGCCTGCCCAGATTTCTTCGCCTTGTTCTGGTTCAAAACACTCTTCAAGTCGGTTCTCCTTCACACATGTCATGGGATCGGGACGATGCCCGTAATGAGGACGCGGCTGACGATCTTGGCCGAGAGAACGAGCACCAGCCCGCCGAGGGCGAGGAAGACGGCGGCCCGTGCCTTGCCCGTTTGCCTGTCCTCCGCGCCCTCCGCCATCAGGACGAACCCCGCCCACACAATGGCGAAGACCGCCAGCCCAGCCGCCGCGTAGGCCATGCCCGTCAGCACCTGGTCAAAGGCGGCGAGCATCGCCCGCTGTTCGGGCGTGATTGCACCCAGCGACAGCGTCATTACGGCGGCTATCAACCCCAGAGCGATGGACCGCCTCACCAAGGCCACTCCCATCCGAGCCTGTCGAAGAGGTCCTCAACGACGCCGCTGCCCGCGGGAACCTGTTTCGCCACCTCCGGCGTCGGCTCCGGTTCCGGGATTTCGAGCACGGCAAACGGCGCGTCCGCCCACAGAACCGATTCCAGTTCGATGGTCTCGCGCCGCGAGCGCGTGATGGGGTCACGCTCCACGATCTCCGCCGTGACGTAGGGCTCGTAGGTCACCGGAACCCTCGTCGTCGTGTCGATTGTCGTGGCCGGAATGGACAGACGAGCCGAGATCCTATGGCGTTCTTCCGTCCCGTCCTCGCAGATGATGTACACGGTCTCGGTGACGTTCCTGCTGACCCCGGGGCGCACAACGGACACGACGTGCGATTGCTCCGCCGTGCGTTCTGGTACAGTCTTCACCTCGACCAGCGGCGGCATGGGGACGCGCAGCCAGCCCAGCATCGCCAGCTCTATCGAGACAGAATGACCACCCTCTCCGGTGTTGGCGGCGAGGCTGAATGCTGAGTCTCCGTCGGCAACTAGAGGAACGTCGACCTCCCGACTGCCGAGCCTCACCGTAACCGAGCCCGTGATGCGGGTGACCTCTGCCTCCCTCACCGTCCAGACCTCGACAGGCTCCAGCCCCGAGACCGTTTCAATCTCCAGTGTTTCCATAACCTTCTGCACACAGTCGGTCGATACGGTGCCGCTCACCGCAGTGCGCGACAGCGTGAGCGAGGTGACCTCGGCATCGCAGAGTTCGCCGTCAGCCGAAGGAAGCGGATGAGGGAGCTGAGCGGCGGCCAGGCTGATCGCTCCCGCCTGGCCCAGCGAATCGACCCACGAGAAGGTGAACGATGGCCTGTCCCCGTCGAGCGGCATGTTGAACGACGCCATCTCGCCCTCGTCAAGGGATGCCTGATCCGCGAAGCGGAGACCTCCGCCGCTCTCGCCGCCAAATGCCCAGGCACGGAGGTTGGTGTCCGTCGCGGCCCGCACTGTAGCGCTCAGGCGCTCTCCCGTAACGGTGATCTCCTCGACGTAGACCCGCCTGCCGGGTACCGGCGGGGGCAGCTCAAGGTCAACCTCCGAGAAGTGGTGGTTGCCCCCATCGTCCTCGCCCTGCGCCAACACGGCCTGCGGGATAACGGCGGCGATGGCCAGAACGACCATCGCCCCCACAGTCACCCATCGGCGGCGGCCGAAATTGATCCTGCCGGACTGCTTGTCCTTCTTCGACCGCTTGGGACCTTTGCCCTTTCGTCGGCCCGAAGAGTTGGGATCACGGCCGAGCCCGTCGCCGTTCCGGCGGTCGCGCCTATTGCACAGCCGCCGGAATCGACGACGGCCCTTCTCCCACATCTTGTCCATCAGCCCCGGTTCGGCCTCGACCGCCATCACCGGCGCGGGCCGCAGCAGGTCTCCCGCCTGACCTTCGAATCGACTCGATCCAAGCCAGTACTTCAGCAGGTCGGCAACGACCAACGGCAGTCGCCGGCCGCCGATCTGACCCACCGCGGCGGCGGCGCCAATCACGCCAATCACCACTGCGATTCCGATACGCAGGCCTGTCGGACCGGGCGCGTAGTTGAAGACCCCGTACCCCACGGCGGCCACCGCGATCAGCGACACCACCTGCGGGAACGTCAACCACAGCAGCACTTTGTCCTCGGTCTGCACGTGTGTAGGTACTTCGTGTTCTCTCATGGCTACCTCCTCTGCCTTGCCAGCTACGAGTCCGGGGTCGGAGTCGGAGTGGCGGGCTCGGGCACATCGATGTCGACCGCCGGGTCGACCACGGCGTTCATCACCACGTCGACGATGCCGAAGGCAACCATCGCCAGGACGATGCCAGCGACGGCGGTCATCATGGCGCTCTTGCCCTTCTCCATCTGGTTGGGAGACCCGCTCGCGGTCAGGTACTGGTACGCGCCGAAGATGAAGTACGCCACCCCCACCACACCGACCAGGCCGAGCATGATGCCCACGAGATTCGAGATCGTCTGCGTCAACTGTTCCATCGCTGTCCTCCTGTTCTCTGCTTCTCCGTCTCACGCGGTCTGGTACTCAATCCAGTCATGTGTCCACATCCCCACCTCCTGCCCGACTGCTATTCATCGGCGCTCCTGAACGTGCCGCCCTCGATGGACGACGCCCCGCTCGCCGCAGAACGGATACTGCTGCCCAGGGCCGCGACTCCTCCTCCTGCGATCACCGCGCCGGCCGCGATGCCCGCCGGGCCTCCCGCGCCGCCGGCGATCAGGCCGATGGCGCGGCTGGAGCGCATGATTGAACTCGGCAGGGACATGCCGAAGTAGAGGGTTCTCAGCCACGCGTCGAACGTCCCGCCGTTGCCCAGCAGCGACGGCACACGCCCGGCCATGTAGATGAACGCCATCGACAGCAGCAGCTTCCAGATCAGGTCCTGCACCGCCTCGAACGCTGCGATGGCCGCGAACTCGTTGAGAAATCCGAATCCCAGAGCGATGGCGATGAGCTGCACCGCCTGCTGGAAGACGGTCAGCATGAACGTCCTCAGCCACTGCCGTCCCCAGCCCGCCGTGTGCGGCAGGATCCACAGCCCAAGTGCGATGGGCGCCAGCGTCAACAGGATGTCGATCAGCGCGATGCGAAGGATCATCTGCACGAGGACGTAGAGCACGAAGAAGGCGTAGAGCAGGTAGAGCACGGACATGAGTAACCCCATGCCGACGCTGCCCGCGTCGATCGCCCGCAGCAGTGTGTCCAAAGCAGATCGCAGGAAGTCGCCTGCCGTCACACCCATCTCCGCGGCGATGTAGCCTGAGACGGCGTCGGCAACGTCGATAACCAGCGCGCACCACCAGAGCGAGCTCGCCGCGCCGACCAGTCCCAAGACGAGGCGCGGCACCATCTCCCGCCACCCGGCCCGTCCGCCACCCAAGTGCTCCTGGACGATGAGCGTCAGGCCGATCCAGCCGAGAATCACGACGAGCGCCCCGGACGTGACGGCCCAGACGACACGCCACGCCTGTCCGACAAGCGGGTGGAGGTAGGTCAGTTCCGGCGGAGTGCCGGTCAGGATGTCACTCATACGGCGCTAACTCCTACCGGCACTCCGCCGCGTCCACGCCCGTCGCCCTCTCGACGACGCCGCAGAGCGCGCCGTGAACGCCCTCGATGATCCACCTCGCCGCAGCCCGTGCCCATCGGTCTGGGTTTAGCGCGCCGAGCACGCGGTCCCAGAGCGAGTCGGACTGATAGACGGGGATGACGGCATGGAACGTGTAGACGTCTGCACCGATTGCTTGTCGAGTGATCAGAGCGATCACATACGGCTTGTCTGGGTCGAGTTCCGGCTGCTCAGCGAGGACGGGGTACTCGAACGTGTACTCCCAGCCGTCGCGGTGGCGACGTTCCCCACCCCGCACCTGGTAGACGGCGCTGAGCCATGTCCCCGTATCGCCGTCGCGGATGCCGTAATGCAGCAGCGGGATCTGCCTGTCGAAAACCGGACGCGCGGTGAAACTGCCGTCGTCGTCCCGCTCGACGATCTCGTCGGGATCGCTGACCAATTCCGTTTCGCCGGGCGGGGCCTGGGCTGCTGCCGGTGTTATCCCGTTTGAGATCACCAACGCGTTGGCTAGGAAGCCAATCGTCAGCAAGACGGCGAGTGCTGTCCATCGGATGTAACCGAAATCACCCAGAGTCTCCTTGGTTGTCTTTCGTCGTTTCACTTGTGCCTCCTGGCCGAGAATTCTCGATGCGTGAGGACAAGTGTTCGCATTTTGAGAGGCGGGGAACAGGACGCGGAGAGAGTGCCTTCCTCAGCACCCCTTTCGGTGCCTGTCCTTACGAGGCAGCGTCGGGCAGCGTGGGGGGTGTACAGGGATTAGCCCTGTGAACAGAGCAAAACGGAGGGGCTGTTTAGCACCCATCGATGCGGTGGAGAGGCGATTGTAGGTGGATTCTTGTGAGCACTTGGAACTCGGTCGCCATTGGACGGACCACAACAAGAGCCCCTATCTGCAGAGACATTTTTGTTGGGGGTGAATTGGCGGGGTGGTACATCGGCGCTAGCTGATTCGACATTTTTGTACCAGTGCCACCGCGGCAGGAAATGGAGGGCAGTTTTGATGACGGATCACGTGGTCGAGAATCCGCAGGACGTGAGGCTGTTGGCAGTACTCGGCGAAGCTGTCCGAGCCAGGGGCGAGAGACAGACGGCCCACTGGCTGGGAGTCGATCGACGAACGATGATGGCTTGCTTGGCCAATGGCGAGTTGACGCCGAGGGTTCGAACGGCTCTCGAAAACGAAGTGCGCAAGGAAATCGGTGAGGAGATTTCCGGCATACGCGATGGCCTTGAGGCGCAGGGGACCAAGATCGACGAACTGGGAACGAAGTTCGAGAGCTTCGGACCGGATTTCGAACGCTTGGAGACGATGATCAAGGCCGTGCGGCAGGAATCCGCCAAGGAACTCCGGACCGTGGGACAGCGTGTGGGGAGGCTTGAGAAGAGACGCGGTCCCGGAGCCGGCTCGGGGACGGACCAAGCGAGACCAATCGCAGGATCGGGAGCGTCCCGGGACAGGAAGGGTCGGCCAAGTAATCCTGTGGTGTCTGGACGGGGCAGCGTGAGCATCAAGGCCCCGGACCAACCGACCAAGCCATGGTTTCCCCCGAGAGACCACGACGAAATCGTGACCGGCGAGCCGGCGCCGGACGATTCCTATGTCTACGAAAAGGCGTGGCCGCTGGTCAGGGAGTGGCGAATGCTGAAGCGGAATCATCCCTTGAAGGGCAACACGCTCTCGTGGATGGAACGGCGGGAACGATTGCTCGTAGTTGAGATGGCCTTGCTCGACGAACACCGGTTGACGCTGCCCCCTGAAACACAGCCTATCGACGATCTGTGGCGGACCCACATCATGAACTGGCGCAGGAACGATCTCCACGACATCCGGCGGAGAATCTGTCGCCGCAAGGCGCTGCGGTGGGTCAGGCGGCTTGCGACATTCGGGTTGTGGTGGGGCTAATGCCGGGCCATGCCGGAGACCTGGTCGCTAGTAGTCGTCCCCTCCTGTTAACAAATGTTGCTCCCGTGTTCATCAAAAGTCAGTGATCCGGGCGTCGAAGGGCAAATGGGGCCGAAATCCTCTTGTCACGGCACGCCCTCCCGATAAGAATGGCAGTGTTGTTTGGCTTTCCAGTGTTTCCCCGCCCCAGAAACCTGGTGGGTTGTCTCACATGACCCAGATCGTGACGACGGGATCGAGAACTTTCTCCCCGAGCGGTCGCAACGGGACATTCGCTCTCCGAGGCGAGGGATGGAACAGAGCTAGGGACGTAGTCCGCGCCATTCCATCTCGAACGCGGAATCATCGCTCCCCGGGGCGAGAGGTGGATTACGGTTGGGATATTTCTCAGTCGGGCCACCTCGAACAGCGGGAACTTGCGGATAGGTTGCAACGCGCAGTCTGACCGCTCCGTTCAACGGCCGGAACGCCACTCGCGCTTCGGCTGATTCAACTTGCCCGTGAAACGACTCAGGTCGTAGCTAGAAGGGCTTCTCACACATCGTCGGTCTCGGCATCCGCCGCAGGCCGGCGTTTCCATTTCGGGCGGCAGTGACGGCGTTTCCCCCTGGGGTGATTTCCTCGACTGCGTCCGCTGGATCCCCTTTCAACCCGCGTGACGGTTCGGCATCCGACCATCGGCGAGCTATGCCAATTTCCCCCTTCAACAAAACATGGTCTGCGCCCGGATGCCGGCGTGGGCCGAAACGCATCCAAGAGGAGGCGCACATGCGCATTGTAACGATTCCATTCAAGGCGCTGGAGCTGCTGGTTCGGCATCGGTGCCTGCTGCTGATCGCCGGCGTGGCGGCGCTCTTTATCCTGCCGTTCGCCCTGTCGCGGGACCCGGAGATCTGCGTCCTGAATGCGATTGGGCTCGCCTACGTCCTGTTCCAGTTTAGGCGGTTTGCCTTGTCGTGGGCAATTGGACGCGCGGCGGGAGCGGCACAGCGACGGGCCGCGGAACGAGATCTACGAAACAAGCAGAAGGAAGGAGCGAGAAATGACGACGGCAACTGAGTTCATCGACGAGAGGCCGACAGTGGCGCTGGAGCCGCTGGTCGACAGGCTGATCGCAGCAATCTTCGGACGGAGTGACGCGCGGCAGGAGCCTCTCAGCATCGGCAAGGCAGTGCAGGAGGCGCGCCGGCTTCGGCGCGAAGGAAGACTAGACGACGCGCTGCTGACGTTCGCCGATGCCGACGTGAGCCACGGCTCATTGGAGCAGAAGCGGTGGCTCTACAGCGAGTGGCTTGAGCTGGTTCGGCGGTGTTTCGGGCGGCGCCAGGTGGCCGTCTACACGCAGGGCGACGGGCGCGCCGCCGCCCTGGAACAGGTCGCGCGCGGCGACCTTGAGGTCGTTGCCGTGCTCGGCATGAAGTGGCGGCCCGGGAAGGTCGTGTCGCGCCGGAGCCTGCGCGGCCTGAAGAACCTGCAAGGGAGGTCAGCATGACCGTCGCAGCCGCCCGCATCGACATCGCCGAGGTCAAGGCGCGGCACGATCTCGCCGCCGTCGTGGAGTCCGCCGGCGTCACACTGCGCGGCACGGGCCGCGTCCGTCAGGGCGTGTGCCCCTTCCACGACGAGGCGGAGGGAAGTTTCACAGTGTACTCCGACTCGCAGCGGTGGTACTGCTTCGGGTGCGGCGAGGGCGGCGACGTACTGGACTTCATCCAGCGGACGGAGTCGGTGCCACTCTCCGGAGCCCTGCAACTGCTGGGCGGCGGTGCCAACCCTGTCTCGGTCGATGTCGTCCCACGCGAGACGCAGGCACACGCGGAGCCGCCGGCGGCGCGGGATCGCGCCGTCCTTACGGCGGCCGCGCGCTTCTACGCAGCACAGTTGCTTCGAAGCGAGGACGCGCTCGCTTACCTCGAAGGACGCGGCATCACGGTTGCCGCGGCAATCGACCTCGGTCTCGGCTACGCGCCGGGGACGCGACTGCACGAGGCGCTGCTCGCCGCCGGCTTCGACGGCGAGCGGGTGGCACGCTCCGGGCTGTTCACCGAGCGTGGCACGGAACGCTTCACAGGCACGCTCGTCGTGCCCGACGTTGCGAACGGCCTCGTCCGCTGGTTCGGAGGGCGGGCGATCACGCGCGGCGCGCGGCCCCGTTTCCAGGCGTTGACCGGCCCCAAGCCGGTCCTTGGGCTGGGGCGCATCCCCGGCGATGCCCGTTGGGTCATCGTCACCGAGGGGATGTTCGATTGGCTGACGCTGGCTCAGTGGGGCCTGCCCTCCTGCACCGCTTTGGGAACGCAGGGCCTCGAACGCGTCGCGCAGTCCGTCTCACGGTTCGCCAACGTGTTCGTCGCCTTCGACAGGGACGATGCTGGTGAGGCCGCCGCCGAACGACTCTCCGCCCTGCTGGGCCGACGTTCGGCGGTCGTCGGGCTACCCCGCGATTTCATGGACGTCGGCGAACTCGCCAACGCGCCAGACGGCCGCGCCGCTTTCATCGCCCAGCTGGCCGGGGCGGCGCGGGAGAGGAGAAGAGAGACATAGCCGAAAGGCGAATCGACGGGGCTCATCGCCTCGCACACGGGCTGCAGGACAGCCCGTTCACTTATCGGACATACAAGGAGAGAATCATGGTCAGCACCAACGGCAACGGCCACAAGAACAGCGCGAAGCCCGCCGCCATCACGCCCGTGAATGGGCATGACGCCATCCTCTGGGACGGGCTCGCGCCCGGCATCAGGCAGGAATTGGACACACCCATCGACCCCGCCCTCGTCTCACAGCGGAAGGGGCGCGGCGGCAGGACCTTCTCGTACATTGAGGGGCACACGGTCATCGACGAGGCGAACCGCGTCTTCGGCTATGGAGGCTGGGGCTACGACGTGATGGGCGACGTGACGCTGCGGGAGATCGACAGCGTCGATACCAAGACGGGCGAGATCCGGCGCATCCGCGCCTACGCCGCCACCGTGCACGTCTCGGTCCTGGGCGCGCCGTCCCGCATGGACATCGGCTTCCACGCCGTCGTGGAGGACAACGCAGACGGGCATGAGACGGCCATCAAGGGCGCGGTCACGGACGGCCTCAAGCGAGCACTGCGCTCGTTCGGTGCGCGATTCGGCAACGCCCTCTACGGTGATCCGCAGACGGGCATCGTCGAGGTCACCAAGGAGCGGTCTTCGATGCCGGACGCCGAGACCCAGAAGCTGCGAACGCGCCTGCTCGAACTCGGCGGCAAGCAGGGCTTCGACGCCGAACAGGTGGAGGCCGCGGTGAAGGCGCGAACTGGAAGGGCCGTCGACCAGCTCAGCAACGACGAACTGTCCGAACTGGTCGCGGCGGCGGCACGGAAGGTGAACGAATCGATACAGCAGGAGCCGCCGACGGCCGCCTGATCCGACATCAAGGAAACACAGCGGGGCCGTCCCCCATTTCGGGAGGCGGCCCCGCTTCCTGTTAAAGGAGAGGCGGCACACATGGAACAGACAAGCAGGGTACGGCCCCGCTCGCTGAGCGGCACGACGACGGTAATCACCACCGCTCACGGGAACCTCTACCTGACTGTCTCAGTCGATGACGACGGTGAGCCGTTCGAGGTCTTCGGTCAACTTGGGAAGGCGGGCACGTTCGAGCGCGGCCTGACCGAGACGGCCTGCCGCCTCGTCTCGCTGCACCTCAGGCGCGGGACGCCGATCGCGGAGATCGTCGACCAGCTTGCGGGCATCCACGAGATGCAGCCCTAGCCGAACCAGTTGCCGGATGGCTCAAGCGGCTGGGTACACGGCATCGCCGATGCCATCGCACACGTCCTGCGGCCCTTCGAGGCCGCCGGGCAACACGGCGCAACCGAACGCGCCGCTTGACCACTGCACCATTTCCTATAGGAGGAATGAGATGACGACCACGATTGAAAGAGACGCACAGGAAGTCGCCGATCCCTACTCGCGGCCAAACGCGCGGTTCAGGGAGGACGGCGTGCTGGAGATACGCGCATCGGCGATGGGCGATTGCCGCCGGGCCCTCTGGTACGCCGCGACGGGGCATCCCGTCACGAACCCCCCCTCGGAATCCGCACTCACCACGATGGAGACGGGCACGGCGCTCGAACCCGTAGTGCTCCGAGCGATGGAACGCGCGGGCTGGGACATTCGCCCGAGCGACCGCGAGAATCCCACGCGGGCATCCGTCGCCATCGGCCCCACGGCACTGATCAGCGGCCACCCCGACGCCACGGGAGTCATGCCGATCTTCGGCGGCGAGGCGGTCATCGAGGTGAAGACCCGCAACCCCGACGCCTTCAAGCGCTGGCAGGTGCTCGGCGCGGAGCGCAGCCATCCCAACGCCGTCGCCCAGGCCGCCGTCTATACGCTCGGAACCTACCGCGAGATGCGGGATGCCGTCATCGCTTGCATGGACACGGGCAGCAGGGTGTGGGACTACGAGGTGATCCCCGCCGAACGCCTTGAGACGGCGCTGCGGGACGCCTCCGAGCGGCTGGGGGAACTGGCCGCTCACCACGTCCTTATTGGCCCCGATCCCGACGCCCTGCCCGAGCGCGACTTCACCGCGGAGTCGTGGCAGTGCCGGGGCTGCCCGTTCCTGGCGGCCTGCCAGCCGGAGGCAGTTACAGAAGCAAGTGACCTTGAAGAGGAAGACCGCGAGGTCAGGGAGGTGAGCAACGACGATGCACGGCAGGCGGTCTTGGACTACCTGTCGGCGCAGGACGCCGTGCGCGGGCCGGAGCAGGCCAAGCACGCGGCGCTGGACAAGCTCAAGGCGTGGATGGCGGGCCGGGAATTGGGCAAGGCGGAGATCGACGGGCACACCGTCAGCCTCGTGCAGTCGCGGAGATACGCGGTGGATTACAAGAGGCTCAACGCCACGCTTGATCCCGAGACCCGCGCGGAGATCGTCACGGAGAACGTCTCCGAGTACGTCCGCGTCAGCTAGCCGCCCTCTCACCGAGGGCGCACAACGGGGCTGTTCCCAAGAGGGGAGCGGCCCCGCTCTTCCATAGAGGAAAGGCGCGCCAAGCGCCACAGAACATCGCATCACATTGCGCGAAGGAGTTCAAAAGATGTCACGCACGATCAATCGCGTCGAGTTGCTGGGCCGCGTCGGGAACGAGCCCGAGATGCGCTACACGCCGAGCGGCACCGTCGTCACCCAGCTCCGGCTGGCCACCGACCGGAATCGCCAGAACGGGGAGACCGAGACCGACTGGCACACCGTCACGGTGTGGGACAAGCTCGGTGAGGCCGTAAACCAGTACGTCCGGAAGGGCCAGCGGCTCTACGTCGCGGGCCGCCTCGCCCAGAACACCTACGAGGCCAAGGACGGGACGCGCCGCTACGCCACCGAGATCTTCGCCTCAGAGGTGGTGTTCCTCGACGGCGGCAACGGCAACGGGTCCCAGCGCGACGCGTCCGAGTTTGACGAGGACGTGGAGCCGGGCAACTCACCCTTCTAAGTCCACACAACGACGACGACTGCTTTCGCGGCAGACGCCACACGGGGCCGACTCCCTCAAACGGGGAGCGGCCCCGTCTTCCTTTAACGACTCTCCCCGGAGGAACCTCCCATGACACGCAAGAAACCCTCGGAGCCGGCCGAAATCATCGACGCGCTCCGCACCAATCTCCAACTCCTGGCCGAACTGGCAGTCCGCTACGAGGTCAGCACGAAGCCCTCCCGCGGGGTCGGCCAGACGGTCACCATCTCCAGTCCCCATGACGTGCACGCGCTGCTGCGCGACGAGATGGCGGACCTGGCGCAGGAACAACTCCGCGTCCTGCTGCTCGACAAGAGGAACCACCTCGTGGGGCAGCGCGTCATCTACCAGGGCACGGTCAGCGAGTGCGCCATCCGCCCCGCCGAGGTGCTGAGGCCCGCCGTCGTGGATAGCCTGCCCCACCTCATCGTGGCGCACAACCACCCGTCGGGCGATCCCACCCCGAGCCCAGAGGACATCAAGGCCACTCGCGAACTCCAGCGGGCCTGCAAGTTGCTGGGCGTCGATCTCCTCGACCACGTCGTCATTGGCGGCGACCACTTCGCCAGCATCAAGGACCTCGGTCACATCGACTGAGGCACCACGGGGCATCGCCCCCGCATAACCCGCTCTCTACAGGAAAGGACAGCCCAATGACTGTTCAAACGGAAATGATCGACGGCGAATCCCTGTACACCGTCAACGCGGGCGGCTTCTCCGCCACGGCGGACGCCTTCGCCCGCGATCCGAAAGACGGGACGCTCTGGTTCCTGTCGATGGTCGGGGCGCAGACGGCGTTGAAGGCCATCTGGGGCTCCATGCTCAAGCAGCCGCCCGAGCCCGCGCACCTGATTCGCGGCGTGGACGGCATGGCCATCTCCGGCGGCTACCAGCGCTGCGTCATCCCGCCCACCACCATCGGCACGTGGACGACGAAGATCCAACGGCTACCGTCATCGGGCGGTTGGCACGCGCTGGTCTTCACCCGCATGGCCGAGTACGCCTTCGAGCGAGACGACTTCCTGCTGCTGGCGGAGTCGGAGGACGCCGCTCCCGCCCTGCACCATCGCTTCCTGGACCGGCGCAGCCTGCTGCCCCTGCACAAACACTGGGCGGACTGGCTCTGGAAGCGCGGCCAGCGGCGGCAGGAGATCGTTAAGCTCGACGCGCAGGGAATCGTCGCATACCGGTGTTCGCCGGACTCCGAGGCGCTCCGTGAGGACCTCTCGATGGCCGTAGGGCTGGGAACGCTGAGCCTCCCGCAACAGGAAGACTCCGATGGATAAGACGCTCAAGAAGGCACGCCGCGCCAACTACAAGCGGCGACAGAAGAACGTCCGCGCATGGCGGCGATTCGCGCTCGACGGCGGCATCTGCCCCTACTGCGGGCACGACGGCGGCTCCCACCTGACCGTCGCCGTCCAGCCCCACTTCTACCGGCCCGCCACGCCGGAGGAAGGCGGCGACGGGCGCGTGACGCTCTACACGCACCGAGTCGGTTCGGGGAGGGTGATTCTCGTGCGGCGCATCGCCGTCGCCCGCGACGCGGACATCGTCACGGCCTACTGCACGACCTGTGCCACACGTTTCAGGACGAGCCAGGTGCTCTGCTTCCAGCAGACCTACGGCGTCGGCGAGGTCGTCGGCATCAACGACAGAGATATGGACTAGGAAGGAGATTGACATGAGACTCGCAGCACAGGCAAAGGGCGGATACTATCCCACGCCGGACAGGGTCGTCGATATGATCGGCACCCTGATGAGGCCGCCCTACGGCTACCACAACGCCGCGAAAGCAAGCATTCGAGCGCTCGATCCCTGCTGCGGGCCGGGCGACGCGCTCAGACGGTTGACCGACGAGCTCCGGCAGGTCGGCACGGCGGCGGTCGAGACCTACGGCGTCGAACTCCATAAGGAGCGCGCCGAGGAGGCCGCCGAGCGGCTCGATCACGTTCTCGCGGCGGATGCCTTCCAGACGTCCATCGCCAACGGCGCGTTCGGCTTGCTCTTCCTCAATCCGCCCTACGACTGGGAGCAGGATGATAAGAAGCGCGTCGAACACGCCTTCCTGACCCATAGCACGCGGTACCTGGTCGATGGCGGGGTGCTGGTCTTCATCGTGCCTCGCCAACGGCTGTCAGTCTCGGCGCGGTTCTTGTCGGCGCACTACACGCGGGTACGCTGCTGGGCGTTTCCCGACCCGGAGCGGGATGCCTTCGACCAGGTCGTGCTGATGGCCATACGCCGCTCGGAACCCAGCCCCGACGGGTACACGGAGGCACAAATCAAGGAATGGGCGGAAGGCGAGCCGGATACGCTGGACCTGTCCCAATACCCCGTTTTCACGCCTCCCGTCACGTCGGCTGGGGACGTGCTGTTCACGCGGCGCACGGTCGATCCCGTCGCGGCGGCTTCGGAGGCTCGCCGTTCGGGATTGTGGGCCAACCCGCAGATCACCGACGCGCTCTGGCCCGCCCGCGAGGACCGCACGCGCCCACTCATGCCGCTCCGGCGCGGCCACATGGCCATGCTCGTGGCGGCGGGATTCCTGGACAACCTCCAACTCGAGGCGGACGGTCAGCGCATCCTGGTCAAAGGACGCACGAGCAAGGAGATGATCCTCGTGGACGACACGCCGGAGAAGGAGGTGTTCCGCGAGAGGCTCAAGACGACGGTCGTCGCCCTCGGCCTCGACGACGGCGAGATCACAGACATCGCCGCCTAGACGGCCTGCCAAAATCAGACCGCACTACAGGGCCCCGCCTCCCGTCTAGGACGTGGCGGGGCCCTGCCGTTTCAACCTTCCTTAAAGGAAAGGACAAGCACATGAACCTCGCAGGCTTCATCGACACCTACAAGGACGCAATCGCCCAGCGCGTCGTCGAGTCCTACCCTCCCCTCTATCGGCCCTCCGACGCCGGTTCGATTCCGCTGCCGACGCTGCTCCGCACGCCGCTCGGCGCTCAGGCGGACGCGATTCGGGGAGCGGCGCTCTCGCTCCGCGCCAATCGCGGCACAACCGTCGTCGGCGAGATGGGAACAGGCAAGACGTTCATCGCGACGGCCGCCGCTCAAGCCGCCGGTTTCGAGCGCATCCTCGTTCTCGCCCCTCCGCACCTCACCGTGAAGTGGAAACGCGAGGTCGAGCAGACCATCCCCGGCGCCCGGGCGGTCATCGTCAGTTCCATCACGGATCTGGTGAACCTCCGGCGTGCTGTGACCCTCGGACCGCTGTTCGCCATCATGTCCCGCGAACGCGCCAAGCTCTCCTATCGCTGGCAGCCCGCCGTCGTGAATCGGTGGGCGGTCGCGGGCGGCAGGCTGATGCGGATGGAGGAGACGGGACTACCGTTTCGCGTCCCCACCTGCCCCATTTGCGCGGCGCAACTCGTGGACGCCGACGGCGTGCCGCTCTCGGATGAGGACCTTGCGCGTCGCAAGCGGTCATGCCCCGAGTGCGGCATCGGCCTCTGGCAAGCGGACAACTCCGGCCCCCGACGCTACCCGCTCGCCGACTACGTCAAGAACCACATGCGCGGTTTCTTCGACCTGCTGATCGGGGATGAGGTCCATGAGTACAAGGGAAGAGGTTCCGCCCAGGGCATCGCGGCGGGTGTGCTCGCTGACGCCTGCGGTCGGTCACTTACGCTCACGGGCACGCTGCTCGGCGGCTACAGCTCGACGCTCTTCCACCTGTTGTACCGGTTCAACCCTGCGATTCGCTCGGAGTTCGGGCGCTCGGAAGAGGGACGGTGGATCACACGCTACGGCTTCGTCGAACACTCCATCGGTAAGGACGACGACCGCTTCACGGAGGACGGGCGCAACAGTCGTCGCCGCAAGTACCGGAAGGTTGTGAAGGAGCGGCCCGGACTCGCGCCGTCCGCGCTCTTCCACCTGATCGGCAACTCGGTCTTCCTCCGGTTGTCGGACGTGGCGTCCGGCCTGCCCGCTTACGACGAGCAGGTGATGCTGACGGGGATGGATTCGGACGCCGACGCGACCGGCTTCTCGCAGAAGTCTGCCTACGAGAAGCTGTTCGAGAAGTTGCGGCACGCGATGGTCAAGGCTTTGGCCGACGGCTCACGGCGGCTCCTCTCCACCTACCTGCAGTCGCTGTTGGCCTACCCCGATGGTTGCACGCGGGGCGAGACGGTCTTCGATCCGGACTCCGGTGAGCCGCTCATCCAGGTGCCGCCGCTGGCCGAGGATCGCGTCTACCCGAAGGAGAAGGCGCTGCTCGACCTGGTCGCGGCGGAGCGGTTGGCTGGTCGCCGCGTCCTGATCTACGCCACGCACACAGGCACACGCGACATCACCGGCCGCATGGACGACATGCTCACGCGGCACGGGTTCAAGGTGGCCGTAATGAAGGCGGATGCAGTGGCCCCGGAGCGCCGCGAGGCGTGGGTGGCCGAGAAGGTGAAGCAGGGCGTGGACGTCATCATCTGCCACCCACGCCTCGTCCAGACCGGTCTCGACCTTGTGGACTTCCCGACCATCGTCTGGTACGAGACGGACTACTCGGTGTACACGATGCGGCAGGCGTCGCGACGCTCCTGGCGGATCGGCCAGACCCGCCCCGTCAAGGTCATCTTCATGGCCTACCGGAACACCCTTCAGGCTGACGCGCTCAAGCTGGTCGCCAAGAAGCTCCAGTCGTCGTTGGCGGTCGAGGGCGAACTCCCCGAGGACGGCCTAGCCGCCTACGGTGACGACGGTGATGACCTCATGCTCGCCCTAGCGCGCAAGCTGGTCAACGGCGATGAGGACGAATCGGCGGACACCGTTGAGTCAGCCTTCGCCCACGCCCACGCCGCCGAAACGGAGTCGGAGAGCTACCTCGTTGATGACGCCTGGCAGGCACCGGAAACTGTCACTCCCGTCATCGTGGAGGTCCATCCAGCGGAAGAAAGAGAGCACCCTCTCGAGGCCGTCGCCAATGCCGAGCCAGAGTTCGACGCGCCACAAAGCTCACTCTTCTCCTGGGCGGAGTTCATGGCGGAGGCGGCGATCACTTCGAAGCGCCAGATGCAGAGGCCTCAACGAGCATCCGCATCCCTGTTCGAGTGGGCGCTACAGCTGGAACAGGAACACGAGAAGGAACTCGTGGCAGTGGGGTGATAGAATTGAGGAGAGATCCGGCGCAGGCCTATTGTTTGCCTGCGCCGGATCTCTCCGATCGGCATATGTGGGGGAATTCTTCAGTTAAGGATCGCTTCTAGTGGCCGCCATGTTGTCTGGTGCTGGGCGATGTCGTATACTTGGGACCCGGATCCCTGAGGAGCCTATGGTGGCACCAAAGAGTCCCAGAAACAGTGTTATCAAGAGTTAGCCATTTTATTGACGCCGTACCTAGACCTAACGAGGGGAACTTACGGAAGCCACGCAAGACTCAGCAAGACCTCGCTGACGCGAAGGGGATAGACCCTCTGCAAAGTCGCAGTACCTCCTTGGGCGGAGAGGCTGACAGTAGCTTTGGTTGCTTTAGAAGTGTACGAGACGCCATGCCGTTGCGGAGGTCAAGAACTAGACGGGAACTTGGGGATTAGGTGACTGAGGCTATGGTATCGGGACGTTTAGTAGTTCTTGAAGGCCCGGATGGGGTCGGGAAATCGACCCTAAGCCAGCACTTAGTCGAAGAGCTAGAAGAACTTGGAGAACCCTGTGCGCTCTTTTCGTTCCCTGGTAAGGAAAAGGGAACACTAGGAAGGTTGGTCTATGAGGTCCACCATGAGCCACGATCCCATTCAGTTTCTAGCCTGACTGAGGCCAGTAAACAGTTGCTGCACATTGCCGCCCACATTGATTGCATCGAGAGCCACATAACGCCTGCTCTCCGAGAAGGCAAGTGGGTCATACTTGACAGATTCTGGTGGTCAACTTGGGTCTACGGACAGCTAGGGGGAGTCGATACCCAGATTCTGGATGCCATGATACTAGTGGAGCAGCAGTGGTGGGCAGACGTCAGGCCCCATGCCGTGTTCCTGGTCAGCCGACGGTCATCAATTAGCACGCCAGACCGAGGTCGACTGGAGATGGAGGCCGTTTATAGGAAACTCGTCGAAAGAGAGTCATCGAAGTATCCAGTGCGATCTATCCAGAACGATGACACCCCCAAAAGGACCACTGAAGAGATTCTGCTGGCCCTAAACGACCTTGCCTCTCACGATTAAGGCATTCGAATGACCTATACCGCCCACACTCCGAATCGTACGGGCATGAGCCAGCCTTGGCGACCCATGAGTCAATCTAGCTTGGAGTCAGCTCGGATTTCACTGGCTAAGCCCACACCTCTCTTAGATACATTCTGGAGATTCGCTGCGGAACGCCAGGAGATATTTTTCAGCCGATTAAAGAGACATCCGCCCCCTTGGACTGACGACCCTATCATGCAGCGTCACAAATTTACCAACGCCTATCGAGCTTCAGATCGAGTGAGCCAGTACTTGATCCGAAGGGTCATCTACGAAGGCGATCAGAATCCACGTGAGGTGTTCTTTCGAACGGTGCTGTTCAAGCTCTTCAACAGAATCGACACGTGGGAGCTCTTGAGATCACGCCTTACCGAGATTTCTTACAGTGCCTATTCCTTCGAAGCCTACGACACCGTACTCACTCAGGCTCTCGCCAGTGGACACGCCATTTATTCTGGTGCATACATAATGCCGTCTGGCAAGAGCAAGTTTGGGTACGCTCAGAAGCACCGCAATCACTTACTCTTGCTCGCATCGATGATGGCGGATGATGTCCCTGATCGGATTGCCGACTCTGTGACCATGGCGCAAGCATTCGACGTGCTGAAATCATATCCCTTGATAGGGAATTTCCTAGCTTACCAATACGTCACAGACTTGAACTACGGCGAATTCACCGATTTCTCCGAAATGGAGTTTACCGTCGCGGGCCCGGGCGCAGTGGATGGCATCCACAAGTGTTTTGCAGACCTTGGCGGCCTTGATGAGATGGAGATCATTGAATCAGTTTGCGAAGTTCAAGAGCAGGAGTTTGCTAGACTAGGGCTGATTTTTCGGCCTCTCAGCAACCGGCGCCTACAACTGATAGATGTTCAGAACCTGTTCTGCGAGGTATCCAAATATGCCCGTGTGTCGCATCCGGATATAGGCGGTGTCAGCAAGCGCAAGAAGATCAAACAGATTTTTCGCCCTTCTCTCGAACCAATCGACTACTGGTATCCGCCAAAGTGGGGAATCAACGAACTGTTCGGCAAGCAAGGGGATCTAGCGTGATTGCAGCTTTCAGGGGGTTGAGTGCCGACGAGGCTTGGCTCCAAGCAGTCGATGAGTTTCGTCGCCAAGGGGAAGGGGTGGAACAGGCAAGCAGGAATGGCCCGACGAAAGAGATTCTGCACACTGTCTTCTCGATCGAGGATCCGCTGCAGAAATGGGTGTTTTCACGCACTCCACCGATCAATATTGCATTCGCACTTGCCGAAGTTGTATGGATGATGACCGGGCGGCGTGACCAAGAGTTTCTTCTTTTTTGGAATTCGAAATTACTCGAGTTCGTCGGCAACGATCCCGACCTTCACGGAGCATACGGCTATCGCCTGAGACACCATTGGGGATTCGACCAGCTCAAGCAGGCCTTTCGTGCTCTCGAGGAGAACCTAGATTCACGGCAGGTTGTACTGCAAATCTGGGATGGGACAGTCGATCTCCCTATGGAGGATGGACAGCCTCGTAACAGCGATATTCCCTGCAACACATCCTCTTTATTGAAGGTCCGTGCCGGCAAGCTCGAGTGGATGCAGATTCTCCGCAGCAATGACATGTTCAGGGGGCTCCCCTATAACTTCGTGCAGTTCACGAGCATTCAGGAGATCATGGCCGGATGGCTGAATATCGGATGCGGTTCGTACAATCACCTCAGCGATAGCCTGCATGTCTACAAAAAAGACTGGGACAACGTGATGGCATCCAACGCTACACATGACATACCCCCTAACACAGACTCTCTAGCCCTGCCGTTTTGGGAATCGGAGCAGGCGCTCCGGGAAGTCGCGAACCGAATCGAGTTGATGATTAGCGACTCGGCTATTCCGTCGTCAGTGGCAGAACTGTCCCAAGCAGCCGACCTGCCAGAGGCATACCAGAACATCCTGACGGTTCTGACCGCCGAATTTCTCCGGAGAAGAAGGGAGCCTATTCTCGCCGAATCTGCGATCGAGTCCTGCACTAATCCAGCTTATGTATGGCTTTGGTCTCAGTGGCGAGATAGCCTCAACGGTTCGAAGAGGTTGGCTAATGACTAACAGCCAGTGGCCCCATGATCAACCGTTGCAACTAGAGCTCGTTCGGCTATATTGGGAATCACCTTTACGACAGTTCCGTTTAGGAACGTAATTCAGCACCGGAGGTGCCACGATGGCAGACGAAACACGGAACGTCTTTATCAGTCACATTCATGAGGATGATGCAGGAATACAGGACATCAAGAGGTTAGCGGGTCAGCACGGCATGGAGGTTCGTAACTCATCGGTCACGTCAGATAATCCGAACAATGCCAACAATCCCGACTACATCAAGAGCCAGATTCTCGCCCCCCGCATCAATTGGGCCAGTGTCTTCGCCGTGTACATCTCGCCGGAAACCAAGAATAGCCCTTGGGTCGACTGGGAAATTGAATACGCCCACAAACAGGGCAAGAGGATTGTTGGTGTATGGGAACGCGGGGCGGCAGATTGCGAAATGCCGGAAGCCCTGGACAGATATGCGGATGCCGTTGTCGGCTGGAATGGAACAAGCATAGTAGACGCAATCTCCGGCAAGTCAGATGAATGGCAAACAGCCAGCGGTTCCAAATGGGAATACCGTCCGATCAAGCGTTTCAGCTGTCGCTAGGAAACATGGCTAGCAGGAGATTGTTCTCGTACATCGTCGCGAGAGACTACGGCTTTGCTCCGAATCCGTTCCACGGGATCTGTAGCCTCGCAACTTGTAAACCGGAAATCCGGCGGCTTGCGCAGGTGGGCGACTGGGTCGTGGGTACTGGCTCCAAAACGAAGCGGCGGGACGGTCACGCAGTCTTTGCAATGAAGGTGACAGAAACACTCTCATTCGATGAGTACTGGAAGGATCCTCGCTTTCACCTGAAGAGGCCAGACATGCATTCAAGTAGGAAGAGAGCCTTCGGCGACAACATATACCACCGCGACAAAGACGGCGACTGGGTGCAGGAGGATTCGCATCATAGTTTGTACGATGGGCGAATGAACGACGCGAACATTGAGCACGATACGAGAGTACCGAGAGTTCTCCTGAGTTCTGACTTCGTGTACTGGGGAGGAGACGGCCCAAGATTCCCGTACTTTGACAATGAGCCGATAGTGAGCACTGCCCGCGCGTATAGAAGTAAGTTCCCCGCGTCGGTCATCACTGAGTTCGAGAGTTGGATACGGGATCTTGATGATGAAGGTTACTGTGGCGCGCCGGCTAACTGGGGTTAAGAAGCAGTGCTTCTAAGGGAACTCCAAGCGGCTCTTGATGCCCTGAACGTCTAATGAGAATATCCGACACGCGTTGAATGGTCAGTTCTGGGCCGCTACGATGTGGAGTGTAAGGAAGTCAATCAGTGACCACCCTCAACATCAGCAACTTTATCTGGGGCATAGCGGACGATGTGCTCAGAGATGTGTACGTCCGCGGCAAGTATCGCGACGTCATTCTGCCCATGACTGTCATCCGACGACTCGATGCCGTTCTGGAACAGACCAAGCAGCAAGTGCTTGATGCCAAAAGGCAACTCGACAAAGAAGGCATCATCAACCAGGAAGGCCTGCGTCACGTTTCCGGGCAAGCGTTCTACAACACATCCCCTTTCCAACTCCGCGACTTGGCGAGACGCGGAAATCAGCAACAGTTGCGTGACGACTTCCGGGCGTATCTGGATGGATTCTCATCGAATGTTCAAGAGGTCTTGGACAAGTTTGAGTTCCGTAACCAGATCCAGCGACTCGTTGACAATGACGCGCTAGGTTCGCTCATTTCCAAGTTTGTAGACAGGTCGATAAACCTCAGCCCTGATCCAGTTCTCAATTCCGACGGGTCTTTACGACTCGAAAGTCTCGACAACCACAGCATGGGCACAATCTTCGAAGAGTTGATCCGTCGGTTTAACGAGGAGAACAACGAAGAGGCCGGCGAGCACTTCACCCCAAGGGACGTTGTGCAGCTCATGGCGCGCCTCGTCTTCTTGCCAGTAGCTGACAAGGTAGAGTCGGGCACCTATCTCACATATGACGGCGCATGTGGGACCGGCGGAATGCTGACCGTGGCCGAGCAAACCTTAGAGGATCTGGCCAGTGACCGGGGCAAGGACGTATCCGTACACCTCTACGGCCAAGAGGTGAACTCGGAAACTTACGCTATCACAAAGGCCGACCTCATCCTCAAGGGCGAGGGTGCTGAGGCTGACAATATCCACTTCGGATCGACACTTGCCGCCGACGGATTCCCGTCACTGGAGTTCGATTTTATGCTCTCGAATCCTCCCTATGGGAAGAGCTGGTCGACCGATCTTGATCGCATGGGCGGCAAGTCCGGCATCACTGACCCTCGTTTCATCGTCGAGCACGAGGGCGACCCGGACTATTCACTGGTGACGCGGTCAAGCGACGGTCAGATGATGTTCCTTGCCAACATGGTGAGCAAGATGAAGAAGGACACGCCTCTCGGCAGCCGCATCGCAGAGGTTCACAACGGCAGTTCCCTGTTCACGGGCGATGCCGGTCAGGGCGAGAGCAACATCCGGCGCTGGATCATCGAGAACGATTGGCTTGAGGCGATTGTTGCCCTGCCTCTGAATATGTTCTACAACACGGGCATCGCCACGTACATTTGGATTCTGAGCAACCGCAAGGCAGATCATCGCAAAGGAAAGGTCCAACTCATCGACGCTACGAAATGGTTCCAGCCGCTGAGAAGGAACTTGGGCAACAAGAACTGCGAGCTCTCCGATCACGACGTTTCCCGCATATGCGATGCCTTTCTTCGTTTTGAGGAGAGCGAGGAATCAAAGATATTCCCCAACAAGGCATTCGGCTATTGGAAGGTAACGGTAGACAGGCCGCTCAGGCTGAAAGGCGCTGACCCGGAACGCGCGTACTCCGCGAAAGAAGTCAAGGAACTTAGGACAAAACTCTCGCCCTCTGAGTCTGCACCGCCGGTCATCAGGAGAATCTACAAGGCGGGCACGGATCCGGATCCCATTAGAGGGAGATTTGCTAAGACCGCGGATGGCAATGAGGTGCTGGTCGAGTATTGGCCGGACACGGACTTGCGGGACACTGAGCAGGTGCCATTGTTAGAGGACGGCGGCATAGAAGCGTTCCTCCATAGGGAAGTGCTCCCCTACTCTCCCGATGCCTGGTACGTGCCGGACACCGTCAAGGTTGGTTTTGAAATTAGCTTCAACCGGCACTTCTACAAGCCGGAGCCCTTACGCCCCTTGGAGGAGATTAGGGCGGATATACTCGCGCTCGAACAGGAAACGGACGGCCTTCTCGAACGAATCATGGACACGGCCGTATCTCCATGAACCTCTCCGGATTGTTCAACAGATTTCATCTGGACAAGGTGCGTGTCAGCAACACGGGGCTTCAAGTTGAGGTTAGCTTCAAGAATGTGGACAAGGCAGCGGCTTGGGAATTGTATGTCGAATTACTGACGCGAAGCGCGACACAGCCACTGCCCGAAGAGTCGGGAGACGAACAGGCTGCTCTCGAAAGCGTGTACTCGATCTTCCCAAGCACCCGGGAAATACTGCGGGCGCGTGGCCCCCAGGCCATCGGTTTCAGCAAGGTCGCGATACCTGTACTCAACCAAGTGATTCGGCCATTCACGACAAAATGGCATAGGGAAAGCCGAGCCGACGCATTTGACGACGACGCCAAGAAACAAGAGTTTAGGCAGGAATTGGCGGCCCTGCAGGAAGACTTGCGCAACTACAATGGACTCCTAGCACATATAGCGGACGTAGAGGACCTTACTGAGCTGGAGATCTCGGAGGACGGCTAGACAATGGTCGCCAAGCGGCACAACGTATTCGTCAGCTACCACCATAATCAGGATCAGGCCCATAAGACTCGATTCGAAAGATTGATGCGCAGCAAGATAGTCGACATGTCGGTCAATTTGGGTGACATTATCGGCGAGAATCAACCCACAGAGGCAGTTCTCCAACAGATTCGGGAAGACCACATAGCACGAGTTTCCGTGACAGTCGTACTCATTGGCCGCTGCACATGGAAGCGGAAATATGTCGACTGGGAGATAGGAGCCAGCCTGCGTGACACCCCCACAAACCCGAGGTGCGGCCTCATCGGCATTCTGCTACCAGATCACCCGGACTTTGGTGAGCGAGGATACCGCAGGAATCTGCTGCCGCCCCGTCTGGTGGACAATCTCAATGGCGAAAACTCGTTCGCGGCAGTGTATGACTGGTCAAATGATGCGGACGCCGTTCAGGGCTGGATTCACAAAGCTTTCAGCCGACGGCGAAGGCAACCGGACCCGGACATCGGTCGCCATCCATTCGCCGACAATTGGCGCGGAACTTGCGCACAGGGCTGGAGTTGAGTTCTTGGACACCGACGCGAAATTCTTTGTGGTCGTCGACAACAATTTGAAGCCTGTGGCATAGTGGCCTTCGGAGCGAGAGGAGCGAGGGCTAGCTAGGTGGCTATTGTTCGCGACGTATTGCGGGTGAATATTGTTCTGCTAGGCTTGGGATTGCTTCGGGACGCCGAATCGATTGCGGCATTCTCGGATGCGGTGGCAAGTGATGTCCTCTTGGATGAATCCGGTCTGATTATTGGAGTTCCAAGTAGCAGCGGAGATTCTCAGGAAGAGGTAGAATTACCTCGCGAACAGATCGGCATCGGATTGCTCCCTGACCGGACGATCTTTGAACGAGAGTTTCCGACAAAACACAGCTTGCATCACCTGGCCGATGTCTTTGAGAGTGCTACCCAAGCCTCCCCCAGGAAACAGGGTTCCCTCAATGCTTGCGGTTACAACTTGGAATTGGTGTACGAACAGACCTCAGGAGACCCTTCGCTAAAGTATCTTGCAAATCGGCTATTCAGCCCAAACATGTTTGTGCCGGCAGACCTGTCTTTGGTGGGTGCTACAGGGCAGCTTTTCTTCGATTCGTCGGAAGGACGCTGGGCCATTAGGGTGGAGCCTCGTTTCAATGATTCCAGTTCTTCACGGGTGTTTATGAGCGCAAATCTTCACCGGGTAGTAACGGCGATGCCGAGTTCGACTGATATGCTGCAATCCCTTGAAGCCTTCTGGGAACAAGTCCATCATATGGTCGTGCAGTTTGACGGAGGCCAATAGTGACACTCGCAAAAGCAGCAAGGACGAGCGGGAATATCAACCGCCCTATTCAGGGAGTTGATTCACCTGAGGATATTGAACGTCGGTATCCGTTCTCTGAGGGCGGATCGGGTACATTGCCATCTGGGTTCGATCCGACGCCAATTCCGAGGGGCGCGATCATGTTCACGGGTCAACCGCCGATTGGAGGCCCCTCCCCACAAAGAGATTATCTACTGGGAGGGCGGCTGCTATACCGGATTGCTTTCACGTTTGACCTCCAACCCAATACTACTGATCGCTTGTGGCAGACAACCCACTTTGGAATCCCTGAGGAAGTAGTGGGGCAGTCTTACCATCCGGACACCTCAACTGTTTTGCCTACCGAGGAAACCACGTGGCCACATTTCAGTCTCTCCTCTGTATATGTCGTATCAGAAGACCCAGTGGGTATTCGGGCGCGACTACAGGGATTCAAAGATCTCAAGGATGGCTGGGCAGACGGGATGCAGCATGCAAGTGAGTGGGGGCAAGGATACGGAAATGCCCTAGATCCAGACGGGGTCGATTGGTTGGCCAAGGTCATGGCTTTGCACTACAAGACTAGCTTGCCGAGACCATATATCTATCCGATACCCGAAGGTGGAATCCTCTTAGAGTGGTCTCTCGGCGACAATGAAGCCAGCCTAGAAATCGACCTTGAGGAGCATAGTGCGGAGTGGCACTGCTTGGACGTGCGCTCAAATCGCTCCTATGAACGGCAGATTAGTCTTGACGAACCCACATCGTGGCAATGGCTAGCTGCTGAGCTTTCCCGTTTGGAGTCCCGTTCCGCGTGAACAGTAGCACCCTCCTACTTCGACAAGTTCATCCAAGTTTTGTGGAAGACGATCACGTTACTTGGTGGGCATTTAAACCCGGGTCGGAAAGCAGGCGAATGCTCTCGACCTACGACGGCGACCAGATTACGGCGGAAGAGGCTTGGAATCATTACACGACAGCGTCCAAGAATGAGTCCGCTGGAGTCTCTGCCATTTCTGTAGGCGAGTGCGAATCTCAACAGCGGACTGTCATTCCGGACCCTGATGAATTCCAAGAGCATGTGAACATAGATTTTACAGACCTATCAAACAGCGGAGTAAAGGATGTGGCCAAGATTTTTGCCCGCCTAGCAAATGAACGTGGCTGGCAGTACGGTCCCATGGATGCTCAATGAACCACACCCTCCACCCCTACCCCGCCTACAAGCCCTCGGGCGTCCAGTGGCTTGGCGATGTGCCTGGGCACTGGGAAGTGCTCCCCGCCAGGGCACTTATGTCGGAGGTTATTTCGCGCGGCCACGGGAATGAAGAAATGCTGTCCGTGACCATTGCAGAAGGGGTAATTCCGCAGAGTCAACTACTTGAGGAGAGTCCTCAGAAGGACGGTTCAAGGCTTGACCGGACCGACTACAAGCTCGTTCAGCCTGGAGACCTCGTCTACAACAAGATGCGGGCTTGGCAAGGTGCAGCCGGCATGTCTACCTACCGAGGTATCATTAGTCCAGCATATGTTGTGCAGCGGCCCCGGGGTGCCGCTATCTCCAAGTACTTGCACAGGATTATCCGATTCCCAGCCTTTGCTACTGAGGCCCAGCGGTGGTCATACGGTATTGCGTCAGACATGTGGAGCCTGAGGCCGGAGCATTTCAAGCTCATTCAGTTGCCACGCCCACCCCTCCCTGAACAGCAAGCAATCGTCCGCTATCTGGATCACGTCGATGGGCGCATACGACGACTGGTGGACGCCAAGCGTCGGCTCATCTCGCTGCTGGAGGAGGAGAGACAGGCCGTCATCAACCAAGCAGTCACGCGGGGGCTCGATCCCAACGCGCCACTCAAACCATCCGGCGTCGACTGGCTCGGAGAGATGCCGGCGCATTGGGAGCGTAGGCGACTAAAGACGATCCTGAGGCCGATTGACAAGAGGTCGACTTCAGGAAAAGAGACGCTCCTTGCACTGCGGCGAGACCATGGCGTGGTAGTTTACGCCGACCACTTCTCGCGACCTTCCCAAAGCAGTTCTCTAGTCGGCTATAAGCTCGTTCGCGCTGGACAACTTGTCGTCAATCGTCTGCAGGCCAACAACGGATACATCTTTGACTCTACCTTGGAGGGCCTCGTTAGTCCTGACTACTCCGTGTTCGCAGATAGAACGCCAATTGACATGAAGTTCCTCAGCGATCTCCTAGGGATACCTTCCTATAGAGCTTACTTTCGACAGAATGCCACAGGCTTAGGTACTGGCACAGCGGGCTTTTTGCGCCTGTACGACGAGAAATTTCTTGATACCTTGGTTTACTTGCCCCCAGTGGGTGAACAGGCCTCTGTAGTCGAGCATGTAGCTAGGGCCACCTCCAACATAGATGCCGCCATCGGTCGCGCTCGTCGCCAGATTGAGTTGGTAGAGGAGTACCGCACCCGTCTCATCGCGGACGTGGTGACCGGCAAACTGGACGTGATGGAAGCCGCGGCACAGTTGCCCGAAGAGTCGGCCGGGGAGCTTTCCTGACGGTCAGCATCTCGCATCAAACTAGACGTTCTGCCCTATCGTGACTACACTTCAACAGCAGGAACAAGGGACTCCCGTTGATCTGGGAATGGGACACAAACAAGAACAGGGCGAACCTTCGGAACCATGGCATCGAATTCGAGACCGCCGTGCTCGTCTTCGAGGATCCGCTCATGATCAGCGTCCCGGATCCGCATCCAGTCGAAGAGCGATGGCGGACTATGGGATTGGTTGGCAATGCCTTCATAATGGTGGTGCATACGACACCTGAAGTTGATCCGGTTACAGGGGAGGAAAGAGGACGAATCATAACTGCCCGAGCATTGACCAGCCGGGAAAGAGAGCGCTATGAAGAGGGACTTGTCTGAACTGACGCCCCGCCAGAGGGAGCAGATTCAAGCTCTTGCGAATCTTCCTGACGACCAGATTGACTTGTCTGAAGTGCCGGAAACTGTAGACTGGCCAAACGCCAAACGGGGCGTGTTCTATACTCCCGGAGAGAAGCATGTCGGCCGTGAGATTCCTTCGAAATCCACCGACACGACTGAGAAGGGACTGGAATCCCTAATCGTCGAGAATCTGACCGGGCAGCAATCTACCGAGCCCGCAAAAGATGAAGTCCGTCAGCGGCCTGCAAGCTACGGTGGTGGGTGGATCGCCAGCGAGTCGACTGATTACGACCGCGAATACTGCGTCGACCTTGCCCAGTTGTCGGCGTTCCTGCGTGAAACCCAACCTCAGGTTGCGGAGTCCCTTGCCCTCGACGACGACAATCCGACACGCCGAAAGTTTCTGGCCCGGCTTCAAGGCGAGATTGCCAAGAACGGAACGACTTACGTGCTGAGAAATGGCCTGAAGCACGAGCAGCACAACATCGACTTCTTTCATGGGACTCCGTCACCGGGCAATCCCGATGCCGCTACCCGCTACAACCAGAACCGGTTCAGCGTGACGCGCCAGCTACGGTACAGTCAGGACAATGCTCAGTTGGCGCTTGACCTCTGTATGTTCATCAACGGATTACCGGTCGCCACGTTTGAACTCAAGAACAGCCTCACCAAGCAGACGGTGGCAGATGCCGTTGAGCAGTACAAGCGTGACCGTAACCCGCGGGAAAAGCTCTTCGAGCTTGGTCGATGCCTGGTTCATTTCGCTGTCGACGACAACGACGTGGAGTTCTGCACGCACCTTCGAGGCAAAGAGTCATGGTTCCTGCCATTCAATCGCGGCTGGAATGATGGCGCCGGCAATCCTCCGCTGGAGAACGGCATCAAGACTGACTACCTCTGGAAGAAAGTACTCACCCGGCGCAGCCTCACGAATATCATCGAGAACTATGCCCAGGTCGTTGAGGAGAAGAACGATAGGACGGGCCGAAAGTCGCGCCGGCAAATCTGGCCTCGCTACCACCAGTTGGATGTCGTCAGGAAATTGCTGAGTCATGCCGATGAGAATGGCGTCAATCAAAGGTATCTGATCCAGCACTCGGCCGGCAGCGGTAAGTCGAACTCAATTGCTTGGCTCGCTCACCAGTTGATTGGTTTGGAATCAAGAGGTAAGGCCCAATTCGACTCTGTTCTTGTCGTGACGGACCGAAGGCTGCTTGATAAGCAGATCAAGGACACCATCCGGCAGTTCGCACAGGTTGGGGCTGTGGTTGGTCATGCCGAGACATCGGCCAAGTTGCGCTCCCTTATTCAGTCGGGTCGGCGCATCATTACCACTACCGTCCAAAAGTTCCCGCTTATCCTTGATGCGCTCGGCAACGACCACCGCGACCGCAAGTTTGCCATTGTTATTGATGAGGCGCATTCGAGCCAGGGAGGGCGGATGTCGGCATCCGTATCAGCCGCCCTCGGTAGTGCCGGCGCGGATGAAGACCTCGATACGACCGAGGACAAGATCAATCAGTTGATGGAGTCGAAGAAACTCCTGACGAATGCCAGCTATTTCGCCTTCACAGCTACACCCAAGAACAAGACACTTGAGATCTTCGGTACACCGGTCCCTGAGGGAGACACCACAAAGCATGTCCCCTTCCACTCCTACACGATGAAGCAGGCGATCCAAGAGGGATTCATCGTTGACGTGCTCAAGCACTACACACAGGTGGACAGCTACTACAGGCTGGTTAAGACAATCGAGGATGACCCCAAGTTTGACACCAAACGGGCGTCAAAGAAACTCCGCCGCTACGTCGAGAACAACGACCACGCCATTCGCCTGAAGGCTGAGATCATGGTCGACCATTTCCACGGCAGTGTGGCATCTCCCGGTCGGATCGGTGGTCAGGCCCGGGCGATGGTCGTCACCGGCAGCATCGAGAGAGCAATCAACTACTACCACGCCATTCGCGGCTACTTAGAGGAACGTAAGAGTCCCTTCCGCCCCATCGTCGCCTTCTCCGGAGAGCATGAGTACGGCGGCGAAAAAGTTTCGGAGGCGTCGCTCAATGGGTTCTCATCGAACGTGATCGCTGAGAAGATTCAAGAGGATCCGTATCGCATCCTTGTTTGCGCCGACAAGTTCCAGACTGGCTACGACGAACCGTTGATGCACACGATGTATGTCGACAAGCCTCTCTCTGGAGTAAGGGCCGTCCAGACGCTCTCCCGCCTCAACCGCTCTCACCCCAAGAAGCACGATGCCTTCATCCTTGATTTCGCAAACAAGGCTGAAACGATTGAGAGCGCCTTTGCCGACTACTACCGGACGACAATCCTCGCCGAGGAGACCGATCCAAACAAGCTGCACGACCTGAAATCCTCGCTTGACGCATATCAGGTCTACACGCCCGAGCAAGTCGACGACTTCGTTGAAATGTACCTTTCAGGCGTAGATCGTGACCGCCTCGACCCTATTCTGGACAGGTGCGTGGCGACCTATCGCGACGACTTAGATGAGGATGGGCAGGTTGATTTCAAGAGCAAGGCCAAGGGTTTCTTGCGATCCTATGGGTTCTTGTCTTCGATTCTTCCCTACAACGTTGCGGAGTGGGAGAAGCTGTCTATCTTCCTTAACTTCCTCGTCCCGAAGCTCCCCGCTCCTGAAGAGGACGACTTGTCAAAGGGGGTCCTCGAAGCCATCGACATGGACAGTTACAGGGTCGAAAAACAGAAGATGCAAGCCATTCAGTTGCCGGACGAAGATGCCGAGATCGACCCCGTTCCAACCGAAGGTGGCGGGAGCAAGACCGGACCCGATATGAATCCCCTGTCCCAAATCATTGATCAGTTCAATGCTCTGTTCGGCGACATTGAGTGGCGAGACAGCGACAAGATAATCAAGCTCATCTCTGTAGATCTGCCGGAGAAGGTTGCCAATGACAAGGCTTACCAGAACGCCATGGCCAACTCGGACGAGCAGAACGCTCGCATTGAGCACGACAGCGCCCTACAGCGCGCCATGAACGATTACCTGGCTGACAACACGGAACTCTACAAGCAGTTTACGGACAACGACTCATTCCGCCGCTGGCTCGCCGAGATGATCTTCGCCGCAACATATAAGGTGAAGCTGGCATAGGCGGCGCCTTCAAACGCAGTTAGCCTTAAAGACCAGTATCGCCCCCGCCAGAGCTAATTGATATGGCTCCGTTGTCCTGAGGGCGTAAGGGATTTATTCCGGATGGGATGATGACATGGAGTCTTACTCGGGCATCCTCCATTTGGAACTGACGGAGAGATGACCGATTAACTGCCTTGCCATGACCCCGCGCCTCTAACCTATGCCCAGAATCTGCCGATTCTCGCATGGATCTATTGATAGGGAGAGGATTCCGGCGGAGGGTCGCTCCAATAGTTCACGTTCCCCTGCAAGCCACTGTCCGTAAGTTTGTAGAAACCCGAAATTACTAGCCGGGATCGATCTCTTGATCCAATATCTCCTCCGATTGTCCATTTTTCTCCCGACACGATCCAGCAGAGAGTCATTTTCTTTTCTATAAGATATCTCCGCAGTAGGCCCTCCTGTATGAGCATGGCGGAGGGACCATCCTCGTGCACTGTTGGGTCGAAGGCAGCCAGCTGGCGAAGTTCATCGAGGTAGTCACCACCTGTGCCTGCCCAATGTACGCCGAGTCGACCTAGTATATCGGGATGCGGTAGCAATATTGAGTAGGTATCATCCAGCGAACAGTCAAATCCCCCCGATTCCGCGAGATAGGTCGCATTGGAGACTCGAATCTCCGCTGACTTCTCTTCTCTGCCCAACTCATCCCAGCCTGGGGGCATATCCTCAGATTGGGATACGTGTCGAAATGCTGGAGCCCATCCATATTCGCCAAGGAACATGTCCTGCGGAAGTATCGACGGAGATTGAGGAAGCCACCTGCCTCTACGGACTGAGCTCTCTGAGGAATCGACGAAGGAGTCTACTTCTTCGGCGCCACCGATATAAGCTTCACATTTTAGCCAGAGTTCCCGCTGTTCGGCATCATGCGGGTCAACATCGATGGGACGCGGCTCCCTCCACATATAGAATCCGTTCATGTTGAGCCAGCTACTACCATCCTCGGGCTGCACGATTCGAATTAAGCTTTCGGCCGACGGAATGTCTGTGTTGTCTTCAATCCAGTCTCGGTAGCTCACTTCTTGACCCCATCCCGTGTAAGCGGTCTCTCCCCACCAGGCCGGCGTGTGTGGTCCCCAGCCCGTGCCTCCTGGCGTTTCGCGAACGGTACAAGATGGATCGATGTCACGAACATGGAGCTGCCAAGGCCCTCGGTAGTGCTGGCCATTTTCGTCTTCGGCATATCGCTCGCGGTACTGGAAATGATCGGCAAGATAGGCGAGGATTTCGTGGTAAGCGATCCATTGATACTTCTTGCCCATCCGCTCCGGCTTGTTGGCGGACCTCCCCGACAATCCGATGGTGTATCGATCGAACTCTCCGAAAAGTTCAATTGTCCAACCCAAATCGAACACACGCCATTGGATGTATCGCTCGATCGCGTGCGCATCAAATCGCGGAGGCTCCCTAGATTCAAACTGCTGGGAGGCATCTGTCTGTCGGATACGCGATTGCCAGGGATCTTCGTCAAGTCGTAGAGACAGCCACGCCAAGTTCGCGGAAGATCCAATCACGTAAATCCCAAAGTCTCCCATGGCTCCACCCGTAACGGAGTTCCGGATGCGGTTGCGCGACCATTCGAGGTCTCCACCCTTGTAGGCTCCTCCACGCAAGCCAGGAAACAATGTCGCGACTTCTTTTTCGCTTGGAATGTTCGGCCACTCGCTCCTGTACGGTGGACGGATCAGTTCTTCGTCGACTGTGATATTCGCCCGCAAGTGGATGGCTCTCTCAATGACGCCCCTGGCATAGTCCCGCAGCAAAATGTGCGCTGGTGGCGAGCCAGATGCGAATACCTTCTCATAGACAACTGTTGCCAGCGCTGCCACGCCATCGGTGTCGTGGCAGCGCATAGCAACTCCGTAAGCGACCGCATAGACACGCTCCACGACATACGGGTCGTCTACGTCCCAGAATCGCTCGACCAATCGACCTGTGGCATCGAGCTTATTGGTTAGAAGTTTGACCATTGCTTTGGTCGCCCTATCGCGCAGAAACCTGTTCGGAGTGGAAAGCGTCCACGCAAGTGTGATCGTGGCAAGATCTATGACTTCATCCTCAAGAGTACCGGTGGTGGACAGGCCCGAGGCCCAGTCCACTAATCGGTGTATTGCCCCTTTAGATCCCCAAGCAGCTCCCTGCCACTCATCGTGCAGATATGTACTCCACCACGAATCACGCTTAGGCATCAAATCGCGGCGGAGTCTTGCATCAAGAAAATGGGCATTGAAGGGGTGGCCCGGCACTGCCGCAACGGTTAGCAGATTGTCAAGCACTTCATCCCGGTCCAACTGAGTTTCTTCGGCCAACTCAGTGAGGACGCTATACGTATCGTCTGTGAAGGCGGCCACACTTCGCCATACGATGCTGCTCACGAAGGCAAAGCCAAAATTCGGATATTCCAGCAGTTCAGGCGCAAGTCTGGCCAATTCCTTGCCTGTACGCTCAGGAACCTGTACACACAGCGCTTCAATAACGCCGGTCGGTACGCGGGTTTCTTGGCCTCGAATGAAGGCCAGCCCACCCTCATCAGCAAACGCCATTTCGGGGTCATCAGGGTCAAGATTCCTCCGCAAGAGGTGATCCGCGACAAGATGATCCGTTAGCCGCTCGTAACTGATGTAGGTGACACGGCCTTGACGGTTGTCCGACCACCAGTCCACATCTTCACTCAGGATATCCTCCGAAACCAAGGCGGCGTAGAGCGATCTGCTGAAATCGCGTTCGGGAAGAAGGGCATCTACAAGTTCCTGGGCATCAGTTCGAGAGAGCCGCCGGTGCCCAGTCTCAGCGATTCGCTCCGCGAGCGCTCCCATAGCTTCACGTATAAGGTTACGCTCTGGATCAAAGTCAAGAAGGTTTGCCTTGGCGAGTCTCTCATTGATCGCTTTGAGGTAGAGGTCGAAAGCATCCGAGATTCCTTGGAAACCCGTCGGCAATCTTCGTTGGCTACTTGCCTGCAGCCCCTCGCAAATCGTCTTCAGGAACAAAGGGTTCCGAAACTCCGGGCTCAAGATCGGCGCTGATGGAAGTTCCAGACCATAGTGGTCAAAGAAAGAGCGCACGGCATCATACTCTTGATCCCCAAACCCGTCGTGGTGTACCTTCACCGCGCCGATGCGAACTTCTTCCGGAATGAGAGTGCTTTCGTGGGGTGAGCGAACCGAAAGAACAACCCCAATCCACGAGGATTTCTCCAAGCGGGTCAAGAATGGTGCCAGTTCATCCGGCCAGAGAACCAAACCTTGACCTTCGTTGAGGGCGTCCACAATTAGTAGCGCTCTAGTATCGGCAGCTTGAGCAGCGGCTTCCAACGCGCCGATAAACTCGTCAGCAGTAGTGTTTCCGATATCCAATTGCCTTGCTACTTGCGACCATGCCGCCTCCGAAGAGAGAAATCGCTGTCCCAAGAGAAGTACGGTGGGCGCGTCGGCCGCAATACGTTTTTTGGCAAAATCGCATAACAGATGAGTCTTCCCTACTCCCGCCGCGCCGCTGAGGATCATGACAGACTTGTTGGACAGTTCTGTTACAGAATCGATGGATTCACTCGCATCGCTCAGTTTTGAGGAAAAGTGCATTATGCTGTTCCGCAGCCGTTCTAATGGAGAGAGCGCGTAACGGGATTGATCCCTTCCAGCACTCGTACTCTCTGCGGATTCAAGCGCACGAATCGCGTCCAGAGATTGATGCATTGCCAATTCAGTTTCATCACGTGTCTCACCAATGACGGTGATTGGCAGTTCCTTATCCGGCGAATAGTTTAGCGCTCTGATGGCGTCTAGGATGGCCTGCCCAGACTGCAGAAGCTCATCCAAGTCGATCCACTGCCCGGCTTCCTCAACTGCCCTCTGCGCAAAGCGGATATTGTCAAGCGCGCGTGACATAGGAATCGCACTGGATTTGATTCGTTGCAACGCTCCTTCAGTCCGCTCAAAGAGCTCCAAGTCGCGCACAAGGGGCAGATCAACGTGAAGCTCTGGAGTGTATCGAGGGCCGGCCGCCTTAATCGCCTCATCAAGACGATCTTCGAACCATGCCTGATAAAACTCGAGGTTCCCAAACCAGAAGGAAGCCCGCCCTGCATGCTCAGGTCTAGAGAGGCGATCAAACAATTCCGACTCCCCCCACCAGACGAACTCCACATTCATGCCACTATCTCGCGCCCAAGCCTTCCATTTGTTGACGTGGTCGTTCCATCGATCCATCTCTGACTTCTGGTTGGGGGCCCTAGCGTCAGAGCGATTATGCGGTATGCAGACGTAATAGCACACAAGATTCGGATGACCGGAGAGCGCCTTCTGAACAGAATCATCAAGTTGCCCCCACTGCGAGTTGGTCAGAGCAGACGTGAAGAATTTGGCCTGCCAGGCCCACTCACTGTCGTCCGGGAAGAGACAATAGCACTCGACTCCGGAGTCGGGGTTGCCTTTGCGCTCAAACTTGGCCGTCTCAGGAGTCTCAGACCTAGCCAATTGCGCGCAGAATTCTTCAAAACCCTTAGACTGCGAGCCGTTCAGTTCACGGATGACGTTCCAGTTCAACTTAGCCACAGGGGTCCCTTGGGCTTTCTATTTCAGGAGTCTTGAACCGCTTCAAAATACTTAGGCCATCATCCCTTCGTCAACTGACCTCCGCCTCTCTGTTCCGACCTACCGCGCTTGTCACTTCACTCCACGTCGCCAATTCAATTGCTTTCGCACACACATTGAGACTCAACTCAAGCGGGACGCGAGAAGCATCAGCAGGGTCGCCTCTGTGGAGGTGCTCGACTGCTGATTGCAGCTGCCTCCCGAGCCGGGCACTTCTACATTCTCTCCGAACTGAAGGATTCGTCCCAGCTCAGTGGCCCCACCTTTGGGGGTTACGTCTCTCTCATAGAACGACACTGTTGGTCGGCCGACTTCCCTTGTGGCGCGCCAACAACCCGCGCCGCAGGCTAGAGCCCTCAAAATGCAAAGTTGAGGGATCGAAGTCCGTAATCCCAGGGGATATTGTGAAGAGGGACTTGGTGGGAGCGCCGCCTATGCGTGGACTGACGTGTTCCGCTGGCCCTGTTCCCGTTTCAGCCCCACCACCAATAGGAAAGTTCGCAATACGGTCCTGTCAGATGTATTTGCTTAATTTCGTTTGACTTTTGTTAACAGGGCCGCTTTCGAGAAGCGCAAGCGCCCGCAGTCAGCCCGTCCCGGAGTCCTGGTGGAGGCCGCCGCTCTGCTTGTCGGAGGGCTGGGGCGGCCTCCCCCAGCTTCATCCATGTGTGCGGGCTTTCTTGTTGCCCTTCCTGCGGGCGGGGTCCGCGCGGGTACGCGTACACCCGCGCGGCCCTTCCTCTCCTCCCGACGCCACATGCCATCAGGAATTACCCGGCGGATCGGGCCCTTCCACGCATGGCCCCTCACCGAGTTCGTTGACCGCCGCCACACCGAATTTGACGGGTCCCACATAGACGATCTTGAAGTATTTGAAACCCGTCGGGACGCCGTTGATCTCTGGTGGCGTGGTGGATCCAGGGTGCTCCACCTCGTATGCGTCCAGCAGGTAGCCGCCGCAGCCCTCGCTGGTTGAGCCGTAGATGCGGAACTCCGTGATCCATTGCGCGCCGGTTCCGGTCTCGTCCGGCGCGTCCCACCACACGATTTGCCCACCAATGCCGCTGACGCGCGAGTAGGACACCGACACATTGCGGACCGCGCCCGGGATCTCCGAGGGGCCCAGACCACCGGGCGGAACGGCAACTGCCAGCAAAATTTCACGCACCGACAGCGTGTAGGCGCCTGGGTCCAAGCCCGCTACTTCCAGGTGGTAGATGCCGGTCGCGGTCGCTGTGTAGGTCAGTCGGCTGTTAAGTCCCTCGCCGCCGTCGTCGTCCTCATCAATGTAGTGGGAGACGTTGAAGGAGTCGCCGTAGAGCGCCAGGATCGGGTCCGCCTGGGAGCCGCGGCCGGTGTCCGCGCCCTCCAGGTCGAACCGGTATCGCTTGCCCGCCTCCAGATTGACACGGAACCCGTCCAAATCCTCGCCAGGGTCGATGTTGCCCGTGGCCGAGGCCCCGACCTCGACCCGGCCGGTGGTGGTGGTGTCTCTGGGAAAGTCCGTGTTGGCCTCCGAGGCGCCGTTCGCGCCCAGCACGATCACCGACAGCGTGTAGGTGCCCGTCGTGCTGGCTGCGCCGGCCACAGCTATGTAGTAGGTGCCTTCCGCGTCGGGCGTGTTGATGACCCGGCCGTTCTTCCCCACACCGCCGTCGTTACTCCTCGCACCCTCGACCGCCTGTCCTCCCGCATCCTGCAACCCCCAAAGATGCGGATCCGCCAAGTTGCCTCGGCCGGTGTCTGCCCCCTCCACGTCGAACTGGTATCGCTTGCCCTTCTTCAGCTCGACCGCGAACCAGTCGACGTCGAGAGCTGGGGCGATTTCGCCCGTGACCGAACCGCCGACCTCAACTCTACCGGTGGTGGTGATGCCTTCGGGCAGGTCTTCGCCGTCGGGCTCCGAGACGTTGGTGGAATCGGCTGGCGGGTCGGCGGAATCGTCGGGCGGCGGCGTGATGTCACGCACCGACAGCGTGTAGGTGCCGGGGCTGCGGCTATTGTCCTCGACTGTTAGGAGATAGGTGCCGGTCGCGGACGACCTGAAGGTCAGTCGGCTGTTGTATCCCTCGCCGCCGTCGTTGTCGGAAGCAATGAAGCTGGAGGAGTTGGGGGAGCTGGAGGAATCGTCGTAGAGATTCAGGCCCGGGTCTGCCAGGGTGCCGCGGCCGGTCGGCGAACCCTCCATGTCGATCTGGTAGGTCTTGCCCGCCTGCAGATCGACGAGGAAACCGTCGATGTCGGTCGCGGGGTTGATGTAGCCCGTGACCGAGGCCCCGACGTCGACCCGGCCGGTGGTGGCGGTGGTGGCGGGAAAGTCCGTGTCGGCCTCCGAGACGCCGTTCGCGCCCAGCACGATCACTGACAGGGTGTAGGTGCCCGTCACGCCGTTCGAGGAGGCGACTACGTAGTGAGTGCCGTCCGCGGGCGCCGTGAAGATCCTCCGGGCGTTGTTCCCTATGCCGCTGTCAAGCGCGTCGGTGACTACATTGCCCAACGCATCGCGCATCTTGCTAAGAACCGGGTCTGTCAGGGTGCCCCGGTTGGTGTCCGCGCCCTCCAGGTCGATCTGGTATCGCTTGTCCTTCTTCAGATCGACGCGGAACCAGTCAATGTCGAAGACGCTGTCCATGTTGCCCGTGACCGAGCCGCCGACGTCGACCTGGCCGGTGGTGGTGTTGTCGGAGGGAAAGTCGTCGGGCGTCGTCGACCCCGACAGACGGACCGTGACCGTGGTCGTCGACGACCAGTCCAGGCCCGTATTCGCCCAAGAGTAGAGGCCGGTGCTCAATCTACTGGCATCGCTAAGCGCGCGGTCGGTAGTGACGCCGTCGATCTTGAAAACCAGGTTCTCCTTGTCATCGTCGGAGAGATCGGCGGTGAGCAATAAGAACAGGGAGCCATCGTTGTTGCCCCCTGGGGCTCCGACATAAAGGCCCCTGATCGTGTAGTCGTTGTCCCCGACCGAGAACATCGTGTCGCCGGGGTTGCCGACAAGACCGCCCGCGCTGAGACTACTGGTATCCGCAAACCCGTGTGAGACAAGCACGTCGGCGCTAGTCTTGAGCTCTCCCACCGTCACCACGCCGCACCAGATGTCGCCGGTGTTCAGCGTGCAGGCCGCCTGCGTCACGGTCACGGTGTAGGTCTGCGTCGTGGTGGTGTCCTCGGCCGTCACCTTCACCTTGAAGACGGTGTCGCCCACGTCCAGGTCCACCTGGTGGCCGTCCTCCGTGCTGTCCGCGTCGGCGAGCGTATTGTCGGACGAGTCCAGGTATTCGATCGTCGCTTCGGGGTCGGTCGCAATCGCGGTGACGGTCGTTTCGGACGCCGACCCCTGAGCCTGGTAGTCATAGGTGGTGCTGCTGAACTCCGGCGTCAGCGTCAACCCGCTTACCTCCAGGCTGTGCAGTATGGCGTCCTTCGGATGCTCACGGAACACGGTAACCGCGTAGTATGCGGTGTCGAGGCCGTTCGCAGCGGTCACTTTCCACCAGACATCGGTCTGGGTGTTGCGCAGGTCGACCTGGATGCCGGGCGTGTCAGGGTCGTTGTCGTACACGGGGTTCTCGGCGAAGGGCCTTGAGTCGGAATCGATCCTGGCGTTGGCGCCCCTCGTGCTCGTGGTGATGGTCAGTGAGTTGTCATTGCCAACCGTGGCCGTGTAGGCGGGGATGATGGTGCCACTGCTGCGACCGGGTGCCTCGAACACGGGGCTCAGCGTGCCGGTGCTGAGGCTGAGCGCGCTGAGGCCGACGTCGTAAGCCGGCAGACAGGGCGGGCCGCCGGTGAGGTAGAGCGCCTCGATCGCCATCAGCTTGGCTTTGACCGCCGTCTCGGTCAGCGGCGTGGTGAAGCTGTTGGCGCCCAGATCCAAGTACGTCAGCGTTGCCGCGAACGGGTCGAATTCGTCCAGGTCCAGCGCGGTCAGCGCGTTGCAGGAGAGGTCCAGCCCTTGCAGCCCGGTCAGGCCGTCGAAGACGGCCTCGGGCAGCGCCGTGAGGCTGTTGTCTCGCAGGTAGAGGTCGGTGAGGCTGTCGTCCAGGCCATCGAAAACGTCGGCTGCCAGCGCGTTCAGCATGTTCGCGTCCAGGTTGAGGTCTTCCAACGACGAGAGCCCGTATAAGACGTCCTCGGGCAGCGTCGTCAGGCTGTTGTCATGCAGATAGAGCAGCTCCAGGCCAGTGAGGCCGTCGAAGACGTCCTCGTGCAACGAGTTGATGTTGTTGTCGCTCAAGTCCAGCTGTGTCAGGGAGTCGTCCAGCGGTCCGAAGACGTCCTCGGGCAGCGTCGTCAGGCTGTTGTCATGCAGATAGAGTTGCTCCAGGCCGCTGAGGCCGTCGAAGACGTCCCCGGGCAACGTCGTCAGGATATTGCCATGCAGATAGAGCCACTGCAGGCTAGTCAGCCCGTCGAAGAGATCCTCGTCCAGTGAGCTGATGTCGTTCTCGTTCAGATAGAGCCACTGCAGGCTAGTCAGCCCGTCGAAGAGATCCTCGTCCAGTGAGCTGATGTCGTTCTCGTTCAGGTAGAGCCGCTGCAGGCTAGTCAGCCCGTCGAAGAGATCCTCGTCCAGTGAGCTGATGTCGTTCTCGTTCAGGTAGAGCCACCGCAGGGCGGTGAGGCCGTCGAAGACGTCCTCGGGCAACGTGCTGAGCTCGTTCTCATCCAGGTAGAGCCGCTGCAGGCTAGTCAGCCCGCCGAAGAGGTCTTCGACCTCGTCCAGTGAGCTGAAGTCGTTACCGGTCAGCCTGATCTGGGTCAGGTTGGAGAGACCTTCGAAGGTGTTCTCGGGCAGCGAGTCGATTTCGTTGTCGCTCAGCGTGATGCTCGTCAAGGCGGTTCGACCCGTGAAGATGCCCTCGGGCAGCGAAGTGAACTGGTTGCTGTTCAAGTAGACGCTCTTCAGCACGGTCAGGCCGTTGAAGATGTCTGCGGGCAATGTGTTGAGCTGGTTGTGGTCCAGGTAGAGCCGCTGCAGGCTAGTCAGCCCGTCGAAGAGATCCTCGTCCAGTGAGCTGATGTCGTTGTAGTTCAGCCCGATATTGTCCAGGCTGGAGAGACCATCGAACAGGTCAGGATCCAGCGAGGTGAGGGCGTTACGGAACAGCCGGAGGCTGGTGAGATCGGACAAGCCGTCGAAAATGCCCATTGGCAGCGAGGTGAGGGCGTTGTCCTCGATCCAGAGCGTTCGCAGGCTGGACAAGTCGTCGAACACGTCGGACGGGAGCCAGGTGAGTGCGTTGTTGGTCAGGTAGAGATGGGTCAGGCTAGAAAGACCAGCGAAGGCGTCGGGGTCCAGCAGGCTGAGTCCGTTATCGGGTAGATCAAGTCTGGTCAGTGAATCAAGGCCGGCAAAGGCGTTCGCGGGCACGCTGGTCAACTGCTGTGAGTTTTCGATCGTCAAACGACTGAGCCCGGTCAGCCCGTCGAAGTCCGAGGGCACGATGGACGCACTGCTGTAGCCGACCACGGACAGCATAGTGACCCCGGCAAGCTGCTCGGGCGTCACGGTCGAGCAGGTGACGGACGGGTTGTCAGCTTGGATTCCAGCGAGCAGCATGGCCTCGAACTCCGGCGTGCGGTTGCAGATGTCGACCTCGTGATTGCTCCTGTCTTGCTGCGTGCCGCCCGACTTGCTTTGCGAGGCTGCCGGCGTGGGTTCAGGCGCGGCGGGGACGTTGATGTGGGACCAGCGGGAGCGCTCGCTCGCCCCGTACTGGTTGATGGCCTTGATGCGGTAGGTGTAGCGAGTCTCCGCCGACACGGTGTAGTCGGTGTAGGTGGTGGCGTCCGTTCCCGTGTCCGGGTCCAGCTCACTGAACTGGCCCTGGGGGTCGACCGCGGGAACGCGGCGCAGGATGACGTAGCCGGTGATGGAGTCGTCGCCGGGGTCGTCCCAGGTGAGGGTCACCGAGTCGTGGGTCGCCGTGGCTTCGAGGCCCCTGGGCTTGTCGGGTACGGGCGCTTCCGGGGTGTCGATGTGGGACCAGCGGGAGCGCTCGCTCACCCCGTGCTCGTTGATGGCCTTGATGCGGTAGGTGTAGGTGAGGCCGGCCGCCACCGTGTCGTCGGTGTAGGTCAGCGCCGCCGTGCCGGTGTCCGCCACGAGCTCACTGAACTCGCCCCCGGTATTGTTCACGCGGACGCGCCGCAGGATCACGTAGCCGGTGATGCTGTCGTCGTCGGAGTCGTCCCACGTGAGAGTCACCGAGTCGTGGGACGCCGTGGCTTCGAGGCCCCTGGGCTTGTCGGGCGCCGAGCCCTCCTGGGCCTGTACCGGGGAGAAGAGCATGGCCATCGCCAGGGCCGCTATGACGGCGAGCAGGACGGGGAAGCGTCGTCTATCGGTGCGAGTCATCATCGTTCCTTCTTGTGCTGGTGCGGGGGTGTGGGACGCAGCCCGTCCGGTCCGCAAGCGTCAGCCGATAGAGGAGCGGCGGGCACCGGCGTAGGGCGTTGCATGGTTGAGGGCTGTTTCGGGTGAGTGCGGGCCGTGCGAAGCCCGCGGGAAGGCGTCTTTCGAGGACTTTGAAGGCTTCGGGCGCGCGCTCAGTAGGGAGCGGCGATGGGAGAGAATCGGGCCTTCCGGTATGAGCCGGAGGGGGCGAGGAAGCTAGAGCGGAGGGAAAATCGGGGGGGGGATGACGTCTGTGCTAGTCCGGGACGGAAGGCGGCCCGGGTCGCGGAGACCACGTCAACACGGGCCGCTGCGACCGCTGTCTGTGCTCCGTCGAGGATTGGATTCCCTCGTCTACCGGTACTGGTCATTGCTCCTATCGTCTAACGCTGAATGATTGCCTGGACTTTAGGTGCCCATGACAAGGCTGGCCGCCCGTAAAGCAGCCCTCGTTAACAAAAATCGTAGCGAGCTTCCAGGCCGGATATAAGTAGCAGGTGCCTATTCCGCATTAGGCATTTGTCTACAAAGATCGGTAGGCAAATGCCTATCACGTTCCTGTGCCTATGGCGCCGCAGGCCTTAGCCCAGCATGTTCAGGAAATGGCGTGGACGCTCAACGGGATTCCGATCAGTTAGCGATGGGAAAATAACGGGGAGCACGTGAGGCGCAGCCATGAGCGTCGGAATCGCTGCGTCAGTCTGAAACAAGCCGAAGGCCCCCGCCGTTGCAGCAGGGGCCTCATCGTTGCCGGGTGGGTTGCCTGTCGGCCTGCCCCGTCGGTTCCCGGCGGATCGCCGGCGGAGAAAGGCAGGAGGCTTGCGGAATGCTGCGAGGCTGCTTTCTAAACGACTAACCGGATCGGCTGGGGATCGTGCGGGAACGGAGTCTCCTTACGCGTGATGGTCCCGCGTCGAAGGAGATGGGGACTGACTCGGATTTCAGTCCACCAGTCCGTTTCGCACGGCCCAGACGACGATCTCCTGCTTACTGTCGAATCCCAGCTTGTTCTGTATGCCGTAGATGGTGTTGCGGATTGTTACCGACCGGTTGCCTCTGGAATCGGCGATGGCCGAGTACGACATCCCCTGCGCGAACTGCACGAGTATCTCCTTCTCCCTCGATGTCAGCCTATTCCGACCTGGCAAATCGTCCTGGTTCGGTATGTTGTGCAGTCGCCTGAACACGCGTCTCCTGATCTCCCGAGGAATCCGGTATTCACCGTTGGCAACATCCCTGACCGTGGCGAGCAGGTGCTCTGTCCCGGATAACTTCTGGACATACCCGGTGGCCCCTGCGGCCACCGCCTCTATAACGGCGTCCTTCTCGGTTGACGCGGTCAGCATCAGCACGTTGGCGTCCGGCAGCGCGTCTATGATCTCCCGACACGCCTCTATCCCGTCCTTCCGGGGCATCAGCACGTCCATGATGACGAGGTCCGGGACAATCTCCTTCGCCATCCGCTCCGCCTCCTCGCCGTCGCCGGCGTGTCCCACCACCTCGAACTCTCCTGTTCGCTCCAGCAGCTGCTGGAGACCGTCACGCATCACCGGGTGGTCATCCACCAGTAATACTCTGGTCGGAGTTGAAGTCATTTCAGATCCCTCCTCTCATGTGCCTGTAGGGAAGCTCGCAGGTCACAGTGGTCCGCCATTCAGACCCGCTCGTCTCCACCACCAGCCTGCCGCCCATGCGCTCGGCGTCCTCCCTCATGTTCCTGAAGCCCTGGCCGCGCGTCGCGTAGTCCTCGGGGAGACCGGTCCCATCGTCGCAAATCGACATCCGCAGCCCGTCGCGCTCGAACTCCAGGCCGACGCGGACACGACTCGCATGGGAGTGGCGGAGCGCGTTGGTCAGGGCGTTGAAGGCGATGGAGAACAGCGCTCCCCGCGTTGCGATGGGCAGGGGCGGCTCGACGCCCGTCTGCGCCAAGTCGGCGGGTATGGAGGAGATGGTCGAAAAGGTCGCAACGAGCGACTCCAGCACCCCGCCAAGCTCTATCCCCTCGAAGATCTCCCCGATCTCCATCGGGTGCCTCATCTCCCACATCGCCGACCGCGACAGGGCCGAGGTCTCTTCGAGCGTGAGCATCAGCTCCTCCTTGGACCCGTCGGCAAGCTCCTTCGCCCGCTCGATGCCCATCTGGATCATGTAGGCGGACTGGGCCATCGTGTTGTGGATGGCGTGGGAGAGCTCGATGCGCTCCCGCTGAAGCGCCCGCTCCCTCTCCACCGCCTCCATCCTCCTGATCCGCTCCACCCTGGAGATCAGGTTGACGACAACCACCACCGTGTACATCCCGGCAACCCGTATGAGCAGTATCTCCTCATCATTGGCAGAGAAGTCCAGCCCGGGATCCACTGCGAGGCAGAACGCCGCATAGACGGCCGCCGCCATCCCGACCCAGACGAGGGTGAGCCTGACCGATCCGAAGACCACGGCGAACATGGCGAGGGACGGATAGTACCCCACGAAGAAGGGGCTCTCGTACCCCCGGTGCGCTGCAACGCCACCACTGAGCATCGCCAGGTCCAGGGCGCTCAGCGCGAGCATACACCGCCAGGACACGGTCCTTTCCGTGGCGAGCCGGTAATGCAGGTATCCGTTGGTGGCGAGCAGCAGTGTCGCAAGGGCTATGTTCGGCGCATACACCACCTCGTCGACGTTGAGCGGGTACAGCCAGGCAAACGTGGCAATAGACAGGACGAACCAGCGTCCCCAGACATAGACCCTGGCCACGCGGCGCAACTCGCCCGGCTCCGGCAGGTCGAAGCTCCGCAAGAAGGCTGGGAAGTGCCCGGCTGCTGTGCTCACGGGATTCAGTACCTCTCTCCATCAGGTTGGAATAGGATATGTCCCTCCACCCGGAGCGGTGATCTCTGCCTCGAAAGGAGAGGGTCAACGTAGTCAAACCAGTTAGATGGAAATACCCGTCCAGCGTTCATTTGTTTCCTGAAATTTAGTCCGATGAGCGGAAGGCATCAAGGGCCAATCACCCACACGGCTTATAGGCATTTGCCTATACCTTGCCTGGTTATATGGGCTGGCCTGCGGTTAATGCCGGAGGGACCCGGGGAATTCGAGATGGTCGGGGGGTAACGACGGGGAGGCGACGGTGGTGTTCTGGGCTGTGTGGAGCGGACTGCTGGATGACTCGCGACACGGACTGCTTATACGACTTGCAGCGGCACGGCGGCAAAGCAACTCCGGTGCCGCCGGCTTGGGGAACGACGCGGGTAACCCCGCCTGAGTGGGATCAAGTCAATTAAATAACTTAAGGGTTCAATGCGTCTCCCCTGGGGAACAGAAAGCGATCGCCTGAGTGATTCATCTTCCCCCGCCGTCGCCCGCTAACCGCCGGTAGGAGGTCCACCATTTGGGCCTAGGTCCCCCTTTGTAAGTTCATTTGCCCATCAAGACCTGTGGACAAATGCCTAGTGCAAATTAGGCATTTACTCCTTACATCCGGCCTGGAGGCTCACTACGATTAGTGGTGGCAAGGTCTTCTTTTCGGGCGGCAAGCCTTGTCATGGGCGCCGAAGAGTCCAGGCATTCATACGATGTTAGGCGATAGGAGCGATGACCAGTACCTGTAGACGAGGAAACCCAATCATCGACGGAGCAGAGACAGCGGCGGCGGTCGCGGCGGCCCGTGTTGACGTGAGGCCCGCGGCCCGGTCCGCCCCCCATTCGATGAAAGGTCAAGCGAAGAGGAGTTAGCAAGATTCCACGTAGAGAAATTAAGGACGTGAAAGCAATGTCAAAGCCAATCAATAAACTGCTGATAAGCATCGCAGTGCTCGCCATCCTGTTAACCGGGTGTTCCGATGAGCCGACCCCTTCGCCGGTGGCCAAGATTCTTCCTAGCGCCACGGCCACAACGACATCCGTTTCGACGACAACGCCCACTCCGACTCCTACGCCAACGCCTGCTCCCACGCCCGTTCCTACGGCAACTGCTACGCCTACGCCTTCCGGTACGGCTGCTTCGGACAGAGCAGCACTGATTGCCTTCTATCACTCCATGGATGGCCCGAACTGGAAAAATAACACTAACTGGCTCAGCGACGCGCCGCTTGGGGCATGGCACGGCGTTGAACCCGACGGCAACGGGCGCGTCATTAGGCTGGACCTCTACGACAACCGGTTGAGTGGGGAGATACCACCTGAGTTGGGCAACCTCGTCAACCTGGAAGAGCTGTACCTCTCCCGCAACCGGTTGAGTGGGGAGATACCACCTGAGTTGGGCAACCTCGTCAACCTGACACGGCTGCACCTCGAAAACGACCGGTTGAGTGGGGAGATACCACCTGAGTTGGGCAACCTCGTCAACCTGACACGGCTGTCCCTCTTACGCAACCGGTTGAGTGGGGAGATACCACCTGAGTTGGGCAACCTCGTCAACCTGGAAGAGCTGTACCTCTCCAGCAACCTGTTGAGTGGGGAGATACCACCTGAGTTGGGCAACCTCGTCAACCTGGAGCAGCTGGTCCTCGCCAACAACCTGTTGAGCGGGGAGATACCACCTGAGTTGGGCAACCTCGTCAACCTGGAGCAGCTGGACCTCTACCACAGCCAGTTGAGTGGGGAGATACCACCTGAGTTGGGCAACCTCGTCAACCTGACATGGCTGGTCCTCTTCGACAACCGGTTGAGTGGGGAGATACCACCTAAGTTGGGCAACCTCGTCAACCTGGAACGGCTGAACCTCCAATTAAACCAGTTGAGTGGGGAGATACCACCTGAGTTGGGCAACCTCGTCAACCTGGAACAGCTGGACCTCTTACGCAACCGGTTGAGTGGGGAGATACCACCTGGGTTGGGCAACCTCGTCAACCTGACATGGCTGAACCTCGGCGGAAACCTGTTGAGTGGGGAGATACCACCTGAGTTGGGCAACCTCGTCAACCTGACATGGCTGCACCTCGGCGGAAACCCGTTGAGCGGGTGCATCCCTGAGGGATTGCCAGATATAGCGGATAATGACCTTGTGACACTCGGCCTGTTTGGTTGCGGCCCAGCCGGCCCAGCCACGCCGCCGGTCTCATCAGATTTAGATCGCATTATCATTCTGGGCCAGGAGGCACTAAAACTGGCTGACGAGATTCGGCGTAGGATATCAACCGTCGAGCAGTGGTTCGAGGAGAGGTTTGCTTATCCTGCCGGCAACGCAGTGTGGAGAGTCGATTCGCAATATCTCAATTGCGGTCTCGCCAAACCGACGGAAGTCTGGATTGGCGAAGGCTGCTTGTTGGCGGCAGGTATATACGCTCACGAGTACTTTCATGCCCTTCAGTACGACTGGTCGACGCCAGAGGGAGAAGGATATGGGATGGGGAGACGCTATCCGCCTTTCATGACCGAGGGCTCAGCAACATTTGTCCAGTATATGTACTTTGATAGCATATCTGGCTGGAGAATGTGGGCTGAGTTTAGAGAGGAACTTGTGTATGAGGTGAGTTTTCTTGAAATCGCGCTTGATGATCCAACACTCGTAATTCATCCTCAGCGTCCTCAGTACACTCTTGGCACACTGGCCACGGAATGGCTTGTGGCCCGCAGCGGCGGAAAATCGGTCGCTGACTACTATTACGCTCTTTCGCAGCAGGAGCTGAGGCCAGAGGATGGTGCACGTAGATTCGACCTGGCCGGCGAACGAGCCTTTCGAGAGTTCTGAGGAATTAATAGCGACGAGTTTTATCGTCAATTCGCATGTTGGAGAGACCGAGGGTTTCCGCTTGCGGAGGTCGGGAAGGAGTGTGTGTCGCCATGAGCCATCACCCCTTGCCAATAGCCTCAACAAGGTCAGGTAGGCGGCTACGCGCTGCGGCTCTAGGAGCGACCCACAATGGGCGAGCCTGCACGAACGGCCGTTCCTGATCCATGCCACGGGGTTTCACGCTCGGACGTGGGATCCTGTCGTCCGATTTGCTGCTAGATGAGGTGGGTGTTTGCTCTGGACATACGTGGTCATGACGCATCGCAGGCGTCAGATTGCAGCGCCAACCTGACGCCTGCCTTGCCCCCCTGGCGGTCCGCCGGGAACCGGCGAATCAGGCCGACAGGCAACGGAGCGACCAGCGAAGAGGCCCCTGCCGTAACCGCGACGGCTTATGGCTTGTCTCCAACCGCCGCAGCGATTTCGACACTCACGGCTGCGCCCCGCGCGTTCCCCGCCATTCCCCGGCCATCAGCCGATGGAAGTCCCATTGAGCGTCTACGCCGCTGCCTGAACACCCTGGGCTAAGACCTGCCGCGGCATGGGCTTAGGCACATCGTAGGCATTTGCCTACGCAACTCCTATGGACAAATGCCTAGTGCGGAATAGGCATCTGCTCCTTACATCCGGCCTGAAGGCTCACTACCATTTATGTGGGCGCGGGCGGCTTTCGGGCGGCAAGCCTTGTCATGGGCGCCGATAAGCCCAGGCAACCATACGGCGTTAGGAGAGAGGATCGAACGTGAAAAAGTCCATTGCAAGCAGTGTGCTGCTCGCGGGCGTGATACTCCTCGCCATACTCCTGCCCGGATGTTCCGATGAGCCAGAACCCATTCCTTCAAACGGGACCGATTCCAGCGCCACCACCTCATCGGAGCAGGGGGTCAATCCTGAGCCAACACATGCTCCCACATCGGCTGTGACAAACACCCCGGTGCCGGAAGCTGCAACACCCACACCTGCCGCTCTCCCGACCGCCACGGCAACGCCCGCAGCCACGGCGACTGCCGCCGCACCGGAAGCGGCAACGCCCACACCTGCCGCTCTCCCGACCGCCACTGCAACGCCCACAGCCACAGCGACTTCCGCCGCACCAAAGACGAGGTCCGCCGGGGAATTCGCCTCGATCAGCGCCGGAAGGCTCCACACCTGCGGGGTGAGGACCGACGGCTCCGTCGCCTGCTGGGGCGATGATGATGATGGCCAGGCCACGCCGCCGTCGGGAGAGTTCGCCTCGGTCAGTGCCGGGGGCTGGCACACCTGCGGGGTGAGGACCGACGGCTCCGTCGCCTGCTGGGGCTATGATGACTATGGCCAGGCCAGGCCGCCGTCCGGGGAGTTCGCGTCGGTCAGCGCCGGAGGGGGCCACACCTGCGGGGTGAGGCCCGACGGCGCCGTCGAGTGCTGGGGCTATGATGACTATGGCCAGGCCACGCCGCCGTCCGGGGAGTTCGCGTCGGTCAGCGCCGGGGGCCGGCACACCTGCGGGGTGAGGACCGACGGCTCCGTCGCCTGCTGGGGCGATGATGACTATGGCCAGGCCACGCCGCCGTCCGGGGAGTTCGCCTCGGTCAGCGCCGGAGGGCTCCACACCTGCGGGGTGAGGACCGACGGCGCCGTCGAGTGCTGGGGCGATGATGACTATGGCCAGGCCACGCCGCCGTCCGGGGAGTTCGCCTCGGTCAGCGCCGGAGGGGGCCACACTTGCGGCGTGAGGCCCGACGGCGCCGTCGAGTGCTGGGGCTATGATGACTATGGCCAGGCCAGGCCGCCGTCCGGGGAGTTCGCGTCGGTCAGCGCCGGAGGGGGCCACACCTGCGGGGTGAGGCCCGACGGCGCCGTCGAGTGCTGGGGCTATGATGACTATGGCCAGGCCACGCCGCCGTCCGGGGAGTTCGCGTCGGTCAGCGCCGGGGGCCGGCACACCTGCGGGGTGAGGACCGACGGCTCCGTCGCCTGCTGGGGATTCAACGAGGATGGCCAGGCCACCCCGCCGTCCGGAGAGTTCGCCTCGGTCAGCGCCGGAGGGGGCCACACTTGCGGCGTGAGGCGCGATAGCTCCGTAGCCTGTTGGGGCAGCGATAGGTTGGGCCAGGCCACGCCGCCATCGGGAGAGTTGGCCTCGGTCAGCGCCGGAGAAAGGGCCCACACTTGCGGCGTGAGGCGCGATAGCTCCGTAGCCTGTTGGGGCAATGATGATTATGGCCAGGCCACGCCGCCGTCGGGAGAGTTCGCCTCGGTCAGCGCCGGGGCGGTCCACACCTGCGGGGTGAGGACCGACGGCTCCGTCGCCTGCTGGGGATTCAACCGGGATGGCCAGGCCACCCCGCCGTCCGGGGAGTTCGCCTCGGTCAGCGCCGGAGGGACCCACACCTGCGGGGTGAGGACCGACGGAGCGGTCGTATGCTGGGGTAATGATGGCCGTGGCCAGGCCACGCCGCCGCCGGGGGAGTTCGCCTCGGTCAGTGCCGGAGGGGGCCACACCTGCGGGGTGAGGACCGACGGCTCCGTCGCCTGCTGGGGCCCTGACAGTCATGGCCAGGCCACGCCGCCGTCGGGAGAGTTCGCCTCGGTCAGCGCCGGAGGGACCCACACCTGCGGAGTGAAGGCCGACGGCGGCGTGGTCTGCTGGGGACGACAGGCCCGCGGGTTGACCGCACCTGCGGAGTGAAGGCCGAAGCAGTGCAAGTAGAGTTCATTTCGGTCAGCGCCGGGTGGCTCCACACCTGCGGGGTGAGGACCGACGGCTCCATAGCCTGCTGGGGCAGTGATTTCGGCGGCCTGGCCCGGCCGTCGTCCGGAGAGTTCGCCTCGGTCAGCGCCGAGGCGCTCCACACCTGCGGGGTGAGAACCGACGGCTCCGTCGAATGCTGGGGCTCCAATGATGATTTCGGCGGCAATGTTGTTGGCCAGGCCACGGCGCCGTCCGGGGAGTTCGCTTCGGTCAGCGCCGGGGGGTTCCACAGCTGCGGGGTGAGGCGCGACGGCTCCGTCGAATGCTGGGGGTTAAACGAGGATGAGGACGGCAATGTTGTTGGCCAGGCCACGCCGCCAGCCAGGGAGTACACCTCGGTCAGCGCCGGGTGGTACCACAGCTGCGGGGTGAGGGCCGACGGCTCCGTCGAATGCTGGGGCAACAATGATTTTGGCCAAGCTGACCCACCTAATCCAAGGGTCGAGGGATGAGGAGCCAACAAGCTTCAAGTTAGGGACGTTAAGGATTTGAAAGCAATGTCGAAGTCAATCATTGGTCTGGGGCTGAGCATCGCGGTTCTCGCCATCCTGCTAACCGGGTGTTCCGTTGAGCCAGATCCCAATCCTTCGAACGGGACCGATTCTAGCACCACCACCTCATCGGAGCAGGGAGGGCCTTTTTTCGATCTGATGAAACTCATTCCGCTAACCGAGGACAGTCGGAGCATTTTGTCATTCAACGGTTACAGGTTGGCGCGAGAGGCCAACGGCATACAGGCCCCGGCGGAGGATGCCAGCGACCAGGACCTGGAAGAATACCTGCGCGAGCTTGGATCAACAGGACTGGCCGCAGGGCCCTGGATAAGTGGATACACACGTGAATCCATGACTCAACTAGAGCAGAAGTACCTGGGCTTCGGCGTTGTAGACGTCGAGCGGAGCATCCTGGCTGGAGAACCACCCTACACGCTGGAGGCGGTAAGTGGCCGCTTCGATCCCGAGACCACCGATGCATCCCTCGCCGCCTGCGCCGAGTGCGATAAGCCCGAAGTACAAGAACACTTGGGAGTGAAGTTCTACAGCTGGGGTGCGGACTACACGCCAGACCTCAAGAAGAGACTGCAACCCCCGGCATACGATGTATTAGGCAGAGGCGGCCGGATCGCTGTTCTGGACTCTGTTGTGTTCAGAACACTTGGGACTGCGGGCATGAGGTCGCTGATCCGCACCTATGGTGGAAACAGAGACTCCCTCGCAGACGACCCTGACTTGGCGTTGGCTGCTGGCGCATTACAGAAACTCGGCGCCTATTCGGCGTTACTGGTTGGGGATGTGGAGAGGTTTACCGACCCTCTTGATTCCCTCCTCAGCGCCGAAGAGCAGGCACAGCTACAGAAAATGCGGGACCAACTACAGATGGAAGCAGGAACTACCTCGGAAAAGTACAGTGTTCTGGGGGCGGGCGTTGCAAAGGATTCAGACGGCTTTGTCACGATCCTGGTCTTTGTCTACGAGGACGAGGGTGCGGCAAGCCGCAAGGTGCAGGACTTTGAGGAGAGGTTGGCCAACGGGCAGAGCATGTTAACGGGGCAGCCCTGGACCGAATACTTCCCAGAGAGTGAGGTATGGAATGACGGGAGGGCGCTGATCGCCAGGTTGCGCACCGAGCATCCCCGGATCTGGGAGCAGATCGTGATGGCTGTGGATTCCCTGCTGTGGCAAGAATAGCTGAGGTGCAAGACGTAGCCGGCCACACCCGTTCGGGGCGTCTGAACGGTAGTTGGGCGTCCGAACCTTATATCCGGCCTTGAGGCTCGCTACCATTTACGTTGACGAGGGCTGCTTTTCGGGCGACAAGCCTTGTCATGGGCAACGAAAAGTCCAGGCAATCTTACGACGTTGGGCGAGAGGAGCGAAAATGTCAAAGTCCATTGCAAGCAGTGTGCTGCTCGCGGGCGCGATACTCCTCGCCATTCTCCTGCCCGGATGTTCCGATGAGCCGACCCCTTCGCCGGTGGCCAAGGTTCTTCCTAGCGCCACGGCCACAACGACATCAGTTCCTACGGCAACGGCCACCGCAACCCTAACGCCCACGGCAACGCCTACTCAGACCCCGACGCCCACGGCCACTCCGACGCCCGTTCCGACTGCGACACCGACCGCCACACCTACTCATATCCCGACGCCCGTTCCGACTGCTACGCCTTCCGGTACGGCTGCTTCGGACAGAGCAGCACTAATTGCCTTCTATAACTCCATGGATGGCTCGAACTGGAAAAACAACACCAACTGGCTGAGCGACAAGCCGATTGGCGATTGGTACGGCATAACTACCGAAAACGGAGGTCGAGTCATCGGTATAGCCATTAATTACAATGATCTGAACGGTCAGATACCACTCCAGTTTGGAGAATTGGCCGCTCTTGAAGAGTTGGAGCTGCATGGCATCGAAGGTGATAACCCTGACTTATCAGCCCTGTCGGACCTTCTCCAGTTACGTGTCCTTAGCATTGGCGAAAGTGGGATTTCCGACTTGTCGGCACTGATGGGCCTACCTCGTCTTACACGTCTCTATCTCTACACTAACCAGATTTCAGATGTCTCCCCTCTGCTAAGTGTTAGAAGCTTGGAATATTTGAGTTTGGTAAGGAATCCGCTTAGTGGTTCGTCCGTATATACATATATTCCTGTTCTCCAAGAAAGGGGTGTAAGGGTTGGTCACTCAGGCTATGCTCTTACCGGTGGAGATGTAACCATTGAAGATGGGCCACTCGTTTACAATGATAATCTGGTTGTCCTGCCGGTATCGAGGGGTTTAGCACTTCAAGCCTACGCACGTAGTTTCTACAAGCACTTCGAGGATGACTTCGATTTCCTGGTGGTTGTATCCCCTGACAATGTACATGAGCTTGGATCGGGAGGAACCTTTCATACGGTAGCAAACGATGTGCAGGGCACCGGCCAATCAACATTTTCGGATAGCAGGGAATTTGGTTCGGCTGGGAAACTGAAAGGGATGCCGTTCTTTAGTCACGTTTGGTGGTTCAGAGGAGTAATATTGCACGAACTATTGCATCAATGGGCTGCTTATGGTTCGCTTCCCATGGTATCGGGAGCGCATTTTACGGCTTTCAGCAATATATTTGGAGCGTTCGGTGGTGCTTTCTCTTCTCCATACGAAGAGATCGTTGATCTTGGTGATAACCGGTTCAAAGCCGAAAAACGTGGTTGGTCTTACAGGTACGGTCCGCTTGAGCTTTACTTGGCAGGTTTGGTTCCTCCAGAAGATGTGCCTGACTTTTGGGTCGCAATAGATGGGGAATGGATCGACCAAGAGTCTGGCACCTTTACTGCAACTAAGATAGAGAAATACACCGTATCCGATGTCATTGCTGCGTACGGGAAACGAGTCCCTGAAGCGTCTATATCTCAGCGCGAGTTTCGGGCGGCAGTGATTCTGCTGATAGATGAGAAAGACCCAGCAGTGGATTCGAAGTTGCTGGAAAGTTTGAGTGCTGATATAGCTTGGTTCAGCTTCCCCGGCATGGATGAGTCCGAAGAAAACAACTTCTACGAAGCAACCGGCGGTCGGGCCACGCTCACCATGGACGGCCTGTCGGAGTTCCTGAAAGATAGGGAATAGCAAGCCGACCCCGGTCTAAGGTATCGCCCTGTCCGGTAAGTGCGACTTGGTGGTAACGCCCGTGGCGGCACCCGAACGAACGCGCTGCGTTTCTGGGACATCGATTCGCTGAGATGGGCTTTGCCGAGAAGAGGTGCTGACCAGCGAGGGAACTGCGATAGTGGTGATAGGGGAATTGTAGAGCACTGGATTGATAGTCAGTAGGTTGTTCTACTCAGGTCTCAAGGCGGCCCTCTTCATACTTGCACCGATTACTCGTCTCCTGTAGCGATAGAAACGCGAGGCTGTCCGGCGCCGAAGTGCAGGAGATTGCAGAAGCCCAAACGTCTCAGCAGCTGGAACCCGGCTTGACTCGGCAGGAAGTGGAGCAGATAGTTCAGGCCGCAATCGACGCTCTTCTCTAACCTCAACCCGAGCTCACTTCCGCCAATGTGGAGGAGGCCGTCAGAGCGGCGTTAGCAGACATGCTGCGGTCTGAAGCGGGAGTGTCCAAGAGTGAGTTGGAGGAGACAGTCAAAGTTGCTACAATAGTCATCCCACAGCCAGAGTCCGGGCTTACATCCGCCGAAGCTGAACAGATAGCCCACAGCCTCATGGCGTCCATCCCGCCCCCCGCCGACTACGCCAAGTTCTCTGTGAACAACGCCATCGGCCGCTACGAAACCCAAGGCTCCACGCCACTCTCACCTACCACAGCCGCGAGGAGAGCATCGGCGGCCAGTGGTACGTGTTCATCATCGACGAGAACGATCTTGTCATCGGGCCCCTGACACCCACTGCCTTGGCCTGGACTTGAAGGGTTGGGGGAGCCTTGAGGCCACCGGGTACAACTTCGGGCCGGACATGCTCTGGGCGATGGAGAGCGGCAAGTGTGTCTCCTACGTCTACAAGAACCCTGAGAGCGACGGATCGAAGTACGACGCAAGTCGAGAAAGGAGCAAGCAATGACCTGTCAACCCGCGATCGGCCGTATGGTCCTGGCAACCGTCATGCTCGTGGCAATAGCCTCGACGCTGTTCCTGGTTGCCCTGCTCGGAAAGGACATTCCGCTCACGCGGGCAGATGGTGAGACGACTCCGGCAACAGGTCCGCCGGGAGCGCCGCGCAACCTCACCGTCACCGCCGGAGACCAGGAGGTCACCCTGTCCTGGGAGCCGCCAGCCGACAACGGCAACGCGCCCGCGACGAGATACCGCATCGAGTGGAGGATAGACGGCAAGGACTACAAAAAGGGGCATTGGGGCCCATCGGGAGAGACTACCTATACGAAGACCGACCTGGCCAATGGAGTGAAGTACATCTTCCGGGTAAAGGCCGAGAACGGTAGCGGCAACAGCTACGGACCATACGGGCCGGCCGCTGAGGAGGTGAGCGCCACCCCCACGTCCGGCTCGGCGGTGGACCTGGGCACGCCGGTGCTGTCGAACACGGAGAACCTGCATCACGGCATGGTAAGGCTGGACTGGCAAGACATAGAGAACGCCGGCTGGTATTTGGTCCAGTACTACCACATCGACGGCAGCAGCGGGGAATGGTTGGACCTGCCCGCCGTCGGAGTGGACATCGCGTTCCACGGATCAAGCGCGGTGGTGAGCAATCTGCATGGGCTCTCGTGGCTGAGGGTGCGGGCTGCGAGTTGTACTGGAGCATCGGAGTGGTCAGAGATCGAGATGTTGTTCGGGACCAACGCATCGGACTGGGAGGATGTGTCCGTACCCGAGTTAGGGGAGGGCGAGGAGATCGAGCCTTGCTCAGAAGACGCGGACGCGCCGGACAAACCCAGAGGCCTCTCCGCCACGGCGACCCACGGTCAGGTGGTCCTTACATGGGACGACCCCCAGGACGACAGCATCACCGGCTACGTGATCCTGCGCCGCGTCCGCGTTAACGATACAGGGGGCGACTTCAGAGTATTGGTGGCGGGCACCGGCACGGCGGTGCTGACCTACACCGACAACACGGTGGCGGCCAGCACCACTTACACCTACCGCATCAAGGCGATCAACGAACACGGGGCGAGCGAGCGCTCCCACTGGTTCCACATCGAAACTCCGGCAGCGCCCTCGGGACCACCCGTGACCGAACCGGTCGTGCGGTTCCAGTCCCCGCCCGAGACCATCTCCGGGGACGTGACCGGCCCCTACTACATCGTCGGCGGCGCATCGAAGGACGAATTAATCTCGATCACAACCAACACCGGCTTCATCCTGTCGCGATGGGCCGGCACCGAAACCCACTGTCCGATCTACTTCCAGCGCCCGGGCGGCAACCTGAAGCTCGCGCCTGTAGTCGACGGCTACGTCCCCACCGAGAACGGCGAACAGATACATTACCGGAATGGAGAACCGGTCACCGAAAACGTTGACAATTCCTACATGGCAATGACCTACCTGGGAGCCAGCACCGAGGGCTTCTATCTGCGCAATTGCGCGACCGAACCCATGGACGGCTACGTGGCAGTCACGACATATCGGGACGACGATGTCACTCACCTGGTGCGGATACGCATCACTCAGCCTTCGCCGTTCGTGATCACAACGGGCGCGCCCCTGGACTAGGACCCAATCAGGCCATTGCTCCGCTGCCGACCCTCATGTGGTCTCAGGCCGAACCGCCGATGTCCGGGCTGTCCGGCAACCCCAGGCGGTCCAACCCGGAGCCTTCGGGGAGGCCCACAGCTCTGCGGCAAGCAGGGCTGTGGCGGGCTCCGGGAAACGCTCTGCCATGCGCTTTGGCGTGGCAAATCTGCCATCACGCTCAAAGTCGTAGCATGACTGGCGAGATACGAATCGAGAACGGCGTGTGAACCGGCAGCGACGCTGGTCATGGTAGCGCCGCCGGTGTCACCTTTTAGCGGCGTAGGACTTGGTCAATGGCAAGCCGTCGCAACTATGGGCATTCTCGCGGCGACCCTCGTTCTCGCATGGAGAAGCCGACGACAGGATGTTCCTCATCGTTATCCTCGTATGGCCGATTTTGTCAGAACCACCGTTATCTCAAAAGTTCGCAATACAGTCCGCCCAGGTGTACGCCTGCTTACTCCAGTACGCAATTGTTTGACTACGGTTTGATTTTCGTTAACTTAAGCGGCCGCGACTGGGCGTGGGGCCAGCGCGCCCGACAGACTCAGGAGCAGGAGGCGTTCCTCCGTTGGAACACGGTGGCAACTTCTTACCTCCAATTACGTTTCAATTCGGATTCGTACCGTCGCCCAAGGTTGTCCGCTGTGTCTGTGAGCCAGTCTTCTAGTCTGGTTGCTGTGGTCGACCCGGCTCCGGATACCAGCAGGCCGGCCATCAGGCCATCAACCTCGTCCCGGGTGAGTACAACGTCGCGAATTAGCACGCCAACCAATCGAGTTAAGGCAAGCCCCACCGACGCCGGCATGTGTACAAGCTGGCTATGGACGCCCATCTGGGAAACAAGCAAGCGAACCAGAGCTTCGAAGGAGTAGGTGTCCGGGCCTGCTGCGTCCACTGTGAAATCATGGCTCTTAGAGCCGGCCTCCACAGCCAGAGCCGCAACATCGTCAACGTACACGGGCTGAACCGGATATTCTCCACTTCCGTAGATGGGAAAGACTGGGAACCGCCGCAGGGCCCAGGCGATATTGTTGAGCAGTATGTCTTCGATCCCGAATACGAGGGTGGGCCGGATGATCGCGTGTGTTACGTCGAGGCCCTGTAGGATTTCTTCCACCTGCGCCTTGCCTCTGAAGTAAGGCAGCCTGGATTCGAGCGACGCATTCGCCACGGACAAGTGAACTATCCTGCCTACACCCGCTTCCTTTGCCGCCTCAAACAGCATCCTGGTGTTCTCAACGGCCTGCTCGAAGGTTGTTTGCCCCCGGGCAAACCGCATCCAGTAGGTGTTGTAAAGGACACCCGCCCCTCTCATGGTGTTGCGCAGTCCATCGGGGTCGGAGAAGTCCATGGGAGCTGCCTCTACTTGGCCCGAGAATGAATTCCTATGATCTGGATGCCGGGTTAGTGTCCTAACGCGGACACCTTTATCAAGCAGTCGCCGGGCGATGTATTTGCCCGTGTAGCTGAAGGCGCCAGTGACGACAGCGAGGTCGGGGTGTGGCATCGTCCCACTCCTCATATTCCCATTAGTGGTGGACAACAGCCGGTTCAGGCAGTTGTTGGCGGCTCCGGTTGTTCCCGACCCCCGGCCTTCGCCATGATGTGCTTGGGGCTGTCCTCGTCCTGACCGATCCTGCGGCGGGCTTTCTTGACGACGGTGCGAGCCGGCCACAGATTCCCAGTGGGTCCTAGCCCCGCGCTATTGCCTCGAAGGCGGCCCGTATGGTTAGTCATCTAACAGCCCGTTCTGCGCAGCCCACACCACGACCTCCTGCTTCGAGTCGACGCCCAACTTCACCTGAATCGTGTAGATGGCGTTTCGGATGGTAACCGCCTTGACTCCCCTTGCCTCCGCAATCGCAACGTATGACATGCCGCGGCAGAACGACACGAGTATCTCCTTCTCTCTCTGGGTCAGGTCGATCTCCTTCGATTTCCCCCTGCTCCGAATCTTGATCCTGTCAAAGACCCGCTTCACCACATCGGTCGGCAGACGCCCCTCGCCCGCAGCCGCGCCCCTGATCATGCTCAGAACCTGGTCCATCCCGGCCACCTTCTGAAGATAGCCGGCCGCACCTGCGGCCACCGCCTCTATCAGGGCCTCCGCCTCCGTCGAGGCAGTCAGCATAATCACCCGAGTGTCGGGCAGAGACTCCATGATCTCCCGGCACGCCTCAACGCCGTCCTTCTCCGGCATCATGACATCCATGATGATTACGTCAGGCGACAACTCGGAGGCCACCTTCACCGCCTCCATCCCGTCCCTGGCCTGGCCCACCACCTCAATCTCCTCAGACCGCTCCAGCATCGACTGAAGACCTTCCCGCACTATTGAGTGGTCGTCGGCGAGCAGCACCCTTATGCGGCGAGACTCTGTTGACAACCTAGCCCCCCTGTTCTCCGCGACTCAACGGCATCACACAGGTCACGCTGGCGCCCCCGACCGGTCCCCTGGGCTCGACGATAAGCCGTCCGCCCAGACGCTCGGCGTACGCCCGCATGTTTTCGAAGCCGTGGCCCCGCTCCTCGTAGTCGTCAGGAAGTCCTACCCCGTCATCCGACACCGACAGCCTGATCTCGCGCTGTCCGAAGTCAAGTTCGGCCAGCACCCGGCTCGCCTCGGCATGGCGAAAGGCGTTGGCGAGGGCGTTATGCGCGATGGTGAACAACAGACTCCTGGCCCCAATCGAAAGTGGCGGCTCCACCCCGTTCTGGGTCAGCTCCGCCGATACAGCCGTGATGGTTCTGAACGTCGCAACGTGTGAGTCCAGGGTCCAGCCAAGATCCCTGCCGTCGAAAATGCGGCCCATGTCTATCGGGTGTCTCAGCTGCCAGACTGCGGTCTTGGAAAGCCGTGAGGTCGCATCAAGCCTGGCGGTGAGTTCCTCGTTCAAGTCTCCGGCAATCTGTTTGGCCGCGTCTATCCCCAGGCCGATCATGAAGGCGGTCTGGGCGGCCGTATCGTGAATCGTCTCGGAGAGCTCGAGCCGTTCCCGTTGCAGCGCCCGCTCCCGTTCCATCGCTGCTATGGCCCTGCGCCGTTGAAACCGGGTGATGAAGTTAATGGCGAGGACGACCCCAAACATCCCGACTACTCTGACGTAAAGGGCCTTCAAATCGACGCCATCGAGGGCCATGCCCGAACCAACGGTCAGACTCGCGCCGACATATATGGATGCGGCAATCGTAGTCCAGGTGAGATTCAGCAGTGGGGAGGTGAAGACAGCGGCAAAGGCGGCAAGGGCGGCATAGTAGCCAACAAACCAGAAAGTGTCGTAACCCCCATCGACGACAGTGGCCGTGGCGAAAGTTATGTCCAAGACACTGAGGGCGAACACGTGACGCCATGTCACCCTACGCCGGGAGACCAGACGGTAGTGCACCCAGCCATTGAGCGTGACCACCGCCACGTGCAGGACTATGAACGGAATGGATTGGAGAATGGATTGGGGATACGTGAATGTAGGTTGAATGGCAAGTGAGACCATGGCGCCCACCCAAAGGAACCAGCGAGTCCACACCATAATGTGAGCGGCGTACGCTACCTCGTCCGGGTCAAGCCAGAGCATCTGAAGCACCCGCGTCTGTATTGCGCCGACCGCTGCCTTCATCAGATACAGATCCCTATCCCGGTACCCAAGCTAACCCCCCTCACGCCAAGGGGCGCCGGAGCCCGATTGGATAGCGCCGGACCGCCGCTCGAACTGGCGCAGCAATCTGGCGCCGGCCTGCTCCCGGCCTCTGTAGCGGGAACAGCGGCGCATACACGACATAGTGCTCCAGCGAACCCACAGGCCAGAGCGCCGGCTGCGCAAGACTGAATGCGACTACGAACGGGAGCGCCCAGACCAGTATGGCCGCGGCGTCTCTCAGCCCGTCCGGATCGAGGCGCATCAGAAATCCAGCCGCTCATGCGAAAGACGCTTGCGGCGGCATTGATGGGATGAACCTCCGGCTTTGGCGAGTCGCCTGAGACATCTCCTCTCCCATATGCACGAGAGAACATCGAGTGTTCGGTGGTCCCGGCGGTGTGTGCGTGAATACGAATCTAGCCCTCATCGTTTGCGTTCGCAAGAGCGGTTTATACCTGTCCAAGTTACAAAATCACCCTCTCATAGAGCAAACATATTGTTGTTTCAACAGTGTGCAATTTGCAGACACACTCTCTCTAAGAGCAAGCACTCTCATTCGCAAAGGGTGCTACGGCACTTACCAAAATGTTCATAAATCTTTAGCGTTCTATTCGGGTACGAAGAGGCACCAGAGATTAGCGAAGTCATCGGCCGGCCGTCCGCGTGCGGACATGCGGAGGGTGGAAGGCCCCGCCATCCCGACTCTGCGAGATAGGCATTCCCGTGGCGCTCGACAGACCAGTCCATGCACCTGAGAGGACGGACGGAACGACGCTAGGGAGCGCCGCTCCGGGGCTCGCCGTCCACGGCGACCGGACCACTCCCACCGATAGAAGGCCCTGGCGCGAGTCATGACCGCCTCCCGGCGTCTTGCGCCGCTCCCGCTGCTGCTCATTGCACTGACTGCCCTCGCTGCCCTGCTTCTCACTCCTGAGGTACGGGCCCAGAGCCGGGACTCCGGCAGCGATTTCACCTTGGACGCCGCCAACGGCTACCCGACCGGCATCTGGTCGGACGGGACCACCATGTGGGTCGCGGACTTCGAGGATCACAAGCTGTACGCCTACCGGATGTCGGACCGGACCCGGGACTCGGGCAAGGACTTCACTCTGGACGCCGACAACGGCTCTCCGGTGGGCATCTGGTCGGACGGGACCACCATGTGGGCGTCGGACTTCACCGACGCCAAGCTGTACGCATACCGGATGTCGGACCGGAGTCGGGACTCGGGCAAGGACTTCAACACGCTTTCTGCAGCCGGCAACAAATTTCCCGAGGGCATCTGGTCGGACGGAACCACCATGTGGGTGGCGGACACCGGCAACGACACGGTGTTCGCCTACGACCTGTCGACCAGGGCCTGGGACTTCGAGAAGGACATCACGCTGGCCGCCGGCCACGGTTCTCCGATGGGTGTCTGGTCGAACGGATCCACGATGTGGGTTTCGGACTGGCGGGACGCCAAGCTGTACGCATACCGGATGTCGGACCAGAGCTGGGACGCCGGCAAGGACTTCGCGCTGGACGCCGACGATGAGTCTTACGAGGGCATCTGGTCGGCCGGGTCCACGATGTGGGTGGCGTCCCGCGACGACGCTAAGCTCTACGCATACGACTGGAACAATCCTGCGACGGGAGCGCCGACGATAACCGGCGCGGTCCGAGTGGGCGAGACGCTGGCGGCGGGCACCCGCTCCATCGCCGACGCGGACGGGCTGGACGCCGCCATCTTCGAGTATCAATGGGTTTCGAACGACGGGAACGGCGACACGGACACCGCGGGCGCGACCGATTCGACCTACACCATCGTCCCCGGCGACCGGGACAGGACCGTCAAGGTCAGAGTGTCCTTCACCGACGGCGCCGGCAACAGAGAGTCGCTGACCAGCAAGCCGACGGGCCGGATCGGGGCCTCCGGTATCTGCGACCGGACGCCTTCGGTGATGGCGGCCATCGTCGCCGGGATGACCGGCGTCGGCGACTGCTCGGAGGTTTCCGAGACGAGGCTCAGGATTTGGACCGGCTCCCGGCACTTCGGCCCCGACATCACGTCCGGGCTGTACCTTCAGGGGAGAGGACTGTCGGCCCTTCAGGTCGGGGATTTCGGGGACCTGCACGCGCTGCGCGCCCTGGACCTGAACAGAAACTTCCTCGAGACGGTCCCGGACGGACTCTTCGAAGACCTCCGCGCGGTGGAGGAGCTCTATCTGTCGGGAAACCTCTTGACTGAACTGCCTGACGGGCCGTTCGCCGCCCAAACCGCGAATCTGAGCGTTCTGGACCTGTCGGCGAACGGCCTGGAGACACTGCCGGAAGGCGTGTTGCGAAACTTGGCCGGACTCGTCTCGCTGTCGCTCGCGGGCAATGGGCTCGCGCACCTCCCGGGCGGCCTTTTCGACGACCTCGTCGAACTCGACGAACTGGACCTGTCCGCCAACTCGATAGACGAACTGCCGGACGGGCTCTTCGCCGGCAATCTCGAGCTGCGCGACCTGGACCTGTCGATCAACGAAATCTCCGAACTGCCGGAAGGGGTGTTCGCCGACCTCGGGAACCTCGCGGAGCTGGACCTTTCGGGAAACGACCTCAAGGACCTGCCTGTCGGCGTCTTCGAAGGTCTGTCGGGGCTGACGGATCTCGACGCGGGCGACAATCCGGGCGCACCTTTCACGTTCACTGCAGAGCTGGAGCGGCGGGGAGACGACACGGTCGTGGTCCGAATAGCCGAAGGAGCGACGCCATTCGGCATGACGATCGCACTGTCGGTCCTGAAAGGAGAGTTGTCTGCCGAGACCGTCACTGTCGCCTCAGGCAGTGCATATTCGGACGTTGTCGAGGTTCGTTCGCACGGGCATCATCCCGTCACCGTAGAAATCGACTCCGCTGCTTTTCTGTTGCCTTCCGGGGGTTCAGCGTCGGGCATCCGCGCCGACCGCGGCGGCGCCATGTTGATGTGGATAGGCAGACCGCTGGTTCAGAGGGAATGGATCCAGGATGGACCCTTTGCTCTTCATCCGGAGAACGCGGACCCGAAGAGCATTTGGTCGGACGGCGAAACGCTGTGGGTCGGCGACGAGAGCGCCCGGAAGGTCTTCGCCTACAAGCTGTGGGACGATCCCGGCACCGAGGCCAGCGAGTACGGGACCCGAGACCCTGGCTGGGACCTTCCGAGCCTCGGCGACGAGGATTTCTACGTCACCGGCCATGGCGCTCGCCTGTACGTGGCCGAAGAGTCCCTTGACGGCGCCAGCCGGGACGTCTTCGGCTACGACCTGACGAATTTCACGCGTGCGGAGGACCGGGACTTCGTCTACGGGGGCTTGAACGTCGCCGGGGGAGTGTTCATCGTGCGCGGCACGGCGACCGACGGCCGTCATCTGTGGATCACCAACACCACGTCACACGCGCACGCCTTCCGTCTGTTCGACGACCCGGAGACGCCGGAGGACGAATACGGGAAGCCCGACACGTCCCGGAAACTGACGTTCCCCGGCTCGGGCCAGCTGAGGGGCCTCTTCACCGACGGGCGGACGATGTGGGGCGTCAGATTCGCCTCAAACGACGCCTCGGTGCGGAGCGTGAAACTGTCCGACGGAACCGAGGCGGGGTACGACTTTACGCTCCACGAGGACAACGACCACGCCTACGGCATCTGGTCGGACGGGGAGACCTTCTACGTCGTCGACGCCGACGATGCCATGATCTACACCTATCATGGCATTGGCGGAGTCGTTCGGCCCTCCGTCGAAGACGCGGAGACCGCCGCCGCGCTGGTGGGCAACACGGGGCAGTCCGGCGGCGCCGGCCACGACCTGGGCTCGACCGGCGCCAAAAGAGCCCAGGCGTTCACCTCCGGGAACAACACCGCGGGGTACGCGCTGGCGTCCGTCAGGATCGAGTTCGGCGAAGTTTCGGACACGTCGTCCGCGCCGTCCGACCTCGAGGTGACGCTCAACGCGGACGGCAGCGGCGTCCCGGGCGACGTGCTCTGCACGCTGATCACCCCGGCGAGCCTGTCCGAGCGGAGCGTGAACACCTTCGCCGCTCCGGCCTCGGGGACGACCTGCCCGGTTCTCGAGAAAGAGACGACCTACTTCGTGGTCGTCGAAAGGGTCCGGGTCACCGGTTCCGGCGCCATCGCCGTCAGTGGAATGGCGAGCGGCTCCGAAGACACGGGAGCCGCGGAGGGGTGGTCCATCGCGGACGGAAGCGCGACATATTCTCCTCAGGCCGCTGCTCAGGGATGGGCCTCCGGCGCGTTTTCCTTCAAGATCGAGGCGAGAGGCTCCTTCATCAACAACCCGGCTGCCGGCGAGCCGACGGTCACGGGCACGCCGCAGGTGAAGGGGACGCTCGCCGCGGCGGTCTCCGACGTGTCGGACGACGACGGGCTGACCCGGGCGGCCTACTCGTACCAGTGGATGCGGGTCGACGGCGCGACCGAGACGAACATCGGGACCGGCTCGTCCACCTACACGCTCGTCGCCGAGGATCTGGGCAAGCGGATCAAGGTGCGGGTGGCGTTCGTCGACGACCGTGGCAATTATGAAACGCTGACCAGCGAGGCCACCGAGGCTATCAAGGCGGCGGATTGGCCCGGAACCGTTTCGCTCTTTCCGGCGCGGCCGAGGGTCGGGACGGTGGTCAGCGCCGCGCTGAGCGATCCCGACGGCCTCGAGGGCGGCGGATCGGGCCCTGCGGCGTCTTCGGGCGCGGTTTCGTGGAGCTGGGCCAGGTCCTCCGACGGAACCGCCTGGACCGGCGTCGAGGCCTACGACGACGGAGACAGCTACGTTCCAACTGAAGAAGACGAAGGGATGCTGCTCAAGGCCGAGGCGTCGTACACCGACGGGCAGGGCCCCGGCAAGTCCGCGGAAGCTGTTTCGCCCGCCGTCGTGGGCGCCCGCGAACCGGGTCCGGAACTGACGGTGACGGAAATAGTCACGGGCCTGTCCCACCCCTGGGGCATCGATTTCACCCCAGACGGGACGATGCTGTTCACCCAGCGCGCCGGCGTGCTGAACGCGAGGCTGACCGACGGCGCCGTCAAGCGGGTCGCCGCGGATCTCGGAGATCTGCTTGTCGACGGTTTCGCCGGCCTGCAGGCGCTGGCCGTGGACCCGGACTTTTCGACCAACCGGCGGTTCTACACGCTCCAGGGGCACACCGGACGCGAGATGCAGGTGATCGCCTGGACGATCGACGCGGACTACGACGAAGCCACGCGCGTCGTCGATCCCCTGGTAAAGGGCATGCCGATCGGTCCGGGCCCCTGGCACTCGGGAGGCCGGCTGCTTTTCGGCCCCGAAGGATATCTATGGATCGCGACCGGCGACGGGCGGGTAGTAACGGGCGCGCAGGACCTGACGTCCCTGGGCGGCAAGGTCCTCCGCATAGACCCGCGGACGGGCGCCGGGGCGCCCGGCAATCCATTCGGCGCCTCCTCGCCGGTGTACGCCTACGGCTTCCGCAACCCCCAGGGCCTGGCGCTGCGCCCGGGCACGGATCAGATGTGGCTGGTGGAGCACGGCCCGAAACACAACGACGAGATCAATCTGCTCGCACCAGGTGGCAACTACGGCTGGGACCCAATCCCGGACGACGGCACGTTGGCCTTCTACGACTATTCCGACGAGGCCGGCGTCCCCATGACCGACCTGGCGAAGTTCCCATCTGCCCGCGAGGCCAAATGGTCCTCGGGATTCCCCACTCTGGCAACCAGCGGAGCCGTTTTCCTGGACGGCCCCCAATGGGGGGAGTGGGAAGGGCGACTCGCGGTGGCCACGCTCAAGACGAAGTCGCTGCGGGTCTTCGAGTTCACCGAACAGGGCGATTTCGCGGGTCAGATCGTCGTTCCGGAGCTCGACGGCAGCCAAGGCCGGCTGCGGACCCCGGTGCTCGGCCCCGACGGGGCTCTGTACATCGCCACCTCCAACAGACCCGGCACCGACAGGATTCTCAGGGTGAGCGCCAACCGTGCCGCGACCGGCACGCCCGTCATCAGCGGCACCGTCGAAATCGGCGAATCGCTGACGGCGGTCGTGTCCGGGATCGCCGACCCCGACGGGCTCGACGATGACGCGTTCAGATTCCAGTGGGTCCGCAGCCACTTCGGGAGCAATTCCTCCGACATCGTAGGAGCCACGGCTTCGACCTACACCCTGGTTATGGCTGACCTTGGCAAGACCATTAGCGTGCGGGTGTCGTTCTATGACGACAGAGGCAGCCTGGAGGCGCTGACCAGTCAGGGGACGGTCAAGGTATCAGTCGTGGCGTGTACGGTCGGCGAACACGCCCCGGCGGCAACCGCGGTAGAGGTACATGCCGTTCCCGCAACCATCGATTCCACCACCGGGGAATACTTCGTGCTCTACGTGCGGCCCGCCCTGGACTCCGAACGAGAGTTCCCGGTCTCGGTGACCCTGGGCGAAGACGGCACAACAACGCTGACCGAGCAGCTGTCCCCGCTCCCCAAGGAGCATTACCGGGTGGAAAAGTTCCTCATCGCCGATCCGGCCGACATCGATAACGACTGCATTGACGACATCACCGAACTGGGGGACCCGGTGCGGATGAACCCGCTGAACCCCGCTCGGGCGGTCCCTTTTCATGATGGCGCTGTGGCCATTCCAGACCGTGAGACATTCGAGGCGCTTTCCTACAAGGGCAGAGACGTTCCCTATCACCGCCATCTCCAGGACCTGGAGTTCGTCAAGTTCTACATTATCGGCTCGTCTGCCGACAACGTGGGTGTCTATTTCATGAACACCGAGACCCACCGAATACATCCCGATTTCGGGGATGCAATCGGTCTCTGGGAGGACCCGCTCTGGGGACAGGGGTACATGGGCGGCGAGATCATATACCACCCCAACGTGGTTGCTCCCGATGGTTCCCTGGGCGTCTACCACTACCAGTTCCAGCCCATGGATGTATACACCCTCGGCTATGTGTCCCGTTCGTATGAGGTTTTGGCGGCCAGCATGCCGCTGCTTGATGACAACCTTGCCTATTACCCGATGCCGAGGAGAGCCCTGCCGCTCTATCACAAAGAACGGGCCCTCTACGATAATTCCCGGATCAATGTGGTGTTGAGAGAGGACATCCTGCCAGATGTTCCGTTCCTCCCCCTCAACGTTGGAGAGGGGTACGGTTTCCTCAGGCTCATGTCGCTGGAGGAACGCCCCGACCCACGCGACGTGGTGATCTACGAGACCATCCCCAACGAGCTTGCCCGGGTCGCCGGCCTCATCACCACCGTACCCCAGACACCGCTTTCCCACGTCAACCTGCGGGCCGTCCAGGACGGTGTCCCCAACGCCTTCATTCGCGACGCCCTCGACGATGGCGACATCGATGATCTCATCGGCACATACGTCCACTACAGCGTCACTGCGGACGGCTACTCCATCCGCGCCGCCTCTCCCGCCGAAGTCGAGGCCTACTTCGCCGCTTCGCGCCCTCCCGAAACCCAGACGCCGGAACGGGACCTCACAGTCACCCAGGTCACCGACCTGGTCGACATCGGCTTCGACGACTGGAATGCGTTCGGCGTCAAGGCCGCCAACGTGGCCGTGCTGCGGACGCTGGGTTTTCCCGACGGAACCGTCCCCGACGGGTTCGCGGTGCCCTTCTACTTCTACGACGAGTTCATGAAGGACAACGGGTTCTATGACGAGGTAGAGGAGATGCTGGCCGACCCGGAGTTCCAGTCGGACTATGACACCCAGGAGAAAGAACTCAAGAAACTCCGCAAGAAGATCAAGCAGGGGGAGACGCCCGACTGGATCATCGACGCGCTGGAGGAGATGCACGCCACCTACCCCGAAGGGCAATCGCTGCGCTACCGGTCGAGCACAAACAACGAAGACCTGCCGGGCTTCAGCGGCGCCGGGCTGTACGACTCCAAGACCCAGGACCCGGAGGAGACGGAGGAGGACGGCATCGACAAGTCCATCAAAGGGGTGTGGGCCAGCCTGTGGAACTTCCGGGCATTCACTGAACGCGAGTTCCACCGCATCGACCACATGGCGACGGCCATGGGGGTGCTGGTGCATCCCAACTACTCAGACGAGCTGGCCAACGGCGTGGCCGTCAGCTTCGACCCTATCTACGGAACGGAGGGGAGCTACTACGTCAACACGCAACTCGGCGAGGATTTGGTCACCAATCCCGATGCACACTCGGTGCCCGAGGAAATCCTGTTGGACCTGTCCGGTTCATACACCACCCTGGCGACCTCCAACCAGGCGCCAGGAGAACAACTCCTCATGAGCGATGCTCAAATTGGCCAGTTGCGCCGGCATCTCCAGGATATCCATGACCATTTCGAGGATCTGTACAACCCCGGACCCGACGAACCCTTCGCAATGGAGATCGAGTTCAAGATCACCGGCGACGATGTTCTGTCCATCAAACAGGCCCGCCCCTGGGTATTTGGCGTTCCCACCTCGGCCGAAGTCTCTGGAACACCACAGGAAGAACCGATATGGTCGGCGACCTTGACGGTAGCAATCGGAGAGAATTTTGCCGGCTATACGACATTCCTGTCTTCGCCGGAAACCAACACCCTGGGCGCACTCTCGTCCGACACCATCACGTTGGACAATACCAGCTACACCGTCAGGGCCCTGGGGGTCCTGAACGGTAAGCTGATTCTCTCAGCGATGCCAAAACTGACTGTCGACTTTGTCCTGGTGGTGGGGACGGACGAATTCGCCTCTTCCGACGCATCGACCCTGGAAGGGGATCCCCTCATCCAGTTCCAGTGGAACTACCCGGGACTGGACTTGTCCGAGGGGGAAGAGGTCGCTGTCAGAATGATTGAGCCAGCCGAGAACACCCCGGCCACAGGTGTTCCCACCATCAGTGGGACGGTTCAGGTGGGAGAGACGCTGACAGCGGACGTTTCCGGCATTAACGACGCCGACGGGCTGGACAACGTGTCCTACGGCTACCAGTGGATTTCCGGCGGTACGGACATCGACGGAGCCACCGGATCCAGCTACCTGCTCACCTCCAGCGAGCAGGGGCGGACCATCAAGGTCAGGGTGTCCTTCATCGACGACCGTAACATCGCAGAGGCCCGGACCAGCGATGCGACGGGCGCGGTGATTGCGGCGCGCAACCGTCAGGCCACCGGTAAGCCCACCATCGACGGTACGGCCCGCGTGGGCCAGACGCTGACGGCGGACGCTTCGAACATCTCCGACCTCGACGGGATAACGAACGCCACCTTCTTCTACCAGTGGAGGGCCGGGGGCCTGACCATAATCGGGGCCAACCGCTCCATCTACACCCTCACCGCCAGCGAGCAGGGCAAGACCGTCACGGTAAGGGTGAGATTCGTCGACGACCGGAACAACATCGAATCGCGGGCCAGCGATGCGACCGAAGAGGTAGCGGCGGCACCCAACCGTGATGCCACGGGATCTCCCTCCATCACCGGGATGCCGCAGGTGGAACAGACCCTCACCGCCTCAACGTCGGGCATCGCCGACCAGGACGGCCTGGACGACGTTTCCTACGGCTACCAGTGGATTGCGGGAGGGTTCGACATCGGCGGGGCCACCGGCTCCACCTACACCCTGACGGCCAGCGAGCAGGGACAGACCATCCAGGTGCGGGTGACCTTCACCGACGATGCGGGCAACGCAGAATCGCTGGCCAGCGAGGCGACTGCCGAAGTGACTACGGCGCCGGTTCCCCTGACCGTCAGCGTGACGGTTTCTGCCCCGGCGACCCACGACGGATCGTCCGAATTCACCTTCAAAATAGAGTTCAGCGAGGAGTTCAACCTGAGCTATAGGACCCTGAAGTTCGACGCCTTCAATGTGACGGGCGGGTCCGTGGAGAGGGCGCAAAGAACGGACAAGCCAAGCAACATCAAGTGGCGAATAACGGTGAGGCCAGACTCCAACGAGGATGTGACCATCGTTCTGCCCGTCACCACGGACTGCAACGCCGCTGGGGCCGTCTGCACCGGGGACGGCAGGAAGCTGTCCAACTTGCTGAGCTTCACCGTATCAGGGCCGGGGGGCTAGGCTCAGCGCTGTAGAAGTTTCCGGGCCGAAAAGATAGACCGGGGGGCATAGCGCTTGTCTTTCCGGGCAACAAGAAAAACCCCATGTGGGGATGGTGAGGGGAGACCGCCGCACCCTTCCCGCCCGGATGCACCCAGGCTTCCGGGGACGACGGGTTTGCTTGCGCCCTGCACGGTTGACGGCTTGGACATCCCGTTGCTGAGGGGATTGCGATCATCCCTGATAAGGATTGGCGCTACTTCCGTCTATGCCAACAAGAGTGAGAAGTTGCGGAATCACTCTCTTTCCACAAGTAAATTGTCTTCCAAATTACCTACCCGAGACGTGTGATTAGGCACTTACCAAATCGATGAAGAGCCTCCAATATTTTGACCGGTGATTGCGTAAGAAGATTCTCAGGATAAGGGGAATCTCAGACCGCATCTTTAGGTTCGGTGATCGGAGTCCGCCCCGCTGATCCATGCCTGTACGAGCGAGGTATTCAAATGGCGCTCGACAGACCGGTCCATGCACCTGAGAGGACGGACGGAACGACGCTAGGGAGCGCCGCGCCGGGGTTCGCCGTCTGCGGCGACCGGGCCACTCCCACCAATAGAAGGCCCTGGCGCGAGTCATGATTACCTCCCGGCATCCCACGCCGTTCCCACTGCTGCTCATCGGACTGGCGGCCTTCGCCGTTCTGGCCCTGGGCCTCGCGCTCCTCTGGTCCGCGCCGGCGGAGGCGCAGACGGTGACCGTCCTGGTCAAGAACACCGGGCAAGCCGACAGCGGTGACTACGGTATGGGCGCCGGTGGCAACTCCAAACGTGCCCAGGCGTTCACCACCGGCGCCAACCCCGCCGGCTACACGCTGGGCTCTATCGGCTTCAGCTTCGGCGGCATCGCCAGCACCTCGACAGCCGGCGCCGACCTGGCTGTGACGCTGAACGGGGTGGACAGCGACGGCGATCCGGACGCTGCGCTGTGCACGCTGACCGACCCGGGGACCTTCTCCGGCTCGGGCGTGCAGACCTTCGATGCGCCGACCACGGACCCGTGCGAAACGCTGGAGGCGAACAAGACCTACTTTGCGGTGGTTCAGCGGGAGGCGAACACCGCAACATCCACTATCTCTTTGGACGTTACTGCCAACGACAACGAGGACACCGGCGGCGCGACGGGCTGGACAATCGGGGATGCCAGCTATGTGGTTGTGACCCCCGGGGGCGCGTGGACAAAAAACGCCGATTTTAACCACCAACTGGCCGTCAGGGGCTACGCAATCAACAACCCGGCCACCGGCGCGCCCTCCATCACCGGCACTCCGCGCGTGGACGAGGAACTCACCGCGGACACCTCGGCCATCATGGACGCCGACGGGATAACTCCCTCGAACTACTCCTACCAGTGGGTCCGCGTCGACACGGACATATCGGGCGCGACCTCATCCACCTACACCCTCACAGACGACGACGCGGAGAACAAGATCAAGGTGAAGGTCACCTTCACCGACGACGAGAGCAACGCGGAGGGTCCGCTCTCCAGCGCACTCTCCGACACCATTACCCCGGCCGACGTCCTGGTCAGGAACACGAGGCAGACCCGCAGGAGCACCGGCGAAGATTTTGATTCGCGAACCCCTGACCTAATTGCCCAGGGATTCACCACCGGCGCGAACGCCGGCGGCTATACGCTGGACTCGATCGGCGTTCACTTCTGGGACACCGCGAACGCCTTCGTCCCCGCCGCCAACCGCATCAGCGCGACGCTGAACGCGGACAGCAGCAGTGAACCCGGCACGGAGCTGTGTAGCCTGACCAACCCGGCGACCTTCGGCGCCTCCGGGCTGCACACATTCGCCGCTCCAGAGACGGGCACAACCTGCCCCACGCTTCATGCGAACACCATCTATTGGGTTCTGGTAAAGAACACCGCGACTCAATCCTCTCGGCTAAGTGCAACCAACAGCGGTAACGAGGATCCCGGCGGCGCTGCGGGCTGGTCCATCGGAGATCTCCACAGTCAGCGTCGGGGTCCTGCGTCTAACAATGCAGGTGACTGGATCAACAATTTCGCGCGTTCCATCCTCATAGAGGTCAAGGGCTCCGCCGCTGACAACAACTTCGCCACCGGCGCGCCCTCCATCAGCGGCGTGCTTCAGCAGGACGAGGTCCTGACGGCCGACACCGCGGGCATCGCCGACGCCGACGGCGTAGGCACGTTCTCCTACCAGTGGCTCGCCGACGGCACGCCCATATCCGGCGCGACCTCATCGACCTACACCCTCACGGCAGCCCAGGTGGGAGACGCCATCAGCCTCACGGTAACGTTCACCGACGACGAGGGCTACTCGGAGTCGCTGACCAGCGCCGAGACCCACGACGTCGTCGCCACCGGCGCCACGCGCAAGCTGCTCTGGCTGGGAACGCTCACGCCCGGGGACCGCAACAACGGCACGGTCGGCTTTAACCGCTTTAGCGCCGGTTCCCTCAACCCCTTCTCGTTCACCTACGGTTCGGACACCTACACAATCACCCAAATAGACTTTGGCCCCATCGCGACCGATGGACTCTTCATCGTCATCGATGAGATCCCGGGGGCTAACGAAGAGGAGGCGTGGATCTTCGACACCGGCCGCGAATTTGCACTGGCCGACGCGACCATAAATAAGATTACGATTTTTACCGTCAGCTGGCCAGCCTCCTATGGGGACCCCAACTGGATGATCGGCCAGGAGACCGTCGTCTACCTGCTGGAGGTGTACAACAACCCGCCGGCCTTCACCGACACCGCGCCCACGACGCGCAGCGTGGACGAGAACACAGCCTCGGCCGCCGACATCGGCGCTGCCGTCGCGGCCTCCGACCCCGAAAGCGATACGCTGGTCTACGCGTTGACCGGCACGGACGCGTCCTCCTTCACCATCGACACGGCCAGCGGCCAGCTGAAGACGAGCGCCTCCCTGGACTTCGAGACCGATAGCAGCTACTCGGTGAACGTGACCGTGCACGACGGCAAGAACGCCGTCGGCGTCGCCGACACCACCGCCGATGCCACCATAGCCGTCACCATCTCGGTCAACAACCTGGACGAGGCCGGGACGGTGACGTTGCCGGCCACGTTCACCGGGGGCACGGAGGCAACCGCATCGGTGACCGACCTTGACGGGACCGTCACCGGCCCATCGTGGCGGTGGGCGCGGGGGAACACGGCCACCGGGTCGTTCAGCAACATCAGCGGGGCCACCTCCGCCGGCTACACGCCGGTGGCCGCGGACGTGGGCAAGTACCTGCGGGCCACGGTGACCTACACAGACCCCCAGGGTTCGGGCAAGACCGCCAGCGCCGTGTCGAGCAGCGCGGTTGAGGCCGGCAACGCCGAGCCGGCGTTCAGCGCAGATTCGGCCACGCGCACCCTGCCGGAGAACAGCGGCGCCGGGGTGGACGTCGTCGGAGGCGTGATCACCGCCACGGACGGCGACAGCGACACGCTGACCTACTCGCTGACCGGCACGGACGCAGCTCGCTTCGAGATCGACTCGAGCGGCCAGATCAAGGTCAAGACCGGGTCCACGCACACCTTCAACTTCGAGGCCTCGAAGAAGAGCTACAGCGTGACCGTGAACGTGCGCGACAGCAAGGACGCCGCAGGCAACGCCAACACCGCCACCGACGACACCATCGCGGTGACCATCAACCTGACGAACGTCAACGAGGCGCCGGAGATCACGAACCTTTTGGATGCACCCAACGTGCCCGAGAACTCCAGCGGAACTATCCTCCTTATGGCGTCGGACGTCGACGTGCCGGATACGAAGACTTGGTCCGTGGAGACCGGCGATGATGGGAGCAAGTTTCAGGTCACGAGCGGCTTTCTCGCGTCCCTCTCCTTCAGGGACCAGCCGGACTTCGAGACGCCGAGCCAATCCGGCGAGACCGACAACGAGTACGTCGTGACGGTGAAGCTCACCGACAGCGGCGGCCTGAGTGACATGCTCACGTTCACGGTCACGGTGACCAACGTCAACGAGGCGCCGGAGATCACTTTCGGGGATTCCCTCATCATTTCCGAAACTGAGAACACGGCGACATCGGTGGTCATCGAGACATTCGAAGCGACCGACGTAGACGCGAGCACCACGTTGACGTGGAATCTGCAACGCCCTCAGGACGGCAGCACTGACACGAGCGACTTCCAAATCACGACGAACGCCCAAGGGCATGGGGAGCTCAGGTTCAAGAACGTGCCTGACTTCGAGGACCCGAAAGGCTCGAGCGGCGACGGGAACATATACGTCCTCGTCGTGAGGGTCAGGGACAACGGTTCTCCAAGGAAGGAAGACACCATTGGGGTCAACGTCCACGTGACCGACGTCAACGAGGCGCCGGTGATCACGTCTCCCCCGGCCACAAGGTCCGTGGCCGAGAACTCGACCGCCGTCCATACGTTTGCGGCGACGGACGTGGACGCGTCTGACACGCAAACGTGGTCGGTGGAGAGCGCGGACGACGGGGGCAAGTTCGACATCGACTCCACGACCGGCGCGCTCTCCTTCAAGAACGCCCCGGACTTCGAGACGCCGACCGACGTCGGCAGCACCGCCATGAACAACACCTACGTGGTGACGGTGAAGGTGGAGGACGCCGGCGGCTCGAGCGACACGCACATGGTCACGGTCACGGTGACCGACGTCAACGAGACGCCGACGATCACGAGCGGCCCGGCCACCATCACCAAGGACGAGAACACAGCCACCACTGAGATCATCGCGACCTACGTGGCGACGGACCTGGACGCGACGACGGGGACGATGTCGTGGGACCTGCAGGGCAACGACGCGGGCGACTTCACCATCACCTCAACCGTGAACGGTACGGCCAACCTCTACTTTACAGCCTCGCCCAACTTCGAGGACGCGGACGACACCGGCACCGACAACGTGTACGACGTGACGGTGCGGGTCCGGGACAACGGGTCTCCACGGCTCGAGGACACGCAGGGGGTCGCGATCACGGTCGAAGACGTGAACGAGACGCCGGTGATCAGCGGAGACAACTCACCGGACTTCGCGGAGATCGAGTACGACGCGACCTCTCCGGTCCTCACCATCGGCACCTCCTACACGGCCACTGACGATGAAGAAGACTCCGTCACATGGGCCGTCAGCGGAACCGACGCCGGACACTTTTCGATCAACTCGACGACCGGCGAACTGTCGTTCAGCATTCGTCCGGACTTCGAGAACCCGGCAGACCTGGCCGACTCCAACATGATGGGCAGATCCAACAACATGTACGAGATCGTCCTGGAGGCGGAGGACGACAACGCGCAGGGAGGCAAGACGGGGGTCAAGACGGGAACCTTCGCTGTCATCGTGACCGTCACCAACGTCGATGAGACGCCGGAGATCACGACCACGGCGTCGAGCCATACCGCGCCCTCGTTCATGGAGATCGAGTACGACGCCATGACCGCGGACCTCGTGGTGGTGGCGTACGCGGCACGGGACGAGGAGGACGGGACGACTGGCATCACCTGGTCGCTAAGCGGCACGGACGCGGGCGACTTCACGATTTCCACCGATACCGCCACTGGTATGGGCACCCTCACATTCAGGAACCGGCCCAACTACGAGATTGCCGTGGACGGCGATACTGACAACGATTACGAGATTACCGTGCGAGCGTCTGACACCACCGGGACGACGAAGACCAGGGAGATGAGCGTCGTCGTCACCGTCACGGACGTGAACGAGCGGCCGGACATCGACGAGAATTTCAACGCGCCGCAGACCTACATGGAGATCGAATACGACTTCACGGGGACACTGCCCGACGTCCACACGTTTACCGCCACCGACTACGACGCTGGAGACACCATCGGGTGGGCGCTTGTCGGCACGGACGCGGCCTACCTGGAAATCAACCCCACGACCGGCGTCCTGACCTTCACGCAGGACAGCGGCTTCGGCCAGGGCCCGCTGCCCAACTTCGAGCACCCTCGCGACGCCGGTGACGGCAGCAGCAACACGTACAGCATCATCGTGCGGGCTTTTGACGATGACGCCACCGACAAGGAGACCACGGACTACGCCGTCGTCGTCACGGTGACGGACGTGAACGAGGTTCCGGAGTTTATCGGGACGCCCGAAACGGCGATAACCCTCGATGAGCACGACGCGAACGAAAACTACGTTGTGATGGACCTGGCGGACTACGACGCCCGCGACGAGGAGGTCGGCGTCACCTGGTCGCTCACGGGCACGGACAGGCGCGATTTTGCCATCAGCGCCGACGGCGTCGTCACCTTCGTCAATACGCCCAACTACGAGGCGCCGGAGGACTCCGACGGCGACCGTGTCTACGACTTCAATGTGGTCGCCACCGACGTCCAGAGCGGCTCGATCCGCCGGAACGTCAGTGTTGCCGTCGAGGTGACAGTCGAGGACGTGGAAGAGGCCGGCGCCCTCACGGTGGACAACCTGAGTCCGGCGGCGGGACAGACCGTGACATTCAGGCTGACAGACCCGGACGGCGGCATCGACACCACCAGCATGACCTGGGCTATCCAATCAAAGGCGCCCGGGGGATCATGGGCGAGGGTCTCCGGCGTACTCACCCCCGCATCGACGACATTCCCCTGGACCGTTGATGAGGACGTTACAGGGAAGGCGATCCGCGCCATGGTTACCTACACCGACCGGAGAGGGTCGGGGAAAACGGCCCTGAGCCGAGAGACCGTGGAGGTAACGGCTGATCCCATCGCCAACGCGCCGCCACGGTTCCGGGGAGACAGCTCATGGTCTGTCGAGGAGGGCCCCGCAGGCGGGGACGTCGGCGCCCCCACTCACGCGACTGACCGCGACAACGACACCCTGACCTACGGCATCCAGTCAGGACTGAATGCCGCGCTCTTCGAGATCGACCCGTCCACCGGGCAGGTCCGCCTCGCCCAGGAGTTGGACTTCGAAACGAACCCGGGACCCCTGTTCTTTTACCTGACGCTGCACGACGGCAAGGGCGTTGACGCAAACAACATCGAGATCGCCGACTCCTCGATCGACACCACCAGGTCGGCGGACATCTTTGTCGTGGACGTGGAGGAAGACGGGGTGGTCACCCTCTCGGCGGTGGAGCCGGAGACGGGGACGCCGTTGACCGCAACCCTTGAGGACGGCGACGGCGGCGTCACCGGCGAGGTATGGCAGTGGGCGCGGTCCGAGAACGGGCGCACCGGCTGGACCAACATCTCGGGGGCCACGTCGAGTAGTTACACGCCAACCGTGGCCGATGAGGACTTCTACCTGCGTGCCACCGTCACCTACACGGATCGGCGCGGCGGCAAGAGCGCGGAGGCGGTGACGGACGACCCCGTTCCGAGCGCGAACCGCCGCCCCCGCTTCCCGTCCACCGAGACCGGCGAGCGCGCCGTGCCCGAGAACAGCAGGGCGAGTGTCAACGTCGGCGCTCCCGTGGCCGCTGATGACCCGGAGAATGACAGTCTGACGTACACACTGACCGGCACAGACGCGGCCGCGTTCACCATCGTTACGAGCACCGGCCAGATCCGGGTGAAGGACAACCTGGACTTCGAGACGAAGTCCAGCTACAGCTTGACCATCGAGGTGCACGACAGGCTAGACGGCATGGGCAGCGCCTCTACTACGGTAGACGACACGCAGGCCGTGATGATCACCGTCGAGAACGTGGAAGAGCAGGGCATGGTGACGCTCACCACGCCCACTGGGACAATTCAGGCTCGCGCCGAGGTGACGGCGGCGCTGGAAGATGACGACGGACCCACCGGCGTAACCTGGCAGTGGTCACGCTCGCCGAACGGTCGGACGGACTGGGTCAACATCCAGGGCGCGACCTCCGCCACGTACACGCCAACGCTGGAGGAGGACCGAGGCAACTACATCCGCGCGACGGCGTCGTACACGGACGGACACGGCCCGAACAAGACGGCCGAGAAGGTGTCGGCGCGCGTAGGCGACCCACCGCCGGTGAACTCGGCGCCCGTGTTCCCTTCGACAGAGAACGGGCAGCGCGAAGTGGAGGAGAACTCCGCGGGCGGTGCGACCATCGGCGACCCCGTCGTCGCCAACGACCTGAACGCCGGAGACTCGAATGTCAATGACCCACTCGTCTACTCGCTGACCGGGACGGACGCAGACTCGTTCACGATCGATGCGGGCGCCGGCCAGATCAGACTGGCGCAGAACGTGACGCTGGACTACGAGGGCAAGCGCACCCATCGCTTCACCGTGCAGGTCACCGACGGCAGGGACCAGAACGGCGACGACGATATGGACGCGATCGACGACACCATCGCCGTGACCGTCACCGTGACGAACATCAACGAGGCCCCCGTGGTCACCGGCGATGCCGCTCCGTCCTTCCAGGAGGACTCCAGCGCCGCAATCGCGACCTACACCGGCGCCGACCCGGAGCGCGACACGCTCACGTGGTCGGTGAGCGACACCACCAACTTCTGGATATCCCAGCGGGGCCAGCTCTACTTCCGCACGCCGCCCAGCTTCGAGGTTCTGCCGTCGTACCAGGTGACAGTCACCGCCACCGACGACGACGAAGACAACGCCCTGTTAGGCTCACTGTCCGTGACGATCATGGTGACGGACGCGGAGGAAGAGGGGACGCTCACAATCGAGCCGCCCCGTGGGTGGGACGGCACGATATTCCAGGCCGGGCTGGATGACGACGACGGCGGAATCTCCGCCACAACCTGGCAATGGGCGCGTTCGCCCAACGGCAGGAGCAGTTGGACGGACATCGCGAACGAAACGTCGGACAGCTACACGGCGGGCGTCGACGATGTCAACCAGTACCTGCGAGCGACCGCCTCCTACGAGGACCGGCGAGGCAGCAACAAGACGGCGTCGGCCACGGTGACGGGGCGGATTGAAGATTCGACTGACAGACCCATATCCAACACCGCGCCTGAATTCACGGGTACTTCCCCACTGAGCCGCAGTATATCGTCGGGCACAGCAGCGGGCCGTTCTGTTGGCGGCGCTATAAGGGCTACCGACGCCGACCAGGGTGATGTCCTCACCTACTCCCTGTCCGGGACGGGCGCAGACGCCTTCAGCATCAATGCGGACACCGGCCAAATCCTGACTAAGGACGTTCTCGACCACAACATTAAAGACTCCTACAGTGTCACGGTCGAGGTTCACGACGGCTTCGACGGCAGCTACAACGAGTCCACCGCCTCGGACGCGACCATCAACGTGACTATAACGGTGACCGCCGCCCCCACCGTGGTACAGCAGCCGCCGACCACCGGAGGTGATGACAGTAGTAGCGGCGGCGGTGGTGGCGGCGGCGGAGGCGGGGGCTCTCGGAACGACGCGCCAGAGTTCCGGGAGGACGAAACGACAGATCGTTCAATAGCGGAGAACACGCCTGCCGGAGTGGATATCGGCGACCCAGTCACCGCGAGGGATCGCGACCGCGACACCCTGACCTACTTCCTGCGCGGCGACGACGACGAGCTCTTCGACATCGACCCCGACACCGGCCAACTGCTGACCAAAGCTCCCCTGGACTACGAGGCCAGAGCCGAATACTCCGTCATCGTGTCAGTCACCGACGGCAAGAACTCCTCCGGCAGACCGAGCGAGAGCAGGGACGACTCCATCACTGTGACGATCAGGGTCACCGATGTGGACCTGGGTCCTTACGACGTGGACAAGAACGAGGTGATCGACCGTGACGAGGCCCTGGCGGCGGTGGTCGACTACTTCGCCGGCCGCATCACCAAGGACGAGGCGGTAGCGGTCGTCCAGCTCTACTTCGCCAGTTGATCCGATGGGCTGGGGAGCGAGAAGGAGCGAGCTTTGATCAGGAAAGCGTTGGCGGTGTTAGCGGTTGCCGGAGCGGCCCTTTGGGTAGTGGCGCTGTTGCACCCCACTCTCATGGATGCGATGTCACACCGGGCCGTCAGGTCCTTCTCCGCGTCGTGGGTACTCCCGGATGGGCGGTTGGAGGTGACGATCACTCCAACCGGGTACGGCAGTATCGGTCAAGTTGTGGAGACGCTGCCATCCGGGTTCAGCTATACAGGCTCCGACCTGTCCGAGACTGCGGTGGCGGTGGAAGGACAGACCGTCGCCTTTACGCTGCTGGGAGACGAGCGCTTCACGTATACGATCACCGCTCCTGACACAGAGGGCCCCTACTCCTTCTCCGGAGTCCTGCTGGACTCGGATAAGGCGGAGGAAGCAATTGGAGGCGATTCCAGCATCAGGGTTGGCCAGGCGCCCACACCCATGCCGGAGCCAACGACTACGCCGGAGCCCACACTCACTCCAACGCTTACACCCACACCCACGCCGGAGCGTACGGCTACGCCCACCACGTTGGAGCCCACACCGACGGTTACGCCGGAAGGTACGGCTACGCCTACCACGTTGGAACCCACACCAACGGTTACGCTGGCCGCGACCCCTACCCTCACTCCAACCACGGGGCCGGAACCCACCCTTACGTCGGCGCCTCCAGCGCCGGAACCGGAAGAACGCCCGCCACTGGAGTTGATCGTTCTCATAGGCGCCGTGGCCGTCTTGGCGGTAGTTGCCGTCATTGCGTTCGCCCGCAGGAGGCGGCGCTAGTTTGACTCTGAGGAACGGTCAAGAAGGCGCAGCGGCTGGAGCAGGACAGCAACATCGGCTGGCGCATCACGGTCAGGCCGGACGGCAACGGCCAGGTGGTCATCGTCCTGCCGGAGACCACGGACTGCGACTCCCAGGGAGCCATCTGCACGGAGGACGGCAGGATGCTGTCCCACCGGCTGGAACTGACCGTCAGCGGTCCCTGGCTGAGACGCGACTCGGTTGGCGCCAGACAGGCAATACCAGGTGGTTAGCATGAGGATCAATCGGAAATATACCCTCCAACGGCTTGCAGTATGTACCGGATTGACAGCCCTTGCCACCACAATATGGGCATGGGCGGTCGGCGCCGAGTTGTGGCATGGGGCCATTATCGGCGCTGGGCTGGGGCTGGTGCTCGGCATTTTTCTGGACAGGTACATGGAGACTATGGACGACCGCCAAGATCTCTCATCCGTGTACGGAGCTTTTGCGGCAGTCCCGGTGATAGGGATCCTGTTGGCCCTATCCATCATCGGCGCTATAGTCGGTTTCGTTCTGCGGATGCTTTGATTCGATGGACGACCAACAGCCTGCCCGGGAATCCCGTACGGCCCCTGACATCGCAGTTGGAGGCGGATCGCGGCCGTCCTGCGGAAGGCCCGGTTGAACCGGAGCAGGGAGGAGTCGGGCCAATAGCGTTGGTAGGCATCGGCGCCCTATTGGCGTTGGGCGTCCTCGCTGTGTAAGTCCGGCGACGGCGGCGGTAGCTTGAATTGGCGGACGACGAAACGAAAGGGGACGAGAGAGACATCTTCCGGTTGTCCTTCGGGAGTACAGGAGTCCGCGCCTCGACAGCGTACACACCACGGCAGAAGAACCTACGTCTTTCCCGACAACTTCCCGCATCGCCTGAAGCGATTCCAAGAACAGTTCAACGATGCTCCAGCCGTCTCTCCTTGAATACGCTGTTGTGCGTGAGCTAGCTCGCCTCGCCCACCAAAACCACTCGGCTGACTACTGGGTTCCGATGGCCGGCGCCAGCCAGATGCCTAACAAAGGCGCAGGGAGTTGCGAGGCGTCGGGCGAATGCTTCCCTTGTGACTTAGGTTGGAACGTGACGATCAACTGGCCCTGCTTTTGGCCGATGCTCACTGCCCTACCCTCCGCTGTCTACTGCCCGCCGGGGTCAGATCCATCACCACGTCAAAAGTTCGCAATACAGTCCTGTCAGGTGTATTTGCCTTTGCGCGCGCGGGGCAGGACATCTTCAACCAGTCCAATGCCCAGTCCAATGCCCTCTGGAGTCCGTCTCCTTGTGATACATTCGCTCAGCGGGGGCATCACGTGGAGGGGTCTTAATGAATGTCATCTGGATAGTTTCCGACAGTTTCCGCAGAGATCACATTGGCGCATACGGAAATCCGCACATACGCACACCATCCCTGGACGCATTGGCGGCCGAGTCCGTCAGGTTTGACGCTCACTACGCCGCCGGTTTCCCCACTATGCCGACGCGGGCAGACCACCAGACAGGCCGATGGACGATGTCCTTCATGGGTTGGGAGCCGCTGCCCGCTGGCGTAACTACTTTGGCAGAAACGCTGGCCAGGAATGGGCTCCATACCGCCGCATCTGTGGACACGCCCTACTACCTCCGGGACGGGATGAACTACGACCGCGGTTTTCAGACATTCTTCATGAACACCGGACAAGATACCCTCTGGTCGCTGATTCCGGAGCCCGGCTATCACAATGAGGCCCTGGACATCAGGGACAGGTGGCGCTCTGAATCGGACAGGAACGCACCGAAGACATTCATGACCGCCATGCAGTGGCTGGAGAAACACTACAAGGAAGATTTCTTCCTCTATGTGGACACATGGGATCCACACGAACCCTGGGATGCCCCGTCCTACTACACGGAGCTCTACATGCCTGACCACGACGGCGAGCTGGTGCTCCCGGTCTACGGCAACTGGCATGATGTGCCCGGCTACACGGAGACGCAGTTGCGCAAAGGACACGCCGCCTACTGCGGTGAGATCACGATGGTCGATACCTGGGTGGGCTACCTCCTGAAGGCTGTCGAGAACATGGGACTTGCCGAAAAGACGGTCGTCATTTTCACCTCAGACCATGGATTCTATTTCGGAGAGCATGGTGGCCTCTTCGGCAAGATGAGCTCTGACACGTACCCGGACGGAACGCTTCGGCCATACGACGAGCCGGGTTCGCGGTGGAGCTACTCTCCGCTATTTGAGGAGATTGTTCATTTACCTCTTCTAATCCGTGTTCCCGGGGTTTCTCCCGGCATGTACAGCGGCTTGAGTTCCGCTATCGACGTCATGCCCACGGTGCTGGACCTGCTGGGCATGGACATCCCCGACTTCGTTCAGGGCCGCTCGCTTGCGCCTGCCCTGGGCGACGCTACGCGATCAGGACGCGACTTTGTGATTAGCAGCATCCCATTCGCCAATCCGGGGGACGCGGTCCAATCTGTGGACAACTTCTTGCGCGACCTCAAGGACCCTCCGGTCACGACCATCACTGCGGGACATTGGAGCCTGCTATATAGCCCTGACCCAGGAGTGTCTCAGCTATACAACCTCGAATCGGACCCACAGCAGCAGCACAACGTCATAGGGACGTACACCGACGAAGCGAGGGAGCTCCATCGATTCTTGGTCACGTTTATGCGTGAGACCGACGTGCCCGACCGCCTGCTGAGCCCCAGACGAGAGCTGCGCGTTTAGGCAACTGTTGGAGGGTGGCCAGAGATCAGGTCTGGGACGTCGTCCTAAATCCGGGAGGCAGGGGGAGACTGATGGCAGACTCGCTTTCGTACGGGGAGTACCCGGCGGCGCGCAGCTTCTCCAATACTCCCTCAGAGTGAGCGGAGTTCCTAGTCTCGAGAGTGAGTTGAATCTCTACCTGGCCCATATGCACTGTTGGGGCGTGCCTGAGGTGACCGATGTCCAGAACGTTGACCTCACTCTCGGATATGATGCCCAATAGTCGATTCAGCTGGCCGGGACGGTCTTCCACCGTGACCTTGAACACGAGGTAGCGCCCCGCGTGCGCCAATCCGTGCTCCACGACACGCGCGATTAGGTGGGAGTCCACGTTGCCGCCGCTAAGCACCACCGCCACTCTTTGTCCGGCGCTCTGGATTTTTCCTCCCAGCACCGCGGCAAGACCAACCGCGCCGGCCCCTTCGACGAGCAGCTTGCTCCTCTCCAGGAGGAGCATCATGGCCTGAGTGATCTCTTCCTCTTCCACCACCACCATGTCATCCACATAGCGCTTCACCAACGGGATGGTGAGTTCCCCGGGTGTGCCGACCACAATACCGTCGGCTACGGTGGCCTCCTGCATTGCAGTGAAGTGCCGGTTGGCCTTGTACGAGTCGACCACAGCCGTGGACGCCGCTGCCTGCACTCCAATCACCCTGACGTTAGGCATAGTTTCCTTTATCGCCACGGCGATACCGGATATCAGGCCGCCGCCGCCCACCGGTACGACAACCGTGTCCGGATCATCCACCTGGTCGAGTATTTCCAGCCCAATCGTCCCCTGCCCTGCGATGATCGCAGGGTCATCGAATGCGTGGATGAACGTCAGATCGTTCTCCCGCATGATGCGTCGTGCATGTTCCTGGGACGAGTCAAAGTCGTCACCTGCAAGCACGACGTTTGCGCCGTAGCTGCGCGTGGCCTCCACCTTTGGGAGGGAGGCCCCTATCGGCATGACAACTGTGCAGGGTATGCCCAGATTGCCAGCCGCCAAAGCAACTCCCTGGGCATGGTTTCCTGCGCTGGCAGTGATGACGCCCCTGGCTTTTTGATCCGGACTCAAGGCGGCGATTCTATTTGAAGCGCCTCTAACTTTGAAGGAGCCTGCTCTTTGCAGGTTCTCTGCCTTGAGAATAAGTTCACACCCTGCCAAAGCACTCAGCGAGTGCGCGGATAGCGCGGGCGTCTTGTGCACCAGGTGAGAGATGGTGCTTTGCGCCTGGCGGATGTCCTGGAGAGTTACGGACGGCTTCATCCCTTAACCCCTTTACCATGTGAGCCCCCGGAGGTCTGGGCATGGAAGATCTGTGGGGTACAGAGACTTCTCTGTGGACGATGATTCACTACGACGGCAGTATATCAAGCGGAGCAAATGGAGGGCGTCCGAATTTTGCGAATGCTATGATACGGCAATGGAGCGTCGCCGCTCGCTTTGGGTTCTCTTGAGACACATCGCTACGGAGACAAACTTATGGGTGCGTTCAGTTTCATCCGCCGCGGGTTGGCAGTCACGTTTTTTGCTCTTGGGTTGCCGCTTCTAGCGGCCACCGGGTGCGGAGCCCCCACCCCAACGCCTGAGCCTGAGTTGACGCTCGAGGAGATTCTTGAGCGCACGAGCGAGCATCTTCTTTCGTTTCAAACGGCGCGGTTCCAGATGATCGATGAGATGGAATCCGGGCAAAAATTCTTCGAGCAGACTCTGAAAAGTGTGGACGGGAAAGTCCAGGCGCCGGATCGGACGAACCTGGTGGTGGACGTGGAGTCGCCCATTCTGGGGTTCGTGGAGATTGGCATCATCGCGGTGGGGGATTCGGCGATGATGCAGTTCGCGTCAGGCGCGCCGTGGACTCCGCTGCCCCTTGAACAGGTGCCATTCAATTTTGCCGGGCTTGGGATGACGCTGAACGACCTGCTGCCAAAGATTCAGAATGGTGAGATGGTGGGACGAGAAACTGTTGTCGAGACTGAGACCATCAGGATAGAGGGGGGTCTCGTTTCGGAGGATCTGGCCAATCTCATCACATCCGCGGATTCGGGGCACTCGATCGACCTGACCGTGTGGGTGAGCACGGAAGACCATAGTCTTCGCCAGATCAGGATAGTGGGCAACGTGTTCAACGACGATGGCCCAGGCACGAGCCGACTCATCATCCTCTCCGAATACGACCAACCGGTTGACATTCAGCTTCCGGGCTAGACCGCCGGATCGTGAACAACGTTCGGTCCCGCCTGTCGTCCCTCGGCACCTCGCAGACAGCGATCATCACGATAATCTGCCTCGGCGTCTTTTCGACGGCGCTTGATCAAACGGTGGTCGTGGCGGCGCTGCCGACGGTCATGCTGGAGCTTGAAATCCCACTGACCGATCTTGACACCGCTTCATGGATCATCACGGGATACCTGGTCAGTTACACGGTTGCCATGCCGTTGGCCGGTCGACTATCGGATGTCCATGGGCGCGTGCGGATGTTCCAGATCGCGCTGCTTATTTTTGCCGTTGGGTCTTTACTCGTGGCCCTGGCGCCCAATTTTGCGTGGATCGTATCCGCGCGGGTGATCCAGGCTATTGGCGGAGGGGCGACTGTTCCCATCGGCTTGGCGATGGCGGTGGCGGCAGTGGAGCCCAAACACCGTGGCGTAACACTCGGAATTGTGGCGGCATCGGCAGAAGCAGGATCCGTTTTAGGGCCATTGTATGGCGGGGCCTTGATCGAGTGGGTTGGTTGGCGGTTCATCTTCTGGCTGGACGTGCCGCAGAGCCTGTTACTGATCGGTCTAATGGCTATTCTGAGGAACCAGGCCAACCCACAGGCGAAAATGGACTATGTGGGCGCAGTAACCGTTGGCGCGGCGCTTACCGCGGTAGCGATCGGGCTGTCACAACGCGCGATTTTCTCATTTGATGCCGTGCTCCCCTACGCACTTCTTGCGCTGGGAGCCGTCCTGGTCGTCGTTGTCATCGTCTTCGAGCGCCGCACGGAACAGCCCTTATTTGCTTCATTCCTCTACAAATCTCGAGCGTTCGTGTCCGCCAACGTGACTCAGTTCATGGTGGGGGTTTCCTTAGTCATTGCGCTTGTGGCCGTGCCGTTAATGGCGAACACGGTGATGGAGAAGGAGGACTGGGAGAGCGCGCTGCATCTGGTGCGGCTAACGGCGGCCATCCCGCCGGGGGCGGTTATAGGCGGGTACATATTGCGGTGGACGGGTGTTATTCCCGTAACAGTCACCGGTTTGGCGTTCATCGGCATAGGGCTGTTGTTCATGAGTGGGTGGGGAACGGACGTGGAGGAATTCCGGCTAACGGCGCCCCTTGTGCTCTCCGGCCTCGGATTCGGACTGGTTCTGCCTCCCATCAGCGTCACGGCTCTGAGCGCCGCGCCAAGCAACTATTGGGGAGCGGCGGCATCACTGGTGACGGCAGCGCGTATGGTTGGCATGGCGCTTGGGCTTTCGGCCCTGTCCGCATGGGGAATCGAGCGGTTCTACAGCCTGACCGCGGATGTGACAATCGGCGCGACATTTGAAGAGACGCAAGCGCCGTTCCTCGAGGCGGGCGTAACTGTATTCCAGAACTTATTCATGATTGCAGGTTTCGTTTCTCTGTTGGCGATTCTCCCTGCGCTCCTGATGAAGGTTGCGGACGTTGAGGAGACAGAAAGGCAAGCAGAGCAAGCATCAGACGTAGCACCAACGTGGTAGAGTAAATATGCTTTTGATTTAGGGGCGCGTGTGTCGTCCTACCCCTTCAAACGGGCGTTTTGGCCGATCCGTCGTCACCCTGAGACATGAAATATGGAGTGATGGCAGATGACAACCACACAGCTTACGGAACTGGAGGACGCTCCGCTGCCGCCGTTCCCTGAGGGCTGGTATTTCATCGAAACACGTCAGGCCATCGAAAAAGCCAAGCTAGTCAGTAAGACGTGGATGGGCGAGGAGATCATCGCCTGGGCTGACGGCGAGGGATCCATCTGCGTCGCAGAATCGCATTGCCCGCACCTAGGCGCGAACCTGGCGCCCGAGGTCGGCGGACGAGTGGTCAACGGGCGTCTGGTGTGCCCCTTCCACGGATTTACATACGATGCAACGGGGCAATGCATCTCCACTCCCTATACCAATCCTCCCCCAACTGCGCGCCTGCGCATGTTCCATATCGAAGAGCGCATGGGCCTGATCTTCGGGTGGTGGGGCATCGACCGGCGTCCACCACAATGGCCGATGCCCGATGAACAGGAGGACACCCAAGGCTGGAGTTCTCTCGAACACAGAAGCGTCCAATTTGCCGGCCATCCGCAGGAGACGACGGAGAACTCAGTCGACTATTCTCACCTGAATTACGTACATGGATTTGGGGAGGTAAGCCGTACCGCCCCGCTCGTGATTGAGGGCCATCGGCTTGAAAGCCGGTTTGATTTCCAGACCACAAAGCCAATTACGAGACTGGGACGGGTAACCTTTGATATATCTGCAACGACGCTTGTTTACGGGCTAGGAGTGTCGTACGTGGAGATTCGCGAGCACTCCATAGGAATGAACTTGCGATTATGGGTTCTTGCAACGCCAATCGATGGCATCATCGTGGAGATGACGCTGTTCTCGCAGGTGAAGGAAATCACGAGCCCCAGGCGTTTCCTTGTGGGGTTGGGTTTCCTGCCAAAGAAGTTCCGCGCTCCCCTTATGAACAAGTTCATTGCGGCCTACCAGATCCAGGACGTGAAGAAGGACGTGATTATTTGGAACCGCAAGAAATACCGATCACGGCCGCGCCTTTTCAGGCTTGACGGGGACATCATGCCCTTTCGCAGGTATTGCGCGCAGTTTTACCCTAATACGAAGACAGCATCACCTGCGCCTTCAGACACGGTGAGTGAGGCGACACAATAGGCATCCACTTCTGCCGCAGGGCAACCGACCACGCGCATCCGAGCATTGAGTCTCCCGGAGAGGGGGCATATCCCGCATGAATACGGCGATCGGCCATTTTAGTCGACTTGTGACCGCGCGGCCATGGATAACCATCGCCATGCTCCTCGTGGTAACCGTGGTGCTGGGCTATGGCACGACGTACCGCGAACCTCCCACAGAGGGCGCCAGCCTTGCGTTTCTTCCACCGAACCACCGTCTGGGCGATGCGGCGGAAGACATTGAGGAGCATTTTGGAGATTCGGGTGAAATCATCGCCGGCAACATCGTCTTCCGCGGGGAGGCGCTCACTCCGGATGGGCTCGCCCAGATGGACGCCCTGCTTGCTGATATCACAAGCGACCCGGTTATTGTTGATGTATTGACTCCTGCGGATCCGATTTTCTTCCCCTCATCTCTGTTCAAAGCCGTTCTGCAAGTCAATGATCTTGGGACGGTCACGCAAGCGCAGATTGATTCTGTGCGAAACGCTCCCGGAATCGGGGAGACTCTCGGGGCGGTCACAGGAACCGATGTGGACGGCACCCAGGTTGCCGTCGGAAGTTTTCAGCTGGTCAACACCGCAGACAACAAAGTCATTGTCGCCCAAGAGCGAATCAACGAGCTGGCACTGGACTCTGAGGGTCCATTGAGCGCCAGTTCGCTTTCACCGAGAATCATCGAGGCTGAGTACCAGAAGGCGACTGAAGAGGGGATGGCCCCTCTGATGATGCTGGCGTTGGTACTAATCGCCGTGCTGCTCCTTGTCTTCACACGCTCTCCGGCAGACATGCTGCTCTCGCTGGCGGGGCTTGTCATCTCCATCACATGGATCGTCGGCGTGGAGGGATGGATTGGGCCGTCGGCGCTGGGGTTAATAGGTCCGCCCAGCTCGCTCACGGCGCTAATCCCCGTCATCATCATCAGCCTCACCGTTGACTATGCAATCCAGACGGTCTCGCATTACAGGGAGCAGCGGCTTGAGGGCGAACCCGTTAGGCGGGCCGTGCGCCTCGGAATGCGAAACGTCACTGTCCCGCTAACCCTGGCAGGCGTCACAACCATGGCCGGCATGTTCGCTTCGCGCTTCTCGCCAATTGGGGTCATCGGTGACTTCGGCGTTGTCGCCGGACTGGGAGTCGGGCTAAGCCTCATCGTCATGCTGACATTGCTCCCGGCCGGACGGGCAATTATCGATGGCCGCCGAGAAGCTCGAGGATCCCTGCCACCGGCGCGCGCCGTTTCAAACGCGTTGCCGGGCGTCACGCGGATCGCGGAGATCATGGGTCGAGAAGTCACGCGGCGCCCAGCTCCATACATCATCGGCGTCCTCTCCATCACAGCCGTCCTGGGATATTTTGCGACGAACCTGGAATCCGAATTCAGCGTCCGTGATATCCTGCCAAATGACGGCTCAGTACTGGAGAACCTGGAGACCCTCGACGCGGCTGTGGGCGGCTCGACAGAGTTGGCGAATCTGCTTGTGCGGGCGGAGATTACGGACAGCCGGACGCTCCTGAATCTTCATGATCTGACAAGCCCGTTCGAAGACGTGGAGACACGCCCCGGCGCGGCCGCGGGGCCGGTGCAGAGGTCGGTTGAAGACCTTGTGCATGATTGGACGGACGACAGCGGCGAACCCGACGACAAGTATGACCCGGAGTTGGCGGCGCTATTTGAGCAAGCGTCCCCCGGCGTGGAGCTTGATCCGGTTCTGATGCAGGAGTTCATTGACCAACTCCTGCTCAGGGAGCCGGATCTCGCTGGATTCCTCGTGAACAACCGGGACGGCGAAGACCTGATGCTGCTCCAATTCCCGATCTTCAATGAAGACCTGCAACAATTGAAGGCTCTCCAACCGAACCTCGAGAAACTATGGTTTGGGGAAGACGACAATATCATCGTGACATCACTGGCCATCGTCTCCCTTGAAATCGGCAATCAAATTACAGGCCGTCAGTCAGATTCGATCGGAACGACGGTCGCCGTGGCCTTGACCATTCTGGCAATCTTCTTCTGGGTTACAGTGCGCCAGCCCGCGCTCGCCATCATTGCAGTGGTTCCAATCGTTTTTGTCCTCATCTGCGTTCTGGGCACCATGTGGCTGCTTGATATCCCCTATTCCCTGATCACGTCTATCATCACTGCGTTATCAATTGGTATCGGCGTGGATTACACCATTCACATCATCCATCGCTATCGGGAGGAATACGCTCAAATGCGGAACCCGGAACAGGCGGCGATCCGGACTCTTTCCACGACGGGCTCGGCGCTCCTGGGTTCCGCAATGACGACGGCGCTGGGCTTCGGTGTGCTAATTGCTTCGCCGTTGCTCGCATCTCAACAGTTCGGCATCACGGCGACCATCACAATCCTCTATTCCCTGATCGTTTCAGTTGTGCTGGTGCTCCCCGCGATGGTGATTTGGGGCTCGTTCCAGAATATGAGGCTTCGCTCTCAACTCGAGAGGATATGGGAAGAACTGGATGAGGAAATCGACGCCACGCATCGCCGCCACGAGGCAGGAGCCTAGAGTTCGCGTCTCTCCGTCACAATAAACTTGAGTTTCTTATGGGGTCTCAGTGACGGAAGCGCACTAATCTTGAGCGATTCCTTGAACTTCGCCGGAGAGACATCAAAGGTGAAGTGGCGGGCAATCATGAGCAGGTTGATGGTGAGCTGCAACTCCATCCACCGATTGCCAAGGCAGGTGTGCGTGCCCAGGCCAAAGGGGGCATAACCGGGGCTGTGGTGCTCATTGCGGGGCGGCAGTTAACGGTCAATATCGAATTTGGTGGCGTCCGGAAAGACATCGTCCATGTAATGCGCGGCGGCCTGCGCGATATGGACGCGCGTGCCAACCGGCAGTTCAAATCCCTCAACGACACAGGTATTCATCACGTTGCGAACCGACATGGGAACGATGGGATAGAGGCGCATGCACTCCATGATGAATCGATGGGTGACATGGATGGATTCAGGGGTAATGCCGTCCCCCTTGGGATCGCCATTTGCGAATAGCGCATCGGCCTCGCGGCGAATTTCCGCATGGAGTTCCGGGCGGGTTGCCATGGCGTAGAGGCAGAAACTCATCATATCGCCGAGGTACATGCTGGCGAGTAGAATTGCGGAAAAGTTAAAACGCAAATTGGACTCCGGCAGGAACTGAGGATCACTGGCGTGGAGGCTGAGGTAATCATCGACGAGGTCACGAGGTTGTCCCGCCCGTTGCGCCGGCGTGTGGACGCCCTGAATCCGCTCCATTAGTTTCTCGACTACTTTGAATTTCCGTCTCACGCCCGGTGTTTTCATCATGAATTTGGGCAGGGCTTTCATGACATATACGCTGAGTGCCCTTTCCTTCAGTTTTATGACATCTTCGAGCATGTCTTGAGACTCAACGCCACCAAAGAGAGGGGAGAGTTGGCTATTGATGAGATGTCTGGACGTTTGCGTTACAGGGAGGGAATCGCCGACTTTCCAGTTCGACATGAACGCCCGCGCGTTGTCATAAACCTTGTCTAGTTGACCCTCAAGCCGAGTGCGGGAATATGCGGGCTGCAGGGATTTACGCAAGCGAAAGTGGTCCGCGCCATCCAGGGAGGGGAGCACACCTGACGCGCCGTAGGCTTTCTCGAACTCCCCCAGATACTCCCGTGCTCTCAAATACATCCGTCCCTGCCGATGTGCCCAGCGGTTAGTGGCGGGCCCGGCCAGGAACACCAGGGGCTTTACGAATGGGGGCTTGATTTGGAAGACGGGTCCATATTTTTCACCAAGAGCCCCAAACAGCGCGGGAATATTCCCGCTTCTCACGTGCTTATTGAACACCAGCTTTCGCAGGGGGACGGTCGGAATAGTTCTGGTCAGTCCGGCGTGTCGCAGCAGGGGCACGGCCATGCTCTGCGAAACTGCCTCGGCGATGGCCCGTCCGATGACGTCCATCCTGGAAATCTGCGCTATCCGCTCTTCCTCCTCCTCTTCGATGGGGAAGATGAAGCGAAACACATCACACGTGTTGACGAGACAGATGAGAATGATATCTCTCGGCTCAGGAATCTCATCGCTGAAAATAACCCTGATGATTCGATTCTTGACGAACTCGGCTGCTGTATCTCTCCACTCGCCGCCGCCAAATTGGACGCCACGCGATGTGCGAGCCATCGTCCAGAAATCGCCGTCATGGTGTTGAAGGATGCCCATGTTCACCAGGCGGGCGAGCGTGTCGTCAATGATGGTTTCTGCGAGCGGCGCGAGGCGTTCAATCCAATATGTTGTACTTCGCTGCTCAGTCTCGGAGGCAATCTCGTCAAGCACGGTATCCAGGGCAATGTCATCCGTATCCGTCTTGTCGACGAGGATGAGCGACTCAAGATCAGTATCTATGCGGCCCAGGAGAGACAATTCCGCAAGTGCCGCGCCTACGACGACGCAGTTCAGGTTCCAGCCGGGGACCTGATGGAAGTAGCCGTCCTCCTCATTGAGGAGGATTAGTATAAGTTCCTCCGGCAGGCTGAGAGTTTCTGTCGCCACACCGTCAGCAGAGGCTGTCATTGGCTATGATCTCCGGCCGTCATTGCGCCATACGCGGGATACAGTGCCACCTAGCAGTATACGTTGGGGCGTATAGGCTCAACAAATAAGGTATACGCCTTGGGTATCTCACCGCGCCAGGCGCTTGACCTTTCTGAATCGGCGACCATACATGATGCTTCCGTAGTAGTTGAACACCTGCCTGGCCTCTTCATCGTCAAAGGGGTAGTCCGCGCCGAGCTGCCGCGCGGCGGCGAGCCCGGTGACAAAGCACGTTTCCTGGCTATTGACGAGCGTATGCGCGCCGCAATGCCATGTTCGCCTCTTGCCCTGGATGAAGCGAAAGAGATTCACAAGCACGGCGATGTGCCTCACGTCATGAATGATGTGCTGGAACGACATCGTCTTGACGATCTTGTCGTCACCAATGGAACTAATGGCGTTGTAGGTCACGAGGCAGGGTTTATCGGAGCCATTCGCCCACGGCTGCTGGTTATGCATGATGTACGTGATCTGGTAATTGTCCGGCCTTTCGCCGTAGTGCTCGATGTAATTGCTCCGCGTCTCCAGGGCCTTCGTCTCATCGTCTGGCAGCACTGAGGAATCAGCGTGGACGACAGCATTGTGATGAAGCTCGGTATCGTAGCGGACGCGAGAAAGGATGTACCGCTCAAGGCGCGTGGGTTTGTCGAGGATTGCCAGCGATTGATTCGCGTTGCAGGCGAGGATCACATCATCGAACTCTTCACGGACGCCGTTCTCATCCTCGATGACGACCCCGGTAGGCTGCCGATACACCTTTCGGACAGGGCGATTCAGATAAATCTTGTCCCGGAATCCGAGGGACAGATTCTCATAGATGCGGCGGGTTCCCCGGTCCCATGTCTGCATGGTCGTCGCCCTCTCGATGTCGAAGAATTCGAGATAACGGGCGAAAAGAGAGGCGGGCATGGCGAATACATCCGTCGCCATCAGGAAATTGACGAACATCGGCTTGAGGATCTTGTACTTGAAGTCATCGGAGAATCTACCCAGCTTGAGGATCCTCCCCATGCTCACGTAGTTGTAGGGATTGAGGGCGTTGAGGATCCTGGAGCGGGAACGGGTCAGGCGCCCGAAACGGTGTAGACGGCGAAGCAGCCGTTGGAACTTCGCGATGTCCTTCGCCAACTCTTGCCTGAGACCGGAGTCAAGGTCGTGCGCGTAGATGCCGTCTCCGTATTTCACGCTGTAGCTGAAACGTGTTTCCAGCAAGTCGATGCCGAATCTCTGCATCAGGAGAAGCACATGCTGGTAAACGGACGGGATCAGTGCCGTGACGGAGATGTCGAAGGGGATGGAACTGCCGTCGTCCTGCGGCATATCAGCTGTTACGGCATTGCCGCCAATCTCACCACGGGCTTCGAAGATGCGGAAGTCGAACTTGTCCGGGTGGTGGCTCAGTCCCCACGCTGCGCCCAGGCCGGAGATACCCGCCCCGACAATGGCGATGCGCCTTATCCCTGCCTTAGCCACGCCGGATTCCATGAGGGGCCCCATATCCTTGTGCAATGACTCTTGCGTCGGGCCGCTAGCGGGAGCCGGTTATCAGTCGCTTCGCGGTCGCCCTCCAGAACTTCGATGAGACCGACCAAGTACACTTCACGGCCCCTTCGCCCACCGCGCGAGCCCCTTGTTGGGCGAGGGTATCTCCTCGATCGACGTGTAGTAGGAGTCCTCCCAGCCGTGATCGGGCAGACCGGTGAACAGCATCAGATTCAGGAGGTACTCCCCGCTCTCGGCGACTCGCCGGACGTCGTCCCGAAACAGGAGGAACGTAGGCTTCCCCATGGCGATCGCCATACCCAGCTCGACCAGGACTCCCTCGTCGGGAGGAACGCCGTTCACGACTGCGAAAATGACGTCCGCCACGTCGCGGAAATCGGCCTGCCCGATGTGATACGCCCACCCCGCCTCCGCAAAGTCGACCTCGTTATTCCGCGAGAACGGCTCCCACACCTCGAGCCCAAGCTCCTCCAGCGCAGACACCAGTGGTGGCAGCAACTCAGCCTTCTGCTGAGCGGAGAATCCATAAGGATTGGCGAGGTAGGTAGTCTTTGGCATGGGTGGAGTTCTCCGTATTGGGCGGTTGGTCTTCGGGAGTCGCCAAGTGCTGGGGTCATGGTAACGCAGGCCACAAGATTACGTTGCCTATGGAACCCCATGGCACTATCTTTAGCCAGTCATAACACTCAATAAAGGACTGTAATGGATTTTGATTTTCATGGGCATCTCGCCGCGGTGGAACGTTCCGTGGAGTACATGGAGCGGGAAGGACAGGCAGCAGCCTCGGTCATTCTTTCGCGCAGCTTTGAGGCGGCGACAGAAGAGTTGTGGGATGCCGTGTCCAACGCGGAACGGATTTCTCGCTGGTTCCTACCCATCAACGGGGACTTAAAGATCGGCGGGCGATTCCAACTGGAGGGGAACGCGGGCGGCGAAATCCTGGCCTGTGAGCCTGTTTCACGGTTCTCGGTGACGTGGGAGTTCGCCGGGGATGTCAGTTGGGTGGAGGTAAGCATCCAGGACCTCGCGGGTTCTGCACGCCTAACGCTTACGCACACTGCCCTGCTCTCGCCGCACTGGGATGAGTATGGAGCGGGGGCGACGGGCGTCGGCTGGGAGATGGGTTTGATGGGCCTCGCAATTCACCTTGATCATCCGGGCGCGCCGTTGCCGGAGGATGACGCGTTTACGGAAACGCCTGAGGGCAAGGCGTTCATTGCGGACAGCAGCGCGGCGTGGGGGGAAGCTTCTGTCAGGGCAGGAACGGACAGGGAGGCCGCACACGCAGCAGCCAGGCGAACGACAGCGTTCTACACGGGGGAATCTGCGGAATAGATTTCGCAGCACCGCGAACGGGCGGCCGCGGCGATGGGTGTCAGCCTTGCTTATCCGGCTTGCGGGCGTGGATGAAGTACATCGGCGTGAAGATGCCGAGGCGGCCGGCCTCAACCATGGCGGCGGCGCACAGGTTTAGGGTGTCGGCCACGCGCGCAGATCCCTTGGGGGCGATGCGCATCGCCTCAAGCGCCCGAAGGGTCACATGAGTGAGGGCGCGGCCAATTCGCGAACTCCGAAAGCTGGCAAAGGACAACCCCTTGCCCGCGAGTGGCTGATACCACGGGATGGACGGCTCCGGTTGCTCGGCAAGGTCTCGCGTTTCCAATACCTCAAATCCGAGCGCGTGCAGGGCATCATCGACCGTCTGGCGTTCATCCACGTTTATCAGGCCGCCCCCCAGTTCAATGTCTGCCTTGATCTTGAGATGGCGGGGATTGGTAGGGTCGAAGCGGTCCGTCATGGCGTATTCGTAGACGGCAAAGCGGGCGCCCGGCTTCAGGAGCCGAAGGATCTCTCCGTAGATGCTCATCTTGTCCGGGGCGCAGCACGTCGCCTCGATCGCATAGATGGCATCGAACGATTCGTCTGGAGCATCCACGTTGAGGAAATCACACTCCATGAACTCGACGAGGTGAGAAAGACCCACCTGTTCCGCATATCTCCGGGCGTGATCCAATTGATAGCTGTTGTTATTGACTCCTACGATCTTCGCACTGGAATGGTGGGCAATCTCCAGCATTGACCCGCCAATGCCACACCCAAGATCAGCGACGGTCATCCCCTCTTTCAACTCAAGCGCGTCTGCCAGACGGTGCTCGTGGCGGACGAGAGATGCCTTAAAGGTCTCCCCGGGCGTGCGCGGGGCGAAGTGAAAGGATTTGCCCCACCCGTACTCGTAGAAGTCGGTCACAAGGTCATAGTAGAGTTTGACGATTTCACTTTGACCTTCGGCCTCGTTCTCCAACTCACCGCGCTGTGCTGACCGGTGGTTGTCCTCATATGACTGGATAGATGGGGCAACGCCCTTGCTGCTGAGCTTGTCCTTGAGGGCCCTTGCGATTTTGACAGCCATGGGTGTACTCCCGACGTTTCGTCCGAAGGGCGTGGCTACGGGTAGCCTACGGACGTGTCCGCACGGCGTCAACTACGACGACCAATTGCCGCACTGTCCAGCTTGCCGCTAAATCGGCTTCACGTGTTGGCCGAGCGAAGTTCTCTAGGAGGTCGAACGCGGTGTCCACGCGCGAAGGCGTTTCCCGTAGAAGAGCCGGCCGGTTACGCTCGTGGGTTTCGTAACAATCGAGAGCGCTCCAGCAGCCGACCACCGTGGATCGCCGGGTCCGTTGGGGGACATATCCGTCCTCACCCATCCCGGATCAAGGGCATTGACCGACACCTTGCCCTTCAGTTCGTTGGCAGTTGCCAGCGTGAGCGCGTGAAGGGCTGCCTTGGATACACCGTAGGAGTCCCTTAGGCCAGGTCCAAGGATGCCGGAACTCGAGCCAACGTTGAGGATTCGTGGATCGCTTGACCGCAGCAGCAGCGGTAGGATGCGCTTGGTGCAGTAATAGGGCCCGTGAACGTTGACCTGCATCGTCGTTAGAAAACTGTCGTCAGGCCCCTCGGTGAGACCCCGTTCACTTTCATCAAGGACACCGGCGTTGTTCACGAGGATGTCGACTGCGCCCCATTCGCTCTCGGCCCACGCCACGATACGGTCAATTTCTGCGGGCACTGAGACATCGGCGGCAAGGGTGGCAAGCGCGGGAAGCTGCTCTTTGGCCCCTTCAAGCTTTGCGGAACTGCGGGACACGGCAAGGACGTGCGCGCCCTCAGCGAGGAATAGTTCAGAGATTCGATAGCCGATGCCGCGGCTACCCCCCGTCACGATGACACGGCGTCCCTCAAGCTTCATGAGTGCCTCCCCCTTGCCCCGCAGGATGGGGCTATTGAACAGCCGAGAGGAGGGTAGCGTCAAATGTGGAGCTGAGGGGAGTCGAACCCCTGACCTCCGCATTGCGAACGCGGCGCTCTCCCAACTGAGCTACAGCCCCATGAACAGTGATTCAATTGTACCGCAGGCAATCGGCACGCTGGCGATATAGCAAACAAGAAAACGCCGCCCGTGGGGCGGCGTCCTTCTCAGAGCCTATGTGTGAGCGACTAGCCGCCGTAGCCCCCGGAAGGGCGTTGCTCGCCACCACCGCCTCCGCCATCACCATCAGATTCCTCAGCGCCGGGCGCCACGTCTTCAGGGATTGGCTCCCATTTCACGAGTGTGACGTCATCGCTCACGTCATCAAAGACGACCTGAACACGTTGCCCGATGTCGAGCGACGCCGGATCTTCTGTCAGCTGCTCCTTCGGCACGAGGACGTTACCAGACATGCGCGGGCCCTCATCCAACTGGATGGTGGCGTGTATGTAGGGAGCTTCCTCCGTGAACGCCGGAAAGGAGGACTGGTAGACAGTCGTGTAGGAGTAGACGCGGCCCTTGCCGCTGACCTTTGTCCAGACGAGCTTGTCGATGGGGGAGAGGTCATACGGGCACACCTCGCGCGGGAAGAAGATGAACTTGTTGCAGACGGTGCAGTACTGTACCCACAACTCATGCTTCTTTGTGCCCTCCCAGAACGGCCGTGACACGTCCGGGTTGAGCGTCGCTCGCGGCAGCGGCTTGTTGTATTCGCTCGTCATGACTCTGCGTCCCCTCAGCGAATCTCGCCTTGACGTTTCTCTTCTTGTCTCTAGAGTGTGTTCTCGGACCCGAGAACCAGCGTGCACATGACGCTCGCCATGCCACCGTTGCCATTTACGAGGCCCAGGTCATTGCGCTCGATCTGTCTCACACCCGCCTTGCCCATGATCTGGCGGGCTGCCTCAACGACATGGCGGAGACCACCCGCCGAACCAGGTTGTCCGCCGGACAACTGGCCGCCGTCGGTATTGATTGGGAACGTCCCGTTGTAGGTGGTATCAGTCTCCGCAAAGAACGGCCCAATCTCGCCCTTCGGCACGATTCCTGCGTCTTCCAGGGAAACGGCATGGATAATCGTGTATGCATCATAGAATTGAGCGAACTGGATGTCACTCGGGGCGTAACCGGACATGGCGAACGCGGTTGGCGCAGAGCGCGCAACCGGTGTGGTGGTGAGCTCCGGCCGCATCATCCCGCTTAAGCCGTCCACCGCCGTGGCGCCACCAAGCATGTAGGCGGGCTTGTTCAGGCCGGCCTTGGCCCGCTCAGCGGTCGTGACAATAACGGCCGCCGCGCCGGCGCACGGCATCACACATTCCAGCAGACGCAGCGGATAATTCACGTAGCGGGAGCTGATAACCTCATCATGCGTAATCGGCTGGCCGTTGAACACGGCGTTCTCATTGCCCTGAGCGTTGGCGCGTTCATTCACTGCAACGTGCGCCAACTGCTCTTGCGTTGTGCCGTAGCGATCCATGTGGCGCTTGTAGACCTGCGCGTAGCCGGAATTCGCGCCAGCGGCGGGACCATACGGGAAATCAAACTCGGACGCGGGGCCGTGGGACCCCTCGGGCTCATCGGGGATTGCAGGATTACGTGCCTGTGCCATAACGACGAGGACGTAGTTGGCGAGGCCGTTCTGGACGGCCATAGAGGCAAGCATGACAGCGGTCGCGCCGCTGGCGCCCATCATGGAGGTGCCGGTGCCGAATCGCGGGCGGATTCCAAGGTATTCCGACGCGAATCCGGGAAAGATTGCGCCTCCCTCAGTAACCAGCCCGTCTATGTCATCCTTTGAGATGTGCGCATCTTCGATGGCGAGTCGAGCGGCCTGCGCCATGAGACCGCCCACGCTCATGCCGGGAATCGTTCGGCGTGACGGGAGTTCGCCGATACCGATAATTGCGGCCTCTCCTCGGAAACTCACGTCTCTGCCCTCCTGTTTGGTGTCCGTCTCACTGATGAGATCAGTTATACCTGGGGTCGTTCGCCCATGGATTCTCGGCCGGCTCTGAATCGGATCCCGGCACCGGTTCCTCTTCGACCCGCCGCCACTTGACGAGTGTCCACTCGGGCGTAACGTCCTCAAAGACCGCCTCGACACGCTGATTCACCGGGAGCAGCGCAGGATCCGCACGGAATTCCTCAGATGTGACATCGACTATGTTCCCGACCATTCGAACGCCCTCATCAAGTTCGATAAGGACCTGTGCCATGGGCATGAATTCACCGAAGGTGGGGACAGCGGGCTGATAGACCGTGGTGTACGAGTGGATGCGGCCTTTCCCGCTTGCTTTCGTCCAGACCAGGTCATCGCCATGACCCCAACATGTGGGACACGCCTCACGCGGATAGAAGATGAAATTGCTGCAGCGCTTGCAGTTCTGGAGCCAGAGTTCATGACGCTTCGTTCCCGCCCAGAACCGGGCGGTCAACTCCGGATTCATGGTGGGACGTGGCACCGGTCTTCTGTATTCGCTCGTCATGGCTGTCTAACTCCCAGCGGCGGCCTTCACCCGGCTCTTTTCTCTAGAGTGCATTCTCGGACCCGAGAACCAGCGTGCACATGGTGCTCGCGGTGCCGCCTCAACCATTCACCAGACCGAGGTCATTGCGGGCAATCTGACGAACACCTGCCTTGCCCATAATCTGGCGCGCACCCTCAACAACGTGGCGGAACCCGCCGGCAAGGCCCGGTTGCCCGCTAGAGAGTTGGCCGCCGTCAGTATTGATTGGGAACTCGCCGTTGTAGCGTGTATCCGTCGATTCAAAGAAGGGTCCCACTTCGCCCTTGGGAATCAGTCCCGCATCTTCCAGGCACACGGCATGGAGAATGGTGTATCAATCATAGAATTGGGCGAACTGCATATCGCGCGGCGTATAACCGGACATCGTGATCGCCGTTGGGGCGGACCGCGCGACGGGTGTCTCCGTCAGCTTGTCACGCACCCACCCCATCAGCGGATCGGTCGCGACGCCTGCGCCAAGCACGTACACCGGCCGGTTTAGGCTGTACCTGGCACGCTCCGCGCTCGTCACCACGACAGCCGCCGCGCCGGCGCACGGCATCACGGTTTCAAGCAGTTTGATGGGGTAGTTGATAAAGCGGGAATTCATCACATCTTCATGTGTGATGGGCTGCCCCTGGAAAACGGAGTTGGGGTTCTCGAGTGTGTTAAATCGCTCGTTGACGGCCATGTGGGCCATCTGCTCTTCAGTAGTGCCGTACTCTTCCATGTGACGTACATACATCATGCCGTAGCCGGTATTCGCGCCGGCAGACATGCCGTACGGTTCTTCAAACTCCGATCTCGCGCTGGGAGGCCCGCCGCCCTCCGGTGGGATGCTGGGGTTGCGCGCCGTGGCGATTACGACGAGCACATAATTGGCGAGGCCGTTTTGAACAGCCATAGAGGCGAGTGTGACGCCCGTAGCCCCGCTGGCTCCCATCATGCTTGCGCCGGTCGCGAATCGTGGGCTGATGCCGAGGTACTCGGACGCAAAGGCCGGGGACACAGTCCCGCCCTCCGTAACAAGTCCGTCTATATCCGTGAAGCGCAAATGGGCGTCATGGATAGCGATGCGGGCCACGTCACCCATGAGTCCAACCATTGAGCGACCGAACGTGGAGCGGGTTGTCGGCAACTCGCCGATTCCGATGATCGCTGCTTCACCACGAAGACTCATACGTCCACCTCACGGGGCCAAAGCCTCCTGCCCTGTCGCTATGCGCACACGTTACCATCGCGCTACGCAGCTTGGCAAGCACGTATACGAATTCGTTAGCGTATTTTTTGCCCTCAATCACCCCGCGTTGGAGAGAGTGTGAAGCCTAGTGCCCCCGGGCAGTCATTGTGATCAGCTCCAGCACTTCACTGCTGGAAATCGAGCCGATGAATTCATCCGAGGATTCATCTTTGACGGGAAGCACCGTCAGAGAATTATCGATCATCTGCTGCAGGGCGTCCTCAATCAGTTCTTCCTCGCCTACAGATGGGGTGTTCTCGCGCAACACTCGGCTCACCGGCGTGTCATCCCAGTCGGCGTGAGGAAGATAACGCAGCATACTCAGCGACACAATTCCGGCCAGTTTCCCCTTATCGACAATCACGTAGTCGTGTTGTTCCGGCAGCAACCAGAACTCTGTGAACGCCTTTACGGTAGTCGATTGTTCCGCGTAGTTCCGGGAACGATCCAGTATGTCCCCCACCTTAATCCCGTCCAGCGCGAAGGGGACCAGCGACGGCGGTACTTTGCCCGTGCCCGCCACCTCATCAGAATGCTTGAGCCTGTTCAGGGCGAAGCTGATGCCGAACGGCGAGAGGAGCATGTACCCAAGCATAACGACCACAAGCAGGGAGAACACTGCCTCGTCGATGCCGCCCGTCCGGAACAGCAGCAACAGCAGCGCAATCTCCGCCACACCCTTGGCCATCAGGCCGGCTGAAATGGCGAATGGCGCTTCAAGCCGCACGATGTAGGTGCTCAGGAAGGCTCCTGCGAATTTTCCGGCCAGCGGGACCAGGACCAGCGCTGCGATGGTCACGATTGGCAGATCAAGGAAAGCCATGCTCATATGCAATCCTGCCGAGGCAAAGAAGAGCGGGACAAAGAATCCCTCTGCGGAGCTTCTAATGCCGGGCATGATGTCCCGCCGGACCTGGTAGGGAAGCATAGAGAGGGCCGCGCCAAAGAGCAGCGCTCCGAGCGAGCCATGCAATCCAACGCCCTCCGCGCCCACAACAACAAGGAAGAGCCCGCCGAGGAGCACTCCGAAGGACAACTGCGGCACGCGCAGGAAACGATGCAGGCCGACAATGATCCATGGAAGCACCTTGGTGGAAAACAGCCACGTCACGGCAGCGAATCCCAGAATCTGCCCGATGATGACAAGGGCGCTGATGGGATTCAGGGATTCATCGGATTCGCCTGCGAAGAATTGTTCACTGATCGCGAATCCAACAACAAACAGCGCGATCAGCTCGGCGATGACCACCGCGGTGAATATCTGGACGCCCACCGGCTCCTTCAGTCGCCCCTCGTCCACAAGCACTTTCGCGACTAACCCCAGGCTGGACAATGACAGCACCCCGGCGAGTCCCAGCGCCTGTTCAAATTCCAGGTCCAATCCCAGATCAAACAGGAAATCGGACGTGACCGCCAGGGAAATCAGCAACGAGATGGCAACCGATAACGAGGCGGCGAGAAAGAGGCGACCGCGGACGGAGGCGATGAAGCCCCTGATGTCCAGCTCTTCAATGCCGATGAGGAAGAAGAAGATGAAGATTCCGATGCTGAGAATGATCTCCATCTCACGGCCCGCTTCCACGATTCCCAGGACTGGGCCAAGGATGACCCCGGCTGTGGCATAAGCAATGATGGCATTCAGGCCGAAACGCTTGAAGACGCCCTCAAGGAGTTTGGCGAGGACAATCAGCAGCCCAAGCGCCAATAGGGCTTCGTGCAGTTCCATTCGATGCGCCCCCCGGCGAGACGTGACTCCGGGCTGCCCTCCGGATGCGGCGCGTTTCTCTTAGCCCGTGGTCACGTATCGCCAACCCGCGCTCATTCTATCGCAGATGGCGCGAGGCTTCCCTACGCCATTCCGCCCTCGGCTGCGTAGTGGACCTGCCAGTTGATGCCGAAGCGATCCGTGCAAGAGCCGAAGTAGTCGCCCCAGAACATGTCCTGGAGTTCCATGGTGACCTCTCCGCCGTCCGCAAGCGCGCCAAAGACGCGGTCTACGTCCTCGCGGGAGGGTGCGGCATAGCTGACGGAGTAGTTGGTGCCGACGGTGAGAGGCGGGCCGAAGCCGGGCGGCATGTCGCTGCCCATGAGGATGCTGTCACCGATGGGCAGGGCCACGTGCATGACCTTGTCGTCCCACCCGTCCGGCATGGGCGGCATTTCATCGGAGGGCGGCAAGTCCGCGAACGTCATGACATTCGAAAACTCCCCACCAAAGATGCCTCGATACGCCTCAAACGCCTCCAGGCAGTTCCCCTCAAAGTTGATATAAACGGAAAGCGTGGGGAAGGGTTGCTGCTGCTGTTCGTTAGTCATGCCAATATCCTTTTCTCTTCTCGATATGGAAGTAGTTTGGAGCCTTTAGATATAGGAACTACTTACAATTCAGAGGTTTCTGTCGTAATTTCCCAGATCCTCTATAAATGGATCAATTCTTCCCTCTACACCGCCGCCGCCCCCGCCGCCGCGCAGTCTTCGTCTTGTTGGCCGGTGCCGCCGCCTACTCCTACTGCGCCGATGACTTCACCGTCCTTCTCGATCGGCACTGCGCCCTGGCTTAGAATCATGTGGTCGCCCTCGCCAGCCTTGATGCCCTGGAAGATCGGCCTGTCCGCCATGTCCTGGAAGAAGCCGCTGGGCCGCTTGAACGCTGCGGATGCAATCGCCTTGCCGTGTGAGCCGTAGACGCCCGCCCAGATCGCATCGTCCATCCTCGCGAATGAGACGAGCCTGCCACCCCCGTCAACGACGGCGATGCTCATCTTCGTCTCCTGCTCGTTTGCCTTGGCAATCGCGGCCTCGATGACCCTGTTCGCCTCATCCAGTGTGATTGAGCGTGCCATTTTCGTTTCCCCTTCCGTTTGCTTTCGCGTCGTGTGGTACGAGTTCATCGTAGCGCAGGGGCGAGGTTAAGATTCGGGACAGGTAGGCGGAGTTGGGTTCCCGTGTCAAGCACGGGAATGACGAAGAGGGTAGACTTGCGGCGTGCGATTGCTGTTGACGAACGATGATGGAATACACGCCCCCGGCATCCTCGCGCTGGTGAAGTCGCTGCGAGGGCTGGGCGAGATCACCGTCGTTGCGCCGGACCGTGAGCAGAGCGGGATGGGGGCGAGTTTCACCTTGCATCGACCCGTGCGGGTGCGTCGCCTGCGGACGCGGGGCGTGCGGCACTACTCCGTGGACGGGACGCCGGGTGACGCCGTGATCGTCGCGCTCGGCCACATCATGGCGGAGGAGAAGCCGGACCTGGTGATCTCCGGCATCAACCACGGGACGAACCTGGGCGCTGACGTGTTCCTCTCCGGCACGGTGGGGGCGGCGTTGCACGCGCATTTCCGCAACATTCCGGCAATGGCCATCTCCATGCCGCTGCGCAAGCGGCTGCGGTACCGGACGGCGGCGTCGGTGGCGCGCGTGTTGGCAGAGCAGATCCTGGCCGATACGGAACGCTATGCAGGCATCCTCTTTAATGTGACGGTGCCGAACCTTGGTCTGGAAAGATTGCAGGGCGTCGAAATCACGAACCTCGTCCCACGCGCAGTCAATTTCGATGTCACGCACGGGAACGATGGGCGGCGCGATTACTACTGGATCAGCGTGGAGCGGCAGACGCGATCTCGCCGAGGCGTCGACATACAAGAAGGAACGGACGTGTGGGCGCTGCGCGAGAAAAAGGTGTCAATCACCCCGGTACAGATGGACGCAACGGCATACGGTGCGATCGAGAAGTTAGGCGGGCTACGGGATGCAGTTAAGGGGCTGACTGGCGAGGGCGTTCCCAATTGACGGAATAGAGGAGCAAATGCTACTTTCCTATCTGAGACGGGATTCGTCCCGTCATTTTTTGCGAAACGGGTAGGAGGGCTAACCGAGAATTATGGCAGTTGCCGCGTCCCTTAGTGCCGGGCTTTTGGCGCTGATCTTTGCCGGAATTCTGACTTACCGCGTCATGCAGGTGGACCAGGGAAATGAGACGATGCGGCGCATCGCGATCGCGATTCAAGAGGGCGCGATGGCGTTCCTGCGCCGTGAATATACCTACCTCGCCGTATTCGTCGTCGTCGTGACGATTGTCGTCGCCGTCCTTGTCGAGCCGCGAACGGCCGTTGCCTACGTCCTTGGGGCGCTTGTCTCAGCCGCGACCGGCGCGCTTGGCATGTTGGTCGCCACACGGGCCAACGTGCGAACGGCCGCGGCGGCCATGACAGGGCTCAACCCGGCGCTCCGTGTCGCATTCTCAAGCGGCGCGGTGATGGGCATGTCAGTTGTCGGGCTTGGACTGCTCGGCGTCGGCCTCATGTATGTCGTCTATTCCAATATCTATCCGGACATCGATGCTGCAGAGATCATGAAGTGGGTTGCCGGATTCAGCTTCGGCGCGTCCTCCATCGCGCTGTTCGCCCGCGTGGGCGGCGGCATCTACACGAAGGCGGCGGACGTTGGAGCGGATCTCGTCGGCAAGGTTGAGCAGGGTATCCCGGAGGATGACCCGCGCAACCCCGCTACCATCGCGGACAACGTTGGCGACAACGTCGGTGACGTAGCCGGCATGGGCGCGGATCTGTTTGAGTCCTACGTCGGTTCAATCATCGCCGCCATGGCCATCGCCGCAACGGCATACGCCATCGCCGACTACGACGCATCTTTCATGATCCTGCCGATGGCGATTGCAGGCGCTGGCATCGTCAGCTCTATCATCGGTACGTTCCTCGTTCGCTCCGGTGAGCAGGCCTCATTCGGCAGCCTTTTGTGGTCGATACGACGCGGCATCTTTGCCTCCGCGATTCTCGTCGCAATTGCGACATTCGCCGTCGTCAACGTCCTTGAGTTTTCTGAAGTTGAAATTGCCGGAGAGACTGTCGCAGCTTCCGATGTTGGCCTGCGGTTGTTCGGCGCGGTGCTCGTCGGCCTCATTGGCGGCGTGATAATCGGTCTCATCACCGAGTACTACACGTCCTACGACTACAGCCCCACGAAGAAGATCTCCCAGTCCGGCGAAACCGGCCCGGCCACGGTGATCATCAGCGGCTTTGCGACCGCGATGCAGAGCACAGTCGTGCCGGTGCTGGTCGTTGCCGCGGCCATCTGGGTCTCATTTGAGCTCTTCGGGTTCTACGGTGTGGCCATCGCTGCCGTCGGTATGCTGTCAACGCTGGGTATCACGCTGGCGACAGACGCCTACGGCCCCGTTGCGGACAACGCGGGAGGCATCGCCGAGCAGTCTCACCTCGATCCTGAGGTGCGGGAACGCACAGACGCGCTTGATTCGCTTGGCAACACGACGGCCGCGACGGGCAAGGGCTTCGCCATCGGCTCAGCCGCACTGACGGCGCTTGCCCTGATGGCCGCATACGCGCAGGCCGTGGATCTCAACGTCATCAGCCTGCTGGATTCCAAGACGCTTGTTGGGCTGTTCATCGGCGCGATGCTTCCGTTCCTGTTCTCCGCGTTCACAATGGCCGCCGTTGGCCGCGCCGCGAATGCGATGGTGAACGAGGTGCGGCGTCAGTTCCGGGAGATTCCCGGGATCATGGAAGGCACGGCTGAGCCGGAATACGCCAAGTGCGTGGACATCAGCACCCGCGGCGCGTTGCGAGAGATGGTGGTGCCGGGCGTGCTGGCAGTTGTCGCCCCGGTCCTTATCGGCGTATTCCTGGGCAAGGAGGCGCTTGGCGGACTGCTCATCGGCTCCATCGCAGCCGGATTCATGCTCGCCGTCACGATGGCGAATGCGGGCGGCGCGTGGGACAACGCAAAGAAGTTCGTCGAAACGGGCAACTTCGGCGGCAAGGGCACGCCGCACCATGAGGCGACCGTGGTGGGCGACACCGTCGGCGATCCATTCAAGGACACCAGCGGACCGTCCCTCAACATCCTGCTCAAGCTGATGTCCATCGTCGCCCTCGTCTTTGCTCCTTTGTTCCTCGAATTCGGCCCGATCTTGTAGAACTTAACGGGAACTACCAGGCAGCGGTAAGACGTCGAGGCGTCCTGCCGTCATGCTCGTCTACAATGAATAGACCATGGTAGCCACCACTCAGACTGAGGTTGCGCTTGAGCCCGTCATCGGGCTGGAGGTGCACGCGCAGCTGCTGACGCAGAGCAAGATGTTCTGCGGGTGTTCCGCCGATTACACGGGCGCGGAGCCGAACACACGCGTCTGCCCGGTGTGCATGGGTTTGCCGGGAACGCTGCCTGTCATCAATCGGCAGGCCGTCGCGGCGACAATCATGACGGCGCTGGCCCTGAACTGTGAGATTGCGGAGGATACCAAGTTCGATCGCAAGAACTACCCCTACCCTGACCTGATGAAGGGATACCAGATCTCCCAGTTCGATCTGCCTCTCACACGCAACGGGTGGTTGGAAATCGAACCGGAGGGCGACGAAACGCGCAGGATCGGCATCACCCGCGTCCACCTTGAAGAGGACACCGCCCGTCTGACGCACCGTGTCGATGTCACCGGTGAGACGTATTCACTCGTAGACATCAACCGCTCCGGCGTGCCCCTCATGGAGGTTGTCGGCGAACCCGACCTGCGCTCACCGGAGGAGGCACGCCTCTACCTCACAAAGCTGCGTTCCATCCTCCAATACCTCGGCGTTTCAAACGGCAACATGGAGGAGGGCAGCTTCCGCTGCGACGCCAATATCTCCATGCGTAAGCCGGGCGACCCGCTGCCCAACTGGAAGGTTGAGGTCAAGAACATGAACTCCTTCCGCGCCGTATTCCGCGCGCTGGAGTTCGAGGTACGGCGACAAACGGACCTGATTGAACGCGGAGAACGGATCCCGCAGGAGACGCGCGGCTGGTCCGAGGAGAAGGGTGCGACGCTCTCTCAGCGTTCCAAGGAATACGCGCAGGACTACCGCTATTTCCCTGAGCCGGATCTGCCTCCGCTGGTGGTCAGCAGGGAATGGGTCAGCGAGTTACGACAGTCGCTCCCTGAGCTGCCGGATGCGCGGCGCGGCCGGTTCATGCAGGACAACGCCCTGTCTGCCTATGACGCCGGCCTGCTCACAGCGAGCCGCTCTACTGCCGACTACTTCGAACAGGCGTTGGCGGCATCCCCACAATCAGAGGGAAATAGTCGGCAGACGCGGGCAAAGGCCGTAGCAAACTGGATTGCCGGAGACCTGACACATCTGCTCAGTGAGGCAGACACGGACATCGCAGACTCTCCCGTCCCCGCCCTTGCCCTTGCCGCAATGCTTGACCTGATGGATGACGGGACGATCAGCGTTCGCATGGCCAAGGACGTCTTTCCTGAGATGTTCGGCACGGGCAAGGGTCCGGCGGACATCGTCGCGGAAAAGGGACTAACCCAGATCAACGACCAGGATGCGCTTGCTGCGGCAGTTCAAGAGGCTATCGAAGCGAATCCGAAGGCCGTCGCCGACTTTCAGAAGGGCAAGCAGAATGCTGTCGGCTTTCTCGTTGGCCAGGTGATGCGGGCGACGCGGGGACAGGCCAACCCGCAGGTTGCCAATCAACTGGTGGCCGAGCAACTGGCTGCGGTTACCCCGGGCGCAGATGAGGCAGAATAGATACAGGTCATGTAGCCCAAATAGGAAAGTGAAACTGAATCGATGCTTACAATCATCATCCACGTGCTGCAGCTTCTTGTGGCCGTGCTGCTAATCGCCGCCATCCTGCTGCAAGTACGGACGCAGGACCTGGGTGGCGTTTTTGGCGCGGGGGCGTCCGTGTTTCGGGCGCGGCGTGGCTTTGAAAAGACACTGTTCCAGGCGACGATTGGCCTCGCCGTCATCTTTGTTGTATTAGCCATCGCCAGCTCACGCTTTACGGGCTAGTCGGCAAGCTGCGCGTGGGAAATGGTTAGCTGCCCTCAGTAGCACCGTTCACTTGCAGGGCGTGATCGGCAAGGCGCAGGGCGGCCTCCCCGGCCGTGAGTGAACCACCCTCCTCCGGCGGCTTAACGTGGATAAAGAAGTCATCCGCCATCTCAGGCGAGGGGAACTGATCCGGCCAGAAGAAAGTGAAACCTGCCTGACGCGCCGTTTGCTGATCGAGCGGCCTGTCCCCGACGTGCCAATACGTGCTGAGATCCGGATACCGCTCCTTTAACGTGGGCATGTGGTGCTTGAGGATCACAAAGTCAGGCTCAAGGCCGTAACCGTTCCACATAAGCGTCTGCGAACTTTCCGGGCGATCCGATGCGCTGCCGACGACTGCTCCCTTTGAACGAAAGTACTCGACGTGGTCTCGGGTCAGGATGCCGTTCGGATCACCGAACTCCATTGTTCCATCAATATCAAAGGTAATAAGCCACACGGCAATAACTACTCCCCGAGCGAAGGATGGGCGGTTTCGCTACTGTACGAGCAGTTCGCAATAGTCGTCAAGATAACGTCAATATCGCCAAATATTCGCTTATTCGTATTCACAAATTGCACTAATCACCCGTGGTTGAACTTTACTGTCCGCAATTGACTCGCATTATCCGTCCTGGCGTCCGAAATGCCACTCTGTACCGCGGGGGGTGTCTTCCAGCACAATGCCGAGATCAGTAAGTCGATCCCGCAGATTATCCGCCAGCGCGAACTGTTTCTCTGCCCGCAGTGTGGCGCGAGTCTCAATCAACAATTCGATGTATGGGGCAGCATCCCCTGCCCCGCCGGTCGTTCCGGGCTGCTCAAGTCTCAGGCCGAGCACGCCCCCAAGTTCTCGGAGGAGCGACGACGCCTCGCGGACATCGCCTCCGGCCCCTGCCGCGCGGTTGATCTCCCGAGCCATGTCGAACAGCGCAGCGAGAGCCTGAGGCGTGTTGAGGTCGTCGTCCATGGCCTCATAGAAGCGTCCCCTGAAAGCCTCTACATCCGGCGCATCACCCTCGCCGCCGGATGCCCATGCCGCCCGTGACAGTCGTTCCGCCGCGCGGGCCGACGCCGCCACACTTTCGTCCGTCCATGTCAGCGGCATCCGGTAATGGGATGTCAGCACGAACAGCCGAAACGCATCCGCGCCATGCTGCTCAGCAACGTCTCGAATGGAGACGAGGTTGCCGAGCGACTTGCTCATCTTCTCCTCGCCCATTTGCAGCAGGCCGTTGTGGAGCCAGTACTGGGCGAACGGCGCGGTTCCGGTGAACGCCTCCGTTTGGGCGATCTCGTTCTCGTGGTGAGGAAAGATCAAGTCCGCGCCGCCGCCGTGAATATCAATCTTCTCGCCCAGGTAGCTCAGGGACATTGCCGAGCACTCGATATGCCAGCCGGGGCGACCGGGGCCCCACGGGCTCTCCCATGACGGTTCACCCTCCTTCGCGCCCTTCCAGAGCGTGAAGTCCAGTGGTGACTCCTTTAATTCATTGGGCGCGATCCGCGCCCCCGCCATCATCCCGTCCAGCGTGCGGTGCGAGAGCTTGCCGTACGTCTCAAACTTGCCGACGCGGAAATACACATCACCACCGGCGGCGTACGCAAATCCACGGTCAATCAAGCCCTCGATCATCTCCAGCATCGACGGAACTTCTGCCGTCGCGAGCGGATACTCGTCCGCGGGCAAGACGTTCAGCAGTCCCATGTCCTCTCGGAAAAGGTCCATATAGCGGCCTGCGAGATCCGACGCCGCTTCTCCGGTTTCCTGGGACCGCGCGATGATCTTGTCGTCAACGTCCGTGAAGTTCTGCGCCACCCGCACGTTGTAGCCGCGATGGGCGAGATAACGCCTGACGACATCGAAGATGACGTAGCTCATGCCGTGACCAACATGCGAATCCGAGTATGGAGTGACGCCACAGACGTACATCAGGACATCCGGCGGATTATGCGGCGTGAACTCTGTCTTCTCGCCGGTGAGTGTGCTTGTCAGGCGCAGCATCAGGCCTCGGCCTCAAGCGCAGCAATGACGTGAGCCGCGATGACAGCGGCCCCCTCTGGACTGCCCAGCGGCAGACCCTCAAGCGTCTTGAATTTCAGGTTCAGTTTGTCAGGCTCGACTCGAAGTTTCATCGCAAGAGATTGAATCATGGCGTCCCGATACGGACCAAGGCGGGGCGCGTCCGCATAGAGCGTAGCATCGGCGTTTCCGAGCCGCAATTGACGCTCTTCCACCATGTCCATCGCACGGCGCAGCAACTCCATGCTGTCCGCGTCCTTGTAGGCGGGATCGGTGCTGGGGAAATGCTGGCCGATGTCGCCCAACCCCGCCGCGCCCAGCAGCGCGTCCGTCAGCGCGTGGGCGAGAACATCCGCGTCCGAATGACCCTGCAGACCACGATCGTGCTCTATCCGTATCCCACCCAGGATGAGTGCCCTGCCCTCAACCAGAGGATGGCTGTCGAAACCAAGTCCAACGCGAGTCGTCGGCATCACCGTATCCCATCTGCGTTTTTGGAAGGCTCAATGCCTCGGTTCCGAAGGACCGCCACTGCGAGGGTCAGATCAGTAGATGTTGTCACCTTTAAGTTGGCCGGGTCGCCTTCAAAAATGTGCACGGGCTCCCCGATGGCCTCAAGCAGGCTCGCGTCGTCCAACAGGAGATTGGGCGGTGCGTCAGCATGGGCGCGGAGTAGCAGATCGGTGCGAAAGGCCTGAGGTGTCTGCGCAGCAAAGAGGCGCGACCTGTCGGGCGTCGCCAGAATCCGTCCGTCTTGTCCTGCTTCCTTAATGGTGTCTTGCACGGGGACGCTTGGGACTCCCGCGCCGCGTTCCCTCGCCGCCGCGACGCCCCGTGCGATCAATTCCGTCGTGACGCATGGGCGCGCGCCGTCATGAACCAGCGTGATGTGACTGTCGTCCGGCGCAGCGCGCAGTCCGGCCAGAACGGACTCGCGGCGCGTGACCCCTCCGGCGCACACCGCGTACACCTTGCACAACTCCATCGACGCTACGAGAGACGCCGCCTTTTCTACGGAGTCGGGTGCGACAACAAGCACGATGTGGTCGATGTCCTGACAGTCTTCCATCGCGCGCAATGAATAAGCCACCATCATGCGGCCAAGCAGGGGCTGGAATACTTTCTGCACGCCTCCCATCCGCTCACCGGAGCCGGCGGCGACGATGATACCGGTAGTGGCGCCGGACATTATCGTGTCACGAGATTAAGCAGGCGGCCTGGCACGTAGATGACCCGGGCGGGGTCTGCGCCGTTGAGGGCAATCTGGATTTTCTCGCTCCCCATCGCCGCCACGCGAGCATCGTCCTCAGCAATATCGGCGGCCACCGTCAGGCGATCACGCAGCTTGCCGTCCACCTGCACGATCAATGTGATCTCCTCAGACTTTGTCAGCGACTCGTCGTATTCAGGCCACGACTGTTGGTGGATGGAATACGGCTTCCCTGTCATCTCCCACAACTCTTCCGCAAGATGCGGCGCAATGGGTGCAAGCAGCAGGAGCAGGGTGTCATACGCCTCACGCCACTCCGGGCTGCGGGCCGCTTCGGGACTGTCACTTTCGATGCGCGACAGCGTATTCGTAAAAGTCATGAGCGCAGCGATCATCGTGTTGAACTGAAACGTCTCGATGTCCTCGGTCGCCTTTTGGATGGTGCGGTGCATCTCACGCGTAAGTTCAGTGGCAATGGCGGCAGGGGCCGGAGCGCCCTCATCACGGCATCGTGCCTCGCACAGCTCCCACACACGATTGAACCACCGGGGCACACCGCGGATGCCCTGTGTGCTCCACGCCCCGCCCTGATCCCATGGCCCAACAAACATCAGATACGCGCGGACGGCGTCTGCGCCGAGCAACGCCGTCTGTTCATCGGGATTCACCACGTTGCCGCGGCTCTTGGACATCTTCTCGTGATCCTCGCCGAGGATGACGCCCTGGTTGAAGAGCTTCTTGAATGGCTCGTCAAAGTTGAGCAGGCCAAGGTCGCGCAGCGCCTTTGTGAAGAATCGGGCATAGAGCAGGTGCATGACTGCGTGCTCCGCGCCACCCGTATACAGGTCAACCGGCGCCCATCGCGACATTTCGGCAGGGTCAAATGCCTTATTCGTGCCCGCGTCCGGGCTCGTGTAGCGGAACTGGTACCACGCGGAGTCGACAAACGTATCCATCGTGTCCGTTTCTCGCTCCGCGTCCGCGTTGCCGCACTGCGGACAAGCCGCGTGGCGGAACCCCTCGTGATACCTGAGGGGAGATTCACCCGTCGGGAGGAATTCGGCGTCCTCCGGCAAGACCACCGGCAGCTGATCCTCGGGAACCGGCACAATGCCGCAATCGGGGCAATAGATAATCGGAATTGGCGTGCCCCAGTACCGTTGACGAGAGACGAGCCAGTCTCTCATGCGATAGGAAACGGTCGGGCCGCCCCAGCCGTTCTCCTCCAGGTGCTTCGCGACGGCCGCCTTGCCATCCTCATTCGGCATCCCCGTGAACGGTCCGGAGTTGACCATGACGCCGGGATCGATGTACGCCTCGCTCAGCGGCGAGCCGTCGTAGCCCTCCGGCGCGATGACTGTCTCTATTGGGATTCTGTACTTGGTCGCGAATTCAAAATCGCGTTCGTCATGCGCCGGCACGCCCATAACCGCGCCCGTGCCGTAGGTTGCGAGGGCATAGTCGGCGATCCACAGAGCAACCTTTTGACCGTTGAGGCGGTTGATGCAATAGGTCCCCAGCGGAACGCCCGTCTTCTCCTTGTCGACTGCCAGCCGCTCAATCTCCGTCAGCCGCCGTGCCTGGGCGACGTATTCCTCCACCTCGGCGCGCTGCTCATCGGTCGTAAGCGCCAGCACCAGGGGATGCTCGGGGGCGAGCACCATGAATGTAACGCCGTATGTGGTATCCGGCCGCGTGGTGAACACGCGCAGTTCATCAACGTCCACGCCGGGCACATCGAGGCCGAACGAGATCTCCGCGCCCTCGGAGCGCCCAATCCAATTGGTCTGCATCAGGTTGATGCGCTCGGGCCAATCGATCTTTGAGTTGTCCAGCAATTCCTCGGCATAGTCGGTGATGCGGAAGAACCATTGCTCTAGGTCGCGTTGGTACACGACTGTCCCGCAGCGTTCGCACGTGCCGTCGGGCATGACCTGCTCTCTTGCGAGAGTCGTCTGGTCCTTCTCACACCAGTTGACAGGAGCCATCGCACGATAGGCGATGCCCTTTTCAAACATCTTGAGGAAGAAGTACTGGTTCCACTTGTAGTACTCGGGCAGGCACGTAATGACCTCGCGACGCCAGTCGTAGCCCGCGCCGATGGTCTTGAGCTGCTCGCGCATTCGATCAACATTGTCCAGCGTCCACCTCTGCGGATGGATGCCGCGTTGGATGGCGGCATTCTCCGCCGGCAGGCCGAACGCGTCGAATCCCATTGGGTGAAGCACGTTGTACCCGCGCATCCGCATATAGCGCGCGTGGGCGTCCGCCGGGGCCTCTGCGTACCAGTGGCCGACGTGCAGATCACCGGAGGTGTACGGGAACATCGTGAGGGCATACCACGTGGGGCGGGAATCGTCGGGGTCGGCCTCGTGCAGGCCGTCCGACTGCCATCGCTCCTGCCATTTCCGATCAAGTGCGATGGGATCATATCTGAGGTTGTATGGATTGCCCGCGCGCCGCTCCACTGCCATTGAATGCCTGTCCCCTGCGTGATTTTCCGCCGCTATAGATGCCTTTGCAGTATACAGGGCGTCATTCTGCAACATGCTTTCGACGCCTATACTGGAGCGGCGCAGGGACAGCAATGAACTACCTGGTTGAAAGGGTGTCTGAAGACGCCGAAACGAAACAGCACGTGCTCATCCTCCGCAGCACGGAGGGGGAGGACAGGCTGGCACTGAACGTGCTGGAGAAGGAGGCCGTCGTTCTCGGCAGCCTCTTATCGGATGACGGAATGCCGGGCAGAAACGTCCTCGACCACCTCAAGGACACAGCCTCACGGGGCGCAGGCCTCGTCCTGGGCATCAAACTGCTATTGATTGACTCGCGTGACGGCCCCGCCCTCACCCCGGTGCTGATCATGCGCAAGGCGGATTCATCGGTGGAGCAGGCTGTGCCGGCCTCATTGGCGCACGCGGCGGCGTGGTCGGTCGCGCTGAACCTGCCATTCGAGATAGACGACGATCTTGTGTCGGCGCTCCACTCCGTCGTGACCGTCATTCCCGGTGAGCCGCCCAGCGGCTTCCGTGACTTCCTTGCCGGGCTGGATGAGATAGACAGGGTATGAGGGAAGTGCCCTTACACCACACCTGCCATTTGACGTTTGCGCGCGTGTGATATAGTATTCGATTGTGCTTGGGTGGACGTCGACCCGTTAGATCGCACCGATATGCCTGTTCGCTGGGCTAATAGAGCATGCCCCGCGAACGGGCTTTTTCTGCTTGTTTAGAGGGAGGAGCGCCGAATGGTCGCAACCATGAGGGAGTCAATCAAGAACTACTCGCGGGTCGATGAAGTACTCGCGCCGCCAAATCTCATCCAGATACAGGTCGACTCCTTCAATTGGTTTAAGACCGATGGCATTGCTGAACTCCTTTCCGAGATCAGCCCCATCCAGGATGCCGCCAGGGAGACTCTGCCCACAGACCTAAGCGCCGGACGCTCTCCACGCGAGATCCTGGAACTTGTCCGGGAGGGCAAGGCGCGTGCAGAGGCGGTTGGCGGCCGCTTCCAGCTCCGGTTTGTCGAGCACCGCTTTGATGCGCCCAAGCACTCCGAAGACGAGTGCCGCGACAAGGACCTCAACTACTCCGCTCCCCTGCACGTCACGGCTCAGTTGACCGTCAAGGAAACCGGCGAGGTTAAGGAACAGGATCTCTTCCTCGGCGACGTTCCCCTGATGACCGACCGGGGCACATTTATCATCAACGGCGCGGAGCGCGTCGTCGTCAGCCAGTTGGTGCGCTCGCCCGGCGCCTATTTCACGCTGGAGCGCGACCCGTCCACAGGCCGCCAACTCTGTATGACCAAGCTCATTCCCAATCGGGGCGCCTGGCTGGAGTTCGATATCTCAAACAAGGGCATCATCAGCGTCAAGGTGGATCGCCGCCGCAAGATGCCCGTCACCCTGCTGCTCCGCGCCCTCGGTTTCGACGAGGACGAGATTCTTTCGATGTTCTCGGACGTGGACCAGCCCGGCGACGCGAGCCTGATCCGCACAACGCTCGAAAAGGAGCCACACGCGCGGACGACGGATGAGGCGCTGCTGGAGTTCTACCGCCGCCTGCGCCCGGGTGAGCCGTCCGTGCTGGACAACGCCAAGACACTCATTCATCACCTGTTCTTTGACCCCCGACGCTACGACCTGGCTCGGGTGGGCCGCTACAAGCTCAATCGTGGCCTTGGCTCGCAGGTAGATCCGGAAACGCGCATCCTGTTGCCGGAGGACATCGTCGCGCTCATCAGGCAGATGATCCGCGTGCACAGCGGGGCATCGCGGCCTAACGATATCGACCACTTGGGGAACCGCCGCGTCCGCTCGGTCGGCGAGTTGATCCAGAACCAGTTCCGCGTCGGCCTGCTCCGCATGGAGCGCGTGGCGCGGGAGCGCATGACCCTGGTGCAGCCGGAGGGCGCGACGCCCGGTCACCTCGTAAACGTGCGCCCAATCGTTGCATCGCTGCGTGAGTTCTTTGGGGGCTCCCAGCTTTCCCAGTTCATGGATCAGACCAACCCTCTCGCCGAGTTGACGCACAAGAGGCGTCTCTCTGCGCTGGGTCCCGGTGGACTGTCCCGCGAGCGCGCCGGTTTCGACGTGCGTGACGTTCACAACTCTCACTACGGGCGCATCTGCCCCATTGAGACTCCGGAGGGGCCGAACATCGGTCTCCTTGGCTCGCTTGCCACATACGCCAAGATCAACCCTTTCGGCTTCATCGAGACGCCGTACCGCCGCGTGCTCACGGAGATTCCGAACAAGGAGCCGAAGCGGGTTGAGGGCCACACACTGCGCGAAGACGTGAAGGATCGGCGCGGCAAGATGGTTGCCGAGGCCGGAACGGTCGTCTCGGCCGATCTTGCCAAGTCGATGGCGCGGCTTGCGGCGCGGGACATCCCCGTGCGCCCCTTCGTGCTCAATGAGTCCGAGTACCTTGACGCGGACGAGGAAGAGCGGCACGACATCGCGCAGGCCAACACGGAACTCAATGACGTTGGCGAGATGGTCTCGGACATGATCGAGGTCAGGCGGCAGGGAGAGCCCCATACCGCCCGCGCCGTGGATGTTGAGTTCATGGACGTCTCCCCCAAGCAGATCTTCAGTGTCTCCACTGCCTTGATTCCATTCCTCGAACACGACGACGCCAACCGTGCGCTGATGGGTTCCAACATGCAGCGGCAGGCCGTGCCGCTCGTGCGCCCGGACGTGCCCATCGTCGGTACCGGCATGGAGTCCCGCGTCGCGAAAGACAGTGGTCAAATATTGCTCTCCCGCGTTGACGGGACCGTCGTGACGGCGACGGCTGAGGAAATCATCATCAAGGGCGACGACGGGAAGACCTATCCCCACCGCGTCCGCAAGTTCGAGCGGTCCAACCAGGGAACGGTTATCAACCAGAAGCCCTCGGTGGCCCCCGGCGACGTGGTCAAGGCGGGCGATCCGATCGCCGACTGCGCCTCCACGGTGCAGGGTGAGCTGGCCCTGGGCCAGAACGTGCTGTGCGCGTTCATGTCCTGGGAGGGCTACAACTTCGAGGACGCGATTATCCTCTCTGAATCCGTGGTGCGCGAGGACAAGTTCACGTCCATCCACATCGAGAAGCACGAGGTCGAAGCCCGCGACACCAAGCTGGGGCGCGAGGAGATCACACGCGACATCCCGAACGTGGGCGAGGAGGCCCTCGCCGACCTCGACGAAAAGGGAATCATTCGCATTGGCGCAGAGGTGAACGCCGGCGATATCCTTGTCGGCAAGATCACGCCCAAGGGCGAGACTGAGCTCTCGCCGGAAGAGAAGCTGCTCCGCGCAATCTTCAGTGAAAAGGCCCGCGAGGTTAAGGACTCGTCGCTCCGCGTCCCGCACGGCGAGCACGGCAAGGTTATCGACGTCCGCATCCTGACGGGCGAGCAGAAGGATGACCTGCAGGCCGGCGTCAACGAGCTGGTGCGCGTATGGGTGGCACAGACCCGCAAGATCTCCGTCGGTGACAAGATGGCGGGACGGCACGGTAACAAAGGCGTCATCTCGCGGATCATGCCCATTGAGGACATGCCCTACCTGCCGGACGGGACGCCGGTTGAAATCATCCTTAACCCCATCGGCGTGCCTTCCCGCATGAACCTCGGCCAGATCCTTGAGACGCATATCGGCTCTGCGGCACGCGAACTCGGATTCCAGGTTGTGACGCCCGTCTTTGACGGCGCAGACCCGGGATCCATTGAGGACGCGCTCGGCCGCGCCTACATCGCGCATGAGTCCGGCGCGGTTCGCGCAACCGGAGAGCATGGCGAGCCGACCTTCGAGCAGGAGATTGCGGAGGCGTGGCTGCGAGAGCGGGGTGTCGACCCTGCTCCTGTGTTCAACGACCGTACCCGCGGCGTCGCCAAGGAGGTGTGCCTGCGTCTCTGGCTGGACCAGGAGGGAGTGTCACACAAGAAGCTGGACACCGACGGCGTTGTAGCGAAGACGGAGGAGCACTTCCGGAAGAGCGGCAACCATCCGCCGATCTTCGGCAAGGTGACCCTGCGTGACGGACGCACGGGTGAGGCGTTCGGCCAACCCGTGACCGTCGGCTACATCTACATGCTCAAGCTGATCCACCTCGTGGAGGACAAGATTCACGCCCGCTCGACGGGCCCGTATTCATTGATCACGCAACAGCCGTTGGGCGGCAAGGCGCAGTTCGGCGGCCAGCGGTTTGGAGAGATGGAGGTCTGGGCGCTTGAGGCGTACAGCGCAGCGCACAACCTCCAGGAAATGCTCACGATCAAGTCGGATGACGTGCAAGGCCGGCAGCAAACCTATGAGGCCATCGTGAAGGGCGAGGACGTGATTGAACACGGCATCCCGGAGTCCTTCCACGTCCTGCAGATGGAACTGCAGAGCCTGGGCCTCGCTATCGAGTTGCTGCAGGACCCGGACGTTCCGGCACTGGAATTGGCCCTCAGCGGGGCCTTGCGCGTGGATGACTTCGGTGATGGAGACACGGAGGAGAGAGAGAATGACGGATCCTAGTTTCAGCGCAATACGAATCTCACTCGCCTCCCCGGACCAGATCCGGTCGTGGTCCTATGGCGAGGTCACCAAGCCTGAGACGATCAACTACCGCAATCAGAAGCCGGAAAAGGATGGGCTCTTTGATGAGCGCATCTTCGGCCCGACCAAGGATTTCGAGTGCTATTGCGGCAAGTACAAGCGCATCCGCTATCGCGGCGTGATCTGCGACCGCTGCGGCGTTGAAGTAACGCGCGCCAAGGTGCGACGTGAGCGGATGGGGCATATCAACCTGGCCGCGCCCGTCGCCCATATCTGGTTCGCCAAGGGGACGCCGAGTTGGCTTGCGATGCTGCTGGACATGACGCCTCGCAACCTTGAGCGCGTCCTCTACTACGCCCAGTACGTGATCATCGAGGTGGATGAGGAGCGCAAGCAGGACCTCCTTGATCAATTTGCGGAGCATGAGGACAAGCTCCTTGAGGAGATCCGCGCTGACCTGGATACCAATGTGTCCGCTATCCGCGAGAAGAGCACGCGGGAACTCGCCGAGCGCCGCGCAATGATCGAGGCTGATGTCGATGCCCTGCACACCGGCCTGCCCCAGTTGGTGGGCCAGAAAGCCAGCGACACGATCAGCGTCCATGGGCGCACGCTGGTGGAGAAGGGCCAGGAGATTACAGAAGAGAGCATCGCCGAGCTCGATACCGTTCTTGAAGGGCTCGTCGCGCAGGCGGTGGAGGAACAGAGCGGCGCCCAGCAGGAAATTGCCGCCCTCCAAAAGGACGCCCAGGAGCGCATCCAGGAGGCTCGCAAGGCGTGGGACGCTCGCCGCGGCGACCTGGAGCAGCTGCAACCCCGCAAGACGATGACCGAGAACGAGTTCAAGGACCGCAACGAGCACTACGGCTCCCTGTTCCGTGCCGGTATGGGCGCGGAGTCGCTGTTGGAAATCGTCAGCACGATGGACCTCGAAGAGCTTCGCGAGACGCTGCATGCTGAGGCCATTGGTTCAACCGGCCAGAAGGCCAAGAAGGCCGCCAAGCGCCTGCGCGTCGTCGAGGGATTTCGCAAGAGCGATAACAAGCCGGAGTGGATGATCCTGACCGTGCTGCCCGTCCTGCCGCCGGACCTGCGCCCCATGGTGCAATTGGACGGCGGTCGTTTCGCCACGAGCGATCTGAATGATCTCTATCGCCGTGTTATCAACCGCAACAACCGCCTTAAGAGGCTCATGGAGCTTGGCGCGCCGGACATCATCGTCCGCAATGAGAAGCGGATGCTCCAGGAGGCCGTCGACGCGTTGGTCGACAACGGCCGCCGCGGCCGCGCCATCACTGGCAGCCACAACCACACACTCAAGTCGCTCTCAGACATGCTGCGCGGCAAGCAGGGGCGCTTCCGCCAGAACCTGCTTGGCAAGCGCGTGGACTACAGCGGCCGTTCTGTGATCGTTGTCGGCTCCACCTTGAAGCTGCACCAGTGCGGTCTGCCCAAGCAGATGGCGCTTGAGCTGTTCAAGCCGTTCGTGATGCATCGGCTGGTGCTGCACGGCATCGCGCCGAATATCAAGAGCGCAAAGCGCATGGTAGACCAGAAGCGCCGCGGCGAGGTCTGGGACCTCCTGGAAGAGGTTATCACGGAGCGCCCGGTGTTCCTGAACCGCGCCCCCACCCTGCACCGCCTCGGCATCCAGGCCTTTGAGCCGGTGCTTGTTGAGGGCAGCGCTATCCAGATCCATCCGCTCGTCTGCGCGGCCTACAACGCCGACTTTGATGGCGACCAAATGGCCGTCCACGTGCCGATCGGCCGCCGCGCCGTAGAAGAGGCGCGCAAGCTGATGCTCTCGACGCACAACATGCTGCTGCCGAGTTCCGGCGAGCCGATCGTCGCGCCGACGCTGGACATCGTCGTCGGCATTTACTACCTGACGACGCCGCTGCCAGGGGCAAAGGGCGAGGGTCAGGGCTTCATTACGTATGACGATGCCAAGCTGGCTCATGACCTTGGCCAGATTGACCTCCGCGCCGAGGTCCGCATCCGCGAGGGCGCGGCCGTCAGCGCCGACGGCGCGACACGCCTGAACCTGTTGCCGCGCCTCGTGATGAGCGAAGACGGCCGCACGGAGATCGTTGAGTTGAATCTCCAGGAAGCGATGCCGGACGGCTGGACACTGGAGCCGCTGACGACAAGCGTCGGTCGGATCCTGTTCAACCAGGTGCTGCCAAGCGCCGTGACGTACCGCAACGAGATCGTGGACAAGAAGGCCCTCAAGGAGGTCGTCACCGAGTGCTATCGGGTTGAGGACAATGATTCCACTGCCCTGATCCTCGACGCTCTGAAGAAGCTCGGGTTCCACTACGCGACAGAGTCCGGTCTGACCATCGCCCTGAACGATGTCGTCGTTCCGCCGGAGAAGGCGGGGATGCTGGAGAGGGCCGAGGAAGAGGTTTCCGTCGTTCAGCGCAACTTCCAGCGCGGCCTCGTAAGCGAGGATGAGCTGGAAGAGCGGGTCATTGAGATCTGGCAGGGCGTGAACCGCGAGATGGAAACGGTCATTGAGACCCGCCTCCGCGAGTTCGGAAACCTGTACCTGATGGCCGGCTCCGGGGCGAAGGGCAACATCGCCCAGATCAAGCAGATGGCCGGGATGCGCGGTTTGATGGCAGACCCCAAGGGCAAGATTCTGCCGCTGCCTATTCGCTCCAGCTTCCGCGAAGGCCTGAGCGTTCTGGAATACTTCATTTCGACGCACGGCGCGCGGAAGGGTCTGGCCGATACGGCCTTGCGCACCGCGGACTCCGGCTACCTCACACGCCGCATCATTGACGTGGCGCAGGACGTTATCGCCAACGACGACGATTGCGGCACGCTGGACGGCGTGTGGATTGACGGCGAGACGATGGATCGCCTGCTGGGATCGCTTTCGGAGCACATTCTCGGCCGGATGGCCGCCGGGCCGGTTGCAGACCCGAGCACCGGAGAAATCATCGTCGACCGCAATGAGGAGATTGATGAAGAGAAGGCGGCGCGGATCCAGGACGCCGGAATCAACCGCGTCTTTGTGCGCAGCCCGCTGACATGCCAGGCGCCGCACGGCATGTGCCGCTTCTGCTATGGCCGATCTCTGGCCCGCGGGCGGCTGGTGGAGGCCGGCGAGGCCATTGGCATCATCGCCGCCCAGTCCATCGGAGAGCCCGGCACGCAGCTCACCATGCGAACGTTCCACACGGGCGGCGTCGCTGGCGTGGACATCACCAGCGGTCTGCCCCGCGTCGAGGAGATCTTTGAGGCACGCGTTCCCAAGCTCGTCGCGCCGATAACCGAGATCGACGGTGTTGTCGAAGTGACAGAGGACACCAACGGCCGACGCGTCCGCGTCGTCAACGAAGAGACTGTCGCAGAGGACTACCAGATTCCGGAGGGGTTCGAGACACGCGTCAAGTCCGGCGATTTCGTCGACACGGGCGCGGAGCTCGCGGGGCCTGCGGCCAAGCCCAAAACCCGAAGCCGCCGAAAGAAGGCTGCAGAGGAAGAGGCGGCAGAAACCACCGCGCCCGTCCCGGCTCCGGTCACCGCGGCCATGGACGGCGAGGTGACGGTGCATGGCGACACGATGACCATTGTTCACCGCGACATCGATAACCGCACCTACCAGGTTTCGCCCAACGTGCGCATCCTCGTTGAGACCGGCCAGCGGATTGACGCCGGCACGGCGCTCGCCGAGGGGCCGCTGAACCCGCAGGACGTGTTGCGCGTTCGCGGCAAGGACGCCGCGCAGCGTTACCTCGTAGACGAGGTGCAGCGCGTGTACCGTTCCCAGGGCGTCGTCATCCACGACAAGCACATTGAGATCATCGTCCGCCAGATGCTGCGCCGCGTGCGTGTCGAGCAACCGGGCGATACCGAGTTCCTTCAGGGTGAGCTTGTCGACCGGTTCCTGTGGCAGTCCGTCAATGAGAAGATCATCGCAGAGGGCGGCGAGCCATCGCTGGCAGTGTCCGTTCTGCTTGGCGTGACGAAGGTCTCGCTCAGCACGGAGAGCTTCCTTGCGGCTGCGTCCTTCCAGGAGACGACACGCGTGCTCACTGAGGCAGCGTTGCTCGGCAAGGTTGACCGACTCGTCGGCCTCAAGGAGAACGTCATCATCGGCCGTCTCATTCCCGCGAGGCTGGGTATTGCAGACGAAATCGAGGATGATCTACTCGAGGCCGGCGCCGTCGCCACGGCGCTTGCCGATCCGGACGAGGGCTTTGAGGAGGACGAAATCGACGCCGGATTGGAGCGCATCTTCAACGCGGCCTTCGGCGACGACGGAGACGATTTCGATCTCGACCTGGACGACGAAGAGGACGAAGACGATTTGCCTGAGCTTGGAGAGACGGACAGCGAGCCTGCGGACTAGTTTCCTGCGACATAGATGACATACTCAAGCAACGAGACAAGGGGCGGCGCAATGCGCCGCCCCTTTCCGCTTTTGACACCTTCCTCATCATTCCTTATTCTTGCGGGCGTGTTCTCTCTACGTTTCTTCCAGGCGCTCGGCATAGCTGTCATTCTTGCCCTGCCCGCCCTGTTCATCACGACAAACGTCCGAATCGCTTTCCAGAGCCAGACCCTCTACACCTACGCAATTGATGCGTTTGACGCGCCGGAACGAACGGGTGTCGAACGCGCTGAACTGATTAAGGGCACTGCCGGACTCATCGATTACTTCGAGTCGGATGAAGACCTGATCACAACCGGGATCATCGTCAACGGCATCAGTGAACCGCTGTTCACAAAACCGGAGGCCCTGCACTTCCGGGATGTGCGTGACTTGCTACACCGCGTCTACCTCGTACAGGCAGTAGCGACTGTCGCCATCCTTGGCACATTAGTCGCGGCTACCGTTGCTACAGCGCGCGGACGGTCGGATTTAGCTGCCATCATCTTTCGACGAATCCGTCAGAGCGCGTTTTGGACGGTGGTGGCAATCATCGGAATCGGCCTGTTCGCGGCGCTGGGCGGGTTCAATTTCCTTTTCCTGCAATTCCACCTGCTCAGCTTCTCCAATGATCTGTGGCGGGGGACCGCAACCGACAGGATGATTCAGTTGTTCCCGCAGTTGTTCTTCCTGCAGGCGACACTGCTCATCGGCCTCGCCACCATCGTTGAGATGGGGGTTGCCTGGGCAGGAGCGACGGTATCCCTGCGGGGATTGGGTTCCCAGGACGTCCCGGAGGAGGGCAGTTAGCGCCCTGCTTGCTCCTCCGCATGGTAGGAGCTTCGGACGAGGGGGCCGGATTCCACGTGCTTGAAGCCGCGTGACATCCCCTCTTCTCGTAGTTCGTCAAACTCCGCCGGCGAATAGAACCTGTCCAGCGGCGCGTGTGACGGTGTTGGCCGCAGGTACTGACCGATAGTGAGAATGTCGCACCCAACGCTGACCAGATCATCCATCGTTGACAGGAGTTCTTCGCGTGTCTCCCCCAAGCCGACCATGATCCCGGATTTCGTGCGCATGCCTTCTCGCTTGGCCCGTTCCAGCAGTTCCAGTGACAGCCAGTAGTTGCCACGGGGCCTCACCGTGCGAAACACGGACGGCACACTTTCGATGTTGTGGTTCAAGACGTCCGGCGCAGCACCTATTACTGTACGCAGCGCGTCCCAGTTTCCTCCAAAATCCGGAATGAGGACCTCAACACCGACACCTGACGCGACGCGCCTCACTGCACCGATCGTCTGGGCAAAGATGGCCGCGCCTCCGTCCGGGAGATCGTCGCGGTCAACGGACGTTATAACGGCGTACGTCATACCCATGCGGTGCACGGCCTGCGCGACACGCAAAGGCTCAAACGCATCGACCACACCACCCGGGTCGCCGGTCTTGACGGCGCAATAGCGACAAGCACGCGTGCAGGTGTCACCGAGGATCATGAATGTTGCCGTGCCGCGATCCCAACAATCCCCGATGTTGGGACAGCGCGCCTCTTCGCAGACCGTATGAAGCGAATTGCCCTCCACGAGGGCCTTCAACTTGCGGTACCGCTCACTGCCCGGCGCGGGAACCTTGAACCACTCCGGGAGGCGGCGCGGGCGCGGAATGGGTTGTTCAACTGTCAGGGTCATCGTGCTCACCAGAATACCATCGGCGGCACAAGCTATACTCAATCAGTCCCCATAGGTATATAAAATGCATGTTGCGTTGTTAACCGCCCAGGAGGCGCCCGCCTTTACTGATCTGACGGCCGCATTCGACCGTGAGGTCATCACGTGCACGCCGCTTACTGAGAGGGATGCCCTCGAGGAACTCTCACAGGGCCCCCATGACATTCTGATCATTGACATGGCCGGCCCTCTCGCGCGCGCCGCTCATGTGCGAGAGATTACCGCCGCCTGCCACAAAGATGTCTACGTCCCCATTCTTGGCCTGGCGCGCCCGGGGCAGCTCCGTGAGATTGAGGCATCATTGGGCCTGGACGATTTTGTCCTGGTTCCCGCTGACCCCTCAGAGGTAATTGCGCGCCTTGCCCTCCTCTATGCTCGGCATCGCGCCCGCTCCGCCAACGAGGACGAGATCAGCGTCGGCGATCTGCGCATCAATCTCGCGCGCTATGAGGTGTGGGTCGCCTCGCGACAGGTCACGCTCACGTTCAAAGAATACGAATTGTTGCGCATCCTCGCCTCGCGCCCCGGCCATGTTTTCACACGCAACACCTTGCTGGACGTCGTGTGGGGCTATGACTATTTCGGCGGCACGAGAACGGTGGATGTTCACGTGCGGCGCTTGCGCAGCAAGATTGAAGACCCCACGCACACGTTCGTTGAGACGGTGCGCAACGTGGGGTATCGCCTCCGCGCCAACCCTGATTCGCGCTAGACAACCACCAGCATTTCACGGACTGTAACACGTTCGTAACCCAACACCCCGCCTGCGTCAGCATTCTGGATGTGAGGGCAGGGGCTGGCCGGCCGGCCGGGCTCCCTCCAATGAATTGGCAGAACAACACCGGAAGGAGTTTTTGATGGCAGACTCGACGAGCAACGGAGTGCTGGGAACGTTTTCCTCGCCGGGCGAGGTGATCTCCTACGTGGCCGCGAACGACATCAAGATGGTCGACCTGCGATTCACGGATTTGCTCGGAACAACCCAACACTTCACAATCCCTGCAGCTCTGTTGGACGAAGACATGTTCAGAAATGGCACGGGCTTCGACGGCTCAAGCATTCGCGGGTTCCAGACAATCGACGAGTCCGACATGCTCGTCGTGCCGGACCCCGCCGGCGCGTACGTGGACCCCCTGCTGGAAGTGCCAACCCTGGCGGTAATCTGCGACATCCGCGACCCTGTGACAGGTCAGGCGTATTCCCGCGACCCGCGCTACGTGGCGCGCAAGGCGGAAGAATACCTAAAGAGCACAGGTATCGCGGACACCAGCTTCTGGGGCCCGGAGGCGGAGTTCTTCATTTTCGACAGCGCCCGCTACGACTACCAGCAGAACGAGGGCTACTTCTTCATCGACTCGGATGAGGGCGTTTGGAACTCAGGACGTCGCAATGACCTCCGTAACAACCGCCCCAACCTGGCTCATCGCCCGCGCAACAAGGGCGGTTACTTCCCGCTCCCGCCCGTCGATACGCAGCAGGATCTTCGCTCCTATATCATCATGGCGATGATGGACGCGGGCCTCAACATCGACAAACACCACCATGAGGTGGCAACGGCAGGACAGGGTGAGATTGGCCTCCACCACGGCCCCCTCGTGGCAGAGTGCGACGCCATCCAGATCTACAAGTACATCGTCAAGGAAAAGTCGCGACAACTTGGCAAGACCGCCACGTTCATGCCGAAGCCCATCTTTGGCGACAACGGCACCGGAATGCACACGCACCAGTCTCTCTGGAAAGACGGAGCCACCATCTTCTACGATGCGAACGGCTATGCGCAGACCAGTGAGGCGATGCGCTTCTACATTGGCGGGCTGCTCAAGCACGCCGCGTCCATCCTGGCCTTTGCCGCGCCGACAACGAACTCGTACCGGCGGTTGGTGCCCGGCTATGAGGCGCCCGTGAACCTGGTTTACTCCCAGCGGAATCGGAGTGCCGCCGTTCGGATTCCAATGTATGAGATGGACACGCCTGCGGCCAAGCGCATCGAGTTCCGCTGCCCGGATCCGATGGCGAACTCCTACCTCGCCTTCTCCGCGATGCTGATGGCGGGGCTGGACGGCATCCAGAACCGGATCGATCCGGGCCCGTCCGTGGACCACGACATCTACGAGATGGAGGGTGAAGCGGCCGCGGCTCTGCCCAACGTCCCCGGCAGCCTGGCCGATGCGCTGGCTGCCCTGGAGGCGGACAACGAATACCTGCTCCAGGGCGGCGTATTCACGCCGGACCTCATCGAGGGCTGGATCTCCTACAAACGGGAGAACGAGGTGGACCCGATGCGCCTCCGCCCGCACCCCTACGAGTACTTCCTGTACTACGACGGCTAAACGACGACACCCAAAGCACAGCGGCGAGCGCCTGCGAAACCCGGCCACTCATTGGCCGAAGAATCCCGCAGGCGCTCGCCGCCCCTCAGGGCCGTAATACGCAACGGCGCAGAACGGTCAACCACAAGAAGCCACGGGAAAACGGTGGGAACAGTGGCAATACAGGCTGACGAATCGGCAAGGGAATTCGTGCTCCGAACGGTCAGGGAGCGCAACGTCAAGTTCATTAGGCTGTGGTTCTCGGACATCCTCGGGAACCTCAAGGGATTCTCATTGAGTCCCGCGCAGCTTGAGGTCGCGCTTGAGCACGGCATCGGTTTCGACGGCGCATCCATTGAGGGATTCGCCCGCGTGGACGAATCGGACATGGTCGCCGTGCCGGACCCGTCCACCTTTGCCATCCTGCCTTGGCGTCCGGAACATCCGGGCGTCGCCCGCATCTTCGCGGACATCTACACGCCGGAGGGCGAGCCTTTCGATGGAGACCCGCGCTACGTCCTGCGACGCAACCTGCAGCGCGCGCAGGAACTCGGCTACACGTTCTACGTGGGACCGGAGCTCGAGTACTACTATTTCCGCGCACCGGACGACCCGACTCCGCTGGACAACGGCGGCTACTTCGACCAGATGCCGTTGGACGTGGCGTCAGACCTCCGTAGGGAAACCATCCTGACGCTTGAGGAGATGGGCATCGAGGCCGAATACAGCCATCATGAGGTCGCGCCCGGACAAGATGAGATCGTCCTGCGCTACACAGACGCGCTGACGATGGCCGACAACTGCATGACTTATCGCCTTGTGGTGCGGGAAATCGCGCGTCAGCACGGCGTCCATGCCACATTCATGCCGAAACCCATTACGACTGAGAATGGCAGTGGCATGCATACGCACCAGTCGCTCTTCAGGGGTGAGGCCAACGCTTTCTACTCGGCGGACGACCCGAATCACCTATCTCCGATCGCCCTGAATTTCATCGCGGGGTTGCTTGAGCACGCGCCGGCATTCACGGCCATCACGAACCAGTGGATCAACTCCTACAAACGGCTCGTGCCGGGCTATGAGGCCCCGGTGTATTTGACGTGGGCGCATCGCAATCGTTCGGACCTCATCCGCATCCCGCGCGTGCCACCCGGCGATCCGGAGGCGACGCGGCTTGAATACAGGGCGCCTGATCCGGCGTGCAACCCATACCTTGCCTTTTCCGTCATGCTCGCCGCCGGTTTGGACGGGATCGAGCGTAATCTGCAGCCGTCCGAGCCGTTGAACGAGAACGCGTTCGGCATGTCCGCGGCTCAGCGTGCTGAGATGGGCATTGGAGAGCTGCCGCGCAGCCTGCATGAGGCGATCCTGCTGACGGAGAAGAGTGACCTTGTCCGCGACGCGCTGGGCGACCACATATTCAATAGCTTCATTGAGAACAAGCGGATTGAGTGGGAGGCGTTCCGCGCCCACGTAACCGACTTTGAGATTGAGCGGTATCTACAAACCCTGTAAGCTGCGTCGCTACCCGCCCCGTGAGTTTGAAAGGGGTTTTGTGTACAATTGGCTATGGCCACAATAGAAGCACGTCGTTGGCGGCGTCCCGACGCTCCGCCGCTATACGATCCAATCCACGAAAAGGACGCGTGCGGAACCGGGTTCATTGCCCAGGTTTCCGGCGTTCCGTCGCATGACATCGTTCGGCAGGCGATTACTGCCGTTGTCAACCTGACGCACCGCGGCGCAGTATCTGCGGACGCTCGCACAGGGGATGGCGCGGGCATTCTGACACAACTTCCACGAAAGCTACTCCTTCGTGAGCTTGCCGCGCGCGATATTTCCGACGTTTCAGGTGATGATCTTGCCCTTGGCATGGTGTTCTTTAACAGCGAGAACCCGGATGGCTCGAAGCATGCAGCCAAGATGGTTGAGCAGGAGACGGCGCGGCGCGGGTTGCGCTTCCTGATGTGGCGGGATGTGCCGAACGATCCTTCCGTGCTCGGAGAACAGGCGCTGGCGACGCTGCCGGACATCAGGCAGGCCATCATTGCTTGTCCGGCTGACATGGACAAGGATGCCTTTGAGCGCGCGCTGTACCTGGTGCGGCGAGCTGTTGAAAACGAAATGACGGCGCGGGGCGATGATGAGTTCTACATCCCGTCCTTTTCGTCACGGACGGTCGTGTACAAAGGCCTCCTTGTCGCAACGCAGTTGTCAGGCTTCTACAAGGACCTGGATGACCCCGATTTTGAGTCGGCTCTGGCCGTCTTCCACCAGCGCTATTCCACCAACACGTTTCCCAATTGGCAGCTCTCTCAGCCATTCCGGTTCCTGGCCCACAACGGTGAGATCAACACCTTGCAGGGCAACCGCAATTGGCTGCGAGCCCGTGAGGCTGACCTCAGCTCGGAGGTGTGGTCGAAGGGCGATCTGACGACAATCACGCCGCTGACATCGCAGTCGGTCTCCGACTCCGCCTCACTCGATCACGCATTTGAGCTCCTGCAGGTGTCCGGTCGAACCCTGCTGCACTCGATGATGATGCTCACGCCGGAGGCGTGGGAGAACATGCCGCACATGGACGAGGACCTGCGCGGTTTCTACCGGTTCCACGCGGCCCTGACCGAGCCGTGGGACGGCCCCGCCGCGCTGGCGTGGTCGGACGGCGAGACAGTCGGGGCGTCGCTGGATCGCAACGGCCTGCGTCCCGCACGCTACATCATCACGGATGACGGCCTTGTGGTCATGGGGTCAGAGGTCGGCGTCCTGCCGCACATCGCGAATGAGCGCATCATCGAAAAAGGGCGGCTTGGCCCCGGGCACATGATCGCCGTTGACACGCGCAGCGGGCGCATTATGAAGAACAGCGAGATCAAGAGCGAAATCGCTGTGCAGCAGCCGTACCGCGAGTGGGCGGAGCGGCAGTACATCCGATTGAACGTGCCCATCCACTCCATGCAGAACGGCGCGGGCCATCACATCGAGCATGAGATGGAGTTGATGCGTCGCCAAAAGGCCTTTGGCATGACGGCGGAAGAGCTGCTCATCGTCATCAAGCCCATGGTGCAGGAGGGCAAGGATGCCACGTATTCGATGGGCGATGACACGCCGTTGGCGGTCTTCTCCCGGATGCAGCCCTCCTTGTTCAACTACTTCAAGCAGCGATTCGCCCAGGTGACGAATCCGGCAATCGACCCCATCCGCGAGGCCATCGTCATGTCCGCGGAAACCTACCTCGGGCCCCGCGACAGCATGTTGCGGGAGCGGGAAGAGGCGGCACACCTGCTCGCCGTCCCCGGTGCCGTCATCCGCGACCACGAGCTTGATGCCATCCGAAGTGTTGATTCACCACGTCTTTCATCCGTCACGCTGCCGGCGGTCTTCACCGCTGAGGATGGTCCGGACGCTCTGGAACGGGCGATTGATGATCTGTGCGAGCAGGCGGTCTCTGCGGTGGACGCGGGACACTCAATTATCGTTCTGTCTGACAGGCCCGTTGACGAGCGCCACGCGCCCATCCCGATGATGCTGGCCCTCGGAGCAGTCCACCATAATCTCATCCGACGCGGCAAGCGCATGAAGGCGAGCCTTGTGTGTGACACCGGCGAGGCGAGAGAGGTACACCACTTCGCGGCGCTCATCGGTTACGGCGCGAGCGCCGTCAATCCCTACCTCATCTGGGAGAGCCTGCGTGAACTCTTCGAACGCGGGGAGTTCAGTGAGGAAGAGGACGAGGACTACACGCTCGCCAAGTACCAGGCGTCTGCCAACAAGGGCGTGCTGAAGATCATGTCCAAGATTGGCATCTCCACGGTCACCTCCTACCATGGCGCCCAGATATTCGAGGCTATCGGCCTGAGTGACGATATTATTCAGAAGTGTTTTGCGGGCACGCCGTCGCAGGTGGGCGGACTGGGATTCCGCGAGTTGGCAGCGGACGTCCTCGCCCGGCATGAGCGGGCCTTCAACACGGAACTGACGCCGAAGTCCAAGCTCGAAGATCACGGATTCATCCGCTACCGCAAGAGCGGTGAGTTCCACGCCAATAACCCCATCGTCGTGCGGACGCTGCACAAGGCCGTCCGGTCCGGCGACTACGAGGACTATGTGCCCTACCGTGACGCGCTGAACAATCGGCCAGTCTCCTCGCTGCGAGACGTGCTGACGTTCAACAAGACGCGTGAGCCAATCCCCGTCGACGAGGTCGAGCCGATCGAGGACATCTGGAAACACTTTGTGACGGGCGCTATGTCGCTTGGCGCGTTGAGCCCCCCCGCGCACGAGACGCTCGCGATGGCCATGAACCACATCGGCGGCGCGGCGGACACGGGTGAGGGTGGCGAAGACCCGCGGCGGTTCCGTGGCCTTACACGCGGCTACAATGCCAACTCCAAGATCAAGCAGGTCGCGTCCGGTCGTTTCGGCGTTACACCGGAGTATCTCGCGATGGCCGAAGAGCTCGAGATCAAGATGGCGCAAGGCTCGAAGCCGGGCGAGGGTGGACAACTGCCGGGCCACAAGGTCATTGAGTACATCGCCTACATCCGGCATACGCAGCCCGGCATCACGCTGATCTCACCGCCGCCGCATCACGACATCTACTCCATCGAGGACCTGGCACAGTTGATCTACGATCTAAAAACAGTCAATCCGCGTGCCAAGGTTAGCGTCAAGCTGGTCGCGGAGGCGGGTGTCGGAACCATCGCCGCCGGCGTCGCCAAGGCCTACGCGGACAAGATTCACATCTCCGGTCATGAGGGCGGCACGGGCGCGAGTCCACTGTCATCCATCAAGAATGCCGGCACCCCGTGGGAACTCGGCCTGACCGAGGCGCAGCAAGTGCTCGTGATGAACGACCTGCGCGGCCGCGTCAAGCTGCGCACGGACGGCGGAATTCGCACCGGGCGCGATGTCGTCATCGCGACGATGCTCGGCGCAGATGAAGTCGGATTTGGCACGGTTGCCCTGCTTGCGTTGGGCTGTGAGATGGCGCGTCAGTGTCACCTGAACAGCTGCCCCGTCGGGGTGGCCACGCAACGAGACGACTTGATCGCCAAGTTCAACGGCTCCGTCGAGACAGTCGTGAATTACTTCACCTTCGTCGCAACGGAGGTCCGGGAGATCCTGGCAAGCATCGGGGTGCGCTCGCTGAATGAGATCATCGGCCACCCGGAGTTCCTGAAGCTGCGCCCGGACATTGAAGAATTCGAGCGCGCCAGATTCGTAGACGCCCTCAAGCTGATTGCCCCGGCCGACCCCACATTCCAGCGCCCGGTCAGCAATGAGCAAGACCGCAACGACAGGCCGAACGACGAGAAGCTGGACGACCGCATTCTGTCGGAGATCACCGGCGCAATTGAGAGCAGGACTCCCGTCTCGCTGTCCTATGACATCAGGAACGCACAACGCACGGTCGGCGCGCGCATCTCGGGAGCCATCGCGCACCGTTATGGCGTCAAGGGACTGCCCCCCGGCACGATCGACTTGTCATTCACCGGTTCCGCTGGACAGAGCTTCGGCGCGTTCCTGAATGAGGGTGTCCGGATGACGCTGACGGGCGAAGCGAATGATTACGTCGGCAAGGGCATGGCGGGTGGCGAACTCGTCATCAGGCCGCCTGCCGATGCGAGCTTTGAGTCGCACAAGAACTCCATCATCGGCAACACCTGTATCTATGGCGGAACAGGGGGATTCTTCTTTGTTGCCGGACGGGCGGGAGAGCGGTTCGCAGTGCGCAACAGCGGCACGCAGGCCGTTGTGGAGGGAGTCGGGGATCACGGCTGCGAGTACATGACCAGCGGCATCGTGGTTGTGCTCGGAACAGTGGGACGCAATTTCGGAGCCGGCATGTCCGGTGGCGCGGCGTTCGTTCTGGACGAAACGGGCGAGTTTCCGTCGCTTTACAACCAGGAGCTGCTGGTCTTGGACAGGCTTGAAGACGATGACGACGAGCGGCACGTGCTGGAGCTCATTGAGCGCCATGCCGAAACGACAGGCAGCAAGCGCTCCGCAGAAATCCTGGCTGACTGGCCCAGGTACCGCGCGATGTTCTGGAAGGCGCTGCCGGCGCAGCTGCGCGACAAGAATCTTTCACTCGCCGAGGTACTCAAGAAGGTTGAGGGCGCCGCACTCGTAACGGCGCATTAAGGGGAAACAGCCGTCACACCGGCTTGTCCCTTAGGTCTCCCTTCCCGGTGGCGACGGCAAGATCGAGAAATTGCATTTTGCTGGTCATTACGTGATAGACTACCCCATCCGGCGTTAGCCGACGATTCTTGGCGGCGATGAGTTCGAGTGGGGATTAGAGCCGCGCCGCCTCACAAAGGAGACTCGCATGAAGGCTGTCATTTTGGCAGCGGGACATGGCTCTCGCTTTAGCCAATACGGGGTCCGCCATAAGGCGCTCCTGCCCGTCAACGGGCAGACGGTGATCGACTACACACTGGACGGGATTCAACAGGCCGGCATAACGGACATCTGCATCGTCATCGGCCATGAGGGCCAGGCGCTGCAGGACGTGCTTGGAGACGGCTCAACACGCGGCGTCAACATCACGTATGTGATGAACACGGAGCACCATCGAGGAAACGCCGTTTCAGTACTCGCGGCGAGGGAGGCCGTCGGGACAGGCCCATTCATCCTGTCAATGGCGGATCACATGCCGTCGCCCGATATCATCATCGGGGTAGTCAACGGAATCAACCGCGCCTCACGGGATCTGAACGTGCTGGCCGTGGACTTCAACCCATCGGATCGAGACGTCGAGGAGGGGACGCGCGTGAGCGTGGATGACACCGGTCACATCGTGGCCATCGGCAAGAATCTGCAGTATTGGAACGGCATTGATTGCGGTGTGTTCCGGTTCACCCCCTCAATCTTTGAGGCCATTGAGGACAGACTCGCGGAGGATAGTACTCACGACGAGTTGAGCCAGGCTGTGACGCACATGATTCTTTCCGGAAACAATCTGCATGCCCACGACGTGGACGGGGCGTTCTGGTTCGACGTGGACACGTGGGAGGACCTGAAGCTGGCGCGCGAGGCGCTTGGGTACGTCACGTAGCACCGACGCATGCACGAAGGATTCGTCTCCCGGTACCTGAATCGACGCTTCTCGCGCCCCATGGCGCAGATACTCGCCCATACGCCTGTCACGCCCAACCAGGTCTCAACCATTGCGTTTCTGATGGCTGTGGGCGCGGCGGCGCTCTTCTACTACGACCACAACATCTGGGCGGGTGTTCTTGTCCAGGCATCATCCATTGTGGACGGCGTTGACGGCGACCTTGCGCGCGCCAAGAATATGGCGAGTCGTTTCGGCGGGTTCTTCGATGCCCTGCTGGACAGATACGCGGACGCCGTCATCCTCGCCGGGCTCGGCTATTGGGCATTCAAATTCCAGGCCGGAGCCGATCAAACGACAGTGACTCTCCTCGCCGGCGTCGCCATCATCGGTTCCCTGATGATCAGCTACAGCCGCGCACGGGCTGAGGCAACGTTCGGACAGCCTTTTGAGGGTCTGCCCGGGGCGATGGCCTCACGCGATCTGCGGCTGTTCGTCATCATGATCGGCGCAATCATCGGTCAGGGCGTGGCGACGCTAGCCGTCATCGGCATCCTGACCAACATGGTCGTTCTCTGGCGCTTGGGCGTCGCCCGCTGGGGCAGCGTGGGAGAGGATAACAACTAATGAAAGCACCCTTACAAGCCATCATTGCCTTGATTGCAATCCTATCGCTAGTGGTAATAGCCTGCTCTGAAACCGAGCCGGAGGTCATCACCGTAATTGTCACTGCGACTCCTGCTCCAGAGCAACCTACCAATACACCAGTCCCAACTCCGCAGCCCAGCGCCACTACTCTCCCAGCGCCAACCGCGTCACTCACGCCGACCCCCACATCCACAGCTACGCCGATTCCTACCCACACTGCTATTCCTGTTGATAGCCCTACTACTACCGCACCTGCACCTGTGCCTGCTGCAACAGCCACCCCTGTGCCCACCTCAACACCCACTCCGGAAGTAGAGCACTACAGACGGTCGGTCATTCAAATACTGGAGGATGGTCAAGTCCTAGGCAGTGCGGTTGTAATCAACAAAGATCGCGATACTTTGGCGATTGCCACCGCGCTCCATGTGATGGAGGCTCTGTCCAGTGAAAGTTCTATGACCATCGGCGGAACAATCTTTGAGGATGATGTGGGGGTGCGGTACGAATTGCTTTACAAGCAAGAGGAGTATGATCTCGCGCTCGCAAAGTTGAGCGGATGCACATGTGAGGGCATTGAGCCTGCGGAGGTTGTAGGCCGGCATATTGAGCTGCCATCGTTCAGCAGCGTGCAGTCATTCGGATATTCAGGTGGAGTGGACGGTGGAGCGCTAAGGGGAGCCATTCAGGTCGCTCGTGTTGGATGGCTCTCTGCTTCTGTATCGGAAGCCAAGGGATCTTCGGGGGGTGGTGTGTTCCTGACATCCACGCAGGAGTTGGTCGGCATCATCACAGGCGGGGCTACTCTCAATCCCTATGTCTCCGGAATCACACTGGCTGTCGACATGCGTTACTTCGTAGATGAAATTGAAGCGGCGGTCGCTGGTCGGAGCCCACAACGCATTCCGCGCACATCCTTCACGCGTGATGAATTGGTGGACGGACGTCGCGCGATTCTCGAGCCAGGCCGCTGGTCGATACAAGTCCGCATCGAACTAGAAAACAGAACGCCATGCACATCACCAAGGAACCGGATAGGATGCGTTTCGTCACCATTTTCCGTAGAAATCAGTCGTTACCTCCGCCCATCGGATGGTCCGCGCACACCTACTGAGACGGTCTTTGGAAGGGTCGGTTCAATAGCGACGTGGCAAACTGAAGAGCGTTGGTTATTATCGGAGGTTTTGTATTTGTCCGCGTTGCACGAGAGTCGGGTGACTGTTGATGTCACACTACCATCCTGGGCAAATTGGACCATATTAATCTTCAGAATCTGACCAACATGGTCGTTCTCTGGCGCCTGGGCGTCGCCCGCTGGGGCAATGTGGGTGAGAGGGACGAGGAGGGCTTGTGAGAGCGGGCGCCTTGCCATCGACCCTTACACCCGCCAAACGGAATACGTACACTATCGATATCAGTACGTATATGAGTTGTTCGCTTAAGGAACAGACGTGAAACAGAAGCTAACGATAACGGTTGATTCGGAATTGGTTCCCGTTGCCAAGCGGTATGCGAAGTCAAAGGGCGTCTCACTGTCGGCTCTGATTGAGCAGACTCTACGGGATACAACGGTGGAGCGTGAAGACGTGCCATTCGGCACCAAATGGCGCGGCAAGTTCAAGTTGGCCGAGAAGACGGGCGACCGGCGCTACGAGTATCTGGTCAAGAAGCACGCGCATTGATCCTCATCGACACGAACATCCTCGTTGATGTAGTCGATGACCGTGAGCCCTTCAGCGAGGCATCCACAAGGTTCCTTGATCTCATAAATGCAAGAGTCGAACCTGCTTGTGTTGCGTGGCACACGATTTCCAATTTGCATTATGCAGCAAGACCAGACCCTGACGGCCCTGACATCCTGTCATTCATTGAGGATCTCGCCAATCTCGTCACAGTGGTCCCCACGTCTAACGCGGATCTGTTGAGGGCTCTGCGCCTTCCGATGGTGGACGATTTGAGGACGCGTTGCAGGTGGCTGCAGCGATGGCGGCCGACGCTCGCCTCATCGTGACCAGAAACTTGAACCATTTCAGGAACTCCCCCATTAGGGCGGTCAGTCCAGAAGACGCTATCGCCGAACTATCCTGACCGAATTAGTCTTCCCTGGCTCACCATCGCGGTTGACCCGCCCAATCAGGTACACTGTCACCGTCACCGGTATAGCGTTCAGACTGGGTAGAGATTCGGGGGAAGGGCGATATGGACTACCAGAATCTGCTCTATGAGAAGCAGCGTAACGGCGTGCTTATCACGCTGAATCGTCCTGAGGTGATGAACGCCATCTCGGATGAACTGGATATCGAGCTTCACCACGCCCTCGACGCCGCCGACGCCGATCCTGAAGTGCGCGCCATCGTGCTCACAGGCGCGGGGCAGGCCTTCTCCGCAGGGTTCGACATTGCGGGCGGAGGCGCGGACTATGTCTGGCCGTACGGCCTGCCGGAGGGCTCCAACATTGCCGCGGAGATTGACCGCTGGCGCACGCGCTTCTGGAAGAAGGAACATGGGCGCATCGCCCGCGTTATTGATGAGATCGACACGCCGATCATCGCCGTCGTCAGCGGCTGGTGCATGGGCGGAGGCTCCTGGTACGCCCTGACCTCACACATCACCATCGCGGCGGAGGACGCCGTCTTTGGCCAGGTTGAGGTCCGCATGATCTCGGACGACAACTACATCTGGATTCACCACGCCGGCTACAAGAACGGCCTAAGGTACGCCCTCACCGGCGACCACATTGACGCGCAAGAGGCGCTCCGCATCGGCATCGTCAACAAAGTTGTCCCAACAAAGGACGACGCGCTCGAAGAGGCGTTCCAGCTGGTTGAACGACTGGCGCTCGTCAGCCCGGAGACGGTGAAGATCAACCTTGCCGTTGCCATGCGCGGCCTCGAAACAATGGGCCTCCATAACGTGATGCGTCTCAACTCTGAGTTGGCCGCCGCCGTAATCGTCTCCAAGCGCGAGGAATACACCCGACCGCTTGAAGAAGCGCGTCAGGAAGGCGGCCTCCGCGCATTCATCCGCAAGCGCGACGAGCCGTTCCAGCCTGAGCCGTTCGGCCCTCGCTCCGCCAAAGCGCGAGAAGAGCGCGAAAGGGGCTCATGATCTGCGCTAGAAAGAGCGGCGGGCTGTGAGTCTTCTGCGTCTCGCCGTCACGCCGGAGCGCATCTCCACCCAAACTGCCCCGCAGGGGGCGGCTGTGGTGAATATCAGTTGCACGCGAACACTATTGCGGCTGCGCGCGTCTTCATTGCTCGCAACGCGCGCCCCGGAACAACCTGAAGATTCACGTCGCACTGCTCCGGTCGTTCTCAGCCTTGAGGTCGACAATCAGACTCCGACAGACACTCCACCCGCTGTCACACCCGCCTGTGTCCGAACCATAGTCGCCCTTGCCTCGCTTGCACGCAGACGCAGGAATGGTCCTGTAGCCCCACCTACGCCGGAGTCCTGCGCCCCGGCGCAGATGGGAAGCTGGCAGCACAATCCGGAGAAGGCCTGCTCACAGCACGAGGCGTCCACCCCGGAACAACTCACGCCATCCCACGAGACGGCGGTGCATGGACCGATCGTCATCCGACACGCCCATCGACGCAGCCGGCTGAGATCTCGGTCGGCGTATCGACTGCCCAGATTACCGAACGCTCCAATTGGCGTTGAAAATAGTTTCTTCGTTCAATTGGAGGTGACCCATTCCCCGGTTACTTATCGGACTCATTGGAGCCCTGACTCTTCTTTCGGCAGCCGCGTGCCAAGCGGATTCCGATCCCGCGTCAACGCCTGAATCCACCACAGATTCGGGCGCGGCCACCACAGAAAGCAACGGCGAGTTAGTCGTCTATTCCGGTCGGAGCGAGAGCCTTGTCGCGCCGCTCATCGAGCAATTCGCGGAGGCGAGCGGCATCGATGTCAGCGTCAAGTACGGCAGCACGTCGGAGATAGCCGCTACCATCCTCGAAGAGGGCGAGAACTCGCCCGCGGACATCTTCTTCGCGCAAGACCCCGGCGGGCTTGCCGCAGTGGAGTCCATGTTTGCGACCCTTCCATCGGATGTGCTTGGTCGCGTGTCCGCTGATTTCCGCTCCCCGGACGGCAAGTGGATAGGCGTATCGGGACGGGCGCGCGTCATCGTATACAACACTGACCGCGTTTCGCCGGACGACCTACCGAGCGACCTGCGCGGCTTCACTGATCCTGCATGGGAAGGCCGCATCGGCTGGCCGCCCACCAACGGCTCGTTCCAGGCAATGGTGACGGCCATGCGGGTGATGTGGGGCGAGGAGGAGACGCGCGAATGGCTTGAGGGGATCCAGGCCAATGAGCCGACCATTTACCCCAAGAACACTCCCACCGTCGCAGCCGCCGGCGCGGGTGAGATCGACGTCGGATTCGCTAACCACTACTACCTGTACCGTTTCCTTGCGGAAGAGGGCGAGGAATTTGGCGCGCGCAACGCCCACCTGGACGGCGGCGGGCCGGGCTCCATCATCCTCGTTGCGGGAGTCGGCGTGCTGGACGGCGCGGAGAACAGCGACAACGCAATTCGATTTATCGAGTTCATGCTATCCACTGTCGCGCAGCAATACTTCGCCGGGCAGACCTACGAATACCCCCTCGTTGAGGGAGTGAATGTGAACCGGCTGTTGCCTCCGCTGGATGAGATTAACGCGCCGCAGATTGACATGGCGGACCTGGGAGACCTTGAAGGCACGGTCGACCTGCTCCGCGATACGGGAATCCTTCCGTAATGAGTACGACGGCGGCCGGCATCCAACGGCTCCGGGCGATTCGGCGTCAACGACGCTGGCCGCCGTTCACGCTCAGCCTCACGACGTCCATCATCGGTTCCGCGCTGCTTTTGCCCATCATCTACCTGTTTATTCGGACGCTCGACGCAGGTCTGGATTCGCTGGCAGACCTCCTGTTTCGGCCAAGAACAGCGGCAATCATCGTACGCAGCATGGCGCTCGTCGTGATTGTCTCGGGCGGATCGGCCGTGCTTGCTCTGGCTCTGGGCTGGCTTATCGAGCGAACAGACCTGCCATTCAGGCGAATGTGGAGCATTGTGACAGTGCTCCCGCTCGTCATCCCCAGCTACATCATGGCGTTCCTCTTCATCTCCGTGTACGCGCCGCGGGGCATGGTGCAGAGAATCTTTGCCGAGCCGTTCGGCATCGAAGAGATACCGTCGTTCTACGGCCTGCCCGGGGCGGCCATCGTTCTCATCCTCGTGTCGTACCCATACACGCTGCTGACGGTGCGGGCGGCGCTGCGGGGATCGGGGCGCGCGCTGGAAGAAGCCTCCCGAACCTTGGGCAAGGGGCCTTGGAAGACGTTTCTTCGCGTAACCTTGCCGCAGATGCGGCCCGCGCTGGCCTCCGGCAGCCTGCTGGTCGCTCTCTACACAATCAGCGACTTCGGCGCAGTGTCCCTGATGCGCTATGAGACGTTTACGTGGGCGATCTATCTCCAATACACGAGCTATGTTGACCGCACCGCTGCCGCGGCTCTCTCCCTCGTCCTCGTCGGGCTTGCCGTTGTGCTTTTCCTGACGGAAACGACGGCGCACGGCGACCGCCCCATGGAGGAGACGCACCAGGCCGAGATGGGCGGAGCAGACTCGCCGTCCGTCCCGCTCGGTCCGTGGAAATATCCGGCGTTGGGGCTGTGTTCGCTCGTCGGCGTCTTTGCGCTGCTTGTCCCGATGGCCGTCTTGTTGTTCTGGCTGGTTCGCGGCATTGGCGCGGGAGAAGAGCTAAGCACGGTGTGGGGTCCGGCAATCAATTCGGCGTTGGTATCGTCGCTGGCAGCCATCGCCGGGGTCTTCGTGGCGCTGCCCGTCGTGGTTCTCGCCGTGCGATTCCCCGGACGCTTCAGTATGTTGATCGACCGTGTCGGCCACGTCGGGTTTGCGCTGCCCGGCATTGTCATCGCGCTTGCGCTCGTGTTCTTCGGCTCGAGACTCGCTCCTGCGCTCTACCAGACGCACGTGATGCTGGTGATTGCCTACGTCATATTATTCCTGCCACTTGCGATGGGGCCGGTGCGGACGTCACTGTTACAAGTCAGTCCGCGCGTGGAGGAAGCGGGGCGAACGCTCGGTCATCGCCCGCTTACGGTTTTCCGTACAATTACAGTGCCCTTGCTGCGCCCTGGCATCCTGGCCGGAGGCGCGCTGGTATTCCTCACGGCGATGAAGGAGCTTCCTGCAACCTTGCTCTTGAGTCCGCTTGATTTCAGCAGTTTGGGAACGACAATCTGGGCCGCGAGTTCAGAGGCATTCTTCGCCCGCGCCGCCCTGCCCGCCCTGCTGCTCATCGCGATTTCCGCAGTGCCAATGTTTTTCCTCATCGGCCGAGGCAGAAGCCAACAGGCATGACAAGCATCGAACAGTCACCTCGCGTCATGCTCCGCTGCGTTGGCGTGACAAAGCAGTACGCGCCCTCCGGCGCAGGAGCGCACGACGTTTCCCTTGAGGCCTCGGAGGGGCAGATCCTTGCGCTCGTCGGACCAAGCGGCTGCGGCAAGACCACGCTGCTGCGCGCTATTGCAGGCCTTGAAAGCCCGGATGCGGGGACAATCGAGGTCGACGGCAGGCCGGTCACAGGGAAAGGTGTCTTCGTGCAGCCGGAATCTCGCAGCGTGGGTTTCGTGTTCCAGGACTACGCCCTCTTCCCGCACATGACGGTTGAATCCAACATCGCCTACGGCCTACAGCGCGACGCACCCAACCGCGAGCAGCGCATTGATGAGTTGCTCAATCTCGTTAACCTTACTGACCGCCGCAGCCGACGGCCGCACGAGCTTTCCGGCGGCGAGCGGCAAAGGGTGGCGCTCGCCCGCGCGCTGGCGCCCGCGCCCAAGATTCTCCTCATGGACGAACCGTTTTCGAACCTTGATCCCAACCTGAGCGCCCGCTTGCAGCTGGAGGTGCGTGAAATCCTGCATGAGGCGGGCATAACGGTGGTGTTCGTGACGCACGATCAGGAGGCGGCACTGTCCATGGGCGACGTCATCGCTGTCATGGATCGGGGGCGCATTCAGCAGGTCGGAGCGCCGGACATGGCATTTCACCGCCCCGTCAACCGCTTTGTCGCTGCGTTCCTTGGTGAGGCCGACTTCATTCCGGCGGAGCCGACGGCAGTTGAATCGCGCGTGTTGACGGAGCTGGGGGAGGCGGAGGTGAGCAGTGCGTTGACACTTGATGGCGAGGCCGACATAGACTTGATGGTGAGGCCGGAAGATCTGTCTATCAGAGCGGATGATATTGGAAACGGTCGCGTCGTCAGCAGGATATTCAGCGGCGCATTCTACGCCTACAACGTGGAATTGGATTCCGGGGTTGTGTGCCGCGCCATGGCCTCCCACGCGACCGCCATTGAGATTGGCGCTCGCGTGAGTCTTCGCATTGCCGCGGGGCATCCCCTGCCCGTCTTTCCGCGGGAGTGAGTTGCCGCTAAGGGTTAGGGCGACTATAATCCGCTATACGGAGGCACAGGGAAAATGCCCATCTTTGAATACGGCTGCAAGACCTGCGGCAACGGCTTTGACAAGTTCATTCGCGGCTACAACACGCCTGTCGGCGTGACGTGCCCCTCCTGCGAGAGTGAGGAGGTCGAGCGCAAGATGTCCGCCGTTGGAGTGACGGGTGTCTGGCAGAGCAACGCTCCCGAATTCTCGATGCCCAAGCCCCAGCGCGTGCGGCCGGACGACCTGTTCCGCTGCATCGCCTAGTCTGAAACGTACCGCGAGCATAGGCGGCGACGCGGCAGGTCTGAGAAATGCCCCTCTTTGAATATGAGTGCCACGCCTGTGACGGTCGTTTTGAGAAACTGACCCGCAGCATCAACGCAGAGCCGGGCGAGGTGGAGTGCCCGGGTTGCGGTTCTACCGATACGCAGAAGGTCATATCGCTGTTCGGGATGACGAGCGGCAGTTCAGACCTCGGTTTTGGATTCCCCGGGATGGGCGGCGATGGCGGAGGCCACGCAGGCCACACCCACAACGGCATCACTTGAACCACTTGACGCTAATGGCGTGACGCCCCGTGCGGGCGTGTCCTAGTGGTGTCCCGGAGTCCAAAGGTGGTTGGTAGTTGCCGGGCGGCGAGTCATCAGTTCCCGGATCGCGGCATGCGTATTCGGCCCCGCCGCGATAACACCGTCAACCAACGTGTCGCGCCGGTTGAACTGCATGGGAAGACCGTCCGTGTCCGTCACCACACCGCCCGCCGCCTCTACAAGCAGCGCGCCGGCGGCAACATCCCATTCATTCTTCGGTTCGAGGCTGATAACGGCGTCCGCCTTGCCCGCGGCAACAAGCGCCATCTTGTACGCGATGGAGCCGAGCGTTCGCACCTTGAACGCCGCGCCCCGAAAGCGATTCCACATGCCCCATCGAACTTCGCTGTGCGACGCAAGAATGGTGACATCAGAGGACAGTTGTTCATGGTCGTTGATGTGCGCGGTTTCACCGTTTAGCGTGGCCGCGCCGCCGCGTTCTGCCAGATAGGCCTCATCCGCCCATGGATTCAGAATTCCTGCGGCAGTGATCTCCCCATCCACAGATAGTGCGACGGACACACACCATTCGGGCCGCCCTGCGAGGAAACTCCTCGTGCCGTCGATGGGATCGACCACCCACACGCGCTCCATGCCGATGCGATGGCCGTCGTCATGGGTCTCCTCTGACAGCCACCCCTCGCCGGGGCGCACGAGCGTCCTGTGCAAGAGTTCATCAAGGGCGTGGTCGGCCTCCGTCACCGGGCCGTCCCAGCCCTTGTGCTGTACGTACACGGAGGACGGCGAGAACGTGCTCGCAAGCTCGGCGGATTCCTCCAGGGCGGCGGCGATGCGGTTTAGATCAGATTCCGCTCCGTTAGTCATGCCGTAGTACGCGAGGTGAATACGGGCATCAGGACGCGATGGCGCTGCGCTTGTTGTTGAGGTAATCGACAAGCACGTACTGCCCCAGCTTGTCAGGCTGAGTGAAGAAGGCGCGCCCGCGGTTGAGCCGTGTCATCTGTCGCACGAAGTTGACCAGGTAGTACGCCATCTCCAGCATGAAGACGTTGATGGTGATGCCCTCCTGCGTGCAACGCTTGACCTCACGCAGCGTCATATCGATGGTGCGCTGGCTGGGCGGGTACGTGAAATAAGGGACGCCGTTCTCGAGGTGGGCCGTTGGCTCGCCGTCCGTGACCATGATCACCTGCCGCGTGCTGGAGCGATGCTTGTTGAGCAGCTGGCGTGAAATCATCAGCGCGTGCTGCATGTTGGTGCCGGGGGAATAGCCGCCCCACGTGGCCTTGATAAGTTCATCACCCTTGAGTTCCCACGCATAGTCGGCGAATCCAACCACGTACAGGTTGTCGCGGGGGAACTGCATCTTGATGAGGGTGTGGAGGGCCAACGCCATGCGCTTGGCGGCGTCAAAACTGCCGCTGATTGCCATTGACCGGCTTTGGTCGAGCAGGATCACCGTGCTCGCCTGCGTCAGCGCCTCGTCGCGGTAAACCTCGAAATCATCGGGGGCGATTGTAAGCGGCGTGCCGGGACCGCTCCGCATCACGGCGTTCTTCACCGTCCGCGTCATGTGGACGTCAAAGTGATCCCCGAACTCATAGATCTTCGTGGACTCCTCGTCCTTCTCGCCGAAGAGGCCGTTCTTGCGCATCTCATGCGCGCCGATGCCGGCACTGCGCAGCCGGTTGAAGATGTCCTTGAGAGCCTTCTCACCGATCTTTCGGATGCCGCGGGGCGTCAGTTCCAGCTTGTCGCCGTTCTTGCGGATATAGCCCGCCTTCTCGAGTTGTTCCTGGAGCTGCCGGAGCCAATCAAGATCACGCGCGGCATCCTCACCGATGAGGTTTTCCACCTGCTCCCGGTCGATTTCGTCGATGTCGCCGCGGCGCTCGGCGCCCCGCAGCTGCGCCTCAAGATCATCGATCTGCTGCAGCTGATCCATCAAGCGCATGGCTTCCTGCAGCGACAGTGACTCATCACCGGCGAACGGATAGTTCTGCCGCATCTCCTGCATGGGCATCAGCGATTCCATGAGAGATGAGAGGTCAGCCATCTCCTGCATGAGTTCGGGATCGTTGAGTGCCGCCTCCATCGTTTCCTGCAGCTGTTGACGCAGGTCTTCCGGCAGGCTGTCCATCAACGACTGGAACTGGGACATCTGCTCCATCAGGCGGTCGAGCAGTTCCTCGATGTTGCGAGGCGGATCATCGCCGAACATGCTGCCCCACTTCTGCATGAACTCGTCGAACTTGGGATCATTCCCCTGGGCGTAGTCGCGCAGCATGTCGTTCAGGTCGCGCATCATCTGCCTGCTTGCTTCCATCTGCTCAGGTGTGATGTTCTGCATCTGCTGCATCATGTTCTGCATGTAGGACTGCGATGCCTGTTGCCGCAGTGAATCCAGCAACTCCTGGAATTTCTCCCGCGCCTCTTCGTCCATGAAGTCGTAATCGCTGAGTTCCTTGATGGCTCCGCCGGGGTCGTTTGGAAGCGACTCCATGAAGTCCATTTTGCGCTGGGCCATGTTCTCCAATGCCTGCGCTGTCATGCGGTCCATGCCCTGCCCGCGCTGTGAGCGCTGCCCCGCGCCCTGCTGCTGATCACCCTGTTGCCCGCCGTCCTGCTGGCCGCCGGATTGTTCGCCGGACTGCTGTCCCGAATCTGAATCAGAGTCAGAATCTTCGCGGTTCTGGCGAGAACCTAGTTCCCGTTCAAGTTGCTCCAGGAATCGCTGAAGCTCTTCCTCAGCCGCCTGCCGACCCGAGCCGGACTGCATGTTGTCCGAGTCCTGCTGAGCGGATTGGCCATCCTGTGATTCCGATGGCGCGTTGCCGCCGTCCTGCTCCCCATCGGGCGCTTCCTGCATGGCATCGCGCGCTTCCTGCATCCGCTGTCCGAGCGTGTCTCGTTCGAGTTCACGGATCTCCTGCAGCTTCTCACGGATGCCGTCAAGCACGGAGTTCAGGTTATAGCGGTCCATGTAGTCTTGCCGCTGTTGACGGAGGCGTTCAGTCATCTGGCGAATGCCGTCGATGTTCTGACCGTCCGGCATGTCGTAGCCGCGCATCATCATGCGGCGCAGGGCGCGTCGAATATCTCCGTGGGTGGCGAGGTCATCCGAGATGGCCTCCATCAGGTCTTCCGGCGCCGCGCCGAAAGGCTCCTGCGAGTTATCCCATCGGCCGTATCTAAAAATCGGCATCAGAGGCACCCTCGTGGGACGCATACGGCAGGTGGTGATGGCCAAGCCGCCGGCGTCCCCTCTTCCCCATCGCTTGGCTTTCGGCCAATGATACATGGCCAGCTATCGACACGCCAAACATCTCCACCTTCCTTCCCCCCTACACGGGGGAGGGTCAGGGAGGGGGAGACTTCTCACGCTCACCGTAAATGCGCTACAATCGTTCCTGTCCCGGTGACTCTGGCGAAGCGGACCCACCCGTTCCCATCCCGAACACGGAAGTGAAACGTTTCAGCGCCGACGATACTGGAGGGGCAGCCCTCTGTGGAAAATAGGTCGTTGCCGGGGCTTTTTCTTTTGCCTGAGATCCTTGGATGTGCACGATGAGCACCGACACTGAAAACCCTGAGATAACTGCCGGCGCTTTTCAATCCGGCGACCTGGTACTGCTCATCGACCGCAAGCGCCGCAAGTACCTAATCACGCTACAAGAGGGTGGTGAGTTCCACTCCCACGCCGGCATCATCGCTCACGACGACATGATCGGCCAGCCGGAGGGCACTGAATTCAGAACCGCTCAGAAGGGCGGCGTGTATCTCGCAATTCGCCCCACTCTGGGCGACTACATCCTGACGATGAAGCGCGGCGCGACACCCATCTACCCCAAGGACATCGGGGCGATTCTCACATATGCCGATATTCGCCCGGGCACGCGGGTGGTGGAGGCCGGTATCGGATCAGGCGGGCTGACAATCGCCCTGCTGCAGGCCGTTGGCGAATCCGGCCGCGTCTATTCCTATGAAACCCGTGAAGACTTTGCCACACTGGCGCAAGGCAACGTCTCAAACTTTTTACCAGGTGATTCAGCCGATCGGCTGACAGTCCACGTATCGGACATCTACGCGGACGGCATCAAGGAAAAAGACGTAGACCGGGTTGTTTTAGACCTGCCGGAACCGTGGCGCGTCATTCCCCATGCGCGAAACGCGATGCGGCCCGGCGGGATTTTCCTCGCCTACATCCCCACAACGCTGCAGCTACATCGACTTTGGCAGGAGCTGGACGCCGACCCCGTATTCGACCTGATCGATCAGTTTGAGATTGCCCTGCGCCAGTGGGACGCGGGGCCACAGTCCCTCCGCCCCGCACACCGCATGGTCGCCCACACCGGCTTCATCACCACGGCACGAAGGTTGGCAGACCCCGCCTAGAACAGGCGCCCCCTGCTTTCGTCGTCAAGACGTTCGATGGCGCGGCCAAGCCGTCGTAGTCCTTCGCCGATGTTATCGATGGACACCTCGCTGAACGCGAACCGCATGTAACGCATGGGCGGCGCGTCTTCAACAAAGAATCGGAACCCCGGCGCGAAGGACACACGTTCCTCGCGCGCCAGTTCCCACAACCGCGGTACGTCCACTTTCTCGTTCGCCTCAAGCCAGAAGAAGAATCCGCCTGCGGGGGTGATCCACTGCGCCATCGGGCCAAGGTTCTCCCGGGCCGCAAGACGGAACGCGACACGTTTGCGCCGATACACCTCGCGTACCCGATTGAGATGCGGATCAAGTTCTCCATTGGCAAGAAATCGCGCCAGCATCCGGGAGAGCGTCACGCTCGTCCCCATATCCGTGCGGTTGGCCGCCGCGCCCTGAACGGCAGGGGCTGAACCCGTGAGCCAGCCGATTCGCAACCCCGGGCCGATTACCTTGCGAACGTGCCCACCTGCACCGTCTGCTCCGGCGCGAGAGACAGCAATGACGGAGCATCAATGCCGTCGATACCAACCTCCGCATACGCCGCGTCCTCGACAATCAGACAGCCGGCATTCGCAGCGAGTTCGGCGAGTCGCCTGCGCAACATGGTCGGCATCTGCGCGCCGGTGGGGTTGTGATAGTCAGGCGTGAGATAGATCAGCTTGGGGCGGTCGCCCGTCGTTCGCAGATCAGAAAGAGTCTGCTCAAGCGCTTCGATATCGAGGCCATTTGCGCCGGACGCCACCGGCACGAGCCGCGCGCCATGCGCCCGGAATGTCCACAGCGAGCCGGTGAACGCCGGATTCTCCGTGATCACGACGTCTCCGGGATCGATGAACGTGGCACAGACGATGTCCAGCGCCTGCGATGCGCCCGTCGTGATGACAACATTCTCTGGTGGTGTCTCGACTCCATGAAGCCTCGTGACTCGCTCCGCAATCTGCTCGCGCAAAACGATATCGCCCATCGAGGAGCCGTATTGCAGCGCTGCAATGCCCTCATCCAAAAGCACGGCGCGCGCCGCCTCATCGAGCTGTTGAAGAGGCAGCGTCTCAGGATCGGGCACGCCCGCGCCAAAGCTAATCGTTCCCTCCGGCGTCGGCCCGACACTGCTCCACGGGTGTTGGAGAGCGCCGCGTCGCGACAACAGACTATCGAAATTGTCTGCGTTCAATTCCCGGATCCCCCAGAAACCGCATATCCTCTTCCTCGTTCGTCCATGATGTTCCTTGAATTCAAGGCGGGCAAGCCGCGCTGCCATCTACCGCGCCTTGACAACTTGCGGCCGTCGGCGCATACATAGTTTTGCGCTGCCGCCTTTAGCGGGCGGCGTGTTCAGCCGAGCGGGCGTAACTCAGTGGTAGAGTGTCTGCTTCCCAAGCAGAATGTCGTGGGTTCGATCCCCATCGCCCGCTCCATTTTCGTTAAACTGCAATACAATGCTTGGGTCTGGGTACTCCATGCGGGGAAGGTATGACGACTGATTCGGTGACAGACTATCGCGAACAGGCTAGGGAGTTTCTGGCTAAAGCGCGGTCATATCTTGACGAAGGAGACCTCCACCAGGCGTCAGAGAAGGGCTGGGGCGCAGCGTCTCATATGGTCAAGGCCGTTGCCGCGGCAATAGGCCGTCAGTACAACCGGCACGAGGTTTTCAGACAGATCATTCGGCAAATTGCCCCACGGACGGGTAACCGACGTCGCCTGGTCAAGTTGAGCCATTCCGCCGAAATGCTGCACAGCAACTACTATCAGCGCAAAATGTTCCTTGACGCGGACGATATCGCAGATGACCTGAACGATGTCGCCGAGTTGCTGGAACTCCTCGAGCCGTTGACAAACTCCTAGTACCCACCATGTTTGAGGCTCTTACCGAACGACTGAACGGCGTATTCAACAAACTCTCCGGCCGCGGGCGCATCACCGAGGCGGATGTTGAAGAGGCGCTGCGCGAGGTTCGGCGCGCCCTCCTTGAGGCCGACGTCAACCTGCGCGTCGTGCGCGAACTTCAGCAGTCTATACGCGACCGCGCCGTTGGCAATGAAGTCCTGCAATCCGTCACGCCCGTCCAGCAGATCATCAAGATCGTGCAGGAGGAGCTGACGGATGTTCTCGGCAAAGAACATCGCAATCTCGATGCGGGCGACCACCGCCCCGCCACCATCCTCCTTGTCGGCCTACAGGGCTCCGGCAAGACCACGACCGCTGCGAAGCTCGCCTCCAACCTCGTACAGCAGGGGCAGGCTGTCTCGCTCGGCGCGGGCGACGTGCGCCGACCCGCCGCCATCGAGCAGTTGACCGCGCTTGGCAAGCAGATCGACGTGCCTGTGCATGCGGAGCCCGGTAACTCGAACGCCGTCGCCGTCGCCAAATCGTCTCTGGCCGCGGCGCGTAATTCCAACGCACACTGGCACATCTTCGATACCGGCGGGCGACTGCAGGTTGACGACGATCTGATGAAAGAGCTGGCGGACGTGCGTAAGGCGCTCAATCCCGCCGAGGTGCTGCTTGTCGTTGATGCCATGACCGGCCAGGACGCCGTGAACGCCGCCGAAGAGTTCCACAGGCAAGTACCGCTGACCGGACTCGTGCTCACCAAGATGGACGGGGATGCGCGCGGAGGCGCAGCTCTCTCCATCACGTCCATCACCGGCCTGCCCGTCATGTTCATCGGCGTCGGCGAGCGCATGGACGCGCTGGAGCCGTTCTACCCGGACAGGCTGGCGGGGCGCATCCTCGGCATGGGTGATGTCGCAACGCTCGTCGAAAAGGCACAGCAGACCATCGACGAGGAAAAGGCCCAGGAGATGGAGCGCAAGCTGCGCACGGCCAGCTTCGACCTCAACGATTTCCTGGACCAGATGAACCAGCTGCGCAACATGGGTGGCATGGCGCAGGTGCTGGACCTGGTGCCGGGATTCTCTCAGATGAAGGGCAAGGTGTCCGCGGACGCGTTCGATGAGAAGCAAATCAAGCGCGTCGAGGCAATCGTACTGTCCATGACACCTGAGGAGCGGCAGAGGCCGGAGATCATCGGTGGCAGCCGCCGCAAACGCATCGCGCGGGGCAGTGGCACACAGACGGCAGATGTCAACCGCCTGCTCAATCAGTTCGGCGAGATGCGCAAGATGATGAGGCAGCTATCGTCCGGCAAGAAGATCCGTGGCCTGCCATTCAAGCTTGGCTAGAGTGCTGCTCCTTTAGGCCATCTCGCAGCCGCGCCACCAACGGCTTCAGCGACTCCAACAGCGCGCTGGCCTCTTCAGGCGGAATCTCAAACGGTTTGCGATTCGTCTCGGGAAAGACCATCCAGAAGTAGAACCCCTCCCACGCCCGATCAGCTGCCATATCGTTGCGAGCCCGCATGATCGTCTCCAGGTACTTGCCATGAAACCGCTGCCGCACGTGCTCAAGGAGGGAAGCATCCTCCGCGAGGGAGGGCGTCGCCTTAAACGCGGTCAGCCAGTCCTGTGTCGTGGGGATGGTCATGGGATTACCACGTTAGAGGGCCTACCGATACGTCGGACCATCTGGATCAATAGTCTTGGCGATGGATTCGAGTTCGGTCACGATGGCGTTGAGGGCTGACCGAAGATCTATACCCGCCTGTAAAGTAATGGGCACCATTACTTCTGCCCAACTTTGCAATTCGGTTCCAGAATAGACCTTGTCTCCCAGCCTTTTACGCACTTCAGTCGTGCTTAGAGCGGCCATATCATAGCTATCGTGGTAGAAGGCGAGCCACAGTGGTATGTCAGGCATCTGCCTCAGGGCCTCGTCGATTCTTCCAAGCCAAGCCGATGCTCCACTCAACCGCAGGTATCTACGAAAGAATCCGTATCCTGTCCCCCACGATAGCCCGTCGCTGTTCGCCCAGCCCGCCTGCACCAAGTGATCCACTACATCCCCGGTTACTTGCTTGAGCGTCTCATTCTTGTCAATTGAAACACCCTCCGCAGCCTTAGTTGCAAGCATCTTTAGTTCGGCTATTTCAAATGCTGCCTGTACATGGCCGTCCCGCTCTGCCCTCTCCGCCATCAGTCCAAGCAAGTGATTCCAACTTGTGAGCATCAGGCTGCGCCGGTCACCTGTGGCCAACGCTGAGATTACGTTCTCATCCCGAGTGGCCGTTCCCAGTTCATGGCCAGCGTCTCGCAAGCGACCTACCAGCTCATCCCACAGATAGCCGTCGTTTACGCGACTTTCCGGAGCCAGGAACAGCAGCACGCTCCGTGTATCCGCTGGCAGCGCCTCCCAATAAGTGACCGGTTGGTTATGCGTCAGTCCTGCCCAGAACTTCGCCTCCACGAATGCCAGCAAGTTGTCGTCAGAATCCCATAACCCCATGTCCGGATAGGAATATGACACTTCGAGAAACGTCTGAGTTGTTGCCTTTGTAATCGGCAGCGGTTTTCCAGTATCACCCAGAAACTCGGACAACGCATTCATGGCGGACGGACGATGAGACAGCATAAAGCAGAGCGCGTCGGTAGCCGCGTCCTCCGGCCCTTGCGTGTGCTTCAATACGACGAAACTGAGCAGACTATCCCCATCGGAAATCGTCATTTTCCCTCCGCATCGACGTTGTCTCCCGCGCCTTTACCCATCAATCTCTATCAGGATGCGGCAGTGGTCGCTTGACCCCCACTCGTCCACTTCGTTTAGGGCGCGGACGTTGATGGACTCATGAAATCCACGAGAGGCAAAGGTGAAGTCAAGCTGTCTGTTGTCGGTCACTGCCGGGTTGTTGCCATGCGAGTACGTAGCGACGTTCCGGGAATCCGACGGCTCGCCTGGCAGCTGCTTTTCCGCCTGCCGTCCATTCGGAGCCTGCGGCCCGATGAATTCCAGTCCAATAGCTTCCATCCTATCGAAGACGGATCGATAACGCGCCTCCCAATACGGATCGCCATTGTCACCGAATCCGTAGAAGAGGTTCAGATCACCAGCTGCCACAATACGATGTGTGCCGGGATTTTCGTGCCCGATGAAAGCCGAGAGGTCCGAGATGATGCGATGGGCAGAGGCGTCGGCGTAAATCCAGGACGAGTTTGCGATTGGATGCGGGCCAAGCCACCGCGCGTACATGGAGATTGCGATGAATGACGCAATGGACGAGTCTTTCGGCGTAACACGGGCTGCCGCAATCGTCCCGATGCCGCTGACCGCTATCTCATCGTCCGCATTCTGACTTATCGGACCGATCTGCTTGAACCACTCCACGTCTACGCGGTCCGACAATTTGACGACCATTGGCCAACGTTCTATGAGATGCGGCCAGCGGTCTTTCCACCAATCTGAGTTCCAGTGGTGGGAGTCATACGACTCCTTTGGGCCTATATCGACGCTGTCCAGGACATCCTCGGGAGGCTGCCAAGCCTCCTGAACGAGTGCAACATCAGCGTCCATTTGCACCAACTCACGCCATGGCGCGAGCTGTTTGTTGATATTCCAACTAACAACGCGAATCATGGCTTTGATAGTACAGGAGAGACGGTGGCGGTAACCCCGTAGTGGTCTGAGAGTTTCTTGCCATCATAGATGTTGCTGATTGGCTCCACGGATTCGCAAGCTAGGTCGCCGCTCAGCGCGATATGGTCGATGTTCCTGCGTCCTTCGAAGGAGATGCCTGCCGTTGCGATTCTCATAGTCGGTGAGAAGGCGTCTTTGAGAGCCTCTCTAAGGTGGACGGGCGCGCGAGCGCCCTGCCCGATGACCTGGTTGAAATCGCCCATGACGATGGCGGGGCTCGCGGGTTGTTTGGCCAGAATATCCGTCAAAGCGGCAAGGTACTGTTGATGGTCTTGCCATCGGTCCCCGCGGTCGGCGCCGCGTCTCGCCTCCGTTCGTGAACCGAACCACGGGATACAGATTCCCATCACCATGACTTCGCCAATCGACGTTTGGGTAATCGCAGAGATGAATCTGCCTGGCGTCAACGATTCATGACCGTGGTCGTCGACATCACGCCACGGCTGTTTCGACCAGAGCATCACCTTGCGGCGAGCTCCCTTGTCGCCATAGCCATAGTCGGCCTGCGCGCCAATGGAGTAGCCGTCGCGTGACAGGAGTTGGTCATGCGTCTCAGTCAGGCAGACGATCTCGGCCGCAAGCGCGTCGATACGTCGAAGAATCTCCGGTGTTCGCGCAGACCGCGGCATCGCCCATTGCACATTCCAATTCACGACCCGAACCATGCGTGGATCGTAGGCCACGCAAACACCTGCGTGCAAAATCCGCCGACGCCCCCCGCGTGACCCGTGCGGATCACGCGAGGGCACCCAATTCAATTCAGCTCAAGGCCGGTGAGTGTATAGACCTGAGGGGCCGGAGGCTCCAGCCACGCCGGCAGCACCTCGTCCTCCCAGGGAGTGAACTCGTCGTCGACGGATTCACCTATGATCGACTCCTGCGGCGCTTCACGCTCGGAGTTTCTGCGCACGTTGTGGGCAGCGGGCGGAGCGCTTGCGATGCCTGTATCCGTAAAGAGCGCAAGAGCCGATACATCCGTGGGGCGCTCGAGACTCTCTTCGGCACTGTGATGTGAGGGCTTTGCCGGAGGTGGGCCGGGCTCACGCGTGGAGCCCGCCGGTACATTGAAGACGAGGGGTGCTCCTTGCAAAAGAACCGCCCCGACGTGAAGGCTTCCAAACATGTCGCCCTCCTTCCCAGGCCGGGCAACTTTGCCATCCCTCTCGGGTCCCCGACCCGCTTCACACGGACGGTATACTCCTCAATTCGTAACGTGTCAACTGCTCTGCCGCTGTTTGTAGGTCAGCTATGTCAGCACATTCCTCATTCCAGCCAGGACGGAAATGACAGACTAGTGTGGATTCATTAGAATATGACCATGGTCATGACTATGGTCACATTCGTCACTTATCCATTGGTGAGGGAGATCCCGAAATGACAACACCGGCAGGAACACCCGGCAACCCACGCACAATCAAGGCATCCGAATTCAAGGCAACGTGTCTCAAGCTCATGGACGAGGTGGCGGAGACGGGCGAGGAAATCATCATCACCAAGAATGGCAAGCCCGTCGCCAAGCTAACCCCTCATATGAGACAACCAAAAAAGTCATGGTTTGGCGCCGACCGAGGCAAGATCATTATTCACGGAGATTTGGACGAACCGGTCGATGTCGTCTGGGAGGCCGAACAAGGACTCATCGACGGTGAGTGATGCTGCTGCTTGATACGCAGGCGTTAGTATGGAGTCGTCTTGGCAATCGCAGTCTGGGTCGCAGGGCTGCAGAACACATAGAACATGCCCTGCGAACTGGTGACGCTGCGGTGTCGGCCATGACGTTTTGGGAAATCGCTCTGCTTCGCAGCAAGGATCGCATGGAATTGGTCGACGATGTCTCAGTTTGGCGCGCCGAACTTCTTGATGCGGGCTTGGTTGAGATTCCTTTGGATGGGGAAATCGGCATTCGTGCCAACTTGCTCCCAAACTTTCACAACGATCCCGCAGACCGCATCATCGTCGCCACTGCCCTCGCAGGGCATCAACTGATGACATCAGATAGACGCATCCTGCGTTGGAACGGCAACCTAAACACGCTTGACGCTCGGGAGTGAGCCTCGGCCTAAACATGCGCGCCGCCCGCCATTAACATGGCGGGCGGCGCGTCCCGAGTCCCGTCTTTCAAAGGTTCTAGTCCCTCGCCGCCGCCGACCTCGGCCCGAAAGGCTCGGGCTGGAAGGGGCCGTCCCGCTCTTGCAGGTAGGCTCGCAGACCGCCCTCCTTACCCGCGTCCTCCATCTTGCGCTTAAAATCCTCTCGCTGGGAGGTGTGCGCCAGGGCGGACAGCTCCGCGTTCAGGTTCCACGCGTTATGGAATCCCATCATGTTCAGGCCCTGCGTTGCGACGGCAAGGTTGATCTTCACCGTCTCCGGGCTCACCAGCGCGATGCGCTCGCCAATGTAGGTGCACTCCTCCATCAGGTCCTCGTGCGGGACCACCTTGTTCACGAGGCCGATTCGCAGCGCCTCCTGAGCGTCGATGTGGTCGCCTGTCAGGCCGTAGCGCAGCGCGTGCTTGTATCCGGCCAGCAGTGTCCAGATGAAGTTTGTGTTGGAGATATGGCGAATCTCCGGCTGGCCGAAGACTGCGTTCTCAGATGCGATGGTGATATGCGTCGTCAGCGCGTACCAGGAACCCCACGCGAGGGCCCAGCCGTTGATCGCGCCGATGATCGGCGTCGTCAACTCCCACATGTGCATCAGGCGGCGGATGCCCGTCCTGTCCTGCGTGCGCCACTGATCAAGGAACGACGCGACGGACTGCCCCTCCTGCAGGCCATAAGGCCAGACAGTGTCCGAGTTGCCGCCGCCCGCGCCCAGTGCCAGGTCTGCTCCCGCGCTGAACGCGCGTCCCGCGCCCGTCAGGATGATGTATCGGACATCCGGGTCCTGCTCAGCCTCATCGAACGCCGCGTGAACGTCCGTCCGCAGCCCAAGGTTGAATGCGTTCATCTGGGCGGGGCGGTTCAGCGTGATGACCACGCCCTTGCCTTGCCGCTCGTATAACACGTTCTCGTAATCGCCCATGAAAGAGTTCCTCCTGCCCCTGTGGTTCAAACCGGCGAATTGTCCAAGAACAAGGGTATCATTCCGCCGTCGATGTGTTAGGATACGTACAAGCGTTCGTGGAACGCGCGTTCGCTCGGCATGAAGCTCATTGAGCGGCAACGAGGAGGAATGGTATTATGGCGGTTGCAACGGCCACAAAGAGCACGGCCACAAAAAGCGCGGAAACAATGGTGACCGAGAAGGAAAAGGCACTCGAACAGGCGCTGACGCTGATCGAGCGCAGCTTCGGCAAGGGATCCCTGATGCGATTCGGTGATGCCGCCGGACGCTTTGACGTGGATGTCATCCCCACCGGCTCTCTGTCACTTGACCTCGCGCTTGGCATCGGCGGCATTCCGCGCGGACGCATCACGGAAATCTACGGCGCGGAATCGTCCGGCAAGTCCACGCTGGCGCAGCACATCATCGCCGGCGGGCAGAAGCAGGGCGGCACGGTGGCGTATATCGACGCCGAGCACGCAATGGATCCCACGTACGCCGCCGCCTGCGGCATCAACGTGAATGACTTGCTGATCTCCCAGCCGGACAACGCGGAACAGGCGCTGGACATCACAGAGGCGTTGGTGAGGAGCGCCGCAGTAGATGCCATCGTCATTGACAGCGTGGCAGCGCTGGTGCCCAAGGCTGAAATTGACGGGAACATGGGAGACATGCACGTGGGCCTGCAGGCCCGCCTGATGTCCCAGGCCCTGCGAAAACTGACAGGAACCACCCATCGTTCGAAGACGGCGGTAATCTTTGTCAACCAGATCCGTGAGAAGGTCGGTGTCCTTTTCGGCAGCCCCGAGGTCACCCCCGGCGGACGCGCGTTGAAGTTCTATTCGTCGATTCGGATTGATTTGAGACGCATGGAAACCATCAAGCAGGGGACGGAGAGCGTGGGTCTGCACCTGCGCGCGCGCGTGGTCAAGAACAAGATGGCCCCGCCTTTCCGTGTCGCCGAGTTTGACATCATGTTTGGATATGGCATCAGCCGCGAGGCCGATCTGATTGACCTCGGCACGCAAGACGGTTTCCTCAAGAAGACGGGAGCCTTTTATTCGTACGGAGATGTCCGTCTCGGACAGGGCCGCGAAAACGCCAAATCCTTCCTCCAATCCAACGCGGACCTCGCCAACGCCCTTGAACAGGACATTCGCGGCGGCCACGCCTCCGATAACGGCAAAGCCAACGGCTTCACGCCGGCGTCCGTCGACGATGATACGGAGGAAGTCACCTGACTCCATATGTAACTCAAAATCTGGAAACACGGGGCTGCGGGATAACCGCGCCCCTTTTTCTTTGTCTTTCGACACCTCTTGCACGAACCGGCGGCGCCACGCGGCGCCGTCTTTTGTTCACACCACCACAATCACAACCGGCGGGCATCGCACCGCCATAGACCCGGGGAGAACCATTATGACCATCAATCCTGTCCTGTTCGTCTTTCTTATGCTCTTGCTCGGCGCTGCCGGCACAGCGGCCGGTTTCGTCTTGCAGCGCATCATCACGTCCGGAAACATCCGCGGCGCATCCCTTGAGGTTCAGCGCCGCATCGAGGAGAGCGAGACCGAGAGCAAGGAAATCCTCCTCCGCGCCCAGCAGGAGGCCATCCGCGTCCGCGACGATTCCGAAAAGGAAGTCCGCGAGCAGCGCAGCGAAGTACAGCGCATAGAACGACGTCTCCAACGCAAGGAGGAGCAGGTCGACCGCCGTCTCGACAATTTCGAGAAACGGGAACACCAGCTCAACGAGAAAGAGACGGAGATCGACACCGTCCGCGCACAGGTGGACGAGTTGCACGCCGAACATTTGCGGGAGCTCGAACGCGTCTCCCAACTCACCATGGACGAGGGGCGTGAGCTGCTGCTCAGCCAGTTGGAGGGGGAGATAGAGATCGAGGCTGCCCGCCGCGTGCGCGACATGGAGGAGGCGGTCAAGGAGGAGTCCACGGAGCGTTCCTTCAAGATTATGGCTCAGTCCATGCAGCGCTACGCCAATGAGGTGGTTTCCGAACTCACGACCAGCGTCGTCTCTCTCCCAAACGACGAGATGAAGGGCCGCCTCATTGGCCGCGAGGGCCGCAACATCCGCGCCCTTGAGAACGCGACGGGCGTGAATCTGATCGTAGATGACACGCCGGAGGTGGTAACGCTTTCGGCGTTCGACCCGGTGCGGCGAGAGGTGGCGCGGATGGCCGTTTCGCGCCTCGTCATGGACGGGCGCATCCAGCCCGCCCGCATTGAGGAACTCGTCGTCAAGGCGCAGGAGGAGATGGAAGAGATCATGAAGAAGGCGGGCGAGGAGGCCTGCTACGATGCCCGCGTCCAGGGCCTCCACCCTGACCTCGTCAAGACCCTTGGCCGCCTGAAGTTCCGCTACAGCTACGGCCAGAACGTGCTTCAGCACAGCATCGAGACGGCGCACCTCGCCGCATCACTTGCGTCGGAACTGCGCACCAACGTGGACATCTGCCGCCGCGCCGGTTTCCTCCATGACATCGGCAAGGCCCTCTCCCATGAGGTCGAGGGCCCTCACGCCGCCGTCGGTGCTGACCTGCTTGAGCGCTACAAGGTCAACCAGCGCGTCGTGCGCGCAGTCGGTGATCACCACGGTGAAGAGGGCTGGAAGAGCACGGATGCATTTGTTGTGGCCGCCGCGGACGCCATCAGCGGCGCGCGGCCCGGCGCACGGCGAGAGAGCGCCCAGCAATACATCAAGCGGCTTGAGACCCTGGAGCAGATTGCGCTGGGGTTTGACGGCGTTGACAAGGCCTACGCGATCCAGGCGGGGCGAGAAGTGAGGGTGATGGTGCAACCGGACAATGTTGATGACGTTGCCGCCATGCGCATGGCCCGTGACATGACCAAGAAGATCCAGGACTCCATGGAATATCCTGGCCAGATCAAGGTCATGGTGATCCGCGAGACCCGCGCCGTCGAATACGCGCGCTAGAGCCGACCATCACCTCATGCGCATCCTGATGATCGGCGACATTATGGGGCGGCCGGGGCGGCAAGCCGTCAGAAAGTACCTGCCCGATCTGCGCCGTGAGCACGACATTGAGCTGGTAGTCGCCAACGGCGAGAATTCCGCCGCCGGCTTTGGCATCACACCCAAAGTGGCCAAAGAACTGCTCGACGCCGGAGTGGATGTCATCTCGTCGGGAAACCATATATGGGACAACAAGGACATGATGCCTCACATGGATGAGGAGACTCCCGTGCTGCGGCCTCTCAATTATCCAAAGGCTGCCCCCGGGCGTGGGACAACCATGGCCAACGGCGCGCTCGTCATCAGCCTTCAGGGGCGCACCTTCATGCCCGTCCAGATCGACGATCCGTTTATGGCCATGGACACACTGCTGGATAGCCTGACCGAGCGCCCCCGCGCCATCGTCGTCGATTTTCACGCAGAGGCCACGTCTGAAAAGGGCGCGCTTGCGTGGCACGTGGACGGTCGTGTGAGCGCCGTCGTTGGCACACACACCCACGTCGCCACTGCCGACGCCCGCGTCCTGCCCAACGGGACGGCATTCGTTACCGACCTCGGTATGTGCGGGGCCATCGACTCCATCATCGGCAGCGACCCGGGCCCGGTGCTTGAGCGATTCTTGACCGGCGTCCCCGTTCGCCTCAACGTTGGAAACGGTCGCAGCCGATTCAATTCCGTCCTTATCGAGACGGACGACACAACCGGCCTTGCCGTGTCCATCCGGCGCGTGGACTGCGCCGACACCGAATGAGCTCCGATCTCCACACGCACTCGACCATCTCGGACGGCATCCTCCCGCCTGCGGAGCTTGTCCACCAGGCCGCCACGGTAGGCGTCACGTATCTCGCGTTAACGGATCACGACTCCACGGAGGGGCTTGCCGAAGCGCAGCAGGCAGCGGCACAACACCCCGGCCTGACACTCATCCCCGGTATTGAGATCTCAACGGACGTGCCCGAGGGTGAGGCGCACATCCTCGGCTATCTCTTTGATACGGAAAATGCGGATCTGCAGGCAACGCTGGCCTCGTTCCGCGACGACCGTGTTGGCCGTGCCATGCGCATGGTTGAGAACCTCGCAAACCTCGGAGTGCCCGTGTCATGGGAGCGTGTCATTGAGATCGCGGGCGATGGCGCGATAGGCCGCCCGCACATCGCGCAGGCTCTCATGGAAGCGGGCCATGTTCCCAGCATCCGCGAGGCATTTGACCGCTACATCAGCAATGATGGCCCCGCCTATGCGGGCCGCCGAAAGATGCTCCCGGAAGAGGCCTTTCGCCTGATCAGGCAGTACGGCGGTTTGCCCTGCCTCGCGCATCCGGAGGAGATGCCGCAGGTCGAGTCGCTGCTCCCGGGATGGGTCGGAGCGGGGTTGGCAGGCATGGAAGTCTACTACGGCCTCTATTCTGACGACGTGCGCGCCCGTCTCAAGTCACTTGCCGACCAGCACGGCCTGCTCGCCCTCGGCGGCAGCGACTACCACGGCCCCGGACGCGCCGCGGAATGCCCCCTCGGCGGCTCCAACACCCCCCTGGAAGCAGGCGAAAACCTGCTCGCCCTCCACGGGGCACAGGCAGCACGCTAACTGCACACGCCTACCCCCATCACTCCCAGCACTTCACCCGTCATTCCCGCGAAAGCGGGAATCTAGAACTCACTCAGAGGATCAAGCGGCTATCAGGAACACCTGCATCCAAGAGATTCTGTCGGGCTCGCTGTATGGCACTTGGGTCGCAAGACAAGATGAGGAAAGATGCTTGGCCTAGATAGCCGAATCCGTTCACATCATCGGCATTCAGAAAGGCGAGTTTTTGCTTCATAGCCTTGGTTTTTGCCGGTAATTTGGCGTTCGCATAACTCTGGTCAAAGGCCAGAATAAGATTCCTGGGATGTTCGCGAGCCTCTCTGACTATCTCTGTTAGCCTTATGAGCTTTGTGGAGCTAGAAGTTGAATCTGGGGAACGGATTCCTGTGTCAGGATCAATAAAGACATGGCCTACCCAGGTTCCTGCAGTGGTGGCTTGATGTCGGTTGCGCGTACCCTTTATGCATCTCCTGTTGAGCACCCGTCCCCCGAGAAGACACTCGAAGGTTTTAATCTGTTCCGGATTCCAATCGTCCGTGAACATCGGAACGATTCCCCAGGATTCATTGGGAGCTAAGCATTGCATGAGAAAGCGCTTCACAAGGTCGTATGAATCACCCAGAAAATCCAAACGCATTAGCCTTACTCCCCCGCCCTTTCGCGTTCCCTGAACTTCTCCAACTCCTCCGTGGGATTCTTCCCGCCTGGCCCGTAGCCGTGAGCAACAATAAACTCAGCCACGCCGCTGTACTCCATCTTGATGACCGCAGTCTCAGCCTTACGGTCATGGCCTGGTACAAAGAAAGACCGACCCTTGGTCCGCTTTCCGCAGCCACAGTAACAACGGCCCGTTAGTACTAGTCCGCCAGCATCCACAACACACTCCTATATCCCAGTTCGCCTCTCTTGCTTACAATGCTAGGATATCATCCTGTCTTAAGGCGTCAACCGGTGCTCCCCCCCCATATGCCACCACCGCTTGCCCAACACAAAACGCTTGTTCTATAGTCCCAATGTACACACGCCATATCCCGGCGGCCCGGATCGTCGACAAACCGCGCCGCTACAAACACCCAGGGAGCGCATCGGAGGGCGCTCCCCCTGGAGAATGCATCGCTCGCCCGAACCGAAAACACACCTGGCCGGATCAAGCTCGATGTGCGGTCGCAAAACGCCGTGATCGAAGCGCCTCGCCGGTTGCCCTGCATGTGCCCACGCAGGCCGCGTCCCGGCCCGGCATATGCAGGAAGACATAGTTACATGCCCGTCTGGGATGGATGCGCAAGCATCGACGGGTAGATGCCCCCCGATGGCGCCGTGGCAGCGTCATCGGGGGAGGTCGGAACTGTCCGCCCGGCGCATCTTGTATGTGTCCTGCGTAGGGACGAACTCCCGAACGACGCAATCCGGCGTCGGACGAGAGCCGCGGCTGGATCCGGTGGCCACCGAACGCCGGACTCAGCCACTCCGGCGAGGAACCGCTGGCGCGGCCGGACCTTGCCCGCGGGGGATGTCCCTCCGCCGCAACGCCTCGTAGCCGGGGCCATCAGCGCCACCTAAGTCGAGCGGACCGGAACGGGCAGCGATGCATTCCCCGGGGAACCACAAACCAGCGAACAGCCGCAAAGAAGAAAGTCCAGGGAGGCAAAGAGACAGGATTCAGACCACTAACCCGCCTTGAACAAGTGTCCGGCAGTCGGAACCCTCACACAGGCGGCAGCTTTGTTCCCGGCACTGACCGCATCGCGCGGTAAACAACCTCCGGCGCGGCGGGATGGACATAGATGCCCTGCGAGTATACGTCTGTCGTGAGGCCGATCCGCATCCCGTTTGCGATGTCCTGGATCAAGGTCGCCGCGTCCGACCCCATGATGTGCGCGCCGAGAATCTCCCGCGTCTCGGCGTGCGCGATAATCTTCACGAAACCCGCCAAATCCCCGATGGCCACGCCATGCGCCGTCCATGCGTACTCATACGTCCCCAGCACGTACGGGACGCCCTCGTCTCGCGCCTGTTGCTCCGTCATGCCCACCGCGCCAACCTGCGGCGAAGCGAACACGGCGTGCGGCATCGCGTGGTAGTTCACGGCCGTCTTTGGCCCGCGGTCGAACATATTGTGGTCGGCGTGCCACCATTCCCAGTTCGCGTTGTGCTTGAGTTGATAGCGCCCCACAACGTCACCCAGCGCCCAGATGCCCGGCACGTTGGTCTCCAGGTATTCATCCACAACCACCAGCCCGCGTGAATTCATCTCGACGCCCGTCTTGTCCAGGTCGAGCCGGTCTGAGTTGGGACGCCGCCCCGTCGCGAGCAGCAGCGTATCGCCCGTGATGGTCTCATCCCCACTCGGCGTCGTAATCTCCAGCGAGATTTCGCCGTCGTTGTGCGACACGCTGCGTGTCTCCGCATCAAGAATCACCCTGTGCTTGCGCCGGAAAAGGTCCGTGAATCGCCGCGCCACATCCTCATCCTCGATGGGCAGAAGAGTCGGCCCGCGCTGCACGACTGTCACATCCGTCCCAAGCGCGCCATAAAAGTGCGCAAGCTCGATGCCGACAAACCCGCCACCCACGACGATCAACTTCTCCGGCTGCTTGTCATACCGCAGCGCCTCGTCGGACGTCAGGTACGGCACGTCATCGATGCCGGGAATCGGCGGCACAACGGGGCGGCTCCCGGCGGCAATCATGATCTTGGGCGCGGTGATCCGCTCACCGTTGATCTCCATCGTCTTGTGGTCGACAAAGCGTCCCTCGCCCTTAAGGATCGTGACCTTGTCATTGAGGCGGTAGCGGGACTCGACGATATTGGCCGAGTCGTCCGCCTCGGAAATGACGCGGCTAATGATCTTGTCCCAATCGATAGCATCGACGTGCGCGATGATGCCGAAATCGGCCGCCTTGTCGATAATCTCCATCACGTCGGCGGAGTGGATGAGCTGCTTGGAGGGGATGCACCCGCGATTGACGCATGTGCCGCCGAACGGCCCGCTCTCCACGATGGCAGCGGTCATGCCCTCCGCCGCGGCAGAATCCGCGATGCTCACGCCGGACCCCGTCCCGATCACAATCACATCAAATTCCCGTGTTGCAGTGGTCATGGCAGCTACTCCCTGATCAATCTTGCTCTCTTCAATCCCCACATTACAGAACCCGCATAGCCTCGATAATGGCGTCTAATTCCGATGGGTTTCCGCGAGGTGATCCAGAAGACCGATACCGATGTCCGCCGCCCAGACAATCAGTTGCGAGTCGACAAAATCCAGGGGGTCACGCGGCGAGTTGATGCGCGAGACATCGTCGGCCCTCAGGATAATCACGGGTATGTTCGCATCGTGGAACGGCACATGATCGCTTCCAAACATCGTCCTCGGGGGCAATTCATCAAACGGGATGCCGCCGGTCACTTCGAAGTTGATCATGGCGATGATCTCTTCACGTTCGTCTTCCGTCAGTTGCTCCACATAGTATCTGCTGCCGATTAGCCCTACCTCTTCTGACCCGAACAGCAACAACCTCACAGTGAATGGGTAATCTCTGTCAATGATGTGATTGGCGATTGCGAATAGAGCCGTCAAGCCGGATCCATTGTCGTTCGCACCCTGCGTCAGGTGCACGGTGTCGTAGTGAGCGCCGATGATGACTACACCCTGCCGGTCCGGCCCACCCGGTTTCTCGGCGATCAGGTTGCGCGACGGTTGATAGATGTTCCTGACGCCCACAGTCACTTCCAGGCCGCCCTCCTCGATCGCCTCCTGCAGCGCGAGGCCATTCCCGCGGCTGATGCCAACCGCCGGTATGCCGGGCACATCATCGGGAGTTGCCATGACGCCCCGGAACAGCACATCCTCGCTATTAAAGATAACGGCGCCAACAGCGCCTGCAGCCTCAACCCGTTCCACCTTTTCCTGGAACGTGATGGCTCCGCGTTCAATCAGGGCCACTTTTCCATCCAGCCGTCGCTCACCAACATCGCTTTCGAGCGCCAAGCCAACAAAAACCAGTTCACCGGCGGCCCCTCCCACAAAGGAGTCCTCAATGGGCCGAGATTGGATCGCCTCCAGGCCGGTCGGCGCTTGGGGACCCACAACGACCGAGGATACGGTGTTCACCAACCGCTGGAAGTCCTGAAATTCAGTGCTATACCCGATCTCCGTGAGCACACAGTTCAACTCATCGCCCGCCGCGTACTCCTCGTCCGTCGCGCTCTTGCGAGGGCTGAAATCTTGCGTCAGTTCAAACAGGAATCGCCATGCCTCATCACTTGCTGAAATGGTCGGATGATCGAGCTCCGGCGGATCAAGGACGCACGACGGATCGCCCGCAGCCCGTGTGGGTGCCGGCGCAGCGGCAGTTGGCGTTGGCGCGGGCGGAGGAGTGACCGTGGGTACGGGTGTTTCGGTCGGTGCCAGTTCGATGACCGGTGTCGGCGCCGGGGCAACCGGCGATCCTGCCATGTCTGATGTGAAGTCATCGCACGCCGCGCCGATCAGCGCAACCGTCAGAATCCCTGCAAGCCAAAGCCAGACTGCGGCCATGCGGTGACTGTTCAGTTTCGTTGTCGAATTGACACCGCGACCCGACCTAATCGATCGGGTCGCTTTGCGGAAGAGTTTGAGAATACTACTCGTGAACAACCGGGTTCTCCCTACATGTCCATGCTCTTTTCGCCGCTCAGGTACGCCTGCGGCTCCTTGGAAAACGCAACGCGGCAACCGGGCCCGCAGAAGTAATACGTCGTCCCCTCATGCTCATAAGAGCCCCCGGGCGGCTTGCTCGGACTGACCATCATGTGGCAGACCGGATCCTCCGCCGGCTCCTCCTTCTTCATAAACCCCAAAATCTTGCCGACCATTGCCTGAGACCTCCATCCACGATGAACTCCAATCAGGAGCAATACTCAATCCTACCCCACACGAACACGACACGGGGACAATGAACAGGAGGTGCCCCAGCGGCAGTCTACCCCGCCTTAAACCTCTTCAACCGCAGGGAGTTCAGCACCACGCTCACGCTGGACATGGCCATTGCGGCGGCGGCCATCATCGGATTGAGGAATCCCTGTTCGCCCAGTGCGAACTGAAGGCCAGTCGGCACGCCGTCACTGAATATCACATACAACACACCCGCTGCGATTGGAATCAACGTCGCGTTGTAGATGAACGCCCAGAAGAGATTCTGCCAGATGGTCCACACCGTGCGGCGAGAGAGCTGGATAGCCGTCGCAATCCCATTCGGATCGCCGCTCACCAACGTCACGTCCGCGGCTTCCATCGCCACATCAGCACCTGTGCCGATAGCGATGCCAACGTCCGCCTGTGCCAACGCGGGCGCGTCATTGATGCCGTCGCCTACCATCGCGACGTACCCGCTTCCGGTCTGCAGCGCGGCCACGGCCTCCGCTTTCTGCGCGGGCAGCACCTCAGCACGCGCCTCCGTAATGCCTACCTGCCGCGCGATGGCCTGCGCTGTCGCCCGGTTGTCCCCCGTCAGCATCACGGTGCCGACGCCAAGCGCGTGGAGCCTCTCAACGGCGCGCGCCGCCGACGGTTTCACCGGGTCCTGGATGGCCAACACCCCGATGACCTCGCCATCCACCGCGACGAACATCAGCGTCTTGCCCTGCTCGGCCAGTGTGTCCGCGCTTTCACGCAGGGCGTTCGGCATGTCCGCGCCACGCTCGGCTAGCAACCGCGCACTACCGACGATAATGGCACGGCCATCGACGCTCGCCGTGACGCCCGCGCCGGGCAGCGCCTCAAAGTCCGTGACTGTCATGTCCTGCCCTGCCGCCTTGCCCGCGCGGGACAGCACGGCCTCCGCCAGCGGATGCTCGGAGTTCGCCTCGACCGCCGCGGCGACGGCTAATACGTCGCTCTCAGCGGCGGTGTGAACTGTAAAGACATCCGTCACGGCGGGGCGGCCCTGCGTGATGGTTCCCGTCTTATCCAGCGCAACGGTACGGACCTTGCTGGCAAGCTCAAGCGCCTGCGCATTGCGGATGAGAACGCCGTTCTCCGCGCCCTTGCCCGTGCCGACCATGATGGCCGTGGGCGTGGCAAGCCCCAACGCGCACGGGCAGGCGATGATCAACACAGCCACCATGTTGAGTGTGGCGAGTGTGAAGGTCGGATCAGGCCCCAGCGTGATCCAGAAGATAAACGTGATGATGGAGACGGCGACGACGGTCGGCACGAAATAGGACGAGATCAGATCCGCGAGTCGTTGCACCGGGGCTTTGGAGCCCTGCGCCTCCTCCACAAGTCGGACAATCTGCGAGAGCGCGGTATCCTTGCCAACCCGCGTCGCGCGCAGGCGGAACGCACCTGTCCCGTTCACCGTCGCGCCGTAGACCTCATCGCCCTCGCACTTATCGACGGGGATGCTCTCCCCTGTCAGCATCGACTCGTCGATGGTGGACGCGCCTTCGGTAACGATCCCGTCGACCGGTAGCCGCTCCCCGGGGCGCACGGCGACGATGTCATCAGGCAGCACGCTCTCCACAGGCAGCATCACCTCTGCGCCGTCACGCATGACGCGTGCCGATTTCGGCTGAAGGCCCAGGAGCGAGGCGATGGCGTCCGCCGCCCTGCCCCGCGCACGCGCCTCCATCCACCGACCCATGAGGATGAGCGCGATGATGATGATCGCCGTATCGTAATAGACCGCCGCCTCGCCGCCCGCCGACTCAAAGAATCCCGGCGCGAACGTCGCCGCCACACTGTAGAGATACGCCGCTGTCGTACCCAACGAGATGAGTGTGTTCATGTTGGACGTGCGCTGTTTGAGCGCCGACCACGCGCTGGCATAGAAAAGTGAACCCGCCCAGAACTGAATCGGCGTCGCGATGGCGAACATGATCAGGTGCGCAAACTGATCAGGAACGGCGCTGAGCATTCCGAGCAGCATGACGAACGCGCCGCTGGATAACGCAACGAGGAATCGCATTCGCAGCGCCCGCTCTTCCTCCTCTTTGGCGACGACACGCGCGTCCTCTTTCTCCTCGATACTCGCGACGCGCAGCCCGACGCCCACAACTGCGCCGCGCAGATCACTGGCATCAACGGCAGCGCTGTAGTGCTCGATTGTGACAGCGGTGGAGTCCTCCTCATCCGGCGTCACCCACCGGACGCCGCGGAGGCGCATCAACGCCGTCACGGCCCGGTCGCGGTCGTTGTTACTACCCTCCTCCGGCTCGATGAACAGCCGCTGTGTCTCCGTCCGCGCTCCGTAGCCCGCGTCTTTGACGGCAGAGGCGATGACGTCAAATGAAAGCTCATCGGTGAGTTCAACGACAGCCTTCTCAGTAGCCAGGTTCACGCGCGCTTCGGACACGCCGGGCACGTCCGTCAGCGCATGCTCCACGTGCATCACGCACGCGGCGCAGGTCATGCCGGAGACGCTGATAGAGATGGTCTCAAGCTGCGAAAGCCTGTCGTCAGATTCAGTGGTTGCCATGCGGATAGTGTACGCCTATGAAAGCGGCGGCAATGCAGTGTGCCATCATGGATGCCTATAGGTGTCCATTCTACTGAAATCGCGCGCCTTGACCTTGCGATTGAGGGTACTATGGATAGCGCGATGCTCCTGCTGGGGAATCGTCTAACGGTAGGACGACAGACTCTGAATCTGTTAGTCGTGGTTCGAATCCACGTTCCCCAGCCAAAGCGTACATGCGACACCCGCGCACTGCCTAACGAGCCACTATAAGACCTCAGTTGGCAGCGTCTCCCAACCGGGCGCCAGCATCGGGATTCCCCATTCCAGTGGAGGCGTCCAGGTGCGCCAGCGATCGTCGATAGCAGGATGATCACCGCTCTGGATCCATCTGATTGCCCGCTCCGCCTCCACGCGCGCCGCCTCGGCATCGATATATGTTCCGCTGTTACCTCCGCACCCACACGGAACCCGTCCTGCGCAATCGCGGTCTTATAATAGCGCTGGGATGACTGAAGTGTCCCTCCGTCACCCTGAGCACAGCCGAGGAACCCGGATGCTCCCAGTGGGAGAGAGTGTCCGGAAGACAAGATGTTCCGGATATGCATGTCCCTGCTAGACTCCGTGACGCACCGCCAAGGTCTTACTTACCATGGTAGCTACTCACGTTAGCCGACCTCGCGGACGTGGATAGTAACGTATCCCCAAGAGGGCGCACACAGACTGCTCGATCTGGGCCTCACTGCGATGTGTATTCATAAACCATTGGGTTCTCAGAGACAATACTCCCTTCACAAATGGATCCTCGTGCTTCTTTAGCAGCGCAGAAAGTGTATCTCTGACTGGTGCACTCAACTTAGGCGCGGAATCGAGCAACACAAAATACGAGATCAGATCATATGCAGGGTTATCTCTCGTGGCCGCAACATTTCGAATCGCCGGCCGTATCTCCGGAACGTTGACGGCCTCTACGATTTTTTCAACGTTTATCATCGTCCAGATGAAGGAAAAAAAGCCGAGGTGGCGTCTTATATCCTTCATTTCATAGGTCGGATTCTTTGCCTTGACGTACATGGCCATCCCGGCGATCTCGTCTTCATCTCGCAGAATCGCGTTGACGAGCCGCAATCCACCGTCAGCCATCACCTCAATGATCTCTTCGATGCGCGCTCTTTCGATATTCCCATAATTGTTACGAAGAACCTGCCCCATAATCTCATTATTCTTCAGAACCTTATATATGTCATTCACTGCCTCTTGCTGATCGGTATCATCGAAATCATCTTCTCCAATTTCAGCAACGTTGTTGCGCAACTCATCCCGTCGGGCTCGCTCTTGCTGCCTTTCAGTTTCAACGCTTCTCGAGGACAAGACATTACTCGGTAATTGAGCAACTATATCTGCAAACCGTCGCGTTTCAGAGCGCTTCAGGTGAGCCGGGGACACATCTTCAAGAGAAATCATTGTTCTTAGCAATATTTCATCTACTATCTCCTGCTCTCTAGCGTGATGAATTGTAAATAGTAAAGTCAGATAATTGCTAGAGACGTAAATGTCATCACACATAGCCTTGATGATTTCCTTGTTGTCAGGACTGTCACTCGCTAGGCGCCTTCCAAGGAAAAAATATGCCATGTACTCGCTACGAAACTGTCCGTCTCGGTCCAATAACCCGAACTCCTCGTGCATTAGCCGATTTGTGGCTGCATCGGAAATAAAGTAGTCTCTCTTATATCTCCTAACAAAATCGGCAAAAACGAATTCCGTTCCACTGCGCTGTATCTGACTTTGGTATCTTTCATAAGCCAGATGTTCGGCGAAATTGAGACAAGGATTTATGTCGGCGTCTTCATTCGATATCCCTGCTCTATTCAAACTCGCAATAATCAGAGCATAATAACAGTGGCCGTACGACGTAATGTTCAGACTAGTGGGCATAAAAGCTTCATATGTTTGCAGGATACACAACACGAAGAAAGGGAAGCGTGGAACGATACGGTTGTCAATGATAATCGCGTTGACTCGGTTTTCTACCCTGTCGACATCCCCATCCGACACATCTCCATGATCACTGGTCAAGGCCAGTCGCTTCCTAATGAGATTCTCTTGTTGGACTTGGGTTAGGCTTCCGATCACCATTTCCTCAAAATCCACAAATCGAGCTTCGTCACGATAGAAAGCGTAGAACATTGTTGACGGCAATGTGACAACAATATTTTGGAAGACACTCTTGGCGGCGACAATGAAATCAACCAATTCAGACCGGCCCGACAAGTTATCCAAAATCAACGTTTTTTCGGGCTGTTTTATCCATTCTTGATAGTCACCCATAAACTGATTTTGATACGCCTCTCTGCACACCCTCTCAAGATTCTTTGTCGATACTTCGCGTAAGTCTACATGTAGTACTGGTTTGAACTGTTCAATCAGAGAGAGGAAAATGTGGCGCCCCAATGCCGTCTTGCCACTCCTGTCTTCTCCATGAATTATCGCATACTTCCTACTTAGGAGTTCCTCGACATTCGTAACGGTTTCAATCGGGCTATCTAATTTCCTTTCCTGGGATGGACGCACGGTGAGTGGCAAAAAGATGAAAATGTCTTGTAAGTCTACGCTTTTCTGAGATACGAAGTCCGTACGCCTCATCCTTGCAAGAAATGGTTCTTTCGGCTCAAAATTATTTCGAAGATCTTCAATGACTGCCCGGATACCCTCATATACTTGCTGCCAAGCCATGTCCGGGTCCACAGAACCAACAATGGGGGCACCATCTCTTGGTAAGGCCTTCAGGTCATCTCTCTTTAGCAGGTCTTTCCAAGCACAATTTCGTACGATGACGGGGATGCGGACAAGCTGAGGTCTCTCTCTAGCAATTTGCTGTGCACGATCCCATTCCTGCATGCATTCCTTGGATGCTAAGAAGTCCGTGCTAAGCAGGAATATGACAATATCGGCATCGTCCAGTTTTTTTCTGATTGTTGCGGATATACTCTGTCCCGCCAGAATCGCCTGGTCTGACCAGTCCAACAATAGCTCGTCTCGCCTGAGCATGGAGAGCGCCTTCTCCATTGATTCCCGGTACTGAGTATCACGATGGGAATAGCTATAGACTACGTTCACGCTATAGCCAGATTGTCTGTTGGTCACGACTTACTCCTTCATTGCGGTGTCTCATCCCCAGACCAAACACGGTGGACTGCAACACCGCCCCCTACCTCGGCAAACCCAGCCCCCGTGTCGCCACAATATTCCGCTGAATCTCCTTCGTGCCGTGGCCGAAAGTCCGGCCCGTGCTCATCAGCGCGTTTACGCCGATGAAGCCGCCCATCGGCGCCCAATCTGCGCCGTCCGGCATCACTTGCGCCGCGTCGCCGATGATCCGCGTGAATCCACGCCACAGCTCCTGCACCAGTTCGCCGGACAACACGCGTGAGATCGACGCGATACGTGACACGTCCTCGCCCTGACGGCTGTCCCATGCCCCCTTCCAGCAGATGGCGCGGAACATGCCGAGCTTGACCCGCAGGTCTGCCAGCAGCTGGCGGTTGATCGGATCATCGAACGGTGTGCCGCCGGCGATGCGGTATGTCCGCGCAAAGTCCACGAATCGCTCCCACTCCCTGAGCAGGGCCGCCGGCGAGCCGACCTCTACACGCTCCGCGGTGAGCGACGCCGCCATCACGTACCAGCCGCGATTCTCCTCGCCGAGCATGTACTGCGATGGCACGCGCACGTCCTCAAAGAATTCCTCGCTCCAGCGTCGTCGTCCGGCCATGTCATGGATGGGGCGAATCGTGATGCCGGGGGAATCCAGGGGGACAAAGAAGATGGAAAGGCCGCGATGCTTGGGCGCATCCGTGTCTGTTCGCACCAACATCCGGATCCACGTCGAATGGTGCGCCGTGGACGTCCACATCTTCTGGCCGTTGATCACATAATCGTCGCCGTCTCGAACGGCTCGCGTCGTCACGCCCGCCAGATCGGACCCGTTGCCGGGTTCCGAGAGTCCGAGCGCGATAGGCATGTCCGCCGTCGCGATCTTCGGCAGCCATTCCTCTTTCTGCCTTGGCGTACCGTGCAGGATGACGGCGTCCCCGCCAAAGGCCCCGCTCGCAGGGGCGCCCCGGTAGGCCATCTCCTCGCGATAGGTCAGCATCCGGGTGAACCCGGCGTCCTGCCCGCCGTGCTCCGAGGGCCAGTGCATCGTGTACCAGCCCTTGTCGACGAGCTTCTTGGCGAATTGGTGGGCAGCCTCCAGCGCCTCCGGGTCATCCAGATGCCAAGACGCGTTGGACACGTCGTTCATGTGGTAGCGAGTATCATCCCAATTCTCCGTGACAAAATCGCGAATCTCATCACGAAACGCGAGATCCTCAACCGACTGCTGGAAGTCCATGACGCCTCCCCTTCCCTATCATTCGGGCATCCGACGCCTCAGTGTAGCCCATTCGAGGGCCAAAATTGAGACTCAAAAACAGTAGCCAGCCATAGGTGGCAGAACCATACAATTTCATCAATGAGCGAATCAGTGCGAAGGACGGTGCAATGACAACCCAATCTGCAATCGACGCATGGCGCGAGCGAATCCTCGCCCACGACCGTGAGGCAACGGCGCTGCGGAGCGGCCACGCCCCGGGACACGACCACCATCACGATGACCATGAGGGTAGTGACCATGACGGCGGTCACGTTCACGGCGGCCACGGCGGATTCTCATACACAAACCGCCCACGAGACATTCATCGAACAGACGATCCTGCTGTGAACGCCCTCTTTGCTTTGATTGATTCAGACGCAACAATTCTCGACGTTGGCGGCGGCGCGGGACGATTCGCGCTGCCGCTCGCCACGCGCGCAGAACACGTCACGGTCATCGAACCGTCCGATGAAGCTGTCGGCATACTGCAGGATCGCGCCGCCGACGCCGGGCTGTCCAACATCACTGCCTTAAACGAGAGGTGGGAAGACGCAGACGTCACGGCCGCTGATCTCGTCCTTTGTTCGCTCGTCCTGCACCACGTGCCGGAGGGCGCGGCGTTCATCACCAGGATGCAGGAGCACGCCACTGACCGCGTCGCCATCATCGAGATGATCGAACCGCCCTCCGCCCTGGAAGTCCCCTTCTACGAGCGCGTCTACGGCGCTGCGCCGACCCCGATGCCCGGCGTGCCCGAACTGCTTCAACTCCTCTGGGCAATGAATATCCACCCCGACGTCACCATGCTCCCACCGGAGGTCCCCGTCATGGGCCGCGACCGTGACGAAATCACAATGCAGATTCGCCGTCGACTTGACGTAGAGGAAAACACGCCGGAGGATTCCAGGCTACTCGCCGCACTCGATGAACTCCTGGAAGAGACGGATCGCGGCTACACCGTCACCGGCATCGCCCCCCGCCGCGCCGCCATCATCACGTGGAAAGTTAGCCCGTAGAAGAGAGAGGAGCGGGCGCGCCAATTGGCGCGCCCGCTCCTCTCTCTACAAGCCGGAACGCGGAGTTCCAGCTACACGGGCCAAACGACTCTGATCGCGAACTTTAAAATTACCGCGGCAGTCCCAGACCCCTCTGCGCGATGAGGTTGCGCTGCACTTCCGTGGTGCCGCCGCCGAGGCCGCTCCCGTGCATGGCTTCGTAGCGGAAGCCGGGGTAGCCGCCCATGGGAGCACGCGGTTCGCCGAGGCCAAGCCGGCCGTACTCCTGCAAAATGCTCGCCATCAGTTGCGGCCACTTCTTGCCCAGGTTGTCGCCCCACGCCTTGCCCATGGAGCCTTCCTTCACAGGCAGCTCGCCGCGCGACTGCATGAACGCGACGCGGTATGAAAGCATGCGGCGTGTCTCCAACTCGATCTTGAGGTCGGCGACCTTGTGCCTAATCAGCGGGTCGTTCAGCACATCCTCGCCGTTGAAGCGGGTCTCCCGGATAACGGCGATAAACCGGTCAAGCTCGCCGAGGAACTTGGCGGCGGTCTCGATGCCGGAGCGCTCAAAGGAGAGCGTCGTCATCGCCGCGTACCAACCGCGGTTCTCCTCACCGATGAGGTTGCGCACCGGAACGCGGACGTTGTCAAAGAAGACCTCGCTCCAGCGGCGCGTTCCCGTCATGTCGTACAGGGGCCGCAGTGTGACACCGGGCGTGATTTCGCCGTCATCATCGCGCAGCTGCATCAGAACGTAGCTGATGCCGCGGTGCTTTGGGGCGTCCGGGTCGGTGCGAACCAGCACGTGGTACCACTCCCCATAGTGCGCGCCGGACGTCCAGATCTTCTGACCGTTGATCACGTAATCGTCGCCGTCACGGACGGCGCGGGTTTGGAGGCTTGCCAGGTCAGAGCCGGCGTTCGGCTCCGAAAACCCTTGCGCGAAATCGATGTCCGCGTTGGCAACCTTTGGCAGAAACTCTTCCTTCTGCCAGTCCGAGCCATGAATCATCAGTACGGGGGCAACCAGGCCACCTCCGAACGATGCCGGCGCGCCCTCGTAAGCCATACCTTCACGGTAGGCAAGCTGGGTTTCAATGGAAACGGCGCGGCCGCCGTATTCCTCCGGCCAGTGCATCGTCCACCAGCCCTTATCCACCAGCTTCTTTGAGAAATCACGCTGTGCCTGCAGCGCGTCCGTGTCCGCGTGATACGGAGACAGCAAGCCAATCTCATCCCACCCGCGCGGATCCGCGACCTTCTCGCTCCATTCGGTTCGCGTAAATTCGCGCGCCTCGTCCTGCAGTGCCTGATCGGCGGCATCAAGCCGAAAATCCATCGTATTCACCCCTCCCGTGGCTCCGGAGAACCATCGTCCGTCCTGCGTTCGCCATCAACGAGCGAACGCTCGGAATGGCGACATTATGGCGCGTTAAGCCCCGCGCGACAATGCCTAATTCGCGTCTGTTTCCGTGATTGTCACGCTATGGAGGCTGGTGCCGGGATTCGGGTCTGATTGCGGATCTCTGATGCGGATTGACTGCACCACGTCCATGCCCTCGGTCACGCGTCCGAAGACGGCGTGTGCATTGTCGAGCCACGGCGTCGGACCAAACGTGATGAAGAACTGTCCGCCGCCCGTGTTTGGGCGTCCAACGTTGGCCATGGAGAGGATGCCCGGGCCGTCATGGCGAAGTGTCTGATCAAACTCATCCTGGATGGTGTAGCCGGGGCCGCCCGTGCCTGTGCCGGAGGGGTCGCCGGCTTGCGCCATGAAATCCGGGATCACGCGGTGGAACGTCGTGTTGTCGTAGTACCCCTCTCGGGCCAGGAAAACGAAGCTGTTGACGGTGATAGGTGTCTTGTCCGCCGTCAACTCGATGACGAAGTTGCCGACATCCGTCTCGAACGTCGCCGAATAGCACTTCGACGGATCGATCTGCATCTCGGGCGGCGCGGACCAACGGTTCAGTTTCTCAGTCACTGTCAGGGTCTCCTCTCTCTCTATCGGCGTGGCAGCCACCGGTGTCGGGCATCCTGATACGGAGCTCGTCCCCGGTGTCTCATCAGCTGCGACGGCAATTGGCGTTGCCGTCGGAATCGGAGTGAACGTGGGGATCGGGGCCGGCGTGGGCGTGTCTTCTTGTACCTCGCACGCCATCGCTCCAATGGCCAAGGCAATGCCGATGGCCACGGCAAATACGGCAAGCAACGGTAATCTCGGGGCAACGGGGTGGAAACGCATCACTCATTCAGCATAACCGTGCCCGAATTAGCCCCGCAACACGGCTTCACGCTGTATCATTCTGTTTTACGTGGCGCGCCGCCTGAACGGGAGGAGGGGCAGCACGCATGGCGCAAATGCGCTGTTGGGACGCCCTGCGCGTCTCATGAACGAGAACCGGACAATCACGTCCGTTTCGGGCGTCCGACTCGCGCACATCACGGATAGGGATGCGGTGACGGGAACGACCGTGCTGCTGTTCCCGGAGTACGGTGCGATTGGCGGCGTCGAGGTCCGCGGCGCCGCTCCCGGCACGCGCGAGACCGATCTCCTCCGCCCCGGCACCCTCGTTGAGCGCGTCCATTCCATCTTCCTCACCGGCGGCAGCGCCTTTGGCATGAACGTCGCAGAGGGCATCATGCGCCACCTTGAGGTGGAGGGCATCGGATTCCCCACCCCTGGCGGCGTCGTTCCCATCGTTCCAGGCGCGGTGATCTATGACCTTGGCATCGGAGGCACGGATCGGCGGGTAACGCGCGATTTCGGCCTTGACGGCGCGCGCGAGGCCTCGGACGCGCCCGCCGAGTCAGGCAGCATCGGCGCGGGAACCGGCGCGACCGTCGCCAAGGCGCTCGGGCAGGATCACTCCCTAAAGGGCGGCGTTGGCAACGCAGCCATGGATCTGGCGAGCGGACACCGAATTGGCGCGGTTATGGTCGTCAACGCCCTTGGCGACATCATCGATCCCGAAACCGGCACGATTATCGCCGGTCCGCGCAATGATCGCGCAGACGGGCCGCCTTTCCTCAGCACGCGTGAAATCCTGCGCAGCGGGAATAGACGCGGGCCGGGCGGTCGATTCGGGCAGCAGGCGACGAACACCACCATCGGAGTCGTCGCAACGGACGCGCCCCTGACCGTCGCGCAAGCCAACCGGCTTGCCATGATGGCCCACAGTGGCATCGCCCGCGCCATCCTTCCCTCATACGGGATGGGCGACGGTGACACGCTCTTCTTTGTCTCCACCGCTCCGCCGGACACACAGCCGATGGACACCTTTGGACTCACGCCCATTGGCGCGGCGGCGGCGGAAGTGGTCGAAAGCGCCATCATCAATGCGATTCGCTCCGCCACGGGCATTGCCGGTATCCCGTCCGCCGCAGAGCATATTTCCGGCATGAATGGAAACCTCAGGCAATGACGACGCTCCGCGGTGACAGGGTCGGCATTCTCGGCGCGGGAGCCGTTGGCACGGCGCTCGCCATCGGTCTCGCCGATGCCGGATACAACATCACGGCAATCATGAGTCGCAACGGGCCGCGCGCCAAAGACCTTGCCGGTCACATGGGCGGAGCGATACATACCCAGCAGGCGGGATTGCTCGTTGACCTGGCCGACACCGTTTTTCTGACCGTGCCGGATGACGTGATCGGCTCCGTCGCGGAAAGCGTGCCGTGGCGCGATGGCATGGCGGCCGTCCACTGCTCCGGCGGAACACCTGTGAGCGTGTTGGAATGCGCCAGCGGCTACGGCGCAATGATCGGCGGATTCCATCCCCTCTATACCTTCCCTCCTAATGCGAGGGAACCCACAACACTTGAAAATGTGACATTCGCCATTGAAAGCAGGAGCCCCGCCCTGCACCATCAGCTGCGTGACATGGCCCATGCACTCCACGGCCACGCCATCGACATCAATGAGAAATCGCGCGCCTTGTATCACATCTCGGGTGTGCTCGCGTCCAACTATTTGGTCGCGATTATTGCCGAGGCCGCTGGCCTTTGGGCGCAATTCGGGTACAATCAGTCGCAAGCCTTGCGGGCGCTGCTGCCACTCATTCGTGGAACGGTGGGGAATATCGAACGCGATGGGGCGGCCGCCGCGCTGACAGGCCCGATAGTCCGGGGAGACCTCGGGACCGTGCAGGCGCACCTTGAGCAGTTGCAGGCAACCTTGCCGAGCGTAGTACCCTTATACGCGGCGCTCGCGCAGGCCACGGCAAAGATTGCCGTGGACGCGCAACGGCTCGATGGGACGAGAGGAGCGGAAATTCTCGCCCTGGTGGGCGAGCCATCAGAGACGACAGGATAGACGAACCGATGATGCGCACAATGCTGGCCGGGAAGATTCACCGCGCCACCGTGACCGAGGCAAACGTTGACTACGAGGGCTCGATAACGATCGACCCTGATTTGATGGACGCCGCCGGCATCCTGCCCTATGAACTCGTGCAGGTGCTGGACATTACGAATGGCGCGCGCCTTGAGACGTATGCCATCGAGGGCGAGCGTGGCTCCGGCCAGGTCTGCGTGAATGGCGCGGCCGGTTTGCTGGTGCGTGAGCGGGACCTGATCATCGTCCTTCATTTCTTGCACATGTCTGAGGAGGATGCCTGCCGCGTTAGCCCGCGCATCGTACGCGTCGATGCCCGTAATCGCATCGTCTCCCGCACCAACCGCATCGAAGCCCGCAGCTACTACTAGGACGCGACTCGCCGGCGCTGCGGCAAGGGAATGACGCCCGTGCGCACAACCATCAAGACGATCCAGGAGTTCAAGGACCGGGGCGAGCGCTTTCCGGTTCTGACCGCCTACGACTACTACACCGCGTGCGCTATTGACGAGTCCGGCGTCCCGGCCATCCTCGTCGGCGACAGCCTCGGAAACGTCGTGCTCGGCTACGACTCCACCGTCTCCGTCACGATGGACGACATGATCCACCACACCGGAGCCGTGGCGCGCGGAACAAAGAATGCCCTCGTCATCGCGGATATGCCGTTCATGTCGTACCAGACCGGCTCGCAGGATGCCCTGCGCAACGCCGCGCGATTCTTACAGGAGGCCGGCGCGCAAAGCGTCAAACTCGAGGGCGGCGAGGTCATGGCGGAGACGATCAGGACGCTCGTCGACCGTGGCATTCCTGTCATGGGCCACATCGGATTCACACCACAGTCCGAGTTCCAGATCGGACGCCGTTTCCAGGGGCGTCGCAACATTGAGGACGCGCGCAAGATGATCCGTGACGCAGTGGCCGTACAAGAAGCGGGTGCGTTCTCCATCGTGCTGGAACTCGTGCCTGAACAACTCTCACAGATCATCACCGACCGCCTCAGCATCCCCACCATCGGCATCGGCTCCGGCCCGCATTGCGACGGCCAGGTGCAGGTGGTGAGCGACATGCTCGGCATCGTCTCAGACCACGTCGGGCGGCACGTCAAGCGCTACGCGGATCTGAGTGATACAATCCGAGCCGCCGTCAACGAATATGCCCAGGAAGTCCGCGACGGCACATTCCCCACAAGCGAACACACCCGCCCCCTCTCCGAAGACATCCTCAAAGACCTCTAACCCCACCCACCCACCGCTCACCCTAAGCGCAGTCAAAGGTCACTCCCCCCGCCCCCCTCCGTCATCCCCGTTTTCGCCTCCCTCCGCTACACTCAAATCTAACCACGCCACTCCGAAAGACGTTCCCCTTAACGGGCGATAGCCGGACCGACCGCCGCAAAAGACTGCGATGCAAGGCGACCTTTGAAATCCAGGATTCTGTCGAAAACGGTAGGGATTGCGACGGCCATAGTTCTGGCCGCGCTCCTCGCCGCAGCCTGCGAGGATCGTGAGCCGCAGGACATCGCCTTTGAAATGGACCTCGCCGGAGGCGAATTGACCGGCGAATCCCTCCTCACCGTCAATCAGAACGACAACATCACCATCGACTGGACCTCTGACGTACCTGTGCTCGTCCACCTGCACGGCTATGACATCGAATTGGCCGTGCAGCCCGGCGTCACTGAGCCAATGGCCTTTACCGCCGATGCCACCGGCCGGTTCAACATCACCATCCACTCCGCTGAGGGGGTACACGTCCACGCCTCCGGCGAGGCATGCCGCGTGTCCGTTCCCGCAGGCGAACCGCAGCCCGGTATCGAGATAACCGCAGCCGAGTCTCGCACGGAGGGCAACGTCTTCATTGAGGTCGACGTGGAGAATTTTGAGATCGAGCCGGAGGGCGGACACTGGCATCTGACCATTGATGGCGTGGACTACGGCATGTATTCCCGTTCCAGCGTGACGTTGGCTGTTGATGGGATGGGCGATAAGGTCTTCGCGGCCACCCTCGCCGACCAGAATCATTGCCTGTACGATGCGGAGGATTCAACAACTGTCGGAATCGCTGACGGCATGAACATGGACGACACGCCGATGGCCGGAGACCATGACATGGCCAGCATGTCAGGTGAGAATACGTCCGCCGCCGGCATCCCTGAGTCGGTGATCGCCACTCTCGAAGTCAGGCCGTAGAATAAGCGAGCCGCAATGAAGAGGCTCGCTGTATCCATTGTCCCGCTTGCGACCGCGCTAGCGGTTCTCGCTTGGCTCATCCCCGGAGTCGCATTCGCTCACGGCTTCGGTGAGAAATATGATCTGCCCCTGCCCTTATCTCTCTATGTGACGGGCGCGGGGTTGGCAGTCGCCCTGTCGTTCATCATCGTCGCCGTCTTTGTGCGCCGAACACCAAGCGCAACGGACTACCCCCGTTTCAACTTGCTCAAGCTTTGGCCCGTCCGGGTGTTGGCGAGCGCGCCTGTCATTCAGACGCTGCGCGTCCTCAGTGTCTTGCTGCTTCTGCTCGTGCTGCTCGCCGGCGCGTTGGGCGTCAACCGTTCAACGGTGAACATCGCCCCCGTCCTCGTATGGGTCTACTGGTGGGTCGGCATCGCATTCGCATCCGCGCTTATAGGAAACGTCTGGGGCCTGATCAATCCCGTCCGCACGATTTACGAGTGGATGGACGCGCTCGCGCTGCGCATCATCCCCGGCGGTCTGAGTTTCGGACAGGACGACTCCGCCTACCCTCCGGCATGGAGTTCTTGGCCCGCCGTCATCGTCTTCGCACTCTTCGCATGGTTTGAGATTGCCTACGAGGGCTCTGCGGAGCCGCTATCGCTCGCCATTGCCGTCATCGGCTACTGCATGATCACGTGGTGGGGTATGGCCATCTTCGGAGCGGACGCGTGGATGCGCAACGCGGATGTCTTTTCTCTCATCTTTGGCGTCCTCGCCCGATTCGCCCCAACGGAATTGCGCGTCGTGTCCGAATCAGGCGAGCCAGAATCCATCGATGATGTCGAGGCCTTTCGCGCTGCTCCATCCGAACGACGGGAGCTTGGCTTGAGACCGCCCGGCGCAGGGCTACTCAACGTCGCGGGCACAACGACCTCCTACATGATTCTCGTCGTCGTGCTCCTGTCCACCGTCACGTTTGACGGCCTGCAGGACACACCTCCCTGGGCGCGAATCGTCCATTGGGCATTCGTCAATTCGCCCGGATGGACGTCTACTGCCGTCACTCTGGTGAACACCGCCGGCCTTATAGCATTCGCAGGGATATTCGTGGCCGCCTACCTCCTCTTCTGCGCCGTCATGGCCCGCTCAGGCGAAGAGCCGGGCACACGGGACACGATGGCCGCTGCCCGCGTCTTTGCCCTCTCCCTTGTGCCCATTGCCTTCGCCTATCACCTCGCTCATTTCTTCTCCTATCTGCTTATCCAGGGGCAGGTGGTAATCCCCCACGTCTCCGACCCGTTCGGGTTGGGCTGGGACCTGTTCGGCACGTCCGATTACCAGGTCAACATCGGCATCGTCAACGCGCAGTTCGTCTGGATATTGGCGATTGTCGCCATCATCATCGGCCACGTCATCGCCGTCTTCCTGGCGCACGCCACGGCGCTGCGGCACTTTGGTGCGCATGACGTGGCCTTGAGAAGCCAGCGCGCCATGCTCGTCCTGATGGTCGGCTACACGATGGTCAGCCTCTGGATCCTCGCGCAGCCGATCACCGAATATGCTTGACGGCGCGTCCCATCCTGCTACGCTTGCGAATATCCGGCGCGCTATCACCACCGCGACGGTATCTATTTGCCACTGACCGGATGGAGACGACACAGGGGAGACAATGACAACAACAGCCAATGGAACGTCCCCATCCGTCCTGGCGGGAATCCGTGTGCTTGACCTGTCCGGGCTGGCCGGGCAATACGCAGGCCGCCTGCTGGCAGACCTGGGCGCGGAGGTCATCAAGATAGAACCGCCGGGCGGCGACCCTGTCCGGTTCCTGCCGCCGTTCGCCGCTGACCAACCGGGCCCGGATCGCAGCCTTCGCTGGCTCGCCTACAACTCCAACAAGTCGAGCATCGTCATCGACATTGAAACGGATAACGGCCGCCAACAGCTGCTGGACATGGCGCGATCTGCGGACATCGTGCTGGACAGTTTCGAGCCCGGCTACCTCGCCGCCATCGGGCTGCCTGATGATGTCCTGAGAGAGGCCAATCCCCGTCTGATCACTGTCTCCGTCACCCCGTTCGGCGAGTCCGGCCCCTATGGCAGCTACCTGGGTTCAGACCTGCATGCCATTGCCATGAGCGGGCTGACGACAATTCAGGGCGACGATGAGCAGCCTCCCGCCGCCGCTCCACTCGACCAGGCATATATCCTGGCCAACACCCACGCCGCGCACGGGGTGTTCTATGCGCTCATGGCGCGCCGCAAGACCGGCCGAGGCCAGCACGTGGAGGTCTCCATGCAGGAGGTGCTGGCCAACATCTTCTACCAGATCATCCGTTACTCGGCCACGTCGGAGATCGGCGAACGCATCGGCGCAACCGGCAATCTCGCCCCATACAACATCTACAGGTGCAAGGACGGATGGGTGAGCCTCGCCGTCCTCCTCGCCCCGCAGGCAAAGGTCTTCTTCGACTGGATGGGCGAGCCCGCCTTGCAGGATGACTTCTGGTATCCGCTCATCAACCGGCAGGGCGAGAACATGCTGTTCATCGATTCCATCACCAGGCCGTTCATCGAGCAGTTCACGGTGGCCGAGTTCGTGGAAGAGGCCCAGAGCCGACGCCTCGCCGCCGCTCCTGTCAATCGCCCCGGCGACTTTGCAGACAATGTCCAGTTCGCCGAGCGCGACTACTTCACGACTGTCGAACACCCTGCGGTAGGTGAGTATCCCCTCCCCGGCCCGCCATTCCGTATGTCGGAAACTCCCATCCCCCAGCCCAAACCCGCCCCCCTGCTCGATGAACACGCCTCTCAAATCAGTGAGTTGCAGCCCACTTCACCTCACTCCGGCGAAAGCGAGAATCCATCCCCGCTCCCCCTTGAAGGCGTGCGAATCCTGGACTTTACGCGCATCTGGGCGGGGCCGTACTGCACGCGTCAGCTTGCCGATTACGGCGCAGAGGTCATCAAGGTTGAGTCGTCCCTGTTTGACACCAACAACCGCATGGGCACAATGCCATTCGTCGCTGATCTCAACCGCAACAAGCACGGCATCACGCTCGATCTTCACCACGATGAGGCGCGGGAAGTCGCCATGCGCATCGCCGCCGTCTCCGACCTCGTCATAGACAACTTTGCGCTCGGCGTCATCGACCGTTTCGACCTCGGCTACGAGGAACTGCGAAAGGTCAACCCGGACATCATCCAGATCAGCATGCCCGGGTGGGGCAGCATCGGGCCGCTCAAGGAGCATGTCGCCTTCGGATTCAGCCTCGTCTCCGTATCGGGCCTCAGCTACACGTGGGGACACCCGGATTCCGAGCCCAACGCCCGCTGCAAGTTCGACTATCCCGACTTTCTCATCGCCAGCCTTACCGCGCTCGCCGCCCTTGCCGCCATCTACCACAAGGCGGAGACGGGGCGCGGCCAGTACGTCGAGATGGCGCAGGTAGAGGCCGTCGGCAACACCATGGCCATGCCCTTCATGGACTACAAGCTCAACGGACGACCCGGTGAGCCTGTTGGCAACCGCCATCCCGTCCACGCCCCGCACGGCATCTACCCCGCCAGGGACAACGATGAATGGTGTGCCATCTCTTGCAGGACGGACAACGAATGGCAGGCGCTCGTTGAGGCCATCGGCAGCCCTGCGTGGGCGCTGGTCCCGGACTATGCCACGCAGGAGGGGCGCAAAGCCAACGAAGACGCGCTCAACGCCGACCTGTCCGAGTGGACGCGAACCCTGACGCCACGACAAATCATGCACTTGCTCCAGCGCTCCGGCGTCGCCGCCACCGCCGTCCTCGACGGCGAGGGCCTCTACTGGGACCCACATCTGCGTGAGCGCGGCTATATCCACACCCTCGATCACCCGGATTGGGGAGTCCTGCAGCAGCCGGGCGTCACCGTGCGCCTGTCAGAAACGCCCGGCGGCTCACGGATGCCCTCCGCCGCCCTCGGCCAACACAATGACTACGTCCTCCGCGGCATCCTCGGCCTCTCTGACGACGAGGTCAAAGTACTACAGGACGCAGGAGCGCTGACTTAGGGCGGCGAGCGCTTAATGGAATCAATAGGCAGGGAGGAACAAACATGACATCTGGGAATGCGAACGGTGCCGGCGCGCTCGATGGCGTGCGAGTTCTTGATCTCGGCGGGCTGCCGTCCATGTACGCCTCCAGGCTTCTCGCCGATTACGGCGCGGACGTCATCCTTATCGAGGGGCCGAACGGCGACGCGAGCCGCAACATGCCGCCCTACGCCGCCGGTGAACCCGGCCCGGAGCGCAGTCTCGTCTTTCACTCGTTCCACACCAACAAGCGCAGCGTCCTCGCTGATATCACAACAGACGAGGGCCGGGACACAATCCGCCGTCTCGCTCAATCTGTCGATGTCATCCTGGAAACAAACGCCCCCGGCTACATCGACGAAATTGGCCTTGATTTCGAGAGTCTGCGTGCCGACAACTCCGGCCTGATCCTCTGTTCAGTCACACCGTACGGCCAGAACGGTCCATACGCCTCCTACAAGGGCACGGACATCCACGCCGAGGCCATGGGTGGCCTCATGCTTCTCCACGGTGATCCTGACCGCCAACCCGTCATGTCGCCCTCATTCCTCGGTTATTCCGTCGGCGGCACGCACGCAGCCCTCGGCATCATGAATGCGCTTTTTGCGCGGGAACATTCAGGCCGTGGCCAGCGTGTGGACGTATCGATGACGGAGGCGACAGCGAACATCCTGTTCATCGTCGCGCAGTTCGGCTACAACAGCACCGTCGCGGTGCGCCCGGGCACGGGTGGCGGCGGCGGGACCGGCGTCTTTGAGTGCTCTGACGGCTGGATCGGCTTTTCTCCCATCCAGCCCGGCCAGTTCATGTCGTTCGCGCAGTGGACGGGCAATGAGGTTATCCAGGATGAGATGTTCCGTGACCTCACCGTCCGCCAGGAGAACCGGGACTTCATTAACGAGATCGCGGTCGAGTTCTTCCTGACCAAGACCGTCGCCGAAGCCGTGGACGAGGCGCAGGCGCGCCGTATCCCTGCCGCCCCCGTCAGTTCTCCGGCCGATCTCGCCCAGAACCCTCATCTGCTTTTCCGTGACTACTTCCAGGACGTGACACATCCGGTTCTGGGCGACTACAAGCTCCCCGGCCCCTCCGGACGGTTCAGCGAGACGCCGTGGTCGTTGCGCCGCCCCGCTCCGTCGCTCGGACAACACACGGACGAGGTGCTTGCTGAGGCGAACAACGCCGCGCAGTCGACGCCGGCAGCCCCCGTCATGGCCAACCCCGGCAACGGCCGCCTGCCGATGGAGGGTGTACGCATCACGGATCTGACGCGCATTTGGGTCGGCCCGTATGGCACACGGCAGTTGGCGGACTTCGGCGCGGACGTCATCAAGATCGAATCGTCTTTGTTCGATCCCGCCTCGCGCATCACCGGCATCCTGCCCATGCACCCGGAGCTCAACCGCAACAAGATGAGCATCACCGTGGACCTCCATTTCGAGGAGGGGCAGAACATCGTACGCAAGCTGGCGGCGACCAGCGATGCCGTCGTTGAGAACTACGCCGCAGGCGCGCTCTCCCGCTGGGGCCTGGACTACGAGGGCATCCGAGCCGTCAAGCCGGACATTGTGTACATGAGTATGCCCGGCTGGGGCAGCACCGGCCCGTTCGCGTCACACGTGCTCTTCGGACTGCAAGCGCAGACCGCATCCGGCGTCACCTATCTCTGGGGGCACCCCGAATCGCCACCCTCCCTTCGCTGCGGCGTCTACTATGCCGATTTCTTCGTAGGCGGCCTCTCCGGCTACATGCTGCAGACCGCGCTGTATCACAAGCTCAAGACCGGCCAAGGACAGCGCATCGAGGTCTCGCAGGTGGAGGCGCAGGCTAACGCGCTCGGCGTGCCGTTGCTGGACTACGTCATCAACGGCGTCAACCAGGAGCCGACGGGCAACCGTCGAGAATACGCCGCCCCGCATGATGCCTACCCCTGTGCCGGGGATGATCGTTGGTGCGTCATCGCTTGCCACACGGAGGAGGAATGGCAGGGCCTGGTGCGCGGCATGACCCCGCCCAGGCAGGAGGCGCCGGAGTGGACGCAGGACCCACGTTTCGCAACGCTGGAGGCGCGTCTCGCAAACCGTGAGGCGCTCGATGAACTCGTCTCCGAATGGACGAGGAGCCTGACCCCGCGGCAGGTCATGTTGACGCTGCAGAAGCACGGCGTGCCCGCCACCGCCGTTCAAACGACGGAAGAGGCATACTACGATCCCGCCATGAACGCGCGCGGTTACATCGTGAACGTGCCGCACCAGGAACCGCAGTGGGGTAACATTGGTCACGCCTCATACGGCGCGCAACTCGAGGAAACCCCCGGCGCGATCCGCATGGGCGCTCCTGCCCTCGGTCAGCACAACGACTACGTCATGCGTGAACTGCTCGGCCTCACTGACGCAGACATCCGCGAACTAGTCGAAGGGGGAGTCCTCGTCTAGGCGCTCCTCAAGATCCCCTCCCCACAAGGGGGGAGGGTCAGGGTGGGGGGGACAACACCCCCTCCCCTACATGAACTCCTCTAGCCGCTGGATATTCCGCGGATTATCAACCTCGTTGCCCTGCTGGATACCCGCGTAGTAGGCAAACAACTGCACCGGCAACGCCGTCACCAGGGGCAGCAGCGCCTGAGGCGTATCCGCCGGAATGAAGATGGGGTGATCCACGATCGGCGCGAGTTCCTCGTCGCCCTCCGTCAGGATGGCCGCCACGACGCCCCCATTGTCCTTGAGCAACTTGACTGAAAGCGCCATGCGTCCATATTCGGGGCCTTGCGGCGCAATGGCAAAGGCGGGTGTCTCATCGCCGTTAATGAGGGCGATCGGGCCATGAATGAGCTCCGATCCCGGGTATGCAGTGGCGTGGATATAGCCAAGCTGGATAAGTTTCCATGCGCCCTCCGCCGCAATCGGATACAGCCGTCCATGCGCCAGGAACACCGCGTCACGTCGCGTTGAATAGCGCGTGGCAAGCGCCGAGGGCAGGGACGGATCCTCGAGGATGCGGTTCGCGTAGCCGGACAGCTTGCTTAGTTCGTTCAGGCGGCCGGGCACGGATTCTGCGCTATCGTTTCCCCGAACGAGAGCGAGATGCATCGCTATCAGATAGAACGTGAGCACGGACGACGTGAACGACTTTGTAGACGCCATTCCCATCTCACGTCCACAGCGCAGCGGCACAACCGTGTCCGCCATCAACGCCCCTGTCGAATCCTCATCATTCGTCACCATGATTGTCGGGCAGCCCAGTTCGCTGGCCCGGGTCATCGCGCCCAGCGTATCCAGCGTCTCTCCTGATGCCGTCACCGCGATGAACAGGGTTTTCGGGCCAAGCTCAAAATCGCCAAAGACTATCTCTGAACCGACGTCTACCTGGCATGGCAGATCCGTTAGTTCCTCGATATAGAGCCGACCGGCATCCGCTGCGTGAAGCGACGAACTTGATCCTGTGAGCACCACCCGTTCGACGCCCACCAGCGCGTCACGAATTGAGTCGAACTCCTCCATCCGGAGAGTGACCGTGTCAAAGTCGACGCGGCCGCGTAGTGCGTCCGTCCACGCCTCCGGCTGCTCGGTGATCTCCTTGATCATGAACGTCATATGGCCGCCGCGCGCCGCCGCCATCGGGTCCTCCGAGGGTGAAATGGACCGCTTCGAGATGAGAACACCGGCCATGAGCGTCTTGAACTCCACACTTCGCGGCGTCACGGTCGCCATCTCACCTGCAGCCAGGAACGCAATCCTGTCCGCCACGCTTGTCAGCGGCCCCGCCTCGCTCGCCACGAAGGCCTCATTGTGCCCCCATCCCACAACAAGCGGGCTTGCGTAGCCGCTGCGCGCAGCCACGATGGTCTCCGGCTCCTCCGCGCGTGCGGCGACGACGGCGAGCGTTCCCTGCGTTCGAGCCATAGCCGCCCGAACGGCGACCTCCAGGCTCGCGTCCGCGCCCGCCATCAGCAGCTCTTCCTCGATGAGATGCGGAATAACCTCCGCGTCGGTCGTCGAGAGAAAGCGATGGCCGCGCCCCCGCAGTTCCAGCTTGAGTTCAACGTGGTTCTCAACGATGCCGTTCGTGACCACGGCAAGCAGGCCATGGCAATCGAGATGCGGCTGAGCGTTCTCAGTCGTCACCGCCCCGTGCGTCCGCCAACGCGTGTGCCCTAGCCCCATGTGGCCGAGGGGCGGCTCTTCGGAAAGCGCGCCCTCAAGAACATCGAACCGTCCAACAGTCTTGACGGAATTGAAATACCCGTCAGGGTCGCGCACGCCGACGCCTGCGCTGTCATAGCGCTGATCCCGCACCTGTGAAAGGGCCTGCAAGAGAACCGGCACGGCCTCCCGAACACCGACGTAACTAACGATGGCGCCCATAGACGTCCCTCACCGCCCCGCGCGCTCCTCTGCGTGTTGTGTGTCTCGCGCGCTGTCCTCATAGTATCCGTGCATGTGCGCGGGCAACAGGCCCGCAATGGCATTCATGATCTCGTTCGTCGCGCGTTCAAAGCGATCGTCAGCGCGAGATTCCGCTAATTCAGAGAAGTACAACAGCTTGCCGATGCGCGCCGTGACGCGCGGCCTGCGAGCAACGAACGCCGGATTGTTCCCCAGATCTGCAAATCCCTCGATCCCGACGGGAAGAACCGGCGCGCCCGTCGTGACTGCCAAAAAACCCGTGCCCGGCCGGGCCTGCCCCAATCGTCCGTCCCGGCTCCGCGTCCCCTCGGGAAACATCCCGATTGCGCCGCCGCCGCTCAGGTATCCCCGCGCGGTTCTCAGAGCCTCACGATCAAGCCTGTCCCTCGTTATTGGAATCAACCCCCACGTCCGCACCAGCCATCGAGTCAGCGCATTCCCCTCCGTCACGAGTTCCCGCTTCGCCAGGAATCGTACCGGCCACGGCATGATGACGCCGATCAGGGCCGGATCCATGTTGTGCGTGTGATTCACAGCCACGATCACCGGTCCTGTTGACGGCACATTCTCGCGTCCATGAACGGCCAGCCGCGACCCAATCCGAAACGCCCCCGCAGCGCTGGAATGCAGCAGTTTTGACATCAGTGACTGTTTTTCCATCACGCAACTATAGTAGATGCTATGCATCTGTCCCTTCTCCAATGACGAGAGAAGGCCAAAATGGGGGTGACCGAAATGACTTCAGCCGGTGATCACGGCGTGCTTGACGGCATCGACCGCTCGGAAATCGTGCAGCTCATGAAAGACCTGCAGAGCTATCGCAGCTTTTCAGGCAACGAAACGGAGGTCATGCGGTTCCTTGCGGGCTGGTTTGATGAGCGTGGACTCCCCACCGAACTCATTGACGTGTCCGATGAACCCGGCCGCCCCGATCTCATCGTCCGCATCCCCGGCAGCGGCGGTGGTTCGTCGCTCATGCTCAACGGCCACCTGGATATCGATCCCGTCCCGCTGAACTACCCGCTGGATCCGTGGGACTGCCATGAGGAAGACGGCCGCCTCACCGGCCACGGCCTCGTCAACATGAAGGCGGGCGTTGCGGCTGCAGCTGCGGCAACGGTTGCCGTGCATCGAGCAGGCGCGCAACTCCGCGGCAATCTGCTCTTCACCGGCGTCGTTGGCGAGCTGCAGGGCGGTGTCGGTGTCTACGACCTCGTTCAGCGAGGCATCGGCTGCGACTACACGATAGTCTGCGAACCTTCCTTCCTCGATGTCCGCACCATGCACTCCGGCGCATGCCAATACGTCATAACAGTGACCGGCTCGTCCGCATGGATCGGGATGCTGCACCGCTCCGAATACGTCAATGCAGTCAACGTCATGGCGGACGTGGTCAAGGCGCTGGACGACATCGAGTTTTCCGCGCAGCCGCACGATGCCACGCCGGGCCTCCCTGCCATGATCGTCGGAGGTATAAACGGCGGAGTCGGCACCGATTTCCTCAAGTGGCGCGCGTCATATGTGCCGGACTACTGCGCCACCATTGTCGAGGTGCGAGGCGTGCCCGGTCAGGACTGGGAGCAGACGCAGGCCGATATCGACAAGGTTCTTGAGGATGTTCGCGCCGCCAACCCGGGCGCAGTTATCGAGATTGCCGGCCCTCCTGCGACGTACACGGACGATTGGCGCAGTATGAAAGTGCCGGGACACGGCATTGATACACCGGTCGACCATATGCTGCCCCAGGCAGTCGCGCGGCATCATACGGAAGTCACGGGAAACGCGCCTGAGCGCATCGGTCCACAGGACCCCGGCTCATATGCGTGGACGGACGCGGGATGGTTCGCGCGCGGCGGTTCTGTGCCTGTCGTCTACGGCCCAACGTCCAACACGGAGCGAACCATACCGATCGACAATGTCCTCACCGTGGCCCGCGTCCTCGCGCTCACCGCACTGGACATCTGCGGCTGAGGCGTCTACGCAATCATTCTGCGACCGCTAGAATAGTAGGCGAACCCTTATGCCTGAAAATATTCTCATAGCGGTCGCGTGGCCGTATGCAAATGGAGACCTCCACCTCGGGCACATCGCCGGTGCGTATCTGCCCGCGGACATCTTTGCCCGTTTTCACCGCATGAGGGGCAACAACGTCCTCATGGTCTCCGGCTCCGACGCCCACGGCACGCCCATCACTCTCCGCGCTGAAAGTGAGGGCGTCTCACCCCGTGAGATACACGACCGTTTCCACAAGGGCTTTCTGGAGTCGTGGGAGGGCATCGGCATCTCGTGGGACCTCTTCACGACCACCGAAACGGAGAACCACTACCGCATCTCGCAGGACTTCTTCACCCGATTCCACGAAAAGGGACTGCTCTACGAGACCGCCAGCGAGGTCCCCTACAGCCCCACACAGAACCGCTATCTGCCCGACCGCTACATCAACGGAACGTGCCCGCACTGCGGCTTCGACAGCGCGCGCGGAGACCAGTGCGACGGCTGTGGCCGCACCCTTGATCCGCATGAGCTTATCGACCCTCGCAGTTCCCTGGACGGCGGGACGCCCGAGTTCCGCACCCGTTCGCATTTCATGATGAAATTCTCCGAGTACGGAGACGCGTTGATGGAATGGCTCAAGGACAAGGAACATTGGCGTCCGCAGGTGCTCAATTTCACCAACGGCTTCCTCACGCAGGGCCTCAAGGATCGCGCCTACACACGAGACCTTGATTGGGGCATCCCCGTCCCGCTGGACGGCTGGGAAGACAGGCGCATCTATGTCTGGTTTGAAGCCGTCATCGGCTACCTCTCCGCATCCGTGGAGTGGGCACAGGACATCAAGGGCGACCCCGATGCATGGCGCGCGTGGTGGGGGGCTGACGCGAAGCCCTACTACTTCATCGGCAAGGACAACATCACCTTCCACACCATCATTTGGCCCGCCATGCTCATGGCCTACGGCGATGATCTCGCCCTGCCGGAAAACGTCCCCGCCAACGAGTTCCTGAACCTGGAGGGCTACCAGCTTTCCACCAGCCGCAACTGGGCCGTCTGGGTGCCGGAATACCTCGCCAACTATGACCCGGATGCTCTCCGCTACGTCCTCTCTGCCAACATGCCGGAGACCTCCGACTCAGAGTTCACGTGGCCCGACTACATCCGCCGAGTCAACAACGAACTCGTCGGTACCTACGGCAACCTGGTCCACCGAACGCTGACGTTCCTCCAGCGATTCTTTGACGGCGTCGTGCCGGACGCCCAGCCCGATGAGGCCGGCGCACGCCTGCTGACAAGGGCAGATGAGGCGCTCGACGAAGCTGCCGCTGAGATCGCCGCCTGCCGCTTCCGCGCCGGGCTTGGTGTTGCCATGAGCCTTGCACAGGAGGGCAACCGCTATCTTGACGAGCGCGCGCCGTGGCGCGCCATCCGTGAGGATCGCGACGATGCTGCTCGCACAATCGTCACCATCCTGGGCATCATCAGCGGACTCAAGACCCTGCTTGCCCCCTACCTGCCCTTCAGTTCCCAGCGTCTGCATGAGATGCTCGGACTTAAGGGCGGCGTGCAGGACGCCGGGTGGACCGTAACGTCGCCGCAAGCAGGCGCGCGTTTACCCCAGCCGCAGGCCCTTTTTGCCAAACTTGATGAGAAACAGGTGCTCGCGCGTGAGATGGCCAATCTCGGAGCGGGTGCTGAAAGCGAAACGACGGCGTAGACAGGCGCGCTTACGGCCTGCGAACTGACATTGACTGACACGACAACGACCAAGCTCCCATCCTTTCTAGAAATCATCGAACCGGACATGGCAGAGGTGGAACGCCGCCTTCGCACCATCGGCGAGGATGATTTCCCCTGGCTTGATGAGCTGCTTCGCTATATTCTCGCCACCCCCGGCAAGCGCGCCCGTCCCGCAGTGACCCTTCTCGCCGGACATCTCTTCGACTTTGATCCGGACGTGCATATCTCCATGGCCATCGCCGTTGAACTCCTCCACACCGCCTCCCTTGTCCATGATGATTCGGTCGATAAGGCGCCGATGCGCCGCGGTGTCGCAACCATCAACGCCCGTCATGGAGACGCCGTTGCGCTTCTTTTGGGTGACTATCTATTTGCCAGTTCCGCCGAGATGGTCTGCGCCACCAACAACGTGCGCGTTATCACCCTCTTCTCCCGCACGCTGCGGCTTCTTGCCGACGGCGAACTCCGTGAGATCCAGCAGGCATTCGACTGGACGGGCGGACTGGAGGAGTATTGGGCGCGTGTGGAGCGCAAGACGGCATCACTCTTCACAACGGCTGCCGTCTCAGGTGCAGTGCTCGGAGGCGCGACGGAGACCGAAATCGACGCCGTCACTGAATACGGCATGACCCTCGGCACCGCGTTTCAGGTCGTGGACGATATTCTCGACCTGCAGGGCGACGCCTCTGAGGTCGGCAAGCCCATCGGCTCGGATCTTCGCGGCGGCATCCTGACCCTGCCCGCCCTGCTCTATCTCGGCGACCACCCCGAACTGAACGAGACAGGCCCGTTCGCCCGCCTGCGGGACGAGCGTGCAACCATGACGGAGCAGGACAAGGAGCAGTGCGTCGAGAAGGCGCTCAATCTCATCCGCGACTCAGACGCCGTTGAGAACTCCTACGCCGTCGCTAACCGTCTCGCAGACCGCTCCCGCGAAGCTCTAAGCAAGATCAACCGCCCCGCCAACCCTGCCCTCCAATCCCTCATGGACATCATCGACTTCGTCGTCCAACGCCACTCGTAGAAGCCCACATTCCCCGTCCTCCCGTTCACCCTGAGCTGCACCCCACCCGTTCACCCTGAGCTTGTCGAAGGGTGAACCCCGCCCCCCAACGCCACAGCTCGCGGTACACTCACCCCATGGAACCCAACGCCACGAATCCCCATACCGTCGTCTACGCGGACAACCTCGAATACCTGCGCTCCATGCCGGACGGCGTCGTTGATCTCATCTACATCGATCCGCCCTTCAATACGGGAAAAACACAGTCGCGAGAGTCCATCCGTACCGTGCGTGACGAAAAATCCGGAGATCGTATCGGGTTCCAGGGCCAGCGCTACCGTACAGAGCGCATCGGCAGTTCCGAATACGATGACAGCTTTGGTGACTACCTTGCATTCCTTGAGCCGCGACTAATCGAAGCACATCGCGTGCTAAAACCTCACGGCTCATTCTTCCTCCACGTCGACTACCGTGAGGTCCACTACTGCAAGGTGCTGCTCGACGAAATATTCGGACGTGAGTCGTTCATCAACGAGATTGTGTGGGCATACGACTACGGCGCGCGGTCGAAATCCCGCTGGTCGGCCAAACACGACAACATCCTCTGGTACGCCAAAGACCCGTCCAACTTCACGTTCAACTACGAAGAGATGGATCGCATCCCGTACATGGCACCCGGCCTGGTCGGCGCTGAAAAAGCCGCACGCGGCAAGACACCCACGGACGTTTGGTGGCACACCATCGTGCCCACGAGCGGTAAGGAGAAGACCGGCTATGCCACCCAGAAGCCTCTCGGCATCCTGGAGCGCATCGTCAAGGTCCACTCCAACCCCGGCGGCTTGGTCCTGGACTTCTTCGCCGGCAGCGGCACAACAGGGGAGGCGGCCGCCAAACACAGCCGCCGTTTCCTCCTGGTCGACAACAGCGCCGAGGCCATCCGTGTCATGGCCAAACGGCTGGCCCCCTACAGCCCCCAATTCGAGGGCTGCGAGAACATCATCGACGCCGCCTGACTCTACTTCACCCCCGCCACCACAATCGTGAACTCCCCCCGCGGCTTCTGAAAGTGGTCGATGGCTTCTGACAATGTCCCCCTAAAGATCTCCTCATGCAGCTTGGTCATCTCCCGGCCGATGACCGTCTCGCGGTCGCCCAGCGCCTCCCGTAGCGCCTCGAGTGTCACAATGATGCGGTGAGGCGACTCATAGAGCACCGTCGGCCACTCCTGCTCAGAGATGGCCTCTATCATCCGGCGACGCTGCCCCACCTTGCGTGGCAGGAATCCCAAGAACGTGAACTTGTCCGCCGGCAGCCCCGCCACACTCAGCAGCGCTGCAATGGCCGTCGGTCCGGGGATCGGCGTCACGGTATGCCCCGCCTCCGCTGCCGCCCTAACCAACAACGCGCCCGGATCGCTGATCAGCGGCGTCCCTGCCTCACTCACGAGCGCAATGCTCTTGCCCACATTGAGCTCCGCAAGCAACTGCGGAACCCGCCGCCGCACGTTGGCATCAAACAGGCTGATCATCGGGACGTGCAACCCATAACGCGTCAGCAGCTTGCGCGTCGTTCGTGTGTCCTCCGCCGCAATCAGGTCAACCTCGCCCAGCACGCGCAGCGCCCGCGCCGAAATATCCTCCAGGTTGCCTATCGGCGTCGCCACCACGTACACCGTCCCGCCCGATTCGTGTGAGTCCGTCATCGCAAAGCAAGCATAGCGCGGCTCACCTTTGGCGCGGATCCAAAACGTCTCGGACGCTGTCCCCAATCAGCGCCACGCAGAACACAAGCGCCGTCAGTGCAAGCCCCGGGAAGATCGTCAGCCACGGCGCGGCCTCCAAAAATCCCTCTGACCCCTCCTTGAGCATCCGGCCCCATGAAGGATCGGGCGGCGGCACGCCCAGCCCCAAAAAACTCAGCGCCGCCTCCGTCAGCACCGCGCCCTCCATGAACCCCGTCGCGTGGATAATCACCGGCGTAATGGAGTTCGGCAGGATGTGCCGCACGACGATTCGCGTAGGACTCCCCCCCAATGATTTCGCGGCCATCACGTACGACTCCGCTTTCACGGCCAACGCCTGCGCCCGCGCGATGCGTGCCACCTGCGGCACAAACGCCACCACGATGCCGATGATCACGCTGACCGGCGACGGCTCCAGCACCACCACAAGCAGCAACGCCATCAACAGGTGCGGGAACGCCATCAGTGCGTCGATGAATCGTTGGATGACCAGATCCGCTATCCCTGACGCGTAGGCGGAGATGATTCCAATTGTCGTGCCGATCAGCGTCCCCGCCAGCACGGACACCAACCCCACCATCAGTGAAATCCGTGCCCCGTACAGCACGCGACTGAACACGTCTCTGCCGAATCGGTCCGTCCCAAAGAGGTGCTCGGCGGACGGCGCGAGCAACGTATTGGCCTCGTCAGGCGCAAGCGGGTCGAAGGGCGCAAGCTGTTCCGCGAATATAGCCGCCAGGCCCATCGCCATGAGCGCCGTGAGCGCGGCAGCGCCAACGGGGTAGCGCCTTGCCGCCCGCAACGGTCTAGTCGCGATACGTGATGCGTGGATCAAGTACGGCATACAGCACGTCGATAACCAGGTTGACCGTTAGCATGATGAACACGAACAGCGTGGCGTACGTCTGCACAACGGGATAGTCGCGATCCGAAACGGCATCCACGATGCCCCGCCCGATCCCGGGCAGCCCGAAGATCGTCTCCATCACCACCGCTCCGCCCAAAAGGGCCCCCACCTGTATCCCCGCCACGCTTAGCACCGGAATCAGCGCGTTGCGCAGCGCATGGCGCACAAGGACGATTCTCTCCGCCAGGCCCTTGCTCCGCGCCGTACGAATAAAATCCTGTCCCAGCACGTCCAGCATTCCCGCCCGCGTCATGCGCGTCAGGTACGCCGCATAGCCCCACGCGAGGATCACAACCGGCAAAAGCATCAGCTGAACATGCCGCAATGGGTCTTGCCAGACGTGGTCATAGATGACGGGAGGAGACCACCCAATCAGCAGTACCAGCGCAATCAATGCCAGCAGCGCGAGGAGGAAACTCGGAACGGCCTGCCCACCGATGGCGAACAGCCGCACAAGGAAATCCGCCCACCGCCCCTGACGCACCGCCCCCGTGATTCCCACCGGAATCGCAATCGCCGCCGCCAGGACCATCGTGTAGACCGCCAGTTGGAGTGTCACCGGAAGCTGCCGTGCCACGAGCGACGATATCGGCGTCCGGTTGACGAACGACCTCCCACCAAAATCGCCCGTCGCCACGCTCCACAGCCATGAACCGTACTGAGCGATCAGCGGCTCATCCAGCCCCAGTTCTTCGCGCACGCGCTCCACTTGTAGGGGATCATGAGCCACCTCGCCGGAGCCGCCCAGCACCACGTCCACCACGTCCCCGGGCAGTACGCGCAGAATCGCAAAGATAACAATCGACGCAATCAGGAGCGTCGGAATAAAAAGCGCAAGCCGCAGCCCAATGTATCGGAGCATGACAACAACCTAACGCATCGGCGGCGCGTCGGGTTGGCGATACGCCCTACAGCAACTGCACCACGGCCGCCCCGGCAATAGCCGTCACCACGACAACCAGCCACGGCGGCGCTTTCCAGAACGCCAGCAGCGCGAACGCGGCGGCGGCCACCGCAAAGTCCGCCGGTGTCTCGATGGCGCTGGTCCAGAGCGGATCATAGAGCGCCGCCAATAGCAGCCCCACCACTGCGGCGTTCACGCCCATCAGCGCCTGCCGCACGCGCGCCACGCCCCGTAGCCGCTCCCAGAACGGCAGGATGCCCGGGACAAGCAAGAACGACGGCGCGAAGATCGCCGCCAGCGCCAGCAGCCCGCCGCCCCACGCCGGCGTCAAACCATTCACCGACGCGCCGAGATACGCCGAAAACGTGAACAACGGCCCCGGAACCGCCTGCGCAGCGCCGTATCCCGCCAGGAATTCGTCGCTCGTCACCCACCCCGGCGGCACAACCTCCGCCTCGATGAGCGGCAACACGACGTGACCGCCTCCAAAGACGAGGGATCCGGTTCGATAGAAGCTGTCCACAACGTCAAGCGCCAGGCTCTCCGTCAGCCTGCTTGCCAGTGGAAGCACGGCCAGCAGGACGAGAAATGCAATGAGTAACACCGCCGCCGAACGCGTCCCTCCGTCCGATACCGTGTCGCCATCCGCTCGCGGCTCCGGCGGGCGCAGCACAATCAGGCCAAGCGCTGCCCCGCCCGCAATAACCACCAACTGGGCCGCGATGCCACCCGACAGCAGCAACGCAGCCGCGGCAACGACGGCGATGGTGATGCGCGTCCGGTCCGGCGTCAGCGTCCTCCCCATCCCCCAAAGCGCCAACGCAACGACGGCCACCGCGACGATCTTGAGCCCGTGCAGCCAGTCGGCGCTTTCCTGCGCCCCCAGCTCCTGCACGCCGTACGCGAACAGGATCAGCGCCAACGCTGAGGGCAGCGTGAAACCCAGCCACGCCGCGAACCCGCCCAGCAGCCCCCCGCGCTTGATCCCGACGGCCATGCCAAGCTGGCTGCTGGCCGGGCCCGGCAGGAACTGGCACAGCGCGATCAACTCCGCGAACGTGCCCTCATCCAGCCACTTGCGGCGAACGACGTATTCCTCGCGGAAATACCCGATATGCGCGATAGGCCCGCCAAACGACGTCAGCCCCAACCGCCCCGCAACGAACAATATCTCCCAGAACCGTGTCATGACTTGCTGAATCGTAAGCGAAACTACACCCAACCGTCATTCTGGCCCCAATCTGGTATTCCCTCGAAAGCGGGAATCCTTGGGGATCTTTTCTTTGGGGAGAGGGGAGGGGGAGCTACAGGGATCGGCGATCTTTGGAGGAATAGGCCGGTGTCCGAGTCTCAGCGACCAGAGCAGGTGCCGGCGACTCAGGAATGGCATAGAGCTTTCGAGGGATTGGCTTCATCCCAATGATGTATTCGACGAATTCCTTTCGGGCGTAGAAAGCCCGCGAGGTACTGCCATGACCTGGGCCTTTGGTGCGAGGTTGAATGTATTTGCCCATATAACCAGTCAGATGACTAAACCCTTTCTCTGCGATGGTTTCACGGATGAGGTTGTAGTCATTCTCGACATCCGTGTACAGGTTAGTCTCAGCAAGGTCAAAAGAATGCACAAACTCACAGAGTGACTGAAGTTCGCCACTCGATTCCCAAATTCGGGCTACAGCGATGATTTTCCGGAGCTTTCTAAACAAGTGGCTTTCTTCGAAGCTGTTCTGAAAGACTTCGACTGGATCGATCATGGTGATTTGCATTGTCTCCTTAACGACTGTCGATCCATCTTTCCTACGCTTCAATGACGCCAGTTTGAGTTCCCAGCTACCCAGATTGGGGCTTCGTGAAGAGTTGAGTGGTATTCCAAGGTATCGTTCAATAGTTTTGCCTGCCCAGCCCTTGTCGAGCTTTCCATTGAGTTTCCAGACCCCAACACTGTGCTCTTCAGCCAGCACTCGCAAATCTTGGCCGACTAAACGCTGCAAACGGTCGTAAGCTGTTTCTTTTTCCATCATCCGCTACCTGAGAGGTTCATGCCGTTGGATTTGAACGTGCGGTTGATCCAGATCCACCTCCCCCAGACGCCGCGCCGCCATCTCCACGTACTCTTCGACCGACTCAATACCAATGAACGACCTGCCTAACGACATCGCCGCCACACCGGTGCTCCCTGACCCCGCGAACGGATCTAGCACCATGTCACCGGGATTCGTGCTGGCCCGCAAGCACCTGTCGATCAGCGCGAGCGGCTTTTGCGTCGGGTGCTTGCCGTGTTGCTTCTCAAGGCGTCCCGCCGCGCCGAACTTCCACACGGTCTGCATCTGTTTGCCGCCGTTCTCGGCGCGCATATCGGCGTAATTGAAAACGTACTTGTGCTTGCTGCCTTTTTCCGCCTTGCTCGCCCACAGCACAACTTCAGTGGAATGTGTAAATGTGCGTCGGCCCAAGTTCGGAGGCGGGTTCGTCTTCTCCCAGACGATGTCGTTCAGCAGTCGAAAACCGTTCTGCCGCAGCGCCATCCCAACGCTCGGATAAACATGCAGCGTCCCGGAGACCCAAATCGTGCCTGTCGGCTTCAGAACCCGGTACGCTTCTTCCGTCCACGCAAGATTGAATTCGTGGTCGGCATCGAGGCCCTGGCTACGGTCCCAGTCCCCCTTGTTGACGCTGACCATGCGGCCGCCAACACAGGTGATTCCGTCGTTGGAAAGCAGATACGGCGGGTCCGTCCAGATACAGTCGACAGAGTCGCTTGGAATGGTCTTGAGCAGATCGAGCGCATCGCCCCAATACAGGGCTGACTCACCGTCAGTTGACGCCCAGGTCGGGGGCGGATCGATAGCAGCGTAAGGAGGGGTTAGGGTCGAGGAGGAGGCCCGCATGGCGATCGGATCGTTGATCACATGTGCGTATTCGTCAACCCCTTACTTGCTTATCTATTTGTCCAGCCACACCGTCGCAAAATCTGTGTGCGTGTGGCCGTCCTCCGGCGGTATAACCAGGCCCTTCACATACGTTCGATACGGCACAACCTGCACCGTTCCGGCAATGGGGACGACGTACGTCTGCTCCCGCACCACGTAGCTCTCCAATTCACGCCACGCCGCCACGCGCTGCCGATGCGTCCGCGTTACGCGCAGTTCCTCGTACAGAAGGCTCACGTGCTCGTCCTCATGCTTGGCGTACGCGTCGGGGAAACGGCTGTACACGCCATAGGCTGCCTCCGTACCCTCCGGTATGGGCGACGTGAAGTTGGAGCCGGGCTGTGAATCATAGTCCAGGCTCACCCGACCCCGATTCCATTCCGCCTCGTCCACCAGCTGTATCTGAAGGTCAATGCCAAGTCCGGCAAGCTGATTGTGCAGGAACTCGCAGCGCGCCGTGAGACGGGCGCGGCACAGGTAGCTCATCTCGAAGCCGTCCCCGTAACCCGCCGACTCCATCAGCGACAGCGCCTCATCCCGCCTCTCTTCAAGAGCGCCCCGATTGAACCGCTGCCACGTGGTGAAATCAGCCGACGTGAACGGGTTGGCCGGGCTGAACGTCGGCGAGATATAGCCGAATCCTCCCAGCACGGTTGGAATCGCCGCCTCGCGGTCGATCCACAGGGAGATCGCCTGCCGCACGTCCGGATCCTGCCACGGGCCCTCACGCAGCACGTTGAACCCAAGGCGGAACATCCCGCCCTGCATCTCCCCGTAGAAGACCTCGTCCGGTCCCAGCTGCTCGTCGATGGCCGCCTTGCGTTCCTGCGTCAGGTAGTGCCCCTCCCCGCGCGCGCCCCCGTCAATGCGGCCGGTTCGAAACGCCGCGTCCATCGCCGTCGCGTTCGGCATAATCACGTAGTCGATCCCGTCCAGATACGGCAGATCACCGCCCGCGCCACGCTCCCAATAGTTATCGTTCCGGACGACACGAACTAGGCTGCCCGGCTCATAGCGATCAAGCCGGAACGGCCCCATGCCGACCACCCCGGCATCCAGCGGCCCGGCACTGTACTCTCCGTCCTCGAACAGTGGCTCAAACACGTGCTTGGGATGGGCGATGCGCAGGCGTGGGTTTGCCAGCACGGACAGATAGTGCGGATTCGGCTCCGCGAGCGTCACGCGCAGGCGATTGAACTCCAGCACCTCAACCGACTCAATCTCACCAAGCTCGCCGCGAAAATAGGCAGGCGCGCGAACCGGAACGCCGTCCAATTCCCATCCGTTCGCCGCCAGGTCAAACCAGAATTTGGCATCCTCAGCCGTGAACGACTCGCCATCATGCCACGACACGTCGGGCCGGATCGTGAACTCCCACTCGGTGAAGCCGGGATTCGCAAGCCAACTCGACGCCAGGTCCGGGCACGTAAGGTACATGTTCTCCCTGCACCGCCGTACCAGGTTTCCCGCGCCGAATAGCGCCCCGCCAACGTGATGCAGCGCAATGCTGGACGTCCGCATCGTGTCGAACGCCGCCGGAGGATCCCCCCGATTCGCCAGCGTCAGCACCCCGCCATACCGCGGCCCGCTCTCGCTAGAGACCGTCGTCCCGTTCGAGTCGACTATGGGCGTGCCTGCGCCACCGCCGTTGCAGCCAACATACACAAGGCAACAGATAGCAAAAAGGGCAATCAACCTCATCTACACAGTATGAACACCCCCGCCCCCACCCTCCGAAGCCCCCCGGGACGACCATCTCCTATACCGGCTCTCGCTGGATTGAGGGGAAACAATCTTACGCAGGCTAGGCGCTGAAGACATTCAGGGATTGATTATCACGCGTTTCACGCTTTCGCCTTAGGAAAAGGCGGTGTTCCTCTGGCCGAAGATACCGCCACGATTGGGGAACCACGAACTGTTCGAATCGTGCTCGTAGATCAGCCAGCCCAAGCGGCTGTTTATATGCCCAAACGTCAGTGATTTCTAACGCGTAAGCAACCGAAACTCCAGCGTAGTAGGCCTCGAAGACCTCTTTCTCCACCCCTGCACGGTTCGCAACTCGCTCCCAAACAGCATCCGGGGTACCAGTCCATACCGCACCGATTGTGAATCCGCCACGTAGCTCCATTACCGGGCTAGGAACGTAGATTAAGGCTTTCCGACCCTCCATACTACTCAGCGCGTTTCGGCGCAATTCGGTGTCCTTGACCCCCTGCTCGATTAACTGCCAATACTCGAACTTAACTGAGAATAGCAAGGGGAGTTGAGAGGTTGCGGATGCCATGACTAGTCCGGATACCCTAGCTCCAACAATTCACGCATCGCGGCCAACGGCAAGAGCCTGGGACCCTGGAGTGAGCGCCCCAAGCCATGCTTGTCAAAAACATTCCAGACGTCACTGAGCGGGATACGATGGTTCAGTTCAAACGTACCAGTAAAGATAAGCGCCATCAATTTCGCTTGCGTATCTCCGTTGGCCATTTCGAATAGGTGAGTCCATTCCAAGGTGCCGTAGCGCGAGAAACGTCGCAGAAGCTCACGAGGTGTATCGATAGCTACATCCTGCAAATCGGAAATCGCGACGATCTCTTTCTGAGGTGAGCTTGAGTACCAGAGAATTTTCGCTGGTGGGCGAAGCAGATTTTGATGATATGCCTTGCGGTAATAGACGTTTGACCAACTCATTAGAAGATGTGGCGCATCGCCAAACAAGAGAGAGGCTGCCTGCTGGCGATCTACTAGACTCCGGGCGTACGCAGGCCGGATCGGAATCAACACAAACTTCTGATGCTCACCTGTGATGACGGGAGAGCAAGAGCGTTGGAGGGCATATTCATCCATGGAGGTATAGTTGGTGGTCGAATCCGGCTCCAACGCATCAATCATCTTCAATAGTTGTTCTCGTTCCAAGAAGCGAGTGAACGAGAAGCGGCTATAGGTATCTCCTGCCTTCGTGAAGCCCATGCTGCCGAGGTCAGTGACAAGGTCGAGAGGAAATGCAGCCGCCGAAAATTGAACCAAATGCTGACGCATTCGGAGCGAACGTTTGAGTGAGTCGATGAGCACGAACTGTGCAACAAAGCTGCGCTCAAGATGGTTCTGGCGAGATCTTGACACGCGAACCAGGTGAATGACAGTAGTGCTGCTTGTTTGGTCTTCTAGAATCCGCAAGGCCACCGGCCTGTCTTCCGCCCAAAGTATTTCAGCAATGTATCTTGTGTCCGCAATGAGCGCATCGACACGAGTTCTCAATTGAGAACTTCGCTCATCCGAACGCAAGAAGTGATTCCACGGAAACTGTGCCCGATCAGCAGAACTAAACGATCTCCATTCGACACTCGGACCACCTATGCGGTCAGGGAGAGGCGGTTCACTCGTTGATCGTTGCTGCACTTCGAGCAGCAATTGAGTTGGAGTCAAGGCTCTCACGCCTGTGAGTTCTTGAATTTCGCCTGCGTTCCTCAGGATGCGGTTATCCCTGGAGACGAAGTTCCTTACATCGGAAGCCGCAGTCATGGCCAGATGATGCACGTCGGATTTTTCCTGATCAGTCCGGTACGGAAGGATATTGCGCAATGCCCTTACGTGCGTGTCGAACAAGAGCGGATCGTGATCCAGTCTCAAGAACGTGCTGGCTCGTCTTCGCGCTTGCTCTCGAGCTTCCGACTCGAGTTTCCTACTGAGTTCTAGTAGTAGTTCGTCCGTGTGCCAAATAGTAATAGTGTCAATCAACGAATCATTCAGTAAGGCGTGAGATGGTAGAGTCAGGTCGCTGTGAGGTTCGGCGAAGTCAAAGAATACTTGTGCGTCGATGACCAAATCGACAGTTTCCTCCGATATGTTTGCTCGAAAGAGCGCTAATTGGTCCCCGCGGGCGAGTGTTCGATTCCAATGTGTCAGCGGGAGCCGTTGGCGCGACCGGCCGGGTTTCTCCGACTCAGGTATGAAGCCAAGTGTCGGCCACATACTATGAGCGGGAAAGTCATTGCGGCAATGGAGCGTCAAAGTGCGTTGCGTGGTTGCTCTTGTGACCAATTCCTCTATGAGGCGTCGAGCTATTTTTCGGCCTCTGAATTGCTCCGAGACACATAGATGGATGACACGAAACCGCTCACGATAACTTGCGTATAAGAGGTACGCGACCAAGCGATTGTCGCTGGTCATGGCCCCCAGGATGGTGCCGGAATCCGCGTGTGATTCCAGGACAGCTAGTGGCAGGAATCCGAGAGTGTCGCCGTTCTCTTTCCTCAACTCATCCACAGCAAGGACATCGGCCGGAGTGAGCGTGGTGATCTTTACGTCCTCCACCCTCATCCCTCCGATACGTACATGTGTTCTTTTTGCAGTTGCATGGCGCATACATTATATGGCGAGGACGATTGTGTCAACTGGCCCCCCTTTACCCCCGCCCTCTTACACTCTACGCCCGACGCAGTCGGTTCTAAATGTAAAGAGCCGCCGTACTGAATGCGGGCTGACCTCTCCGTTCACTCCAACGTTCGCAGCTGCGGAAACAGCACCACCTCACGAATCGTCGTCTGCCCGGTGAGGATCATGACGAGCCGGTCGATTCCCAGCCCAAGCCCGCCGGCCGGCGGCATCCCGTGCTCAACGGCGGTCACAAAATCCTCATCCAGTCGGTCAAAATCCTCGTCGCGGAACTGCTCGCGGTTCTCTTCCTGCGCCCGCAGCCGCGCAGCCTGTTCGATGGGATCATTCAACTCCGTGAACGAGTTGGCAACCTCCATCCCGCCGATGAATCCCTCGAACCGCTCCACCAACCTCGCATCGTGCTCCGTCGCTTTGGCCAGCGGCGTCATCTCGATCGGATAGTCGAGCAGGAACGTCGGCTGAACCAGGCGCGGCTCCACAATATCCCCAATCAGCTTGTCCGCCAGCTGCGGCCACGACGAGTCCTCCGCCGGCGTCAGTCCTCGCTCACGCATGGCAGCCCGCAGCCCATCTGCGATTCGCATGTCTTCATCCAAGAGATCAATCCCGCTCCATTCACGAATGGCGTCGATGAGTGATAGCCGGCGCCACGGCGGCGTCAGGTCAATCTCCTGCCCGTCATACGTCACCGTCGACTTGCCGTGTGTCAGGACCGCAAGGTGGTGAACCAGCGATTCCACCATCTCCATCACGTCCGTGTACGACGCATACGCCTCATACGACTCCATCGTCGTGAACTCGGGATTGTGCGCAGCATCGATTCCCTCGTTGCGGAAGATGCGGCCAATCTCAAACACCTTCTCGAACCCGCCCACCAGCAGCTTCTTGAGATTCAACTCCGTCGCGATGCGAAGGAACAACTGTCGGTCCAACGCGTTATGCCTCGTGACGAACGGCGCAGCCATCGCCCCCGCCGCCACCGGAACCAGCACCGGAGTCTCCGCCTCGATGAAACCTCGATCTTCCATGAAACGGCGAATCGCCGACACAACCGCGCTGCGAACAACAAAGATCTCCCGGACCTCGTCGTTCGCCATCAGATCCAGGTAGCGCTGCCGATACCGCTGCTCCACGTTGCGCAGCCCATGCCACTTCTCCGGCGGAGGCCGCAGCGCCTTGCCCAACACGGAGTACGAGGCAGCTTGCACTGTCACCTCGCCCGTCCGCGTCCGGTACAGCGTCCCACTGACGCCCAGAAAATCGCCGAGATCAAGATCCTTGAGAGCCTGGTAGTCGTTTGTGTCGAACCGGTCTCGGGCGAAGCTGACTTGAATATCCCCGCTGCCGTCCCGCAGCGTGGCGAACGTCAACCGCCCCATTCCGCGCATGGTCATCAGCCGTCCAACGACGGCGACGCCATGTTCCGTGATCTCATCCGCCTCAAAGAGCGCCCGCGCCTCAGAGGACGTGTGGGTACGCTCCGTTCGGCGTGGATAGGGGTCAACGCCCCGCTCGCGCAGCCGGTCCAGCTTGGCCAGACGTGATTCAAAGTGGGCCTGCGCGGCCCGCGGCTCCTGTTCGCTACTCAACGGACACTATCGTGTAGGTAATCGTGCCGCTCGGAACCGGGACCTCCACAGCGTCGCCAACCGTGTGGCCAATCACGGCGCCGCCCACCGGGGATTCATTGGAGATGCGTCCGTGTACCGCGTCCGCCTCCGTCGTGCCCACCAGTGTGTAGGTGTCCTCTTCCCCGCTCGCATCCCGCACCCTGAACCGCGTGCCGATGGAGATGCGCCCGTCTTCGGCATGATGCTCATCGATGATGACGGGATTCTTGAGGATGGATTCAAGTTCGAGGATGCGCCCCTCCACGAACGACTGCTCAGTCTTCGTATCCTCGTAATCCGCGTTCTCCTCGGTGCCCGTCAGTTCCTTGGCGCTGTGCAACCGTTCCGTAATCTCGATGCGGCGAACGTTGCGCAGGTGATCCAGCTCGCTTTCCAGCTTTGCGAACCCTTCGTGCGTCAGGTACGTCTCCTTCTGCGCCATGACGATGACTCCTTCTCAAGAACCCGGTACCAGAGACGGTCATGTATGCCTCTATCAGATAGTTCGCTGCCCGCCTCCACGACTGCGGCTCATGTCCCAGGGACTCCCCACCACGCCCTCGCTGCGGCTATCCCGGGCGGCGCGTCCGTTATACTCGCGGCGTATTGCCCATGTCAACTGCGTGGCCCAGCCGGGCTGGCGGCATGCGCAGAACCGAAATGAAGCTTGGAGCGCCGTCAACGTCGTGTGGAGCCAGCCTCGCCACAACGACCTCATCCCCCTCCTGAATGAATCCACGATCCCGCGCCTCGGACAGCATGTATTGCATGAGGATGTCCGTGTTGTCGTACCGCGTGCCCCACTGCGGTTGAACTGCGTGCAGAAGGGCCATACGCCGATACAACGCGCGTCCGTCCGTGAAGGCAATAACGGGGGCCGCCGGTCTCTCTCCGGAGAGGATTCCGGGCATGTGGTCGTCCGGCGAGAAGACAATCAGGGCCGCAGCGCCAATGTCAGCGAGCAAGCGAACGACGGCACGGGCAATTTTCCTGTCCGCTCCGGGCCCACCGGGATCAGAGGCGGCGCGCCGCGAAACATCCGCGTACTCGTCGCTCAATTCCGCCTCGCGGATGATTCGGTCCATCGTCTTCACGGATTCGACAGGGAATGCGCCGACGGACGTCTCTGCGCTCAACATGACGGCATCGGCACCCTCGAGGGCGGCATTCGCCACATCGGAAGCCTCTGCGCGCGTCGGTCTGCGACTCGCGATCATCGACTCCAGCATCTGGGTTGCCACGATGATCGGCACCCGGCGCTGATTCGCGCGGTGCACGAGCGTCTTCTGGATGATGGGCACCCGTTCGGCGCCAAGATCGACACCCAGGTCGCCTCTCGCGACCATGATTCCATCAGAGACACCAATGATTGCGTCGATGTTCTCCAGTGCCTCCGACCGCTCCACCTTGGCAACAATAGATATGTTAGGGGCGCCCAGCGAGCGGAGGATGCTGCGGGTCTCCTCGATTTCCTCCGGTGTCCTGACGAAAGATAAGGCGACGTAATCCACACCCATCGAGACACCGTGGGCAATGTCCTGCCGGTCCTTGTCGGTCGGTGATTCCACACTGACATCTATGCCGGGCGTGTTTATGCCCTTGCGTTCACCCAATTCACCGCCATGCAGAACGGTGGATTGAATATCAACGCCGTCAGTAGCCACGACTTCAAGCTCCAGCACGCCGTCTGCCAGCAGCAACCGGTCGCCGGGATTCACGTCCAGAGCCAGCCGGGGATGACTGACCGCCACCATTTCTGCGGTGCCGCTCGGCCAATCACGTGTCGTCAGCACAAGCGGGTCTCCGTCATTCAAGTAGACGGGCGCACCTCCGACGAGTGTGCCAGTTCGCAGGCGTGGCCCTTGCAAGTCCTGAAGCACTCCGACGGCCCGGCCCATATCCTGTGCGATATTGCGAATTCGACGAACGACGGCCGCATGCTCTTCCGGTGTCCCATGTGAGAAATTGAGCCGCGCCACGTCGACGCCGGATTCGATCAACTGCCTCAGCGTCTCCTCATCCGACGACGCCGGACCAATTGTTGCGATGATTTTCGTGCGGCGGATGTGGCGCTCACGCCGACTTGATGGGACGTTCATGCCCCTACATTAGCCGAAATGCCGGGTTCGCTCAGGAAAGATGCTGCGGGTGTGGCGCAAGCCCCTACAGATCAACCGACAACTCAAGCCCCACCGGGCAGTGATCGGAACCCATCACATCAGACAGGATGAACGCATTGGAAACGCGATCCATCAACTCCTCGTTGACGAAGAAGTAATCGATCCGCCATCCAACGTTGCGATCGCGTGCCCGCGTCATCGTGTCCCAGTAGGAGTAATGCCCGTTCTCATCCGGGACGAACCTGCGGAACGTGTCGACGTACCCACTACCCATGAGTTTATCCATCCACGCCCGCTCTTCCGGCAGGAACCCGGACGTCTTCTGGTTCTCCCTCGGCCGCGCGAGATCGATCTCGTGGTGCGCCGTGTTCACGTCCCCGCAGACGACGATATTGCTCCCTGCCTGCCTCTCGGACTCGATATGCGCCAGGAAGGCGTCGTAGAACTCCATCTTGTAGGCAAGCCGCTCCTTGGACGAGCGCCCGTTGGGGAAATAGACGTTATACAGGACGAACTCACCGTAATCGAGCCTGAGCACACGCCCTTCGTTGTCCCAGCGGTTATCCGGCCCGAACGTGGTGGACACATTCTTCGGCGCAGACTTTGTGTAGACGGCGACCCCGGAATAGCCCTTCCGCTCCGCAGAGGCGAAATGGGCCTCATAGCCCTCAACCTCCAGTACGGCCTTCGTGAGTTGGTCGGGTTGAGATTTCGTTTCCTGGATGCAAAGGACATCTGGTGAGATATGCGATAGTATCGCCGGGAATTCGCCCTTGCGATGCACGGCACGCAGGCCGTTCACGTTCCATGAAAGCAGCGTCGTCGCCATGTCCCTGATAATACCCGATGAACTCGGCGCGGGACTACAATGAGTCGCAGGATTGTGACTATTCACACACGCCATATCCGCTACCTGCTCATGCTTGCCGTATCTGCCCTTGCCGTCATAACTGCAGCCGCCTGTGCCTCAGACAGGCCGGAGGACACCGTCACCCTCCGTGTCTTCGCGGCATCATCGCTGGCGGAGGCGCTCACGGAAATGGCAGCGGTCTTTGAGGTGGAAAATGAGGGCGTTCAGGTTGAGATGCACTTTGCGGGGAGTTCACGGCTCCGCGCGCAGCTCGAGGAGGGCGCGGAGGCCGACACCTTCATCTCCGCAGATCCCCGCCACGTCGATGCAATCACTCACCTGCTCGTGGATTCATCAATCACCGCCGTTGCGACCAGCGAGATGGTGGTTGCCCTCGCGGACTCCGGCCAATCAATTCAATCCCTTGAGGAGCTTGCGGAGCCGGACGTGAAAATCGTGATCGCACTGCCGGACGTTCCTGCGGGACGTTACGCCCGTGCCCTTATTACAGACATGGCGCAACAGGAAGGTTTTCCCGGTGATTTCGACGAGGCCGTGTTCGCAAATATCGTTTCCGAGGAGACCAACGTGCGGGCGGTTCTCGCCAAGGTGCAATTGGGCGAGGCCGACGCCGGTTTCGTCTATCGGTCCGATCTCCGCGACACGGGTTTGCGGTCGCTGACCATTCCCGACCAGAACCCCGGTGATATCGCCTATGTGGGCGCAGCCCTGCGCGATTCTCCTCATCACGACACCGCTCAGGCATTCCTGGACTTGCTCGTCTCTGAGGCGGGCCAGCAGATTCTCATCTCCCACGGTTTTCTGACGCTCGCAACGGCCCCCTCTCCCCTTGTTCCCCTCATTCCGGCGAAAGCCGGAATCCATCGGGTCCCCTCTCCCTCAGGGAGAGGGTTAGGGTGAGGGCCCAGTCGTGAATCGGCGCACATTCCCCCTCGGCCTCCCTCCCGGCGGCATCATCACCCTTATCTACATCGCGTTTATCGCGCTGCCGCTGATCGCGCTGTTCATCCGGGCGGTCTCTTCCTACAGCCTCTGGGACAGCCTGACGAGCGACATCACGCTCACTGCCCTGCGCCTCTCGCTAATCACCAGCCTTATCAGCATGATTATCGTGGTGGGAGCGGGCGTCCCCATCGCGCGCTACCTTTCCCGCCGTTCAGGCCCCTTGTCACGCGTCATCGATGTCCTGATCGACGTTCCCCTTGTCCTGCCGCCCGTCGTGGCAGGCTTGGCTATGCTCATGGCCTTTGGGCGCATGGGAATCCTGGGCGACGCCCTCGACGCCGCCGGTATTCGGCTGCCATTCACGACGACGGCTGTCATACTGGCCCAGATATTCGTCTCCGCGCCGTTCTTTATCCGCGCGGCCAAGCTCGGATTCCAGGCCGTGCCACGAGAGTTGGAGGAGATCTCCCAGACCCTGGGTATCTCTCCGTGGCGCACCTTCTGGCGTATCTCTGCGCCCCTCGCATGGCCATCGATCGTAGGGGGTCTGGCCCTTTCCTGGGCGCGGGCTATCTCAGAGTTCGGCGCGACAATCATGTTCGCCGGCAACCTCTCCGGACGCACCCAGACCATGCCGCTCGCCATCCTGAGCGCGATGGAGAGCGATGTCGGCGCTGCACTCGCCCTGGCCGTCATACTCGTGGCCGCGTCGCTCATCGTCCTGTTCATCCTCGCCCTGGCCGCCGCGCGCGCAACTGTGCCCGCAGGGAGGCTCGAATGAGCGCTCGCGGGTGGGTCCGACACCGTGTCGGCACGTTCTCACTGGACGTGTCATGGGATGTTGAGGCCGGAACGGTCACCGTGCTCTACGGCCCGTCCGGCGCGGGCAAATCTCTCACACTGCGCGCCATCGCCGGCCTTGTTCGGCCGGACGAGGGACGCATCGAGCTGGATAGCGCGGTTGTCTTTGATCACGATTCGGGTCTCTGGACCCCTCCTCACCGCCGCCGTATCGGCCTCATGCCGCAGGAATACGGCCTGTTTCCCCATCTAACGGTGGCGGCCAATATCGCCTACGGCGCTCTGAACCCCGACTCGCGGGCACGCGCCGCCGAACTCACGCGCACGCTTGACCTGCAGGAGCTGCAGGACCGTCGCATCTGGGAACTATCCGGTGGTCAACGGCAGCGTGTTGCCCTCGCAAGAGCGTTGGCTACGCAGCCGCGCGTCTTGCTCCTCGATGAGCCATTCGCGGCCCTCGACTCTGAACTGCGCCGCGCCGTGCGGCAGGAGATTCGACAGATTCTCACCGGATCCCACGTGCCAGTGATCCTCGTCACACATGACGCGGAGGAAGCTCTTGCACTAGCCGACCATGTTCAGATCATCGACAACGGCCGCATCGTCGCACAGGGTGATCCTGTCAAAACCCTTCGGCAGCCCGCCGCCCCCCGCATCGCCCGTCTGGCCGGCGTGGAGAATCTCTTGCAGATGCGCGTTGCCCGCCTCCAGCCCGAGGACGGCGCAATGCTCTGTGAGACCCTTGATGATTCGCCGCTCACCCTCGAGACACCGCTCGCCGAGGCACATGAGGGAGACGTGGTCACCGTCGGCATCCGGTCCTCGGACGTCATCCTTGCCAGCAGCGAGCCACAGGGACTATCAGCGCGCAACATCTTTGCCGGAACCGTGACGTCCATCGAACCGCGATCCCCCGGCCATGACGTAACAGTTGACTGCGGGGCGGGGCTGGCCCTCGTTTCTCACGTGACGCGCCACGCCATCACGCAGCTGGGAATACACGAGGGGGCGCAGATGTGGGCTGTGGTAAAGGCGTCGAGCTGCTTCCTGCTGTCCGGTGAGTGACCGGTCACCAATAGCACCCGCTACGTGGCGGAACTGTGAGGAGAAACGTCCGGGTCAACCTGCCACTCGGATTCCAGCAGGCGCTTTCGCTGCATCCGCAAGCGAACCACTTTCAACCAGAAGAAAATCCCTCCTCCGGCCAATGCTAACAGCGGAATGAGGCCAAATATGGCGCTGAGGTGAACGACGGTGTAGAGGGACGCGGTCTCCCGAAGCGGCATGTAGATGAAGATGATCACGCCCAACACAATCTTGATCGCAATCATGATACCGACGAAGGCCCACGCGGCCACCCACTCGTCCTTCATGCCGCTCATACTACTCGCATCCGCCGCCCTCCGCACGCCCTCCTCCAATTGACGAGTCTCTGGATGCAACTTTATACTGGGATTCCTTGCGGCGGCACAGGCTCCGCGCCTGTGGAAACGCCCACATTTTCAACAAATTTGTTGACGTGACGGGAGGTTAGGTCAAAGACATGGCGAACCAGATGGGCAAGCGATACGGATGCGCATCCTGCGGCGTCGAGGTTGTGGTCACCAAGGGCGGCGATGGTGCCCTGAACTGCCACGGCGAAGCGATGGCGCAGAAGTAGCGCAATACCTGAGCGCCCAATACATCAGGCGTATGACAACGGGAGGATCGAGAGTGACGATTCAGCTTGGCAAACGATACGAATGTGAAACCTGCGGAACACAGGTTTTGGCGACAAAGGCCTCAGACGCGGCAATCACCTGCTGCGACAAGGAGATGGAACTCCAGGGCCAGCGCCGCGTCCCCTCCGCAGACTAGCCTCAGCCAGAACTCAACCTTTTCCGGGCCTCGCCTCTAATGTGAGGCCGGTTCTTCATAGGCAAATCGGGGGCCTCAAGGTCCCCTCGCCGGTATTTCCCCTATTCGTACCGGCGCAGCACTCCAACAACGCGCCCCCTGATCTGCACGTTGCGCGCGTCCACATAGATAGCTGTCATCGTCGTGTTTTCCGGCTGAAGCCGCACGCGCTCACCCTCCGGGAAGAATCGCTTGAGCGTCGCCTCTTCCTCCTGCACCAGCCACGCCGCCACCATCTCGCCCGGCTCAGCCGACTCCTGTGCCTCAAGGACGACCATATCCCCATCCCTGATCAGGGCATCGATCATCGAATCGCCCTTGACACGCAGGGCATAGAGTTTGTCGCTTTTGGCGGCCATCCCCGCGTCAATATCCACCGAATCCTCTTCGAGGGCCGTCGCCACGTCTTGGGGGAATACCGGTAGCGGCTGCCCCGCGGCGATGGCGGCCAGCACGGGAATCTTCACGCGCCGCTCACGCCGCCCCACTACTTCAATGCCGCGTGAAACCTCCTTGGACCGTCGCAGGAAGCCGCCCCGCACCAGGCCCTTCAGGTTGTAGTCCACCACGCTCGTCGATGAGATATTGCAGCCGTATTGGATGTCCCGAACCGTCGGCGGATACCCGTTCTCGTCCAAAAAATCCTCGATGAACCTCATGATGGCCTGCTGCCGTGGCCTCAACTGCTCTACCATCAGCCGCCTCCCTCGTATTCATGCGATTGTCACACCCAAAATGAACGAACCAATGTTCGCGCTTCCGGGAATATAGCACTTGTGAGCGAGTGCCGTCAATGTTTCTTAAAGTTCGCGACCCAACTCAGGTCTTTGAGGACGTTTATCTGCCGCGTTCCGGCTCTTCACTTTCAACCGGAATGGAGCCGCGCAATACTAGACCAGTTCTTCGAGAGCTCCCAGGGCGCTGCGGATGTGGGCGCTCATGACGATTTCGTTGTGGTACACGCCCTGAATGACACCGTCTCCGTTGATGACGTACGTCACTCGTGACGTGCCGAGTCCGAAACGGCGCTCTACGTCATACAGTTTCCTGACCAGTTTCGTCTCATCACTGCCGAGTCCAAAAGGAGCCTCGGTAGACTTCGCAAACTTGCTGAGCGTCTCTACGGAGTCCGCGCTGATACCTAAGACGACGGCGTTCTTCGACAGGATGTGGTCATGCATGTCGCAGAAACCACCGACTTCCTGCGTGCAGCCGTACGTGAAGGCCTTTGGGTAGAAGAACAGCACGACATTCTGTCCGCGATAGTTGGACAATTTGAACTGTCCCCCACTGCCAAGCCGTACAACGAAATCAGGTGCCTTGTCACCAACATTCAGCATGACGAGCCTATTGTGCCACAACCGAATCCGCCAGATTGCCGACGCCCGATCCGTTCAGCGCCCGGACGGCCGCCGACCGACCGAATCCGGCGCGAGCAGGCGCGCGATGATCAACGCCACTCCGGCAACCACACCGACCCGGATGGCCTGTGATCTCACTCTTTCCGATACCGCATCGAGCAGGCTTGTGATCAACGTCTCAACACGCATCACCAACTCCATCGCCGCGTCATCCGTAAATTCCGCGATGAGGCTGTCTGCCCACTCCTCCAGGCCAGGGCGAACAATGAGTTCAAGTGGTACTGTCGCCAGCAGCCACGCGAGAATCGCGCCAATGCCCAGAACGATGGATGCCCACGTCAGCCGCCCCTCCCAGCCCCTGCCGCCCACGAACGCAAGCAGGAACAGCACTATCGCGGCAACAGCCCAGAGCACAATCTGGACGAACCCGCTGGAGGCAAGGAAATCCCGGGTTGCCTGCAACGACGACCCATCGTCCTCCCCCAGGGCATCCTCAACGGTCTGATCCGATATATCGAACCCGGCGCGAATGTACTCGCGCAGTTGATCCGGATCCTCGAAAAGCTCCTCGCTCAACTCCGCAGTAAGATTCGCCGCATCTGCCGTTACTCCCTGCGCAACAGCCTCCCTCACCCGTTCAATAAGATCCATTTCCCCCGGGTCGAGTGCTGTTAGAACATCATCGGAGTTGACTGAGATGGAAAGGGGAATCATCCGCTGCGTTTCCTCTCGCACAACATCCTCGGCATCGAGCCCAACGGCAAGCTGGTACTCATCGTAGGTCATGCCCGAAATTACGCACGGGGGGAGAATGTCTTCCAGAGATTCCTGCATCAGGACGTCCGGCATATGTCCGGGCGGACAAGCCGGCACCGCGTTGAATTCGGCCTCAAGGCGGCTGTCCGCCTCCGCCGCGATTGCTATAGGAGCCTCAATTCGTGCCCGCGCCAGGGACAATTTCACGTCAGAACGCAACGGAACATCGGACAGGCCCACAGCGTAGATCGAAACATCCTGGATCACCTGCGCCTTCACTCGACTCAGTTCGTCAGGTGAAATCTCGTCGAGGATGAACTCTCCCACCAGCTCGGCGTCCACATCGCCAAATCCCGGGACAAACAACGCCTCCATCTGCGTTGACGCGTCCAGGCCGGCCACCACAGCTTCCATCAGGGACGCATCGTCGATATCAGCTTCGGTGAGCACGTCGATGATCGCATTCTGAACTGCCCATGCCCGATCATCGATGGGAACTGTAATCTCCGAATTCTCCGTCTCTCCGATGTAGTACGCGCCAACGTCGGCCACTGCCTGCCCAACACGCGGAAACAGCCAGTCGCTCGGCGCGATGTCCGGCAGGTGCGATTCCGCAATGGCGCCCAGGTCCACCGAGGTCACGGCGTATTCGGCCGTTTCTTCCTCCACCCGGCCTTGAAGCAGTTCAATCAGCGGGCCGTACACGTCCGGGTTCTCCCGGGAAACACGGCTCGATAGCTCGTCGAATCCGCGTGCCGCTCGTGGCGCAACGGAAATGGCAACGTCGAACTCGTCTGACCGTCCCCAGAAATACGGCCATGCGGCCCGCAGCACGTTCTCCGTCTCTTCACGAATCTCTCCGGCGGGAAAAGCAGTCCTAAGTGAAAAGCCAACGTCCTCTTTCCACGGCTCGGCCACGCGAATAACGTCATGATCGGTTTCCTGAAAGAGTTCATCCAGAGCCGATGGAACGAGATGGTCATGCGTGTAGCTGTAGAAGTCCGCCTCATTCAATGCTTCAATCAAATCATCCGGCTCACTAACGGACGCCCTCACCCCCGAGAAGGTGATGGCAAAGATGGCAATGGGCAAAAAAATGACCGCAATCAACGCGGCTGCAGCGCGGCGCGCCCACAGGGAAAATGATGCTCTGTCGGTCTGCATTGGTTCGGGCGTAGCCACGTTTCGTATGATACTTGAAACTGAACAACCTCAAAGCGCTGAAAAGACGTGGCTGGAGGCGATATGACCGAGACCGTTGCGCAGAAGGAGCGGCTCATCGAGTGGATGGGCGCGGAGTTGACTGAAAAGGGAGACGGCAGGGCAATTGCCACCCTTGCTGTAGAGCGACACGTGCTCCACGCAGACGACAATCCCCGCGTGGCAGGCGGCGTCATCATGGCCCTGATGGACTTCTGCATCCACCACGCCGTCCACAGCCTGCTCGCACCGAATGAGCTCCATGCCACAATTGAGATGAAACTCAATTTCATTCGACCCGGCCAGCCCGGCGTTCTCACGGCAGAAGCGACCGTGGTCAACAAGGGCAGTCGCTTCGCAATCGTTGAGGGCACAATTAGACAGGAGGAGACGGGCAAGCTCGTCGCACAGACACTGACCACCGAAACCTGGGTGGAGATGCCGCCCGCAGCCGGTTAGAGGCCGCGCCTGTTCAGATGGCTACAGAAAAACGAACTTGGACGTGCCACTCATGCGGCCATGAGGTGACACCGCGCTGTCCCGCCTGCCGGGTGGTCATCACGGGCCAAGAGGCCGATGCCGGACGCTGCAACATGTGCGGCACGCCCATCACCACCGCGATTTACACCTGCCCGGAATGCCAGACGGAGAACGGCCTCAGACCGCCTCTTGATCAGCGGCTGCGCCCATGGCACGGCCGGGATCTGGGCATCAAGGGACTCCAGGCGCTGAGGTTGCTCGTCGGCATGGTCCAGATGGCGGGGTTGATCCTGTTGGGCGTTAGCTGTTCCGCCGCCGCCGGTGGTTCGGATCCGCCCGCCAACGGCCCATCATTCGGTCAACTGCAGTTGATGGGCCTTGTGGCATTGGTTGGGCTGATTCCCGTGCAGATCATCATCGCTCGCATCATCAAGTCACTCAGCTACGGAATCGTCACCATCGGCGAGCGTCGACGACGAAACGAATCGCCGGACGACTAGCGCCCTCCGGAAGCCGCGCGCACGCGGTCAAGAATTGCGGCCGTGTCCAGCGGGACTTCAAGAATGTAGCGGAGATACCAGCGCAGCAGCGCCTCAAGCTCCGCCGATTCCGCCTCATCCGTAGAAAGAAAGGCCGCCCCGTCCAGCCCCTCGCGTTGCAGCGCCTGTAAATCGCGTACCGTCTCTCTCGGGATTGCGCGCGTCCACCCCGGCTGCGAGGACGCGCATGAGGAGCAGAGCAGCCCGCCAAGCTGCGCGCTGAACGATGACTGCCCACGAGCGCCGACCACATCAGCATCGCAGGAGGCGCAGCGATCCAGCACGGGCTGAAATCCCGCCCAACTCAGCACCTGTATCTCAAACGCTCGCGCAAGAGAATCAGCCCTGTGTCCGGCATCGAGTCGGCGCAGGGACTCAAGCAGCAGCGCGAATAACTCTTCCTGCGGTTCCTGTTCCTGCGTAAACCTGTCCACAACTTCTGCCATGTGCAGTCCGTGGAGAAGGGTGAGGAAATCCGCCCGCGCCGCCTGGAACACCTCCACCGCCTGCGCCTGCGTGACCACGTCCAGCGTCCTGCCTCTTGCAATCTGCACCGAGGCTCGCGTTAGTGGCTCCAGGTGGCCGCCCAACCTGCTTTTGAGTTTGCGCGCGCCACGCGCGGTCACTCGCAGCTTGCCGTGCTCCGCAGTGAACAACGTCAGCACCCGATCGGCCTCTCCCAGGTCGCTGTGGCGCAGCACGATAGCGTCAGCGCGATAGAGAGTCGACTGCGGCAGCGTGGAAGGCGGCCGTCCGAATGTCATGGGAACAGGTAGACGAAAGGATTATGAGCCGGTCCATTGCGGCGGGCGCTTCTCCACGAATGCTCGCCGCCCCTCGACCACGTCATCCGAAACCATGACTTCGGCACTGATTGGTTCGGAGTACTTCTTCAGGTCGCCCTCATCGTTCCGACGTTGAAAGAGCGCCATTGCCTTGGACCCGCGGACGGCGAGCGGGGCGTTGCGAGCGATGAGCTCCGCAATCTCCACCGCCCTATCCATGAGCTTCTCCGGCTCAAGGACTTCATGCACCAGCCCAACTCGATGCGCCTCGTCTATGGGGATGTTCTCTGCCGTCAGCAGGTAGAACATCGCCTCCCCGGGCGCGATCATCCGCCCCAAATACTGGCTGCCGTAGCTTGCCGCGATTCCTCGCTTCGGCTCGGGCAGGCCGAGATAGGATTCCGACGACGCGATCCGAATATCGCAGTCCATCACGAAGTGCATCCCGCCGCCGACCGCAAGGCCGTTGATGGCTGCGACAAACGGCTTGGGATTCGGAGAGAAAAGATCGAATTTCACCGGGGCCGGGGGCGCAAGGGCCCTAACCTCTGCTTTGAACTCATCCTCGGTAATCTCCCCGGCGTCCCGTCGCGCAGCAAGCGCCTTTGTCGCAGCGTCGCGGTCGGCGCCCTCGCGCATGTCGGCCCCGGCGCAGAAGGCTCTGCCCGCGCCCGTCAGGATGCCGACACGCATCTCAGGGTCGTTCGTGAAATCGTCCAGTGATTCCAGCAGTTCCACCATGAGCCGCCCACCGATGGCGTTCAGCCGGTCAGGCCGATTCAGCGTAAAGACCGCATAGTGCTGCTCAGCATTCTTCTCATACAGGACATCCGGCATGATTGCCCACTCCTTGTTGCAAGCTCTCCCACCACAGGAATGGCCAAAGCATACACTGTCCCGCCCGGAGCGCGGCGTGCAAGGCGCTAGAACTCCTGCCGCCCTTCCAGCGCGCGCGCCACGGTGACGGCATCAGCGAATTCAAGATCGGACCCGGACGGCAGTCCTCGCGCCAGCCGCGTCACACGGACGCCCAGCGGCGCAATCAGACCCTGCACGTACATCGCCGTCACCTCCCCTTCCATCGAGGGATTGGTGGCAATGATGACTTCCTTGACCGTGTCGTCTTTGAGCCGCTCGATGAGTTCACGAATACGAAGATTCTCTCGCCTTGGGCGTCACGCCGTCCATCGGCGACAAAAGCCCGTGCAGCACGTGATAACGTCCCTTGAACGCCCCGCTCCGTTCAATGGCGACGACGTCCAGAGGTTCCTCGACAACGCAGATGATCGACTGATCCTCTGCCGGCAGCGCGCAGCGTGAGCATGGATCAGTTTGGGTGACGTTCTGGCAAACCGAGCAGAACCTGATCCCCGTCTCAATGACTCCCAGCAGCGCCTCCGCCAGCTCCCGCGTCTCCTCCTTGGGGGCGCGAATGACGTGGTAGGCGAGTCGCTGCGCGCTGCGCGGCCCGATGCCGGGCAAACGGCTCAACTGCTCGGTCAGGCGTGTGACGGATTCCGCCTGCCCATCTCGTTTCGCGCGAAATTCGACTTGCGCAAACGGTATTCAGAACCGCTGCTTGTGTAGCCCGTTCAGGCTGAGATGTCAACTTATGATCCCCGTGCTGTGGTCTTGAAAGACGCGACTCATCCAAAACACTTTGCGGGCGCTAGAAGTTGGGAAGGCCGAGGCCGCCCGTGATCGCGCCAAGATGATTCGACGCGAGGTCTTTGGCCTTGTTGTTGGCATCCGTAACCGCGCCCAACACCTGAACGTCTCAATGACAAGATCCTCAAGCGTCTCGATGTCCTCCGGGTCAACCGCCTCGGGCGCGATGGACACTGAGCGGACAGTCTGGTGGCCGTCCATCACGACCGTCACCACGCCGCCCCCGGCGGTTCCCTCCACCGTCATCTCGCCCAACTCGTTCTGCGCCTTCTCCAGTTTCGACTGGAGTTGCTGCATCTGGCGCATCATGTTCCGATTCATCCCCATCCAGCTGCCCTCCCCGTCTCCCCGTTAGTTCTCCTCGCCCGCGTCTTGATCTCCTCCGGAGACGACCCGTCCCCCCATTTCCTGCGCCGCCCGCACGAGGTGTCCCCCGCGCTCCTCCTGCCCGACCTTCTCGCATCGGATCGTGTAGTGCTTGCCGAGCAGCTGAGATGTCTGCGAAACGCTGTTCCACCAGGTGGCGGTACTTCGGGTCGTCGATCTTGTTCTTCTGAAAATCGTGCGCGAATCCTATCACGATCGTATCGCCGTTCTCGATGGCCAGCGGCTGAGACACGCTGCGAAGATAGGCATCCAGATTCCCGCCTGAGCCAACACCCCGCAGACCGTTCCTGCCCGACAAGCTCGCGCCAGTTCTGGCGGAGGGTCTCAAGAGTGAGTTCGCCCGGTGGAATCTCAAACGGCTCTGCTCCTCCCTGCCGCTGCGCCACCATCGGCGACGGTCGAGAACCCGCCTTTGGAAACTCCGGCTCAGTCCGCGCCGGGCTTGGGCGAGCCTGCTCCTGACTACGCTGGGGAGGGCGCTGTTGTGGCTCCGCCTGTTGTTGGGGGGCACGCTGTTGTGGCTCCGCTTGTTGTTGGCGTTGGCGCGCAGGCGGAGGCTCGGTCATCCGAGTCTCCCCAACCCTGCGTTCCTCCTGGGCAGCCTGCGCCCCTTCCTTCGCGCCGCGCTGCACCGTCTCCGCGCTAAGCGAAATCCCCGCAAATGCCATCTCCAGGGGCAGCGGCGGACTTCCGCTTGGCACGGACAACGGCGCAATCTGTCCCAGCGCATGCCGAATCACTGGCAGCTCGATCTTCTCCGCCAACTCCCGTGCCGACCCAATCTCGTCATCAGAGATATCCAGCACATCCGCCGCGCCCGCGCGAACCAGCATCAGCGCTCGAAGCTCATTCACCAGCTCGCGGTGGATCTGCCGCATGTCTACGCCCGCCGCATGCAGGACCGAAAGTCCGCGCAACGCAGCCGCCAAATCCTTCTCCCCCAGCAACGACGCGATCAACTCCCGCGCCCGCCCCGACCCGGCGACGCCGAACAAGCGCCGCGCGTCAGTCGCCGTCGCGTCTGCGCCCGCCGTCAGCGCAAGCTGCTCAAGCAGGTTCTCAGCGTCTCGAAGACTCCCGCCGGACGCCTTGACCACCGTATTCAGCGCTTCCGGCTCCATGCTCAGCCCCTCGGCATGGGCAATCTCACCCAGCAAAGAGGCCGCTCGTTCCTCCGGGATGCGCTGGAAATCAAATCTCTGGCACCGCGACGCAATGGTCAGGGGAACTGCGTGTGGCTCCGTCGTTGCCAGCAAAAACACCACATGGTCCGGCGGCTCCTCCAGCGTCTTCAGCAGCGCGTTGAACGCCGCAGCCGTAAGCATGTGCACCTCATCTATGATGTACACCTTCTTCCGACCCCGCGCCGGCATGAACCGCACCTTTTCCCGCAGATCGCGAATCTCATCGATGCCCCGGTTCGACGCCCCGTCAATCTCCACGAGGTCAAGGAATGATGCGTCGGTGATCTGCTTGCACGGCTCGCATTCATTGCACGGCTCGCCCGTCCCGCCCGTCGTCTCACAGTTGATCGCCTTGGCGAGAATCCGCGCCGTGCTCGTCTTGCCGGTCCCGCGCGGACCGGTGAACAAATAGGCGTGCCCAACCCTGTTCCGCTCGAGCGCGTTCAGGAGCGTCCGTGTGATGTGCTCCTGCCCAACGACCTGCTCCAGCGTCTGCGGACGCCACTTGCGATACAGGACCTGGTGCGGGCCTTGCGCCCCCTGTTCCGATGTCATGGCGTCCGCCCGGAAACTGTCTCGGCAAGACCGGATTCGAGTGCGTCGGCCATTGGCGAATCCGACGTGTGTGCCAAGGCCATCGGCTCCGTTCCGTGCACAGGCCGCCCGATGAGTTCCATCAAAATGGCGTCCTCTCGCGTCCGCATCGTCGCCTCGTCATCATCAAGCTCATGATCGTGGCCAAGCAGGTGCAATGTCGCGTGAACCAGCACGTGCGCCGCCTCTTCCCGCAGCGTCATGCCTGCCGTCTCCGCCTGCCGTGCAATCTGCGGCGCGGACAGGACAATCTGCCCAATATCCCCGCCGGAGTCCCCATCCACGTCCGGCCACTCATCGTCGTCCGAATCCGCCATGCCGGAGGGAAAGGAAATCACGTCCGTCGTGCCGTCCTGTCCCATGAACTCCGCATTCAGGGCGGAAACCGTCTCATCGCCGGCGATCAGGATCTCCACGCGGCTGCCGTCGGCGGCCTGCTCTGCCGCAAGCGCGTGTCGAACCACGTCCCGTGCCCAACGCTGTGAAATTGTCCCGCGCTGAGCATCCTCCGTTCGGATGCTTACGCGATACGGCGACGATGACATAAGAACCCGCTACCCCCCACCAAGGCATCATACGCACCCACGCGCAGGCGTCACAACCGTTGTCGCCCTCCGCTTATAGGGGCGGCCGCGGGAAAATGATCAGAATCGCAATAACCGCCGCCATCCAGGTGATGACGGCCAGCATCATCGGCTTGTCTTGCAGCAGGACGCGTTCCGGTTCTCCGGTGATGTGCCCCAGCCGTATCAGCTGCAGGTACCGAAACACGCCGTAGATCATGAAGGGGATGGTGAGCATCATCTGCTCCGGCAGATTGGGCGCGGTGAATGTGTAGAGTGCGTACGCCATCAGCGCGGACGGCGCGACCACGGCAATCATCTGGTTCAGCAGTGGCAGGGAGTAGTGATCCAGCGTGTCGCGGTGGCCGGACGCCCCGTCCTCCATCAACCCAACCTCGCCGTGCCTCTTGCCGATCGCTATGAGAAGCGCGCCCAACGTCGTGCACACATACAGCCAGGGAGAAATCGGCACGTCGATCGCGACCGCCCCCGCCATCACGCGAATCAGATATGCCGCCGCAATCGCCATCACGTCGATGATCACCACGTTCTTCAGCAACGCCGAATAGCCGATGGTCAGGCTGACGTACCCCACCGCAATCAGGCCCATCAGCCAGCTCATTGCAAACGCCCCGCCCAGGCATACCACCAGCAACCCGGCGGACACGAAACCCCCAACGGTGGGCGATACGTATCCGGCGGCGATGGACCGCGTCCGCTTGGTCGGATGCGCCCTGTCCCGATCAGCATCGATGATGTCGTTGATGATGTACGTCGCGCCGGACAGCCCGACGTAGATAGCGGCCCCTGTGGCTGCCTGCAACAGCAGTCGGAACGCCGCCGCCGAATCATCGAGGTCCCAGTGGAGATTCAGGGAAAAGGCGAACGCCAGGAAGAGTAGCCCGTTCTTTGTCCACTGCGTCGGACGCAGAATGCGCAGCACCGCCAACGGCATCGATGGCCGATGCGCTGCTCCTGTGCTCCCACCTTCCACCCCGGAGGCCGTTTGGCTCTCGGACATATTCCTCCCGTCCATGCTGCATGCAAATGATACTGTAGGTGCGAAATGACCCGCCAAAAGCGACAACCACGGGCCAAAGCTGAAACAGCTGCGTCATCACGCAGGCGAGTTCGGCTCGATGGCCTGCTTGTCGAGCGCGGGATCGCCTCCGGACGCGACGCCGCCCGCGCGATGATCGCCGATGGCCATGTGACGGTAAACGGCTCTGTCGTCCTCAGACCCGCCGCCCTCGCCGCCCCCGACGCGGAAATCCTCCACACGCAGGGGCCGTCCTACGTGAGCCGTGGCGGTGTTAAGCTCGCTGGCGCGCTCGATGCGTTCGGTCTGGATCCTGAGCGCCTCGTCTGCCTCGATGTCGGGGCATCCACCGGCGGGTTCACCGACTGCCTCTTACAGCGCGGCGCGGAACGCGTCTACGCGGTCGACGTCGGCTACGGGCAACTGGCGTGGAGCCTGCGCAATGACCCGCGTGTGATCGTCATGGAGCGCCACAACGCCCGCCATCGGCTCGGTATCGAAGAACCAATCAAGATTGCGGTGACGGACGTGTCCTTCATCTCGCTGCGCCTCGTCTTTCCCACCATCATCGAAGCCCTCGCTCCCGGCGGTTTCATCCTGGCCCTGGTCAAGCCGCAGTTTGAAGCCGGACGCGAAGAGGTGGGCCGGGGCGGTGTCGTCAGATCGCCGGCGGCACGGGCAAACGCAATCGGAGATGTCGCCCTCTGGGCAATCGAAAACGGGCTCCGGGTCTTGGGAGTTCGCGAGTCGTCGATTACGGGCCCGAAGGGCAACCGTGAGTATTTCTTGCTGCTGTCAACGGTACAATGAACCGGCGTCCGCCAACGCACACCCGCCTTTCAGCGGGGTGAAAATCGTGACGTGAACCCTAGCGGCGGCTTTCCCAGCCCGGCCAATCTCGATTGAGGGCGATGAAATCGTGCCATTCCTCGGGGAGTTCGCTCTCCTCGAAGATGGCGGTCACCGGGCAAACAGGCTCACAGGCCGCGCAGTCAATGCACTCATCCGGTTCGATGTAGTACATGTTGTCGTCGTCCTCTGTGTGGATACAGTCCACGGGGCAAACATCGACGCATGAGGCGTCTTTCAAGTCGATGCAGGGCTCCGCGATGATGTAGGCCATGCCTGTCTAGCTCCTTCGAATGCAAATGTCAGATTGTTAGTATACCTGTAGCTGTGCAGCCATTATAGCCGTCGTCAAAGGGAATAGCGCAACGTCGCGCGAATTGCGTCACGCCTGTACGTCAAAGAAGAAAGTGATCGACGCGCCAAGCGCGTAGCCAAGAACGGCCGACACAACGCCGATTGCCAACATCTCCAGCCCTGAGACCAGCGGGTTCCGCAGCGTGAATCGCGTCTTGCCGGCGCCCATCAGGAACAGTCCGATGGCGGTACCGACTATTGACGTCCAGACGGCAATTGCGCCGGGCATCATGTTGAAGGCCGCAATGATGTATGGAATGATGGGGACTGCCGCGCCGAGGAAGAACGACGTGCCCATGGCGAGGGCATCCTTCCATGGGACGGTATCGACATCGGCGGAGAGGCCCAGCTCCTTCTCGATGACGGTGTTCAGGAGCGCGTCTTCATTCTGTGCGAGCGTCTCCGCGACGAGTACCGCGGCATCTTCAGTCAGGCCCTCACGGCGCAGCAGAACAACGAGACGCGCGACGACCTCAGAGCGGGATTCATGCAAGTCAGAAGATGCACTGCCGATCTCGGCCATCTTCACTTCACGTTCAGCCTGTGAGCCGAGGTAGCTGCCCGTTGCCATGGAGACAACGCCGCCCAACCCACCGGCGAGACCGGCGACGACCGTCACGAAGCTGTCTTGAGTGGCGGCGTAGACAGAGGAGACCAGGACGGCGGTGCTGATCAGGCCGTCCTGCATTCCGAAGATGACCTCGCGAATGCGGCCAAGCGCGGTGATTCGCTCTCGCGCTGAGTCGATGTTCTCTGTAGCGCGAGCCATCTCGTCGTCGACGAATTGCTGGGATTGAGTCGGGCTTTCTTGAACCGGGACAGTGCCGCTCTGCCAACCTGCGACTGCAAGCGCCTCACGAAAGATGGCCAGATCGCGCTCATCGCGCTCCATCGCCTCCTGGATGCGCGCCAACGCCTCCGCCCTGCCCTCCGCTTCCGCCTCGGCCAACATTCGCGGATAGAGTGTTTCCGTGTCATAGGTGTGGCTATCGACCACAGATTGAAGATTCTCTCGTGTTGACCGCAGCTCATCCACGGCGGAAATGATGTTGACGGGGAATGCGTCCGGGGCCTGGGCCGCCTGAAGGAATGCCTCCGCCACCTCAGGGTAGCCATCAAGGACGGCCTTGGACGCGTACGCGTTATAGAGCCTCTTGGCCCGGGCATGACCGATGAACGCATTCCAGAGATTCTGGTTTGTGCGGGAAAGCCGTTGGTCAGGTGCCTGTCCCGGCTCGTGTCCGTTGGTTGTCATGGTCTAAGTCACGGCAGCGTAGTGTGCTGCCAGGTCATTATGGTGAACCCTCGTCGCTGCCCCGTCCGCGCGCCACGCCCCTGCGCGGTTCAGGAATGAACTTCCTCCAGCCCTCATGCGACCCCAGGAAGCGGTAGAAAGTGTGGTACGGATTGGGGCGCGGAGCGGCGGGTTCCGTCAGGAGATGCATACCGGCCTCCCGTGGCGTCCGTCCCGCCTTGCGATGGTTGCAGCGAACGCACGCGGCCACCACGTTGTCCCACGTATTCTGGCCGCCCCGGTGCCGCGGCAGAACGTGGTCAAGCGTCAACTCTCGGGACGGCTTGCCGCAGTATTGGCACATGTTGCCGTCCCGCAGAAACACGTCGCGCCTCGTCAACCGCTGCGGCTGAATGGGACGCCGCACGTAGCTGGACAGCCGAATCACGGACGGCACCTCCAGGCGGGCCGTTTCGGCCTGCAAGTGGCCGCGTCCGTTCTCAATCATCTCCGCCTTGCCGCGAATCAACAGGAGGAGAGCGCGTCGAACCCGCGTGACATTCAACGGCTCGAAATTGCCGTTGAGCACAAGGACCGAGGAATTGAGGATATGCACCACTCCCTGCCGGGCGGTGTCCTCGACCGTTCGCTTGTCCATATTCCGCATTGTAGCCCTACCCGTCCTGCATCCATTATCTATGCTGCAAAGGACTATGACAGGTCAATCTCTCCGGAAATTGAGCGGAGAATGGGAACGAGGAACGCAAAATAGGGCCGCAGCAGGGACGTATCCAACGCCTCTTGCGCGGTTTCTCCGCTGAACGTCTCCAGCGACCAGATGACTGCGGCGACGATGATACAGCCCACCAGCGCGCCAAAGGCGATACCCCCCACCTTGTCCAGCCAACCCATCATCAATACGCTGAGCACGCCCTTGACGAACACCGCCGCCGCCCAACCTGCCGCGATGACGACAATCAGAATGAGCAGGTAGCCGGTCAGAGCGGCCAGATTGTCATCCGGGATGAATACACTGACAATATCTGCGGCCTGTCGCCAGAAGACGGTTGCAAGTAACGTGCCCACCACTATGGCGGCCAGACTGCAGGCGATGCGAATCAGCCCGATGCCCATGCCAAGCGCCATCGGAACCGCAATGATGACAATGATGAGGATATCGAGCCAACTCATAACTGCCTCAAGTATCTCACGGCGAGGGTTGGCCGACGCCGGTACACATTGTGTGCATGGTCGGGGCCTCCATGGGGTGTCGCGTGACTCATAGAGGCCCCATCGCTCTCGATGGGCCCGTCGCGTCCGGCAAGACCACAGTGGGGCGAGGCGTCGCCCGGACATTGGGCTGGACGTTTATCGATACCGGCCTGCTCTACCGCGCCGTCGGCCTGCTCGCGCTGCGAGCCAACCTTGAAGAGTGGAACAACGATCTCGTCGCCCGCCTGGCACAGCAATCAGAAATGGCCATCGATGACATGCGCGTAACAATTGACGGCGAGGACGTGAGCGATGTGATTGGATCCCCTGACGTCGCCGGCGCCGCATCTCGAGTCGCCGTCCTATCCGACGTGCGACGCGTCCTGGTGGCAATGCAGCGGAAGATGGCGGAGCAGGCGGACGGCCGCGTGGTCATGGTGGGACGCGATATCGGTACGGTGGTCCTGTGGGACGCGCCGGTCAAGATCTACCTTGACGCATCGGCAGAGGCTCGGGCACAACGGCGGTACGCTGAGGCCCTTGAACTGGGCGAGGACAGCGACTACGAGCGAGTCCTCTCCGAGCTACAAGAACGGGATCGACGCGACTCAGAAAGGACAGATTCCCCGCTCAAGCCCGCCGACGATGCCCACGTCCTCCTCACAGACGCACTAACCCCCCAACAAGTCATAGAACAAGTCCTGCAACTCGCCGAGTCCCCCGCCTAATCGCCGTATGCCATAATTCCCCCATGCCACCAATCACTGAACAACTTGGAAATGACATGAAACAGGCCATGCGCGACCGTGATCGCCCGCGCCTGTCCGCCATCCGCATGATGCGCAGCGCCCTCCAGAACGCCGCCATCGCCAAAGGCCCTAACGCCACCATCGACGACTCCGAAGCCGCCGATGTCCTCGCCCGTGAGGCTCGCCAGCGTAAGGAATCCATCGACGAATTCCGCAAGGCCGGACGCGAAGACGGGCTTGAAGACCAGGAGGCCGAACTCGCCGTCGTCCTCTCCTACCTGCCGGAGCGCCTCTCCCGCGACGAAATCGAAGCAGAAGCCCGCAAGATCATCGACGATATCGGCGCGCGCAGCATGACCGACCGAGGCCGCGTCATGGGCGCCCTCATGCCCGTCATGAAAGGCCGTGCAGACGGCAAAGACGTCTCAGACGTCGTCCAACAGCTCCTCTCCCAATGACGCCACGCGCCGCCATAGTCGTCTTCCCCGGCACATGGAGCGACGCCGATTGCCACCACGTCCTCACCAACGTCTTTAACACCCAGGCCGACTACGTCTGGCACACCGAAAGCGACCTCTCTGACTACGATCTCGCCATCCTCCCCGGCGGCTTTGCGCACGGCGACCACCTACGCCCCGGCGCAATCGCCCGCTTCTCCCCCGTCATGGATGGCATTCGACGCATGGCTGACGAGGGCAAGACCGTCATAGGCATCTGCAACGGCTTCCAGGTCCTGTGTGAAGCTCAGCTCCTCCCCGGCGCCCTCCTCCGCAACGCCCACCTCCAATACCGATGCCAGTGGACGAACCTCCGCGTCGAGACCACGGACAGCCGGTTCACGTCACTCGCCGGGCAGGGCGATGTCCTTCGCGTCCCCATCTCCCACGGCGACGGCAACTACTTCGCCGACCCGGACACCATCGCCCAACTTGAGCGCGAGAACCGCATCATCTTCCGCTACTCGACCCCCGAAGGCGCAATCACCCCTGACGCCAACCCAAACGGCGCGCTCGCCAACATCGCCGGCATCGTCAATGAAAACCGCAACGTGCTCGGCATGATGCCCCACCCGGAGCGCTGCTGCGAGCCGGAGCTTGGCGGCGTTGATGGCCGTCCTATCTTTGAGTCCATGCTTCGTCACGCCGGCATGGCGGTGACCGTCTAACCGCCCGGCGGCGCGCCACGCATGACAGACACCACACTCGGCATCATCCTCGCCTTCTCCGCATCAATGTGCTGGGCCGTCGGCGCAATCCTCATCCGACTCGGCATCCACCGCGTCAGCCCCACCTCCGCGACGTTCCTTTCCATCGCGGCCGGATTCATCTTCGTCGCCGCCATCGCCGTCATCATGGACCCGTCCGCCTTCCTGGAACTCAACCTGAGGGCGCTCGGAGGCTTTGCCCTCGTCGCCCTCCTCTCCTTCATGGGCGGGCGATTCTTCTACTACACCGCCGTCAGCAAGATCGGCGTCGGACGCGCAACGGCCATGGGCGGAGCCATGCCCATTTTCGCCTCCATCCTCGCCGTCATCTTCCTCGACGAGCGAGTCACCATCCAGCTAGCCATAGGCATCCTCGCCGTCGTCATTGGCGTCGGCCTAATCGTCACCGGCCCCACCCAGCAATCATGACCACTACCACACCCACATCCCGTCTTCGCGGCCCCTTAATCGTCGGCACCATCGCCGCCCTCCTCTCCGTCCTCGGCTACGCAGGCAGCCAGGTTGTCACCCGCAGCCTCCTTACCACCGACGAAACCCCGCCACAGGTCGGCTCCACAGTCACCCTCTTCATCGGCATGCTCATCCTCGGCGCAGCCAGCGCACGCAACTTGCGGAAAGACATCCGGGCGCCGCGCATGGCTCTCCTATGGATCACCCTCGCCGGCATCCTCGCGTCCACCGGCGCATTCCTCAGCTTCTTTTCCCTCGCTTTCGCCCCCGTCGTCCTCGTCTCCCCCATCTTCACCGTCAACCCGCTTGTCACCCTCGTCCTTGCCGCCGTCTTTCTCAGACAGGTCGAGCGCATCACCATCCGCGTTTTCATAGGCGCATCCCTCGTCGTCGCAGGCGTCATCCTCGTCATCCTCAGCAACCAATAACCTCCCTCATTCCACCACCCCCCGTAACGCCCCCGCCCGTCATTCCCGCGCAGGCGGGAATCTTGAACTCGGAGTGCAACCAACCCCCGTAACGCCAACCACAGAATCCCCCGCCCAATCCCGTGTACCATCAAATAGGACAAACAAATGACCAACAACAACGACTTCCTTCTAGAAATCAACCAGATCGTCAGCCGCGACAACGTCCTCACCGACGCGAAGACCCTTGAGGACTACGCGGGCGACGCCATCCCCGCCCGTCACTGGGAAATCCCGGAACAGACCCTGCCCCTCGCCGTCGTCCGCCCTCAATCCACCGCCCACGTCTCTGAGATCCTCAAAGCTGCCACGAAAGCCCGCGTCCCCGTCATCCCCTACGGCGGCGGTACAGGCGTCATGGGCGCGGCAACCACCATCACGCCCGGCATCGTCCTGGACATGGGCTCGATGGATAACATCATCGATGTCAGCCTTGAAAACGCCACCGCCACCGTCCAACCCGGTGTCGTCCTCGGCGGCCTCGATGAGATCGTCAGCCACGCCAACCACTTCGTCGGCCATGACCCCTGGAGCCAACCCATTGCCACGGTCGGCGGCACAATCTCCACCAACGGCGTCGGCTACCTGGCCGCCAAGTACGGCCCCATGGGCAGGCAGGTCGTCGGCCTTGAGGTCGTCCTGCCGACGGGTGAGATTGTCCGCACAAGCTCCCTCCGCCGCGGCCTCCCCGCCGGCCTCGACCTCACAAGTCTCTTCATCGGCACGGAGGGCATCTTCGGCGTCATCACAGAGGCCACCATCCGCATCTATCCCGAACTGGAGGAACGACGCCACTACGCCCTTGAATTCGACAGCTTTCAACAGGGATTCTTCGCCGTCCAGCGCCTCTTCAGCGAGGGTCTGATCCCCGCGATGGTCGATTTCGCACAGGAAGACGAATCAGAATCCGGCGGCGACCCCATCCTCGCTGACGCCCCCGGCCGATCCGTCCTCCACCTCAGCATCGAAGGCTCAAGCGCCGAGCTCGATGTCCAACAGGACATGGTCTGGGAGATCATCTCAGCCTATGGTGGCCGCGACCTCGGCCCTGAGACAGCGGGAGACTTCTGGAACGAGCGCCACTCCTCCGGCCTCAACTATAAGCAGGCCCGTGAGGCCGGCCAGCGCCACCCCTGGCGAGAACGCAGCGGACGCGCCGGTAGCTACATCCACACCGCCGTCCCTGCCTCAAACGTGCTCGACCTCCGATTCCGCGCCATCAAACTCTTTGAAGAGGCCGGCCTCAAGGTCGTCGAATGCGCCATCTGGGGCGAGCCGGAGATGTTCTCCATCATCGCCATCGACCCGTCCGGCAGCCCTGACGGCTACGACCGCATTCGAGAATCGTCTGATGCCATGATCAACCAGGCCATCGACTTGGGCGGCACCATCGAGTACTGCCACGGAGTAGGCGTCCGCCTCAAGCACCTCCTGCCAAGAGAACTAGGCGAAGGCGGCATCTACCTAATGCGCTCCATCAAGAGCGCCCTGGACCCCGCCAACATAATGAACCCCGCCAAACTCCTCGACTAACCCTCCCCCGCTCACCCTGAGCCTGTCGAAGGGCCCGAGCTGGGCCTACCCCGTTATTCCCGCCACCCCTCCGTCATTCCCGCGAAAGCGGGAATCCAGAGTTCCCTCCCTCCGCTCACCCTGAGCCTGTCGAAGGGCCCGAGCTGGGCCTACCCCGTTATTCCCGCCACCCCTCCGTCATTCCCGCGAAAGCGGGAATCCAGAGTTCCCTCCCTCCGCTCACCCTGAGCCTGTCGAAGGGCCACTCCTCCGTCATTCCGCCACCCCTCCCTGTCATTCCGAGCGCAGCCGAGGAATCCAAAGCCTCAACTGCCTCACCCATGCCGGAACGCGGGAAACGACTCAAAAGGCCGCTCAGCCCAGATCGCGAACCTAGAAAATACCCCGCTCCAACGTAATAGGAAACTCTAATAAAATATCCGGCAGCCCCGGAATCTCCTCCCCACCCTGCGGATAAAAATCAACTCGCGCCTTGTAAACCCCATCCGGCGCGGGCACCCGCCCATTCGCAGAATCCCCGCGAACCGTCAGATCCCACGAAGCCTCCCGCTCGACAACATCGCCCGCGTCGAGCGTGTCCACCTGGACCTCCGGGAAAGAACTGAGGGACGGAGTGGGATCATCCTCCGCCCACAACTGGATAAGACGCACAGCCTGCCTCACATCAGGATCAGAGGGCGGCTCGCCGCTCGGCAGCACAATCCACGTGGAAACCGCCGGGTCGTATTGGCTCCACCTGATATACGTGCTTTCATCGTCAGACACGTTCCGCAGCCGTGTCCGAACGCGAAACTCCGTCTGCGACGTGATCCGTGACGCCCCGAAAATCTCCAGCGTCACCTCATACGTATCGTTCCATGTCGATCCTGCCACCGTCCACCAGCCTTCAGGTTCCGGAACAACTGAAACGTGCGGAGTTGGCGTTGCCGTCAGCGAAACCTCCTCCGGTGTTGGACTTGCCAACGACGAACTCCCCTCCGGTGTCGCGCTTGCCGCTGCCGGAATCACCGTTGGCTGTGCCGTCGCCGTCGCAGAAGCAGCCGGCTCCGCTGTCCCATCGGAAGGCGCAAAACACCCCCCAACCAAAATTGCAGGAACGACGAGAGCAATGAGAACCCACCAGGCCCTGGAAAAACTACCCATCCATCAAGTATGCCGCACTCATCCCCAATCCAGTCTTCCCTCCGCCTCACCGTCATTCCCGCTTTCGCCGGAATCCATCGGCCCCCACCATTCAGTAAAGCGAAGGCAACAAAACTTTAATAAAGACCGCATTCATGAAAAAAACTTTCACCAAAACCAACCAGCCCCCAGACCCTAAGCCAACCCTTCATGAGACAGCAGGGAACGCCCCTTCCCTGGCCACGCTATTCATCCCCCCTCAGCAACGCCGCGCCCCCGCCATTCCAGCGAAGGACGGAATCCGCTCCGGGGCCCTCTGGGCTCCCACGCCTCTGCGGTCAACGCGGGCACGCGGGTTGATAGGGCGCTCTGCGGCCGGAGTGTGCTAGCCTTTCCGCCGACGTTGCCGACGATTCTTCTGTCTGGTTGTTTCTGAAGGCTTCGGCTGTCTTGCCAAGACGTTGTTGCGCTTGTCTTCGGCTACAAAGTCAATATTGGCTTGGGATGGTATACGAAAAGAGAATTTTGTATTGCCACCTAGACTCGTAATGGCAAAGTCTCCTTGGCTAATGATGTCCATTCCAAGCAACACGTCAACGTTTGGTAACACTGCTTGTGCAACTCGTACGCCAAAGATGCCTACTCCATTTGGCAATCCAATGTTGACCAGAAACACCTCAACATCTTCGGTCATTCCTTGGGCATGAGAAATGGCCGTGGTTGCGATAGGCATTAAGCCGCAGGCGTCGACCACTCGCTGAGTGACCATGCTGAGAGTAGCGCCTGTGTCCCAAATCCCTTCGAATTGGAGTAGCCTAGGCTCTGGGTCGTTACTACTAGGGTCCCATGCCTCCGACACCCCGCATGGGCTCCGTAGCACATTGACGAGTCCCTTGTTTGAGGCAAACGTAAAACTGCGGGGGTCTTGAGACTGGACTATGAGGCCACCACACTAGGAGAAACAATTGTCGCGGTGTATGCCTCATCTCCCTCGCTCACTCTCTGTACGAGGAAAGTGCCCAATTCGTGGGTTTTCTTTGTTTCAATGACAGCGGTGAGATCATTATCGAACACCCCCAGCACCTCGCCATCCTTAATGGCGATAACCTTGCCGTCGTACTTGGCAACCATCTCATCTTGATGGGCATGATAATATTCGAATTCTTTCTTGAGCACGCTTGTCATTGTGCCCTCCGTGCCGGTTCGTATTCCCCACTCACAACGCAGTAGACGCTATCTACCACAATCTTACCGTAGACATGATACCTATTCGTCACCTCTCCGTCACCCGCCCCTATACTTGTCCCATGACGCACTTAACCGGAGAGACGCAGAACAACAGCGATGGCGCGCCCCTCCTCTTCCGCGTCGCCCTCGCCCAGGTGAACCCCACCGTCGGCGACATCAAGGGCAACACCCGCCTCATCACCGACCACATCCGCCGCGCTGTAGACGCGCAGGCAGACCTGGTCGCCTTCCCGGAACTCTGCGTCACCGGCTACCCGCCCGAAGACCTCCTCTACAAAGACTCCTTCCTCGATGCCGCCAACCAGGCCTTCCAGGAGATCATCGAGGCCTCCGAAGGCATAACCGTCGTCGTCGGCATCCCTGAGCGCCACACCCTATCCCCTCATTCCGGCGAAAGCAGGAATCCATCCGGTTATCCCCCTCCCTCCGTCCTGCATAATGCCGCCGCCGTCATCCACGACGGCAAACTCATCGACGTCTACCGCAAGATATTCCTCCCCAACTACAGCGTCTTTGATGAGGAGCGCTACTTCACTGCGGGTCATGTCTCCCCTGTCTATGAGATCGGCGGCGCGCGCATCGGCGTCAACATCTGCGAGGACATCTGGTTTGAGTACGGCCCAACCAACATCCAGAAAGCCGCCGGCGCGCAGGTCACCATCAACATCAACGGTTCGCCCTACTACCGTGGCAAGCGCGCCGTCCGCAAGGCCATGCTCAGCCAGCGTGCCGCCGACAACGGCATCTTCCTCTGCTACGTCAACATGATCGGCGGCCAGGACGAGCTCGTTTTCGATGGGGCCAGCATGATCTTCGACCCGCGCGGCAAGACCATCGCCGCAGGCCGACAGTTCGAGGACGACTTTATCCTCGCCGACCTCCCCCTCGCCCGGGCCGACGACGTGCCACAGACCTCATTTGTGGACCAAAACGATCCGAAAAACGCTGCTTTTGCAAGCCACACTGTGATTTCCGTAACAAAGCAGCAAGAGCAGGGGTCAACCCGTACACCCCTATCTGAAACACAGCACGTCACTCCCATGGGACCCGTCGAAGAGGTCTATAACGCTCTTGTCAAGGGAACGCAAGATTATGTTCGAAAAAGCGGCTTCTCACAGGTCGTCATCGGCCTCTCCGGAGGCATCGATTCCGCCCTGACCGCTGCCGTCGCCACCGACGCCCTTGGCCCTGAAAACGTCCTCTGCGTCTCCATGCCATCCCGTTACACTGCGGACCAAAGCGTCACGGACGCCCGCGCCCTCTGTGAAAACTTCGGAATCAGCTTTGAAATCATCGCCATAGAAGACATGGCCAACGCCTACCGTGACGGCCTCGCCCCCCTATTTGAGGGCACGCAGGAAGGCGTCGCCGAGGAAAACCTGCAGGCCCGCGCTCGCGGCAACATCCTCATGGCCATCTCAAACAAGTTCGGCCGCATCGTACTCGCCACCGGCAACAAGAGTGAATACGCCACCGGCTACGCCACCCTCTACGGCGATATGGCAGGTGGATTCGCCGTCATAAAAGACGTCCCCAAGACCCTCGTTTACCAACTCTGCGATTGGCGCAACGAACAGGCCGGCCGCGATATCATCCCGCAGGCAATCATCGACCGCCCCCCAACGGCAGAACTGCGCGAGAACCAGCTCGACGAAGACTCCCTGCCGCCCTACGACGTGCTCGATCCCGTACTTGAAGCCTATGTGGAGCGCGATGCCTCCCCAAAGGACATGATTGAAAAGCTCGGCTTTGATAAAGACATCGTCGCTCGAGTCACAGTGCTAGTAGACATAAGTGAATACAAGCGACGCCAGGCCGCCCCCGGCGTCAAAATAACCGAACGCGCCTTCGGCAAAGACCGCCGCCTCCCAATAGTAAATCGCTACAGACCGGGCTAGGTTAGGTATTCGCTGCCCGTCTATTGTTGAACAAATGATATGTCAAATAATGTGGGCAATTTCGCCCACGGATGGAGGTAAAACCTCATGACTATCTATCTTGACCACGCCGCCACAACCCCCGTTTATCCTCGCGTTGTCGAGGCCATGCTCCCTTATTTCACAGGCCAGTTCGGCAACCCATCCAGCATCTATGGGTTGGGGCAGGACGCCGCCCGGGCCATCGACTCCGCCCGTGATCAGGTCGCCGGTGTCCTCAATGTGCGCAATGGTGACATAATCTTCACCGGCGGTGGCACCGATTCCGACAACATGGCCATCCGCGGCGCAGCCTACGCTCTCAAGCAACACGGCAACCACATCATCACGTCCGCCAGCGAGCACCACGCTGTCATTCATACCTGTGAATGGCTGGAAAGCAACGCGGGATTCAGCGTCACCTATCTCAAGCCGGACGTCGAAGGAATCATCTCCCCTGAGAAGGTCGCCCAGGCAATCACCCCCGAAACAACCGTCGTAACCATCATGTACGTCAACAACGAGACCGGCACAATCCAGCCGATTCCCGAGATTGCCGCCGCAATCCGCCAAGCGGAAGATCAGCATGGACACCGAATCGCTTTCCACACGGACGCCGTGCAGGCGGCGGGCTACCTGGATCTCGATGTAGAGACGCTCGGCGTCGATATGCTGAGCCTCTCTGCCCACAAGTTCCACGGACCCAAGGGCGTCGGTGTACTCTTTCTTGACCGCGATGCCCCGTTCCAACCCCAAACGATGGGCGGCAGCCAGGAACGCAATCGCCGCGCGGGCACGGAAAACACTGCGGGCATCGTCGGAACCGGCCTCGCCCTCGAAATGACCGACAGCGCGCGCGCCGAAATAGTCCCGAACATCGCTAAACTGGCGACCAGTCTTGGTCAGGGAATCCTCTCAACAATTCCCGACGCCCACCTCAACGGCCCCCCGCTTGGCGACCCGCGCCGTATGCCCAACAACGTCAACATCTCATTCGCCAGAGTGGAGATCGAATCCGTCCTCATCAACCTTGACATAACGGGAATCGCCGCCTCTTCCGGCAGCGCATGCACTTCCGGCTCCATTGACCCCTCCCACGTCCTCATCGCAATGGGAAAACCGCTTGAGCTAGCCCGCAACAGCCTGCGTCTCACGCTTGGACGCGACAACACCGGTGCGGACATCGACCGCGTACTTGAAATCCTGCCGGAAATCGTGCGGCGCGTTCGGTCACTGGGCGGGAGCCGCTAGGTCTGCCACCAGCAACAACTCCTCCAGTCCGCAGTCGGCGATACGTTTCTGAAGTACAGCGTTACGCGAGGAAGTCGCGGAGACGGCGGCTGCGTGTGGGATGGCGGAGCTTGCGGAGGGCCTTGGCTTCGATCTGGCGAATGCGCTCGCGTGTAACGCTGAACTCACGCCCGACTTCCTCAAGGGTGCGGCTGCGGCCGTCGTCGAGGCCGAAGCGGAGTTGGAGGACACGGCGTTCGCGTCCGCTCAGAGTGTCGAGAACGCTGCCAATCTGCTCTTTGAGGAGTTGGTAGGAGGCGGCGTCGGCGGGCGCGAGGGCGGCCTTGTCTTCGATGAAGTCGCCGAGGTGGGAGTCTTCCTCTTCACCGATGGGAGTTTCGAGGGAGACGGGCTCCTGTGAGATCTTGAGGATTTCACGCACGCGGTCCGGCGTGATCTCCATCTGTTCAGCGATCTCCTCGGTTGTGGGCTCACGGCCCAGTTCCTGGACGAGGCGACGATTCTCACGAAGGAGCTTGTTGATGGTCTCCACCATGTGGACGGGGATGCGGATTGTGCGAGCCTGATCGGCGATGGATCGCGTGATGGCCTGCCTGATCCACCACGTGGCGTAGGTGGAGAACTTGAAGCCCTTGCGGTAGTCGAACTTCTCGACGGCGCGGATGAGGCCGATGTTGCCCTCCTGCACGAGGTCGAGGAGGTTCATGCCACGCCCGATGTATTTCTTGGCGACGCTGACGACGAGGCGAAGGTTGGCCTCCGTCATGCGGCGCTGGGCCATCTCGCCGTCACGACGAATCTCATCGAGGTAGTCGCGGCATTCTTCCTGTGTCATTTCGACGGCCTGATGGATGTCCTGGGTGGAGAGGAGGAAAGGGATGGTCTCAAGGGTGAGAGAGGGGGCGAAGGCGCGGAGGAAGGGGGTGGGGAGGAGCCAACGCTGCAGGGAGAACTCAATGATCTCCCGTTCAACGTCCTCGGGCTCCCGGCCTAGTTTGGTGGCGAATTCCTCCGCGAGTTCATGGTGCATCTCGATGTCGATGGTCTTCTGGACGTCCGGGGATTCCTTGAGGGTGATGAGGTTGCAGGGTGTCTCAAGTTCAAGGTGTTCAATGATGATGCTGGCGAGTTCACAGTGGGTTGAGAGCTTGTTGAGGAGATGGATGGCGACATCGGCGATGGAGGCGTTGTGGCCGGTGGATTCGCGGATCTGCTTCTCGAGGTCCTGGAGCTGCTTCCATCCCTCGGCCTTGCGTGCGAGATTCTTTTCCTGACGGGCATTGAGGAGATCAACACGGCCGATTTCACGCAGGTACATGCGGACGGGGTCATCAAGGGACTCGGCGTCGGCAAGTTCAGCCTCAGCCTCGGCCTCGATACGCTGGGCCTCAGCCCACTCTTCCCGGGACGCGGGCCAGTCCACTTCAGGCTTTCCATTGTTGGGCAAGGCCCTAAGAAGGGCCGAGGACGCCGAGGGGTCCAGAGTGACAACGCCGTTGGCCACCTTTTGCGAAAGGGAGCCGGCCTCTTCGTCACCGAGGTTAATCACGCCGGATTGCCAGGTCATACGATTTCCTCCGTTCGGTTATGTGTTGCGGGCGTTTCTGTTCCACGTGCCGTACTGGACGGCTCGGAGTTGTTCAATGCGTTCCGAGAATTTGGCCCTCATCTCATCGGTCATGGCACGGAGCGTGTCCGCCTCCTCGCCATCGTCTTCGGCAAGTGATGCAACTGCCTCCGCGGCCTCAAGTTCATCCTTCTTGAGTTGGCGCTCCCACATGCGGCGGACAAGGTCACTCAGGGCCTTTGCCTGCCCGCGGCGATCAAGGGGGGTTGGGATAGCGGCGCGGATCTCATCGGCGTCCGAGCTGACGAGAGTTTCCGCGCGTGTGACGGGATCGGCGGTGTTGAGAATCTGCCACATCTCGCGGTACTGCGGGTCCCAGAAAAAATTGGCCGGGACTTCCGGCAGATCAAGGCGCTGCCACGCGTCAAAGATCTCATTGTCATGTGTGAGGATGAGTGCGAGAAGGTGTTGTTCCACGACCTCGCCACGGTCTTCTTTGAGGGCGTCTGCGCCGATGGCCGACGCATCGCCGTTCTGCGTGGGCGCCTGGCGGTAGGCGCGATCCTGGCGCCGCGGGCGCTGCTGACGGCGCTCGGGGCGTCCGACGGCCGCCTCAAGGGTTCGCTCCTCAATCTTGAGGGCGGCGGCGAGGCTGCTGAATGCCTGTTGCTGTTCGAATGGGTTATCGAGGGCGGTGATGAGGGGGAAGATGCGGTTAACGGCTTCAAGCCTGCCCTCCGGCGTTGCGGCCTCCGGTTGAGCGGCTTCTCGCTGAATGAGGTAGTCGAGGATAGGGGTGGCGTCTTCAACGCGCTTGCGCCAGTCCTCGGGGTCGTTGCGGATGACATCGTCCGGGTCGCGGTCCTGAGGGAGGGTGATGATGCGGAGCTTGGGCAGTTCACGCCGGACACCCATGGGGACGGCGGAGTTGGAAACGCGGACAACTTCACGTCGGAATATGTCAAAGGCTCCTTCAAGGCTGCGGCGGGTGGCTTCTTCACCGGCGGTGTCAGGATCAAGGGCGAGGGCATAGCGGCGAGCCATGTTGCGCACGAGGCTGACCTGTCGCTCGGTGAGAGCGGTGCCCATGATGGCGACGACGTTGCCGAAGCCGGCCTGGTGGGCCTGCAAGGCGTCCATGTAGCCCTCAACAAGGACGACTTCACCCTCGGCACGGATTGTCTGCTCGGCACGGTCGATGGCAAAGAGCGCGCCACTCTTATCAAAGAGTGGCGTCTGCGGCGAGTTCAGATACTTGGGCTGTGAATCGTCAAGGGCGCGAGCGCCGAAGCCGATGACGCGGCCTTTGCCATCACGAATGGGAAACATAAGTCGCTCACGGAAACGGTCGTAGGAGCCCTCCCGATCGCCGTCGCGCTCGATGATGAGTCCGGCGGCGAGCATCTGCTCTTCCGTGTGGCCAAGGTCAGCGAGGTGACCTTTCAGGGCCTCCCACGCCTTAGGAGCCATGCCGAGCTGGAAGTCGTTGATTGTCTCATCGTTGATGCCGCGTTCTTGCAAGTAGTGGCGGGCATGCTCACCGGCGGGGGAGTGAATCAGGATGCGATGGAAGTAGTCGGCGGTGTTCTGGAGGGCGGTGTAGAGTTCTTCGTTCTCTTTGCGCTGGGTCTCGTCCTGTCGGCGCGTTTCCGGCATGGTGACGCCGGCGCGCTCGGCGAGCCGGGACAGGGCCTCGGAGAAGGTGAGGTTGTCGGCGCGCTGGATGAATGAGAATGCGTCACCCCCCGTGCCGCACGCTCCGAAGCAGTGCCACGATCCACGCTCAGGAAAGACGATGAAGGAGGGTGTGTTCTCATTGTGGAACGGGCAGTTGGCCTTGAAGTTGCGACCGGCTTTCTTGAGCGGCACACGCGACTGGATGAGGTCGACGATATCCGTGCGGGCCTTGACGTCATCTACGACGGTCACAGCGCCACCTCCACCAAAGGCATCTCAGGGAGGCGGCCTGCCTGAAGATCGGCGGCAGTTCGTGCGGCGAATTGGTCAGTCATGCCGGAGATGTAGTCGACAGCGCGGCGGGTTGGCTCGTCACCGGGACGGGCGTAGCCGTCCGGTATCAGCTCCGGGTTCTTAAGGAGGGCATCCCACAGGGTCTCAAGGATGCGGTGTGGGTCATCACTCTGTTCACGCGCGGCGACGAGATAAACGTTGTCAAAGAGGAATTCGCGCAGGTCGAGGACGGCCTGGAGGACGGGCTGGCTCATTTCGATAGAGGGGCCTTCTGCTCCGACGGATTGGCCTTCACCGGTGACGGACCACGACGTTTCAACGAGGTCCGCGATGATGGTGTTAAGCCGCTCGGCATGTCGGTTGCCAAGTATCCGGCGGACGTGGAGGGGGATGCTATCGGCGTCGATGACGCGGGCGCGGATGGCATCGCCGATGTCGTGGTTGACGTAGGCAATGGCGTCGCTGAGGCGGCAAACCTCCGCTTCGAGGGTGACTTTAGCTTCGGAGCGGCGAATCGGGCGAAGGCTTCCGCGGCCCTTGGAGTGGTTGAGGATGCCCTGCCGGACTTCCCACGTAAGGTTGAGACCCCTGCCCTCTTTTTCAAGCACATCAACCACTCTCAGGCTCTGCTCGGCATGACGGTAGCCTCCGGGAATACGCGCGTCAATGAACTCTTCCCCTAAGTGGCCAAACGGGGTGTGGCCGAGGTCATGTGCCAGCGCAATGGCTTCTGTGAGGTCTTCATTGAGGCGGAGCGCACGGGCTATGGAGCGCGCAATCTGTGCCACCTCGATTGTGTGAGAGAGACGAGTGGAGAAGTGGTCACTGACCGGGGCGATGAATACCTGTGTCTTGTGCTTGAGGCGTCGGAATGCCTTCGAATGGATGACACGGTCACGGTCGCGTTGGTACTCGGTCCGCATAAAGGAAGGCTCTTCGGGAACGCGCCGTCCCTGCGTTTTGTGGCTAAGTTGAGCGAACGGGGAGAGGGTGTCCTGCTCCAGCCGCTCAAGGCGCAGACGGATACGATGATCGTTCATCGACAGCGTCGTTTTCCCGGCCTCTCCTGTGCTTTGCTGTTCCTGACCAACCCGCGTGAATAGCTTTCACCACAAATAAAAATAGCCCCTGTCAAGGGTTCAGGAACAACGATACCCATGCATACCGAGGGTGTCAAATGTTTTAAGGTTCGCGATCACTGTCGATGTGCCAGATTAGTTCGTGTTCCGCGTTCCGGCTGTGGGGGTAAGGGAGCAAGGGGATGGATTCCGGCTTTCGCCGGGATGAGGGGATGTGGCGTTACGGGGGTTGGTTCGGAAATGGAGATCAAGATTCCCGTTTCCACGGGAATGACGGATGGGGGCGGGATGGCGGGTGGGGAGGGATGATGGGCCGGGCCGGGGGCGGGGGGATTAGGGGCGTGGGGGTTTCCAGTCGGGGAGGATGTATGGGGGGCCGGGGATTGTGCGGGGGGTGGGGGGCGTTACGGGGGTTGTTTGAGTAATTGAGTCTTTAGATTCCTCGGCTGCGCTCGGAATGACAGAGGGGGCTGCGGTTGTATCGACGGTGCGGTGGGCGTCTTCGCGGAGGATTAGGACGTGGTAGGCGAAGAATGCGGCGGCGGGGATGACGATTGAAAGGCCCGGGATGAGGGCGTCTTCGAGGAAGCCTGAGCCCTGCCCGAGGACCTCCGTAAGGACGGCGGCGAGGAGGGTGATGAGGGTTATGAGCGTCGTGCCACCTAAAGCGATGAGGGCGACATAGAGGTAGATGCGTCGGATGAGACTATTCGGATCAGCATGGACGACTCGCCACCAGAACGTGAACCAGAGGGGCGCGCCGACGATGATCATGGTGAGAGCGACGGCAAGGGCCTCGGCATCATCGCTTCCCGGGGAAAGGACATCACCCTCCGTCAGCAGGAAGAGGATGGTCATCACGAGGACCATGATGCCGGGGACGAGGGCGATGAGGCCGACGGCGGACATGATGTATTTGAAAGTGGTTGAGAGGTGGGGGGATTCGGCGGAGGGGGATCGGCGCGTGGCGTGTCGGCGGATTATTGACCAGTGGTAGGCGAGGAGGGCTAGCCCGATGAGGAGAGAGACGGTGGGGAGGATGAATTGTTGGAAGTAGGCGGCGGCCGTGGCGGTATAGTCCGCGCCAACGAGTTGGGCGATGACAACGTAGATGGTCGCGCTGGCGCCCCAGAGGGCGAGTGCTGCGCCTCCGACGAAGGCGAATCCGTAGAGGTAAACCTGCCTCAGGACGGATTCTTCGTCGCGAGTGGCGACGGCCTGCCACTGGACGGCCCAGGCGACGGTGCCGACAAGCGCCCATGCGGCGGCGGTGCGTAAGGGGTCTTCAATGTCTTCAGGGCCCAGTAGAGTGTCCGATGCGTCGGTAGCAAATTCGTAGACAGCGTAGGTGAGGGCTAAGGCGATCCAGTAGGTTGCGGTGACGGCGGCAGTGAGGAAGATGACGCTGAGGCCGTAGATGCGCCATCGCTTGACGGTCTGGGCGCGCGGGCTTGGCTGGCCTTCGAGGTTTTCGCGTCGCCATAGGTAGTACCAGAGCCCGGCGGCGACAATGACGCCGCCGATGTGTTCGAGGCCATCGAAATCGCCTGCAAGTTGTTCAATGATCTGAATCGACCCAAAGGCGGCGTAGAGGGTTGTCAGGAATAACGCGCCGTGGACGTAGAGTTTGCGGAGCGTTGAGCCTGTTTCATCGGAGTGGTTGGCGGCGGCGCGTCGGAGTAGGAGTTCGTGTGCCAGCCAAACGGGGAGGGCGACGATGACCATGGCGAGCCACGTGGCGTCGGGTTCGTTGCCCGTGCCCAACACGTTGCCTGCGCTGACCAGGTCCGTCGCGAGTCCGTAGGCGCCCTGCAGTAGGAGCCAGAATGCCGCAAATGCGGCGAGATAGACGTACGAACGCTGGGGAACACTCATGGGGCGGCGGCCTGTGCTGTCGAGGGTGGAACGAGGGTAGGTTCATAACGGCAGCTGTATTCACGGATGAGTCTGAGCTCATGCGGCCATTCAGATTCGGCTATGAGCCAGAAGCCGTCCGGTGAGCGTTGGAGCTCATATTCGTATTTCCATGTATTGGTGCTGTTTGGGAATTCAAGGAGGTCGGGCTCGCTGATATAGGATATGCCGATCGTGACGGTGACGTTTTCGGAGTCGATTTCTTCGACGTTGCCGAGGCGGACGCGGTATCTGTCTAAGGCGGGGGGGATCGGTCTCATGTTTGCCGCGGAGCGGCCCATGCGCTCCCGGAGTTCCCGGAGCGCGCAGTCGGTCTTGTTGTGCTCCGTCAGAAGGGCGATGGCGGTTTCGGGGTCTTCGTCGATCATGGCGCGGATGTAACGCTGGACGGTGCCCTCAGGGGTGTCGGGCGGGTATTCGGCCTCCTCCTCCTGGAAGAATCGGGGAAGGGCGATTGCCAAGACGACGAGGACAATGACGCCGGCGACGATTCCCACGAGGATTCGTGTTGATGAGTCCATAGGTGCATTGTACGCGGGAGAGGAGAGGTCAGGGCATGTCGTCTACGTGGAACTTGATGTTGCGTTCGACGGTGAGGCCGACGAGGGCGGCTCGGAGTGGTGTCGTGCCGTCTTGAGGGACGCGGATGAGGAGGGTGACGCTGACGGCGGTATCGAGTGAGGCGACGGATGTGGTCTCTATTGTGGCGCCGGCTCGTTCAATGGCCGCAAGGATATCGTCGACAATGCCGGGACGGTCGGCCGCGATGGCTGTGAGGATGACGCGGGCGGCGTTGGTGTTGTCGTCGGTGGGTGACATGGGGGTAGGATACGACACGGCAATGACGGGATGGGGAGGTAAGTGATGGCGCGGGAGATGGTGGAGACGGTTAGGGGGCCGGTGGCGGCGGGCGAGTTGGGTTTCACGTTATCGCATGAGCATGTGATTGTCGGGTTTCCGGGAATCAAGGCGACGTACCCAGAGCTGTTGGATTGGGAGGGCATCGAGTCGGGCGGCATCGCGATGCTTTCCGAGGCGCGGGCCGAGGGCCTGAGTTCGATCATGGACGCGACGCCGTTCGAGCTGGGTCGTGATGTCCTTATGTTAAAGCGTGTGTCCGAGGGGTCCGGCGTGAATATCATCGCGTCGACGGGGACGTATGTGGATATTCCGCGTCTCATCTGGTTCACGCACCCGGATCGTATGGCGGCGGTGTATGTGCGTGAGATCGTCGAGGGCATCGAGGGGACGGGTATCAAGGCTGGAATGATCAAGGTGGCGGACAACAATTATGAGTTGTCCAACGCAGAGGAGATGGTGCTGCGGGCGGCTTCGCGGGCTTCGAATGAGACCGGAATCCCGATCACGACGCATACGCAGCCGCAGAACAAGGTGGGGGAGTCTCAGTGGCGCATCTTCGCCGAGGAGGGGGTTCACCCTTCGCGCGTGTGCATAGGGCATTCATCGGACGCGACTGATTTTGACTACCTGGCGAACCTGGCGCGGGAGGAAGTGTTCCTGGGGATGGACGAGTTGCCGGGGCACCAGTTGAATGAGCCGTGGCGGGAGAAGGCGGACATGGTGAAGCGGCTTCTGGACGCGGGTTTTGAGCGACAGTTGATGTTATCGCATGACTGGTCCGTGAAGAGGCACCCGGATGATTCCTGGGGGGCTTCGGAGGAGAAGCATCGGCAGGTGAACCCGGACGGGTATGCGTTTGTTGGGCGTCGGTTCGTGCCCTATCTGCGTGAGATGGGCGTGGGGGAAGAGGCGATTCAGCTGATGACGGTGGAGAATCCGCGGCGGTTTTTGTGTGGGGGGTAGGGAATTAGGGCCACGCCCGTTTAGCTGCCGCCGACTGAACGGAGCTCGGATTCCACGCGGAGGACGGCGAGTTGGGCGTCCTTTAGGCTGGCCAACACTTCTCTGAGTTTATCAGGGTTGGTTTCGCCAATTGCCAGATCGAATTCGCCGACGGCCTTGCGAAAACTGGTGACAGTTTCGTGGAGTTCCCTAGTACGCATCCCCAAGCCCCGCTCTCTGTTGAGACGGAATGTTCTATGGAGAGTGTCCAGCCTTTCTAGGGCCTCGTTTGCTTGGGTAGGAAATTCACGCGCGAATTGCCTGATTTGTGCCATTTCACCGTAGCTCAGGGTTTCGTCGGCGGTTGACAGGACATTGAGGGCCTCCTCAACAAGGACCCTTATCCCGATTTCCTCAAATTCGGCGGCAAAGCGCTGTCGGATTTCCCCCACGGCGGTTGTGGGTAGATCAGCGGTACGGTCGAAGCGAAGTAGCTCATCTCCGTCTATCTGCGCGGACAAGGAGAGCTCAACGTTGAGCAAACTCAATTGTGGGACTGTAAACTGCATCTCTGCCGACTGGCCAGGGGGCAACTCATCCAGTTGCTTTACGGTATTGCCCGAGTTCATAAGCAAGACATTCCTAAATACGACAGATGGCCATTGTGGTCCCTCGGGGGCGGTGTTCTGCACTCTCACGCTAACTTGAGCGACTAAATTGTCAGGTTCGCCTGTAAATTCGACCTCCCGCCCCAAGACCAAGTACGACTGCAGCCTCCGCCAACTTTCAACCGGTTCACTCAATACGGTCCTACTTTCTGCGGCCTGGCTCTCGAGTTCCGCCTCTTCTATAGGCTCCTCGGCGATGTCAATTGATGGCCCAGTCAGTGTATCTTCCTTCATATTCCTAACCTCAAGTGCTTCCTGACGATTTAGCGCAGCAAGAACGTCCTGCATCAAATCGGCAGCCTGCCGGAACCTGCCGTGGGAAATGTCTTGTACATGCGCCCAGTCATTCCGCACGGTTGTCAACTGCCTGAATCTTGCGAATGCACGTTGGGAGTCCGGAAATGCGTTTTGGAAGACGCTGGCATGGTGCTTGCTTATTATGTAGCCGAAATGTCTATTCTCGAGGACGGACTGATAGTCTCCTATCCCTCTGTTCTTGGCTTCGTCGTCTAGTTGCTTAGGCCATTCGTCTCTAAATGAGGCGAGTACACCCTGCTCCCACCATTCGTCCCCAAATTGGGCTTCCAAACGTTCTCGGATGGCCGTTCGTACTCCCTGCACGTAGATTCTATGGCACTTTCCGAATAAGTCGAAGGCATCGAGTTCCACTGGTATACCTCGCTAGAGTTAATTCATACATCCCCAATCGCTAGTTTAGCGGTTTGGGCATCAGTGGGCGATGGGCAGTCTGGGATATTTGTTGCAGAGATGGGTTCCGGCTTTCGTCGAAATGAGGGGACGGGGCGTAACCAGGTTTGGTTGCGCTCCGGGTTAAAGATTCCCGCGTGCGCGGGAATGACGGGGGCGCGAGAATGACGGGGGCGCGGGGTTCGGGGTAATCGAGGGGGCGCTACTATGGTGATAGGGATAGTGGATTTGGAGGGTGATTTCGGGGATGGATGTTGAGGCTGGTTTTCTGGCGGCGTTGGTTCTTGGGTTTTTGCTTGGGTTGAAACATGCTACGGACGCTGATCACGTCGTTGCCGTATCGACGATTGTGGGCGAGAACCGCAATGTGTGGCGCGGGGTGTGGATTGGCGGGGCGTGGGGGCTTGGCCATACAACGCCGTTGATGATTCTCGGGGTTGTCATCCTGGCGTTCCGTGGGCTACTTAGCGGCTATGAGTCGGTGGCGCACATATTTGAGTTTGGAGTTGGGGTGATGATGGTTCTGCTGGGGGTGCAGGTGTTCTGGAATCTGGCTCGCGGCCGGCTGCACGTCCATGAGCATAGCCACGATTCGGTCCACCACGTGCATATCCATGGGACGCATGATCCTGCAGCGGCGGCGGAGGTGGAGTCCGGGCACGGATTCTTTCACCTAGGGCGACCGTTCTTCCGGGTGAAGTCCTTCTCGATCGGTGTCGTTCACGGGCTGGCCGGCAGCGCGGCGGTCATGCTTATTTTGCTGCAGACACTGCCATCGTTTTGGGCGGGTATCGGGTATCTGATTCTGTTTGGGGTTGGAACGGTACTCTCGATGGGGGTTATCACAGTCTTGCTGGGTGTTCCGTTCGCGCTCGTGGGGAATACAGGGACAGCCAGTCGCGCGATTTCGGCAGTCGCGGGGTCAGCCAGCGTGCTGTTTGGCGCGGCTCTGATGTCTGATATTTCGTTGGGAACGACGTTGGTGCCGTTCTAGAGGGAGATTAACGAAAGGGCCTCCTCCCGGCTAGCCGGGAGGAGGCTTTCTTTTGGGTCCTGGTTTTACTTGTTGCCGTTGGAGCCGCCGTTGTGGGTGGTCCAGAAGACTCGCTCCGGGTTTAGGGGGATCTCTCGGTGGCGGATGTTTGTGGCGCGGCTGACGGCGTTGCCGACGGCCGGGAGCGGCGGGATGATCGGCACCTCGCCGACGCCCCTGACGCCTAGCGGGTTCTCCGGGGCCGGGCCGCCAACGAAGATGGTCTCAATCATCGGCAGGTCAAGCGCAGTGGGCATGCGGTAGTCGAGGAAGTTGGCATTCTTGAGGATGCCGTCCTCGCCCCACTCGTAGTTCTCCCAGAGCGCCCAACCGACACCCTGAGCGACTGCGCCCTGCACCTGGCCCTCAACGGCCATCGGGTTGATGGCGCGGCCGGGGTCCTGGAAGGCGGTGTAGCGGGCGATGGTTGCGCGGCCGGTGTCGTCGTCGATCTCAACCTCGGCGATCTGGACGCCAGAGCTGGTGACGGGTCGGACGCCGGTGGCGAGGCCGTTGCCGATGACCGCTCCCAAGCCCATTCCCACGCTCTTGAATGCAAGCTCTGAGAGCGTGATTGACTGCTCCGGGTTGTCATGCAGAGTGAATGTGCGATCCGAGTATTCAACGTCGTCGGAGCTTGCCTGGAATCCCTCGGCGGCCAACTCCTTGAGCTTGCTGATCACGTCCTCGGCGGCATTCTTGACGGCCATGCCGGTGACGTAGGTGATGCGGCTGCCCCAAGAGCCGTCGCTGTAGCCGACGGAATCGGTATCACCGACGGTGGAGCGAACCTCTTCGACGGTGACGCCAAGCTCTTCGGCGGCGATCTGCGCCATGGATGTGCGCGTGCCGGTGAGATCAACGGAGCCGACGATCAGGCTGAACGTCGCGTCCTTATTGAGCTGGATGGTTGCGGTGGATGTGCCGGAGCCCTCTCGGCGCATGCCAATGGCGACACCTCGTCCGCGGCCCTCAGGCACGGGCGAAGCCCAGGAGTCATGCTTCTTGACGGTCTCGAGGATCTCCTTGAATCGCGTGACAGGCAGGGCCATGCCATCGCTCATCGGCTCGCCGTCGTCAGTCATGTTGGCGATACGGAGATCGATGGGGTCCATGTCCAGCGCCTGGGCGAGCTCGTCCATCATCGTCTCGATGCCGAATGCGCCCTCCGGGAGACCCGGGGCGCGGTAGGCTTGCGATCGGGACTTGTTGGTGAGCACATCGTAGCCGTCGGCCTGGAAGTTGGGCAGCTTGTAGGGGGAGAGGCCCGCGACGAGGATGTTGTTGACGTAGAGCGCGGAGCCCGGGAGGCAGCCGGCATCAAGGTAGAACTTGGCCTCGAACGCTGTGACCTCACCCTTCTTGTTGGCGCCAGCCTTGACCCAGACGTATGCGTCCGGCGCGGGGCCGGTGGCGCGGAAGACTTCGTCCCGGCTGAGGACGGTCTTGACTGGGGCCCCTGTCTTGAGGGCGAGCAGAGCGGTCGGAAGCTCAGGGACGGTGAATCCCTTGCCGCCGAAGCCGCCGCCAATCTCCAGAGGCACGACGGTGACCTTGTTCAGGGGAAGCTGAAGCAGGGCGGCGTTCTGGCTCTTGTTGGCGAAGGATGCCTGCGTGGTTGTGTAGATGGTGATGTGGCCGGTGGCATCAACGTCAACGGTGCAGGCCTGGGGCTCGATGTAGCCCTGGTGCACCATGCCGACGCGGTATTCGCCCTCACGAACGACATCCGCCTCTTCGTAGCCCTTGGCGACATCGCCTCGAGCGAGTTCCATGTGAACGGAGATATTGGTGGGCTTGTCGCTGCGCCCCTCGAGGCCGCGCGTGCGGACTTCCTGATGGATGACAGGCGCATCGTCCTTGATGGCGTCCTCAATCTCAACGACGGCCGGGAGCGGCTCATAGTCGACCTTGATGAGTTCAAGCGCCTCTTCCGCGATATGCGGGGAGGTGGCCGCGACGGCGGCGACGGGATGGCCGTGGAACAGGACGCGGTCTTTGGCCATCAGGAACTGTCGCAGATAGACGGCGTCCAATGTGACCTCACCGCCGACCTGCTCGTCTGACTCAAGCGCGGGCAGGTCCTTGTGGGTGACGACGGCCTGGACACCGGGATAGGCCTCCGCGGCGGAGGTGTCCATGCTCTTAATGCGGGCGTGGGCGTGCGGACTGCGCAGGATCTTGCAGTGGAGCGTGCCGGGGAGTGTGAGATCCGGGGCGTAGACTGCTCGTCCCTTGACACGGTCGACGGCGTCGACGCGCGCGATGGACTGTCCGATGGGCTTTTCAGGTGTTGCAACCATGTGTGTTTCCCTCCAGAGCGGGCTTCTTTTGTTGGCCCGTTTCCCCTATTGCCGCCGGTTGTCCAAAACGAGGCTATACGGCGACAGGGTTAGTTTAGCGCATGTTGGGGGTGTGGGGGGAGGTGGGGGCGTTTGGGGGGACTCCTCAGACGAGATGTCATTAGAATGGGTTATGGCCTCTCCTATTCTCTTGCCTACTTCGGACGAAATAGACGACGCGGGCCGCAAGCTGGTTTCTCTGCGCAATGTCCCCGACCAAGAGTCGGAGTGGCTGGAAGCTGTGCATGTCGTTGACCAGTGGCGCAGGGCCCACAGTGAGCCCTTACGGACGTTCCAGGTTAACCTCCGCCGCAGGGTTCGGCGCGGGGGAATCGTCGCGACGCGACTGAAGAGGTTGCCAACCATCATCTCAAAACTGGAGCGGCTGTCGCGGTTGCGATTGTCTGAGTTTCAGGATATTGGTGGGTGCCGTGCCATTGTTAGCAGTGCGGATCAGGCGATTAATCTTGCAACAGATCTCGTCGAAAGCAACATTCGCCACAACGTCGTGAAGCTGGACGACTACATAACTAAACCCAGGCATACCGGCTATCGGGGCATTCACCTCGTCTATTCTTTCTCTAGCGAAAAAAAGAGTCATCTGAATGGCCTCAAAATCGAAATCCAGTTTCGGTCGAGGCTTCAGCACCAGTGGGCAACTGCTGTAGAGACTGTCGGCGCGTTTATTGGCAACGACCTCAAGTCAGGGCGAGGCGATCAGGATTGGCTGCGTTTCTTTGCACTTATCAGCACCGCAATCGCCCGCCGCGAAGATAAGCCCGCAGTCCTGAAGGCACCCACCAATTCAAGTGAGCTTGCTGATGAGCTTGTTCGGCTCAATGCCAGGGTAGGCGATATCCCCGCAAGGCTCCGTGCATTTAGAACGATTGCCAACATGCCAGGATGGAAGCGATTCGGCAAGGGATCAACGTATGTCCTAGAACTGGACCTCGAGGCAGGGAACATTAGCGGCTACTATTTCGCCGGAAAGGCGAGAGACGACGCTCTTTCGTATTATCTAGAAAGAGAATTGCTCAACCGCGGCAACCCCAACACGGACGTGGTGTACGTTGCAGCAGATTCTATAAAGGCACTCAAGCGAGCCTATCCGAACTACTTCGCCAATTTATCGGAGTTTCGGAATTTAGTTCAGGAGGAATTAGCTGGGCGCTGAGCGGCTTCCGCCTCACGTTGCTTGCGTTCCTGGCGCTCTTTGGCTCTTTCTTGGCGGGCCATAACCTTGGCTACGGCCTTTTCGAGACGCTCTGACGAAGTCTCGTTTTTGTCTTGCCGCCGAACTTTGGTAGCCACTGTCCCCACTCCTACGAATGTGCTGAATCGCTTCTCAATTGCATTATATACAACCAATCTTACGAAATCGCCGCAGTATGTGACAACACTACGGTTGCGTATCGTCTCGCCCACCCGTTGCAAGATGGCCTATAGGTTGACCCCCCCACTGTAGGGGGAGGGGGTCGTTAAGTTCACGATCGGAGTAGGTCAACTCATCGGGTCTTTAGATTCCTCAGCTGCGTTCGGAATGACGGAGGGTTTTATCTGTCCATATTCGCCATTTCTGCTGCGGCTCTGGCTATGATTTTTGTGCAGTCTGTTACTCGTTTTATTTCTACTCCGTATTCTCGGACTATTGTGTGGCCGCCGGGGCCGTAGCATAGGGACTCGCAGCCGGCGTTGGTGTAGTGGCCGGAATCGTTGAAGGCGTTTGAGGATATCCAGCCGGGTTCTTCGTTCCTGACCTCTCGGTGATACTTGACGATGGTCTGGTTGAGGAAGTGTTCCGGGGGCAGGTCGATGCCATATGCCTCGGTTTTAAGGCTCTGCCATTCGGGGCGGTTGGTGGCCGGGGGGCGCTCGATCTCCCATTGGAAATCGGGATCGCCCTCGGCGACGCTCCTGATGACGTCTTCTATCTGGCGCTGGATGTCATCGTAGTCCTGTCCGGGCAGGCCGCGAACTTCGAGGATGGCCGTCGCGAAGTCGGGGACGTAGGATGCGCGCCAGTGGGCGTATTGGCGTCCGATGCCGCCGTTGATGCCGCCGACGATGAGTCGTGGGAGACCGGGGAACTCGTCGCGGCGGGGAGAGTCGAATTCAAAGCCCTCGAGCGCCGTGATAATGCGCGCGAGTTTCTCGGCGGCGTTGACGTAACTCATGTTGTGCATTGCGCCGATCCATGCGGCTTCACCGATGGTGTGGACGAGGAATTGGATGGCGCCGGCGTGTAGTGGCAGGAGTTCCATGCCGGTCGGCTCCGGGATGATGCAGACATCGCCAAGCAGGCCTCGCTGGACGAGGTCGACGGCCCCCACCCCACCCTGCAGTTCGCCGACAACGGCGGTCATGAGGAGGTCGCCTCGCATTGGGATGCCGGCCCTGTGGAGCGCGATAAAGGCGGCAGCGGCAGCGGCGACTCCGGCCTTCATGTTGATGAGGCCATGGGCGTAGATGATGCCGTCTTCGATCTTGAAATCCCACGGATCGCCTTCGAAGTACATGGGGACGGGATCAATGTCCATATGGCCGTTGAACATGACGGTCTTGCCGCCACCGGTGCCCTCCATCTTGTAGTAGAGGTTCGGACGGCCGGGTTCGTCTGCGACGTCGATGAGATCTGCGTTGATGCCGCGTTCTGCGAGCCACGCCTGGAGTTCGGCCATTGCGCTGGCCTCATGCGGCGGGAAGCTCTGGTGCTGGTGGAGCCGTCGCATCAACTCCACGATCTCGGCTTCGTCGATGTGAGCGTCAATCTGCGCGCCGATATCAGTTGTCATGCTGTGTTCTCCTCCCCTAATGCCCCTCTGAGGGGATAGTACAGCATGGGGGGAGGATTCCTCTTATTTGTCCATGTTGGCCATGTCTGCGGCGGCGCGGGCTATTACCTTGGTGCAGTCTACGACTCGTTTGACTTCTACGCCGTATTCTAGGACGATTGCGTGCCCGCCGGGGCCGTAGCAGAGGGAGTCGCAGCCGGCGTTGGTGAAGTGGCCGGAATCGTTCCAGGAGTTTGAGGATATCCAGCCGGGCTCTTCGTTCCTGACCTCACGGTGATATTTGGCGATAGTCTGGTTGAGGAAGTGCTCCGGGGGCAGGTCAATGCCATAGGCCTCGGTCTTCTGGCTCTGCCATTCGGGGCGATAGGTCGCGGGCGGGCGCTCGATCTCCCATTTGAAATCGGGATCACCCTCTGCGACACTCCTGATGACGTCTTCGATCTGTCGCTGGATGTCATCGTAGTCCTGTCCCGGGAGGCCGCGGACTTCCAGGATGGCGGACGCGAAATCCGGGACGTAGGAGGCGCGCCAGTGGGCGTATTGTCGGCCGATGCCGCCGTTGATGCCTCCGACGATAAGGCGCGGGAGACTGGGGAATTCGTCGCGGCGAGGGGAATCGAATTCAAAGCCCTCGAGGGCGGTAATGATGCGGGCAAGTTTCTCGACGGCGTTGACGTAGCTTATGTTGTGCATTGCCCCGATCCATGCGGCTTCACCAATGGTGTGGACGAGGAATTGGATGGCGCCGGCGTGTAGTGGCAGGAGTTCCATGCCGGTTGGTTCGGGGATGATGCAGACATCGCCAAGCAGGCCTCGCTGGACGAGGTCGACGGCCCCCACCCCGCCCTGGAGTTCGCCGACGACGGCGGTCATGAGGAGATCGCCTCGCATTCGGATGCCGGCGCGTTGGAGTGCGATAAAGGCTGCTGCTGCGGCAGCGACACCGGCCTTCATGTTGATGAGGCCGTGCGCGTAGATCATGCCATCTTCGATCTTGAACTCCCAGGGGTCGCCCTCAAAATTGAGAGGAATGGGATCGATGTCCATGTGGCCGTTGAACATGACGGTCTTGCCGCCGCCGGTGCCCTCCATCTTGTAGTAGAGGTTGGGACGGCCGGGTTCATCTGCTACGTCGATGAGGTCGGCATTGATGCCGCGTTCTGCGAGCCATGCTTGTAGTTCAGCCATGGCGGCGGCCTCATACGGTGGGAAGCTCTGGTGTTGGTGGAGCCTTCGCATGAGCTCCACGATTTCTGCTTCGTCGATATGGGCGTCAATTAGCGCGCCGATGTCGTCGGTTGTCATGGTGTGTTTTCCTCCCCTGTTGCCCCTTTGAGGGGATAGTACAGCACGGGGGGACGCGGGGGGATAGTAGTATGGTCACACGCGGCAGGCATCCTTGAGTGAAGAGCCAAACGAAACCAATGGCTTGTGTCGCAAAATCCTACACCCTCACCGAAAGGCGGCACGATGAAGGATCTCCGGGGCCGCTCTGAGGCCCTGCTGATCGCTATTGCCTATATCGTGGTCAGCAACCCCGCCGTGTTCGGCAAGGGCGGGGATGATCCTTATATACCCCCGACAGCGACACCCACGCCGGTTCCAACCGCATTCATTCCATTCGATCCAATCGAGGATCCATATCCAGCAACCCCAACACCCGTCCCACCGACGAATACACCCGTCCCGCCGACGGATACGCCTGTCCCACCGACGAATACGCCCGTCCCGCCAACAAATACACCCGTCCCGCCGACGAATACTCCCGTGCCGCCGACGAATACTCCTACACCCTCTTTGCAGGCGCCTCCTACACCCACAAACGTAGCCGTCAGCACATACAAGCGCAATCAGAGTTACTACGCTCGGATAGCTTGGAGTAGAGGGAGGGGAATCAATTACTACAAGGTGTGGCGTCGGGACGACGGAGGAGGCAATGAGGTTGAAGCCAGTACTTACTATCTGACGATGCCGCGCGCGGTGACGATTGCTGTTGACGTAAGTCTGCCGGAGTGCGACGAGCCGTACCAGTTCCGTGTGGAAGCTTATGGTGACGGTACGACTTATGCTACAGGTCCAACCACCACATCATGGACAGTTGCAGTTGAAGCTGCATGTGGTTCGCCGCTGCCGGTGAATTTAGAGCCTCCGCCGGCTCCTGGCGGCTTCACTGCGACGGCAGGCGGTCAACCGTGTACGGCGATCACTCTTGCTTGGGATGCCAAAGTTGGCGTGGAATACTATAGGGTGTACCGAGGACATAGCCTTGGATTAAGCATCTTTCGGGAGTCCTATACGTTCAATAATCTGTCTCCTAGTACCGCCTATTCGTTTTCGGTCAGGGCGCACGGAGACGGTATCGAATATGACGATGAACTAGGCTCGTCGTCTACAGCGAGTGCAACAACCTGCACAGTGCCCACACCAACGCCTACACCGATACCTGTGGTCCCTCCCCCTCAACCTATACCGACGGACACACCTACACCGATACCTGTGACCCTTCCCCCTCAACCTGTACCGACGCCAACGCCTACGCCGATACCAGGTACGCCCATAACCACACCTACCCATACGTTTGAGTTATCTACTGATTTATGGTGGGTGTTGGAGTATCGGTACATGCTCATTGATTCGGCCGTGTCCGACGCCAACAGAAACTCGGGATACAGGTACACCATTGATGTGCCCGCTGATACCGGATTCCAGATCAATCGCGCAAACGCATCCAACGCCAAGAAATGCGATTGGGGATCGCCTCCCGCCAGTACTCTGGAGAACGTGACTCTGGGGACGGATTTCTACATCGTGCGCTGCAAGCTGGGAACGGGCACCGCCAGCGTCACGGTAAGGACGTGGGACGTGACTTCAAGCCCTCCGCGAGAACTTACTCCGCAATCGTGGCCAATCGAACAGTCATGGCACAGGAACGACAACGAGGTCGTCTACCATGTGATGGGAACCAGCGGCAACACCATCATTGGAGTCAATCCGCAGCCGACACAGCCGTGGATGTTTCCGAATACGAGGCCACCGAATCTCTCGCCTACACGCCAACCGAACCCCGAGTTGCTCATGCTCTCGAAGTACGTCGATGCAGCTACGAAGTGGAACAATACGAATACTGGAGTAACCATCTCACGGGCGGCTGGGCCCCGCGATATCCTAGACGTAGTGATCAAGGGCTATTGGGACGCCAATCCCAGCAATGGCATTGATCCGCATTGCAATGAGTCCGTCGCTTGCGTCCATTTCACCACCGGCATGTATCCGCACATCGCAAACAGGCAGCCTCTCTGGATTGAGGATCCGCCTCGTCGGGGGCACATGATACAGGATCCTAACACGGGGCAGTACAGCCTTCCTGCCCCAAAGGAATGGACATCCAACCTCATAAAGGCAACCACCAATCCACAAAAGTACGAACACCTGCCGTCCGTATTGATGCACGAGTTCGGCCACACTATCGGCTTGGGGCACAGCGCTACGCCGAACACCTTAATGTCGAGCGCAGTGCGAACCGGCCTCCATCCTGAGGACAGGAAGGGCGCTGAGGCCATCTATCAGAATCATGCGGACCACACCTAGGAGAACGTCATGGCTCATCGCAAAGGCACCGTGAACGGCAGGCTCCAACGGCTCTCCGCCGCCATCATTATGCTGGCACTGTGCATCCAGTTGACTCTCCTTGCGGCGTGTGAGTCGAACGAAGCGCCAACCTCAGGACCTGAACTTGGGAGTCGGTTGATCCCCACACCAACGCCCTTTGTGGACGTTCTGCCCTACGTGCCCTACACGGTTCCACCCTCGCTGGAGGAGCAGGTCGCTCATTCGGTAATCGTACGCGCCAGCCTGGCGTCGGTGACACCAGGGACGGAGACGGTGTCCAACGGCGAGGGCGTCGCCTCGACCTATCGGCCTTTGCAGACGCTCCGGTTTACGGTCCACGAGTACCTGAAGGGCAGCGGCCCCTCGGAGGCCGTTGTGGTGGTGCGTGGCGCCCACACATACCTGACGGAAGTAGAGGCGCGTCGTGCGGCCAACCGACGCAACACTACATGGGACGATCGTGAGGCAGTGCTGTTCCTTAGCACGCCAGCGTCGCTTGGTGCTGCAGGGGCTTCCGTCGGGTCGCAGTCTGCGGGGAGCTTCACGTTCTTTCTGAACAACTACACCGACACACCGTTTGACTACTCGGTGGACACACTTAGCCGCGTCTGGTTGCCTGCAAGGGACGCCCCGGGGACTAGGGACCCTGCGGGTGGATCATCGACGCCCGGGCCATACATCACCGACGGCGCGGCGTCCCCACCGCCAACCGCCTCATTGGCCGACATCAAGGCGGCGATTGCGAACCTGGAGGCGGAGATCGAGCGAGGAGCGGGCATAGAAGGCTACTATGACTGCATGCGGGACAGGGTTACCTATGAACGGTACCGCCGCGCTCAGCCCATTGTGCCAGTCCGGGAGACGGCTATGCTAGCATCCGGTTCAGCCGCCAGCATGGAGTTATTCGGGCTTGATTACAGGGATCCAAAGTACAACCAGAACTGGCTTTCAGGGCCTGATATGGGCTTATTCGCGGCCCCAATCGTCGACACCGACAGCGACCCCTCCAACGGATACGACCACACGATAACGACCGCTCGCCCGCTGCCTGCGGACAGCTACCAATTCTTCTGGAATTTCCAGTCGCACACTTACATTCCGTGCAACTTCAAGCCGACCGATGCGTATGTGGAGTGGACAGTGACCGTCACCCCCCCCGCAGACACCCTTCATGAGGCGTTCTTTGATCCGGTAGACCTGACAGGTGGAGGCGTTGGCGCGTCGGGTTCCTCCGGGGTTATCGATCCGGATGAGTTCACGGTCAGCGGCGACGACTATGAGATTGAGAGCCTTGTCTGGCGGAGCAACTCCGTCGTCCTGACGCTGGATGACCATGTCTCGTTGTCCGGCTACTCGCTGGACTTCATCGAATTGGATGGATCCATCGACACAACGCTGGATGTCGCTGACGCTACGGTCGACCAGACTGCCGCGACATGGACGTGGACCGTCACGAGCGCGCCCTGGGTGGATGGCGACCAGTTGATGCTGCGCATCCGTGAGACGAGCACAGGGACGACCATCGCACCCACTGCAACGCCGACACCAACACCCACCCCCGTTCCGCCAACCGCTACTCCCACTCCCGTCCCCCCAACGGCCACTCCAACACCGGTTCCTCCGACAGCCACGCCGACACCCGACCCGAATAGGGGAAACCCCTCAGTCGGCAGTGTGACGGGAACCAGCGTCCGCGTGAGCTGGGACAGGGTGAGGCCGTCCGGCACGCACCTGCAGGATGTCCGCGTGAGATACCGTCGCACAAGCGCAACAACCTGGACGTTCGGCGCGTATGTCGACGTCAGTACATGGGGCACCCGCAGGCAGGAAGCGACAGTGTCCGGCCTCACGTGCAACACGAGCTACGACTTCCAGGTTCAGCCGCAGTACTCGAACCGCTGGCACGACTATGCTCAGGTCAGCGCAACCACCGGAGCATGTTGACCGGGAAGCCTCATCGACTGTCTCCCTGCTGCTCTGATACATCATGGGGATAGTACAGCATGGGGGAGGCGTGGCGTCTTTTATGTTGATTAGGCCAATTGAGGCTCTGGATTCTTCGCTGTGCTCAGAATGACAGACAGGGGGGAGGGGATTAACGGGCGGCGTTGCGGAGGGCGTGTTGGGAGCCTTCGGGGAGCTGCCAGTCTCGGTAGTAGTTGCGGATGTAGGGATCTAGTTCTTTTGCGGCTTGGCGGCGCGTGAGGACTTCCGGCGGAGGGCCGCCCTGGAGGACTTCCTGGATGCGCATGGTGATTGCGGGGACGTTGAGGGTGGGGTATTCGCCGTTGTTGTAGACGACTCGGCCGTCAATCAGGACGGTTCGCACATCACGGCCGCGTGCCCGTGAGACCAGTACTTCGAGCGGATCGAGTTCAGAATCGAGATAGGGGTAGGAGACGCGGTCCCAGTTGAGCATGACGATATCGGCGCGCTTGCCGGGCTCGAGGCTGCCGATATGATCGTCGAGAGTGAGGGCTTTCGCGCCGCCGAGCGTGGCCATGTGAAGCAGTTCGCCGGGTGCGACGTGGCGGTTGTCGAGGCCGGGGACGCGGTGGAGGCGTTGGCTGAGGCCGATCTCCTGCAGCAGGTCATCGTCGTCGTTGATGCCGACGCTGTCGGTGCCGATGCCAACGTTGACGCCGGCGTCCAGCATGGTGCGGACGGGGGCGATGCCGCTGTGGAGTCGGAGGTTGGAGCTGGCGTTGTGGCTGACCGACGTGCCGGTTTCGGCGAGGATGCGAATGTCGTCCTCGGTGACCCAAACGCAATGGGCGTAGGAGACGCCGGGGCCGACCATGCCGATGTCGGCAAGGCGCTGGACGGGGGACTGGCCCGTGGTGCGGTTGGCGTAGAGACGCTGGTAGACGGTCTCAAGGACGTGGGTGTGGATACCCATGTTGTTGTCACGGGCGGTGTCCACGATGCGGCGGAGGGTGTCTTCGTCGGCCCAGTGGTAGCCGGAGGGGCTTAAGAGAATGCGGACGGTCTGCGGGTCCTGCTTCTCATATCGCTCATGGAGGTCAAGGACAAGGCTGAGATTGTCCTCGAAAGCGACGCGGGAACCTTCAACGACGGCGCGGGCGGTTTGAGAGAGATCGTCCGGGAGGCCGGCGAGGAACTCATCGTCGTCGCCGTAGACGAGGAAGCACTGGGAGCGGAAGCCGATAGAGAATGCGGTGCGGACGCCGACTTCACGGAATGCGGTCAGTGTGCCCTCGGCCTCGGAGAGGGGGCCGGCCTGGTTGAACATGACAGCGGTGGTGCCGGAGCGGAGTTGCTGCATGAGTGTGTACAGGCCCATGAGGTAGGAGTCCATGGGTTTTCGACCCCATGCGAGGTTCAGCCACGTCTCAAGCGGGCCATCGGGTTGTCCAAGTTGGAGATAAGAGACGCCGCGGCCGTGGTGGTGGGCGTTGACGAGGCCGGGGAGGACGAAATGGGAGCCGTCGCCGATGACGTCTGCAGCGGGGTGGCGAGAGCGTAGGTCGTCGTAGGCGGCGACCTCGATGATGGAGCCGTCTGCCGCTATGGCGACGACGGCGTCATTGAGCAGGGTGGCGGTGCCATCGTGCTCCGCTCGCGTGAGGACGTAGCGTCCGCGGACGAGGGTGGCGGCGGTGGGGGGTTGGGTCACGGGCTACGAATTCATGGCATCGGCGGCGGCCTGAACGGAGCGGACGATCTTGTCGTAGCCGGTGCAGCGGCAGAGGTTGCCGGCGAGGTGGAGCCTGATTTCCTCTTCAGTCGGGTTGGGAATCATCTTGAGGAGGTGATCGGTGGATAGGATGAAGCCGGGGGTGCAGATGCCGCACTGGAGGCCGCCATTCTCCATGTATGCCTGCTGGATGGGGTGAAGATCATTGCCGGTGGCGAGGCCCTCAATTGTGTTGACCTCCCTGCCCTCCATCTCGACGCCGAGGGCACAACACGAGTTGACGGTGACGCCATCGACTTCAATGGTGCAGGACCCGCAGTTGCCGTTGCTGCACCCTTCCTTCGCGCCAGTCAGGCCGAGCTCATCACGGACGACCTCAAGAAGGGTCTGGCGCGGGGTTATGGCGATTTCAACGGCGTTTCCGTTGACATTGAATTGGACGATTCGTCGATGGCTCATCATGATTGTTTTCTCTCACCGTTCAGTATTTGTGTCGTCTGTTCACTCTGGCTGTTCTTCAGTGTTTGCGTTATTGATTTGCTTTGGTTTTTCTTCGAGATTTGTGGTTCGTTCGGTTTAACTGACGTTGACGCCGAGTTGGGCGGCGCATTCGGCGACGGCGCGCCGGGTCAGCACCTTGGTTAGTTCACGGCGGTAATCCGCGGAGCCACGCACATCCGAGATGGGCGATGCGTGGTGCTCGGCCTGTTCTCCGGCCTCACGCGCGAGGGCGGCAGTCAGTGTCTCGCCTCGCAGCACATTCTCGGCGTCGGTCGCGCGGACGGGCGTGGGCGCGACTGATGCGAGGGCGATGTTGACGTCCTCTACCTGTCCGCCGCCATTGAGTGTCATAGAGACGCCGACGCCGACGACGGCGATGTCCATCTCCGCGCGCGGAATGAATCGGACGTAGTAGCTGGAACTGTTGGCCTTGGGGGCAGGGACGCGAAACTCAACGAGGCACTCGTCCGGCTGGAGTGTCATCTGCCCAGGGCCGGCAAAGATATCGGCGACCGGCTCTTCACGAGTGCCGCGTGGGCCGGCGATGACGACGGTGCCACCGAGCACCATCAGCGGTGGGATGGTGTCACCCGACGGGGCGGCGTTTCCGACGTTGCCGCCGAGTGTGGCACGGTTCTGAATCTGGATGGCGCCGACGAGTCCGGATGCCGTCGCGAGGGACGGGAACCCGGCCTTGACGCGATCATCGTCACGGACGCGTGAAAGTGGGAGCGCCGCGCCGATGCGTAGACCACCCGCGCCATCATCATCAAAGACCATCATTTCAGGCACGCGCTTGGTATCAATGAGCAGTTCCGGGGTCCTGCGACCGATACGGATCTGGTCAATGATGTCGGTGCCGCCTGCGAGGGCACGCGCCTTCTCGCCGCCTTGCCCAAAGGCCTGCACGGCCTCAGCGAGCGACTTGGGCGCTACATAGTCAAAGTTACGCACTGTCTTCCCCACCTCCCCTTGAAGGTCAGCGCCGCACTCACCCTAAAAGGGGCGCGGTCACACCTTGCTGTAGCGCAATGATACACCCGCGCCGGTGTTTTTTCTCGGTTCGCGTTGGACGCTGAGTGGTCTATTAAGGGAAAAGGGGGGGTGGGGTGGAATGACAGCTTTGGGCAGATTTCGTATACTTATATGCCCGCACAATAAGAGCAAGCTGTTGCGTGTGGGGATAGACTGTACCCAAAGAGGGGTAAGGAACCAGGAAGGAAGGTCCGGGATGGCAAAGCTGCAAGATGTGACCGAGAACGATTTTCAGAGCGAGGTGCTGGGCGCGGAGAAGCCGGTGCTCGTGGACTTCTGGGCGCCATGGTGCGGCCCGTGCAAGATCGTCTCGCCTATCGTCGAAGAGCTCGCGGAGGAATATTCCACCGACATGGGCTTTACGAAGCTGAACGTGGACGAGGCGCCGAACATCGCGCTGAAGTACCAGGTGATGAGCATCCCGACGCTGATAGTCTTCCAGGGCGGCGAGCCTGTGGCACAGGTTGTGGGCGCGATGCCGAAAAAGGCGATCAAGGATCGACTCCTCTCCAAGGTAGTCACCGTTTAGCAAGCGGCCCCGTTTGGTTCCCGCGAATGGGCGGGACTGATGCAAAGGTTGCTTATTTGAGGAGCTCGGGCGGACGCCGTTGCGGACACGTGTCCGGGCGGCGTCCTCTCACATCAGTTGCACAGTGAGGTGAACTTTGGATACATATGATCTGATCATCCTGGGCGGGGGACCGACGGGAGCGGCGGCCGGCCTGTATGGCACGCGCTCTCGACTGAATACCCTGCTGATTGAACGCGGCCTCGTTGGCGGGCAGCTTGCCGTGACGGAGGACGTGGAGAATTATCCTGGCTTCGAGCACATCCTGGGGCCGGAGCTCGGTCAGAAGTTGATGGACCACGCAGAGAAGTTCGGCCTGAACGTGGAGTATGCCGAGGTCGAAGACGTCGAGCTTGAGGGCGACTACAAGGTCGTCAAGACGGACGACGGCGAACTCCGGGCCAAGACGCTGGTGATTGCGACCGGCTCCATGCACAACAAGCTTGAGGTGCCGGGCGAGGACGAGTTCTCCGGTCGTGGAGTCTCCTACTGCGCGGTGTGCGACGGCGCATTCTTCCGCGATAAGGAGCTTGTGGTTGTCGGCGGCGGCGACGCGGCCGTTGAGGAGGGTGCGTACCTGACGCGATTCGCGTCCAAGGTGACCATCATCCATCGGCGCGATGAGTTGCGGGCGCAGAAGATCCTGCAGGAGCGCGCGTTCGCCAATGACAAGATGGACTTCCTGTGGAACACGACTGTGCAGGAGATCAAGGGCAACGGCCTGGTCGATACGCTGGTGCTCAAGGACGTGACGCAGGAGTCAGTTTCTGAGAGGAACGTTGATGGAGTCTTCATCTATGTGGGCCTGACGCCGAACACGCAGTTCCTGCGCGGCAAGCTTCCAGCGGATGAGCAGGGGCACCTGCATGTGAATCTGAAGATGGAGACGCAGTTCCCCGGCGTGTTTGCGGCGGGCGACGTTCGGCAGCAGTCTGCGCGACAGGTCGCGTCCGCGGTTGGCGATGGGGCGACAGCTGCGATTTTCGCTGAGAAGTACATCGCCGAGAACTCTTAGGGACCGCTCGGCGTTTGAGGGCGTAATTGCCCTGGAACGTTGTTCCAGATTGGATGGGGGCGGGACGATTCCCCGCGCCCGATGAGCGTCACGAGGTCTAGTTGCGCTCCTAGTTCAAGATTCCCGCTTTCGCGGGAATGACGGAGTTGGTTTTCCGCTTAGCGCGGGAGTAGATGGTTCCCGGTGGGGCCCACGGGCTTCAACCCCGATGGGGGGCGGCCTGCGCCGTCTCCGGTGGGTTCGACTCCCTCCTACTCCCGCCATTTTTTCCTCTCGGTTCGTGGTTCGACCCTGGGCAAGGAAGGGTTGAGGCGCCGCGTGCCGCTATAGCGGCATATTGAGGCTGTAGATTCTTGGCTGTGCTGAGAATGACATGAGGGCTGCGGGGAATAGTTGAGGGCCCCGGTGCTGTTGCGCCGGGGCCCTCTTGTGGTCTTTGGACTTGCTATCCGCGCCACATCGGCTCAGCGATTTGGCTTACCGATCAAGCCAGACGTGCTGGTAGCGCTTCAGCGGTCCGTAGGCGGAGAGGTAATTGATGGCCGGCATAAAGCCGCGGACGTCCTTGTTGACGGCCATCACGTAGGAACTGTGTGAAACGACAATCTTGGCGACGTCGCTCAACGCCATTTCCATCGCGTCCCACGCGAGCTCCTTCCGCTCCTGCGTGTCCAGCGTTCGGCTCATCTGGTTGACCAGGTTGTCGAACTCAGGGTTGCTGTAGCGGTTGTAGTTGCGGTCTGAACCCGTGTAGAAGTGCTCGTACAGCGTCACGTCCGGGTCGATTCCCGCGATCCAGAAGCTATGGAGGCCGAAGTCGAAGTTGGCTGTCGCCCAGTTACCGTAGGCGGTAGCCGACTCCTGAACATCCACGTTCACTTTCACGCCGATCTCCTCAAGGTCGCTTGAGAAGGCCGGGACATCGCCCTGGATGGGCGCCCAGACAGTCCACGTTACCTCAAGCGGAGTCATCTCATCGTAGCCGGCTTCCTTCAGCAACTCACGCGCGCGGTCCTTGTCGGCGGCAGCCGCTGCGACGCGCTCTTCACGCGTCTCAGGAACTACGTCAGCGAATCCGACGATCTGGCCGCAGCGTTCCCTGGGCATGGCCCACGGGGAGGTGGGATAGAAGCCACAGCCCACCGGGAGCTCGTACCAGTCATTGCGGACGGTCGTGATGTACTTCTGGTTGTCAACGGCCAGCGCAAAGGCCTCGTGGACCCTCTGATCCGACATCCAGCCTTCCCGCTCCTTGTTGATGAAGAGGGCCGGGCTGAAAGAGGATGCAATGATGCGGTTCTGCCAGAACTGGCAGATCTCTGTGCATTCCTGGAGGAGCGAGTCTGCCTGTCCGCCCGTATAGCCGTTGGGGCTGCCGATGTCCAGACGGCCTGCGCGCAGCGCCGGCGGAATCTGGGACGAGCCCGGGCCAAGGAATCGCATCTCAACGCCATCAAGGTAGGGGAGCGGCTCGTCCCAGTAATCAGGGTTCCGCTCGAATCTGAATATTTCACCGGGAATCCACTCGGCCAGCCTGTAGGCGCCGGTGGTTACCTTGGAGGGCTCTTCCCGGAAGGACCTCAGCGCGCCGGTCTCCAGGAACTCTGTCTGGTAGATGTGCGCGGGGAAGATGACGTTGTAGGGCTGGCCGATGACTTCAATCATGGCCGGTTTCGCCCACCTGAGGTTGAAGACTACGGTCAGGTCATCGGGGCAGACGATTGAATCGATGGCCAGGTAGTGGGTCTTGCGCGGGCTGGTCGGCAGCCCGGCGTCCTGTTGGAGCCTGATGGTGTCAAACGACCACTTGATGTCGTTGCAGGAGACAGCCACGCCATCTGACCATTCCACGCCGTCTCGCAGGTTGAAGGTATACGCCAGTCCGTCTTCGGACTGCTCCCACTCTGTGGCGAGGTCAGGATGCAGCTCGAAGTAGGCAAAGTTATTGAAATCTTCCTCTGTACCCCACGTGCGCGACTTGATCAGCATGTTATTCAGCATTTGCGCCACTTCAAATGAGTGGCCGGCTGCGGATTCCCACGGCACGAAGCTTGGGCTGTGGCTCGTGTACGAGATTTGAAGGGTGCCGCCGTACCTGGCATCCGGATCAAGCGGGATGCCGCTGACGGAGACGTTTTCATCCATCGTCATATCGTCGTCGTCGTCCGTGTCATCGCCCGTCGCGGGCTCCGGGGTGTCTGCCGCGCTCCCCGTGATGACAATAGCCGTCGCGGTGGGTTCTGCCGGTTCGGGCGTGTCTTCGTCCTCTTCGGCCGTCCCACACGCAGCCGCAAGAAGCGCAAGCGTGGCCACCAAGCCGATAAGGAGCAACATCCATCTGCTCATAGTCTTTCTCCTCCCAAGGGTAAGACGTGATTATGTCATTATGACGCGCGCTTAGCTAGTGTCAACCCTAGTAACACTAGGTATTACAAAAAGGAATGATGTGTGAAGAGGGCCCCGATGCTGTTGCATCGGGGCCCTCTTGTGGTCTCGGACTTGCCGTCCGCGCCACGTGGCTCAGCGGTATGGCTTACCGATCAAGCCAGACGTGGGCGTAGCGGTAGACCGGGCCGTAGCCGGCGAGGTAGTTGAGGGCCGGCATGTAGCCGCGGACGTCCTTGTTGACCGCTGCAACGTAGGAACTGTGGGAGACGACGATCTTGGCGACGTCACTCAACGCCATCTCCATCGCGTCCCAGGCAAGCTCCTTCCGCTCCTGCGTGTCCAGCGTTCGGCTCATCTGGTTGACCAGGTTGTCGAACTCAGGGTTGCTGTAGCGGTTGTAGTTGCGGTCTGAACCCGTGTAGAAGTGCTCGTACAGCGTCACGTCCGGGTCGATGCCAGCGATCCAGAAGCTGTGGAGGCCAAAGTCGAAGTTGGCTGTCGCCCAGTTACCGTAGGCGGTCGCCGACTCCTGAACATCCACGTTCACTTTCACGCCGATCTCCTCAAGGTCGCTGGAGAAGGCCGGGACATCGCCCTGGATGGGCGCCCAGACAGTCCACGTTACCTCAAGCGGAGTCATCTCATCGTAGCCGGCTTCCTTCAGCAACTCACGCGCGCGCTCCTTGTCGGCGGCAGCCGCTGCGACGCGCTCTTCACGCGTCTCAGGAACTACGTCAGCGAATCCGATGATCTGACCGCAGCGTTCCCTGGGCATGGCCCACGGGGAGGTCGGATAGAATCCGCAGCCCACCGGGAGCTCGTACCAGTCATTGCGAACCGTCGTGATGTACTTCTGGTTGTCAACGGCCAACGCAAAGGCTTCATGGATCCTCTGATCCGACATCCAGCCTTCCCGTTCCTTGTTGATGAAGAGGGCCGGGCTGAACGAGGATGCGATGACGCGGTCGTTCCAGAACTGGCACACTTCCGTGCACTCTGCGAGAAGCGTGTCTGCCTGACCGCCCGTGTAGCCAGTGGTGCTGCCAATGTCCAGTCGGCCGGCGCGCAACGCCGGCGGGATCTGGGAGGAGCCTGGGCCAAGGAATCGCATCTCAACGCCATCAAGGTACGGAAGCGGCTGGTCCCAGTAGTCAGGGTTGCGCTCAAACACGAATATCTCACCAGCAATGTACCTGGTGAGCGTATACGCGCCGGTGGTTGCCTTGGAGGGCTCCTCCCGGAAGGACTGCAACGCGCCTGTCTCCAGGAATTCAGTCTCGTAGATGTGCGCCGGGAAGATGACGTTGTAGGGCTGGCCGATGACTTCAATCATGGCCGGCTTCGCCCACCTGAGGTTGAAGACTACGGTCAGGTCATCCGGGCATGTGATGGAGTCGATGGCCAGGTAGTGGGTCTTGCGCGGGCTGGTGGGCAACCCTGCATCCTGTTGGAGCCTGATGGTGTCAAACGACCACTTGATGTCGTTGCAGGAGACAGCCACGCCATCTGACCAATTCACACCGTCGCGGAGCGTAAAGGTGTAGGCTCTTCCATCTTCGGACTGTTCCCAGCTCTCGGCGAGGTCAGGATGCAACTCAAAGTAAACCTGGTTCCTAAAGTCGTCCCGGTCACCCCACGTTCGCGGCTTGATGAGCATGTTATTCAGCAAGTGAGCAACAGGGAATGAATGTCCCGCTGCTGACTCCCACGGAATGAAGCTCGGGCTGTGGGACGTATATGACGTTTGGAGGACGCCGCCATACCTGGCATCCTCATCAAGAGGAATGCCGCTGACGGAGACGTTTTCATCCATCATGTCGTCTTCACTCATGTCATCACTATCTGGTGCCGCGGTTGGCGAACTCCCCGTAATGACGACTGCCGTAGCTGTTGGTTCCGGTACAGGTGTATCCTCCTCATCCTCTTCGGCCGTACCACACGCTGCTGCGAGCAACGCAAGCGTGGCGACCAAGCCGACAAGGAGCAATGTCCATCTGCTCATAGTCCTCCCCTCCCTTTCTAATCAGGCGATTGTGTCATTATGACGGGACTTAAAGGGGTGTCAACCCTTGTAATACTAGGTATTGCAAAAAGGAATAATGCCCCTGCCGGTGCGGCAGGGGCATTATCACTCTTCGGAATCGGCTTTTGGCCGTTTTCAGAAGTGCCAGGCGTCCTTTGAATTACTGGTTAATCCAGACGTGGGAGTACCGCTTCTGCGGACCGTAGCCTGCGAGGTAGTTAGGTCCAGGCATGTAGCCTTTGAGGTTGGTGCTGAACATCGGGAAGTAGGAGCCGTGCGAGATGACGACCTTACCGACGTCAGTGAGCGCGAGTTCCATGGCCTGCCAGGCGAGCTCCTTGCGCTCTTCCTTGTCCAGGGTCCGACTCATCTGGTTGACCAGGTTGTCAAACTCAGGATTGCTGTACTCGTTGTAGTTCCGGTCCGAGCCCGTGTAGAAGTGCTCGTAAAGAGTCACGTCCGGGTCGATTCCGGCAATCCAGAAGCTGTGGACTCCTACGTCGAAGTCGGCATTGGACCATTTGGTGTAGGTGGTCGAGGAATCGAACTCGACAATTTCCACGTTCACGCCGATTTCCTGCAGATCCAGCTGGATGGCTGGGCCGTCCGCCCGAATCACGCCCCACACGACCATTTTCAGGTTGAGCGCGTTCTCGCCAGTGTAACCGGCCTCTTCAAGGATCTGCTTGGCGCGCACCTTGTCCAAGTCGGCCTGAGCAAGACGGTCTTCGGGCGTGGCGCCGAAGACATCCGCGTAGCCGGGGATGGCCGCACAGCGCTCGGCGGGCATGGCCCACTCACTGGTGGGATAAAAGCCGCAGCCTGTCGGCAGAACGAAGAGGTCGTTCTGGACGGTGGTGACGTAGTTCTGATTGTCAATGGCGAGCGCGAAGGCGGTGTTCACTGCCGGGTCATTCCACGGCTCCCGGTTCTTGTTGAGGAAGAGGGCGGGGCTGAATGAGGAGGCAATAACGCGATCGTAGATTGTGAAGATCTCCTCGTCATGCTCCTGGATCAGCGTGAGCGCCTGTCCACCGGTGTAGCCGTGCGAATCACCAACGTGGACGGCTCCTGTGCGGAGGGCGGGCGGAATGTTTGAGCGGGAGAGGAAGATCATTTCCACGTTGTCCACGTAGGGGAGCGGCGCATCCCAGTAGTCTTCGTTCTTCTCAAACGTATATCCCTCGGCGGGGATGTACTCAACCAACCTGAACGCGCCCGTGGTGGCCTTGGATGGCTTTTCACGCATGGAGTCCAGCCTGCCAGTCTCCAGGAATTCAGTCTGGTAGATGTGGGACGGGAAGATGATGTTGTACGGCTGGCCAATGACCTCCAGGACGGCAGGCTTCGCCCACCGAAGGTTGAAGACCACATTCAAATCATCCGCGCACGTGATGCCGTCGATTGCCAGGTAGTGGGTTTTCCGCGGGCTGCGGAGGAGTCCGGCATCGTTTGACAGTCTGATTGTGTCAAATGACCACTTGATGTCATTGCACGTGAGCGGTGTGCCGTCTGACCACTCAACCCCATCACGCAGGTTGAATGTCCAGGCAAGGCCGTCTTCCGACTGTTCCCAGCTGCTGGCCAAATCAGGATGCAACTCAAAGAACGCGTTGTTCCTGAAATCATCTTCGGTTCCCCATGTACGCGGCTTAATCAACATGTTGTTGAGCAGGTGCCCAACATCAAATGCGGGACCGGCCGCCTCTTCCCACGGGATCAAGGGGTTGTTGGACCTATAAGCGAGCTTGAGGGTGCCGCCATAGACTGCATCCGGGTCAAGCGGGATGCCGCTAACGGAATGACCTTCCATCGGGCCGTCATCCATGTCGTCCATGTCGTCGTCCATATCATCGGGAACCGCCGTTGGCGAGCTCCCTGTAATCACCAGCGGTGTCGCGGTGGGCTCCGCCGGTGCGGGTGTCTCCTCATCGTCTTCCTCAGCCGTACCACACGCTGCGGCAAGCAACGCCAGTGTGGCGATAAGCCCGACGAGGAGCAGTGTCCATCTGCTCATGAGGTGTTCCTCCTACCTCTATATAGTTGTCTGGTGGATGTATCGATTATGACAGCGGTTAAAGCTGTGTCAATCCTAGTAGTACAAGGGTTGAGGGAATGAGGGCAGTTGAGGACAGGCGCTCTTCGGTTGATCAGCGTGCCAACCAGGCGTGATCGTAACGGAGTTGAGGGCCGTGTTCAGCCTGGAAGTCAAGTCCGGGCATGACTCCGCGCACCCGTTCACTGTAGACGGGCACGAGGACGCCGTGGGAGACAACAATCTTTGCCTGTTGTTCGAGCGCCAGTTCCAGCGCGTCCCACGCGAGTTCTCGTCGGGTGGTCAGGTCTGTGGTAGCGCCCATTTTGTCGATGAGGTCATCGAGTTCCGGACTGTTGAATTGCCCAAAGTTGTCATGACCATCCGTATAAAAGTGTCCCAGAAGCAGGATGTCCAGGGCATCGCTGATGGCCCATTCAGAATGGACGGCCGCATCGAAGTCTCCTTCATGGATACGCGCAAGAAAGTCTCGCTGGTTGAGGACGACAGAAGCAGCGTTTATGCCAATTTCCTGAAAATCGGAGATGACGGCAGGGACATCCTGCTGCGTTGTTTCGCTGAATAAGATGGAGATGGACAACTCACCCGGAGAGTAGCCGAGGTTGGTCAGGATTTCTCTGGCCTGCGCCTTGTCCGCAGCCGGCGAGGATTTGGTGGAGAAGTCGCCAAAGCCGGGAATATCCGTACAGCGGTCAATTGGCATTGCCCAGGTTGAGAAGGGATACGTGCCGCAACCGGTGGGCGGGAAATGCCAGCCATTATGCACATTTCGGATGTTCTTTGTATTGTCAATTGCGAGGGCGATTACCTCTTTGAGGCCACTAGTATTCCAGGGTTCTCTGGCGTGGTTGAGGATAATGTGGTGTGTGTTCCCCATCGCCAATGCCCGGGGCCATACCTGGCAGTCATTACACTCACTTTCCAGGGTTTCCGCTTCTTCATAGGCGTACCCCGACGGCTTTCCGACGTCAATGGTTCCTGAACGGAGTCCGGTCGCCAAAGCAGACTCGGCCAGGATCACGAATTGCAGACCGGCCAGGAATGGAAAGGGCTGATCCCAATAGGTGTCATTCCGCCGATAGGTGATACTCTCGCCCGGCACGTGTTCTGAAACGACAAACGGCCCTGTAGTGACAGTGGGGAGACGATCCCGCATGGCCGCCGTGTCATTGGCGTAGATATGCCGGGGCCGAATGATGTTGTGTGGAAGAGCAAGCGCATCAATGATTGAGGCCTGCGGTTCACGGAGGATGAATTGGACGGTGTGATCGTCCTCACAAAGCACCTGACTGATGGAGGCGAGGTAAACGGATCTCGGGCTGCGAATCAGGCCTCTGCCCGTTCGGATGGAATTATAGGTCCAGGCAATGTCCTCACACGTTAGTGGCGTACCGTCCGTCCAGACAACGTCACTTCTCAGATTAACGGTGACGGTCAGTCCGTCACCGGAGACCTCCCACCCCAGAGCCAGATCCAGATGAACCTCAAGAAAGCTGTGTCGTTGAAAATCATCGGTGTCACCCCAGGTTCGAGGCTGGAGGAGGAGATTATGCAAGGGGTGCATCATGACGAATGACGCGCCTTCATGGTCTTCCCACGTGCTGAAAGTCTGCTCTGAATGCCAGACAGATGCGATGAGCGTTCCTCCGCGCACGGCGGCGGCGGGAACAGGCTTGCCGCTGACTGACATTGTGTCGACGGTACTGGTCCTAACAGGCTGAACGGTGGGAACCGGCGGATTCACCGTTGGTGTGGGTCGAGCTCCGTCTCCGTTCTGGCCGACTGCACCGTTCCCGGTAGCAGTTGGCTCAGCAGTGGACGTTGATGTCGAGTCGTCATTGGTGCAGGCCGCCGCGACGATGAGCAGTGCAAGGCAGATGGCGAGCACAAGCCCTGACCTGCTCAATCTTGTCATTTGCTTGCGCCCTTGCTGCCTGATACCTGGGAATGCCTTTTCCGCGCCCATCTATCGATTATGGGGCAAGTGATTGCATCGTCAACAGCGCTAGCAACGTGGGGCAGGCATGTTTTCTTTCGCTACGGTACTCTTGTGTCAGAACGATGATGCAACGACGTGAAGCTTCGCCGCCTGAAGCGGCGCGCATGGTGACAGGTGGTGGCGAGACAAGAACGCCCCATGAACGGTATTCGGAGGCAATGATCTTGCTCCGTAAGGCGGAGTCACGCGTACGGGTTCTTGCCGACCGTTTCAGCAGCCTCGGACAGCACCTGTCGGAAAATACCCTGACTGTAGCGCCTGTCCATGAGGCAGCGGGCGAGTCGCTGCCACTTCACATCACGACACATCCATTCCGGACACAGGTGGACATGGCCGGCTGGCCAGATGAGGCGTCAATCATCGAGGCGTTGGGGGAGCTTCATCGGGCGCGGTCGCGGGCGCTCGCGCTGCGGGCGTGGATGCTTCCTGAAGATCGTGACGCGGCCCCGGCGCCGTAGGTCTATTTCACACCAGGTAGGGTCAGGCTCAACTAGATGACACAGTCGGCGGGGGGGGACAGAAGAGGCCGAGGGCGCAGCATCGATGACGGTCTGGTGGTGCTGTTTGATGGCCACGCGATGTTCCATCGCGCGTTTCACGCCATTCAGCATCTGTCGGTATCACATTCAGGTGAGGCCACAAATGCCGTCTTCGGCATTTCAGCGTCCCTATTAAAGGTGTTGGGCGAACGACGGCCGGCTTACGCGGCGGTGGCGTTTGATGTGTCCGGCCCGACGTTTCGTCACGAGATGTTTGAGGAGTACAAGGCTCAGCGGCCCCATATGCCGGATGAGATGCGCTCGCAGTACGGACGGGTGCGGGAGGCGGTGGAGACAATCGGGCTGCCCATCGTCGAGCTGCCGGGCTTTGAGGCAGACGATGTCCTGGGGCATTTCTCGCGCCGGGCGACGGAACAAGGCTTGAGGACGATCATCGTTACGGGCGACCAGGACACTATGCAGTTGGTCTCGCCAACAGTCAGTGTCCTCTATCAGCGAGGGGCACGAAATGAATCTCTATTCGACCCCGACGCGGTTCGAGAGCGTTATGGGCTTACGCCGGAGCAGATACCTGATCTGAAGGCACTTCAAGGTGATCCCTCTGACAATATTCCCGGCGTGGCGGGCGTGGGCGCAAAGACGGCCACGTCGCTGTTGCAGGAGTACGGCACCGTCAGCGAGTTGTATGAGCGTATCAACGACGTGACGCCGGAGCGGGTGCGGCAGCGACTCATCGACGGTCGTGAGGCGGCGATGCAGGGGCTGGAGCTGACGCGGATCGTCACGAATCTTGACCTATCAGAAACGGTGGACGACCTGCAGTGGACGGAGAACTTTGACCGTTCGCGGCTGGTGGAGTTCTTCCGCGAGATGGAGTTCACGTCGCTGTTGAATCGGATACCCGATATTGGGGAGCAAGGCACAGAGGTGGCGGCGCCGGCGGTTTCGGCGGTCGACACCGACGTGTTCTATCGGACTGTTTCGACCATCGACGAGTTGGATTCACTGCTTACTGAGATAGCGGATGCGGCGCATGTTTCGATTGTCGCGCCGGCAACGTCGCCGCGGGTGTTGGAGGGCACACCGGCCGGGATTGGGCTGTCCTGGTCTACGGGACAGGCCGCATACATGCCTCTTATGCAAGAGGGGCTGGGCATGCCGCTGGCGGCGGGCGGTGAACTTATGCAGCGGCTTGGCCGCTTTCTAGGGGAGGACGGACCGGGGGAGGCACCGAGGACACTTGTGTTGCATGTGGCGCGGGAGGTATTGCCTCCGCTGGAGAATGCCGGCGTCGAGGTGACCAATCCAATTTGGGATACATCCGTGGCGGCCCATATGCTCGGTAAACCGTCCACCGCCCTCCCGACGCTTGTGTTGTCGGAGTTCGGGCAGGAGCTGCCGACTCGTGAGGAACTGTTGGGTCGCGGTGCAAAGGCGGTCGCGTTCCACGCGCTGGATGGTGAAACGGCCATGCGGTACGCCTGCTCAGCCGCCGACTATGCGCTGCGGATGATGGAGTCGTGGGCGCCGATTTTGAAAAAACAGGGTGCGGAGGCGCTCTTTGAGGGCCTTGAGATGCCACTTGCGCCGGTGCTCTCAACCATGGAGCGGAACGGGGTTCGGCTGGACACGAATCTTCTGGCACGGATGTCCGGGGAGATGCACGGGCATCTCGATCAGATGACGCAGGAGATCTACGACGAGTCCGGCGCGGCGGCGGGCATGGACGAGCCTCTGGTCTTTAACCTTAATTCCCCCAAGCAACTGGGGGAGGTGCTCTTCGAGAAGCTGGGGCTGCCGGCGCGGCGGCGGACGCAGACGGGCTACTCAACGGACGCGGCCGTGTTGGAATGGCTGGCCAAGAACGCGGATGAGCACGGCCATATCGTGCAGCGTATTCTTGAGTACCGCGAACTCTCCAAGCTGGTCTCCACGTACGTCGACTCCCTCCCCAAGGAGGTCTATACGGGGACGGGCCGGATTCACACGAGCTTCAACCAGACGGGCTCCGCGACGGGGCGCATCGCATCGCAGGATCCGAACCTGCAGAACATCCCGGTGCGGACTGAATCGGGACGGCGCATCCGTGAGGCGTTCATCGCGGGGGGCGGCTCACTGTTGGTTTCGGCAGATTATTCTCAGGTGGAACTGCGCGTACTGGCGCACCTTTCGGACGACACGGGATTAAAGGATGCATTCAACGCGGGGGAGGATATCCACTCATCGACGGCGTCGCAGGTGCTCGGCATTCCGCCCGACGAAGTAACGTCCGAGCATCGACGTATTGCGAAAGCCGTGAATTTCGGCATTGTCTATGGAATGGGCGGGTTCGGGTTGGCGACGCGTCTTGAGATCGAACGGAAAGAGGCGGATGCCTTTATCGATGCGTATTTCAAGCGGTTTCCGCAGGTGCGCAAGTACATGGACGACACCATTGCCGGCGCGAGGGAGAACGGCTACGTGCAGACCGTGATGGGCCGCCGTCGGTACCTGCCGGAAGTTGCGTCGTCCAACCAGAACGTTCGATCGGCGGCAGAACGGATGGCCATCAATATGCCCGTCCAGGGAACGGCAGCTGAGATCATCAAATTGGCGATGCTGAGAATGCAGGAGCGCCTTGACGACACCGGGATGCGGACGCAGATGCTGCTTCAGATTCACGACGAGTTGCTATTCGAGGCGCCGGAGGATGAACGGGATGCTCTGACGGCCATCGTGGACGAGGTTATGCCCGGTGTGATGCCGGAGCTCGACGTGCCGTTGGCGGTGGACGTTAAGGCGGGGGTTTCCTGGGGGGACATGGTTTAGGGCTGCCCTGTTGGCGGCATAGGCCCCGCCTGCGCGGGTGATTCGGAGAGCACACAGCCGAAGGGCATCGGTAGGCGGGGGTGCCTTAATCATGTGTTAACCCGCCGTTGTTTGGGACTTAATGTTGCTTGCCTACGCTCATTCTTGGGAATTGGGTGAATCACATCCGAATAAGAAACTGGAGGGAAGATGGAGTTAGGGAAGACGTGGCGTCGGCTTATGTTTGCCGGCGTCCTGGGAGTGATTGTCGCGCTAGGGGGCGCGGCGTGCGGAGACGATGGGGCGTCGGGGACTTCGACATCGTCCGGCGACACGATGGATCTCTCAGGGACCATTGAGATTGACGGTTCAAGCACGGTTGCGCCGATCTCCGAGGCGGTTGCAGAGGACTTCGGTCTGGAATACCGCGATGTCCGCGTGAACGTGGGCGTTTCCGGCACGGGCGGCGGATTCAAGCGTTTCACCGTGGGTGAGACGGAGATCTCCGATGCCTCCCGCCCAATCAAGGAATCCGAGGCCGAAGCTGCTGCGGAGAACGGGGTTGAGTGGTTGGAGTTGACGGTCGCGCTGGATGGACTGGCGGTGATGGTCAACACAGCGAACGACTTTGTGGACTGCCTCACGATCGCAGAACTCAACGAGATCTGGAAGCCGGACAGCACTGTTGATTCCTGGGATGATGTTCGCGCCGGTTTCCCGCCTGAGTCGTTAAATCTTTACGGGCCGGATACAGAGTCCGGCACATTCGACTACTTCACGGACGTGGTGAACGGCGATGAGGGTGTCTCGCGATCCAACTACATCGCGTCGTCCGATGACAACGTGCTGGTACGCGGCATATCCGGCGACCGAAATTCGCTGGGCTACTTTGGGTACGCCTACTACGCGGAGAACACTAGCCAACTGAAGCTGGTGGCGGTCGACGGGGGCAACGGTTGCGTTGAGCCGAGCGATGAGGCGGTTGCGGACGGCAGCTATGCACCGCTGTCCCGCCCAATCTTCATCTATGTTGACGTGAATGAGCTGCGGGCGAGGCCGGAGTTGAAGGCATTTGTGGATTTTTACTTGGACAACGCGCCTAAGCTGGTGGCAGAGGTAGGCTACACGCCGCTCTCGAGCTACAGCGAAGCGAAGAGCAAGGTGGCTGAGACACACGCCGGGACCTAGTAAAGGTAAGGAGTAAGTAGGCATTCGGGTGGGAGGAGCTGTGATGCTCCTCCCACCCGGCCGAGGGCGGATAGGGGTTCCTCCCCCCCCCAGCTCTCCCCCACGAGGGGGAGGGGATTCCCGATGGGTTCCTGCTTTCGCGGGACAGACGGGGATTCTTAACCCGCAGTTAATCTAGGTAGCGCATCCTTGTGTGCGGGGGATTTAGGGGCCAATTAGGGAAGGACTACATTTTTGGCTGGAGCGTCATACACCGCGCCGCGCGTTTCACGGGAGGACCTGGAGAAACGCCTGCTGTCCGGCTCACGGGCAGAGCGCGGGACCGAGACACTGATCCATTTGCTTCTTCTCGGGGCTACGGTCATCTCAATCGCCACGACTGTAGGAATTGTCTTCGTTCTGGTCAATGAGAGCTTCCGGTTCTTCCAGGAAGTCTCAATAATCGAATTCCTGACGGGCACCGTTTGGACTCCACGATTCCAGCCGTCGCTATTCGGCGTACTGCCACTTGTGGCAGGCACCGTGCTGGTCGCCGCGATCGCGATACTTGTCGCGGGACCCGTGGGACTATTCACAGCTATCTTCCTGAGCGAGTACGCGCCGGACCGCCTTCGGCGCATCGTCAAGCCGATGCTCGAAATCCTGGCGGGCATTCCGACAGTGGTTTACGGGTATTTCGCGTTGACGTTCGTGACTCCCTTGCTGCAGGAGTACTTGTTCCCGGACATGATCATCTTCAACGCGCTGAGCGCGGGCCTTGTGATGGGCGTGATGATCATCCCGATTGTGTCCTCGCTGACGGAGGACGCGATGCTTGCGGTGCCACGCTCATTGCGCGAGGCTGCGTACGCTCTCGGTGCGACGAAGTTCGAGGTGGCAACGCGAGTGGTGACGCCCGCAGCGTTGTCCGGCATCGTGGCTGCGATCATCCTTGGGCTCTCGCGCGCAATTGGGGAAACAATGCTGGTAGTACTCGCAGCGGGCAATTCCCCAAATCTCACGTTGGACCCAACAGAGCCCATCCAAACGATGACGGCGTATATCGTGCAGGTGGGATTCGGCGAGACGCCGCAGGGGACGACGATCTACTACACGATATTCGCCGTTGCGCTGCTCCTCTTTGTTATAACACTCGCAATGAACCTTCTTGGCCATTGGGTCGTCCGACGTTGGCGGCAGGCGTACTAGGGGGCTAAAGGGGATGGGAACAACCAGGACGAACGGGGTCCGCAGCGTCCATGTGGAGCAGTTCCATAGCAGCTTGCGTGGACGCCGGCTCCTGGGGAAAGCGGCCGTGGCCGTGTTCTTCGTCTCGACTCTTGTGGGTCTTGCGGCGATGGCGACGCTAATAATCGACGTTCTCATCGACGGGTTGCCGTGGCTGGACTGGGATTTCCTATTGAGCTACCCTTCCCGGCGGCCTGAAGACGCGGGAGTGCGCCCAGCGCTTGTCGGGACGATTTGGGTCGGGGGTCTGACGGCGCTGTTCACGTTCCCCATCGGAACGGCGACGGCGATCTACCTGGAGGAGTACGCGCCGCGCAACCGGCTGACGCAGCTCATCGAGGTCAACATCTCCAACCTGGCAGGCGTGCCGTCCATCGTGTACGGGCTGCTGGGCTTGGCGGTTTTCGTGTTCTTGCTGGGCATGGGGCGCGTAATCATTGCCGGCGCGCTGACGCTGACGCTATTGGTCCTGCCTCTGCTTATTGTGGCGGGGCGTGAGGCGATACGAGCGGTGCCGGACAGCTATCGGCAGGGGTCGCTGGCTTTGGGAGCGACGCGGTGGCAGACGGTGAGACACGTGGTGCTGCCTTCCGCGCTGCCGGGCATCCTGACGGGCACGATCCTTGCGATGTCACGCGCGATTGGCGAGGCGGCGCCGCTGCTGGCCATCTCCGGACTCGTCTTCGTGACGTTCACACCGGGGCATCCATTTGAGCGATTCACAGTGCTGCCCATCCAGATCTTCAACTGGGTATCACGACCACAGCCGGAGTGGCAGCACGTGGCGGCGGCGGCAATCATCGTTCTGCTGGTTGTGCTGCTGACCATGAACTCAGCGGCGATCCTGCTTCGGGACAGGTTCCAGCGCCGGTCGGAAGAATAAGGCAGGCAGGGAGAGAGTTACATTTATGGCAACTGCGACAGCAATTTCCGCGCCACCTGTCCTGTCAGTGCGCGGATTGAATCTCTTCTACGGTGGATTTCAGGCGCTGAAGGACGTGAACCTGGATATTCCGCCGCGCAAGATAACAGCGTTCATTGGGCCTTCCGGCTGCGGGAAGAGTTCACTCCTGCGCTGCATGAATCGGATGAACGACCTTATCCGGACGGCGCGTGTGGACGGCGAGGTTCTGTTCCACGGGGACAACGTGTACGCGGAGGAGGCGGATCCGACGGAGATTCGGTTCCGCATCGGTATGGTTTTCCAGAAGCCAAACCCGTTCCCGAAGTCGATCTATGACAACGTGGCGTTTGGGCCACGCATCGCGAGGTTCAAGGGGGATATGGACGCGCTTGTGGAGCGGTGCCTGCGACAGGCGGCCCTGTGGGACGAGGTGAAGGACAGGTTGAAGGATTCGGCGTACACGTTGTCCGGCGGTCAGCAGCAACGCCTCTGCATCGCCCGCACGCTGGCGCTTGACCCGGAGGTCATCCTGATGGACGAGCCGTGTTCGGCGCTTGATCCAATCGCGACTCTTGCCATTGAGGACCTGATGCGGGAGCTTGCGCCGAATTACACCATCGTCCTGGTCACGCATAACATGCAGCAGGCGGCGCGCGTGTCCGATTACACGACGTTCCTGACGGTCGATGATCAGCAGACTGGTTACGTCGTTGAGACCGGAGAGACAGGGCAGATGTTCTCCACGCCGAGGGAGCGCGCGACGGAGGACTACATAACAGGACGGTTCGGATAACTGGCAATGACGAACAATATGACTGAAAGCCCAGGTAGCGCCGAGCCGCAACGGGCACCTATCATGACGACCGTAGCGAACACGAGTACGAGCCGAGACGGCTCGGGCAGGCCGAACAACGCGATGACGGTTCAACGGACGACGGAGCGAATAGCGGTATCAGAGCGGCCAGTTTCACTGCGCATGGAGAATGTGTCGCTCTATTACAGCGAGTTCCGGGCGCTGAAGGACATCTCCGTGGAGATTCCTGAACGCACGGTGACGGCGATTATCGGCGCGTCCGGCTGCGGCAAGAGTTCATTCCTGCGCAGCTTCAACCGCATGAACGATCTGATCCCGGGCGCCCGAATCGAGGGTACTATCGAAATGAGCGGCGTGCCGATCTATGACCGTCGCGTGGACGTGACTGAACTGCGCCGCGCCGTCGGGATGGTGTTCCAACGGCCGAACCCGCTGCCGATGTCCATCTATGACAACATCACGTACGGACCACGACGCCACGGCATCAAGAAGCGCGCGGAACTTGATGAAATCGTCGAGAGATGCCTGACACAGGCGGTGTTGTGGGACGAGGTGAAGGACAAGCTCAAGCAGCAGGGGAATGAGCTTTCCGGCGGGCAGCAGCAACGACTTTGCATCGCGCGGACGCTGGCCGTAGAGCCGGACGTGATTCTCATGGATGAGCCATGCTCCGCGCTGGATCCGGCGTCAACGCTTCGCATTGAGGAACTGATGCAGGAGTTGGGGCACGAGTACACCATTCTTGTTGTAACGCACAACATGCAGCAGGCGGCGCGGGTATCCGAGATGACGGCGTTCATGCACATGGGGGAGGATCGGGCCGGGATGCTGGTGGAGTACGGGCCGACATCAGAGATATTCACGAACCCGAGAGAGAAAACGACGGAGGACTATATCACTGGCCGTTTCAGTTAGGTAGACTGGATAACCTGTCAAGGCGAACCGGAAATCGGGGAGAGGTGACGGACGATGGCAATGGAACCGCACGCGACGCGCACCGACTTTGATCGGCTGCTGCGCGAGTTGCAGGATGATGTGCTGGCCATGGGCTCCATGGTGGACAAGTCCATCGAACGCTCTCTGGAGGCGCTGCTGAATCGGGACGCGAATCTTGCGCAGCAGGTGGTTGCCGAGGATGAGCGCATCGACAAGGCGCGTTTTGACACTGAGGAAAAGGCCATCCGCGTCATCGCAACACAGCAGCCGATGGCCGGCGACCTGCGCGTTGTCGTGGCCGTGCTGAACATCATTATCGATCTTGAGCGGATGGCGGATCACGCGGAAGGCAATGCGCGCATCGCCGAGATGATCGGGGCGGACAGCACGGTGCGGCCCCTGGACACGCTGCCGCAGATGGCGGACAAGTGCCGGGACATGCTGCGGCGCGCATTGACTGCGTTGGTGGAGCGCGATGCCGACGCCGCCCGCAGGATCTGCGAGGAGGATGATGAGGTCGACGCGATGCAGGACTCGTCCTACCACGCCCTGATTCAGACCATGATTGAGAATCCGTCACTGGTGCAGGAGGCGACATACCTGGTCTGGGCGACGCATAATTTTGAGCGAATCGCCGACCGGACGACCAACATTGCAGAGCGTGTCGTTTTCCTCGTCACCGGCCACATGGAGGAGTTGGCGAGCAAGCTGTAGACATCTTCTCGAGATTCTTGGGGCGCCTATTCCTATAGAATCATGACATGGGGAAGTTCTTACGCCTGGTAGCTCTTGCCGTCTTTGCCGCTGCCATTCTGACCGTCGCTTGCGAGCGGGTGGAAGAGGCCACCCAGGTTCCGGATACGCCCGTTCCCGGGCCCACGAGCACTGTAGCCGCAGAGCCGACGAATACGGCGACTCCGACGCCGGCTCCACCAACTCTCACTCCCATCCCGCCGACGGCCACGCCAACTCCCAGCCCTACTCCGACGCCAACTGCGACTCCCACTCCCCTGGAAAGGGCAACGATGGAGTTCATGGAGACGTTTGAGCAGTTGCGGCCGGGTGTTGTCGGGGTTTCCCGGGGAACACTGGAGGGTACGGGATTCGTTATCGGTCTCACGCTGGGCGGTCGGGCTACGATCATCACGAGCGCGACTTTCGGCAGCGGAGACGGCATCGTCGTTGTCGATAGTCTCGGTGAGACGTATACACCGACTGTGATTGAAGTGGATCGGCAGCTGGATATAGCTATCCTTGGCATCTGCTGTTCCAGCGAATTGGCTGTGCTTCATCGTGAGCTTGACGATCCGGCAGAGGTGGGTGATTTCGTCTTCCCGGTTCAATATCCCTCGCGCTCTGCCGCTGCGACCTTCTCCGCCGGAGAAGTAATCACGACGTGGCAGGAGAGCGAGTCCGGACGAGGCATTATCGAGTTTGACGCTCCGATCGACACGACGAATATGGGTGGGCCGCTTATCGGGACATCGGGCGCCGTGTCGGGGATTGTCACAGTTGGTGATGTACGCACGGTTGCCGGGGAGACACTCACGGGAGAGCGTTTCGCCGCTGGGTTGGACAATCTAGGTACAACGTTCCCGACAACTCAGGGACTCTGGGGCGTGCTGGGCGCGCAGGAGCCGTCACTCACAGCGGATGCTGACTCGTCATCCGTGAGCGGCAAGCCGCTTGATGACGACGCCGCCTACGGCCGGGTTCTCCAAGTGGCCTACACGCAGGAGGCATCGTCATTCAGCACGTGGGAGAACGATGAGGGTGTCGGGCCGCAGGCCATGCATCCCTTGCACAACATGTTGATTCAGCCGCGCACGTGGGGGAGTTCCATCGACTTCAGCGATGGCGCCTTCTTCGAGTTGCGACCGGACCTGGCAACAGGCTGGCAGGTTTCAGCCGACGGACTGGAGTACGCATTCAGCCTGAGAAACAATCTTGCATGGTCCGACGGGACGCCGATTACGTGCAACGACGTGAAGTGGTCGTTCGACACTATCAGGACAGGTGAAGGCCTGGAGAAGAGCCCGCAGGCCGCGCACTTCAACAAAGTGGAGGCGACTACGTGCGCTGATGATCTGACAGTGGTGTTCGTGCTCAATGACCATCATCCGACGATTCTGGAGGCCATTTCCTTGCCACAAAACATCATCAGGCCGGCGCACGTGTATGAGGGGAACAACTTCGCCTTGTTGCGGGACGAGATTCCCACTGTCACGAGCGGCCCGTATGAGAGTGTGGAGCGGATTCCGGGCGAGAGTTATCGCTTCGAGCGAAATGACGATTACTGGGACGCGCCGTTCCCCTACCTGGACGGCGTCGCACTGCACCTTATGAGTCGAGCGGCTATAACCACGGCCATGCGGACGGGCAGGATACATATCGGCAGCCCGGAGGGATTCGCGGGAGCCGATGCGGAGTCGCTGGTGCAGGAATGCGCCCGTAACGTATGCCAGTTCTGGGATCGTGTTACTGCCTCCACATTTGGTTCAGCACTGTTCATCAACAGGGATCGCGAGCCGCTTGACGACTCGGGCGTCCGTGAAGCGATAGCCCTGTTAATTGATAATCAACGCTACATCGACCTGACTCGTGGTGGCTGGGGCGTGCTACCGACCGGCTGCGGCTTCCACCCTACAAGCGAGTGGGCAATGCCCGAACGGCAGTGCCGGCGGATTTCAGGATATGGGGACGTCTTTGGAGCGAGCACCGCCAGGCAAGACAAGGATGAGGCGGTCAGGCTCCTCGCAGATAGCGGATATGATGTGGCCGGAATTGAACTTGAATTCGGCGTCTGGAGCGAGATAAGTGGCGACTATCCCGCTTTCGCTGGCGATCTGGATTTCGCTGGCATTCGCACAGTATCCCACGTCCTGGAGACCCGCCCCGCGCTTCAGTATTGGGAGCGCGGGTATTTCGATATTGGCGTGAACAAGTTTGAAATTGCCGGTCTTGATCCGAATCTCTTCATGTACGAGCTCTTCCATTCCGAAGGCGCGAGCAACTATGGGGGATTCAGTAATTCCCGAGTTGATGACTTAATAGAGCGTATGAGCACGACGCTGGATCTTGATGAACGGCACGAACTAGCGTGGGACGCGATGGAGATTGCTCTTAGTGAGCAGGCCAAGATAATTGTTGCCCATGACGTCTATCTGCCTGTAACGAGCGTAGAGGTAGCAGGCTTCATGCCCAGCCCGGACTACCTCGCCAGGTATGGCCCACAGAACCGGTACGATCACGTTTGGCTGGGGGAGTGAGCTGACGGTTTAGGGTTCGGCGGCTGGCCGGAAGAGTCCGCGAGCAAGTCTTGAGTCTTTTCCCGTTATTCTCGTGACATGAAATTGCCGTAGAATCATGTCGTGAGGTAATTGTTGCGCTTCTTAATTTACCCTTCGCCGCGCACGTTGCTCGTGGCTGTGACGGTAGCATCTCTGCTACTTCTTGCTTGCACACGAGTAGGCGAACCCACTCCGGCCCCTGATACTCCCCTTCCCTCAGAACCCACAGCATCGCCAACGGCGACGGTCTCGGCCACGCCTGCTGCCCCCACTCCAACATCTCTGCCGCCAACGGTTGTGCCAACGCTCGTCCCGCCGACAGAGACACCTACGCCTACCGCGACGCCGTTACCAGAGCCACCGTGGGATGCCATCGAGGACCTACGGCCGGGGATTGTGAATCTGGTAACGGATAACGGCAGCGGAACCGGTGTAATCGTGAGAGTTCCGCCCATAGGGCGCTCCACCATCATGACCAACCTCAACGTGGTGAACGGCGCGGAAGTGATTTCCGTGACCTTACACGACGGTACGGAATACCCCGCCGAGCTCATTGAGGAAGACGAGGCTCGAAATCTTGCGTACATCGACATCTGTTGTTCAAGGTCTTTCGAACCTCTCATGCTGGAACGCCAGAGCCTTCGCGTTGTCGATTCGTGGGCCTTTATGGCGGGGTTCCCAGCGGGCGAGCAGGAGGTATCCGCGACGCGAACCAGGATAGTCGGCATTCGCCATGAGTTTGAAGGCAGCATTTTGGGCTTGGATACGGGAATCCCTGCCGGGGTTAGTGGCGGAGTGTTACTTAACGAGGACGGCAGAGTTGTGGGAGTTCTCAATGATGAAGCCGGAAACACTATAGGTGAGGCGCCGGCGGAAGCTCGAGGACACGCCTTTACCGCGCCCACAGCTATGGGGCACGTCGAAGCGGCGGGATTCAACAGCTATTTCGAACATACGCCGATCTATGGGCAAGAGCCCAGATCCGTGAGCGGCAAGCCGCTGGATCCAGACGCGAAACGAGGCGGCGTTTTGCAGGTCGCCTTCACCAGCAAGGGGCCATCGTATAGCACGTGGGAAGAGACCAGTGGTGTGTCTGCGCCATCCATGCAACCGTTACACAACATGCTCATCCAGCCGCGGACCTGGGGTACCCAGGAGGATTTCGAGGATGACGCATTCTTTGAGCTGCATCCGGATATTGCAGAAGGGTGGCGGGTTTCACAAACGGGGCAGGAGTACATATTCGATCTTCGCGAGGGCATTGAGTGGTCGGATGGGACGCCCATAACCTGTGCCGATGTTAAGTGGTCATTCGACACGATTCGAACGGGACAGGGCTTACACCGGAATCCGAGGGGTGAATTCCTAATCGGAATCTATGAGATTAGATGTGAGGGCGATCACAGCGTGATCTTCGCAGAGGGTGCTGCAAATACATTTACACTCGATGTACTCGCCTTGCCTTACAACATCATCAGGCCGGCTCACGTTTACCAGGGAACGAATCTGAATGCACTCAGGAGGACCGTGCCAGAGGTCACGAGCGGACCATTTCTGTTGGTGGAAGAGATGGATGGTGAACGATTCATTTACGAACGCAATCCCGACTACTGGGACGCGCCCTTGCCGTATCTTGACGGCATCGATCTGCGCCTGATGGGTACAAGCGCAATACCGACTGCTTTGAGAACGGGCCGATTGCATATTGGAAGGCCGCATGGGTATACGGGCACTACGGCTGACATGCTGATGCGTGAGTGCTCCCAGGACACGTGCCGAGTATGGGACAGCAAAGTTTCGCCCTCGATGAGCCCCGCCCTTTTCCTCCATCAGCAGAGGTATCCGTGGAACGACCCGGCCGTCAATGAGGCAGTTGCTTTGGCAATCGACAACGAACGATATATCTCCGAGGTCAGGAATGGATGGGCGGCCTTACCGACCGGTTGTGGATTCTATCCGTCGTCATTTTGGGCGATGCCAGCTGAACGGTGTGGACAGATACCCGGGTACGGGGACGTGATGGGCATTTCAACTCCTGAGGACGATAAGGAGAGGGCACGGGAGATCCTGGCGGAAGCAGGATATCGGCCGGGGGAGCTTGAACTCTCGATCACTGTTCTGGATAGGCACAGGGCCGACGCTGAGGCTTTCGCCGATGATCTGGAGGAGATCAATATCAACGCAACTGTCAATGCCGGGGATGGCACAGCCACCTACGGCGCCTGGAGCATCGGCGATTTCGATGGTGGGGTTCACAGTTTTTGGACCCACGGCATCGACCCAGAATTGACTCTATTCCCCCACTTCAACTCTTATGGTGCCCTAAATTACAACAGGTATATGAATCAGGACTATAACGATATCTTCGACGAAACACATTTCCAATTAGACCCCTTGAAGCGCAGGGAACAGGCGTGGGACGCCATGGAGTTCGCACTAAGAGATCAGGCGAAGACCATAGTCGCGCATGTTGTCTATGCGCAGATTGTGAGCGCCGATGTTCGAGGGTTCATGCCGGCGGTCAACTATTTGGCCTTTTACGGGCCACAGAACCGGTACGATCACGTGTGGCTGGAGAAGTAGGGATGCGCAGATTCCCGCTTTCCCAAGAGTGACGGTGGGCGGGTGCCCCTCACTCTGACCCTCCCCCACAGTGGGGGAGGAACAAAGATCCTCTAGTCCAGCTAGCTGAGGTATCCCTACTGCACCCCCGGGTCGTAGTCCATGCCTACGTGGCCCATTTCTATGAAGTTCTGGTATTCCTCTTCTGAATAGCCCATGACGTTTTTGTAGACGTATTCGTTGTCCTGGCCCAGCAGCACGGCGTGGCGGCGGATCTCATAGGGCGTATTTTGCAACTTGAAGCCCGTCGTCGGGTTCTTGTGCGTGCCCGCCTCCGGGTGTGTGACTTCCTGGAAGAAGTTGCGCTCGGCGACCTGGGGATCGGCATGGACATCACTCTCGTCCATGACCATGCCGGCCGGGACACCGGCCGCCTGCAGGCGATGCATGGTCTCCCGCGCATCCTGCTCCGCCGTCCAGCGTGAGATGGCTTCATCAAGCTCGCGTCGGTTTTGGTAGCGGTTTAGGGAGTCGGCGAAGCGTGGATCATCGGCAAGGCCGGGATCGCCCATGATCTGGCAGAGCGTGCGGAACTCGGCGTCAGAGCGGCAGGCGATGGTGATCCATCGTTCGTCACCGGCACATTTGTAGACGTTGTGCGGGGCAAGGAACATATGGCCGTTGCCGAGCTGGGTGTAGACGCGGCCGTTCATGGAGTAGTCCATGACGAAATCGCCGAGGAACGGGACGAAGTTCTCGGCGGTCGGGGCCTCGATGAGGATGCCCTTGCCGGTCTTGTTGCGATGGCGCAGACCCATGACGAACGCGAGCGCGCCACCGACGCCACCCGCTGCGTCACTGGGGACGCCGCTGGGGCCGCGGGACGGGTCTTCATCCGGGTAGGCGCGGAGGAGAGGATGGCCTGCGATGGCCTCCATGTGGTTGCCCCACGTGCGGTAGTTCTTGTAGGGGCCCTCGATACCGAAGGCGGGCATCCGCACCATGATGAGACGCGGGTTGATAGCGGAAAGGCGCTCCCATGTGATGCCAAACCGCTCCATGGAGATGGCGACGTTGTTCTCCAGGATTCCGTCGGCCTGCGCGACGAGTCGCTCCAGGGCTTCCTGTCCCTCCGGACTCGAGAGATCCATAGTGACGGAGAGCTTGTTGCGGGCGTGCGTGTTGAAGATAGCCTGGCGGTTCCAGGGGCGTTCGCCGGGATCGTCATCGACATAGCCCATGCCGGTGTTGCGGAGACGCACGAATTCCAGCGGCGGGCGGGCCATCTGGCCGCGGGTGCTGGTGGCGAAGTGCTTGATGGACTCGATGCGGATAACCTCCGCGCCCCAGTCGGCCAGGTGCATGGTGCCGTAGGGGCCGGCCCAGACGACGGTGATGTCAAGGATGCGCAGACCCTCTAAGGGCAGCTTGCCGGTGCCGGGGACGGGGGAACCGGTCATGTCTCGGCGATCTGTCGTTGTCATAGCTGTGCTCCTTTAGCTGTCAGCGTCACTCTATGGCGCAAGGGGCTAAATGACGCCCTCAGACCGGAGGAGTGATACCTCCTCGCCCTCAATGCCGATTTCCTTGAGAATCTCGACGGTGTGTTCGCCGAGGAGAGGGGCATGGCGGCGAGCGGGCCGCTCTCCGTCCTCGAAGTGAATACGCGAGTTGAAGCCCGGGTAGGTGAGCGGTCCGGTTGCGGGATGGTCGATGGTCTGCCAGAAACCGCGCGCGTTAAAGTCCTCGTCATTCATCAGGTTTTCGATGGTGTTGACAGGCCCGCCCAGCACACCGAATTCCATGCACGCCCGCTGTACTTCCTTGGTGGTGCGCTCCAGCATCCACGGGATGAGGGTTGCCTCCCACTCTTCGGCGGCCTCCGGGCGGGAGCGGCCGGCGACGGTATCCCAGCCGGGCTGGGTGAGGATGTCCTCCGCGCCAACCATGCGCGCCATGTTGGGGAACTGGGCGGCGCCGGCCGTAGTCATGAACATGCCGTCAAGACAGGGATAGATGCCACTGCCCAGGCCAAGGCTGGCCCCTGGTGAGACACGCATAGGTACCTGGTTGTTGTACTGGTAACCGAGCAGTTTCTGCATTCGGCCGTCGATAGACTGCAATGTGACCTCAAAGTAGCTGACGTCGATGTTCTCGCCCTGCCCTCGCAGTTCGGCGTTGGTGAGGCCGAGGGCGCTGGCGAGGGCGGCGGCATAGCCAACGTGGAAGGAGGTCATGCGGCCTGCGGTCTTCAGCGGCTCCAGTTCAGGGTCGCCGGAGCCCCACATGTTGCCGCCCATGGCGTAGAGGGTGAGATCAAGGCCGACCCAGTCCTTATACGGGCCGGTCTTGCCGAAGTTGCTGATGGAGGTCATGACGAGGCGAGGGTTGATTTGGCTGAGCTCTTCATAGCCGAGGCCGGCGTGGGTCATGACATCGGGCGGGAAGTTCTCGATGAGGATATCAGCGTCCTTGACGAGCTCTTTGATGATCTGCTTGCCCTTCTCGGTCTTGAAGTCGAGGGTTATTGAGCGCTTGTTGGTATTGAGGAAGAGAAAGAGGCCGCTCTTTTCGAGGTTCGGCTCATCGTGGTAGAAGGGACCGATCCGACGCGCGGGATCGCCACCGCCCGGCCTTTCGATCTTGATAACGTCTGCGCCGTAGTCGGCAAGTATTCGCGTGCCGTACGGCCCGGCGGTGTAGTGCGTCAGGTCAATGACGCGGACACCCTCAAGCGGCATGAACATCTTTAACGGCCCCCCTCCGTTGTCGGGCGTAAGGCGAAGATCCTAACTGTCCCGATAGATGCCATATTGTGGCACTGCGCGGGGATTGGGTAAAGGATTTTAAGGTTCGTGAACGGCTTTGCTTCTGGATTCCGGGAGATTTCCGCGTTCCGGCATTGCTGATAGGGGCGACAACGAAGCTGAGTACATTGGGCAGGTTATACTTGTAGGAGCGGGGATTGCCTATGGTCGATGATGATCGAGACCCACGAGACGAAGCTGATTCTGCAGCCGACGGTGAGGGCGATGCGGTGGCATTTGCGCCCGGATTCGACCCCGGCGCGCTCGAACAGCGGCGGCCGGGGATTGTCGTCGTCAGTGTGGCAGTTGTGGTGATGGCGGCGTTCATTGGCCTACTTGCGTACAGCTTGCTAACGCGCGAGACCATGCCGATGGACACGACGACGCGCACAAGCATCGCGGCGCCGGAGTTCACGCTGTCGCAACTGAACGGCGTGGGCGATGTGAGCCTGTCCGATTTCGAGGGGTCACCGATTGTCGTTAATTTCTGGGCGTCGTGGTGCGCTCCGTGTCGCGTGGAGATGCCACATCTTGTGGAGGCCCATGAGCAGTACACGGATGATGGAGTCGTTTTCATCGGTGTGGCGATCCAGGATACGAATGAGGATGCGCTGGCGTTCATCGAGGAGTTCAACGTGCCCGTCGACGACGGCTACGTGATGGTGACGGACCCGGACGGGCAGGCAACGATCGACTATGGCGTTGGCGGGCTGCCGGTGACGTTCTTCATCGAGTCGGACGGCACGGTGCATACGCGATGGGCGGGGGTCGTAAATGGCGCAGTCCTCGATGAGAGGATTGCGGAAATACTGAGCTGAACGCGGAGAGCACATGACGGAGCGGTTCCTCGGCCTCTGGGCGCTTATCTTTATTCGGCCCATGCTCGTGCTGGGCGTGCTTATTGCCGCCATCGGTGCATCCCTGGTGTTGTTCTCGGCGGGTTACTTTGCTCTCGCGGTGTATTCGGAGGCGGACCTCGATGAGTTGGCGGTGACACAGGTGGAGACCGGCCTGACGCGCGAGGATCTGATGAGAGACCTGCCAACGCCGGAGCCCACTGTTGCTCCTCTACCCACGTCAACTGCAACGGCGACGGCGGCATCGGTCTCCGGGCCTGTCAGCGCACCGGCTCCGGTGGCTACTGCGTTGACGCCGGCGACGGAAACACCACAGTCACCTACCGACAACGATGATCCCCTGACAGGGGAGGCGGACGACAGCGGTCTGTACGACGAGTACGGCATCCTACGGGACTACAGCCACTATGTGTCCGGGGCGGACGATGGGACGCTATTGGGGCCGATCAAGGAGAAGTTTGAGGCAGTCACAGAAGACGATCTCATAGATTCGTACGGACGGGAGCCGAGGCCACATCACATCATGATCCCGGCGATTAACCTGGAATCAACGGTTGTCGACCTCAACATTGTCTGGAACGGATCGGCGAACGAGTGGGAGACGGCGGATCATGCGGTGGGCTTCCACATCGGTTCCGCGACGCCGGGAGAGCTCGGCAATACGGTCATGTCCGGCCACGTGAACTCACCGATTGCGGGCGAGGGGTCGATCTTCGCGCGGCTGGATGAGATTGCGCCACTGCTACGGCGGGGCGAGATTGTGGACATCATTGTCACGGCGGGTGGGGACGTGTTCCTGTACCGCGCCACGGATACGACCGTCGTTCTGCCGGAGGACGTAGACGTCTTCGATTACTCGGACGGGCCGACGTTGTCATTGGTGACGTGCGCGCCGGCGACAACGTATTCACACCGATTCATTGTGAACGCGACGCTTGTTGGGGTGGCGCGGCTGTAGGGCATCCACCTCGCGGAAATTGGCGCGTTTGGGCGTCGATTCGTATACACTAGCAAGTGCATTGTGGCCCGAAGGGCCATGGGGTGTTTGGCGCATTCGAGCGCAATAGGGGAGTACTTGGTGGGGGTGTGTTTGTGACAGTGTCAGCGTCCGCACTTTTTGGCGAGACGGCGGCTCGTGCGCGGGCCGAGGGACGGCTCATCCTGACGGAGGAGGAATCCAAGGCGATTCTCCAGGAGCAAGGGATCAGCGTTACGATGCCGACTCTGGCTTCGTCCGCTGACGAGGCTGCCTCAGCTGCGGAAAGTGTTGGTTTTCCGGTCGTCATGAAGGTTTCCTCGCGTGAGATTACGCACAAAAGCGACGTTGGCGGGGTGCGGCTTGGCATTGCTGATGCGGATGCCGCGCGGGCCGCGTTCGAGGAAATCGTGGCGAGCGCGAAGGCGGCGGAGCCAAACGCGGCTCTCGACGGCGTGACGGTGCAGTCGCAGGCGCCGGGCGGCGGTGTTGAGGTCATCGTGGGAATGACACGAGATCACCAATTCGGCCCTGTCATCATGTTCGGGCTCGGCGGCATCGCGGTTGAAGTGCTGCAGGACGTGGCTTTCCGCATTGCGCCCCTTACAAAACGCGACGCCGGTGGAATCATCCGAGACATCAAGGGGTATCCCCTGCTGACGGGGTATCGGGCCACTCGAGCCGTCGATTTGAAGGCGCTGGAGGGGGTGATTGAGGCGGTGTCCGCGTTTGTGAGCGAGACGCCGGATATTGCCGAGATGGACCTCAATCCGGTGCTGGCGTACGCGGACGGGTCAATCGCGGTTGATGCGCGCATCGTACTGACCGCAGAGGACGACGGCTAGGGCTCTCGAGACGGAGCGGAACAGAGTAACTGAGGAGCATTCTCGATGGACGCAACACGCAAGGCCAACCTAGACAGGGCATTCAATCCGCAGTTGATCGCCGTCGTCGGCGACAAGAAGATCACGGACTATATGTGGTTGAAGAGCGTTCGTGACGCGAAGGCCAAGGTTGTGTCCGTTCAGATTGATGAGAACGAGATCCCGGGCATCCTCGAGATGGGCTTTGAGAATTACCCGAGCCTTGAGGCAGTGCCGGGGCAGGTCGACTATGTGATTGTCGCAGTGCCGCGCCCTGTCGCGCCACGAATCGTGGCAGACGCAATCAAGTCGGGGGCAGGAGCGGCAGCGCTGTTCACGTCCGGCTTTGCGGAGACGGGCGAGGAGCAGGGCGTCCAATTGCAGGAAGCGTTGATAAAGATGACGAGCGAGGCGAATTTCAACCTCGTCGGGCCAAATTGCATGTGCCTGTATCACTCCAAGGCGGGCATCCGGAACACCGCAGACCAGTGGATCGGCGACGAGGGGGACATTGGATTCATGTCCAACTCCGGTACCCACGCCACGAGCTTCGTTGTCCGCGCGCGCACCAATGGCCTCTACCCCTTGAAGTCCATCAGCATGGGCAACAGCATCGCCGTCGACCAGGGCGATTGGCTGGAGTATCTGGGCGAGGATCCGGAGGTCAAGTCCATCGGCATGTATGTCGAGGGAACGCGCGATGGCCGCAAGTTCTTCGAGGCGCTGCGGGACGTAGCGTCACGCAAGCCTGTGGTCATCTGGAAGGGCGGACAGACGACCGAAGGCGCCCGGGCTGCGGCATCCCACACAGGCCACCTGGCCTCCGATATGGCGCTGTGGGACGCGATGATACGTCAGACGGGCGCGATTCGCGTGGACACGCAGGACGAGCTGATGGACGCCTTCAAGGCCCTGCATTTTATGAAACCGTTCACGGGCAGCAGGATGGGGATCGTGGCGCAGACGGGCGGGCAGTCCGTGCTGGTGTCTGACGCTTTCGGGCGCGAGGGACTGACCGTACCGGACCTGACGCAAGAGAGCTACGACATTCTGGAACCCATCGTCACCGTCGTTGGCGGCAGCTACAAGAATCCACTGGACGTTTCCGGCTCCCTGACGAGTATCGAGCGCGGGCGCGATATGTTGGACACGCTGGCGGCGGATCTGAATACGGACATCGTCGTCATTGAGGCGAGTATCGGCTTCATTGCACGTCGTCTCGAGCGGCAAGGGAAGGGCATGGACGATCTAATCGACATGTTCAAGGAGTTCCAGGGGTCTACTAACAAGCCGTTCGGCGTGATTGCGACGTGGAACCAGGACGAGGCGGCGCTTGCGGACTTCCGAGGCAAGATAGCGGACCGCGGGATCGCGGTGTTCCCGTCGTTCCAGGACGCAGCGCGTGCGATCCGGCGTCTGCGGGACTATTACGTGACGCAGGGGGAGCTGGCGGCGGCGGGGTAGGTTTTGCGAGAGTGATGAGCGCCTCCCGAGATATTAGTGAGAGTGAGAGGGCGCTTCAAGCTCTCATCCTTGACGACACCCTGGAACGGCTAGAAGACCTACTTGCCGAGTTCAATCTCTTTGATGTGCTCGGCATTTGGCATCGGGAACTCCAGCACTCAGCCTTTCTCGCCTGGCTTCTCAATCCGCGCGGCTCTCATAGGCTAGGGGGCTACTTCCTCAGGCGTTTCCTCTCAGAGGCGGCAAGGGAAGCACGAGATAGGGGCATCGGGTCTATAACACCATTTGATGTTGACGGATGGACTCTGAGCGATGTCGAGGTCACGCGGGAACGCCACAACATCGACGTGCTTGCGGTGAGCAGCGCCGATGGGTTCGCCTGCCTGATTGAGAATAAGGTGTTTAGCGGCGAGAGTTCCGGACAACTCAGCCGCTATCTGGCGACGGTTGAGGAGGAGTATGGGGAACTGCGGCCATTTCCTGTTTTTCTAACACCGCAAGGGGTTGAGCCGCGGGAGGAAGCGGATCAAGCGCGTTATACCCCACTCAGTTACGAGACTGTTGCTGAACTGGTTGAGAAAGTACTTGTTACTCGCGGATCAACCATCAGCGCGGGAGTAGCCGATTTTCTTGAGCAGTACGTAAGCACCCTTCGGAGGCATGTCTTGGATACTACTGACAACATTCAGGAACTGGCCTATCAGATATACAGCAACCACCGTGAGGCGATCGATCTCATCATTGAGGCGAAGGCGTCTCCGCCAATTGACTGGGGCGATATCGAAACAGCCATGAAGCGATTCGAGCCGGCCCTGCAAGTGGAGTCAAGGACCAGAAGGGAGCGCAGAATCTCCACTCCGTATCTGGATGACATTTCCGAACTCAATCAGGGTAGTGGTTGGTCGGGATCGAACCGGATTGTCCGCTTTGAGCTCAAATTCACTGACAGGATGACATTCCATCTCTGGGTAGGCCCCGGTAATCAAGAAACGCGTGAACGCCTTTTCACCTTGGCGAAAGAACGAGGGGAACCTTTCCAGGCGGGCGGCCGCCTCAGAGGAGGCTGGCACTCAATCTATAGTAAGCATGTGTTCGGACCGACGGTTGATCGTGACAAGGTGGTTTCCCAAGTCAAACAAGTCGTCAGCGAATTCTACGAGATCGATTTCTGGCCGCTCGTGAATGCTATCCGTGGGGAATTCGGGCTGTCGGCTGTGCCATCGGACTAAGGCAACTCTCCATTCCATAACAATCAGCCAACTGAAGGCCCTGCTGTCATGCCCACCGTGACCCTCACTGCCGATGAGACGCGGCGTCTCCGCGTGTCTTCGCAGGGGCTGGATGTTCCCATTGGCGGCGCGGGCGCGGTATTGGACATTGTGCGGGGGACGGGCGGGGTGCAGGGGACGGGCGGGGTGCAGGCGCAGGATTTTAATGCTGCGGCGTTGCAGGTTCGGGCGCGGAGTGTCCCGAGGGCGCGGGGTCTTGACACGAAAGTTGGGGATGTTTGGAAAGCGCTATCTGAAACTCGACAGATTGTGCGGACCTGGGTGATGCGGGGGGCGCTGCATTTGATACCCAGCGAGGATCATCGATGGATGACCTCGCTTTTGGGTTACCGGGCGTTTTCTGCGGGGAGTGGGCATCGGCTGCAGCTGGGCCTCGATGAAAAGACGCTGGAGCGGGCGCTGGAGTGTTTAGTTACGTGTTTCACAAAGTACGGCCCTTTAACGCGTAAAGAGGTGGGTGAAAGGCTTGTTTCGGAGGGGATAACGGTCGAGGGGCAGGCGCTGAATCATATCGTGCGGTCCGGAGGGGTTTTGGGTGTCATCACGCACGGGCCGCTGCTGGACGGCCGGACGGAGACTTTTGTGGCGGCTGATTCATGGCTGGCGGGGATCGAGCGGCCGGAGTTGGATCGGGAGGAGGGGCTGGCGCGGCTAGCGAGCCGGTACATCAGGGCGTTTGGACCTTCGACGCCGCGGGACTTCGCGGTGTGGTCGGGGCTGCCGCTGCGGGACGCTCGGGCGGGGCTCTCGGCGATCCGAGGGGAGCTGGTGGAGGTTGAGGCGGCGGGGGAGCGGATGTGGGTGGATGGGGATGGGATGGATTCCGGCTTTCGCCGGAATGAGGGGAGTAGGGGCGGGAATGACGGTGGGGTGGTGAGGTTGTTGGGGTTTTTTGATACTTATTTGCTTGGGTATCGGGGGCGGGGGTTGGCGGTTGCGCCGGAGCATATGTCTCGGGTGAACGCGGGCGGGGGGATGATCCGGCCGGTTGTGACGATCGATGGCCTTGCGGTGGCGACGTGGTCGTGGACGCGGGTGCGTGGGGGAAGCCCGATGGATTCCGGCTTTCGCCGGAATGAGGGGAAAACAGGGCAGGCTTTGGAGGTTAGGGTTGAGGCGTTTCCGGGGATGGAGGACGCGCTGGCGTCTATTTGGGATGAGGTGCGGGGGGAGGTTGGTGATATTGGGCGGTTTTTGGGGGTTGAGGCGGGGTTGAAGGCCTGAGGGAACCCGATGGATTCCGGCTTTCGCCGGAATGAGGGGAAGGCGGTACGCGCCGTACTGGGTTCCCGCTTTCGCGGGAATGACGAGGGGGGGCGGGGGAGGGGACCCGATGGATTCCGACTTTCGCCGGAATGAGGGGAAGGCGGTACGGGGGAGGGACGGCGCTGCGCGCCGTACTGGGTTCCCGCTTTCGCGGGAATGACGGATGTTTAGCGGAGTAGGTTGGGGTTTTGGAGGACTTGGGTGGCGGCGGTTATTGGGGGGAGTTGGCCGGTTTCGACCTGGTGGAGGATCTCCGCAAGGGTATCGGCCTGGTCTGAGTCGTTTGGGGCGTGTTCCGAGCGGTCAGCAGCGGCGGCGGCGGCTCGTTCGGCGCGGGTTAGGCGGTCCAGGAGGCGCTCTCTTAGGGCTGCGTGAAATTCTGAGCGTCTCTGCTCGGCGCGGCGGGCTTCGAGGCGTCCGGTGTCGCGCAGCGTCTCGTGGTGCCGTCCCACGGCTTCCACGAGCTCCGTGACGCCCTTGTTGCGGATCCCCTCGGTCTGGAGGACGGGAATCGTCCACCAGTCCATGTCACGGCTGCCCAGGTGGACGGTGGTCTCGAGGTCGTTGGCCATGCGCTTCGCGCCGGGTCGGTCGGCCTTGTTGACGACGAAGACATCGGCGATCTCGAGCAGCCCGGCTTTCATCGTCTGAATCGCGTCGCCCGCCTCCGGGACGACGACGACGACGACGCTATCGACGGTGTGCATGATGTCCAGCTCGGTCTGGCCGACGCCCGCCGTCTCCATGATGATGACGTCCACGCCCGCGGCGTCCAGGACGCGCATGGCGGAGGGGGCGATGGCGGAGAGGCCGCCGGATGCGCCGCGTGTGGCCATGCTGCGGATGAAGACGCCGGGGTCCAGGAAGTGGTCTCTCATGCGGACGCGGTCTCCGAGGATTGCGCCGCCGGTGAAGGGGCTTGAGGGATCGACGACGAGGACGCCGACGGTGAGGTTCTGTTTGCGGAGCTCGGCGGTCATGGCCTCGACGAGGGTGCTTTTGCCCGCGCCGGGGGGGCCGGTGATGCCGATGCGGTGGGCGGGGAGACGGCCCGATGGATTCCGGCTTTCGCCGGAATGAGGGGAATTTAGGTGGGCGGCGATGCGCTGCATGATGTCATCGGCCTGGGGGTCGCCTTTTTCGAGCATGGTGATGATGCGTGGGGCGGCTTTGAGGTTGCCGTCAAGGAGGCGGGTGACGAGGTCTTCCATGGGTTAAGGGTAGCAGAGGGGGGAGACGGCGCTGCGCGCCGTACTGGATTCCCGTTTTCACGGGAATGACGGGGGGGGCGGGAATGGCGGAGGGGGAGGGAATGACGGGGGGGGGACGGCGCTGGGCGCCGTACTGGGTTCCCGCTTTCGCGGGAATGACGGAGGGGGGCAGGAATGACGAGGGGGGGAGGGAATGACGGGGGGGGACGGCGCTGGGCGCCGTACTGGGTTCCCGCTTTCGCGGGAATGACGGGGGGGGGCGGGGGCGGGAATGACGGGGGGGGTTAGGCGATGTCTTCGTAAAGGTCTTGCCAATCCGGGTTGAGGCTCTCTATGAGTTCCAGTTTCCAGCGGCGGTTCCATTTCTTGATGGCTTTCTCGCGCGAGATAGCGGAGAGCATGGTTGCGTGCTGCTCATACCAGACGAGGTGGTGGACTTCATATTCCTTTGTGAAGCCCTCAGTCCGGTCTGCCTTATGCTGCCAGACGCGCTGTACAAGGTTGGATGTGACGCCGGTGTAGATGGTTCCGTTTCGGTCACTCGCCATGATGTAGACGCATGGATCCAGGGGGTTTTTCCGGGGGCGGGTGTTGGTCATTGCTCTTTGATTGTAGACGGAACGGGGACGGCGCTGCGCGCCGTACTGGATTCCCGCTTTCGCGGGAATGACGGAGGGGGGATGACGGAGGGGGGGCGGGGGGAGAGACGGCGCTGCGCGCCGTACTGGGTTCCCGCTTTCGCGGGAATGACGGGGGGGGGGGGGGCGGGAATGACGGAAAGGGAGAGGCCCCGGGGGGTTTGCCCGGGGCCTCTTTTGTTTCCGCTAGGGAGGGGGGGTTTGCCCCTCTTCCGGTTTCCCTGCCCTCCCCGTTCGCCCTTCGACTTGCTCAGGGTGAACGGGGGGGAGGGATTGGTATCGGGGTTTAGCCGCCGATGACTCCGTTGCGGGTGGCGAAGAGCAGGTAGCCCTTGCCTTCCTCGACCAGGGCGACGCCGCCCTCATCGTCCGCCGTGCCTGGGAAGCCGTCGGTCGCCGCGCCGCTGGAGAAGTAGGTCTCGTACTGCGGCGGGGTGGCGTCAGCGTCCCACGTGCGGATCATGCCCCATCCGGATGCACCGAGGGAACTCAGGTAGGCGTCGGCGCTGATTGACTTCTCACGGCCCGCGGGGGTGTAGCCGATGCTGTTCCACCCGGCGGTCACGACGTACTGCGACGGCGTGCGCTGCGGGTCGAACCTAGCGATGAGCACCTTGATCGGATCGAAGGTAGAGCTGCGGACGAAGTAGCCGCGGCCATCCACGATCTGGGTGAGCGTACCCATCCACTCGCCGGTTTCCGCATCGATGCGAGCGAACTCCCAAACCTTGGTCTCGTTGTTCAGGCTCCAGACATCCGTCACCGTCGAGTCTCCGAGGACGCCGCCGATGCTCGTGTCTTGCGGGGTGCCTGGGATGGACACGAGGGACCAACCCGGGACCACGGCAACTGTGGCAGGCTTCGGCGCGATGACCTTGAACACGAAGCCGAACTTACCTGTGTTGCCGACCTCGTCCGAGAAGTTCACGTTCAGGCGGTAGTTGCCGATCGCGAGCTCCGTGAGGGCGACGACATGCTTCACGCCGTCCGAGGTCTGCGCCGAGGCCGCGTCAATCTCTGTCGTCGTATCGACGGTCGGATTCGTGGCGATCTTCGCAGGCGTCCCACTAATGGCGTCGGCGGCCAGAGCCTCAAGGCTCATGCTGTCGATGCTGATCTTCTTCTTCGTATCGGTGGACTTGTAGGTGGATGATGGAGTGGCATCCGGGTCACCGGTGCCATACTCATCACCCTCAGCGCCGAAGTCCAGGTTCAGGAAGACAACGTCATTGGTCTCAAGGCTCAGGGCGAGTGCGGCCTGGTCCTTGGAGCCATCGTCAGCTTCCCTGGCACTGCGCTTGGGCAAGTCGCCATTGTTTGCTGTGGTGTCAAGCTCCCACTTGGCCTTCGTCGAGGTTGCCTCGTTACCGGCTTCATCCGAGCCGACGACCCTGACAGTCCAGAGGCCGTCATCCGAACCCTTGCTGCTGAGGCGCAGGCTGGAGAGGCTCCCGGAGACGGACCACGTCGTCTCAGACGTTGTGGTCTCAGTAAGGGCGATTACTCTTCCCTTCTCAAGGGTGGCCGTGGGGCCGCGCCGCGTGAGCGGCTCAGACGACTCAATGGTGACGGCCAGGTCACCTTTGGTGGTCTTGTTCGCAAGCGTCACGGTGAAGGTCGGGTTGAGGCGGTCGCTCGTGACCGTGATGTGATCCTTACCCAACTCGTTGCCCGCGAGGTCCTGCACGTCATTACGGTCAATGGAGATGCTAGGCTTCGCATCCGTCCCGAGGTCTTCACTCAGTGTGAGGAACAGAAGGTGCCTGGCATCCTGGCCCAACTCGTTGGCAAGGAGGGCCATGCCCGAGCCGCCGTCGTCTTCGACGTCATCCGAGGCGTTCGCGCCTGGGGCAATCTGGCCGGCCTTCGGATCGCCAGTCTGATCTTCAGGGATCAAGCCCGTTGTGCTGATGACGTTGTCTGCGCTGCTGTTCAGCCAAAGCGCGCTGGTTACGGAGCCCTTGACACCGTCCACGGCAATGTCAGCGGGATCCACGTTGGCGCCGTCAATCGGGCCGTTGAAGATCAGGACGACACTGTCCTTGTTGTTCTGGGTCAGGACGAACGCACCCTTGGCGCTGCCACTGCGATCGACCTGCGAGTTACTCTCGGCATTCCAACCGGTCAGAGCGCCGAGGAGCTCCGGATCAATCAAGTCAACAGTGAAGGTGAAGGTCTTGCTTGCCCTGTTGCCTGCCTGGTCATAGGCCACCACCGTCAGCTTGGCTTCAACTTCCTGGTTGTTCTGCTGAGCGCTTCTGACGACGTTACTGGGGATGTCAATGCGGTACTCGTAGGTGTAGCCGTCGTCGATTGAGTCCTCTTCCCTAACGCTATCGGGGTCGAAATCTTCTTCCTCAGCAGCGTTGTCGTTTATTGTCGCGGACGCCGTTACGTACCGGACATTGGCGCTGAACAGGTTGACATCGTTCCTACCGGGGTCTTCCGCGTCTTCCGGAATCCCCGCGTCTCCATCCGTTACGGAGAAGAGTCCGTCAATGCGATCGTCTGTTGTGAACGACTTATCGGTGGGGTTGACTGCCTTAACAGTCGGGGCTTGCGTGTCCACCTTGGTGCGCATCGTCTGGATTCCGGCAGATTCGTCGTTGTAGCGAACGGCGACATCCCCACCGTGGGTGACACCCAGGAGGCGGTTGATCAGGACAGATGCGCTGATCAGACCCGGATTGGCGATGGAGCCGTCGCTAGCGTCGCTAGGCGAGGCGAGGTTTCGTGACTGCGCATTCAACGCTATCACGAGATTCCTGGATTCCCTGTTGTCATTGTCCGGCGACAACTCATCGAACTTACCGATATGCTCCCCGTCATCAGCGGTTGTCTCAACGTCGCCAAGTAGGGTCTCCAGATTCGCGGTTGTGTCGTACGTGACTGTAATGGTGTCAACAGCTGCAAGCTGCTTGCCCGGAGGAATGTTTGCCGGGTCGCCGGCCGTAGGAGTGGCGTCCGGGTTGGCAGCAGTCGCCTCAGTCGTTGTTAGCGCCGGCAAGGTGACTGTGACCACAAGATTTGCGTTTGCGACATTATTAGTTACCGTTGTCGCATTGGCATCAGCGGTAGCAAACCTGAATGATTTGACAGAGATGCCGGGGCCGGACACGTTGCTATACCTGACCTCAATGTCCCGATGATCAACGACACCGTCCTCATTGCGATCCGCAATGTACTGACTGGCTGCGACATCGAGATCGGCGTTCTGCACAGTGATGGTCACATCCCTGCTGGCATGTGTGCCTCGCTGAGTGGCAACATCAGCAACCTTGTCCGTGTTGAAAGCGGCCTGCACGCCTTCCGTACCGCCGTCATCGTCGTCACAGTTGCCATCAGCAGTGTCTGTATTATCGCCCAGCGTCTCCAGGTCTCCATCTGGACCTGGGCCAATCAGGCCCGTCGTATCCACGCAGAGGAGGGCCGTCTTCTGGACATCCGTCATGTTGCGGGTGTTGTCCTCGCCGGCGTCATGCTCAGTCCAGTCATCGAGCATCTCTTTCCACTCGGTGTTGATGAGACCAAACGCGCCAACGAATATGCCGGAGTCCTTCGACTCGGAACCCGTCGTCGTGGCGAACGCCGAGGCGTTCAGTCCACCATTCCCCGCGCCCTCGTAGGCCGCAACGTTCTTCTCAGACGCCAGAACATTAATCGCGTCGGTGGTGGTGCGAACCTCGACCCGGCTGTCGCCATCGTCGTCTTCAAGCGTGTTCGTGGAGGCCGAATAGAAAACTATGCGCAGTTCGTCTGCACCCTCGTATAGGGTAGAAACCTCAATCGTCGCACCAGAGGGAATAACAGCACCAATGGTCGTGATCGGTGTGCCGACCACGGTTCCATAGTCAAGGTATACCCTGATGTCTGCGCCAGTCAGCGTTCCATCACGACTAAAATCGCCAATGTTCAGATCATCCAAATCTGAGCCTGTAATCTGACGGGCGCTTTCCGGGACGTCCCTCGGGTGGCTTCCCGCCCATACCGAGTCAGCACTACGCGTTCCGGTAATCCGGAAATTCCCCGTATCGAGAGTAGTGGTAAAGACTGCCGTATAGGGCGTCAGGGCATTGGCATCGGAGTCGTTATCATCAATGACGACATACAGAGTGCCGTATGTATCTTCAAGCGTCTCACCACCAGTGGCCGTTGAGACGTATTCTGCACTTTCGAGTCGATCAAAAGCGTCATCTTCCCTGTCGAATGTGGGATCAACGATCTCACTGGGGGTGACAATCTTGATTTCCCCAGTCGCCGCACCGACTCCGAGGGCCGGGATCATGGCGAACGCGAGGATCGCGACCGTCAGGATAACTAGTGCTTTGCGCTTCACAGGAAGCCCCCTTCCGTAACTGTGATGTGGGCCTTTGTGGCCCTTCTTCTTAAGTGTAGAGGAAATCAACGGTTTATTCACGCTACCCGTTGGGCTTCGCGATTGCCAGGGTTCTTGTGAGTGCATGTGCTCCTCCCCGTCTGTGGGTGTCAGGAGACCCTCCTGTTGGCCGCTTGTCACGGCCGGAGGCGCTGACTTTCCCGCGCTTCCTGTTGTCCGGTCAGTCTCCATATCTGTGGAGAGCCCCGCGCTCTCCTGTTCCCGGTCTCTTTATCCCGACTTCACCACGCCACACAGGGGTTTGCCGCGCATGTGCATGCAGTACACGGCATCCCCCACGCCTGACGATAGGCGTAGTCACTGCACGTGACTATAGGGGAGATTTACAAGTGTTGTCAATAGTCGGTTGGCGTGAATCAGGTAGGAATTGTCGAATCGGGTTTGAGATTGGTTTCGATTTATGGGTGAGTTGGTGATGGGCATATGTAGGGGTTTCTGAGGTATGGGGACGACATTTAGATTTCACGGGAGAGGGTGGCGATGAAGTCGGCGTTGGTTTTGGTCTTGGCGATGCGGTCAAGGATGCGCTCGGTGGCATCGGAGGCGTCAAGGTTGGAGTTGGAGAGCATGGCCATCATGCGGCGGAGTGTGACGATGCCACGGTAGGTCTTGTCGTCGTAGAGTCGCTCGTCACGTCGTGTGCCGGATTTGAGGACGTCAATGGCGGGGTAGATGCGACGCTCGGCGAGTTTGCGGTCAAGGTGGACTTCCATGTTGCCGGTGCCCTTGAATTCTTCGTAGATGACATCGTCAAGCCTGGAGCCGGTGTCAACGAGGCAGGTGGCGACGATGGTGAGGGTGCCGGACTCCTCTGTGTTGCGTGCTGCGCCGAAGAAGTGCTTGGGGGGGTAGAGGGCGACGGGGTCCATGCCGCCGGAGAGTGTGCGCCCGGAGGAGGGGGCGGCGATGTTGTAGGCGCGGGCAAGTCGTGTGATGGAGTCTAAAAGGATGACGACGTCACTGCCGGCTTCAACGAGTCGCTTGGCACGGGCGAGGACGAGCTCAGCGACGCGGGTGTGTTCTTCAACGGGCTCGTCAAAGGTGGAGGCCATGACCTCTGCGCCTTTAACGGTGCGCTCCCAGTCCGTGACTTCTTCCGGTCGCTCTCCAATGAGGGCGGCCATGATGTGGGTTGAGGGGTACTGGGAGGAGATGGCGTCGGCGATCTGGTGGAGAAGGATGGTCTTGCCGGCCTTGGGGGGGGAGACGATCAAAGCTCGCTGTCCGAAGCCGATGGGGGCGACGAGGTTGAGGAGTCGGGCGGCGATGGCCTTTTGCTCGGTCTCCAGGTCATAGAGGCGGTCCGGGAAGAGGGCGGTGAGCTGGTCAAAGACGGGGCGGCGGCGGGAGATCTCCGGCTCCTGGCCGGTGACGGTGTCAACGCGGAGGAGGCCGTAGTATTTCTCACCGCTCTTGGGGGAGCGGACCTGGCCGGTTACCCAATCACCGGTACGAAGGCTGAATCGGCGGATCTGTGACTGTGCGACGTAGACATCGTTGATGTTGTGGCGGAGGGTGCGGTGTCGGATGAAGCCGTAGCCGTCGTTGGTGATCTCAAGGATGCCGCTGGCGGTGATGGTACCGCCGCGCTCGCCAAGGGACTGGATGGCGCGGTGTACCAGCTCATCACGCCGCAATGCTGCGCCGGGGGGCATGTTGAGGAAGTCGGCGAGGCGGGCGGCATCGTCACGGTCAAGGGCCTCAAGCTGGGGGATGGTGACGTTCTGGAGGGGCTCCGGCAGATCAACGACACGCGGCTCACGCGGGGCGGCCTCCGAATCGCCGTCGTCAGTGTTGGCGGGAGGGCGGGGACGCTGCGGCCGTTCGCCACGGTCAGGTCGTTCGCGTCGTCGCTGCCCTGCCCCGGCGGCGCCGTTGGCGGGACGTGGACGGGGGGCGCGGCGGACGGGCGCTTCGTCTTCGATGTCTTCAATAGGTTCCGTGGTGGTGGTCATGGTTGCGGGTGGGAGGCCGTCCGTGATGGAGGGGCCTGATGGATTCCGGCTTTCGCCGGAATGAGGGGATGCTTCGGTGGGGGCCACGCCGTTGTCTGTGGCTTCGACCGGAGTCGCGCCGTTATCCGTCGTTTCGGTGGGGGCGGCGCCGTTGTCCGTCGTTTCGACCGGAGTCGCGCCGTTTTCGGCGACGGTTTCCTCGACGGAGCTCTCCTCCGGGGGTGTTTCCGTCGCTGCTGCTGCCGCGGGCCGTCGGGTACGTGGGGGACGGGCAATGCCACGCCGTGTGACGGGGCGCTGCGGCTCTTCAGGGTTGGGGGTGTCTGTGGTGTCCACGAATGTCTCCTTTGCTGCGGGCGGTGTGACGATGCCCGGAGCTTTTTCTTGCTATGTCTGTCCGGTAGCTGTTTGCTCTCTCTTAAAGGAAGGGCCTGTTGGTGTGGGTGTCAGAATCCGGCCCCCGCGCTGCGGGAGGGGGTTTCATCCCCACCCCGACCCTCTCCCATCAAGGGCGAGGGGGTCTGTGCGGCCGCGCCGTTGGGAGTTGGGTCCCCGCCTTCGCGGGGATGACGGAGGGGTTGTTGGGCGGGATGCGCGAGTCCATCCTGGGCAACGATGAGCGGCGGCTGCTCGCCCTCACGGAGGATGCCGGCGGCGACGGAAACGAATTCCCGGAAGAGAGGATGGGCGCGCGTGGGCCGGGACTTGAATTCCGGGTGGAATTGCGTCCCAACCATGAAGGGATGATCACGCACTTCAGATATCTCAACGAGATCGAGCTCACGATAGGCGCCGCTGACGATGAGGCCGGCCTCATTAAAGGAGGCTCGGTAGGCGTTGTTGAATTCAAAGCGGTGTCGGTGCCGCTCAACAATGGTCTCCGGATCACCGTATGCACGGGCTGCGTTGGTGCCCGGGGTGAGGTGGCAGAGGTAGGAGCCGAGCCGCATGGTGCCGCCCTTGGCGCGGATACGCTCCTGGTCTTCCATGATGTGGATGACGGGATGGCGGGTGGCGACGTCAAACTCGGTGGAGTTGGCGCCGTTCAGGCCGGCGACGTTTCGCGCGAATTCGATGACCATGATTTGCATGCCCAAGCAGAGGCCAAGATACGGGACGCGCTGCTCACGAGCGTAGGAGGCGGCGCGGATCATGCCCTCGATGCCCCGGCTGCCAAAGCCGCCGGGGACGACGATGCCGTGGGCGCGCTCCAGCAGCATTTCCCAACCGTCCTCCTCCAACTCTTCTGAGGAGATCCAGTCAATGTCGATGTCGACGCCGATCTCGAGGCCGGAGTGCGTGAGGGCTTCTTTAACGGAAAGGTAGGCATCATGGAGTTCGACGTACTTGCCGACGATGGCGACGGTGAGAGGGGGTTTTGGCTCTTCAAAGCGGCGGACAAGGTCATGCCAGTCATCGAGTCGCGGCTCGGTTTTGGCGTAATCAGCGAGCTGCATCCTATTAAGGAGGTAGTCGCCCAGGCCGCGCTCTTCAAGGAGGAGGGGGACACGGTAGATGGTGTCCACGGTGGAGAGGGGAATGACGGCTTGGGGCTCAACGTCACAGAAGAGGGCAATCTTGTCGACAATCTCTTGCGTGGCATCGACTTCGCTGCGGGCGATGATGACATCGGGTGTGATGCCGGCGCTGCGTCCAAGTTCACGGACGGAGTGTTGTGTGGGCTTGGTCTTGAGTTCGCCGGTGGCGGAGAGTTGGGGGAGATAGGTGACGTGGACGAAGATGGCGTCGGCTCGACCGACTTCGTTGCGGACCTGGCGGATGGCCTCAAGGAAGGGTTGGCCCTCGATGTCGCCAACGGTGCCGCCGACTTCGATGATGATGACCTCCGCGCCGCTTTCGTCGGCAATCTGTCTCATGCGAGTCTTGATGGAGTTTGTCACGTGTGGAACGACCTGGATGGTGCCACCAAGGAAGTCACCGCGCCGCTCTCGTGAGAGGACGGAGGAGTAAACCTGGCCGGCGGTGACGCTGGATGAGCGTGTCATTTCGGTATCGACGAATCTCTCATAGTGGCCGAGGTCAAGGTCTGTTTCTGCGCCGTCACGGGTGACGAAGACCTCGCCGTGCTGATAGGGGGACATGGTGCCGGGATCGACGTTGAGATACGGATCGAGTTTCTGAACTGCGACCCTGATACCCCGACTCGTGAAGAGCCGGCCGATAGCAGCAGCGGTGATGCCCTTGCCGATGGAACTAACGACGCCGCCGGTCACGAAGACGTACTTTGCCATGTATCCCCAAATGGCCTGCTCCGCCGCACGATCTCGGGGAGCGATTCACGCCTGTTTCGTTCTCCATCCGTCATTCCACGCATACAGACAACCTTAAAGGAGTGCCGTTACGCATCTATGGGGAACGTTTGGTACAGCATGGTTCAGGGATGAAATCACCGAACCGGATACCGAAAGTCACTATGCGCCTGATAGGGCTCAGTGTCAAGTGGAATCAGGCACGAGGTTGTCAGCAGCACGGTTACAGCCTCCAACGATAACCTAAAGGGGAATCTGCCGGGTATCACGTTGCCCACAGGGAGATTGCGGTTCCGGCGTTCAACCCAGGAAGTGCCGGAGTTCTCCCGCCTCCGCGATGTAGTGCGACACTTGCCTAGTGGCGCCTTGCTCGATGCTCGCCCACACCGCCGTGGTGAGCCCCTCATGAATGCGGTCGATCTCTTCCGTGAAGCGCACGAGCAGTCGCCGATAGTTGTCGCCGAGCAGTTGGTTAACGCGTGTCTCGTTCGCGTAGCGGAGCGCTGTGGCGAGATCTTCTGCAAAGCTCGGGTATATCTCTTGCAGGTAGGCGAAATCCTCTTGGTCAAGGGCGGCGAGTCCGAGCAATTCCGGCGGAACGCCTATGGAATAGAGGGCAGTGGTGAAGGCGATAGCGCGGGGCAGCGTAACGTCGTCTGAGCCGGAGAGCGAGCGCCCGTAACCGAATAGTCCCACGTGCAGTTTACGCTCTCGCCTCCTCGGGGAGAGCGCGGAGACTGCGGCGATCGTCGGAGCAAGGTTGCGCACCTGCTTTTGGTACTCAACGGCGGCCTTATCCAAGATGGCGATGGCGCGTTGTTCATCAATCGGCTGCGCAGGCGTCTGTTCGTGAGCCTGGATTTGAGCGATGGCCGACGTCACATCATCACGGGGGTAGTCAAATTTGAATGCAGACTGCACGGTGAGCGTGTGGACGCTGGGGTACTCACGGAAGGCCCTCGCAGTGTTGGTGGGTTTCAAGTGTCCACGGAACGGGACGGAGCCGGCGCCAATAATTGGGTACATCGGAATGCCGGTCTCCTGCGCGAGCCGGTCAACGCGGTAGAGGGCGGTCTTGAGCAGAATTTCCGCGCCAACCATACCGTAGTTCAGGGCGGGGTCGCTGCGGGCCAGGAAGACACGCTGGTAGGGTTCCTCACGCTCCCGCAGGTACTCCCGGACGATGTCATCGACGTGGAGCATCTGATCGCGCGCTTCCACGAGCGGGATAACGCGAATGCGCTTCGGGAGAAATTCGCCTATCCAATCGCGAACGGATACGTCGCCCAGGAGAGTGCGTGATTCCTGGCCGACGATGAAGTTCTCGTAATAAGCCGCAATGCGAGAGAGTTCGCTGGCGGAGGTGGTGAAGGGAAGAATGATCTCCTGTATGGGCGGCTCCAGGTCACCGCCATAGAACTCGCGGGCCACATCGTAGGCGGTGGTGATGCCTTGCAGCGCCTCAACCATCAGTTTCCGCATCTCAACCTCTATGGCGGGGTTGGGGACGCGCAGGGTGATGACAGTGTCGCGTCCCAACCGGCGCTCCTCGCGGAAGTAGTCGGAGTAGTTGCTAAGAAGTTTCTGTACGACGTGGGTATCAGTGTCCTTGCCTTCCGAGTCCCACATCTGCTCATCGCAGCCGAGTCTGAAGGCGTCGACGGCCTCGATGATTTCGCCGTCGCCCTTGATTACTCCGTCAACGGCGTAGGAAGGCGCCGCAGCGTTGTCCGGGTGCTGGGTGCTCATCACTTTGGGAATGAGAGGCACTGCCAAACTCCAGTAGTCAGGTTGCCTTCATCATAAAGGGTGCGTCCGCGACCCGCTTGCCTCCCCCTGCCTGCGCGGGGGATTGGGAGGGGGATTAGTCGAAGGTGGTTAGGGCCGAGACTGTGTCCGGGGTGAGGCGGCGGACTACTTCTGTGACGAGGCGGACGGCATTGGCGAAATCGTCGCGGTGGATGATGCCGTTGTGGCTGTGGAGGTAGCGGGTGGGCACGGCGATGTTGATGGAGGGGGCGCCGGAACCCGCTTTCTGCATCTCCGCTCCGTCCTCGCCGTAGCCGCTGAGGACGTTGAATTGGAGGGGCATCTCGAGTTCGGCGGCGGTATCGACAAAGAAGTCACGGAGTCGCAAGTTGGGCAGCATGGAGCTGTCATGGAGGAAGACTGTCGGGCCTTTGCCGAGCTCCTCTTGGGCCTCGTCTTTGGTGATGCCGGGGTAGTCGCCCGCGACGCCGGACTCAAGGTTGATGCCGATGTCCGGCATGACGTGGAAGCTACTCGTGTGCGCGCCGCGCAGGCCGACTTCCTCCTGGACGGTTGCGACCAGGTAGACGGTGGCGGCGAGTGGGTCTGCTGATTCACGGAGGGCACGGGCGACCTCAATAAGGCTCGCCACTCCTGCCCTGTCGTCCCACGCCTTGCCGACGTAGAGTTCGCCGCCTGCCAGTTCCTGGAAGCGGCTATCCGGCGCGATGGGGTCGCCTGGGCGGATGCCGAGTCGCTGCTCGGCGTCCTCCTTGTTCGACGCGCCGACGTCGATGAACATGCTCTCTTTCTTGAAGACCTGTGTTCGAGCCTCCGGCTGCATGACGTGGACGGTCTTGATGCCGGTGAGGCCGGGGACGGGGCCGTTGCGGGTCATGACGACCCATCGCTGGTTGATGAGGGCCTGGTCAAGCCAGCCGCCAAGGGTCTGGATTGTTAGGTAGCCCTCAGCCGTGATCTGGCGGACCATGAGGCCGACTTCATCCATGTGAGCGGAGAGCATGATGCGAGGGACGTCATCTGATTCGTCGCCAATGCGAGCGATGAGGGAACCGATGCCGTCAGTTTCGATAGCGTCTGCGAGGGGTGTCATTTCGCGTCGGACGATGGCGCGGACGGGTCCCTCGTGACCGGTGGGGCCAAAGGCGTTCGACAACTCTTCGAGGAGTTGGCGCTGGCGGGCGTGGGTTTCGGGTGAGATCGAATCGGGCACTTGCTTTGCCTCTTTCACGCGTTGCGTTTCATTCGTCATTGTACGTTCGATGGGGTCTACGTTAGTGAGAGCGCAGAGCTACAGTCTGAGTAATTCTCGCTCACCAGCTCTGATTCGGAGAATTGCTTCCCGTATTGCGTCTATGCCATTGAGGGATATCGGCCAATTAAAGCGCTGGATAACAATGATACTGACGGTGTCGCTGGTGAGGTTGTTTATGTCGATGAAGTCCTTATCATTGCTGATCAGGACTTCGTAGCCCTCTTGTTCGGCGAGCCGAAGGAGGTTGCCGTTGGCTATTTGGGCCCAACCTCGTTCGGAAGCAAGATCAACCGTGTGCCCCTCCAGGTGGCGCCTCAAGGGCGCAGGGGTTCCATTGTCAAATAGAATCCTCATGCTTATGGGAACGACAACTGACAGGCGGGCTGAGATTAGCCCTTTTGCCCGTAGGGCGATTGCTTCTCAGCCACGAAAGCCGCCTCCGTCTCTGCCCACTCGCGCGTCAAATCGGCCTCCAGGTAATCCAGCACGGCCTTCACATCATTCTCATCCACGACAGTATCGAACCATTTCAGGAAGTCTTTAACGGTTCCCCCGTCTCGCAAAACGCCGATCAACTGCGATACGGCGAGCCGCGTATCCTTGAACACGAGGACACCGCCCATGCGGTCGGGGACTTTTTCAACGGCTTTGCACTGAGACCAATCTGTTGTCATGTCAGCCATCGTTCTGCCTCTTTCACGCATTGCGTTTCATTCGTCATTATAGATAGGACTAGCGCAAGGAGAAATGAACGACGATGTCCCATCAAGAAGGTCACGCACCAGACACCGGGCACGGGGGCGCGCTTGAGACCCGATACGGCGGGGAGAACGACACGCTCATTCGTATGCGGCATTCCGCGGCGCACATGATGGCGGAGGCCGTGCTATCCATGTTTCCGGAGGCGAAGCTGGGGATCGGGCCTCCCATCGAGGACGGGTTCTATTACGACTTCCTGTTGCCGCGCACGCTGTCAACGGACGATTTGCCGGGGATCGAGGCACGGATGCGGGAGAGCGCGAAGTCTGCATCGCCGTTTGTCGCGGGTGAGTTGCCGCGCGAGGAGGGGCTGACGCGATTCGCGGATCAGCCGTTCAAGGTGGAGATCATCGAGAGCCTGACGGATGAGACGGTCTCGACATACTCGCACGGGGATTTCACCGACCTCTGCCAGGGGCCTCATGCGGAGTCGACGGACAAGACGGGGGCGTTCACGCTGACGCGCGTGGCGGGGGCATATTGGCGCGGCAGCGAGGCCAATCCGCAGTTGCAGCGCATCTATGGGGCGTTGTTCGAGACGCGGGAGGAGTTGGACGCGCACGTGGAGCGGCTGGCGGAGGCGGAGCGGCGAGATCATCGGCGGCTGGGGCGCGAACTTGATCTGTTCTTCTTCGACCCCATCGCGCCGGCGAGTCCATTCTTCCTGCCCAAGGGCGCGACGGTCTACAACCTGATGGTCGATTTCATCCGGGAACTGTATGACAAGTATGGCTACCAGGAGATCATCACGCCTCAGATATTTTTGACGGACCTATGGAAGCAGTCTGGGCACTATGACAATTACCTGGAGAACATGTACCTGACGCAGTCGGATGAGATCGAGTACGGCGTTAAGCCGATGAATTGCCCCGGGCATTGCGTCGTGTATCAGTCGCAGTTGCATTCGTACCGGGCGCTGCCGCTGCGGTACGCGGATTTTGGGCGGCTGCATCGCAATGAGCGCTCGGGCGTGACGCACGGGCTGACGCGGGTGCGTAGTTTCTCGCAGGACGATGCACATATTTTCTGTCGTTTGGACCAGGTGCAGGACGAGTTCTCGTCGCTGATTCGGATGATGCGCGATGTGTATGAGGCGTTCGGGTTGAACGAGCCTCGGTACACGCTGTCGCTGCGGCCCGAGAAGCGTGTTGGGAGCGATGAGACGTGGGATCGGGCGGAACAGGCGCTGCGGGAGGCGCTGACGCTGGCGGGGGCTGACTTCGAGGAGATTCCCAATGAGGGGGCTTTCTACGGGCCGAAGATCGATCTGTTCTCGCAGGACGCTTTGCGCCGCGAGTGGCAGTTGAGCACGTTCCAGCTGGATTTCAATCTGCCGGAGCGGTTCGACCTGGAATACGTGACGGAGGACAACACGCGCGAGAGACCGGTGATGATTCATCGCGCGATCCTTGGGTCGCTGGAGCGGTTCTTTGGGGTGCTGCTGGAGCATAACGCGGGGGCGTTCCCGGTGTGGCTCGCGCCGGTGCAGGCGACGGTTATTCCCATCGCGGACCGGCATATTCCCTATGCGCAGCAGGTGCAGGAGCAGCTGCATGAGGCCGGGCTGCGGTGTGAGATCGATGACCGCAACGAGCGCATGAACGCGAAGATCCGTGAGGCGCAGACGCGACACGTACCGTACATGTTGGTGGTGGGGGACCGCGAGGCGGAGTCGGGTGAGGTGGCGGTGCGGCGTCGGGAGAATAGCGAGAATTTGGGGGCGATGGGGGTTGAGGAGTTTGTGGAGCGGGTGTTGGGGGAGGTGGGGAGTAGGGGGTGAGGGGTTGGCGGAGTACTATTTGCGCCAGATACTAGGCGCTTCCTTCGCCATAGCCTTCTGTCTCTCTAGTATCTGGTTTTCTCCCCACTGCTGCTGTTCGACAAGAGTGTTCGTCAATTTGAGGGCTTGCCTCCCGTAGAAGACCTTTTTGTCGGCAAAGGGGCGATCCTGTAATCGACGATTGGCCTTTTCGTTCAATAAGGCCTGGTTCCCCAGCATGTTCAACCATTGCCCAAACTTATGGCCCATTTCTTTCTTATCGTCGGAAGTTTCCGGAATCTCGTAGCCCAAGTCTTCAATCCATTGCTTAACGCTCGGTGTAAGCCGCTTGTTGTCGATCAGCTTGCTCACAACAGACCTCGGCATAACATGTTCAACGTCTACCTCCATAGGTTGCACACCAGAGCCTGGCCGACTTATAGGGTCAAGCCGCCTGAGTACGTGCCGGACGGTTGCAGACGATGCCGCCGTTGCCGTTTCAAACGAAGTCTGGAATTCTTGATCGCTGACCAGATGGCCACGAATTTGTTCGAAGGCTTTGTCGGGCTCCCCGTCACGAACAAGCCCTGCCCAATCGGGCCAGCTTCTCTCATACGTATTAGGGCTGTCAGGTCCAAATGTTATGTTTCGTATCTGGAGTGACAATACTAAATCGACGGCCTCTGCAAACCGATCAAACGAGTGCTTATGTGTCATAGTCAGGAAGCCAACCGATTGGCTGTTTAGAGCTCTTAGATCTCTAAGGTCCTCGCTAAGCGCCTTCTTCGCCGTGGGAACCACGACAGCAAGAAAATTGTCTACATACACTGATAGATCGTCGACGAACGACCTAATGTCCTCCGTACTGGTCAATTTTTCAGCGATCTTGTCTAAAGAGCGCTTTGAAATGTAGCCCTTCCTTGAACTCCAAACAGCACGTAAATAGTCGTCCATTACGTCAATTCGCAAATCGGCACTTTCCAGTTTCGCCGCAGCCATGTTCCATTTCTCGATCAACTCTTCCGCTAGGCCGGTACTCTCACGCGCGACTACAGCTAGCCGGGCCTTCAACGCCTCTGAAGGCGAAAGGCGCAATCCTCTCGTGTTGCTGGTATCAAAAACCAAATAACCTTCACCTTCGCTTCGTACCGTGAGGGGGAGAAACATGACCTTGGTCTGAATGTACTCACATAGGCTCTCCAGTCTTGCGCTCGGGTCCGCTCCAATGACGTAATTGTCGACCTTTTGTTTCAAGACCTTGACTGCGCCTGAGAGAAATCCCGGTTTTGTTGTCTCGTGTTCGGTAGACCCTGGCTGCTTGATAAAGTCAATGTAAATCTGCTTGTCGGGTTCTTGTAGCGTTACAACGTATTCGCCCGTTGGTCTATCGTTGTTGTCTACACGGGTAAGGAGTCTTTGTATTACACGTGCCCTTCCACTTAAATCGGGAATAGCACGACAGTGATCACGCAGAACCGCCAAGAGGATTGACATCGTGGCTAGTCGTTGCTGGCCGTCGATAACTGATACATGTCCATTTCCGATGTCAACTAGGAGCAAGGAGCCCAAAAAATATGGGTTGGGGTCATTGCGATACGCAGTGAGAATATCGTTCCACAATTGAACGACCTGCGTGTCCTTCCATTTGAACCTCCGTTGAGGAGGGCGAATCTCGAATAGCAGTCCTTCGTTTCCGGAGAACAAACCGTCTGTGGAGACAGCGTCTTCACTAATCCTCAGCAATCGTGGCATGGTATCTCCGCAGAGTATGGATTACCTCTCACCGTAGGCTGGATTCTGATTTGGGAAGAATCCCGGCACGACGAGGGGGTTGTATTTGAGACGGACAATAATAGGCAGATCATTTGGCATCGATCAATACCGCGCTTATCCCTCAGAGCCTATCGCCTAGCGCATCTCTGGATTCCTCGGCTGCGCTCGGAATGACAGACCCGATGGATTCCAGCTTTCGCCGGAATGAGGGGTGGGTCTCCAGGTGGGCTCACCCTTCGACAAGCTCAGGGTGAACGGAGGGCTGGCGGTCAGGGTGGGCGGGGATTGGAGTTACGGCTTTGGCCGGCGGATTGGAGGCTTTAGATTGGGACTTTTGTCGTTGAGTTGACAAGTCCACAATCCCCTAGCTGTCCATATGAAACGCTTCGTAGTGATTGAACATATCGTTGAACATCGCGGCGTCATTGTCATCGTCGTAGACCCCGACCATCTGGCGGCAATCGGGGCATATCACATCATAGGTCGCGACGTTCTGGTACTCGTCGTTATCCCACTCCCACATGACCTTGATGCTGTAGTCCTGAGTCATTCCCGCTGTCTTGGCTGCCATCGTCCTGTCCTTTCTTGCGAACTATCCCCTGTCAACTCAAAGATATAACCCCCTTTAGATTCTTCGCTACGCTCAGAATGACAAGGGGCGCGCTACCCTTCCCCACCCTGGCCCTCCCCCACAAGGGGGGAGGGGATTTCTTGAGTGGCGTTCCGGGGTTGGATTACACAATGTGATTCAGATTCCCACTCTCGCGGGAATGACGGGTGTGCTAGGAATGACAGGGGGCGGGCCCCTCGACAAGCTCACGGCGAACGGGGCGGTGCGCGGTCGGCCTAAGCTGAATTAACGTCCGTCTGGCCGAAGTCCTGACCTTTGAAGAGGATTGGTTCTCGGGTCATTTCTGAGAGGGCGTAGGCGAGGCAATCGCCGAGGTTGAGGGCGGCGGGGTGGTTGCCTTTGCCGAAACTTCGCCACGCGCGTCGGGCGGCGGCGACCTGCTCAGGCGTTACAGGGACGATTTCGATGGCATGGCGCTCGATGAACGCATCAAGCTCATCTCCGCCCGACAGTCCGGCCCGACCTTCGATGACCATTGCAGTTTCCAGAAGACTCCCCGCAGACATGCGGCGCACGTCAGCGTGTATGACTGCTTCTTCGTAGTGGTCGGCGTCAGATTCGTTCAGGAGGATGGCGCAGATCGCAGATGAATCGATGATCATTTCGGTTCGCCAAACTCGCCACCGTAGAGAAAGTCACCGATCTCTGTAGAGGAGGGTCCCGGTTTCAAGTGCGGCGCAAGACGCTCCGCAGCGGCTCGCATTGCCTTCTTTTCCCACTCAATTCTCTTTTCCCGCTCGCCAGTCACCCGCTCCAGCCGTTCACGGAGGGCGATGGTGATTGCCTGCGTCTTGTTTTCTTTGGTCAGGGCTGCGAGTTCTTCGGCGAGGCGGCAGGTTTCCTCGTTCTTGATGTTCAGGCTCATCGTGCACCTCAGGGTAGACGGCTTGTTTTGTGTCTACCCTACTGATTGTGAGAGGTGGGGGCAAGGGCTTGAGCGGCGTTACGGGGTTGGGTTGCGTCATCGTGATTCAGATTCCCGCCTGCGCGGGAATGACGGGGGGGATGGGAATGACGGGCGTGGTGGCCCTTCGACAGGCTCAGGGTGAGCGGGGGTGGTTTGTTCTTGACCCTTTAAGGGTGGGACGCCTATCGTACTCGCAGATTTGGGCGCTCGCATTGTCTTCTACGGGATGGATTCCGGCTTTCGCCGGAATGAGGGGATAAGCACAACGACTGAAAAACGAGCGCCCAGTTGGTGGGGAGTATGACTATGACTAACGGGAATACGGATTCGGCGCTGGGGCATCTGCGGGTTGTTGAGATCGGGGAGATTCCGGCGGCGTACTGCGCGGGGTATCTCGCGGGGCTCGGCGCGGACGTCATCAAGGTAGAGCCGCCGGGGGGCGATCCGAACCGGATGCATGCACCATTCGCGGGGGACATCGCGGACCTAGAGCGTGGGATTCCATTCCTTAACGCGAATCTGAATCGTCGCAGCATCGTGCTGGACATTGATGAGTCCGGCGGTCGGGAGACGCTGGAGCAACTCATCGAGCGCGCGGATATCTTTGTGGAGTGCACGACGCCCGGGCAGTTGGCATCACTGGGGATCGATGATGATCGGCTGGAGGCGCTTAATCCGGGGCTTGTGACCGTCTCGCTGACGCCGTTCGGGCAGACGGGGCCGTTCAGCCACTTTGCGGCTAATGAGGCGATCATCTCCGCCATGTCCGGCGTGATGATGAGCCAGGGCGACGATGAGCGCTCACCGGTCGTGCTGCCGTGTCAGATCGGATCGCAGCTCGCGGCCGTGCACGGGGCATACCTGGCAATCAACGCGGTACGGCACCGTCGCGCGACGGGGCTGGGTCAGCGCATCGACCTGTCGTTGCAGGAGGCTCTGACATTCGCGACTGTGGGCACGATTGCGCGGTACAGCCAGCGGAGCGAGCTCGTAACGCGTCAGGGCCCGCGCGGCGGTCCCGCGAATATCTATCGGACAAAGGATGACAAGTACGTCCAGATTGCGGTCTTTATGACCGGCCATTGGCGGGTGCTGTCCCGACAGTGGATGGAGGACGCGGTGCTGTCCGACGATGACTGGGACTCATCCCAGTACCGGACGGACAACGAGGACCTCGCACAGATACTGATTCAGTCGTTCATCGAGCAGTTCGACCGCGATGAGTTCGTGGAGGAGGCGCAGAAGCGCGGCCTCGCGTGCTGCCCGGTCAACACGTTCGAGGACTTCGTGACGGATGACCATATGCGATCACGGGGCTGGTTCCAAAAGGTGACGCATCCCGTCGTGGGCGAGTATGAGACGCCGGGCCAGCCGTTCATCATGTCAAAGACGCCGTGGTCACAGTCGCGCCCTGCCCCGCTTTTGGATCAGCATCGGGATGAGGTGCTGGCCGAGATTGATTCGGTCACGCCGCGGCGGGATACGTATCCCGCCCCAACGAATGGGAAAACGCCGGATGCGGAGCTATTGGACGGTATCCGCGTGGCGGACATCACACGAGCGTTTGCGGGGCCAATCGGAACCATGTTCCTGGGCTTCTATGGCGCGGAGGTCATCAAGGTGGAATCGGAGAGCCTTGAGGCCAACCGTGAACCGACGCGTCCGCTGTTCCCCGATATGAACCGCAACAAGCTGAGCTGCACTCTCGATCTGCGCTCGGACGGCGGCAAGGATCTGTTCCGTCAACTGGTCAAAGAGAGCGATGTTGTCGTTGACAACTTCAGCGCGACGGTCATGAAGCGGCTTGGGCTGGGCTACGACGACCTGACGAAGATCAACCCGGGCATCATCCAGATCGGCATGCCGGGGATGGGGTCAGACGGGCCGCTGAACAACTGGGTGACGTACGGCAACAACCTGCAGGCGGTGACTGGGCTGTCGCTGCTGTGGGGGCACCCGGACTCTCCGATGCAGAACCACGCCAAGGGCGTCATACCGGACTACGTGGGGGCGGCGTTTGTCGCGCTTTCGACCGCCGCGGCGCTTGAGTTTCGTGATGTGACAGGTCGCGGGCAGTTCATCGAGATTGCGCAGGTAGACGGCCAGGGCTCGATGATGGGCCCGGCCATCCTGGACTACACGATCAACGGGAACATCTGGGGCAGCGTGGGGTATGACGAGCCGCTGGCGGCCCATTACGCGCCCTACGGGGCGTATTCATGCCTGTACCAAGACACGTGGATCGTCATTGCGTGTGAGACGAACGAACAATGGCGCGCGCTGGCGCAAGCGATGGGGGCGCCGCATTGGGCGGACGACCCGCGATTCGCGGACACGGAGGGACGACGCGCGAATCGCGACGAAATCGACCACGAAATCAGCGAATGGTCACGGCGGTTCACGTCACATCAGCTCCTGCACATGCTGCAGAAGGTGGGGGTGCCGGCCGGCGTGGCGATGAACAGCGAGGATCTGTACCACGATCCGCATCTGAGAGAGCGGGGACACATCGTGCAGTCGACGCACTCGACGTGGGGCACGCTATCGCATCACGGACTGCCGGCCGTTCCTTCTCTGTCCAGGGCCACCGCGGCCAACCGCGCGCCATGGATCGGGGAGGATAATGAGTATGTGTATACGAGCGTGCTCGGCCTGACCGACGAGGAGGTATCCAAGGGGATTGAGAGCGGGGTTCTACGGTAGGCCGGAGGCCATGCGATGCATCATTACTGTTCTTGACGGGGTAAACGGGCGGATTGTATAGTCCGTGCTTGAGCTATACGACTGAAACATAGGCAGAGAGGGAGCAGACATACCGAGAGATTATCGCGTCAACCAACGAATCACCGTGCCGGAAGTGCTTGTGGTAGCCGACGACGGTGAGCGGGTTGGAGTGATGCAGACATCAGACGCCATTCGGTTGGCGCAGGATCGGGGCCTTGATCTGGTTGAGGTTGCCCCGGGTGCCCAGCCCCCTGTTTGCCGCGTGTTGGATTACGGCCGCTATCGCTACGAGCAGTCCAAGAAGGAGCGCGAGCTCAAGAAGGGGCAGCACACACAGGAACTTGGAGAGGTTCGGCTGCGTCCGAAGATCGGACAGCACGATATCGACTTCAAGACGCGCACCGTACGGAAGCTGATTGACGGAGGGGACAAGGTCAAGGTTTCAGTCATTTTCCGCGGTCGCGAGGCGACGCATCCCGAATTGGCAATCAATCTGCTTAAGAAGGTATCGGAAGAGGTGGAAGACATAGCGGGCATCGATATTGCGCCACAGCTGGAGGGACGGGGCATGAGCATGATCCTGGCCCCACTGAAGCGCAAGCATGCCGCGCCGGCGAAGCAGGTTGAGGCCCCATTGGAGGCTGCCCTGGATGAGCAGGCTGCAGTTCCGGACGAGCAGGCTGAAGAGACACCTGTCGTCGCGGCTTCAACCGATCAGGCGTAGAATTAGATAGGCGGCAAGCGCGGGGACACGTATCGTCATGGCAAAATACAAGCTCAAGACCCACAAGGGCACACAGAAACGGATCGGCATGACCGGCTCCGGGAAGCTCACGAAGCGCAAGGGGCATCAGAGTCACCTGCGCCGCCGCAAGCCCAAGGACGTTAAGCGGCTGTACGGCGATGAGCATCCCCTGAGCCCGGCGGACAGGCGTCGCGTGCAGCGACTGCTGCCGTACGGGCCTTAAGCCGCGTCCGTCATTTCCAGTATCTGCAGAGAGGATCACTGACATGACCCGAATCAAGGGCGGGCCTCGAACGCGCCGCCGCCACAAGGAAGTCATCCAGCTGATGAAGGGGCAGTGGGGCTCCCGGCACAAGCTGTTTCGCCGGGCGCAGGAGTCCCTGCTGCATTCCTGGCAGTACGCCTATGAGCACCGGCGGGAGCGAAAAGGCGACTTTCGCCGATTGTGGATCACGCGGATCAACGCCGCGGCGCGCATGAACGACATCACGTACGGCAACCTGATCCACGGCCTCAAGCTGGCGAACGTGGCGGTTGATCGCAAGATGCTGGCCGATCTGGCCGTGCGGGACCCGCAGGCGTTTGCGCGGATAGCGGAGGCGGCGAAAGAGGCGCTGGCGGCGGAGAAGGCGGCTGCGTAGGGCTTTCGTCCAACACCGACTCTCACGGGGCGCGTCATTTGGCGCGCTCTGCGCGTTTTGAGGGTGTGCCGGGTCGTTGATTGCCAACCCGGAAACGAGCGGCCCGTACAATTGGAGCGTGGGGATACCATTCTTGAGAAGTCCATCTATCCTGATCATTGCCATGCTGGCGGCGATTGCCGTCATCGTCACGGGCTGTGGAGGGGATTCGGCGACCGCGACTCCGATGCCCACCTCAGCGCCCACGGCAACTGCTATGGCTACGCCAACACCAACTCCGTCACCCACCGCGGTTCCGACTGAGACTCCTGTGCCGCAGGCGCCGCAGGCGCCTGATTTCTCACTGTCGACTGGAACGGGCGAGACTTACTCCTTGGATGGCTTGCTGGGGGGTCGTGATGCGCTCGTGCTGGTCTTCTATCGCAGTTACCTTTGAGGCATCTGCCAGCAGCAACTGGTCGAGTTGCAGAGTTTCTACGACGAGTTTGAGAGCCGCAACGTCGGACTCGCGGCGATCAGCACGGATCTATTGATCGACGCTGAGCGGATGGAGGTGATGGCGGGGGCGGAGTTCCCCATCCTGGCGGACACGAGCGAGGAGGTGTCGAAGAGCTACGGCGTGTTCAATTTGCTGGGGGACGGAGTGGCCGCGCCTGCGACGTTCATCATTCAACCGGACGGCGGGGTGGTGTGGGGATATGTCGGGGTGGACATCGGAGACCGGGTGCCGACACTGGTGATTCTGGAGGTGTTGGACGTGGTGCTGGGGGTGGAGGGGCGGCAGGTGGAGAGGGTGTGAGGGGGGTCACTTCTTGAACATATTCTCGTTGTGCCACATCAAGGCATCGGGGTCCGGGCGGTGTTCCGGCTGACGGGGCACCAGGATTTTGCTGTCGTTGTAATCGTAGTATTCGTGGCCGTTCTCAAATTCCTCTCTTATTCGGGGGCTAACCGCAAAGTGGTGTGAGGGCGTCACCGTCACGTAACCCAGATCGAACAGGCTGTGGATATCTTTCCGCAGCAAGAGGCCGTTTGTCGTAGCGTGTTCGCCGCCTTCACTGTACCGGCGGATATGGGCGGCATCCAGCGCGGGGAGGGTGCGTTCGCGCGTTACCGCGCACCGGCGTTCATAGACATCGGTGACGATGGTACGAAAAGCGCCCTGCCCCAAGCGCGGCGTGATAAGCTGTGGCTCCCCGTACCTAGCAGACGCCTCAGCCACGAGCACGCCGCTTTCGCGGGCTGACTGCCGGCTCAAACGCCCTTGGACTTGTTCCCAGAGATCGCGCCCCTCAACATCAGCGGTGTTGTATTTCTTAAAGGTTTGAAGATTCTTCGTGAAGCTCTGAGGTCTATCTATCCAGTCGCTTTGATCAAAAAAGAAGGGCTGAGTTAGAATTCGGCACCCGACTGCAAAGTCTTCTTGGCTGCTTGGGGCTACGCTCCGAAGTCCAGAAAGTCTCTTGCGCAGTTCCCCGGGCGAGTTAGCGCCATTGGCGATCCCAAATCTATCCCACATGACAGATAGGGGCAGGAAAGTATGATGTGCGAAGATGCCACCACCCACAATCTTGTCGCCATGCTTTGCCTTTAGTTTGAACAGAAACAGCTCACCGGGCTTTAAAGCACGAAAGTTTACGCCTCCCGGCGACCAGAAATTGACTTCGCTCAGATCAGGGGTGCCCCTGAGCGTCGTAAACCAATCGTAATCCGTAATTGCGACAACGAGGTTTATTGCCATGTCTGCTCCAGTCACGTTTGAAAGTGGGTCGACTGGCCAACTCACCCGAGGATAGCAGAAAGCGTTACTGGGTCGGCCTCACAAGGCGCTCTAGATTCCCGCTTTCGCGGGAATGACGTGTGGGGTCGGAATGACGTTTGGGGTGCGGGGTTCACCCTTCGACGGGCTCAGGGTGAACGGGGGTGGTCGCTTAAAAGCCTTTCCAGGCGGGGAGGTGGGCGGATTGTTGGATCCAGTGTGTTAGTTGGGGTTCGTCGAAATTGTTCGCGTCGAGGTTGATCCAGCGGGCGTTGGGGTCTTTGCCGCCGGCGGGTGGCATGGGGTCGAGCGCTGCGCCGTTCAGGAACGTCAGCCTGATGTATTTGGCAAAGACGTGGTAGCTGACGAACCAGCCGCACTCTTCCGTGCCGTAGAAGGGGGAGTTCCATCGGACGGCCTTGCGGACATTAGGCACGGTGCGGACGATGAGTTCATCAAGGCGTCGGCCAACGTCGCTCTTCCATTCCGGCATGGCATCGATGTAGGCCTGCACGGGGCCATCGCCGTCGCCCTTGGCTATCTGCGGGTTGCCGCCAGAGAGGTAGACAATTCCGTTGGCGGCAGGCTTCAAGGCGGACTCCTTCACAGGCCTTGTTGGCCTGGGAGACGGCCTTGTCGGCTTATCGACCATTGCGTTCACTCCGGGTCAAAAATCTCAGAATCGAACTTGCCAGCGACAGAGAGGAAAGTCAACGCGGTGGAATCGGGATTTGTCACTCAAGCCACGTGACGAGTTCAGAGTGCGGGGTACGCTGCGTCGTGGGCTCTTCTGCGGCCTTGCCGATGAACACGACACCCACCATCATCCAGTCCTCGTTAGCGCCAAGGATGTCCGCCAGGCCGGGGAGCCTGGTGAGGCGTCCCGTGCTCCATCCGAGGCTGAGGCCTTCCGCGACGGCGGCGAGGGCCATGTTGTGGACGGCGATGCAGGATGCGGCGTAGTTTTCGCGGGTGATCTCCTCGACCAGTCCCTTGACGCTGTAGATGTAGACCATGGCGGGAGCGGTCACCACTCTGTCTCGCAGATCGTCCGCCGAGCGTTGCTTCTGTTCGGTGTTGGGGTTTGTCACACCGTCATATGCCGACTGCCAGGCGATTTCGGCGATCTTCGTCCTCACGGGGCTATCTTTCCGGACGGCGAAGAACCGTGTTGGCTCCGTGAGGCGGTGGTTGGGCGCCCAGACAGCCGCGGAGAAGAGCCGTTCCAATTTTTCCCGGGATACTTCGTCAGCTGTGAATTCCTTCACGTGACGTCTGCGAAAGATCGCGTCATAGACGCTGACCGGCGTGGAGGGGATCTCCACACCGTCGCTGCCCAGTTTCAATCGAGAGTTCATGATTCTGTTTGTGGCCGTGAAACGATCCGGCGATTCGCATTGGACGCTGACTGCATCGGACAGATCTGCGCTTCCGGCCATCGGAAAATCCCGGAATTTTAACTGAAAGTTTACTCACTGCCCCGATTCCTGTACACTGCGACGAATCTCAAGGGGGGGCACGACCAAGCAATACAGAGAGCGGGCTGAACGAAGCGCCACTATCTCACCGCCGCATCGCAAAGGCGGTGGGTTCGCGCCGGAGCCCATGCTATCTGTCGGCCCTGCTCCAACCCGAGTGGACGAACACCGTGGGGGGGTGTGCCATATCGATATCCATTCTGCAGCTTCCAATGCTGCCGAGCCTTCTCGACCGGCCGACCAACCCGGCTTAGAGGTCGAAACGAGGCTTGTCTGCCAGAACCTTTGGAAGGTCTTTGGAGACCAAGCCGAGGAGCTTGCCGACTCACTTGAGCCCGGGCAGTCCAGGGAAGAGATACTGGCCGGAACCGGGAGCGTGGTCGCCGTTAGAGACGTCTCCTTTGATGTCCGCGACGGGGAAACGTTCGTCATCATGGGTCTTTCCGGCAGCGGGAAGTCTACACTCGTCCGCTGTTTGAGCAGACTCATCGAACCGACCCGCGGCGATATCCGCATCGACGGTGAGGACTTGCTCGCGATGAACACGCAGCAGTTGCGCGAGGTGCGGCGCCACAAGATGGGCATGGTGTTCCAGCACTTCGGGAACTTCCCCCATAAGCGAGTGATGGACAACGTGGTCTACGGTCTGCAGGTTCAAGGCATCGATAAGGCCACACAGCGCAGTCGGGCAGAGGAAGTTATTGAGCTGGTGGGCCTGTCAGGATGGGAGGAGCGGTACCCGCATGAACTGAGCGGCGGGATGCAGCAACGTATTGGGCTGGCACGTGCCCTAGCCGTAGACCCCGAGATCCTTCTTTTCGACGAGCCGTTCAGCGCTCTCGATCCCCTCATCCGTCGGGAGATGCAGGATCAGCTGATCGGGCTGCAGGAACTGGTCAAGAAGACGATGGTCTTCATCACGCATGATTTCCTGGAGGCCATCAAGTTGGGAGACCGGGTTGCCATCATGAAGGACGGGGAGTTCGTCCAGGTGGGTACGCCTGAAGAGTTGGTCGCCAACCCCATCGACGACTACGTGCGGGACTTTACGCGAGACGTGCCACGTTCAAAGGTTCTTACCGCGCGATCTGTGATGACCCAGCCCTCAGTCTATGTGACGGCAGACCAATCACTGGACCACCTGATGCACGCGCTGACCATGCAGGATTGCGAAAGCGCGGTGGTCGTCGACGGTGAAGGCCTCTTCATCGGAACCGTGCACCTGGATGATGTACCAGGAAATGGCGCGTCGGCGCACGCCAGCGTCGCAACCCAAATGATAGATTCGTGTCCAGTTGCGGAAGCAGATACCCGGCTTGAGCGGCTCATTCCTCTCGTCATCGACACCGACGCCCCCATCGCCGTCCTGGACGACGGCCGATGCATCGGCACCATAACGCGGGCAGAGGCTATGGCCGCTCTGGTGAGTGACGAGGGTGTAGCGTGATCCGTACGGACACTCTGCAGCTTCAGTTTCTCCGTGAGCCTCGATTCCGGTGGCTGTTGTGGGCGACAATTGCTGTCTTTTCCTATCTCCTGGCCTATTCACTGGCGACTAATCACGCAAACACCGACTATGGGGACTGGCCGGGCAGCTGGGAACTTCCTATTCAGGGTCCAATCGACACGACCTTCGAGTGGTTCGGCGACACCTTCGCCTGGTTCTTCAACCCGCTCTCCGACATCATCGACGTGGGCGTCGCCGGAATAGATGCTTTCTTGCTCTGGCTCCCCTGGCCTCTTGTTGTAGCAGGCGTTTCGTTTGTCGGGCTGAGGCTCGGCGGTAGACGCCTGGGACTGCTCTCCGGCGTGGCCGTGCTGTTCGTTGGCCTCATCGGGTTCTGGGACTCCGCGATGCTCACCCTGAGTGTCGTGGGTATTTCCGTGATGATCGCCGTCGGACTTGGAGTGCCTATAGGCGTATTCGCGGCCTACAGCAACCGCTTTGAAGCAGTTGTTCGCCCAATTCTGGACACCATGCAGGTTCTGCCTGCCTTTGTGTACCTCATTCCAGCCCTCATTCTGTTCGGAGTGAGCGGCGCGCAAGGCGTTTTCCTGACGGTGGTTTACTCCATTGCGCCCGTTATCAGACTTACCAACCTGGGTATCCGTCAGGTTCCTCTAGCAGCTGTCGAAACCGCCCAATCTCACGGATCAACAACATCCCAGACGCTGTTCCAGGTACAAATTCCTTTGGCAAAAGGCTCAATCATGATGGGCGTGAACCAGACCATCATGATGGCGGTTGCGATGGTGATCATAACCGCACTGGTCGGAGTGGAGGGCCTTGGCCAGGACGTCTGGCTTTCGCTAAGAAAAGTGGACGCAGGAGAAGGTCTTCAGAGCGGAATCGCCATAGTGCTGCTGGCCATCATCCTGGACAGGTTCAGTTACGCTCTTTCACAGTCCGGTCCAAAACCCTCGACACCCGCCTCAAACGTGGATCCCTCCAACGAGGGGACGGCCGGCCAGACTCTCCGCACGATGGCCTCCCAATACTCGCTTCCTATTGTGGGCATTGGACTGTTGGTTGTCCTCGTCGTTCTCGCCATGTTCATCCCGCCGCTGAGAGACTTCCCGGAGGAGCTGACCTTTTCAATGGCGCACCGAGTCAACGGTGTCTTCGATTGGATGGCCGTGAACCTATACTTTATAACCAGCTGGATACGCAATACGCTGTTCCGCGAGCTTGGTTACGCACCCGTTAATACGTTTTTGCTTTGGCTTCCATGGCCCGCACTGATGTTGATTGCGGCCGGTGCGGCTTACCTCACCGCGGGATGGCGCGCTGCCTTACTTGCTGTGTCGGGGCTCGCATTCGCGGGCATTGGAGGGCTCTGGGACATCACAGTTGACACCCTTAGCCAGGTGCTGACCGCGGGGGTGTTCACGGTCGTCGCGGGGGTTATCGTTGGCGCGCTCGCTTCCCAGAGCAAGACGTTCGAGTCGATCCTGCGTCCCATTCTGGACACCATGCAGACGATGCCAATCTTCGTCTACCTGATACCGGTGATTATGCTCTGGGGGATTGGGCCGCTGGTCGGCGTCATCGCCACAGCGGTGTATGCGCTGCCTCCGGTCATTCGCATGACGAGCCTGGGCATCAGACAAGTGCCGGCCCAGGCAATCGAGACGGCCCAGTCCCACGGCTCCACGGGACTCCAGACGATGCTCCAGGTCAAGATACCGCTTGCCCTCCCAACGATCATGATGGGCGTCAACCAGACCATCATCATGGTCCTGGCTATGGTGATCATCGCCGGAATGGTGGGCGGCGGCGGTTTGGGGCAGGAAGTTTTTATCAACTCGATCTGGCTCCGGATGGGCCATGGCCTGGTTGCGGGATTGACCATCGTTTTTATGGCGATGGCGTTTGACCGAATGACTCAAGGAAAGCAGCAGGCTGCGATGTCAGCCGGGGCATTGAGATAGGGCTAATCAGGATAAGAGCCCACAAACCCGGTAAGGAGGAATGCTTATGTGATGACGCAGAATGAGGCAATCCACCAGGTTTGCCTTTTGCGCTACTAGTCCAGAAAGGGGAAGGATTATGAAAAAACTGAGGAACACCTGGATTGGAATCTCATTGGCTATGCTGGTGGCCATTGCCCTTGCAGCAGGGTTGGCCTGTGAGGAAGCCGCCGACACGGAGTCGGACGAGAGGGGAACCCTCTATCTCGTCGAACAGGACTGGAACGGTCAGCTTGTGACCACTGCCGTTGCGAAGATTCTCCTGGAGCAGGAGATGGGCCACACTGTCGCGACCAAGTTCGCGCCCGCAGATTCGGCCCCCCTCTTCATCGGATTGGAAAGAGGCGACTTCCACTTTGTGTGCTGCAACTGGCCTTCATACAGCGCTGAACTCCTTGACGAATACGTCAATCCTGATGATGCCACGGTGGACCGCATGGGTCCGGTAGGAATTTCCGGAGAGACGGGCTGGTATGTGCCTTCCTACGTCGTCAACGGCGACCCTGAGCGCGGCATAGAGCCCGCCGCCCCCAACCTCCGCAGCGTTGCCGACATGGACCAGTACAAGTCCGTCTTTGCCACGAGCGACACGGGCACGAGCGGCAGGCTGCTTGAGTTCACTCCGGCGTGGGACACGAGGCCCGGGGAAAAGTTGGAAGCCTTCGGTGTCGACTTCCAGCCGATATTCGCCGGGTCCGAGGGCGCAGCGCTTGCCGAGCTGGACGCCGCATTCCAGCGGGGCGACCCGGTTATCACGTACCTGTGGGAACCTCACTGGGCGCACGCCAAGTACGACCTCATCCAGATTGAGATGCCGGAATGGACTTCAGATTGCTATCCGGAAGGCGAGAGGTTTGACTGCGGCTACCCAACGGATCCTGTTGCCAAGCTGATCTGGCCCGGTCTTCAGGAGGACTTTCCGGAGGCATACGAGTTCCTCTCCAACTTCCGGTTGACCAACGGGCAACAGAACGAGATTGTGCTCAACCTGACTGCGAACGACCTCCCGGTGCGCGCGGCCGCACAAGAGTGGGTTGATGCCAATGAGTCAGTGTGGAGAGCCTGGATTCCCTAAAGGGACATGATTACACCCTCCGTTTAGGCTTTCGGGCGTCGACCGGAGAGATAGTGTGAAGACAGGGGAGAGGCGGAACCGCCTCTCCCCAGTCTGGTTTTGCAGTGGTGATGGCGGGTTGGTTCAGGGGGCTGTGGGCCTAGAGGGATGATACTGCGAACGTTCCGGTTGGAGGTGGGGTTGTTGGGACGGTAGGCAGAACCGTGTTTGAGATGTGGTTGGGACTAGGAACCTTCTGACAGTAAATCGGTCGATGGCACAATGTGGTGGCCTTCTCAAGAAGCTTGAATAGGGATTGGACAATTGTTAAGGTAGGATTCGGCGGATACTGGGTCGATCTTGGCGACTTGGGGGAGAAGCCATGTTGCGAGCGATTGTTTTTCTTGGCGTGTTGTTAATGACCCTTTTGGCGGGATGTGGAGAGGGGAATGTTTTCGAGCTCGCGGAAGGAGATTGCTTCAACGATGAAGAGTCCGAAGAGGTTTCTGATGTCGAGATTGTGCCGTGCGACGAACCGCATCAGAACGAGGTGTACGCGGTTGTCTTAATCGAGGAGCCTCCGGAATTGGCATACCCTGGCTCTGATCGTGTGAGCGACCTGGCGGCTCAACTCTGCTTGGAGCACTTCGAAGACTTCGTGGGGCTCCCCTATGTCGACTCACTTCTGGATATCTCTACTCTTTATCCGACCCAGGATTCATGGGAAAGCTTAGACGACCGAGAGGTCATTTGCTCGCTCTACGACCTTGAAGATCTCTACATGGAAGGATCAATGCAGGGCAGCGGGCGCTGAGGCAGTGAAGGCGGTCCCATACGCCGGGCTGCCGCTTGAAAGGAGGCCGGCTTTGCGGTCTGGGTGGTGTTTAAGCCACCGCCTCGCACGAGAGAACTGCTGGCAGTGGCGGAGAACAGTATGATGGCAATCGGGCCGGGGTGTCCTCCTCACTGGCGGCAACCCCCAGCCCGTGAAGGAGAACGGCAATGACCCTGTGCAGGGGTGCGTCGCGGCCACGAGTCACAACGTGTTCACTTGCTACTACTGGTGACCTGCCTCCATTGGGCGTCTGGCGTCCCGTCCCACTTGGCTCGGGCAAATACCAGGACTGGCGATTGCTAGGCTTCTACGAGGACGGGCTCGACGGCGCCCAGCGGCTTGGAGGAAACCGTGGGTGAGGGGATTTTCCCGGCCGAGTGGGTGGAGCACATCCCAACTTGGTTGCAGATCGTGGTGTTGTTTATAGCCTTCCCCGTGGTGACGGTGGTTGCCTTCCTCCTGTTCGGGTACCTCAGTGCTCTGCTCTATTCGCCTCTGTACCTGGTGCGGTGGCTGTGGAGGAGACGGGCGCAAGTGGAGAAGCCGGAGCGAGGACGGCGACGCGGCTGCCTCATGTGCGTTGTATACCTGCTCGGCATAGGAGCGCTGGGCCTTGTGGTGCTGGTCGGCATCAACCTGACCTCACCGGCTGTGGACCCGTGTCCAACGAACTCTCCAGATATCCCGCCACCCGGGCAGATGCTTGCGATCCTCGATGTGTTCCTGGATGAGTGCGTGAGCGTTAACGGAGATGTGGTGTCGCAAGACGCTGGCGAGCTGGTCGTGGAGATGGACAGGGGAGAGTACGTGCAGCATGTGAGGGTCCGTGGACCAGCCGAGGTCTTCGAGCAGGTTCCCCTGGGCCGGAGCCGGATCCAAGTTGTCGGCCGCATCAGGGAGGATGAGGAGTGGGGATACGTGGTCCATTACGGAATGGACCGCGGGTGGTGGGGTAATCTCCGTGAGAACCTTCCAGGGGACATCCTCGCGCCCTAGAAGTGCACATTTCGTGCGGAAGGCGACGACGATCACCGCCACGTCTAATTATGAGGAGCGCCCACACTGGCGGGTCAGTACTGACGGGTCGTAACGTCCTTGACCTCCGGCAGCGCCAGGTGACCGCACCGGAGTCAATTCACCCCTTTCACCGCCTTCGTTGACTGGTACAGGCCGGTCGGTCAGTTTCACGCCGAACCTTGGACGCGCAGGTCAGCCGAACTCCATGAGCCGCTCTTCCCTCGCCCCGTACAACCCGGAGCCGGTTCACGTTCGCGGAGCCGGACGAGTACTCGGGCAGGTTCGCGTCGGCGCTTACGACGATGGGCCTCGCCAAGGGCTCCATCGTCGGCATCTTCGCTCCGAACTGCGCCGAGTTCAAAATCGCCTTCTTTGGCATACTCAAGGCCGGCGCGACGGTCACCACCATCAGCCCCGGCTACCGCGAACGCGAGATCGCGTACCAAGTGCAGGCGTCCGGCGCGCAGGCGCTCATCGTCCATCACACGCTGGCGGGCTCGGCAGACCTCGCACTCTCCGGCACGGAACAGGTTAAGGAACGCATCCTCATCGCGGAAGGGGCGGATGTCGCGCCGTCGTTCTGCCTACGGCCTCGCCCCAGTGACTACACTACTAACCTGAACCTCAGCACGAAGGTTCTTGATGTTGTCCAGTGCGAGGGGCTGTGGGCATGGGCGACAACGCCCACTATGCCGCCTTACCACATTCATGCGGTAGTAGATTTTGGCGAGCCTGACATGGCCAGCGACGTCTCAAAGACGGTTCTGCTTATCGTCAAGTTTGGTGGGCCTAACGGGATGATACTGCGAACGTTCCGGTTGGAGGTCTCACTCTAGGATAGGGTAGTCAGCTTCGCTCGCTTGCCCGCGGCCCACAATCCCATAGCCTTCTGTTGCAGATAGGTCATCGTGGGTCTACCCCGTCGGTGAGGCCAAGTCCAACTCAGGCACGCCCGCGCAACGTAGCACATCGTACACTTGATCGAACCGAGCCGGATCGCGAGTGGCGTCGTTCGGGTCCCCCTTGGGCACCCAGATGACCATGCCCTTTCGTGCCCGCGTCAGTAGAACGCGATACCTGTTGAGAGTAAAGGCGCGCTCAGCCTCCTGCCGGACAGCCTGCCACCGGGCGCCGCGAAACTTGCGGTAGTCCCAGGCGTCTCCGCTAGTGGATGGCGTCAGGTCAGCTCCCCAGCACAGGCCGACCCAGTCCAGTTCCAAGCCCTGACACTCAAACTCCGATGCGGCCACTTCCAAGAAGTAGCTCGAGCGAACGTCGTCATTCGATTCCAAGAACCACTTCTCGAACGTGAAATTCGCAAGGAATTGAGTAGAGCGTTCTATTCCTTCGGCACGCAACCGGAAGTCTTTGGACGTAGCCACTAGTCCTGTCCTTTCTTCCGGGTCTAGACTGTGATGCATCCGGAGCCATGTGCGCGCAGCCGCCAGGTCACGGGTCACATAGCACGGGAACTCCTCCGTGTTCGGGAAGTGCGTTCTCGCGCTACTGAGGCGAAACGCTAGAAGGTCGTTGACCCACTCGGTCCACCGCTGAGCGCGGTGATTCCTGACCACGACGTCGAGATGGGCCAGAGGCTCTTCCACGAAGGAGACACTCCCCGGAATGGCGCCGTCGAACAGCTTGTGTCCCGCCACGCTCTCGCCGCCTATGAGCACCTCAGGGGATGCGACCACGCGCCAAGACTCGGACCTCTCTTGCAGGGCTAGGCCCCACTCTTCAAGCCCCGCCTCTCCCAAGAATATCTCCTGTCCTCCTCCCACCAGTGCGACGATCACCGCCCAGTCCGGCATACGCTCCATCACTTCAAACAATAGTGATGCCTCGGAGGCGTCTCTACCGCGCTTGCGTTCCATCTGGGCGCTGTCCCATGCCCTCTGCGCTTCGTCGAAGACCACTACGTTCTCGTGTGGGGCCTCCTCAGGACGTTCTTCCAGATAATGTCGCAAGAAGTTGTGCACGTTCTGAATGAAGGTGCTGGCCTCGTGCTGGCTGTCATCCCTCTTCCTGTCCTTGCTAACTTGGCTCTTCACTATGGCCTCACGCACTATCTTGACGAGAGGACCGTTGCCGGACAGGAATATCCCAGACGGAGCCAATGTTTGTTCCAATCCCTTGCTGTGGACGACATTGAGACCGGTCAGCGTCTTTCCAGCTCCAGGGATACCGGTGACGAAACAGATTGTACGGCGACCAAATCGTTGAGCGTCTCCGATTTCTTTAAGGAGCATGTCGGTAGTTTGATCGAGGTTGTAGGCATGTCTGTGTGACAGCTCTCGGACATCGTGCTTTTCATAGAGAAGGGTTGCAGCTTCTATGATCGTGGGCGTCGGGCGATAAGAAGAACTCAACCATTGCCTCGGAATGATTGGACGAGTAGAGCCACCGTTAGCATCGCTTTGCATGCGCAGGAGACTAGAACCCAGATTCTTCCCGTTGGTCCTGACCAAGGTGCCAACGCCTTGCTCGTCATGGTTCAAGTCTCCCAGGTCTGTGAGACCTCTATCGGCGCTGGTGGCACACAACACTGGTACGATTCGGCGTTCATGGGATTCGGCGTGAAAATCTCGTAGGTCACGGGCGTAAGAGGTGGCTTGCCATCGCGACGTGGAGTCGAAGTCTCTCGCGCCCATCTTGAACTCGACAACGAAGACGGTGGTGGAGTTCAGCAAGACTGCATCAGGTCTGCGTGAGCGGCGAGGTATCTCATATTCAAGGATGATGTACCAATGCTTGAACTTCGGAGATGCCAGTTGCTTCTTGAGCAGGCGTAACTCCAGCTTCCATGCCTCGGTCTGGGCAGTCCTTTGATTGGGCACGCCCGTAGAAGCCACGGCACTGGTCAGCCGACCTATCAGCGTGTCTTCAGGGGTGTTCATGAATTCCCCGACCGAAGACGCGTGGCCGTAGCTCAAATAACAGCCTCCTCTCTAGATACAACTCGCACACTTAGTCTAGGCGGTAATCCTGCCAGAAGGCTAGGCAACCGCCTAGAGTCCTTCGGGCATCGCCTAGACTGCCAGAGTGAGCCGCGAGGCAAGTGCCTCTTGATTGCACGAGGTTTGTGGGCCTAGCGTGTTGATGCTGCGAACGTTCCTGTGAGACGTGGGGTTGTAGGGAACCTGCGTTCTGTTACCGTTGATTACTTTCGGTCTCATATCGGCAAGACCCGAACTCGGCTTCGGCTCGCGTCAACTACTACCAGGGCTCCGGTAGTCAGATCGGCCTCATGTTGGTTGAGGGCGGTGATGACTGAGTCTGCCAGATGGTCTGGCAAAATATTCTCGGCGCGGATCTGAAGTACACTCGGCCCGGTTTCGTGCGTGAGTGCCAGCATAGTACCGAAGTCCAGATCATGGGTGAATACGATGCAGCCATGGGCTATAGCCCAGTCCATGATTTCCCTGTCGCTGGCCCCAGTGTTGCCCACGTCAGACCAGTGCACGGACTCCCATCCTTGCCTTCGGAGCACCGGCGCCCATGCGGGCGACAGGTTCATGTCGATGAGGAGTGTGGGTCTCACGACGTTGGCAGAGGAACCTCGTGTTCTTCAAGCCTCCAGGCAGCGTAGGCCAAGGAGTGGGTGATGTCTTCCGGTTCCAGATATGGATACGCGCGCAGGATCTCGTCGGGAGACTGGCCTGCCGCCAAGAGGCCTACAACTGTACCGACCGTGACCCGCATACCGCGAATGCATGCTTTGCCGCCCATGACGCCGGGATCGAAAGTCACCCTGTCAAAGGATTGCACGTTCAACCTCCTTCCCCGTCAGGGCTTTGTACGCTGTTGTGGACGCACGCCACGCTAGGAATGGTCACGCAGCCACAGTAACTGAGCCACTATTGATTATACCGACCAGTCACCAAGGATGCCCCAGAGTGCTTTGAAGAACAATAAACCCAGTACTTCGCCCAAGGTGCCATCGCACGGGCGAGCGTTTACGGCAACGGGAACGTTTCGGTTAGAGGCGGGGTTGTGAGGAGGCCCGGGCGCTACCTAGTCGAGGTGGTAGGAATTGACCCAAGAGGAACATGCGTACTATTCTTGCGTTGAGGCTCAAGGGTTGATCAAATCTCAGACAAATTGGGGGCGACCTCAAAGCTAATGTAGACTTGAGCGGGGAGGACAACAACGTGGCAGACATCATCATTTCGACAGCTAACTTAAATGCTCTACTTGATGTAACTGAGGGTTACTCCTCTGAGCATGGGCGGGATTCGGTCGAGAAATACGCCGATCCAGCTCAGGTTGAACGAGCCATAGCCTTCGCCAAGGGGGCAATCAATGAGGCTCGTATCCAAGCCACGAGCCAGTGATTGGCTGAGGGAAAAGTCAACGAGTGTCAGATGCTCATTGACAACAGATCTCGTGCAAAGCGAATTGGTGTCCACATCCTCTGAGAAGCCGTTCCGGCTGCCGTCGCGCCCCGGGCGAAGGGTTAGGTTGGAACGGCATAGCCGCTCGCCGGATCCAGACGACGCAGGCGCGGCCCACTCATGGCTCAGCTCCAAGCCCCGCCCGTGGGCAATCGACCTTTTTTGCGGCGCGGGCGGTCTCAGTCTCGGTTTGGAGGAGGCGGGCTTTTCAGTAGTTGCTGCGGCAGATGCTGACGCGTTGGCAGTTGAGACCCACGCTCACAACATTGAAGGACTGACATGGACCGGCGACCTCAGTGACCCCGAAGCATTCATTGACCAACTCCGAGAGTGGGGCATTGAATCGGTGGATTTGGTTGCAGGTGGCCCTCCATGCCAGCCATTCTCCCTCGCAGGTGTACCTAAAATAGGCAGCCTCGTCAGGGATGGGCGACGAAACGCGGATGACAGACGAGCAGATCTTTGGCGGAGCTTCTTTGCAATCGTGGATCATCTTAGACCTGCCACCGTTCTCTTTGAGAATGTCCAGGGATTCACCGTCGCCCAAGACGGCGCCGTTCTTGTTGAGCTTGTGAGCCAATTGCAGACCAGAGGCTACGAAGTCCACACCAAGGTGTTGCAAGCGTCTCAAGCCGGTGTACCGCAGCACCGTTCGCGCCTCTTTGTGGTTGGAACCCCTCCGGGAGCAGCGTTTGAATGGCCACGCCCAGCCTCTCGCAGACTGCCGACACTTGGGGAGGCTATCGAGGACCTACCGGACATTGGCCCCGATGTACGCAACGAGGAACAATCCTACGTCCGACCTAGAAGAATGTCTGGCCTTGCGCGTCGTATGCGCAAGGGACTAAGAGGAGCAGAGAGACTAGTCATCCGCGATCACGTCACCCGCGGGGTGCGGCCTGATGACGCCAAGATTTACGAGATTCTACAGCCAGGCGGTACCTATGCAGACGTACCAGAGGAACTGAGACGTTATCGTTCAGACATCTTCACCGACAAGTATTATCGGCTCTCAATGGAAGATGTGAGCCGCACCATCACGGCTCACATCGCCAAAGATGGTTATTGGTATATACACCCGACACGAAATCGGACACTATCCGTTAGGGAGGCAGCTCGGATCCAGACGTTTCCAGACAGATTTAGGTTTGCGGGTGCTCCCTCGACTCGTTTCAGGCAGATCGGGAATGCTGTCCCACCCCTTCTTGCTGAGACGATGGCTAGGGCAATCAAAGATGCGCTCAGTCCGGATGAAGACGTAGTGCATGTCGTGCGAGAAGAACCGGCCCCAAACTCGTTCGGGCCAAGAGAATTCAGGGGCGACATTCTTACTTGGTTCCGTGCCAACCGAAGAAGCTTTCCATGGCGAACCCGGCGACTCAACAAGTGGCAGGTGCTGATGATTGAGATGTGCCTACATCGCACTCGGGCAGACCAAGTGGCCGAAGTCGCTGATGAGATACTCAGTTTGGGACGGACGCCGAGACTGTTCTTGGGCAACTTTGAACGACTGTCTTCGTCGCTTTCAACACTTGGGTTAAGGTGGCGTGTGGATAGCCTTGCCGACGCAGCAAGACACGTCATTGATGCACACAGTGGCAAGGTGCCAAGTAATCGCCAAGAATTGATGGCCGTTCCTGGGGTCGGCGACTATATTGCCTCCGCCGCACTGTGCTTCGCCCACGGCAATCCCAGCGTACTAATGGACACGAACACGCGTCGGATAGCCCGTCGAGTGTTGGGTGACGACGGATCACGGGCCAACTGGGAGATGAGGCTTGAACTGCACAGGCTCTCTGGAGCACTAGGGCCCGACACCGACTGGAACCAAGCCTTGCTCGATCTTGGAGCGATGGTCTGTAAATCAAGTTCCCCAAAGTGCTCTGAGTGTCCTATCCTAGATCACTGTTCCACCGGACGGGCCAGAACCAGAGAAAAGAAGCTGGTACTCTCGGACGTTCCGACTGCAGAACCTACATAAGCAACACACCATGCGGACAGTCGATCTCCCACCCCACTCCTCTTCCCTGATGGAGAGCATGCGCGATATCGGTTACTCAATGGGATCAGCGCTGGCCGACTTGATTGATAATTCGATTACTGCCGGGGCCAAGCGGATCCAGATCTTTGCCAATACCAGTGGCCCGAACCCTAACGTGGCCATCGTCGACGATGGCGGCGGCATGACCTCCGAGGTCCTCCTCGAAGCCATGCGATTGGGGACGCACAACCCTCTCATGGAGCGAAGTCGCTCAGACTTGGGTCGCTTCGGTCTGGGACTCAAGACGGCTTCTCTTTCTCAGTGTCGGGTAATGACTGTAATTTCCAAGCGTGCAGGAAGTGTATCCGGCGCACGCTGGGACTTGGATCATGTGGCAGCCACCAACCAGTGGGCGCTGCAGTTACTTGACGACTTCGAATCGGTCCCTTGGTTTGAGAAATTGGATGAACGGGGAACCTTGGTGGTGTGGGAGAACCTAGGCAGTCGGCATAATACACCGGTGGACGAATCGTTTTCTGAAGACTTAGTTCGAAAACTCGACGAAGCCTGTAGGCATTTGGCACTCACTTTCCACCGATTCATAGGTAATGATTTGGCCGCCCCTCACTTCGAGCTGTCGCTGAATCACTCTAAGCTACAGCCATTAGACCCTTTCAATGCAAACAACTTGGCAACCCAGGCCGGCCCCCAGCAGAAGGTGAGGCTTGACGGGCATGAGGTGGTCATTCAACCCTATACCCTCCCCCACCACAGCAAGGTCAGCTCAGCTGAATGGGATCGACTTGGAGGAGAGGAAGGGTACGTTAAGAACCAGGGATTCTACGTCTATCGTGAGCACCGCCTCATCATTCACGGCACTTGGTTTGGCTTGGCGAAGCAGACAGAACTCACGAAGCTGGCGCGTGTTCGGGTCGATATACCGAACTCGCTTGACCACGCTTGGCGTATCGATGTCAAGAAATCCTCTGTTCAACTCCCGCCAGCCGTCCGGAGGGAGCTTAGGGGAATTGCGGAGCGGCTTGTCAGTCCCTCCAAGCAGATATACACCTATCGTGGGAAACAGCTTGCAGAGGACTCACACATCCCCGTGTGGACGAGGGTCCAAGACAAGGGAACCATCTCATACCATGTGAACCCCGAACACCCAACGTTGGGCGGTTTTCAGTCCGAACTCGAACCTGAATTGCGCACAGCCTTCCGCAGGATCCTTGAAATGGCTGGAGCGGCGCTGCCTCTGGACACGCTGATGTCGGACTTTGGAGCCAATCCAAACAGCCTCTCCGGCACCGCCAGCGAAGAAGCCCTTGAGTATTTTGTGACCACTACCTACAACGCACTGAATGACGGCAGCCTCACGGACGAGCAAATAAGGAACATGATGCAGATGGCAGACCCTTTCAGGTCCAACTGGGATGCAACGCTGCGAATACTGAAAGACACGGTTGGACGTGGGGAGCAGCAATGAACGACCTTGACCGACAGTTAGAGAACATGGCGCTTATGTCCATCCTGGATACTCCGATTGAGGAACGAACCTCAGAATTGATTCGATACAAGGTGAATGAACTCCGCATCCTGCCCAGCTTTTTGAGAGTCAGCGATGAGGAGGCGGAATATGTTGCAAAGCGCCTTGAGGAGCGCGTAAGCGTCTCCCAGGAAATTGGATCGGTCCTCGTCCACAGGGAGCACGTGCCGTGGCTTGAGTCCGCCAAGGAGCACATTGACCCATACTATTGGAAGCGGTACTACCAATATTTGCTGAGAAGAGGATTTCCACCTGAGGTGGTCACGATACTGGATTCCGTCACGGATCGGGTTCTTGGTTACATGGGGAATCCACAGAGTTCCGACCATTGGGATCGCCGTGGGTTGGTGGTTGGTCAAGTACAGTCGGGGAAGACGGCCAACTATATTGGGCTGGCCAGTAAGGCCGCCGACGCTGGTTACAAGCTCATTGTGGTGATCGCCGGCATTCATAACAATTTGCGAAATCAAACTCAGCGGAGAATGGACGAGGGGTTCATAGGGAGCGACAGTACTAGAAGGCTGAGCAGATCAGGTCAACAAGGCGACGCATGGATTGGCGTAGGCGAGATAAACCATGGGCGGCATCCTTTCACGTTCACAAGCGCAGCTAGGGACTTCAACACTGCAACGGCGACTTCAGTAGGAATCCCATCTCTCAACGACCTCCCATACCCGGCCGTCGTGGTGGTCAAGAAGAATAGTAGAGTTCTCCAAAGTCTGATCGGCTGGCTTCGTGCACAAACCGTAAGAGGAGGGGCCGAAACATTGGACGCCCCTCTACTTGTGATTGACGATGAGGCAGATAACGCATCAATCAACGTCAAGTACGGTCGCGATGAGGTGTCAAGAATAAACGGCCAGATTCGTGACCTTCTTCGTCTCTTCAGCCGCAGTACATACGTCGGGTATACCGCAACTCCTTTTGCAAATATCTTCATTGATCCGGATTCGGAAGACGAGATGAAGGGCGAGGATCTCTTTCCCAGAAGTTTCATAGTTAGTTTGGATCCTCCGTCCAACTACTTCGGTCCGCAGACTATGTTCGTTGATCACGACGGGGAGAACGGCGACCATCCTTTCATTCGGCACATTGAGGACAACGAGTTTCGCCTCCCTCTGCGCCACACGATCGACTTTCGAATTGACTCACTACCCGAATCCCTGCTTACAGCCCTTCGCACTTTCGTACTCGCACGGGCGATCCGTATAGAACGTGGCCATGGCGATCAGCACATGTCCATGCTTGTGAATGCTTCGCGTTTCAACAATGTGCAGGGACAGCTTAGACTTCGTATTCACGAGGCGCTGGACAGGATCAGACGTTCAATAAGAGTTAACGGTTCGCTGCCACCCGAACAGGCATTACAGGACTCGGAGGTCGCAATGCTCTTCCGAGTTTGGCAAGACGAGTTCTCGAATTCGGATTTCGTTTGGCCCGAAGTACAGATGCGACTGATGCAGGCTGCAGAGCCAATCAAGGTCGTCGAGGTCAACAGTCGTTCGGCTGAACCTCTCAATTACAGTGATTACAGCGAAGGGCTGAATGTTATTGCGGTGGGCGGCTACTCGCTGTCACGGGGACTGACGCTGGAGGGCCTCACTGTTAGCTATTTCCTGCGAAGCTCGGTGATGTATGACACGCTCATGCAGATGTGTCGCTGGTTCGGTTATCGACCCGACTACGACGACCTATGTCGCGTATGGATGCCTGCAGAGGCGGAAGGCTGGTACAGGCATATCGCTGATTCAACGGAAGAACTGAGGGACGAAATCCGAAGGATGGAGGAGGCAAGCGCTACTCCCGAGGAGTTTGGTCTAAAAGTTCGCAGCCACCCGGATAGCCTAATCATCACGGCTCGCAACAAGATGGGCTCTGGGGCGAGTATCCGTCATCAAATTGGCCTGGCAAACCGATTTGCGGAGACGGCGACCCTGCTGCGGGATCAACAGAGCCTGGATGCCAATCGGTCTGTTGCCAAGAGGTTTGCCGCTGACCTGCACGATTCTGGGCACCCCACATCTGAGGTCGAGAGAATTCCCCAAGGGCTCCTATTGAGGAACGTGCCGATGAAGCCCATCCTAGACTTTATCGGCGCGTTTGCTAACCATCCGCGATCGTACCTTACTGATGGTGAGACGGTTAGGAGGTACATCGAGAATCGCCGAGATGGTTCTCTTGACCGCTGGGACGTTCTTTTCCCCACAATTCGATCTGGAGAAAGCACCATAACCGACAGATCAATCCTCGGAGTTCTCATCAACTGCCAAACACGCGGAGAGGCTAAGACGCCAGACATTACAGCTATTGCCCTTTCAACCAGGCAACGTGTGGCTTCTCGGGGCGCCGAACAAGCCGGGCTCACCGAAGCGGAGATTGCTGAAGCTGAACGCTCCTATAGGAGGGAAAGAGGCATCGACGACCCGACACGCAGGGACGTCAACTATCCTGATCGCATCTATCGGGCCGTCAGGAAGCGCCCTCTTCTTATTCTCCACCTGATCAAAGTCGATCCAGCACCGGGGTCAAGGGCTGCCATTGAGGAACCGGTCATTGCTTGGAGCATGAGCATCCCAGATTCGGAGAATCCGGAGGAGACGGTCGGCTACATGGTCAACACGACATGGTGGCGAGAATTCAATGTGGACCTAGAGGGTGACGAGCTGGAAGGCGACGATGACCGATGATCCTTGGCGGCAAATTGAACCGCCCGACGCCTCGAACTCAGTCAACTCTCGCAGGGTGGACGCCAGCCTCCCGTGGGATTTCTTCTGGGCGCGGGGTCATGACAACCGAATCATGTTGACCTTGCGACATGATCCTGAAGCGGTTCCGAATACGACCCTTCCAGCACTTCGCCACATTGATGTAGTCGATTGGCCGGCGAGTGCGGACGGCAAGAGCACGCTTGTGATTCGACTCTTGGACGAGAGTCACAGGGACATCTTCTTGACCCTCTGTAATGACATCGCTGCATCTGCAGAGCAGGCCAACACTGAAAGAGAGGCCGTTGCAACCGCTGTTATGCGGACATGGCGGTGGCACCAGTTATTGCGGGCGGGTACCGACCAACGCCTGACACCAGAGGAGCAGCGCGGCCTCGCTGGGGAGTTGTTGGTGATCCAGCGGCTCTTGTTGCCCCGCCTTTCACCGGCAATGGCCATGGCTAGTTGGATCGGGCCTATGGATGCCCCAAAGGACTTCGAAACTGGCCGAATCGCTATCGAGTCGAAGGCGCGGCGCGGCGGTGCTACGCCCTACATTGCCATATCCTCCGAGCATCAGCTAGACACGACGGACATCGACCGGCTGTTTCTTCACGTTGTAAGTGTTGACAGGTCACCCAATGAAGTCGATGAAAGCTCTACCCTGCCTGAACTAGCGGCTTCCATTAGAGATGAGATAGAGTCAGCCGATCCAGCGGCCGCCGACAGGTTTGACGTCCTGTTGCTGGCGGCAGGGTTACTCCCTGAACACAACTATGATGACTTTCGATGGGTGGCGGGCGAAAGCAGGCTGTTTGAAATCAGCGAGGAGTTCCCGAGACTGGCGGCAGGAGTCGTTCCCCAAGGCGTTTCGTCAGTGAGATACTCCATCGCTCTGACAGCTTGTGAGCCCTTTGCGACCACTCAACCCGCTCTCAACAACGCCATCACCGGTGAAGGAGGATCCAATGGCCATTGAGTTGAGCGAATACTACACAGAACTCATGCAAGGTGTGTTGGCAGCTGCACAAGCTAACCAGACATTCGCGGAAGACGAATTCTTTGACCACACGACTCAGCTACTTGTAGAAGCCGGCGAGCTAGAGGGAGCAGATCGAGCACGATATTCCCAACAGAGGGGAATCCGTGTCGATGGATACGGCGGCGACCCCCTAACTCGGGTTGGCACCGAAGACGGGGTTCTCAGCCTTATTGCCTTGGATTTCGCCCAGTCAGAAGGAGTCGCCAGTTTGACTGCGACCGACATGAATGCCTCATTTCGGCGACTTCACAATTACCTCAATCGATCGCTAGACCCCAGCTTTCGAGTTCAGTTAGAAGAATCGTCGCCAGCCTTTGGTCTCTCAGACCTAATTGCGCAGCGCTGGGATCGATTGTCTCGGGTACGTTTCTTCCTCATTAGCAATCGTGACCTCAGCGCCCGGGTTGATGGACTGGAAGGGACTGACCTGAAGGGGACCCCCATTAGCTACAGCGTGTGGGACCTCAGCCGCATGCACAGGTTTGAGACGGCAGGTTCCGAGCGAGAGGATATCGTAGTCGACCTTAGCGAGAGCGGAGGACCCCTGCTTGCTCTGCCGGCACATATGAATTCCACTGAATACCAGTCTTACATGGCCGTCTTGCCCGGACGCCAATTGGCCTCCATCTATGACAGGTGGGGGACAAGACTCTTGGAACAGAATGTCAGAGTCTTCCTTCAAACACGCGGGAAAGTGAATCGCGGCATTCGGAACACCATTGAGCTGGAACCAGACATGTTCTTTGCTTACAACAACGGCATAACTGCCACTGCTGAAGGCGTCGAATTGGCGGACAGTCCCGAAGGCAAGCTGATAACTTCGATCAAGAATTTTCAGATAGTCAATGGTGGTCAGACTACGGCCTCCATTCACGCGGCGCTTCGGAACAAGGAGGTTGATCTCGACCGCGTGTCCGTTCAGATGAAGCTGTCCATAGTTGATGCAGACAGGATCCTTGAAGTTGTTCCGAAGATCTCCCGTTACGCGAACACGCAGAACAGAGTCACCGACGCAGATTTCTTCGCGAACCATCCATACCACGTCAGGATCGAAGACTTTTCTCGTCGTCTTTTTGCGCCCACACAGGACGGCAGTTTCAGGGAATCCAAGTGGTTTTATGAGCGGGCTAGGGGACAATACAATGATGCACGTGGTTACCTGACCGCCAGCCAGCGCAACCAGTTTGACCTGCAATACCCCAAGAATCAGGTGTTTACGAAGACTGACTTGGCAAAGTTCGAGAATGTATGGCGGAGCAAGCCAGAGATTGTGAGCCGGGGCGCCCAGAAGAACTTCGCTGAATTCGCTACGTTCATCGGTTCTGAATGGAACAAGAGCGACACTCAATTCAATGAACTCTACTATCAGACTGCAATAGCAAAGGCCATTATATTCCGAGAGGTTGAACGCATCGTCAGCCAGCAGCCTTGGTACCAAGGAGGGTACCGTGCCAACATTGTTGCCTACGCTATCGCGAAGCTCGGACATGAAGTTCAAAAGCGGGATAAGGATATCAACTTCGAGACAGTGTGGCGGGCACAGCAACTATCGCCTGCCCTTCGGCAGGCCCTGACATTAGCAGCAAAGGTGGCGCACGACATCATCGTGGAACCGCCGTCAACCATGAGAAACGTCACTGAATGGGCCAAACAGCAGGCATGTTGGAGCAGGGTGTCCGAAGCGCCTCTAGACCTGCCAACAGCTTTCGAGTCGGAACTCCAGAACCCAAGTGAGGCCGCCGAAGCTCAGAAGGAAGCTGTTAGAGATCAGCGGATGCTCAATGGGATTGAGGCTCAGACCGCAGTGGCAAATGCCGGTTCAGAGTTTTGGAGAAACGTAAACGCATGGGGAGACGAGCGACAGTTGATCTCCCCGGATGAAAAGGGGATATTGACCGTTGCGATGCTAATCCCGACCAGAATCCCCTCCGAAAAACAGAGCCAGAGATTGCTCGAGATACTTAGTCGCCTCCAACAGGAGGGTTTTCCCGAGAAGTTGGAAGACCGATAGGGAATGAAGAGACGGCAATAGAGTAGAGTTCCCAGAGTGGCATAGCATTTCGTGGAATCTGATGAGCACCGAAGATAGGAACCAATTCCTTGAGATCTACAAGCTCCATGCTGAACTGGCTGATCGAGTGAGTCAGCGGAGGGAAGGGGCGAATCGACTCTATGTCAGTCTGTTGGTCGGCTTATTCGTGCTCCTTGCCGCGCTACTTAGATTTGGCTTAGAAGATGCGCCCGAGGGTATAGTTCTGGGCACCGTCGGAGCCATAGGAGTGTTGCTGTCCGTTTCATGGTTCCTTGTAATCCGTTCTTATCGACAACTCAACAGGGAAAAGTTCCGAGTCCTACACGACCTAGAAGACCAGCTTCCTTACCAATTCTTGAAGAATGAATGGGATCCCAAGGCGAAGGGGGAGAAGAGTAACAGTTATTGGCGCCTGACACAGGTCGAAGCGGTACTGCCGCTTATCTTCGGTGCAGCATTTATAGGGCTGATCGCGTTGGCTCTGTTCCCGTGAACTTGTCAACCAAGCGCCCAATAGAAGTCATCGGCCTCCCTAGCCTACAACCTGCTTAGCCGCTCTCTGATTGTCTCCCACTTCCATTTGATCGGCCTAGGGAGATTTGGCACGCCCTGGTAAGTCCGGTATTGAGGAACGATCTGTAGGATAGGTATTCCGAGCTTCCTGGCGATACTGACCTCAGTCTGCACGCCCGGGGCATTGTGCGTGTCCTGCCCAACCAGCACGATAACGATTTCGCTGCCCCCAATCGCAGTTCGAGCTTTAGTCTCCCACTCCTCTGTCTCATAAGCCCGGTTTAGGGAAGAGCTCAAGACAGGGCTCGGAAGCTCATGCTCAGCCTGCCTGAAGAAGTTGTTCTTTAGGTCGTTGTCACGGTCGTACTCAAAGCTGACGAAGATTCTGAGGGGTGTCATCATGTATCCCATTCTCGGATTGGTGGCCACCAATGGTGCCCAGTGCTGCCGATACGATCATCCGATTAGGCAAACCTCCCACTTCATCACCTTCCTAACATGCCAACACAAGATTCGGGCGTAAACGGCCATTTGTGTCCTATAGTTCTCGATGCAAGCCACACACTACAGGTAAACAAACAGCAGCCCCACCTAGATGATGTCATAATTGGCCAGAAAGCTCTGGCCCTCTCTGCCCAGCCACCCCAATTCCCCGGACCGAGAACTTAAGTCCGTAGGATTGATCAGATAAGGCGAACAGCAGCTGGTTATCCTCTGTTCGCCCAACCCTGATGCCCCGGTAGTCACCGCTCTTGTCATCGCAAACAAAGACTAAGGACTGTCCAAGGATGGGCGCATTGCCCGGAACGGAGGTGGATAAACTCTTGATTAGTTCGGTTCGTATCTGGGGAGTGATCCCAACTTGGTTAGCCCAGTCAGTCCTGATTGGGGCGAAATAAACCTTTGATATCAGTCGATGAAGAGCCCCAAAGTCCCTTTGGGACTCCAAATGTACCCTTTTGTCATCAACGTTCAGCAGGTTGTGGGCAATTACGTCTCTTCGACCAATCAAATTGCGCCACGACATCTCATCGCGACCGGATTCATCGGGTACTTCGAAAAGAACTTCTTCAAGGCCAGTGCCTCGTTTCCTTAGAGTGTTGTCGATGACCTTGATGGCCTCGCATGTGTCCTGCACGTACTTCTTCAACGCTGTAAGCAGATGATGATCAGTTTGCCCACCCTTCCCAGTTATCCGCTTCATTACGTCCAGGGCGTCCGCAGCATCACGGGCCGCCTTATCCATAAACTTCTCCAGCTCAATGCAAGGTTCCGAAATCTCATTCTCGGGATGGATGGCCCAAACGATCTGCGCGTCTCGCACAAGGCTCTGTCTTTCGGCCCCATCAAGTAATTCGCGCGTACTGTCTTCAATAATCCGTGTTCTACTTCCATTCATATCTTTCGGCCTTCACCTATCGCTGCGTGTTGTTATCCTGCTTTGCCAGCCCTACGCTCATTCAGAGGTGGGCATCCCAGTCACAAAGATAACTCATGGCTTGCTTGGCTCAGAAGCCTGTAAGTTGGGCGTCCTCCGAGCTAGTGCAGAATTTCGTCTCGCCGCATCAACAACGCTGAGCACCACCGCTGGTTGACGTGGTGGACGTAGGTTTGGACGGCGCCGTCGTGGCCGGTGTGGTAAGCGAATTCGACGTTCGCGACGTGCGTTACGCGGCCGCGTATGTTGGCAGTCTTGCCATCATTCTCCCGCACGACCACATAGCTTCCGTTTGCCTTTCCGCCAGCCCATCACCTTCACCTCAGCGGGCATCACGCACGGTTCGGCCTTCGACGGCTGGAGCAGCACGGCGTGCAGCTGCCTGAGCACCGTCGGCGACGAGATCACCTCTCCGAACACAATCTGCGACAGAAGCGATGAATTGACGTCCGCGCGTCGCGCCAACTCGTTCTGGCTGACACCGAGGTCGGTCGTCGGTTCTCGCAGAGCCTGAACATTTCCAGTGGGGCGCTCCCCAGGCACGAGCTCAACGGACACCACCAACGCCGATTCGGCACGCTCCCGCACCAGAATGCTCATCGATCGGCTGCCACGAGTAATCGGCAAACGTACTTACTCAGTTGGCCAGGTCCTGCAAGACGAACGCAATCCTCCATAGAAAGAACTTGTGCACGGTAGCACACGCGATCTATACTCACGATTACTACCGTGGTACCTCAAGGGCAATTACACAAGGAGACAGGGAATGCCGACAGGAAGCGATGCTGAATATGTGCCTATTTGGCTAGAACATGCCGATGCTGATGCAAAGGCCGCCAAAGCGGTCGTTAGGTCGGGGCAGAAGCTCCAAGCTTTGTTCTTGGTGCAGCAATCGATGGAGAAGGCAACTAAGGCCCTCCTCTTGTCCGCCGGAGCTTCGTATGAGGATATCGAAGGGCAGAGGCATGATACGTTGGCTTCTTTCTTGGCACTAAACAGGCTGGTTAGTGGCTCGGACCTTATCGTGTCTGCATTGAAGAAGTTGTTTGAGCAAGAGACATTCGAAAACCTCTCAATGGTTGGTCAAAGCTCGATTACTGGTAATCAGAGAAAAGCCAAGAAGCGGCGACGAGAGGCGGCAAGAGAATACCAAGAAATATTCCGCATCTTCGGTTCGCGTTCCATCAGTGAAGAAGACTCGCGAATCCTCCGTTCGCGTGTAGCAACATTTTCCTCCGAGATGGTAAATGTGATGCTGGATGCGCAGATTCGCATACGCGAGCTATTCACTTCGGCGACAAGTAAGCCCTTCAGTCTCGCAAGTGTGCCCCCGGAGGTTGATCTTGTTGACTGGCTGATTGAGGAGATAGCCTCTCAAGTCGACGGCAGACTGCCCAATGGAAAAGGGCGAACACTCTCGGAACCCCAGATTTCCATTATAAGGATGGTCATAGACGTAATTGGTGAATCGAATTTGCGAGAAGCCCTCCAGATGCCTACCACAACGTCAGTTGCGCTGCACTTCAAATGGACAATGGCGTACTTGAACCTGTATATCCTAGGGGCGATCTCGTGGCCTCACGCAGTTTTCGCACGATACCCTACGTCGCCAAAAGATCCCCAAGATCCCGCTGACGCCGCGCGCGAGAACAGAATGGGGAGTCAGCATTACAGTGAGAAGATTGGCGCCCTCGTACATGTGGGGACCCTAGCTCGCGAGGCTGCGTGGACTACCAGAGTACTTCTGCTGTGCTTCAAAGAAGGAATCGGACTCTTTCAGGGTGAGGACTCGAAAGGAGATTGAATCAGCAAGGGCGAGTGGGGCGTAGGTTGGCGTAGGTTAAGGTAAACAATTTGGGCCCACCCGCACCACTGCAGTCAACACGGGATTGGCAGTCATAGTCGTTTTCACGGTGATGCCGTGCACGGCTGAGACCGAAGGCCGGCACGAAGCCTTGCCGGGAGGCGGGGGACGGCCAGCTACACTTCCTGTAGCGGAGGATTCTCAGATGCGGACAATTACCAACTTCTTGCAACAGCTCACAACCCGCATGGCCCGCGCGGCCTTTGCTGACAAAGGCCTCTACTGGGAACTCGCGCAGATGCAGGCGCGATCCGGCAATCGTTGTTGGCGGTAGTCATCGTCGCGGCTGCATTGGGCATTGGCTCGGCCATTCACGAGGTCATGCAGGGCAGCCTCGACGGGGCCATCGGCGGCTTCACGACGATGGGTCTGTGGGGGATGTTCTACTGGCTCCTCTTTAGCGTATCTGCGTGGACATTGGCGAAGCTGCTGGCCGGTCTCTACGAAGTCGAGGTTGAGGACGTGACGTACCTGCAGTTCGCCCGCAGGTTCGGCTTCGTGTCCTCGCCCGGCCTCCTCCTGATCCTGACGCCCATCCCATTCGTGGGAGAGGTGGCCGTGCTCATGGCCTTCATTTGGACAATGCTAGCCGCAGCCATCGCCATCCAACTTACTTTTGAGGTGCCCATAGGGCTGGGCGTCATGGCCTCGTCAATTGGGATGGTGGCGTCTCTTGTACTCTCCGTCCTTGTCGGGGTGTATCTGCTCGTATAGCAGGGCTCAACCGTATGCAATGAGCGGGAGTCCCGACATCCTCGTCGAGACTCCCGTTGTTGCGAATCCAATCTAGGCAGGTTCACTATCCCGCCGTGTCAGCAACGCCGAGCAGCCCCGTTGCACAACGTGGTGGACGTAGGTATGGCCGCTGCCGTCGTAGCCGGTGCGGTAGGCGAATTCGACGTTCGCGCCGTGCGGCATGCGACCGCCGATGCGGGCGGTCTTGCCATCGTTCTCGCGCACGACCATCCCGCTGCGCTCTCCCTTGCGCCAGCCCATCACCTTGACCTCGGCGGGCATCACGCGCAGTTCGGCCTTTGACGGCTGGAACAGCACGGCGTGCAGTTTCCTGAGCACCGTCGGTGACGGCCTCCTCTTGCCGGACATGATGCTCGACATGTGACCCGACGTGATCCCTGCCTGCTGTGCCACATTATTCTGGCTGATGTTGTGCGCGTTCATGCGATCCCACAGCGCTTGGATGTTGACATCGGCTCGCTCTGCCGGTGCGGCCTCGACGGAACCCTCCAGGGCTGCCTCAAGCCGATTCCGCACGTTCACCGTCATAATCCTGTGGCCGCGCGACACCTGCGAGACGTAGGTGGGCGACAGCCCAGCGCGTGCGGCCACATCGCGCATCGTCAGGCCAAGCTCGCGGGCCCGCTCGCGGATGTACGTGCTCTCGCCGTCGACGGCCTCCTGCCGCACGCGGACCTTGCCTTGCCCTGGCACTTCGCCCAAGACCGCAACGACCCTCTCCTGCATCTTGGGCGTCCACTTGCGGTGCCCGGTCGCGATCTGCGAAAGGTAACCCTTTGTCACACCCATCTTCGCCGCCAACTCACCGACGGTGAGCCCCTTCCGCCGCGCGGCAGCCTGCACCTCGGACTCCGTCCTCTCAATGCTCTTCGTGTTGGACATCTCGCTTCCTCCTGAATGGACAAAGCGGGACGCCCCCACGGAGGAGACAGTCCCGCTTGCCTGTGTCCCGTCGTCGGGACTGTCTCCGTTGGTTTCGTGACCATGCGTCATGGCCGGTGCGGCGTCGTGTGTCATGCGACGCCGCGAGTTGGGCCTGCTACGGACTCGATCCGAAGTAGGGCACGCCGACTCTTGGCGACCCACGCCGGCATCCGGGCGCAGGTCTAGTGCGATCTATGAGGGGAATGCCTAAGCCCGCCGCCGGCCGGATGCCAAGCCGTCGCGCGGGGTGAAAGGGGATTCAGTGGACGCAGCTGTGGACGTTACCCAAACGGATACGCGCCCGTCGCTACCGCCCTAAGTGGAAACGCCGGCCTGCGGCAGATGCCGAGACTGGCGGTGTGGGAGAGGCCCGCCTAGCTACAACCGAGGTCGCTTTCACGGGCACGTCGAATCAGCCGAGGCGCTCATGGCGTTCCGGCGGATGAATGGAACGGTTAGACTGCGAGTCGCAACCCGTCCGTCAGTTCCCGCTGTTCGAGTCGGCTCACTTGAAAGGACTCTCAGTCGTGATCCGCCTCTCGCCCCGGGGAGCGATGTTCCCGTGTTCGAGATGGAATGGCGCGGACTAGGTCCCTAGCTCTGTTCCATCCCTCGCCTCGGAGAGCGAATGTCCCGTTGTGACCGCTCGGGGAGAAAGGTCTCGATCCCGTCGTCGCAATCTGGGTCGTGTGGGACAACCCACCAGGTTTCTCGAGCTGGGAAACACTGGAAAGCCAAACAACACAGCCATTCTTCACAGTCGGTACGCCGGAGGCAAGAGATTTTGGCCCCATTTGACCGCCGCCGCCCGGATCACTAACTTTTGTGCGACTTTTGCTTGCGGCTGTCATCAGAATCAGCCGCACCCGCGCTCTCCGGTTACCCGTACCAATTTTGTCATTTTCAGCTAGGGCCGATGTACCACTCTCCCAAAAAGCGCCGTACCAAAATTGTCATTTTAGATAGAGGCTCTTGTTCAGGGTTGTCCAATGGCGACCGAATGCCAAGTGTTTACAGAAATCCGCCTACAATCGCCTCTCCACCGCATCGACACGCGCTAAACAGCCCCTCCGTTTTCCTCTTCTCACAGAGCTAATCCCTGTACACCCCAGATACTGCCCGAGGGGCCAACCTCGTGAAGTGCGTCACAAGGAGTGCTGTGCACGGCACCCCTTTCGAGGTCGACTGGAGCCAGAGCTGAGTGTCGGAGAATCACGCCTGGATACATTCAAGGTCAAAGCCGCGGGCACGTCGAATCAGCCGAACCGCGACGGGCGACCCGGCTGCGCTGTGAAACGCCGAGGCCAGCTTCGCGACCTGCGCGAGTGATCCCGTGTTCGCGATCCGGTGACGGGGAAACGAGGTCTCGACCCGGCACTGACTCTCTCGCCGCGGGTGGCGATTGTTCCGTTTGACGCGACCTAGGGAGAACTGAGCTCAATCCCTTTCGGACGGTCAGGGTCGCGAACAACCCTCCAGGTTTCTACGGCGGGAAACGCTGGAAAAGCCTGACTACTCAGCCATTCTTCACGGGGAGCCCTCCGGTGGCAAGGGTTATTGGTCATCACGGGCCGGGATTCTTGCGGTGGTTTCACGGCCATTTCACGGTCGTTAGCTGAACGTTCAAAGACCCTCACTTCCGCCACAGGCCGAGCGTGAGGATTCTGCGAACCCAGCGGAGCATTAACCGTCGCACGATCCGCCCCCGTATGCTACTGAGGTCGTCGTCGTTCCACCGGAGCAGCTTTCGTCGCCATTCCTTGTCGATGGGGTGTCTTTCAGGCGGCAGGGTCAGCTGGAACTCGTCGAGCAACCGGCGCTCAAGCTCCAGAACTCGCTCCTGCCGCTTCATCCACGTCAGCGTCTTGCCCTTGACCGGGTGGCCCTTCGATAGCTCCCGCCACTCATGGACCACCGGCCACGCCTCCTTGTACACGTATTCATCATCCTCGGCCGGCTTTTCGGTGACGAGTTGCGGATACGTCCGACGCGGGAACCACGGTATCTTCTGCTGTGGCTCCATCTTGTTGGCTGGCTTCGCAGAGGCCGTCTTCTTACCGTCACCAGTCCGATCGGCAGACTTGGGCAGCTTCTTCTCAGGCGATTCCAGCTTGTCCACCTTCCGAGCCGTCGACCGCGCCATCTTGACTACCGACTCTAGCGACGCCTTCGTCTCCGCCTGCCCCTGCTCAACAGCTTTCGACAATGTTCGTAACCGTCCGTCTATCCCTTCGACCCGAAGTTCCATCGCTGAGACCCTGCCTGTCAGTTCCTGGATCACTGGATTGGCCTCCGAGAGCATGAACATCTCCAGTGCGTTGGTGATATGGGGAGTCAATTGCCGGGTATCCCTGACCTTGGCGACTAAGGGATAACTGATCCCCAGCGCTTTCGCAGCCTCGACCGCCCCATGCTCTCGCACAATCCGGTCAAAGAGAGTGAGCAATACCCGGTTTCCGTCGCCCTCATCGCCATCCCTTCCCAAATGCATCAGATTCTCGCTTTTCAACCCGCACCTCCTGACAATTCAGCCATTTGAATCTCCCGTAGCTGCCAACTCAATCCGGTGGTGTCCAAGACCGATCAAGAGACCTCAGCCGCACAGATACGGATGACTCAATCACGAGAGGGACTCAGCCCCGAACCAAAGATTCTTGCTCTGGTTAGCTGGTATATCCCGTTTCCCGCATGACGACGCCAAAAACACCAGTGCAATCGTCGATGGTCAAAACCCTCAATCCCTGTACAGCCCCCGTACTGCCCGAGGCCGTATTCCTGTTCAGCCTCCCCAGACTGCCCAGTCGGAAGCTGCGCACCATGTCCTGGAAGGGAGGGCTCGTTGACGAGCCTCCCCCTGCAGGCCAGCCATGACGTGAGCGAATAGCATTCATAGCTTGGATAAGGGGCGCACCGTCAAGCGATTAGTTGAAGCGCTCAGGCCAACTCGGTGGTGCCCCGAGTCTAGCCCCAGTGTCGTCGACGAGACGCCGCCTATCGAGCGGTCCGGCTCCCGCGTGCTCTGCCCGTCCGTCGCGAACTCGCCATCCTCGAGCACGTCGTCAAGACCCTCCACGAGGCCAACCGGAAGCGGGAGGAGGACCGCCAGTACACCATCCTCGACGCGCTCCGCCTACTCGCCCCCAATGACGCGTCGTTCAGGGAGAAGGTCCTCAAGCAGATCGACGATCCCTTCATCCAACAGTGGTGGGAGCGCGACTTCACGGGATGGAACCGCCAGTACCAGGCCGATGCCGTCGCCCCCGTCCAGACCCGCCTCTCCTACTACGCATCTTCCGAGAGGGTCAGGGCCATCCTCGGCCAGAGCCGCTCCACCGTCGATATCCGGCAGACCATTAAGGACGGCGGCATCCTGTTTGTCTCCACCGCGCAGGGCTACGCCGGACGCGACGTCTCAGCCCTCGTCGGCTCGTCGATGCTCAACCTCGTCGACGCCGTGATCCGCGAGCAGGGGCATTTCCCGCCGGATGACCGCCGCGGCGTCCTCGTCGTCGTTGACGAGATGCAGTCCATGCCGGGTGTGGACTACGACTCGATGTTGTCGGAGCTGGGGAAGTTCGGGGCGAGCTTCATCCTCGCCACGCAGAGCCTTGCCAAGTTGGACGACCTCTCGCCCGTCCTCCGGCACAGCATCCTCGCCAACGTCGGCTGCCTCGCCGTCTTCCAAGTCGCCTCCGGCGATGCCCGCCTCCTGGTCGACGAGCTCGGCTCAAGCCGTGTCTCCGTGGACGGCATCACAGGCCTGACGGTCCATCACTGCTACGTCCGCGCCACCGTCGACACGGAGCGGCTGCCGGCGTTCTCGATGGCGGTGCGCGCACCGGAGTCCGGCGATTCGGATGTGGCGTGGCGCATCAGGGAGGGCACTGTGGACTACACGACCAGCCCTCCGCCATCCAGGTCCGTGACGCGATTCACGGCGAGACGCCCGGCGATGTTCACGTGAGCGACGGCGGCGTGGTCAAGAATGGCGCTCCCCCAATTGAGGATGTTTCGCCCGATCCGTCGGCGGTCGGCGAGGCGACCGAGAAAGACGTGCCGCGTCGGAGGCGAGAGAACGGGAAGGTCAATTTGCCATAGATCCACATTCGCTATACACTGCGTATGAAGTATACGGTCGGTATAGGAGACTTGTCATGGATGGAATTGCACTCAAACAGGTACGGGGACGATTGGGCTTGTCACAGGCACAGATGGCTGAAGAACTCGGCGTAATGGCCAACACAATTGCTCGGTGGGAGCGAGGTGAGGTCAAGATAGGGGCAACGGCTGCAAAGCTCATCCAGCATCTGGATTCCCAACGTCAACGTGGCCCTGTGTTGAGCACTAAAGGAGCCGTGGTGATTGACGAACATCACCGGCAAATACTGTTGGCTCTTGAAGAACATCTTGACCCGGAGGTCTTTGAACTATGCACCGTGGGCCTCCTCGCCAAGGCGGGAGTCCCCGTCGTGCCAGTCGTTGGCGGTGGAGACGGCGGCTTCGATGGGGCAGTAACTGACCTCGAAACCGGTCGTCCGATTCCTCTGGTCACTACGACAGCGGGCAACGCAGTCGGGAATCTGAAGAAAAACTTGACTTCAGCCAAGCATGACGACCCGAGTCTCCACAGGGCAGTCTTTGCGACCTCCAAAACACTAACACCCACAAAGAGACTGAATCTTGAGCGTGCTGCGGCCAATATGGATGTCCAACTCGTCCAGATCTTCGATCAGGTTTGGTTCGCGCAGATGCTATACCACGACCCAGCATGGAGTAAGAGGCTGCTCGGATTGACAGGCAGGCCTCGAGCGCTCAGCCGTTTCCCTCTGTCCAGCAGGCACGTTGAGGGTGACTATTTGATTGGGCGGGGTCGTGCAATTGAGTGGCTCAAGGAACAGCAAGGCGATTGTCTTCTCACGGGAGTGCCGGGTTCCGGGAAAACCTTCCTCCTCAGTTCCCTAGCAGACGAAATGGGTGCCTTTTTCCTCGTGGACGATGATAGAGAGCGGGTGGCGCACGACATACGGGAATTGATGCCCAAGGCGATCATCATCGATGACGCGCATACGGACATCAAGGTCCTCCAGAGTCTCAATCAGCTGCGGGCCAACGTTGGTGGAGATGATTTCCAAATCATCGTCACGGCTTGGCCGGGCTACGAGGATGCAGTCGTAAACGAATTGGCTCTTACGAACTCAGCTAGACATGAGCTTGAGGAGATTTACGCCGATGAGATGATTGAAGTCATCAAGGCCCATGGCGTCACGGGTCCAGATAGGCTGCTTGAATTAATCCGCCTGCAGGCGCGAGGAAAGCCCGGATTGGCCGGCACGCTTGCCACCCTCACTCTGTCGGGTGATGTGGAGCGAATATTAAGCGGCGATGCGCTCTTGGAGCAGTTGACCCCTCCTCTCGTTGCCATGCTGGGAAACGACGCCATCATTCTTCTAGCGCATTTCGCTCTTGGTGGCGATTCCGGTGTGAATCCAGAATACCTCGCCACTCAAACGGGTGAATCCAGCATCGAAGTTCGCTCCCGGCTCGCCAAACTTGCCGCAGCAGGCATAATCCACCCCTTGCGTGACGGACGCATCGTCGTTGTACCTGAGGCATTACGCGTTGCCCTCGTGAGAAGAGTGTTTCTCGTAAAAGGTGGCCCTAGCTACCGGCAGGCATTGGATTGGATTGCCAACCGGCACGACGGCATCACCACACTCATACGCACGTCATTTAGAGGCGCTCCCGTTCCCGGTCTCTGGGACCTTTTGCAGCAGGCCAACTCTGAGTCTCTATGGGCCGAATACGCCAAGCTCGGAGAACGAGAGGCCTTATACGTTATCGAGAATGACCTGTCTCGCTACGAGATCGTGGCGGAGCAAGGGCTTCACTACGTTCCGGAGGTCATGATCCCAATCCTCCTAGACCAGATGCCCGATCCATGGCCCACTTTCGGTGCAGAGAATGATCCTGCAGTCAGAGCTCTACGGGAATGGGTTGTCGACCGTGGCGATAACTATCCGCGAGACGAAATCTCCGTTCGGCGAATGCTCGTTACGGCAACCCGAGATTGGTGGAATTCGTCCAAAAGGACCCACCAGGCGTTACGGGCGATGTCACTCGCACTTAGTCCAACCGTCAGCGTCCGTGGGCTGGGTCCCGGAGCGGGAACCACCCTCACACTACAAAGTTTCCTTCTCAATGAGAGCGTCCGTAAGGCGCAGATGGAGCTTTGGCCTGTCGTCCTAGATCTTGTAGAGCATGCCGCTGACGTCCCTTGGGAAGAGTTGCTGTCAATGGCGACAGCCTGGCTCCAAACTGATGGAGTTCCGGAGGATGTCGCGGACGAAATGCGTCGTTTCTCTGAGAAGATTCTGGGCGATCTGGCGCTTGTGACTGCAGAGCACCCTGGCATACAGAGCAAACTCGATCACCGGGCAAAGGCATGGGGTTTTGATATTGATGTCCTACTCGATCCCCTGTATGAAGCGGCTTTTCCCCAAGAAGGCCCGTTCACTGTGGATGAAGACAGGAAGCGGGCTGCGCGGCTTGTGCGTATGGTAGAGGGCCTATCGCCGAGCCAACTCGCTGACAAGCTTGTCTACCTGTCAAGAGAGCGTCAGTATGCCGGCCATTGGAGCGACGGATTCGTATTCTCTAACACCTGTCAGCAGTTGGCCCACCAGGTGCCCGACCTCGTCACATTCATTGAGGACTTAGTAGACCGTAGTGCCGAACATGAACTTGTAGGCCCATTTTTCCAGCAGGCGGCAGCGGCCGGGGACGAGAGGTTCGGCAGCCTCATCATCCGGCTCCTCGAAAGCCCGAACTATGAGCCGTTGGCTGTGCATCACCTTCTGGTGAATGAAGATACATCCTCACCACTGGTCACTGATGCCTTGGAAAGGGCCGTTCGGTACCCGTTTATGCTCTCCAATTTGGCAGAGTTTGGTCGATTGAATTCCGAGGCGTTGCGACGGGTGCTGGCCGGTGCTGACGAGGTCCTCGCTGCGACAGCCGCCGCAGGTTACAGTTTGAGGGGACGCCCTGCGGAAGGAGATGCTCTCCATGGAGCCTGGCGGGATGCAGTGGTGCGTTCAGCTAGGACCATCAACATCGGTGATGCGCAAACGGGTTGGATGATTAAGGAGATTCTCAAGAACGATCCCGACCTAGCCAAGGATTGGCTACTAGAGTGGATGGCATCTGGCAGGCACTGGCTCGATATGCACGAAGATTGTGCGGCCATTGCGTCAGGAATGACCTCGAATCAGCGACTCTACATCCTGGAGCGGATTGAAGATCGGTCCGTGCTCGGCATTGACGGTATCGTCAGGCAACTTGTTGGAGATGACCTTGAGCTCTTTGCCCAAGTGTTGAAGATGGATAACCTCTCAAACTACCGTGCTTCCCTGCTTGCGGGCAGACCCGGCGAGATGTGGCTGAGGAAGGCCACCTTAGCAATTGAGGCGGGCCTTGGCCTTGGAGAGATTGCTGAGTCTACCTACGCGTTGCCAATGATGTGGACGGGAGAAGAAAGCAAGATGTGGGCTGGATGGCGACAGGACTTCGAGGGGTTGGCCGAGAGGAAATTCGATGATCCTAGGGTTGCCACGCTCATTCGCATCGCCATCGAAAGCATCTCAGAACGTGAAGAATTGGCACGGGCAAGAGAAGCGAGAGAGAACGTTCTCGGCTTTGGCGAACGCTGAGCGACGCACACGCTCAGCAAGAGGCGTCCACCAGGAACAGAAGGCGAATGCCGTTGGAGCCTTCGAGACTCGCGCAGCTTGGTCGTTGTCTGCTGTGTCACGAGAAGCCCTTGACTGCTGTCGCATGGTTATGACAAGTATGTTGTAGCTCAACCGTGCCAACTCGATCTCAAGGAGTCTCGCCATGAAGAATCAGCCCAACACAAAAATGCCCAAAGGCGATACATATGAGCCCGTTGCGCTTTATGCCCGGGTGTCCAGTGACCGGCAGGATGTTGACTTGTCCGTAGCGGCGCAGCTCAGGGCGCTACGTGACCATGCCGCGAAGAATGGGCAGATCGTTGTGCGCGAGTACATCGATGAGGCTGAGAGCGGGCGCGTCGCTGACCGACCGGAGTTCAGGAAGATGATCGATGCCGCCACCGTGACGGACGCTCCATTCAAGGAGATCCTCGTCTGGAAATTCTCCCGGTTCACACGCAAACGTGAGCACGCCGTCGCCTTTAAGTCCATGCTCCGCCGTAAGGGAGTCCGCGTCGTCTCCATCACCGAGCACGCCGACGACACCCCCACCGGCAAGCTCATGGAAGCCATCATTGAGAGCGTCGACGAGTTCTACTCGGAGAATCTCGCACAGGAGGTCACCCGGGGTATGCGCGAGGCGGCGTCACGCGGTTTCTGGGTGACATCCGGCTCTCCCTTCGGGTATCGGCGTGTCTACGTGCAGGACGGGGCCAAGAAGCGCCCCCGGCTTGAACTCGACCCGCCCGCAGACGCTATTGTCAGGCGCATCTTCGACATGATGCTCAAGGGACAGTCCCTCATGGAGGTGACCAAGACCCTCAACGCCGAGGGTGTTGCGACCCCCCGGGGCAGCACGTGGCGCATCACCACCGTTCACAAGATTCTTGAGAACGAAGCGTACACTGGCACCCTGCAGTGGGGGATGAACGCCAAAGACGGCACGCCGCCAGTCCACGTGGAGAACGCCTTTCCCGCCATCGTCACTCCTCAGGAGTTCCAGCGGGTCAGGAGCCTACTCAAGGCCCGCTCCCCCAAGGTCGTCCACCCGCGCCGCGCCTCCAGTCCCTACCTGCTCAGCGGGCTGACCACATGCGCACTCTGCGGTAAGGCACTCACCGCCGCCGAGGCCAAGAGCGGCAAGTACACCTACTACGTCTGTCAGTCCATCCTCAAGAAGGGCAGCGGCTCCTGTGCCACGCCGCGCATCAGCGCCAAGTCCCTTGAGGAGACCATCATCCGCAACCTCCGCGAGAATGTCCTCACCGAAGGCAACATCCGAGGCCTCGTCAATGTGCTCGACGAGGAGATGGACGGACTGGCGCATGAGCAGCGCGGGCGGCTGGAGTCCATCGAGGGCGAGCTTGAAGACGTGAAACGCCGACTGGCGCGCATCTGGCACGTCATTGAGACGACGGACATGGAGATGGCCGACGCAGCGGAGCGCGTCCGGGAACTCAAGGACCGCAGGGAGAAGCTGGAGCAGGCCGCAGATGAGGCGCGGGCCGTGCTGGCCGAACGGCGGGCATTGCTGGACCGGGCGGAGACCATCGCGGCTTTCGCCGCAGACATGAGCGTGTTCCTCAGAACCAGCGAACTGACCGAGACACGGTCGTTCATCCGGTCCTTCGTCAAGGAGATTCAGATAGAGCCCGGCAAGGCGACAATCGTCTACATCATCCCCATGCCCGAAGACAGCCCGATCGGTGATTCAGGTACCGCAGAACTCGCATTCACCGATGGTGTTCGCAGTACCATCCGAGGTGGTGGGCCGCCCGGGGATCGAACCCGGAACCTTGGGATTAAAAGTCCCCTGCTCTGCCGATTGAGCTAACGGCCCGTGCGTCTGTCCATCATACGGGGAGTCGCCTCTTCACCCTAGCCCTCTCGGTGAGGGAGAGGGTCCCGATGGATTCCCGCGTGCGCGGGAATGACGAGGGCGTCAGGCATGGGAGTAGGCTTCGGTTTCGTGGGGAGAGAAGTCGATGTCTTGCGGGGGCCAGTAGGTGAGGAGGGCCTTGCCGACGATGTTGTCGCGTCCGATCGTTCCCCATTGGCGGGAATCCTGGCTTGAGCGACGGTTGTCGCCCATGACAAAGTATTCGTCTTCGCCTAGGGTGATGTCGTGACCTCTTGTGCGTTGGTCATCGGACAGCCAAGGTTCGGGAATTTCCTGGCCGTTGACACGTATCGGGCCGCCGCGACCATCGAACTCGATGGTGTCTCCCGGGAGTCCAATCACGCGCTTTATCAGGTCAAGGTTGTCGCCCTCCGGGGAATTAAGGACGACGACCTCACCCCGCTGGGGGGCGTGAAAGAGGTAGACGTCATCGCCGTCCGGCAAATCGAAGAAGGGAATAAAGTCGTCCACAGTCTCGCGGTTGAGACTGAAGTAAACGGCCTTGTTGACGATGATGAGTTCATTGTCGTGGACGGAGGGCTCCATGCTGCCGCCGGTGACAACGTAGTTCTGGACCAGCGACTGCACGACGAGGAAGAGGAGGACGGCGAGGGCAAGGGTTTCCGCCATGTCAAAGAGGAATCGGCGGACGGGGTGTTCATCCGGTAGGGCGAGGACACCCTCCGGCAGGTAATCGTCCTGCGGATCATCGGTGGGATTGACAGGCACGTATCTCATGGGCGTCCGTCCATTATAGATTCGGAGTAATTATGCCCCTGCCAGGAATGTGGGGAGGGGTTGGGGCGACGGGATTCACCCTTCGACAAGCTCAGGGTGAACGGGGTTAGCGCTCAGGGCGAACGGGGGTTAGCGCTCAGGGCGAATCGGGGGGGCGGTGCTATCCCTCTACGCCCGAGGGGCGTTTCCTGCATCATGGACAGGCAGCGCGTTTCTAAGGCGCGCAGTGTTTGAGGCGCAAGGGGGAGGCACTATGATGTTCGATCACATCTTCCGGGGAATCCACAGGCCGGCGGCACTGGTGCTGGTTCTGCTGGCTCTCGTTATGACTGTGTCTCTGGCGTGTGGGACGGATGACGATGACGCTGAACAGGATGACGACTACGGGGCCACGGTGGTTCTGGATCGGTCGACGGACGGAATCTGGGTGACCGGGGCCGGGCGGGTATCCGTGACGCCTGACATTGCCACGCTGCGGATCGGCGTGGAGACGAGCGCCGAGACGGTGAGCGCGGCGATGTCTGAGGCCGCGGCCTCCATGCAGGCGGTTATCGACAGTCTGACAGCCTCCGGAATCGAGGAGGACGACATTCAGACGCTGACGTTCAACGTTTCGACCCAGTATGAATGGAATGATACGTTGCGCCGCAGCGAGATGGTGGGGTTCACCGTAACAAACACCGTTCGCGCGACGGTGCGGGCACTGGACACGATTGCGGATGTGATTGACGGCGCGGCGCAGGCCGGCAGGGACAACGCCCGGGTGGACGGGCTGTCATTCTCCGTGGACGACACGGAGGACGCTGAGCGTGAGGCGCGTCAACTGGCGATGGAGGCGGCGCGAGAGCAGGCTGGGCAGCTGGCATCACTGGCGGGCGTGGAGCTGGGCGAGGCGTTCTCTATCTCAGAGTCGGGGGCGGCGCCCATTACGCAGGACACACCGGAGATGATGCGTACCACCGCCGTATTTGCCTCCGATGAGGACGTATCGACGCCAATTCTGACAGGTGAGAGCGATGTCGTTATTCATGTGCGTGTCGGGTACGAAATTGCGTAGAGCTATTGGGGTACTTGGCCGTGGTTGCGCTATAGTATCTGCACTGTAGTTTTATTGGGGGAGAGGCCATCAAATGGTCCTCAATGACAGCGAAATCCACGCTGAGATCAAGAACGGCCGCATCGTCATCGACCCGCTGGATCTGGGGGACGTGCAGCCGGCAAGCGTCGACGTGCATTTGAGCGACAAGATCCTCGTGTTCCGGAACTCCCGCCGACCCTTTATCGATATTCGGCAGGACGTGAGCGATCTGACGGAAATGGTGGGTATCCGCGAGGACGCGCCGTTCATCCTGCACCCGGGGGAATTTGTCTTGGGCAGCACGATCGAGGACATCGGCCTGCCGGATGATCTGGTGGCGCGGTTGGAGGGCAAGAGTTCTTTGGGTCGCATTGGGCTGCTGATTCACTCAACGGCGGGATACGTAGACCCGGGATGGAGGGGGCGTCTGACCCTTGAATTGAGCAACGTCAACAATCTGCCCATCACCCTGTACAGCGGAATGCCTATCGGCCAGATCTCGTTCACTCGACTTTCGGGGCCTGCGGAGCGGCCGTACGGTTCTGAGCAGCTCGGCAGCAAGTACCAGGGGCAGTCTGAACCGACGCCCAGCCGGGCGTACCGCGATTTCCAGGCCCGACAGTGACAGACGGGTCCGCCACGCCCATGGCCCGCGCCCTGGACTTGGGGCGGCAGGCGCTCGGGTTCTCTAGTCCCAATCCGGCGGTCGGCGCGGTCATCGTGAGCGACGGAGAGATTGTCGGAGAGGGGTACACGCAGCCTCCGGGAGGGCCGCACGCGGAGATCGTGGCGCTTGAGCAGGCGGGGGAACGGGCGCGTGGCGCGACGATGTATACGACGCTGGAGCCGTGTTCGCATCATGGCCGGACGCCGCCGTGCGCTGAGGCGATGATCGAGGCGCGGCTGGCATCAGTGGAGATCGCGGTCTTGGATCCGCATCCGCCGGTGAACGGCTCCGGGAGGCGTCTCCTGGAGGAGCACGGCGTCACGACACGCGTCGGTGATTCCGCCGATGAGGCGACGCTCCATTTCCAGGGGTATTTCAAGCGCGAGGAGACGGGGATGCCGCTCGTCGTCGCAAAGTACGCGATGAGTCTCGACGGCAAGATTGCGAGTCGCACGGGTGATTCGCGTTGGATCACCGGGGAGACTGCGCGCGCCCGCGTTCACGAGCTTCGCTCGCACGTGGATGCAATCATCACGGCGGCGGGGACGGTGATTTCAGACGATCCGCAGTTGACGGCGCGTGACGCCGACGGCAAAGCCCTGCCCCGCCAGCCGATGCGCGTGATCGCGGACAGCACCGGGCGCACTCCGACGTCGGCCCGACTATTCAGCGAACCGGGTAGGACATTGGTGGCGACGGCAGCGGCGGCAGCGTGCGCGCTGTTCCAGGACCTGGGGGACAACGTAACGGCGTCAGCCTTCCCTGCGGAGCATGGCCGGGTGGATCTGACGGCGCTGCTACAGCACCTGGGGCGTCTCGGCGTCGTGCAAGTGATGACGGAGGCGGGGGAGCAGTTGCTCGGGGCGTTTTTTGACGAAGGGCTGGTGGATCAGGCGGAGATTTCCATTGCGCCTGTGGTCATAGGGGGGAACGACGCCCCGGGACCGGTGGGGGGCGACGGGGTAGAACTCGTGCGAGACGCGCATCGGTTCGAGCGGATGGAGGTTGACCGCGTGGGCGAGGACATCGTCGTGCGTGGAATACTGCGATATTGGACAGGTGGCGCGGACTGAGGTGACACGGGCGTATAATCAGGGGCATCCACGGGGGATAAGAGGCGGATTCCATCTTTCGCGCCAAAGACGAGAGAGTTTGAGAAGTGTTTACGGGGATTGTTGAAGAGGTGGGGCGGATAGTCGCCGTTGGCGAGGGCGGCCTGATTGTCGAGGCCGACGTGACGCTGGGCGAAACACGCATCGGTGACAGCTTGTCCGTCAATGGGGCGTGCCTGACGGTGACGGATATGACGGACAGTCGCGTGAGCTTCGATGTAATGCCGGAGACGCTGCGTCGGACGGCGATGAACGTGCTCAAGCCGGGGAGCCCCATCAACCTGGAACGCGCCGTGACGTTTAACAGTCGGCTTGGCGGCCACCTGGTTCAGGGGCACGTGGACGGCACGGGCACGGTGGCGGAGATCACGCCGGAGGCGGACGCGCGGTTGGTTCGAATAACCGCGCCGCCTGAAGTGATGAAGTACATGGTGGAGAAGGCATTCATCACGGTGAACGGCATCAGCCTGACGGTCATGGCCCTGGACGACGAATCGTTCAGTGTGTCGCTGGTGCGGCACACGTATGAGAATACGGATCTGGGCGAGGCGTACGTTGGAATGCCGGTCAATCTTGAAACGGATATATTTGCCAAGTACGCAGAGAAGCTGCTGCAGGGAGACCGCGAGGGGATCAGTGCCCTAAGCGACGAGGTGGAGGCAGGGGAATGAGCATCATCGATGTCGAGGGCGCGGCTGCCCGGATGAGGCGGGGCGACTTTGTGATCATCGTCGACGACGCCGAGCGGGAGAATGAAGGAGACCTTGCCATCGCGGCGGACATGGTGACGCCGGACAAGATCAACTTCATGGCGCTGAATGCCCGCGGTCTTGTTTGCGTGCCTCTGCTCGGCGAACGGCTCGATGAACTCGGCCTCCCGATGATGGTGCGCGAGAACACGACACCACTTTCCACCGCGTTCACGCAATCGGTTGATGCGAAGGACGGGGTGACGACGGGTATTTCAACGGCGGATCGCTCCAATACGATTCGCGCGTTAGTTCATCCGGAGACGCGGTCCGGAGACCTGACACGTCCCGGCCATATGTTCCCGCTGCGGTACCGCGAGGGCGGCGTGCTGGTCAGGACAGGGCACACAGAGGCGGTGATTGACCTGGCACGAGTGGCCGGTCTCTATCCGGCAGGCGTCATCTGCGAAATCATGAACGAGGACGGCACCATGGCGCGGATGCCGGAGTTGGAGAAGCTGTCAGAAGAGTGGGAAATCCCTATCATCAGCATCGCGCAGATTATCGAATACCGCCGGCAGCGGGAGACGATGGTGGAGCGGCGAGGCATTGCCGATTTACCGACGCGACACGGCGTCTTTCGCGCATACGGCTATGCCAGCGCGATCGACGCAAAGGAGCATGTCGCGCTTGTAATGGGAGACATCGCGACCGATGAACCTGTTTTGACGCGCGTTCACAGTGAATGCTTGACTGGCGACGTGTTCAGTTCCATGCGCTGCGATTGCGGCGAGCAAGTTGACCTGGCGCTGGAGCACATCGCGGCGGAGGGGGCAGGCGTCTTTCTGTATATGAGGCAGGAAGGACGCGGCGTGGGGCTGCACAACAAGCTGCGCGCGTACGCGCTGCAGGACTCGGGACTCGATACGGTCGAGGCCAACGTGCAAATCGGCTTTCCACCGGACCTGCGGGAATACGGCATCGGCGCGCAGATCCTCGTTGATCTGGGCGTCCGCAGGCTCAAGTTGATGACGAACAACCCGCGCAAGGTGGTGGGATTGGATGCGTTTGGGCTTGAGCTTGCGGAGCGAGTGCCGATCGAGGTACAGCCGAACGACCACAATCGCCGTTACCTGGAGACGAAACGGGACAAGATGGGTCACATCCTCACGGGGATGGAGGCTGTTTCCGAGGACGAGGCCGCGGTCGACACGGAGCAACAGTCCTGAACGATCTATTGTGCGACCCAGCTGAGACCATCGAACATGTCGCCGAATATCATTGAGCCGCTTCCCTGGAACGAAGGGTTGGAGGGGAGCAGCGCTCGAATCGGCATCGTCGCCGCTCGATTCAATGAGTTGATTACGAACCGGATGCTTGAGGGCGCTCTATCGGCGCTCGGCGAGAACGGCGTGCCGGATGACTCCATCGACGTGGCCTACGTGCCGGGGTCGTTTGAGATTGGCTCGGCGGCTCAGGCGATGGCCGAGACGGGTCGTTATGCGGCCGTCATCTGCATAGGAGCAGTGATCCGCGGCGAGACGGCCCACTTTGACTATGTGTCGATGGCGGTGACACAGTCGGTGACACGGGTTTCGCTGGATACGGGCGTGCCCTGCCTGTTCGGCGTGTTGACGACAGACACGATGGAACAAGCGCTCGCGCGTTCAGGAGGACCGGGGAGCAACCGGGGCTACGACGCGGCAGTCGGCGCTTTGGAAATGGCCGGACTGGTTACGCGAATAGAATTAACACGAGAAGGCTAGCTTTCTCCTGAGGGAGAAAAGCCGACCGCTTTTCTTTTGTTCAAGGAAAGGCACGGCGCGCGGCCGAAGCGCGCCGTGCCTTCAGATTAAGCGCCGTTACTCTTGACGGCCTTGGCGAGTTCCGTGCCGGGGGAGAACCCGACGCGGTCGTGGGCCGCAACCTTGGTGGGCATACCGGCATTGGGGCCGCGGAGAGGGCGCACTGTGCGCTCCTTGATCTGGCGAACCTCAAAGCTGCCGAAACCAGTGATGACCACGCGATCACCACGGGTCAAGGACTCTTGAATAGCGGCGGTGACGGCATTCAGCGCGGCCTCACCGTTCGACCGGGTCCCGCCTATGCGCTGCGCTACTATTCCGGCCAAGTCACCCTTGTGCAGAGTCTGCGTCATGATGCACCTCCTATTTGCGCGGCGACCTACCCTCTTCCACCGCGCCCATCATGGTGTGTCGAGCGACATACTACCATAATGTCAAGCTGCCAACAAGCCCATCCACGCCGCGCCTATGCGGTAGCGTTCCACGAGGCACGTGGGCACGCGCAATAGCGATACGCACCACGAGGGCTAGGGGCTGAGAGGGGCCAGAGATTGACGTATTCATCATAATGGCACTTTATGTGCCTTTTCCGGTAGCCAGAACACATATACTTCGCCACATGCAGGATTAATGGGCTATTAATGCGACAGGGGAGCCGCATTTTACTATCTATCGCGGTAACTGGAGGAATAACGCTTGTCAAGTTGGGCGAGAAATGAGGCATGCATGGCTAACGCTGCAGCCGTGCCGGGCATGGGATGGACCCTCACCTACGGGGAGAGACGGAGGGAGGAGTTTGGGGCTCTGGGGCGAGGTTCACCCTTCGACAAGCTCAGGGTGAACGGGTGGGCCGGCCGCTCAGGATGTGAGATTCTCGCGAATTCAGGGGGCGAGGCTTCCGCGAATTCAGGGTGTGAGATTGCCGCGGATGTGGGAGGGATGAGCGAGGTACGGGTGTGGGGGACCCCCACACCCCAGCCCTCTCCTTGAGGAGGAGCGGATTTGGGAATGCTAGTCGGAGGTGTCTGAGGTTAGTCGGGTATAGAAAGGTGTCCAGAAGAGGGGGTGGACGTATTCGAAGCTGACTTCCTCGGAGAGCTTGTCATCGCCATCGTTATCGCTGATGTAGACGGGACGGTCATCCGGGTGGGCATCAAGGGCGTCCAGGAGATTCTTCTTGCGATCGACGCTGAGGAACTCGGGAAAGCCGGCGTCTTTGGGACGTAACGGGGATGGGGAGACGATGACGACATCGTGGCCCATGCCTTTCAGATCATGCAGGACGGACACGGGAATGGGACCGTCACCGGTGTCAAGGGTTCCGTCAACGTCGAAGCATAGCAGGGCCATTATTTGTTTCTCCAATCTTTATGTCTCAATCGCAAGTCGGCATGTGCTCATCGTACTGTATGGCGAGGCGTTTCGCCGCGCGGACAGGGTGGGCTATGCTTGCCTCAGATAGAGAGGGAACGATGGCTGTGTGGGGGGCAATAGAGATTTGGCAGAATCTGGCGGCATGACGCGGGGCGCGGATGCGGGGGCGGCGCGGGCCGGATCGCGTTGGTTTCTGCTGGTCGTGGCGGCGTTCATTGCGGCCCTGTTGACCTCAAACATCATTGCTGTTCGGATTGTGACACTGGGCGATGCGCCCGTTTTCGGGGAACTGCTTGTCACGTCGGCAATCGTTGTCTTTCCGCTGAGTTACATCGTTGGCGATGTGCTGACAGAGGTATACGGATATGCCGTGGCTCGACGCGTCATTTGGGCGGGTTTCGGCGCGAACCTCGTGATGGTCATCGCGATCTACCTTGGGGGGCTGCTGCCGGCGGCGAGCGAGTGGGAGGACCAGGCGGCGTATGAGACCATCCTCGGATTCACAGGACGGCTGCTCGTGGCCTCTTTCATTGCCTATGTAATCGGCTCGTTCACGAATGCCATCATCCTGGCTCGCCTGAAGGTGATGACGAAGGGACGGATGCTGTGGCTGCGGACGATATCATCAACCATCGGGGGGCAGGCGCTGGACTCGTTCTTCTTCACGTTTATCGCTTTTCTCGGGGTGCTTTCGACGGGCGACGTGTGGCGAATCTTCTTCGTGGAGTGGTTCACGAAGGTTGTCTATGAGACCGTCGCCACGCCACTCACCTACGCCGTTGTAACGTTCCTCAAGAAGCAGGAGGGCATCGACGTGTATGACGAGTCGACGAATCTGAATCCGCTGGCCGTGCGGTAACTATCTACTGCTATCGCAATGCAGGTTGTACACTGGGGTTAGACGCGGCGAAACTGCGTCAATTAGCGTGGAGGCGGCGATGGCCCCGGATTCTTTGAGCATCACGGATAACAGGACCGGCACGCAGTATGAGTTGCCGATAGCTGACGGGGCAGTCCGAGCGGCGGATCTGAGACAGATCAAGACATCGGATGACGATTTCGGTCTGCTGAGCTACGACCCTTCCCTACTGAACACGGCCACCGTGCGCAGCTCGGTCACGTACATCGACGGCGAGGCCGGCATTTTGCGTTATCGAGGGTATCCAATTGAGCAGTTGGCGGAGTATTCAACGTACCTGGAGGTCGTCTACCTCCTGCTGAACGGGGAGCTTCCCAACGCGGATCAGTTGCTCGAATTCGAGGAGGACGTCCGTTACCGCACGATGGTGCTTGAGACTGTGCGGGAGCAAATGGAGACCTATCGGTACGATGCCCATCCCATGGGGATGCTGCTCGGCACGATGGGCACGATGAGCACGTATTACCCGGCGTCAAGAAACATCACGGACCCGGAGTCGCGCAGGATACAGACGGTACGCGCCATCAGCAAGGTGGCGACCGTGGCGGCATGGTGCTACCGCCTCACGCTAAGCTATCCGTTCATTTATCCCGACAATGACCTGACGTACTCCGGCAATTTCCTGAACATGCTGTTCCGGATGGTGGAGCCGAAGTATGTGCCGAATCCCGTCATCGAGCGGGCGATCGACGTGCTTTTCATCCTGCACGCGGACCATGAGCAGAACGCGAGCACGAACGCGATGCGCGCCATTGCGAGTTCGCAAGCTGATCCGTATTCGGCGCTGGCGGGAGCGATCGGTTCACTGTCCGGTCCGCTGCACGGCGGGGCGAACGAGGCTGTGATCCGGATGCTGCAGCAGATCGGCACGAAGGACAACGTGCCGGAGTTCATCAAGAACGTGAAGGACGGCGTAAGCGGTCGCCTGATGGGGTTCGGACACCGCGTGTACAAGAACTACGATCCGCGCGCCCGCATCATCAAGACGATGGCTGAGCGCGTCTTTGAGGTGACCGGCGTCAATCCGCTGTTGGAGATTGCGCTGGAGCTTGAACGGATCGCGCTGGAGGACGAATTCTTCGTCTCACGGCAGTTGTATCCGAATGTGGACTTCTATTCAGGCCTGATCTACCAGGCAATGGGGTTCCCGGTGGAGATGTTCCCGGTACTGTTCGCAGTGCCGCGGACGGCCGGCTGGATGGCACAGTGGAACGAGGGCATCACCGACAGGGAGCAGCGCATCGTGCGCCCGCGACAACTCTATGTTGGGGCGGACGAGCGCGAGTACGTGCCAATCAACCAGCGGTAACTGCGCTACGGCTCTCGGTTCGCGATTCGGCCTCGGTTTTGGTTTAGCTGGTTTTCCGCGTTCCGGCGTTGGCGACGTAATCCAGACCTTAGATTCCTCGACTGCGCTCGGAATGACAGTGGGGGATGCCCCCCAGCCCAGCCCTTCCCAGAAGGAGAGGGAATTTGGTGACCGTGCAGGCTATACTCGCCATGGAGAAGGAGATTGTTATGCCCATCGCTCGCGGACCCATTGATGTCAACATCGAGGCCGAGCCGCCATTCCTAGAACAAGACGGATTGACGCTAAACCGCAACATTATACGCAAGGAGTTCTCCGGTGACGTTGTCGGCGCCTCAGAAGCGCAGATGATCACAGCCCTCACTGCTACGCCCGGTTCGGCGGGCTATGTGGCCATTGAGCATTTCATAGGCTCTGTGAACGGGAAATCTGGCTCATTCGTACTCCAGCACAACGGGGTGATGAATAAGGGCGACGCCCAGCTTGCGGTCACGGTCGTTCCTGACTCGGGCACCGGGGAGTTGGCCGGCATCTCAGGGAAGCTGGAAATCAACAACGACGAGGGTCAGCACTCCTACGTGCTCCAGTACGAACTGACATGAGGCCGCCAGTGTTGGCAGTCCATCCCTCACCCTAGCGCTCTTCCCGAGGTAGAGGGGATAGATTCCGGCTTTCGCCGGAATGAGGGGAGTCTTCGCTAGTCTTGTTGGCCGGGGAGCCGGAGTTTCATACCCTGCATGAGATACGCGGCGGCGAGGGCGCCGATGCCGCCGCCCAGCAGTGGGCCGATCCAGTAGACGTAGTGATTCGTCCAGTAGCCTGCGATGAGCGCGGGCGCGAAGGAGCGCGCGGGGTTGAGGGACGCGCCGGTCAGCGGCCCGGCCATTAGGGCCGTGAGAGTGATGGTCATACCAATAGCAAGGGGCGCGATAGTCGATGGGCCATTTTCGTCGACGGCGACCTGGAAGATGACGAAGACGAGGATGAAGGTCACGGCCGCCTCGATAAGGATGCCGATGGCAGGTGACACGTCGCCGTGGAGGGCCGTCGCGCCGAGGTTGGTCGACTCAGCAGCGTTGGACAGGTCTGTCAAGTCGCCCGCGCCAGAGAAGACGGCGCTCAGGATGAGAACACCAATGATGCCGCCGAGCACTTGGGAGCCCCAATACGCGACCGCCGTCAACGGTTGAATCTTGCCGGTGATGAGAAAGCCGAACGTAACGGCGGGGTTGAAGTGCCCGCCGGAGACGTGGCCGACGGCGGAGACGCCGATGAAGATGGCGAGGCCGTGCGCGAATGCGATGACGATGAGGTTGTCGCCGCCGGGATTCGTGGCCGTTGCGGTCAGGATCGAGCCGGCGCCGATTAGCAGCAGGACGAAGGCCCCAAATGCCTCAGCCAGTGATTGTTTGACGATCTCCGGTACTTGCACAACCGCCACCCACGTTCCTTACTAGGTCGTCAGAATAATCTTGCCAAAGAAATCGCGGGATTCCATCAGGCGATGGGCGTCCGCCGCTTCCGCTAGCGGAAAGACCCGGCCAACTGTTCCCTTGAGTTTGCCCTGATGTGTGAGCTGCATGATTCTCTCGAAGTCGGACGTTCGGAATCCGCCGATGCCCATGACCTCAAGCCCTCGGACAAATACCTGGCCGAGGTGGAGGGAGACGCGGTGGCCGGCGGTGACGCCGCAGGTGACGAATCGTCCCTGCCGCGCCATGACGCGGAAGCTGCCGTCCCAGAGTGGCGCTCCTACGTTATCAATGACTACGTCGACGCCCTCGTTCTCGGTGAGGGCCAGGACGATGTCCGGCCATGTCTCGCCATCCTCGTAGCTGACGGTTTCGTCCGCACCCAACTCTCGCGCGCGATCCAGTTTCCAGTCTGAGCCGGCGGTGGCGATGACGCGGCAGCCGAGCAGCTTGGCGATCTGGAGGGCTGCTGTGCCGACGCCGCTGCCGATTGCATGGATCAGCACAGTCTCGCCGGGTTGGACACGCGCTTTCGCGGTCAACATGCGCCACGCCGTCTTGAAGACGATGGGCATGGCGGCGGCTTCCTCAAATGAGAGTTCATCCGGGATGACGTGGACTGCGCGGGTGGGGACGGAGACCATCTCGGCATAGGTGCCGTGCAGACGAGAGCCGAGGTCGTAGCGGTTCATGCAGTCTTCGTCACGTCCGAGACGACAGTAGTGGCACAACTGGCAGGGCATACGCGGGTCTGCAACGACGCGCATGCCGGGCACGATGCCTGCTTCAATGGCCACCATGCCCACGTCCACGACCTCACCGGCCATATCGAGTCCGAGGATGCGGGGTAGGTTGACCATGACGCCGTTCTCACCGGCGCGGGCATTGAGGTCAAAGCGGTTGATGGATGCGGCGCGGACGCGGATGAGGACCTGGTCATCGGCCATCTCCGGGTCCGGCATATCACCGTAGACCAGGTTCTCCGGGCCGCCGCGCTCCTCGATATAGACGGCTTTCATGACCGTTCTCCTTTGGCCTAGCCGCCCTCGGCGGATTCAGAGCCGGGCATTCCCTCCGGTTGGCGGATCTTGCTGTGCATGGCGATGTAGAGAGTCGGGACGACGAGAACAACCACAAAGCCCAGCAGAACCATCGGCCCGAGAATCATCAGCGCTACGACGGTCGGTATAGCCCACATTCCCTCTATCCCCCTGTGTTTGTCCCAGTCCTCAGTACACCCACGCGGGGCTTTCGTGCGCTTCCTGCTCGACTTTGGCCGTCTCAAGGCCGCGGCCGGTGCAGAGGAGAGCGGCGGTTCGGATGGCCGCGCTCATACTGACGGCCTCCGCCGTTCCCGTGCCCGCAATATCGTACGCCGTTCCGTGATCGACGGATGTTCGGACGAACGGCAAGCCGAGGTTGACGCTGACGCTGCCGTGGAAGTCGTGCATCTTGACGGAGATGTGCCCCTGGTCGTGATAGAGGGCTATGACGGCGTCGAATTCGCCGGACGCGCCGCGCAGGAAGACGGAATCGGCGGGCAGTGGACCATCGGCACGAATGCCCTCTGCAACAGCTTTCTCGACGGCGGGAGCGATTTCTTCGATCTCCTCGCTCCCCAGCAGGCCGCTGTCTCCGCCGTGCGGATTGAGGGCGGCGACGGCGATGCGCGGCTCGGCAACGCCCCACTTTCTGAATTCGCGATCCGTGAGACGGAGGCGGGCGAGGATGCGGTCTTTGGTGACGTACTTGTAGGCATCCCGGAAGGGGACGTGGGTGGTGAGATGGACGGCGCGGAGGCCGTGCGCGACAAGCATGGTCGCGATCTCCGTGATGTCCGCCATGCGCGCCAATACCTCCTGGTGGCCAATGTCCTGGTATCCGGCCAGATGGACGGCCTCCTTGTTGATGGGCGCGGTGGAGATGGCCTGTATCCGTCCCTCAAGGGCGAGGGTGGCGGCAAGTTCGATGGATGTGATTGATACGACGCCGCCGGGGATGGATGGCGCGCCGTAGGGGACGTCGGGAGCGCCGGGGACGTCAACATCCCAGACGGGCACGGTGTTGCCGTCCCATTGGTGGGCCGCGAGTTGTTCACGGGAGTTGAGACCAACGAGCGGGAGGCCGCCTGCAAAACGGTTGGCGGACAGCTCGGCGACTGCATAGCTGCCTATGAGCAGGGGGCGGCACGCGGCGCGCCGTAGATCATCATTGGCGGCGAGCGCCTTGACGACGACTTCCGGGCCGATGCCGGCGGGGTCGCCAAGCGTGATGGCGACGATGGGCGGGGCTGCGTCAGCGTGGCTATTCATTGCGTCCCTATTGTACGCCCACCGGAGCACCCGCATTCTCACGCACCCGCTTGAGGCAGTGACGTGAGGCTCATTGACACCCTTCCCAGCTAATTGCAGAATGAGCGAGTCAGAGGAGCGGCGGTTTTTGTGTTTAAGGCCGTCTGCACATGTCGCTTTCGCATTGTGGCAGGGGTAACCCTGTCCCCTTGCGGGCGTGTGCAGATCGTCGGCTCCTCTGACAAGAAGTCCCGGTCGCGATGCCGCAGGGGGGCACCTAATTGGCCGCGCTCAATGTCGAGAATCGGACGCTGTTCATAGGGGATAACCTCCCTGTTCTGCGCGGCGGATGACCGCAGACTGTGACAAGTAGCCAAGTCCAGCTGCCGTAGGGATGTAAACCCGTGAAAGAAGCGACAAGGTATATCGTGGCATTTCTGGGGATGGGTCTGGTCGGATTATTACTGGCCGCGATCGTGCAACGATTCATAATCGTGTTTGTTGCGTCGATTCTGAACATCGTTGTCTACGTTGCCGTCCTCAACCCCGTCTTTGGCGATTCACTGTGGGTGCTTGCCGCAGTTCTTGCCACTTCCATCGTTATCTTCTTTGGTGCCGTTCTTGCCAACTCTCTGGTCGAGAGGAGGAAGTCGTGATTCGCCGATTGACCTTGCTTTTCATTCCCGTCCTCATCGTTATGGGCGGGTGCAACCTGCCATCTATCCCTACGTCTACCCCCTCCGTTCCGATACCAGAACCTCCTGCGTTGTGGATGCCCTCTGTTACGCCAATCCCGACGACGACCGTGACGTCGCGTCCTACGCCGGTGTCGCCGTGGACGCCGTGGGAGATGGGAGTATCAACAAGCACGCCAAGACCCACAGCGACGCCACAACCGACTGCGACTCCGACTCCGGCCGTCGAGTCAGAACCGTCAACTGAGCCAGAGCCGACGATAACCCCGATTCCGACACCGACCGTCGAGCCAGAGCCGCCAACCGAGTCAGAGTCGCCGCCTCCAATGGGAAAATCTTTCTCAGATGAAGTCATACAAAACTCGCTCGTGAGAGTCCGCGGGTATACCGATAGGTACATCTACACGGGAACAGGGGTGATAGTTAGGTACAAGGAGCACGAATACATCATCACGGCTAATCACATTTTGCAGGATGATGATATAGAGAGGATTTTTGCTGGGTCTAAAGCATACGGCTTTGTGCGAGCCCACAGTGTTATAACCGACGCCGAATCTGACGTGGCGATTCTAGTCCCGTTGGCAGAAGTGACGCCGAAGATTGAAGCTCAGGACTTTGGCATCGAATTGGCTCAATTAGCTAGAGGAGACCTCCCGCCAGCGACAGCAAAGTATTTCCGATTCAGAAATACAGAAACAACAGCCTTGTCGCCTGTCGCTTCGGCAACGTATTGTGGCATCTACAACTACGAGGGGGTTATTGGGGGGCGTTATTGGGTTTATGACATAAACACAGACGCGGGCACATCCGGCGCACCGTTCACTAACTCGCACGGGCACTTGATTTCAATACATCTGGGCACGTTCGTTCAGGGAGATGGCGGCGGGCGATACATAGTTGGCACCCGCCCATACAGGAGATCTTTCTGTGCCGACAAGCCACGCTCAGGATTCTACGGACTCTATAGGGCGAGGGAGTCATATTCGGCTCCGGCATATGTTATCCGTCGCCTACTCGACGAGATGTTAGCAGAGAACGGGGGGGCCGACGAGGATGCGCGCAAATCGAGTTAGGGTAAACTAACGCATAGTCCCCAATGTTTGAGGCGTTTACAGATCTTGATCCCACGTGGCTTCTCTACGGAGCACTGACGATTCTCCCCCTTGTTCTCGGTCTTCTCGGATTCGTTCTCTCAGTCATAAGTCGTCACAAGATGCGTGCCATTGCGTCGATTGCCGTCCTGATGGTTGTAACCGGCGGTGCGGTTATGGCTTACGAGAGTGAATACGATGGAGACATACCGTCGAATATCGAGGAGGTGAAACGTGTGCCTGAGAGCGTCGGGAACGTCATTCGGAATGTTATGGGCAATAGAACGGATGATGACATGGCGCAAGGACAACAAACACAGGCGTCTGCATCAACTTCTACGCCGACTCCTACCCTCACGTCCACACCAAGACCGAGACCAACGCCAATGCCTACTTCGTCGTTTGATGCGGATGCTACCTATACCTCAAGTGGTGACCGCATCCGCACATATGAAGACAGTCCCGACGCCCACCGCGACCGTTCGAGAAACTACATTGAGTGGACGACGCGTCCGATGGTGACAGATGGCATCTTGGAGCTTGCAGGTAGCATCCATGAACGACGACAGTCCGACTGGACGTTCTGCACGGACGGGGCATTTGGGCTTGTGGCGATATACAGATGGCCGCCGCCACCGTCATCCCCTGTAGGGTTCGCTTTGAGTGAGGAGGTTGTTGGGTCTGTTATCGAACCGGCGGGTGCTGGATACTTCTACACTAACCTTAGAGCGGACGAAGTCGTAGCCGACGTATGGGAAGTCGATTGTTCGTCTTTGCGCATCCGCGCGCGGGTTGCTTCTGTTTGGCCTTCAATGTTCAGAGTTGGCATCTGGGCTCAACATCGTCGAGATTCTAACGAGTGGGGTCTTATGGATGATGAACGGGCCAAGTGATTGTGCGGACTCCCGTCCCTCTCTCTACGACTAGTCTTTGCGAATTCAGGGTACAAATCCCAAATCATGGACCGACGCTTGGTATCAGCACGTCGGTCGTCACGGGGAGCCGGCGTAATGACGTCTGGCCGCATCCTTGAGGCTTTGGATTCCTCGGCTGCGCTCGGAATGACATACCCGCGAGATTCCCGCTTTCGCAGGTATGACGGGGACGCTAGTGCGGCTTGGCAAGGTGTTCCAAGAGCCAACATGCCGCCGCTTAAAATCCCTTGAACTCTGGGGGGCGCTTTTCTATGAAGGAGCGGACGCCTTCGTCGTAGTCGTGCGTCTCGCGGGTGTGGCGGGACGCGGCGTCGATGAGTTCCCAGTGGCGCTCGTACTGCTTGGTATGGATTTCACGCACCATGTGCTTGACGAGCTGCTGGGTGACGGCGGGGCCCCTGGCCATCTTGTGCGCCAATTCCACGGCGGCCGGCATCAAGTCGTCCGGTTCATAGACGCGGTTGACGAGGCCGAAGCGGTGGGCGTCCTCGGCGCTGAGGGCCTCCCCGGCGAGGAGCATCTCCATGGCGATGCCGTGCGGCAGGAGGTACGGGGCCCAGTACGCGCCGCCGTCGAGCGGCACAAGTCCGCGACGGATGTAGACCTCGATGAAACGGGCGTTGGTGCTGGCGAGGCGAATGTCACAGGCGAGAGCGAGATCACAGCCCGCGCCCGCGGCGACGCCGTTGACGGCGGCGATGGTGGGCTTATCCAGCTCCCATATCTGCATGTGGATGCGGCGGCCGTTGAGCATCTCATTTTTCATGCGCTCTTCGGCGGACATGGTGGGAATGTTCCAGCCGCCGCGTTGACGGTTCTCTTTCTCTTTCATGAAGTGGGGCATGGGGCGGTCCGCGCCTGCGCCCGCCATGGGGCCAACATCGCCGCCGGCGGAGAATGAGCGGCCCTTGCCGGTGAGGATTACGACGCGGTCGTCAGGGTTGGCGGCGATGAGGTCGAGCTCGACGGTCATCTCCTCCATGAGGGGGATGAGCCACGGGTTGAGCGACTCCGGGACGTTGAATGCCATGGTGACGACGCCGTGATCGTCTCGATCGACCGTGATGTACTCGTAGTTCATGTCCACCCACCCCCCGTTTTTGACTTGTTGAACCCTGCCAGATTGTACCCTGCCCACGCGATGGGCGCGGGGACAATGCGGCTAGGTGAGACCGGTAAGGATGAGTCGAATGCCGACGATGCCAAGTCCGAGGGCCAGTATGCGGACGATCCATGGCGCGGAGATCTTGCGGGATACCCGCGCGCCGACCTGCGCGCCGACGATGGCCCCGATGCCGAGCAACACGATAGGGAGGATTTTCTCAAGCAGGGGGGACTCGGCCAAGTGGACGGCTATGGCGGCCGGACTGGTGATGAGGATGACGAGTTGGGATGTTGCCGTGGCCAGGTGGGCGGGGAATACGAATGCCTGCACGATGATGGGTACCATGGCGATGCCGCCTCCGACACCGAGCAGGCCGCCCATCGTGCCCGTCGCAAGGCCGACGACGCCGAGCAGAATGGCGCGTTTGCGTGTGAGAGGGACGCGGGCTTCCTCTGCTTCTTCAAGCGTGTGGGCAGCGCCGCGGCCTCGAATCGGTCTGATCAGCAGGTATGCCATGAGGATGAGGGCGGCGGCGCCGAATACGGTCTGGAACGCCCCGCGCTCCAGCTGCTCGACAATGTACGCGCCGACGGCCATACCGAATAGGCCGGTCACGGCCATGACAGCGGCCCATCGGTACTCGATGCGCTTCTGTCGGACGTAGGCGACGGTGGAGGAGAGGGACGTCATGAGTACCATCGACTGCGACATTCCGGTGATGATGCCGGGTGTCTCGTCAGGAAGAACGATGAGGAGAATGGGGACGGCGATGAATCCTCCGCCCGCGCCGATGAGAGCGCCGATTGTTCCGGCGAGAAAGCCGAGGACCGGCATGAGCGCGAGGAGAAGACCGTCCATGGTGTAACTATGGCACGGATGGGGAGGGGGTGGGAGTCTTCTATACTGTTGATCGCGCCATACCAAAAACTAACCCGGCGCGGAGGGATCATGGCTGTCACAATCGCGGACGGAAAGGAAAGGTTGGATCAGATCGCACTAGAATTGCGTGCCCAGTTAGGCGCTGGGAAAACGCCCAGAGCACGTAGGACGACGGTACGCAAGTTCCTCAAGTGGTTCGGGTATGCGCGTCGAGGCAATTACCTGACCGAACAAATCAGAAAATGCCTTGAAGAGAACCAACTGCGGACAGTTCCAGATTTTGAGGGCGCATGGATCGACGGCCCACTATCTTTCGAATTGGACTTGAGGGATGAAGAGGGGGAATCTAAAGAGGCAAGGCTGCCTGACCCCACCATCCGCCTGGATTCTATTGATGCCGCTAACGCGGTGCCAGAGATTCTTGCACCCGAGGCAAACGTAAGGATGGCTCTGTCACACATGCAAATGGATGGAATCTCACATGTAATTGTCTCTGGGGACGGACGGACGCCAATGGGAATCGTTAGCTGGAAATCTATCGTCGAATTTCTGGCAGGGCCAAACGCGAGTCTGGACTCGGAAATCCGCAATTGTCTTGAAAGAGCCGGACCACAGATGAGTCGCACTGAACCGCTATTTGAAGCTACCGCGCAGGTCTTGAGAGAGGGTTATGTCCTCGTAAATGGTGAGGCCGGTAACATCGGAGGAATTGTGACCACCGCAGACCTTGCGGAGAAATACGAGGTCTTGGCACTCCCATACCTAATGATTGGTGAGATTGAAGGCTATTTGCGCCAGAGGATCCACAGCAGACTTAGCCAGAGCCAGATTGACGACGCCCTGTCCCGTGCCGATGGCCAACGTGACAACCAGAACAACCACGGCCTTACCTTCGCCGACTACATCACATTGGTTGGCAGCAATGACACTTGGAACCTGCTAGCCCTCGTCAGAGTTGACCGGAATGTACTCATTGAACACTTAGAGTGGCTTCGAATACAGCGCAACGACATCATGCACTTCACCATCGACGAACTTAGGCCAAGCGATCTGGCCAAACTCAAGCGCCTCGTCGACTATTTCAGACGCCGTCTATAGTAAGTCAATTTGCCTCTCTTTTCGCTCTCCCACACAATCGACACATTGTCTAGCAGCCACACACGACTCCAGCGGAGGAACATGACATGAGGCTTGAGGGGAAGACGGTTCTGGTTTCGGGGGCGGGGCCGGGGATGGGGCGTGCCACTGCCCTGTTGTGCGCACAGGAGGGGGCGACGGTAGTTCTTGTCGCTCGTCGGGCCGAGCATCTTGAGGAGACGCTCGGTGTTGTTCGGCGGTTGGGAACACCGGCTTCGGAAAGAGCGCAGGCGATCCAGGGCGATGTGGCGGATGCGAACGACGCTGAGCGCATCGTCTATGCAGCGCGAGATGCGGGCGGAGGACGTGTGGATGTGCTGTATAGCGGCGGAGGCGGTTTCTTCGATCCATCCGTGACGCTGAGCGAGGTGGAGCCGGACTTCTGGCGCCAGGCCATCGGCAACACAATGGAGGGGCCGTCAAATCTTGCGCGCGCCGCGCAGCCGGTGATGAAACAGCAAGGCGGTGGGTCGATCATCTTCATCACGGCAAGCGAGAGCGTTCAACGCGGCTCCAATGTCGCGTACGGAGCGGCAAAGGCGGGTGTTATCGGGTTGGCCCGGAACCTGGCGCGGGAGCTGTGGCAGGACAACATCCGTGTGAACGTGGTAGCGCCGGGTCTGATTCGCCAGCGGCTGGGGGCAGACGCCGACGGCATAGAGACGCCGGAGCAGGCGCTATCACGGCGGGGGCACGTTTCGGACGTTGCACATGCAGCCCTCTACTTTGCGTCTGGCGAATCGGCGTGGGTGACGGGGCAGGTGCTTTCGGTAGACGGCGGCGTGGACGCAGGCGGGCGGGGTCTGTGGGACCTGGAGCGGTAACTACGTCAAGGTTATGCGCTTCCCAACACTCGCGATTCTTTTTGTCGTCCTCGTTCTCTTAGTTGGCTGCAGCCAGCAGGTCGCTGAACCCGACTGGGGCTATTCACGAGAGAACGGGCCTGCGAATTGGGCTTCTCTTTCAGAGGATTACGCGGCGTGCGGGGATGGGATGCAGCAGTCACCCATAAACCTGACCGACTATTCGCGCGAGAACGGACCGCAGCTTGAATTTGACTACAACGGCAATGCGGTATCCGCCATCAACAACGGCCGGCAGGTTTCGTTCAAGTTCGGCGACGACAACGAACTTCGGATCGGGCAGGAGACGTATCACCTGAAGTCCGCCCACCTGCACGCGCCGTCCGAGCATCGGGTCGACGGAGAGTCCTTTGCGGCGGAGCTCCACATGGTACATGCCGATGACGATGGGAACCTTGCGGTTGTGGGAGTCCTGTTCCGGGTTGGCGCGCGGAACGATGGGGTTGAGGCGATGCTGGAAGAAGCCCCGGAGGCGGGGCGCGAAAGCGATGACGGGTTGACGCTCAACGCGGAGAGCCTTGTGCCGGAATCGCGGCCGTATTATCACTACGCCGGTTCCAAGACGACACCTCCGTGTGACGAGCCTGTGGACTGGTATGTGCTGCAGGCGGCGCTCAGCGTGTCTGAGGAGCAAGCGGATCGGATCCTGGAGTTGAGTGGGGGCACCAACAACCGGCCTGTTCAGCAGCTGCGGGGGCGTGAGATCAGACTGGTGGGAGCTTAGCAACCAACGCGCCGCTTGGTCCGGTTCTCCTTAGCCACACCCTTTCGCGGCGGGGCGGCAAATGCCATAATGCGGCATCCATTGGGGAGGATGCGTGGCATGTCTATGGCAAGCCAACAGGACACTGAGCGGCGGGACGCCGCGGTATTGCCGCTGACCGGCCTGAAGGTCATCGATCTGACGTGGCACGTTGCGGGGCCGTTTGGGACGCGTCGCTTCGCGGATTGGGGCGCTGACGTCATCAAGATCGAGCGGCCCGGTGTCGGCGATCCGGCGCGGGATATTCCGCCGTTCTACAAGGATCAGCCGGGCCTCGAGCGCAGCGGGTTGTTTATGTACACCAACCTGGGCAAGCGCTCCATGACGTTGAATCTCAAGTCGGAACGCGGACGGCAGATCGTTCTCGACCTGGTGAAAGACGCGGACGTGCTGGTGGAGAGTTTCCGGCCGCGGGTGATGTCGTCGTTGGGGCTGGACTACGAGACGCTGCGCGCCGTGAATCCGCGCCTGATCATGACGTCAATCAGCAACTACGGACAGACTGGGCCGTACCGCGACTGGGAGGCGACGGAAATAACCTCCTATGCGATGGGCGGCGCGATGATCAATACTGGCCACCCGGAGCGGGAACCGCTGAACTTCGGAGGCCGCGTGGCGGCGTTCCAGGTGGGAGCGGTTGCAGCAGCTGCCACGTCGATACACTTGCTGAGCGTCGAGGCTAGCGGCGAGGGCGATCACCTGGACGTCGGAGCACTTCCGGTGTGGATGGGCGCAATCGACCGTCGGCAGAGCTACCTGATGGGCTACCAGTACGGCGGCGGGAACTCAACACGGCCGTGGCCGGCAGGGGCCATCGGTTCCGGGACATGGATCTGCCAGGACGGGTATTTCATGACGACTGCGGGGCCGGCGATGTTCCCGCGATTCATGCAGATGGTGGGCATGGGCGACCTACTGCAGACGCCGGAGTGGTCAACTCCGATGGCGCGTTCGGCGCCGGAGCGGCTCGATGAGTCGTTGGCAATCATCGTGCCGTGGATGCTGGAACGCACCAAGAAGGAAATCCGCGCCGAGTGCCAGAAGTTTGGAGTGCTGGGCGGGCCGATCAATTCCTTCGAGGACCTGCATAACGATGAGCATCTCAAGCACAGGGAGTTCTTCCAGGAGATCGATCATCCGACGACCGGTCCCATCGCCTACCCCGGCTATCACGTGAAGCTGCATTTTGCGGACGGGAGTGGGCTGCCCGCCCGTAAACGCGCTCCCCTGCTGGGCGAACATACGCATGAGATTCTGCGAGAAGTGTTGGGACGTGACGAAGCAGAGGTTGCGAGTCTGCGCGCGGAAGGGGTGGTGTAGCAATGGTCAGCACCGGATCACGTCGGCTGCCCCTGGAGGGCGTGCGAATACTGGACATCACCGTTGTGTGGGCGGGGCCGTACGGCACGCAGATGCTCGCGGACTGGGGCGCCGAGATCATTCGCATCGAGTCCATCAAGCATTTCCCGGCAACGACGCGCGGCATGATGCCCCGCCCGGATAGGGGGATGCCAAGTTTGGGAGGCGGGTCCGCGCAGTTTCCGGACCATGAGCCCGGCGAAAGGCCGTGGAATCGGTGGGCGTCCTTCAACGCTCACGCCCGCAACAAGCGGAGCGTGACGGTCGACCTACGGCGTCCTGAGGGGCAAGAGGTATTTGATCGCCTGCTGCAGATATCCGACGGAATCATGGAAAACAACGTGCCCATCAGCATGGAGCGCGTGAACGTCACGTGGGAGCGCGTTCACAAGGTGAATCCGCGCGCCATCATGATCCGCCAGCCGGCGTTCGGCATCGACGGTCCGTACAAGAACTACCGCACATTTGGCAGCCACATGGCGGCGAACGTCGGCCACTACTCGTTCATGGGATACCGGGGCGAGGATCCAAGCATGACGGGGAACACGTTGACGGCGGACGCGGCGGGCGGCGCGGCGGGGGCGTTGGCTTTTTCAGCGGGACTCCGCTACAGGGAGAAGACCGGCGAGGGGCTATTTATCGAGCTATCGACTGCCGAAAACTTCATGACGTACCTGGGCGATCAGTTCATGGACTACTCCATGAACGGTCTCCGCACCGAGCACCAAGGGAATCGAGACCCAATCTATGCGCCGCAGGGTGTGTACCCGTGCATGGGCGACGACCGATGGATCGCCATCAGTGTGCAATCGGATGAGGCATGGCGCGCGCTGGCCGGGAGTGTTATGCAACGGCCCGACCTGGCGTCAGACAGCCGTTATGCGACGCTCGCGGGGAGGCAGGAGCACCACGACGAGTTAGACGTCGAGCTGATGACGTGGACTGTGACACAGGACGCCATCGAAGCGATGAACGTGTTGCAGGCGAACGGCATCGCGGCAGGCACGGTGATGGCTGAGTCGGACGCCTATGCAGACCCACATATGAAGGCAATCGGCTTCTGGGAGGAACTGACGGCCGAGGAGGTCGGCACGCATCTCTACACGAGCACGCTGTGGACGGCAAAGAATACGCCGCGTCGCCATCGGTGGGGGCCGCCACGTCTCGGCGAGGACAACGAATACGTGTACAAGGAGCTGCTTGGCTTCTCCGATAAAGAGTACGCCGAGTACGAGGCAGCCGGTCATATCGGTATGGATTACGATCTTGACCCTGCCGACTAGCGTTCGCGAACGGGGCACGTTCACAGAAAGAACGGAGAGAAGAGGATGACGACACCCGCAACGGCAATCATGCCTTTGGATGATGTTCGAATCATCGATCTGACGCATATGACAGCCGGCCCGTTCGGGACGCGTATCCTCGGCGACTACGGCGCGGATGTTATCAAGATCGAGCGGCCCGTCACCGGCGATCCGACGCGCTCCATGCCACCGTTCTACAAGGACGAGCCAGGGCTGGAACGCAGCGGCCTGTTTATGTTTCTGAACACCAACAAGCGGTCAGTGACGCTTGATCTCAAGTCGGAGCGCGGGCGGGAGATCGTGAAGGAGCTTGTTAAGGGCGCGCAGATTGTGATGGAGAGTTTTTCTCCCGGCACGATGGACGCGCTTGGGCTGGGTTACGAGGACCTCAAGAAGATCAACCCCAAGCTGGTCATGACGTCCGTCTCGAACTACGGGCAGGACGGGCCGTACCGGGACTATATCGGCATCGAGCTAAACCTGTACGCCATGGGCGGCAGCATGATCAGCGCCGGGGACGTTGATAATGAGCCGCTCAAGACGGCGGGCCGGATGGTCAGCTACCACGCGGGGTATGCAGCGGCGCTGGCCTCCGCGTTGGGACTGTTCCAGGTGGAATTTCGCGACGCGGACGGCGACTACATGGATGTGAGCGTCTTCGAGACGGCGATGCACTCCATCGATATGCGGCTTGGTCGCTTGATGGGCTATCAATACACGGGGCATCTTGGGACGCGACCGGGGCGCGCAGTGGCGGTGGGCGGTGGCGTGCATGCATGCTCAGACGGCTATTTCCTGATGACCGGCGGGCCGCGCTTCATCCCCAACATCATTCGGATGATCGGGATGGAGGAGCTGCTGGAGCAGCCGGAGTGGGGTACGCCGGAGGGCCGCGCGGAGCCGGATCGCATCGACGAGTTTTTGGCGTACGTCGTGCCGTGGACGCTGGAACGGACCAAAGAAGAGGTGCGCGCCGCGTGCGAAGAGTTCGCGGTGCTGGGCGGGCCCCTTAACACGATCGAAGACCTGGTTAACAATCCGCAATTCGTAGCGCGCAACTATTTCCAGGAGATCGACCATCCGACAACGGGGCCGATAAAGTACCCGGGCTATCACCACAGGCTTCACCGCGAAGGGGCGGAGATGCCGAAGAGGCGGCGACCGCCGCTGCTGGGCGAGCATACGGACGAGGTTTTGACGGAGCTTGGGCTGAGCGCGGAGGATATTGCCGGCCTTCGCACTGACGGCATCGTTTAGGAACGGAGCAGACGGCCATGACAGCGGAGAACTCAGGCGTGAATAATCCCGGGTCGCTGAATCCGGGGAATCCGACGAAGCCGGATCAGAGTTTGCCCCTGGCCGGAATGCGCATTATCGACTTCACGGTCGTGTTTGCCGGTCCGTACGGGACAATGCAGTTGGCGGACTGGGGCGCGGAGGTCATACGGGTGGAGTCGACGACGCATTTTGCGTCCACGACGCGGGGGATGCTGGCGCGGCCGGCATTAGCGACGGTGCAGGCCCAGACATCGATGGGCATGGGAATGCCGGACAGCGAGCCGGGAGAGCGCCCGTGGAATCGCAGCGCTGTTTTCAACGCGCATGGCCGCAACAAGCTGTCGATGACCGTGAATCTTCGAACGGAGGAGGGGCAGGAGGCGCTGGAACGGCTGGTCGCCGTTTCGGACGCGCTGGTTGAGAACAATCTACCGCAGAGCATGGATCGTCAGGGCATCACATGGGAGCGGTTATCCAAGATCAACCCCAAGCTGATCGTGATTCGGATGCCGGCGTTCGGGCTGGACGGGCCGTACAAGGGCTATCGTTCGTGGGGCAATCACATGGAGGCCATCTCAGGGCATCCGCTGATTCGGACGTATCCCGATCTGTCGCCGGAATACGCGCCGGCGGGCGTGCCGTCAGACGCGGCGAGCGGCATCGGCGCGACACTTGCGTTCCTGATGGGCAAGCGATACCTCAAGCGGACCGGCAAAGGGCTGCTCATCGAGGCGCCGACGGCGGAGAACTTTGTGCCGCTGCTCGGCGAGTTCGTGATGGACTACAGCATGAATGATCGCGTGTGGACGCAGATGGGCAATAACCATTTCTATCTGGCGCCGCACAACGTGTACCGGACGCAGGGCGAGGACCAGTGGGTGACGATCGCGTGCTGGAGTGAGGAGCAGTGGAAGGCCCTGTGCGAGGCGATCCGACGGCCGGAGCTTGTGGACGATCCGCGCTTCTGTGACAACGAATCACGCTATGAGAACAGGGCGGAGTTGGACGCTATCATCGGCGCGTGGACGGCGGACAAGCACGCCTCATGGATCATGGATCGTTTGCAGACGGACGGAGTGCCGTCCGGTGTGGTGATGAATGAGCGCGACGCGACGGAGGATCGACACCTGGAACATCGGGGATTCTTCCAGCAGGTGACGCACCCGGAGGCGGGGACGCATAAGGTACCGATGACGCCGTTCAAGTCGATGAACAACCCGGACACGGGGCCTCGCCGGCACTCGCCGCGGCTGGGTGAGGACAACGAGTATATCTACAAGTCGGTGCTGGGCTATTCAGACGAGGAGTACGCGGAATTCGACAAGAAGGGCCACATCGGGATGGACTACGATCCTTCTATTCCGTGAGGGGGGAGGGGCGTCGCGTCGCGCCCTAGCTCTCTCCCTCGGAGGAGAGGGGATTGGCCGCCCTACGCCTGCAAACGCCATCCCCTCATTCCGGCGAAAGCCGGAATCCATCGGGACGACACGGCTCTAGTTCAAGCGTGATTAGGCGCTCTCTGACGCACCCACAATATCTTGATACAGATCACGCCACTCCGGGTTTGCGGCCTCGATCAACTCTATCTTCCACGCCCGTTTCCATTCCTTGATGGAGCGCTCGCGGCTGAACGCAGACATCTTTGACGAGTGCTCTTCATACCATACGAGCCGATGGACTTTGTGTTCCTTACTAAAACCACCAATGATGCCTTGGCGGTGTTGCCACACTCTTCGTGCCAGGTCCGTCGTTGAACCTGTATACAAGGTTCCTTTTCGTTGGCTGGCCAATATGTAGACGTAATGCGGACGAGGTGTGCTTGGGAATTGTCGTTGTCGACTCATTTGTCCAGCCTGTTGATTGGGGGACGGGTTGTCACGTCTTGGGGTGCTCCCCGTTAGTGGCACCGAACCCGATGGATTCCGGCTTTCGCCGGAATGAGGGGATGGGCCACAAAAGTGGGCGGCAATGCTAGGCCGTCACTCTACACGCCCAGCAAGTTGTTGACTCATTTGTCCAGTCTGTTGGTTGGGTGACGGGTTGTCACGTCTTGGGGTGCTCGCCTTTAGTGGCACCGAACCCCGATGGATTCCGGCTTTCGCCGGAATGAGGGGGGGTTATGGGCTCTCGCTTTCGCGGGAATGACGCTGTAGGGAGAGCGGCTCACACCCCCAGCAAGAGGTTTCTCAGCTCCGTTACTGAACCGGCCACGTGATCCGGCTTAGCCTTTAGTAGTTCTTCGTTGTTGCCGAAGCCGTAGGTTACGGCTATTGAGGCTATGTTGTTGGCCTTTGCGCCGAGGATATCGAGGGCGTGGTCGCCGACCATGACGATGCGGGGAGTTTCGGTGTCCTGACGGGCAGGCGCGGGAACGTTGAGGGCGGCAAGGGCAGTGGCAATGAGTTCCGGTTTGCGAATCATCGTGCCTTCGCGGTCGCTGCCGATGACGGCTTCGAGGAAGGGCATGAAATCGGCGTTGAGGGCAATTTCGCGAGCAAAGACTTCGTCCTTGGTGGTGGCGATGGCCATCCTGACGCCGCTGGCGCGGAGCAACCACAGCATCTCCGGCACTCCTTCGTAGACCTCAAAGCCCTTGATGCCCTCCACGGCGAAGTATTCCTTGTAGACGGCGACGGCACGCTCCGCGCCGGCTTCGCTCATGCCGCAGACCGATTGAAATGAATCAATCAGCGGCGGACCGATGAATTGGGTAAGCAACTCCTGCTCGACGGCGGGGACACCCATCTCCTTGAGGGTGTGGACGACGGAGGAATGGATGCCGATGCGGGAGTCGATGAGGGTGCCGTCAAGGTCACATATGACGATGTCAAAGTTGGCGTTGGCGGGCCTGGTTGTGGTCATTGCAGGGTGTCAGTCGAGATTCATTTCATTTGCGGAACGACGAGCCGAACAGGCCGCCGAGGAAAGAGAATCCAAAGACATAGATGGCCGAGAAGAGCGCGACGAACAGGAGCACCTCGCTGCCGAAATCTCTCCCTTCATCACCGATGTTGGCGGCGACCGTGAGGCCGATGGCGGTGAAGGCCGTGATGGTGATTGTCAGAACGAGTGTCATCACTCCGGCCATGCCTGCGATGGCGGAAAGCGGAGGCCTGCGGCCCGGCAGTTGCATTCCGCCAACAAATCCGCCTATGGCAGGGCTGAGCGGCCCCGTGATGAAGTGAATGATCGGCGGCAGAAGGCAAAGCAGGGCGACGCCAACGCCGATGAACGCTGCTTTCGACATGTCTCACCAATTGTAGCGGGGATGGGGTGCCCGATGGATTCCGGCGTTCGCCGGAATGAGGGGAGGCATACGTTTGGTCTTGTCGCATTCACGCGCCGAACCCTAGACTGAAAGCGACATGGACATGACGCAATACGCGGAGCTCTTTCCCGTTCCCCGCCCTCTCATCGGGATGGTGCATCTTGCGCCCCTGCCCGGCACGCCGCGATGGGCGGGCAATATCGACGATGTGATCAAGCGGGCGATGGACGATGCCAGGATCCTCGCGGAGGAAGGCATCGACGGGATTATCGTTGAGAACTTTGGCGATACGCCGTACGCGGCGGGCAGCGCGCATCCGGCGACGGTCGCCGCGATGACCATTGGGGTTTTGGCGGTGCATGGCGTGGTGCGAGAGGTGGACGCGGAATCGCGTATTCGGGTGGGCATCAATGTGCTGCGGGCGGATGTAATCTCTGCGCTTTCCATCGCGGCGGCCACCGGAGCGTCTTATGTGCGGACGAACGTCCTGACGGGCGCTCTGGTGACGGACCAGGGGATCATCGAGGGGACGGCGCACGAGGCGCTGCGGGAGCGCCGCCTACTCGGCACCGGGACGCCGATCTTTGCGGACGTGATGAGCAAGCACGCGTATCCGGTCGGGGCTGGCGTGGTGATGGAGCTAGAAGCGCGGGCGACGGCGTATCGCGGGTTGGCGGATGCGCTGATCGTAACGGGGGACGAGACGGGCGCGGCGACATCCGGAGATGATTTGAGACGGGCGCGCACGGCAGTGCCGGACAGGCCGATCCTGATAGGCAGCGGGCTTGATATAGGCAATATCGACGAATTGCTACCGCTCTCGGACGGGGCGATCCTGGGTACGGCGCTCAAGGTGGACGGGGTGACGGAGGGGCGGGTCGACCGAGACCGTGTTCGGGAGATGGTTGCGCGGGCGCGGACGCTGCAGTAACTCCAAGGCAAGGGGGCGGCGGGAACGGGCGGCGTAATCTACTTTACGCTGAACTGAAAGCCTATAATCCGTTATCGGACATCGTAGACAATCGTGGGGGCAAGACGCATGGCTATCACGCTCAAACGGCAGTTGAATGAGGATGACAAGAGAATCGTATTGTCTCAGCACGGGCGCAAGTGCTACGCCACTGGTCATGTGATCGCAGAAGGGGATTCTCTTCAATTCGACCACATCAGTGCATACGCTACGGGAGGCGATACGTCACTTAACAACATCGCTCCAATGTGCGCCCTCCACAACCAACAGAAGGGCACACTGCCGCTCTATGATTTCCGCGCGAAATTACGCATGGATAAGTTTTTTGAAGACGGTGACCGCCTCACGCTACGTGACCTACTCGGCTATCTTAAGGCTGAAGGCGGGATTCACGAATTTGGCATACCTATTACAGTCGACCGACGCGATAACAGGGTTGTCGTGGAGTCGGCCTTCGGAACTGAAACCTTCGACATTTATGTTGACCCAATTAGGAAATGGGAGTATTTCTTCGCTCAGCTTGACGCAAATATATTGGACAGCGACGATTCGCACGAGCCGTCAGCCTCCATCCAGCCCCGCTATTTGATCAGAGACAAGGTCTTCAATCTATTCAGGCACTTTCAAAGTCACCCCGTCCTGCAACCATCCCTAGGAAGGATAGTTGACAACAGCTTCATCCGCCTCTTTGACGGGCAACACAAAGCCGCCGCGTTGCTCTGGAATGGGCATACAACGATTGAATGCAAAGTCTTTTTGGATCCAGACCCCCGTCTACTTAATCAGACGAATATCCACGCTCACGACACTTACTCCCAGACCAGATTCTATTCCTCTGTCATGGTTGAGAAGCTTGGGTCCCAGTTCGGCACCGATTTCGAAGCATACAAGAATATGGATGACAATGCTGAAATCACTGAAGCGGGGTTCGTTGCATTCTTACGCGAAAAGGACAACCTGACTAAAGGGGAGGTCAACACGCGATTCCGTAACTACCTGTACTCAGCGATTTTATCTGACGAGGGCAACAAGATAAGCCGTCTAGTTTCGGCAGGCAACAGGAGCACGGCAGAGAAGCCGTTGACGACAGACGTTTTGAGCAAATCGGTGTTCGCCGAGTTTCTCTATCGTTCTCCCTTAGAGGATGCAATTGCTACAGAAAACTACATGCGGGACGCGGAAGTGAGGAATGTCACTCAAATCCTGAATGAACTCTATGATTCTGCGCTATTCAGCTGGAATCCGAAGGCCGACAAGCAGGATCCAAATCGTATGAAATTGGAGCGTATCTTCGCGTCAAAGTCAATGATGGCTTGGGCTGGCATTCTCAAAGATGCAGTCTGTGGCAAGCTCGATCTCTATAACTCCGACGAGCGTAGCAAGCCATTGTACCGTGAGTTGACTGATCAGCAGCGTGGGCAAGTCCGCGACATCGTTGTGCGCCTAGTGGGGTGGAACAGATGGGACGCCCCAGTTGGTGACACAATTGACCGCATCCTGCCGGACAAAAAGAGCGCCGTGAAGCAGTGGTTCTTGCAAAATGGGCTCGACGCGGGGTATCTAATGGGAGCCCAAGGTTCGTAAGAATACAGCCCTGCGTCTCTTTGTCGGTGAGTCTGCCTCTATTGGCCACCGTGCTCTGATCAGGCTCCACCTGTACGCGTCTATACTATTTCTGGTGGCGCGCAAGCAGTCGTGCTGCGCGGACAAGAACTATGACTACTCAATCAGACGGCCATTCAACGCTGGGGAATCCGGCCATCATCGGTCCTCTTGAGACCCTCGAAGGCAGGTTCGAGGAGCTTGAGGCGGAGATGGCTCAGCCGGACGTGGCCGCCGATTACAAGCGGCTGGAGGGACTTTCGCGCCAACGAGCGGCGATTGAGACGACTGTAGCGTCGTTCCGTCGATATAAGAAGATTCTGGATGACTTGCAACAGGCACGGGAGTTGGTTGACTCCGGCGACGAGGAGATGGCCGGTTTGGCGGCGGCGGAGGCCGAGGAGCTGGCGGCGACGGCGCAGGACCTTGAACACGAGTTGCGGCTCGCGCTGACGCCCCGGGACCCACTGGATGACCGCGACATTATCGTGGAGATCCGCGCGGGGGCGGGCGGCGATGAGGCGGCGCTGTTCGCGGGAGACCTCTTCCGCATGTACACGCGTTATGCGCAGTCGCGCGGGTGGTCGACGGACCTGATGAACACGAATGAAACGGGCGGTGGAGGCCTCAAAGAGGTCACGTTCGGCGTGCAGGGCGCGTCGGCGTACGCGTGGCTCAAGCATGAGTCCGGCGTGCATCGTGTGCAGCGCGTGCCGGAGACGGAGTCGCAGGGGCGCATCCACACATCAACAGCGACGGTGGCGGTGCTGCCGGTAGCAGAAGAGGTGGACGTCGAATTGAATATGTCAGACGTGCGCGTGGACGTGTTCCACGCAGGCGGCGCGGGCGGCCAGAACGTGAACAAGGTTGCGACGGCGATACGGCTGACACATGCGCCGACGGGCATCGTTGTGACGTGCCAGGATGAGCGTTCGCAGCTGCAGAACCGGACGAAAGCCATCGCGATTCTGCGCGCGCGGCTGTTGGAGATTGAGACGCAGAAGCAAGAGCAGGAGTTGGCGAGCACGCGGCGCTCTCAAGTTGGGACAGGGGATCGCTCCGAGAAGATCCGCACCTACAACTTTCCGCAGAACCGCGTGACGGATCACCGCATCGGAGTGACGCTTCATTCGCTGGACAGGTTGACCGACGGGGAACTCAATCCCCTGCTTGATGCACTGCGCGAGGCGGAGCAGGAACGGCTGCTCGCCGAATCCGTGTCTTGAGTCCAATTCCGGCCCGCGGACTGCTCACGGAGGCTCGCGCCCAACTGCAGACGGCCGGGGTCGAATCCGCGGCGCTTGAGGCGCGGCTACTGTTGGCATACGCCATCGATGTTGTTCCCGAATCACTATTGGCGGAGCCGGATCAGGCAGTCTCAGAAGACGGGGGGGCGCGGTTTCGGGAGGCGCTTGGGCGGCGGTTGAATCGTGAACCGCTTTTCTACATCACCGGCGAGCGAGAGTTTTTCGGTTTGCCTTTCTACGTGGACGCGCGGGCTTTGATACCGAGACCGGAGACGGAACTGCTCGTTGAAGAGGCCATCTCTGCGGTTGCTGGGATGGGCGATGCCTATAACAACGGGGCGGGGTTGCTGATCGCGGACATCGGCACGGGTTCAGGCTGCATCGTCGTGGCGGCGGCGACGGTGCTCACTGAGGCGCGATTCTTCGCATCGGACATTTCGGCAGAGGCGGTGGAGGTAGCGCGGGCCAACGCGGAGCGGCACAGGGTGGCGGATCGGATCACGTTCGGAGTTGGTGATCTGCTCGCGCCGCTGACGGGTCCGGTGGACATTATCATCGGCAACCCACCATACATCCCTGCTGAGAATCTTCCGACGCTGCAGGCGGAGATACGGGACCATGAGCCGCGCGTCGCGGTGGACGGAGGCGCGGGGGGGATGACGATCGCCGAGAGGCTGGTTCGCGGCGCGCCGGACTATCTGAAACCGGGTGGGCGCTTGCTGATGGAGGTGGGGTACGGACAGGCGCCGTTGATGGTGGATGTTGCCAAGGATGTCTTTCCGACGGGGACGGTGGTGGACATGGCGCTTGATCTGGCCGGGATACCACGAGTCGTACGGGTTCAGTTACCGGCGTAGGAAGGCAGCGACGCGCCCGATGCGCCGCATTGTGCAATCCGCTACACTTATTTTCCCGCCGCGCGGGGATATTGCGCAGAGGGATTCTTCGCTGCGCTCAGAATGACAGGGAGGAAGTGACTGCGGACATGACACTGACGGAAGCGGCTATCTCCGGCGTGCGCGCTCAATTCAACACGGTGCTGACCGATCTGCGGCAGGCGCTGGACGGACTGGAGGGCGAGGCCCTGAATTGGCGTCCGGTCGGCGATGAGAGTAGTTCGATCTACATGCTCGTTTCGCACATGATGGGAATGGCGGGCGGGATGTGCGCTGTTACACGGGGCGAGGAGCCACAGCGTGACCGCGCTGCGGAATTCGCTGCGGCGGGAACGAAGTCAGCGGATCTTCTCAAGCTTATCGACGACACGCAGGCGAAGGTTGAGCAGGCACTTTCCACGACGACGGAAGAGATGCTGGCCAGCAAACGGGAATTTGTCGGAAATGAGTCGACGGGCGCCGGGATGTTGGCGGTGATGATTCGGCACCTGGGCGAGCACCTTGGGCACGTGGCGCTGACACGGCAGTTGTGGGAGCAGTTGGAGGCGGCAAGCAGCTAGATGCGTCGGAGGCGCGGGGTTGTCATCGTCACCAGGATGACCAGGACTGCTAGCATGAGGCCGTTGAAGATGACGGCGAACTGCGGGCTCGTGAAATCGGAGAGCGCGCCGACCTCCAGGTGACCGACGGGGCCTGCGCCCACACCCATGACCCAGATGCCCATTGCCCTGCCCCGCTGATCCTCGCCCACGGCGAGTTGCAGGGAAGCCTGCTGGAGTAGGTCGAAAATCGAGGCCATCATTCCGGCCACGCCCAGGAAGATCAGCGCGGTTACGATCCACGGCTGAGAGCCAAAGGCTGCAAGGCTGAGACCGAATAATGCGCTCGCAACAAGCAGGGTCTTGCCCTTTGGGAGTCTATCGCCGATAGAAGCGAGGGCGACGACGCCGATGACGGAGCCAACGGCGCGGGCGGCGACCATGATGCCGAAACCCTGCGGGCCGATCTCCAGCACATCGCGGGCGAAGATGGAGATCATGACGATGTGGGAGAAGGCGAATATCTCCGTCGCGACTGACAGGAGCAGCAGGGCACGGACGGACGGGTTGTGACCGACAAGGCCGAGCGCCTCTGTAAAGGACTGGCGGACTGACGGCTGTTCCGGCGTGCCGAATCCGGGGCGGGATGACGTGCGGGTGAAGAGCAATATGGTCAGCGCAATCGCATAGCCAACCGCCATCACGAGAAACGTTCCGCCGATTCCCAGAACCAGCAGCAGGGTGCCGCCCAGGAGTCCTCCAAAGACGCCCATGAGGCGCTGCGCCGTCTGGTTGAGGGCGAGGCCGTTCACGATGTAGCGACTGCCGACGATGTCATGGACATAGGCCTGGAGCGTGGGCATGAGAAAGGCGTTGACGGTGCCGTAAAGGAATGCGCCGCCAATGGCGACGGGGACGCTGAGCAGGCCGTTCAGTTCCAGCATTCCGAGCGTGATACTTAGGACGATGTTGCAGGTGACGATGACGCGAAGAAGGATGCGTCGTTCGAGCCGGTCCGCGATAGTACCGGCCACGAGGCCGAAGAGGAGGAATGGGGCAAGGCGGGCGGCCTCGGCAGCGCCGACCCAAAACGCTGAATCAGAGATGCTCAGGACGAGCCAACCCAACGTGAGCTGCTGCATCCAGAAGCCCATGGACATCGCCATCGTGGCGCCCCAAAGGATACGGAAATCACGGAATTGGAGCGTGCGGAGCGGGCCCGCAAGGAAAGAGGGGACGGATGCCTGTGGGGGCCCGTCAGTCGGGGCGGCCACGTTCTTTAAAGACCGTTCACGTTGGCGTTGCTATTACGAATGGCGGCCATCGGTGTTGTAATCATCGCCATTCCCCACGGTATAGGTTAGACGCTTGCGGCGTCTGTAGCGGGTGTTGCGCCGCCGTCGAACACATCGCCCGGCTCAATAGCGGTTCCGTCCGGCACGACGGTGTTTTGGGCAACGATTGCGCTGCGAATGGTTGCGCCCGCGCCGATTCGTACACCGGCCAGGATGACAGAGTCTTCAATGTGCGCAGAATCGCCGATGGTTGCGCCGTCACCCAGCGAGACGGGGCCAATTATCCGTGCATTTGCGCCGACGGTGACGCCCTCGCCATAGCTGACAGGACCTTCACCGTGGGCGGAATCGTGGATTTGCGGGGCGGTCGTGGGCTTGGCGGGTGGACGGAGAGATGGAGCTGCGCCGGTGAGGATATCGCGGTTGAGCTGCAGGAGGCTCTGCGGTGTTCCCATGTCCATGAAATAGCCCTCCCAGGGGAAGGAGCCAATCTCGACGCCGGACATGAGTACGGAGGGGAAGAGGTCTTTCTCAAACATGGAGAAGCCGTCGCCAATGAAATTGAACACTTCCGGCTCAAGGACGTAGACGCCGCTGTTGACGGTGTTCGCCGGAAAGCGCGGGCCGGGGGGCTTCTCAATGAATCGGCTAACGTAGCCGATTCCATCGAGGACGACGACGCCGTAGCGCGACGGGTCATCGACGGTGTGGACGGCGAGGGTGGCGTATTCGCGGCGTTCGACGTGCTGGTCCACCATGGCGGCGATATCGATCTCCGTGACGCAATCGCCGTTGAGGACGAGAAAGGTTTCCTTTAGTTCCGGTAGGAGAGCGCGGACCGCGCCGGATGTGCCGAGTGGTTTGTCTTCAACCACGTAGTCGATTAGGAGGCCGTATTCACTACCGTCGCCGAATTGATCGATGAGGGGTTGGGCGCGGTAGCCGAGCGCCATGATGACGCGCGTAACGCTTGCCGTCCTGAGGTGGTCGAGCATGTATTCGAAGAATGGACGGTTTGCGACTGGGAGGACGGGCTTTGGCAGGTCATTGGTGAGTGGCCGGAGGCGCGTTCCCTCGCCGCCGGCAAGAACGACTGCGGTGAGGCCTCCGGTTAGCATGGGCCACGCAAGCCGGGCCGGTTAGCTGTCTTGCTCGTCGGGTATGCCGGCTTCCTGACGGAGCGTATCTGCTTTGTCAGTGCGTTCCCAGGGCAGATCAACATCCGTACGGCCAAAGTGGCCGTAGGCGGCAATCTTTCGATAGATGGGACGGCGGAGCTGGAGGTCGCGGATGATTGCGCCGGGGCGAAGGTCGAAGTGGTTACGAATCACGGATTCAATGACATTGTCATCTATGCGGCCGGTTCCGTAGGTTTCGACAGAGATTGAGGCAGGTTCGGCCCTGCCGATGACGTAGGCGAGTTGAATTTCACAGCGTTCGGCGATGCCCGCAGCGACGATGTTCTTGGCGATGTATCGAGCCATGTAGGCGCCGGAACGGTCGACCTTTGTGGGGTCTTTGCCGGAGAACGCGCCGCCGCCGTGCTTGTAGCCGCCGCCGTATGTATCGACGAGGATCTTGCGTCCGGTCAGGCCGGCATCCGCCATGGGGCCGCCGAGCACGAACCGACCGGAAGCGTTGATGTGGTACTTGGTGTCCCTATCCATCATGCCGTGGGGCACGACCTCGCGAATCACGAGTTCCCGCAGATCACGCTGCAGCGCTTCATTGCTGACTTCCGGGTCATGTTGTGCAGCGAGAGTGATGCTGTCGACACGGACAGGAACGCCCTGCTGATACTCAACGGTGACCTGCGATTTCCCATCCGGGCGGAGGTATGGGAGCTGCCCGTCACGCCGCACTCGGGCGAGTCGCGCCGCAAGGAGGTGAGAGAGGTATATGGGCATGGGCATGAGGGTAGGCGTCTCAGTACAGGCGAATCCAATCATGGTTCCCTGATCGCCGGCGCCGAGGCGCTCGATCGCGTCCGACTCGCCCTCGCCCCGGACTTCCTCCGCAACGTCTACGCCGGCCTGGATGTCAGGCGACTGTTCATTGATGGAGACAACGACACCACAGGTATTGAAATCGAAACCGTAGTCAGCATTCGTGTAGCCGGCGTCGCGCACGGTGTTTCGGACAATGGCCTGTATGTCGACATAGGTGTTGGTGGTGACCTCGCCCGTGACGAATACCAAGCCCCTGGTCACCAGAGTCTCACATGCGACGCGGCCCTGGGGGTCCTCAGCAAGTATGGCGTCAAGGACTGCATCCGAGATCTGGTCACACAACTTGTCCGGGTGACCCTCAGTCACTGATTCCCCCGTCTGCAGGAACGATGGGTTGCGCGAAAAGCTGGTCATCGACTCATATACCTCCCTAAATCCATGCCTCGATTTAGCCTTCGTTGTTGCGTTCAGTGGGTTGCGGTATCAGGCCATATTCCCGCTCCTGATTGGGCGTAAGGAGGAGGAGTTTGGCTTCTGCGTCGGCGATTTTCTCGTCGGCGAGGGTTGTGACACGGGCTTCTATAGTAAGCATTCTGCGCGTGTCTTTTGCCAGTGTTGCGGTCACGCGCAGGGGCGTATCGAGCGGCGCAGCGCGGCTGTAGCGGACATTCAGTCGCGCAGTGGCGGCGTGTTGGCCGCGGGCGTAGGCGACATAGGCGGCGGATTCATCAAGCAGCGTCGCAACAATTCCGCCGTGCAGGACATTTGGCCATCCCTGGTGTCGATCCTGCGGGACGTAGAGAGCGGTGACGCCGCCACCCTCAATCGCTTCGAATTCCAGATTGAGGCCGGAATCGTTGGCTGCTCCGCACGCGAAGCAGTGGCCGTATCGCTCCTGCTCCTCGAGGGACACGGTCGCTCGAATCGACACTGCTTCGGGCCTGTCCGACGCGCCGGCCTGTGTTGCGTTTGGACGACTCAGGTGCCCATCTCCCAACTGCCGAGGTACTTTGTCTGTTCTTCGGTTGGTGTGTCGATGGTAATGCCAACGGAGCGGAGCTTGAGTCGCGCGACTTCCGAATCAAGTTCACGCGGGAGGGTGTGGACATCATTTGAAAGGTCTGCGCCTTCACTACCGGAGAGATACTCGGCGGCGAGCGCCTGATCAGCGAATGAGAGGTCCATGACGGCGGACGGGTGCCCTTCGGCGGCGGCGAGGTTGATGAGGCGTCCTTCAGCAAGGAGATTGACTGTGCGACCGTCCTTCATCGCATAGGCGACGACGTTCGACCTCATCTCGCGGGAGCCGTCACTGGCTTCTTCAAGGGCCGGGATATCAATCTCAACGTTGAAGTGGCCGGAGTTGGTCAGAACGACGCCGTCCTTGAGGAGGGGGATGTGGCTGCGACCGATGGCGTGGATGTCACCGGTGACGGTGATGATGATATCGGCCTCCGGCACGGCCTCCGCTGCAGTCATCACACGGTTGCCGTCCATCAGGGCTTCCAGAGCGCGGATGGGGTCGATTTCGCTGACGATGACCTGGGCGCCCATGCCGCGCGCCCGCATGGCGACGCCACGGCCACACCAGCCATAGCCGGCGATGAGCACGGTCTTCCCGGCCCAGAGGATGTTGGTGGCACGCGTGATGCCGTCCAGCGTGGACTGGCCAGTGCCGTAGCGATTGTCAAAGAGGTGCTTGGTGTCAGCATCATTCACGGCGACGACGGGGTACATGAGCTTGCCCTGCTGCGCGAGGCTGCGGAGGCGAATAACGCCGGTTGTGGTCTCTTCGCTGCCGCCGCGGAGGCCCTCGATAAGATCCTGCCGCTCACCATGAATAGTTGCGACGAGGTCTGCGCCATCGTCCATTGTGATTGTGGGGTTGCCGTCAAGGGACTGGTTGATGTGCTTGTAGTACGTCTCCGTGTTCTCACCGTAGATGGCGAAAACGGAGATGCCGTGATTGGCGACGAGCGCTGCGGCAACATCGTTCTGCGTAGAGAGCGGGTTGGACGCGCACAGGCGAACCTCCGCGCCACCCTCTTTGAGGGCGAGCATGAGGTTGGCCGTTTCTGATGTGACGTGCAGACATGCGGCAATTCGCTGCCCCTCAAGCGGGCGCTCCTCACGGAAACGTTCCTGGATGAGCTTGACGACGGGCATTTCGCGCGCGGCCCATTCGATACGCCTTTGGCCCTCGTCAGCCAGGGCCAAGTTGGCTATGTCATGGGCGAGATCTGTAACGGTCATTGGTGGCACGTTCTCCTATTGATTGTTGGTGGCACGGGGGACAGTGCCTATTCTAGCGTGTCAGCGTCCAGGTGCGAGACGAGGGTTCGAACGACAGCTTCGGATGACTCGGAGGTGTCAAGGCTGATGACAGAATCGGCGGACAGTTCGTCCGGGGGTTGGAATGAATCACGCTGGGCAGCGTAGATCTCCCAACGGCCATCGGCCGGGTCACCACCCTGTGCAGCACGGGCGTCGAGGCGTCGGCGCGTTTCTTCTTCCGGCAGTTCGCACAACACGAACAGGAGAGGGACGCCGCCGGCACGTGAGAGCGTCTCAAAGCGGGCACGGTGTTGGGCACGGATGAACGAGGCGTCGATGACAATTGAACGGCCTTGTTCCAGGGCTTCGGCAGCGAGACGCGCTAATTCGTCGTAGGTGCGCTCCGTCATTTCCGGTGTATAGATTTCTGCGTTCCAATCGACGAAATGGCGCTCTTCCGGGGGGAGGCCCTGCATCTGCTTACGAACGACATCGCTGGAGATGTAGGTGTGTCCGCGCTCACGGGCGAGGCCCTGCGCGAGGGTGCTCTTGCCCGTTCCCATGAGGCCGCCGATGAGAACGATGTTGGGGCCAATCATGGTACGGGCGTATTGCTCGGCAAGACGGAAATAGCCCTCTGCGCGCCCCCTGACTTCTGCGGCCTCCTGGTCGCTGAGGCCGGGCTGATCCAGCCGAAAGCCCTCAACCTTGCCGCGAACGTAGGCACGATAGCACTGGTAGAAGGGCAGGAGTTCCGGCATTCCGGGATCATCAGCCTGTTCCAGGTAGCCATCAACGAAGGCGCGAGCAAGGTCTGGGTGACCGCGGGCTTCAAGGTCCATAGCCATGAATCCGACGTCCCATGCAACGTCTCCGTATCGGAACCGATCGTTGAAGTCAATGCAGTCCAGAACTGAGATGCGACCGTTGGCCTCTATGCAGATCTGTTGGGCGTGGAGGTCTCCGTGCGTGTCTCGCACAAAGCCGTTGCGCGAACGGGAGTGGAAGAGAGTTTCACGCTGCTCCATGAAGCGGCGAGCGTATGCAGAGACGGTGTCGTATGTTTCCTGCGAAATTGTGCGGCCGATGTACGCCTCCGTCTGTTCAAAGTTCTCTTCAACATTGAAGCGGACGCCTTCGAGATCGCCTGCTGCGGCTATCTCATCGCTTGTCTGAGCATGGGCATGGATATTAGCGATGATGCGGCCGAGTTCGCCCATCATCTCCGGCGTGACCTCACCGCGCTCCAACCGCGCGTCCAACATCATGTCTTCCGGCAGGCGGACCATCTGAACGAGGTATTCGACGGCTGCGGGGTTTTCTTCCGCAACGATGCGGTAGCCGCCCCGTCCATTCGGAATAACGGCGTGGACTTCACGGTAGATGTCCGGAGCGGCGCGCTGGTTGAGAAAGAGTTCCTGGTAGCAGAAGTGGCGGCGCTTTTGGAGGGTGGTGAAGTCCAAGAAGCCGTAGTCGACGGCTTTCTTCATCTTGTAGGCGCGGTTGCCGGCAAGGAAGACGACGGCAGAGTGGGTTTCACGGACTTCGACGGTGTCCACACCGTCGCGGGGAGGATAGGTTGCAGGGGAACTGAGTGCGTCAATAACAGGACGCTGGGCTTCGTAGGGGTCAGTAGTCACCGGACAGAGCAGGTTCAGTCCTGCGCGGTGGGGTGGCCGGCCTTTTTCCACGCATCGAAACCGCCCTCCATGCTGTAGAGCGGACCGGGGACACCGACGGAGGCGGCAAGTTCGGAGGCGAGGGCAGAGCGGACGCCGGCGGCACAGTAGAAGACGATGGGTTGGTCCTTGGGCAGGTCATCGACGGCCGACATGTTGATGATGTCGTTGACGGAGATGCGGGTCGCGCCTTCAATGTAGCCCTCGTCCCATTCCTCCTGTTCGCGGACATCAATCAGCGCCACATCGCCGCTATCGATAAGCTCTCTTGCTCCATCAATGTCAACTCGTTCAAAGGGCTCTGCCGTAGATGTCATCGTTGCCTGTCTCCCATTCGCCAGAAGGATTCGTCGTCCCTCAAACTATATGGATTTTTGAGACATCATGATAGGGGGATACTCCTCCAAAAGGCGTATCCGCGGCGGGCGCTGCCTGCCGCGGATACGTCCCCCACTCACCTTTCTCCCCGTCAGATGGCTGCCTCGCCGGACTCTCCGGTTCTCACACGAACCACATCGTCCACACGAGTAACAAAGATCTTGCCGTCACCAACCTCACCGTCACCGGGGCTTCGGCCCCCCCTGATGATGGCGTTAATGACATCGTCTTTCATACCGTCATCGATGACCGCTCGGACAATCGTCCTGGGGCGTTCATGACGGCGGGTCATCTGCCCGGCGCGTCCGACGAACACCTCAACCCCGCCCTGCCGCCCTGTGCCGGTGACATTGGCGTAGTAGAACTTGCGACAGCCGACGGCTTCCAGCTCGCCTACCACGTCTTCAATTGTCTCAGGCCTGATAATCGCCTCTATACTCAGCATCGTTGTCTCCTATTCCTTTCTGGGCGGCCCGGCGGTACTGGACCACCGGGCCGCGGGATTAATCCCCGCTCTCGCGCTGCTCACGATTGTAGTCATTCCTTGTGGCAGGTCTAGTCTGCACCGTCCGCGACGTATGCGCGCTCACCGTGTGCAGCGAGATCCAGGCCTTCGTCTTCGGCACGCTCGGACTCTCTAAGGCCGAGACCCGGGATAAGGTCAAGAACCTTGAGGATTACGAACGTCGCGACGCCGGAGTATGCGATTGTTGCGACAACAGCGATTATCTGCCAGCCCATTTGCTCTGCGTTGCCCTCAATCAAGCCGGCGGTTCCACCGATGGCTTCCACTGCGAAGACGCCGGTTCCAAGCGCGCCCCAAATTCCAGCGATGCCGTGCACACCAAAGACTTCAAGCGCATCGTCAAAGCCAAGCTTCGGACGGTACATCACAAAGAAGTATGGGAGCACACCGGCTCCGATACCCAGGACGAGCGCGCCCATCACGTTGACAAATCCCGCCGCAGGAGTGATGGCCACCAGCCCCGCAACTGCGCCCGTCGCAATCCCGACGGCGCTGATGCGCTTGTTCTGGATGTAGGACAGGATGCCCCAAGACAGTGCGCCCGCTGCGGCTGCAGTGTTCGTCACCAGCAGGGCGTTGACGGCCTGCCCATCAGCCACCAGGCCGGAACCGGCATTGAATCCGAACCAGCCGAACCAGAGGATGCCCGCGCCCAGAACGACGTACGGCACGTTGTGCGGCTCAATGGCCGGCCTGCGCCGCCGCCCAACCAGTACTGCCGCGACGAGGGCCGCGACTCCGGCGTTGATGTGGACGACTGTTCCGCCCGCGAAGTCGAGCGCTCCCGTTCCATCGCCGAGTTGGGCAATCCAGCCACCTGCCCAGACCCAGTGACATATGGGCGCGTAGACAAAAGTAAGCCAAAGCACCAGGAAGATCAGGTACGTCGTGAACTTGAATCGTTCCACGATTGCGCCCGTGATGAGCGCGGGCGTGATGATGGCGAACATCATCTGGAACGCAACAAAGAGGAGAACCGGAATGCCTCCGTCGACATCCCCGGTGCCAATGCCGCTCAGACCGACGTAGGAAAGACTCCCTATGAAATTGTTCAGATCGCCGCCATCCCCAAATGCCAGGCTGTAGCCCCAGAGAACCCAGACAAGGCTCGCAACGGCCATCGTAATGAAGCTGAATGAGATTGTGCTGATGGCATTCCGACCTCGCACAAGACCGCCATAGAAGAATGCGAGGCCCGGGGTCATGAACAACACCAGAACCGTCGACATCAGAATCCAGGCAGTATCGCCGCTATTTAACTCGCCCATCCTGTCCTCCTTCCAGAACACACAACGACGCGGCTTCGGCCGCGTATCACCATCAATGCTGTGCCGGTTCTGTGTCACGCCAGTTACACGGGCGTTACAATCGTGTTACGCGGTGTCAACAGCCGCGCTGTAGACATGAGCACCAACGATCCGATAACACTTCGACCTGAGGGCCGCTTACTAACCGTCGTGCTGAATCGCCCGCCTGAGAATTTCATTGACCGCGCCTTGGCTTTCGCCCTGAGGGATTTGTGCACATCGTTGCTTCAGGACAGCCCTTTCGATGCGCTGATTATCACGGGAGACAGTCAGCCGACGGCGGAGGCCGGCGAGGGCATGATGGCCTTCTCACGGGGAACGAGCGACTCGCTCCCATCCGAATTTGGCGCGGCGGTGTCAGGGCACGCGGCACAGTCCGTGTTTGACTCGTATCGGTGCGCCAGCGCCATCGCCGCGCTGCCGTTTCCGGTCATTGCGGCCATCAACGGGGATGCATTAGACCAGGGGCTTGAGTTGGCGTTGGCGGCGGATATCCGCGTGGCTGCGGAAACGGCTCAGTTCCAGATGGGTCAGGCGCTGCAAGGACTCATTCCCTGGGACGGTGGCACTCAGCGCTTGCCGCGCATCGTCGGGCCTGCCCATGCCACAGATTTTTTGCTGACCGGCCGAACCATAGGAGCCGAAGAGGCTCTGGACATGGGGCTGGTCAACCGGGTGGCGCCACCTGTCGATGTTCTTGACACTGCGCAGGAGATAGCAGAGCAGATACTTGCCGGCGGGCCGATCGCGGCGCGTTATGCAAAGGAGGTTATCCTGGCAGGCTCTGAGATGACGCTTGACCAGGGCATCCTGCTGGAGACTGACCTCACAATGATCCTCCAGACCACAACGGATCGTGAGGAGGGGATTCGATCTTTTCTTGAGCGGAGGGACCCGGAGTTCACGGGAGAATAACAACTCCTTTGACGCTCTTGTCTACTACAGCCACAATTGGCGGCGTTGGTGAAAAAGGAGCGGGGTGTGTCATGACGCAGGGACAGCAGGATAGGCCGGAGGATGAGTCTGAGGAGCAGCAGCCCCAAGCGGAGGAAAGTCAGCAAGCGAATTTCGTTCCCGGGTCGGCAGTTGATCCGCACATGGGACAGGGTGCGACGGGCATGGGTGGCTCGGCATATTACGGGCCGGTTAGCAGCCCGGAGGAACGAAACTGGTCAATGCTTCTTCACCTGAGTGGATTGGCGGGAATCATCTTTCCTTTTGTGGCCAATTGGCTGGCTCCACTCGTCGTTTGGCTCCTATTTCGCGCCAGATCAGACATGGTGGACTATCACGGGAAGAGGGCGCTGAATTTCCAGATCAGCTTTTTCATCTATGGGGTAGTCACCGCAATATCGATGATTGCCTTGATTGGTTTCCTACTTTTCCCCATTGTCGTTATCGTGTGGCTCATTTGGACGATCGTTGCGGCAGTACGGGCAAGTCGAGGGGATCCTCCGGGGTACATTCTGTCCATCGGTTTCCTGAAGTAGGCGGCCGGCTCCGCAAGACTGAGGGGGTTTGTCCGGTTACCGGGATAGACTGTCCCTGTAGCAGATTCATTGGAGGACGCCATGGAGAACGAATCGCCTGCGCCTGAGAGGCCACCCGGGCCGCTCTACGGAGATCTCTGGAGTCCGGAAGAACGCAACTGGTCGATGCTGATCCACCTCTCGGCCCTAAGTTCTCTGGTAACGTCCGGACTTGGCGGCATCCTGGGACCGCTGATCGTGTGGCTTGTCTTTCGTGGAAAGTCGGACATGGTGAACTTTCACGGAAAGAGGGCCCTCAATTTCAATATCAGTTTCTTCGTCTACTTCATCATCCTTTTCATGTTGATGATTCCCTTCTTCATTATCGGCACCATCGCAGGTGAAAAGGAGGAGATAGTGGGTGGCTTCTGGGAATCGCTCGCTCTCCTGGGCGTGTCGGCGTTCCTCATGCTCATCCTCGGCATTATCTGGCTCATCTGGACGATCGTGGCGGCGGTGAGAGCAAGCAGCGGGAATCCACCGGGGTACATTCTGGCGATTCCGTTCCTGCGGTGATCCGTGGCACAAATCGAAAAACCTGCGGCGCTCTACGAGGTGGATGATTCCGGTCTCGCGCGGATTACGCTCAATCGTCCCGAGCAACTGAATGCGTTCAATGTTCAGATGCGGGACGACCTTTTCGCCATCCTGACTGAGCTTCACGTGAATCCCGATCTGGATGCGGTTGTCATCACGGGCGCAGGTGAGCGGGCGTTCTGTGCCGGGGCCGACCTGACGGAGTTCGGTACTGCGCCGTCGCGCGTCATCGCCCGGGAAGCACGCTATCTGCGGGATGTGTGGTCGCTGTTGCGTTCGCTTCCAGTGCCGACGGTGGCGGCGATGCACGGGTTTTCTATCGGTTCCGGCCTTGAAATGGCGTTGTGTTGCGATTTCCGTATCGCAGCGGACAATGCGCGGTTCCGCCTGCCTGAGGTGGCGCTGGGCATGATTCCGTTCGCAACCGGGAGTCAATCTCTCCCGCGCATCGTCGGGAGAGCGCAGGCGTTGGATCTTCTGTTGACGAGTCGGTGGTTTGATACGGGGGAAGCACTCCGTCTAGGACTAATCCACCGCGTCGCGCCAGTTGCCAGTCTCGCAGATGTGGCAAATTCGTTGCTTGCAGAGACCCGTCTGCTGCCGCGTAAGGCGCGGGCGTCGACGAAGGCGGCACTGCGACGGGGGGCAGACGTAGCACTCAGTGATGGGTTGCGGATAGAGGCGGCGCTAGCGGCGAGTGTTCTTCCAGTTCGCGCCTAAGCAGACTGCGATCTATGGCGGAACTGACTCGCCATTCCATGAGTTGGACGCTGCGTTAGAATTGTTAACGTCGGTAACCAGTTGCCTGCAAGTAGAGTGAAAGGCCACCGCTTTGGCACGGAGATTCAGAAGCCACCTGTCAGCCACACTTGCGTTTGGGGTAATTCTCGGCGTTCTGTTGTTCGCTGGGGCATGTGAATCGGAACCGACACCAACACCGATCCCAACAGCTACACCAGTCCCGCCAACACCAACGGCTACCGCGACACCTGAGCCGACTCCCACACCCGTTGCTATCTCAATCGAGGATCTGGAAATAACCGCAACGACAACAGTCCGTGACGTTGTTTCTGCATTCTCCGAAGAAGAAGGCACATGCATACGGGAGACCATTGGGACCGACGCGTTCAACATGATTGCAGATGTTCCCGTATCGAGTCTTCAGGGAGGCGCCGCAGATTTTCCAATACAGTGCCTGGGCATGGAAAGCGCGCTCGGCTTTACAGTCGCGTCACTCTCCGCTGAGGCAGGGGGGTTGAGTTCCGAGACTCGCAGCTGCATTACCGAAATCGCGACTGAAAATCCCGGCGTTGTTGGCATGGGGCCGCCACCGGAGAGTTTCGGTCAGGTCATCGCCGGAGCAGTCCGCATCCAGCTCTGCCTCAATGATGAAGAGGCCGCAGCCTGGGCGGCAAGCCAAGGGATGGAATTGCCACCGCCATCAGCACTGCAATGTCTTGAGGAACAGCTTGGCGGCGAGGAGGCTCTTCTGGCCATGCTTACCGACGAGGCGCAAGCCGAAATGGCCATGCAAAACCTGTTTACTGCTGCGCTGGCATGTGCGGCCGGTGAGCCGATGGCAACGCCAACCAGCTAGTTTTCTCGGTTCGCGCTCTACCTTGATTGGCTTGTGGCGTTTGGCCACCGCGTTCCGGTGAAGGCGGTCATCGTCGCTAGTGCTTTTTCCGATGTTCGTCTACCGCGTGAAAGACGAGCATTTGGCCGAGCATACCAGTCTGCAAAATGGTGACATTAAGGCGTCGCTCTGCTAGTATCTGCTAGCTACAGTCGCCCACGTGGTGGGGGCAGATCGGGTGGGGGTTGCGCCGATCACGGCACTATTGCCGTGATGGCGACTTACCCAACCGGAAAAAGTAATCGGGAGGGGATTTCACGGATGAACACTGCTGAGTTTCTGTCAATAGCGAACATGATTGCGCCTGACAAGGAAGCGATCGTCTTTGAAGACACGCGGCTTTCGTATGCGGAGTTGAACGCGCGCTCAAATCAGCTGGCTAGCCAAATGCAGGCCTGGGGCGTCGGCAGCGGCGACCGCGTCGGCATCATGCAGGTGAACTGCAATGAGATCATTGAGACCTACTTTGCGGCAGCCAAGCTTGGGGCCATTTTCGTCCCGCTGAGCTTTCGTGGGCGGGCGGAAGAAATCCGCCACATGGTGAACGCATCGGAGTCCAAGGTCGTTATCGCCGGATCACGCTATCTCGGCATGGTCGATGAGCTCCGCCCGTCTCTCAACACCGTTGAGCACTACGTCTCGATGGAGGGCACGGCGGACGGCTGGGAGCCGTATGAGGACATCCTGGCCGCCCAGCCGACTGACGACATCATGACGGACGTTGACGACGACGACACGACGATTCTGATGTTCACGGCGGGCACGACGGGCCTGCCCAAGGGCGTGATGCTGACATTTGGCGGCGTCAGCAGCTACAGCCTGAGCAACGTGACGCCGGTGGACCCGGATCAGGTGGAGAAGAACATCCTGACCGTTCCGCTGTACCACGTGGCAGGGATGCAGGCTGTCATCTCCGCGATATTCGGGATGCGCACTCTTGTTATCCAGCGGCAGTTTGAGGCGGAGTCGTGGATGAAGCTGGTGCAGGATGAGAAGGTTTCGCGCGCCATGATGGTGCCGACGATGCTCAAGATGCTCCTCGACCACGAGGCGCGCCCGAACTACGACCTCTCCAGCCTGGATGTGCTTACCTACGGCGCTGCGCCCATGCCCAAGGAGGTCATCAAGCGCGCCATCCTAGAGTTGGAGGACACCCAGTTCATCAACGCATTCGGTCAGACGGAAGCCTCGGCGACGATCACGGCCCTGATGCCGGATGATCACAACGTCAAGGGCCTGTCTGAGGAGGAGCGCGAGAAGAAGTTCGAGCGACTCAGCTCCATCGGCAAGCCGCTCCCCGGCGTCGAGATCCGCATAGTCGATGAGGACGCTAACGACGTGCCAACGAACGAGCAGGGCGAAATCATCGCAAGCGGCCCGCAGCTCATGAAGGGCTACTGGCAGCAGGACGATGTGACAGCCGAGACCATCAAGAACGGCTGGCTGTTCACGGGCGACCTCGGCTACCAGGACGATGAGGGTTACATCTTTCTCACAGGCCGCGCCAAGGACTTCATCAAGCGCGCCGGCGAGATGATCTCCCCCGAAGAGGTGGAGCAGACACTCATGTCTCATCCCGCGGTGGATGAGGCGGCAATTATCGGCATTCCTGATGACGAGTGGGGCGAGCGCGTACGCGCGGTTGTCGTGCTCAAGTCCGGTCAGGACGCGACGCAGGATGAGTTGATCGAGTACTCACGCCGACACCTGGCCAGCTTCAAGAAGCCGGAGCATGTGGTGTTCTCGGCGGAGCCTCTCCCGCGCAATCCGCTGGGCAAGGTTCTGAAGCGCGACCTGAAGCAGATGTACACGGAACCGATCACAGACCCAGCATAAGTTTGGCGCCACAGCAAAGGACGCAGGCATAAATCGGGGGCGGATATCCGCCCCCGATTTCATAAGAGACCTTCCGGGTTTCGATTTACCACATGTCCCAAGTCAACTCGCACGTACAATTCGAGCCTGACGAGCACCCACCCCTGCTCATGACCCTGGGAGCCGGGGTGCAGGGCGCGATGATCATCGTTGGCGCCGTCGTGCTGGGAGTCGTCATCGTGATGCGCGTGGCAGAGCAGCCGCAATCTTACATTTCCTGGGCGGTCTTTGCCGCCCTGCTCGTTAGCGGCGCGACGACGATTCTGCAGGCTGTTCGGCTATGGCGCTTCGGATCCGGCCATATTCTGATCATGGGGACGTCCGGGGCATTCCTTGCAGCCTGCGTCGCGGCCCTGGCAAACGGTGGGCCAGCCCTGATGGCTTCGCTGATAGTGGCGTCGTCATTGATGCAATTCCTGATCGGCATGAACTTGTCTCTGACAAGGAGGATATTCATCCCAGTCGTCGCGGGGACGGTCATCATGCTCATCGCGGCGACGGTGATGCCCATCGCGTTCGACCTGCTGGACAATGTGGGCCCGGGAGAATCCGTGGAAGGAGCGATGGCATCCGCCGCCGTAACACTGGCGGTCACTGTCGGACTGCTTCTTCGGGCGCCTCCCGCGCTTCGGTTGTGGTCGCCGGTCATCGGCATAGCGGCGGGGACGGGGACGGCGGCGGTGTTCGGTCTGTACGATACGAGCATCATCACGGAAGCTAGATGGTTCGGCGCGCCTTTCCAGGAATGGCCGGGGTTATCGCTGGATTTTGGCACGAATTTCTGGGCGCTTCTGCCCGCGTTCGCCATGGTCACAGCCGTTGGGGCAATAGAAACGTTGGGTGACGGCGTAGCGATCCAACAGGTGTCCCGCAGGAACCCGCCCGCGCCGGATTTCCGGGTGGCGCAGGGGGCAATCAATGCTGACGGCGTAGGGAATCTCCTCTCCGGGCTCGCCGGAACGGTGCCAAATACGACCTATTCCAGCAGTGTTGCGATGGTGGAGATTACCGGCGTTGCGGCGCGGCGCGTAGGGGTGGTGATCGGCCTCACATTCATCCTGTTTGCCTTCTTCCCAAAGGTGTCCGCAATCCTGGTGGCGATACCGTCACCGGTGGCCGGAGCGTATATGACCGTGCTCATCGGCCTGCTTTTTGTTCAAGGAATGAAGATTGTCATCAATGACGGCGTAGATCACCGGAAAGCGGCCATAATCGGGCTGGCATTCTGGGCGGGTGTGGGCTTTACGAACGGGCAGATTTTTGGCGAATCATTGGGAGACGGATTCGTGAGTCTCCTGCTTGAGAACGGTATGACCGGAGGAGCCATGGTGGCACTGATTATGGTGCTATTCCTTGAGCTGACATCTCAACGACGGAAGCGGCTTCGGCTCGACGCTGGGGCGGCGGGGTTCACCCAATTGCGGGACTTTCTACAGGACTTCGCTCAAAGGACCCGTTGGTCTGAGGACGCAGCAAGCCGGCTGACTCTGGTGGGCGAAGAGGCCCTTACCGGGCTTCTTGCGGAAAACGACTCTGATTCTGATGCCGACAGGAAAACAATGGTATCCATCAGAATGGCGGGCAAGTCAGCCGAACTCGAACTCGTGTCCGGGCCGTCAGAGGGCAATCTCGAGGACCGGTTAGCCGTTATTGGGGAGTCACCTGAGTTGACGGACGAGAACGAGTTGTCTTATCGATTACTCCGCCACTACGCGGCCTCCGTCCGGCATAGCAAGTACTACGGGCTTGATATCGTGGCAGTGCACGTGGAGCAGACCGACTCGACGGGCAGCGATTCAGACCACTAGCGTGCCTTCGCCCACCATTCGGCCTGTCACTGAGATTGCTGTCGTCGTCGATTGGCGTCCGCCATATGCTGACGGATCAGGAGCGGGGCAGGAGGAGGGAGACCTGCTGCGTGGCAGGCTGGTTGGTGGGGGTGACTGAAAGTCGCTCATGTGGAGTCAGGGAACGGATGCCCAGTTCCCGGAGAAACGGCTCAAGAGAGGGGACGTTGACCGTCTCAACCGGCGGCGGGACGGCTTCCTCAGGATCAGCCTCTCCTTCGTCCGTTTCGTCCTGCACAGGCGCAGCCGGTGGGGTTTCCGAAACCGAACGCTCGACTTCTCCCTGCCAGAGCATGGGAATAATGATCTTGGGACCGAGTTGCGTAGCGACCTGTGCTGCAAGGTTGGGGGCAAGGGTTTCCTCTCCACCCACCGGCATCAGGACAACGTCCACCTCGCCGAGCTCTGAAACTTCGGCAGTCGTCAGCGCGCGGCTCAGATGGCCGAGATGGCAGATGTCGACTCCATCAATGGAGATCGTGTATGCCATACCGCCCTGGTGCGAGGCGTCTTCGGCTGAGGCTCTGCTGGTGCGGATGGCGCGAATCAGAATGCCGGAGACCTCGTATTCGCCCGGGCGGCTAATAACGCGGGCATCACCGACATCGACGGCGGGCTCCATGGCGTAGCCGCTCATGAGAACGGCGCGAGCATTGGCACGGCGGTCCGGTGAAGCCGACGGGTCGACGAATAGGGACGCGTCTCTACCGCGAAGCTGAAAACCTGATCCGCCGAGATAGGTTATGTCCAATGTGCCACCAATTCCCGCGCTACGACCACTTGGCCGATCTTCGGCAACAGCAGTCTCATGCCTGTATCACTCTAGCAACGAGGCCAATTGGTGGTCAACGCGGGATTTAGGGGGTGAATTGGCTTGACACGGGTAGTGTGCGTGAGTAGTCTGAACGAGAATTAGCAGTCAAAGAGTGAGACTGCTAAAGAGGCGCAAAGGGCGTGACGACCATGAAAAAGGTGCGCGAAAGCCCCCTTGCGCAGTGGTGACAGAATTCACGAAGTAACGGTGAAAGGGATGACGCAAGATTTGGCGGAACGGCAATCGGAGTTGCTACGGCTGCTGGTGGAGCAATATATCGCGACAGCGATGCCCGTGAGTTCGGGCGGGCTGGTCGAGCGGCACGACCTCGAGATGAGTTCGGCGACAGTGAGGAACACGTTTGCCGAGCTTGAGTCTGAGGGTTATGTAGAACGCACACACTCGTCTGCGGGGGCGACGCCGACCGGACGGGCGTATCGGTACTACGTCGAAGTTTTGTTGCGGTCGTCCGACGTTCCCACGAGCCGCCAGGAGACGATTCGCCACCAGTTTCACCAGGTGGAGTCCGAGGATGTTTTCCTCTGGGCGCGTCTTGCGGCTGCGACGTTGGCGCGGTTGTCTGAGGCGCTCGCCATCGTGACGCCCTTGCCGGGCCGCACGGAACACGGGATGGACGAGCCGGTGGTGTACGGCATCAGCCAGGTTGTGAATCAGCCGGAGCTCATCGATCGGATCGACATGGTGCGAGAGTTGTTGGACGCGGTTGAGAGCGGTCGTCTTGCGCCTGCGCTCCACACGGACGATCTGCCTATGAGCGGCCTCCGGGTCGTCATCGGCAATGAGCACAATGAGCCGTTCTTGCATCCGTATGCGGCGATCATGTCCGCGTACGGCCCGGCGGAGGTGAGCGGGCAACGTGGCGCAGTCGTGGCCCTGGGGCCGACACGGATGGACTACGCGGCGGCTATACCGGCCGTTCGATACCTTGGAGAGTTGTTGTCGAATATGGCGGGAACACTCGACACCGTCTATCAGAACAGGGAGTACGTGTAGAGCATGGTTGACGAGAGGAAAGACGACGCTTCGGGAGTCGCGGAGCCGGACGCCGAGGACGGCGGCGGCGAGAAGTCCGAACTCGAATCGCTGCAGGCGCAACTCGCTGACGCGATAGCGGAGAAGGACAGGTATCACCGCGCGTATTCGGACGCGGTTGATTTCTCGCGGCGCGCCGGAGAGCGGCACTCGGCGGAAGTCCAATACGCAGCTGTGCCGGTGCTGATGCAGCTTCTGTCCAGCGTGGACGACCTGGAGCGGGCATTCGGGTCCATACCGGACACGATGCTGCGTATGACGTGGGTGGAGGGCATTCTGCTCATCTACCGGAAGCTGCAGGGGACGCTTGAATCGAGCGGGGTGACGGAGATCGAGGCGGCTGGGGCTGCCTTTGATCCGAATCTGCATGAGGCGATCTCACGCGTGCCGGGGCCGGAGGGGCGCATTGTGCAGGTGCTCCAGAAGGGATACATGCTCCATGACCGCGTGCTGAGGCCGCCGCTGGTGCAAGTGGGAGACGGTTCCGCTTCCAGCGAAAGCAGCAACGAATCTGATACTGGCAACGCGCCAATTGACGAGTAGCAGCAGACAAGACAGAAACCACATAAGGAGACACGAGACGAATGGCACGGGCAATCGGAATCGACCTGGGAACGACAAATAGCGTTGTCGCGGTCATGGAGGGCGGCGAGGGGACGGTGATCCCAACGCCGGAGGGCAATCGGCTGACGCCGTCGGTTGTGGCGCTCAACAAGAACGGCGAGAGGCTCGTTGGGCTTGTCGCCAAGCGGCAGGGGGTGACAAACCCGGACCAGACGATATTCAGCGTCAAGCGGTTCATCGGGCGCAAGCACAATGAGGCAGACGTGCAGCAGGACACAAAGTTGGTGCCCTACCCCGTCGCAGCCGCGCCAAACGGAGACGTGCGCGTCACCATGGGCGACAACCAGTTCAGCCCGCAGGAAATCTCCGCGATGATCCTGCAGAAGCTCAAGGCGGATGCGGAGGCGTACCTGGGCGAGACGGTGACGGATGCCGTCATCACGGTGCCGGCGTATTTCAACGACAGCCAGCGACAGGCGACCAAGGACGCGGGCACCATCGCGGGTCTCAACGTGCTTCGGATCATCAATGAGCCGACAGCGTCCTCGCTGGCCTATGGTCTGGACAAGAAGGGCGAGGAGGTCATCGCCGTCTTCGACCTCGGCGGCGGGACGTTTGACATCTCCATCCTCGAGATTGGCGAGGGGACGTTCCACGTACGGTCGACGGCAGGCGACACGCACCTGGGCGGGGACGATTTCGATAACGCCATCGTCGACTGGATGATCGATGAGTTCCTCAAGCAGGAAGGCATTGACCTGCGGTCGGACCGGAGCGCGATGCAGCGTCTCCGCGAGGCGGCGGAGCGAGGCAAGCTCGAGTTGTCCACGGTCACACAGACGGAACTGAATCTGCCGTTCATCACAGCGGACGCGTCGGGCCCGAAGCACCTTGCAATGACGCTGACACGGGCGCAACTGGAATCCCTGACCGCAGCGCTGGTTGAGCGCACAGCCGGGCCATGCCGCCAGGCGTTGGAGGACGCCGGGCTGTCCGCAGGGCAGGTGAATGAGGTGATCCTCGTCGGCGGCCAGACGCGGATGCCGGCAATCCAGGAGAAGGTTACGCAGATTTTCCAGAAGGAGCCCAATCGCTCCGTTAACCCTGATGAGGCCGTCGCCGCCGGCGCGGCAATCCAGGCCGGCGTTCTGACCGGTGACGTGCAGGACCTGCTGCTGCTGGATGTAACACCGCTTTCACTCGGTATCGAGACACTGGGCGGGGTAGCGACTCCCATCATTCCGCGCAATACAACGATTCCGACATCCAAGAGCCAGACGTTCTCGACGGCGGCGGACGGACAGACCAGCGTGGAGATCCACGTGCTGCAGGGCGAGCGTTCAATGGCCAGCGATGACAAGTCGCTGGGTCGGTTCATGCTGGACGGTATTCCGCCCTCGCCGCGCGGGATGCCGCAGATTGAGGTGACGTTCGACATCGACGCGAACGGCATCCTGAACGTGAACGCCAAGGACCAGGCGACGAACCGCGAGCAGAAGATCGTCATCCAGGCCGGGAGCGGTCTGAGCAGCGATGAAATCGAGCAGATGACGAAGGACGCGGAGGCGCACGCGACGGAGGACGCCCAACGCCGCGAGGAGGTGGAGATTCGCAATACGGCGGACTCCGCAGCCTACGCCGCAGAACGGCTGCTTGAAGAGCACAAGGAAGCCATTACAGATGATGTCCGGGACCGCGTGCAGGCCAAGGTGACGGAGGTGCGGCAGGCGCTGGAGCAAAATGCGCCTGCGGAGCAACTGCGTACACTGACAGAGGAGTTGACCAGACTCGTGCAGGAAATCGGGCAGTCTATGTACGCGCAACAAGGCGCGGACGCAGGCGGCGCGAATGGCGCGAGCGGCGAGGCATCCGCCGACGATTCGGAGACGGTTGAAGGCGAGTTCCGCGAGGTGTAGGCATCGAGACCGGTTCGTACCGTGACTTCTGATCTACGTGTCGACCATCCCGCGCTCGGGACGTTCCTTGGGCAGCTGGGGGGTGTCGCCGTGAGCGTGGCGGATCCCGTGGGGCTGATTCGGAGGACGCTCGATCCCTTCCGGCACTTGTTGATGGAGGATTTTCTGCCCGACGAATACAGGGAGACTCCCCCGAATGACGTCAGTCGGTGGGTGCTCTTCCGCTCGGCGGATCGCTCCCTGAGCCTGGTGGTTTCCGTGATCCCACCCAAGCACAAGACGCCCATTCACGACCACGGGGCGCGCTGGGGACTGGCGGGCATCTACCAGGGCGCGGGGCGGGAGGTCTCATACGTGCCGGATCCTGAGAAGGCGGACGACGGCTCCGTGATCAAACGCACGACGCGACGGCGGCTCAAGCCGGGCGACGTGACGGCAATCATGCCGCCGGAGATGGACATCCACTCGACGGAGGTCACGTCATCGATGCCGGCGGTCGTGCTCATGCTTCTCGCGTCCGGCCCGGATGATCCGCAGCGGTATGTCTACGACACGCGCCGCCATACGCGGTCACTCGCCAACGATCACTACGAGGATCATTACTAGGCGTCTTCGCGGGTGGCCACCGGGGCGGGCGTTTCCGGCTCGCCGTCAGCAGACTGGGCCGTCGCGTATCCGATGGCAAATTGAGGCGTGGGACGGCGGATGAGCATCGTCAATGGCGCGGCGATGAGGGCCAAAAACGCGAATCCCAGGAACAGCGGACGGTAAGTGCCCAGGTCTTCAAACACGATGCTCGCGAGGAGTGGCGACAACGCAAAGCCCGCCTCAGTGGTCATCGACAACATGCCCTGCAGCGCTCCGAAGGAGTTGCGGCCAAAGAGATAGCCCTGAAGCGCCATCCGGGAGACGATCGTTCCTCCGAAACCGAACCCCCACAATACGAGGAAAACGAAGAGCGTCCACTCGCGCGCGGCATCGACCTGGGAAAGCATGAGCACGGCCACCGCCTGCACGCAGAACGCAAGCGCCGTGATGCGCTTCTTGTCAAACATATCGGCGAGGAACCCGAACGTGATCCGACCCAGCACTGTTCCAAGCGGCAGCAGCGGCAAGAAGAATGCTGCGGCCTCACGCTCCATGCCGACGCTGCCCATGTAGGGCACCCAATGCACGGTCAAGGTCGCAATCGTCAGGAATGTGAGGCCTGAACAGATCGCCATCAACCAGAAGGCCTGGGAACGCAGCGCCTGCATGGCCGTCGTGGTCATCTCGGCATCGTCTGACATCTCCGCACCCGGGCTGACCTCTAACGGGGGATAATCAGCGCCATCCGGATAAAGGCCCATGTTCTCGGGCCGGTGGCGAAAGATGAGAATGGTGATCGGCATAAGGCACAGGAACATCACGCCAAGAATGAAGAAGGTGTCCCGCCACCCCAGGCCATCAAATTCAAATCCGAGGATAACCCCGCCGTCGATTAGCCAGTACAGAGGCGGGGCAATGAGCCCGGCCAGCGCAAATCCCAGCGAATAGGTCCCGAGCGCGCGGCCTCGAGCGCGCACGAACCAGTTGGCCACCGTGGGCCCGACGGAAAGCCAGATTCCCATGGAGCCGAGGTTCAGCAGTGAGAACCACAGATAGAACATGGGAAGGCTCTGAACGTCGTGGAGCATAATCATGCTCACAGCGACGATGACCATGCCCCCGCCAATCAGGGGCCGGGGTCCGACCCGGTCAAATAGCCCGCCCAGGAACGGCGAGAACACGCCAATGACAACGCCCATGATGGGATACGCGATGGTCAACTGGGTCTTGGTCCATCCCATTTCCTCCGTGACCGGGCCCAACACAAGAGTGAAACCGTAGAACAGGATGCCGCCTTGCAGGATGTTCAGGATGACGGCGGCGATGACAATCCACCAGCCGTAGAAGATACGCGGCTTTTTGCGTGTTATGTTTCCGCCCCGCAGAGATGCACCGTTCAGAAGGGACATTTACCCATGGTACGCCCCCTATTTCCCCCAGTACGAGGATTAGTGGCGTCGCATACGGGGGGACTATCGTGGGGGCGGTACTGGGGCGGGGTCCTTGTCGGCAGCTTCTTCGGCTTCGTCTGGGCGGGTAACCGGGGCGAATCCTCTTGCGGCCAGACCAGGCCGTCTGATTAAGAGGGTGATCGGAACGGACATGAAGCAGAGGAAGGCGAAGGCGAGGAAGGCGGGGCGATAGGTGCCCAGGCTTTCAAAGACGATGCTTGCGATGACGGGAGCGAGGGCGAAACCGGCCTCGCTGGTCATGGAGAGCATTCCCTGGAGCGCGCCGAAGGAGTTGCGTCCAAAGAGGTAGCCCTGCAACGCCATTCGTGTGACAACCGTGCCTCCAAAGCCGAAGCCCCAGAAGAACAGGAAGAGCAGGATGCTCCACGTGCGGGATTCATCGACCCAGGCGAGGGTGAAGATGGCGCAGGCCTGGATTCCAAAGGCGAGGGCGGTCACTTTTCTCTTGTCTGCCCAATCAGCCAGGAATCCAAACGTAAGTCGACCCATGACCGTGCTCAGTGGCAGCAGGCTCAGGTACAAGGCCGCCGTCTCACGTGAGAATCCCGTGCTGCCTAGATACGGCACCCAGTGAACCTGCAGGGTGGCAATCGCCAGGAACCCGAACGCGGACCCGACTGCCAGGAGCCAGAAGGCCCGTGTTTTGAGCGCCTGCGTTGCCGTGGAATTGATCTCGACATCGTCGGAGATCTGGGCGCCGGATGACATCGAGGCCTCAGCAGGCGGCTCGTCCGCGCCGTCCGGGTAGAGTCCGCGGTTTTCGGGCCGGTGCTGGATGATGAACACCGCGAAGGGCATCATGACGAGGAAAATCACGCCTGCCACCAGAAAGGCGTCTCGCCAGCCGACGCCGGCAAAGACGAGCCAGCCGTAGTCGACTCCATCGACGAGCCAGAGGAAAGGCGGGGCCATGAATCCGGCGAAGGCGAATCCGAGGGAGTAGATGCCGATGGCGCGGCCTCGTTTCCGCACAAACCAGTTGGCCACCGTGGGGCCGACAGCCATCCACATGCCGACAGAGCTGGCATTGGCCATTGAGAACCACACATAGAACCAGATAAGGCTGTCCACGGAGTGAAGCATGATGAGGCTGAAGCCAAGGCCGGACAAGCCGAAGAAGAGGAGCGGCCTCGGGCCAACCTTGTCAAACCATGAGCCGAGAAGCGGGGCGAGGATAGCAATGACGACGCCCATGATGGGGTAGGCGGCGGTTACCTGCGTCTTGGTCCAGTTCATCTCTTCTGTGATGGGATCAAGGACGAGGGTGAAGCCGTAGAAGAGGATTCCGCCAAAGACGATATTGAGGAAGACCGCGGCGATAACAATCCACCAACCGTAGAAGATCTTTGGCTTCTTTCGCGTTATGTAACCAGCGGGGGGCTGCGCACCGTTGGGGGATGTCATTTATCTATGGTACGCCCGTTTATTTTCTCAGTTCGCGATCCGGTATGGCGTGTTTCAGAAGTTGGTCCGCCGCGTTCCGGCATGGAGGGCTTTTGGAGTTTTGCCTGCCGCGATCCAGCGTTCTCGGCGCAGTCAGAAACAGGATGCTAGGCTATATGGGCCGCGGTTCGCCTGATCGGGAAGATGCGGCGTTTTTCGGACGTACGCACAGGACGATCAGGAATGCAACAACTCAGCGGATTTCGTGTGCCCTCGCCAACGACAGTCTTCTACGGCTGGTGGATCGTTTTGGCCGCATTTATGGTCGCTTTCATTTACAGCGGCTTCTTCTTCTATGACTTCACACTGTTTGTGACTCCAATCCGCGAGGACATCCCGGATGTGGGCGCGGCCATCGAACCGGCGTTTATCGTAGCGACCGTCGTGGGCGCGGCACTGTCGCCAATCCTGGGCGGGGTCTTTGACAAGTGGGGGCCAAAGCCGGTGGTCGGCGGGGGCATGATCCTGGGGGCGGCGGGGTTCGCGATCATGGGCGTGATGACGGACCCGTGGCACCTGTATGTCGGCCTGACGCTGTCCGGGCTGGGGCCGATTGTGTTCTTTGCGGGCGGTGTGTCTGCCGTGGTCAATTGGTTCAATCGAATGCGTGGCCGGGCGGTGGGGATCACGGTGGTCGGGCTGGGGGCAGGCGGTATTCTGACACGTCCGTCACTTTACGTGATGGAGGCTATCGGGTGGCGGGACTCGTTCTTCCTCATGGCAGCCATCGTGATTGTCGTCCTGTTGCCGATGGCGTTCGTACTGCGGCGAACACCGGAGGACCACGGGATGCGCCCCGACGGGGACGAGGCGGAGGGTGCGGACGCCTCCGGCGCGCTGCAGGGGCCGGTTCTGTTCGGGCTGACATTCACACAGGTTCTTCGAACGCCAACGTTCTGGTTCCTGTCCATGCTGATGTTTCTTTCGTTCTGGCCGATTGGCTCTCTGCAGATCCACCAAGCGCCGTTTATGGAAGACGCCGGCTATTCACGGCTGGCGGCGGCGGACGCGGTGGGGGCAATGGCGCTGATCACGATTGTGGGGCGAGTTGGCGGCGGTTGGTTGGCCGATAAGATGGACCCGCGGCGGGGGGCGGTTATTGCGACATTCCTGCAGGCAGTCGGCATCGCGGCGTTTGCGCTCAGCAGGCCGGAGGCGAACTGGTATCTGATCCTGTTCTTTGTCGCGTTCTCCCCGGGATTTGGGGCGATTATCGTGCTGCAGCCGGCGCTTTTGGCGACCTATTTCGGGCGGCGGGCGTTTGGAGCGGCACAGGGATTCCTGTGGGCGGTGACGGCGATGGCAGTCTCAGTTGCGCCGTATGTGGCGACTTTGTCGGATGAGTACCTGGGCGGGATGCAGAACGGTTTCCTGATGTTCGCGGCGTTCAGCCTGGCCGCGATGGTACTCGTTTTCATCGTTCTGCCGAGGCCGGGGATCGTGCGCCCGCGTGGCCGTGTCATCATCCCGCCGGAGCCGGAGTCAAGCGGGACGCGCAGTTGAGGATAGGCGGTATCGGCTAGTCGGTTGCCGGTGGTCCGCCTGGGCGCTCGGCGACTGCCGCGGGCGGTCGGCCCGCAGAGGCATGTCCGTCTGCGGGAGGGCCTGTGTGTCCATCGGTTGCACCGTTGGGCGGACCTCCATGACCGTTGGGCGGGCCGCCGAAGCCTCCTGGAGCCTGAACCGGCTCATCCTGTCGGGTGCGGAGCGCGGGGAAGACGATGAGGATGGCGATTCCACAGACGACGGCGGATAGGCCCGTCAGCGTCACGGCCAGAGGGGCGCCATACGCTTCCGCGATGACGCCGGTGATGAGCAGGGCGAACGGCTGTAGGCCAAAGACGATGAGCCGCACGCTCATCACACGGCCGCGGAGTTGGTCGGGCGTCAGGACCTGTACGAGGGAGAAGTTGCCCGTCATGACGAGCTGGAAGAACCAACCTGCGCCGGCGGCAAAGATGAGCGCGATGACAAATGCGCCGGACAACTCGAGCCCTAAGAGGTCGGCGAACCGTGTGGCCTGGGCAAAGCCGGCGATGAAGAGTCCAACGCCAACCGCGCCGATGGCCAGCCATACCTTGAGCTGATTGACTGAGCTGAACGTGGCGATGAGGAGGGAGCCGATTGTGCCCCCAACTCCACCTGCCATGCCAAGGTAGCCGAGTCCTCTCGGGCCGACCTCCAGGACTTCTTCCGCAAAGACGGGCAGCAGAGCCTGGTACGGCATGCCGAAGAAGGTTGCGACAAACCCGAGGATGATGAGCCCGAGCAGGATCTGCCTCTGCTTGATGTGATGGAGTCCCTCGATGATGTTCTGGATGACCCCGTCCTGTGCGCGCATCGAGTGACCCCACTGTGGGGCCTGACCGAGCTTCATCAAGAGGAAGAGCGGCACGGAAAAACCCACCAGCCCAGCGCCCGCAAAGAATGCAAAGGCCGGGTCGATGTCTAGAAGGAGGCCCGCAGCCAGCGGGCCGGTCAACGCTCCGCCACTGAACATGATTGATGAGAGCGCCGTTGCGTTTGCGATGCGCTGCGGGGGAACGAGGCTGGGCACCATGGAGAATCGGGCGGGCGAGGACAGGGAGAAGGTGACACCGTGGAGGAGGGACAGCGCCAGCAGATGCCAGACTTCAACGACGTTCGTCATGACCAACAGGGCGAGCGCAATGAGTGTCACGAAGTTGGACGCCTCGCTGAAGAGCAGTATGTGTTTCCGATTGAAACGGTCCGCAATCACGCCGCCGAAGACCGAAAAGAAGAGCGAGGGGAACAGGGAGGCGGCGCTCACGATAGTGACCCACAGGTCCGATTGAGTGAGATCGAATGTCAACCAACCGCGGGCAATGATTAGCATGAAGAAGGAGGTGATGGAGAGGATGGAGCCAAACCAGTAGTACGTGTAGTTGATGGAGCGAAATGCCCGAAATGGGCCGCCCGACTCACTTACTGGAGGTCCGCCCCATCCACCTGGAGGCCCGCCGTTCCCGCCACTGGGGGGGCCACCTGCTGCGGGCGGGCCTACGGGCCTCTGCCCTGACTGAGATGCCATTTGGGTGTCCTGTCGATTTGGTTGATTAACGAGAGCGATATGACGATTTGCGTATTCGTAGCGAGAAAATAAGTATACGCCCATTTACGGCGGGGTTTCGGCGGGCTCGCTCCTTGCGGACGAGGTACAGCCGCCGCTCTTGGGCAATTGCGTTAAGATTGACCCTGGAGGATGAACGGCAATGGTTCGAGAGTTGCATGTCCGGACAAAGGTACAGCCCGGCGGAAAGATCGAGATTGAGAGCCCGGAGTTGACCGAGGGCGAGGATGTCGACGTGACGATTTCACCGGCGACTGAAAAGCCCGCGCCAAAGAAACGGTCAATCGCAGACATCATGGCGGAAGCGCCGGGCCACTTGCTGTTCAAGACAGCTAAGGATGTGGACGATTACATCCGGGAGGAAAGGGCCTCTTGGGACCGCTGAGTTTATGACTGGCCTACGGTGTGGAGCAGGTGCATTAGGTCTGCCGGGAGTTCCTTGGTTGTTGAGAGGACCTCTTCCAGCGGAGTAAAGACGGGGGTGTTCCTTGCCTCGCTGACCATGTGGTGATCGAGGCCGTCATTGAGGCATTCCACGGCGGCAGCGCCGAGAACGGTTCCGAGGATCCGGTCCGCTGCCGTCGGCACTCCGCCCCGCTGCACGTGCCCGAGCACTGTCACGCGGTAGTCCACCTGCAGGCGACCATTGAGCCGCTTCTGGACCTGGTCGGCGACGGAGAAGGCGCCGCCGGCCTCTTCTCCCTCTGCCACGACAACGAGGAGGCTGCGTTTGCCACCACGATTGGCCGCAACGAGGCGTCGGCACAGGACATCGACATCCTCATGTTCTTCGGGGATGACGATGGCGTCCGCGCCGCCGGAGAGGCCGGCGTAGAGGGCAATCAGTCCGCGCGTGCGGCCCATCACTTCGACGAAGAAGACGCGGCCGCTGGACTCGGCGGTATCACGGATGCGATCCATCGCCTCAACTGCGGCGTTGACGGCCGTGTCAAAGCCGATGCACATGTCTGCGCCGGGGATATCGTTGTCAATGGTTGCGGGGATAGCGACAATCTTGCAGTTCTGTTCTTCATGCAGCTTGAGGCTGGCCCTCAGCGTGCCCTCTCCCCCGATGACGACGAGTCCATCGAGGGCCGACGCTGCAATCTGCTCTGCCGCCCGCGAGCGGCCTTCTTCGGTCTCGATGGCGGCGGCGCGGGCGGTTCCGAGGATGGTGCCGCCGCGCTGGAGGATATGGGCAACGGAGCGGGGGCCAAGGCGCTGGAAATCGCCGCGCATGAGGCCGTCAAAGCCGTTGCGGATACCGACACTGCGGATACCGACGGTGGCGGCGGCTCGAACGACGGCACGAATCGCCGCGTTCATTCCGGACGCGTCTCCCCCGCTGGTGAGAATGCCGATCTGTCGCATTGCGTTTGTCCGTCTCATTGTAGACGGGGGGTCAAGGGGAGGTGGGGGTTAATCGCGTGTCGGGATGCCAAACTGGCGGAGGATAGCTTTGCCGCCGCGAGAGCGGGGGCCCAATGACGCCGAAAGGGGTTCGCCCGGCCTATCGTAAAGCACTATGAACCCAGCATCGACAAGGTCTCTCGGCAAGCCCTGATTCCGATTCCAATCTTTGATACGCCGGGTGACAATGAGAATCGCCTCGCCATTCCTGACACGCGGCACGACTGTCTCTTCGACGAATTTGACCGCGAGATCTGCGGACGGCAGCATGTGCGCCCCACTAACGAACTTCTTGCTGTGGTAGGGAACCAGTTGGATGACGGCGAGTTTCGAGGCGAACTCCTTGAGAGTGTCGGAATAGGATCTTGCACTGTGCTCGGTGATGAACTTTACCGTCTGCTTCAATTTGTCACGAGTATAGTCCTCGCCTCCCTTTTCCACATTCTTCGGGTCAAACGCTGTTCCGAACGGCAAAGAGTCGCCGAATTCCTGTCTGAGTTGGCCTCTCAACCAGTTCGCGTCGCCGTCCGTTACGTTGTCATAATCGCTAAGGTTGAGACCCGGGTTTGCCATCAGCACGTAGATAGAGGCGTTTTTGAGATCCCCAATGAATGGGAACGGAAACAGGCCCAAGTGCAGTCTGCGATCTTCAAGACTCCGCAAAAGGGCATCATCTTTTGCGGCCTGCTCTCGTGTAAACGTGACGGTCTTTTTCTGCCAGCGGCGTGAATTCAAGGCTTCAACATCCATATCCAAGACGTACGGAGGGCCGTCACTAGGCTCCCAATTCCTCCATGCCTCTAATAGGTCCACGGTTAGCCCCTTTCACGTAGTTCATCATGGTTGCGGGTGATTCGTCTGCTGTGTCAAACGAGGCTTTAGATTCTTCGCTACGCTCAGAATGACAGACCGTTGGGCCAGTCCACCATACGGGGAGTCCCGATGGATTCCGGCTTGCGCCGGAATGAGGGAACAGCGGTACGGGGGTTGGCTGCGCAATGTGATTCAGATTCCCGCCTGCGCGGGAATGACGGGTGGGGTGCGTGGGATGATGGGTGGGGTGCGTGGGATGATGGGTGGGGTGCGTGGGATGACGGGTGGGGTGCGTGGGATGACGAGTGGTGTGCGCGGGAATGACGGAGGGAGGATCACCCTTCGACAAGCTCAGGGTGAACGGTGGGCGGGATTACTCGCGGGCCAGCGCCCAGCCGCGGAGCTCGAACATGGCGGTTCGGGTGACGCGGAGTTTGAAGTCGAGGCGCTGGGCGGGGTAGCGGCCTTCCCGCATCTTGTGGCCGCTTTCGTCAGAGATGCCGATGTAGGCGAGGCCGACGGGCTTGCCCTCCAGCTCTCCGGGCCCGGCGACGCCGGTGATGCCGACGCCGATGGACGCGCCTGAACGCTCACGCGCGGCGTCCGCCATTGCGATGGCGCATTCACCGGAGACCGCGCCGTGCTTCTCGATAATCTCGGGCGGGACACCCATGGCGATCTTCATCTCATTGGTGTATGTGACGTAAGCGGCACGGAAGTAGGCGGACGCGCCGGGGGAATCCGTGAGGATGTTGGCAAGGTTGCCGCCCGTGCAGGATTCCATCGTCGCGACGGACAGGCCGCGCTCGGTATAGATGCGCTGAATGACGGCCTCCAGCGTATCGTCATCCTGTCCCCAGAGGTGGGCGGCGAGGCGGTCACTCACCTCGTCCTCGACGGGGGTGATGAGCTGTGCCGCATCCAGTTCAGTTGAGGCGCGCGCGGTGAGGCGGATGTGGATTCCGTCCGACTTTGCATAGACGCCGATTGTCGGGTTCAGGCCATGAAGCAACTCGCCAAGCCGCTCATCAACACTCGCCTCGCTGAGTCCGAATGTCTTGATGGTGCGGGAGTGGATGACGGCGTCATTTCCCATGAGTTGGAGCCTCAGGCGGGGCATGGCCTGTTCTTCCCACATGCCGTACATCTCACGCGGGACGCCGGGCATGACGATGATGATTTTTTTGTCCCGCTGCACCCACCACCCGGGAGCCGTGCCGCGCGGGTTGGCGATTGCCTCGGCGGAGGGGATGAGCATGGTCTGCTTGAGGTTGCGCTCGGCCATGGCGATGCCGCGCCGATCAAAGAACTCTCTCAACTCTTTCTCGAGTGTGGGGTCGGAATACAGCTCTTCGCCCATGAACTGGGCGATGGCTTCGCGTGTGACATCATCCTCCGTGGGGCCCAGACCGCCCGTGGCGACGACGATGTCCGAGCGGCTCCACGCCTCTTCAAAGACACGAGCGAGTCGGTCGAGGTTGTCACCAACGGTCGTCACACGGTAGTTCCCGACGCCGATACCGGGGAGCTGGGAGGCGAGGTAGTTGGCGTTGGTGTCTATCAACGCGCCAAGCAGGATCTCCGTGCCGATGGAGATGATCTCTCCACGCAGCACTTCAACGTCATTTGTGCTCATCGGCGCGATGCCCTCCTGCGACTCGTTCGGCTCCGTTCCTATACTCTAAGGTACGTTATCGGTTTCACAGGGTGGGGGCCCTTCGACAGGCTCAGGGCGAACGGGGGATGGAAGGGATGAGGAACGATGCTAGGTGCGCCTGAGGCTTTCCATGTCCGTATGATGCGCTCGGCCCTGGGTGATTCGCTGCTGTACGACGAGTTGAGGCGAGACCCGGGGGCGATCCGGCAGGCCGTTTTCGTGGTCGTTCTAGTGTCAGTCATCCATGGCATTGTGGCGTCACTTGGAACGCTCTACGGGGACGGGGATCAGACCGCGTCAAACGTGTTCATCTCCGCTTTCATCTTCACGGGTCTGGGATGGATGCTTTCGGCCCTGTTCTCGTACATGATTGTGTCCGTGATTGCGGGGACGTCCGCGGCGGGTTTCATGGGCGGCACATTCCTGCAATTCATCCGAAGCGTGGGCTTTACGGCGTCGCCCGCCCTGCTGATGATCCTCGTCCCCTTGCCTGTAATCGGCGCCGCTGCCGCACTCGCCACTACGATCTGGATCGCGACGGCCATGATGATTGCGACGCGTGAATCCTTGTCGTGCGGCATGCCTCTCGCGGCCGTGGCGGTGATCATTGGGACACTCATTGGCCGGGCGCTTACATTTCTGACCCTCGTCATAGTCTTCGCTCCTGCGGCGTAGGCTGGCGTCACTTGAAGCATGACCTCGAATGGCGACCCGGGCGATCCTCCGCGGCCACGCAGGTGGGGGCGCGTTGCGGATGTTATCGAGGGCGGCGTCATCTACATGGAAGACGCGGAGCGGCTGGTGTTGGCAGACGTGACGCTGCCAAGCGATCCGGACCGGATGGCGCAGGCACACGCCTACCTGTCCGAGTTGGTGGCGGATACAATAGTGTTTTATGAGGCCACGGAATCGGACAGCCTAGGCAGGTTGATAGCAGAGGTGTGGGTGGGCGATGTCAACGTCAACAACGCGCTCCGCGCCCGCGGCTACGCGGTCTGAGGACGACGTGACTCCCGCGCCTGCGACCACCAACACGACGGGGCGGGCAACTTCCGTGTGGAGGCGCGCACGCCGCGCCGTTTCAACGATCCTGTTTGGTTCCGATGCCGTGACAATGCTCGACATGCGAGACATCAACGCCTATCTCGAAACAACCGAGGGTTGACCGGACGATATCGGCCTCGCAGTTCGCGATATCTACAACACGGCAGGTCACACCGGGCGGGTGTAGGGGTATCCATTACCCTAACCCTCTCCCTGACGGGGAGAGGATTCTTTGCGCAGCGGATACTCGTATACTCTTAAGCGAGCGGGTGGTTCAGTTGCCCGCGGTTTGGTTGACGGTCGGGGCGTAGCGCAGTTCGGCAGCGCGCCGCGTTCGGGACGCGGAGGTCCCCGGTTCAAATCCGGGCGCCCCGACTTTTTTCTCTTCGTCGTTAGCTGGCGCGGCGGGAGAAGGCGTCTTCCTTGTCTAGTTTGGCGTAGGTCTTCTCGCCGTTCCTGGTGGGCTTGTAGCGTCGCATGAAGCCGCGCTCTTCGCCCTCGACCTCCTCGATGAGATCGGCCTCGATGAGGGCGCGAACAATCATCTCTCCCATGTAGCCGCCGGCGGGGAGGTGGTGGCCACCCATCGGCTCGCCCGTCGCCTGGAACGCGCGGCAGATGTCCCGCAGGGCCTGCGCGGCCTCAATCATCATGCTTTCCAAGACGCGGGTGACGACGGGCGTCCCCCGCACGACTCCTGTGAAATCATCGAATGCCGGCACTTCTTGCTCCCGTGGTGTGTGATTCTTCGCTGCGCTCAGAATGACATAGGAAGGCTCAGGATGTCATCGGGCGCATTCCGGCCAGCCTGTGCGCAGGGGATTCGCCGGGGGTACGGCGACCTTGGCGTGGCGACGTGGACGTGTCGAGGATTATTCGTTGTCGTCGTTGTTGCTCATCATGTTTGTGAATGGTCGGAGGAGGCTTGTGAACTCCATCGGGAAGATGAACTTGGTCGACGGCGCGGCGCCCACGTCCTTGAGCGTCTCCAGGTATTGCAGGCTGAGGGTGTTGGGATCGATGCCGCGGGCCACGACGGAGATGCGGTCAAGCGCCGTCGCGAAACCGTCGGCGCGGAGGATGGCGGCCTGTTGGTCGCCCTCAGCGGACAGAATCTCGGCCTGCCGATCGCCCTCGGCCCTGAGGATGGCGGACTGCTTTTCGCCCTCGGCAACGGTGATCGCTGCCTGGCGTATTCCTTCGGCCTCGGTGACTGCTGCGCGGCGAATGCGCTCGGCGGACATCTGGCGGTTCATGGCCTCCTGGATGTCGCGGTTCGGCTCCACCTCGCGAATCTCAACCTGGGTGACCTTGATGCCCCAGCGTTCCGTGACCTCGTCCAGCTTGGTGCGCAGGGATTCGTTAATGCGCTCACGCTGTGAGAGGACATCGTCCAGGTTCATCTCGCCGATGACTGCCCTGAGGTTGGTAGTTGCGATGCCAACGACGGCGGAGCGGAAGTCGACCACCTCCAGCACGGCCCTCTCCGCGTCCGCCTCCTGCACCCGCATGTAGACGAGGAAGTCGATGTCGATGGGGGCGTTATCGAGGGTGATGTTGGTCTGCCGCGGAATATCAATCACGTTTTCGCGCAGATCGATCTTCTCCGTGTTCTGGAATGGCCACACGAGGAGATTGAGGCCGGGCTGCCTCATGCCGGAGTACTTCCCCAGTGTGAATACCGCCATGCGCTCATACTGCTTGACTATCGCGATATACGGGATCATCTTTCCTTCTCCTTCCAGCCGTTACGGGTGAACGGCTCACTCTTTCCTTCTCACTGTCACGATCAAACCGTCCATCTCGACGACGACGATCCTCGCTCCCTCTTCTATCGGCTCACCGGTCGCGGACTCGGCTGTCCATATTTCGCCGCGCACGCGCACTGAGCCGGTTGGGTTGATGGCATCGGTGACCCTGCCGGACACCCCCAACGGAACCGTTGTTGGGGATGTATAGGAGGCTTTCCTGTAGTCGTTCAGCGCCCAGAAGGTCAGCGCGAGGCCTGCGAATACGGCGACACTGACGGCCCCCAACATCCAGTAGCTGACGCGGAAACTGGGCGAATCAATTGGTGGGGCTTCAAAGCTGCCGAATAACAGGAAGCCGCCGATAAGAAAGCTGAGAGCGCCCCCGATGCCGAAGACGCTGATGCCCGGCGCCTGCATCTCCATGTAGAAGAGAACCATCGCCGCGACGATGAGGCCGAAACCGACCCAGTTGACCGGCAGGTTGCCCAACGCGACGAACGCAAGCGCAAGCGCGATGAGGCCGACGATGCCGGGCCCAAGAAAGCCGGGGCTGATGAGTTCGATGATGATTCCCAGCCCGCCAACCGTCAGCAGCAGGAAGGCGATGTTGGGGTTGGAGATGATTTTCAGGAAGCTCTCCAGGGCCGTCTTATCGATGTTGCGTACTGCGAGGCCGGCGGTTTCAAGGACGATTTCGCTGCCGCTTATGGTGAGCGTGCGTCCGTCCAAGTTTGCGAGAAGATCGTCGATGTCATCAGCGAGGAAGTCGATGATTCCCTCGTCGACGGCTTCGGTTGCGGTGTAGGAGCGAGCTTCGAGGACGGTCGCTTCCAGGGCCTGCGGGTTGCGGCCGGTCCGCTCGCCGATGCTCCTGAGGAATGCTGCCGCATCCTGCCTCGCCTTGGATTCCAGCGTGTCAGGCAGGTCCTCGCCTCCACCGCCGACCGGGGACGCCGCTCCAATATTGGTGGCGGAGGCCATAACTGCGACATGGCCTGCGGCGGCGATGAACGTTCCGGCGGAGGCGGCCTGCGCGCCGCTTGGGGCCACGTACACGACCACCGGCACGCGGCTGGCGAATATCTCCTCAACGATGTCGCGCGTGGAATCGAGCAACCCGCCGGGCGTGTCGAGTCGGATGATGACGACCTCGGCATTGTCCTCGGCAGCGCGGCTGAGGGCGCGGGAGACATAGCGAACGGTCACCGGTTCAATTGTGCCGTCGACTTCAACGAGGGCGGCGTGTCCGCCGGATGCGTCCTGGAGAACGGGGGCGGCGGATATGGCGAAACCGCCGAATCCGACGATTATCAGGAGGGCGGCGATGAGGTGGCTCACTATGCCCAAGAGGGTTGTTCGCCTGCGTCTGCCATCGGACGCGCGGCGCTTCCGGCGCGATTCGCGCTGTGCGCCCCCGTAGTCCTCAAATGGCGACACGTCTCCCCCAGAGATGCCGTTCACCAAAGCGCCCCGGCGAGAGTCCTCACGGCGGCGTGGGCGACGGCTTCCGCTGTATTATATGCGCCTACGGAATACACCCCGCCCCCCGCCCCGTATCACGTACAGGGCAGGCTCTGCCCGGGGGATTCGGGGAACGAGGTTAATGTCCACTCCGCGCGAAACAGATACTGAACAGCAGGAACAGGCGCAGGCGCACCGCGCCGTTACGTCCCCGCTTGGGTCGCTGGCCGTTCCCAATTTCCGCAATTACTGGTTCAGCGCGGTCTCGTTCGTGATGGGCTGGCAGATCCTGCGCATCGTCATCGCGTGGGAGGGGTATGAGCTGACCAACTCGGAGATCTTCCTCGGCTACCTGGGGTTCGCCATGGGATTCGGCACGATCAGCGTGAACCTGATTGGGGGGGTGGCGGCGGATCGGGTCAGTCGGCTGGGGCTGCTCATCACCACGCAGATCTGCATGACCGTCGCGGTGACGGTTCTGATGATGCTGACATTTGGGCAGATACTCGCACCGTGGCACCTGCTGGCAGCGTCCGCAGCCATCGGAATCATCCAGGGCATCGACCAGCCGACACGCACGGCGGTGGTTCCGGCGCTGATTCCGGATCGACGGCTGTTGATGAACGCCCTGGCGCTCAGTTCGTCCGTGTGGCAGGGGACGCGGGTGTTTGGCCCGGGCTTGGGCGGAGTGCTGATCGAGCGCATCGGTTCCGCAGCAACGTTTGGGTCGGTGACACTGGGCTATGGGCTTGGCACGCTGCTCCTCTTTTTCGTGCGAATTCCGCGCGTGGAGCGGATTCCGGGAAACGTCTTCAAGGAACTGTTCGAGGGGATCACGTTCATCGCGCGGCGCAACCTGTTCGCGAGCCTCATCCTGCTGACGTTCGTGGACAGTTTTTTTGGCGTGGCGTATATCCAACTGATGCCGGTTTTTGCGCGGGACATCCTGGGGATGGGCGCGGACGGCATGGGGATGATGTTGGGGGCATCGGCGGCGGGCGGGCTCATCGGCACGGGGCTGGCGGCGTTCTGGGTGAAGGGTCGATGGCCGCTAGTCTTGTTGCTGGGCGGAGCCGGACTGTTTGGGGCGTTGGTGATGCTATTCGCGTTCAGCACGATCCTCTGGCTCTCACTCGGCGCGTTATTCCTATCCGGAACCTTTAACTCGCTCTCACAGATCACCAATCTGACGCTGCTGCAGAGCGCGGTGCCGGAAGACCTGCGGGGCCGCGTGATGGGCGTGTTCAGCCTGACGTACAGCCTGATCCCGCTGGGCGGCCTGCAGGTGGGCGCGCTGGCAGAGTGGCTGGGCGCGCCGATGGCGGTGGGGATTGGCGGGGGGATCGCGGTGATGTTCGCAATCGCGCTCGCGCTGCGGACTAGTTTTGCACGGGACGTGCGGGTGGCGGCGCGGACGGCGGGGGGGTAACTGCGTTACGGCTCTCGTTTCGCGATCCCGTGTCGGCGGCCTGTTGAGTTGGTGCGCCGCGTTCCGGCAAGGGAGGCTACGAGGTATTCGGGAAATGACACTGCCTCCACGCTACAATAGGAATCGCTGTCGACAAGGATTTCTGGATTCCCGCTTTCGCGGGAATGACGGGCGGTGGTATGTATTCGATTGATCTTTCGGGGAAGAATGCGGTTGTGCTGGGGGTGGCGAATCACCGCAGCATCGCGTGGCACATCGCGCAGGCGCTGCATTCTGCGGGCGCGAATCTTTATCTGACCTATCAGAATGAACGGCTGGGCGACGGCATCCGCAAGCTAACGGACGGCATGGAGAACGTCACGCTCATCGAGTGCGACGTGTCCGAGGACGAGAATGTTGAGTCGGCTTTTGGGCAGATTGCGGCGGACGGGGCGTCCGTTGATCTCCTGATTCACAGCATCGCCTTTGCGAATCGAGATGACCTGGGCGGCGATTTCTCACAGACAGGGCGGGAAGGATTTCGCATCGCGCTGGAGGTGAGCGCGTATTCACTCATCCCCGTCGCGCGGTACGCTGCGCCGCTGATGCCGGAGGACGGGACCATCGTGACGCTGACGTTCCAGGCGTCTGACCGCGTCTTCCCCGGGTACAACATCATGGGCACGGCCAAGGCGGCGTTGGAGAATGAGGTGAAGCAACTGGCGTATGAGCTGGGGCCGCGCGGCATCCGCGTGAACGCCCTCTCACCCGGCCCGCTGGATACCCTTTCATCCCGCGCAATTCACGGCTATGTGGACATGAAGCGCATCCAGGCGGAACGGTCGCCAATACAGCGCAATATCACGCACGATGAGGTCGCCAAGGCGGCGTTGTTCCTGCTGAGCGATCTTTCGAGCGGCATCACCGGCCACATCCTGCCCATCGACGGCGGCTATCAGATCGCCGGCGTGTAACGCACCCATACTCCCGATGACATCAGGCGAGCACGACGGTCGGCGTCGATTCCAGACCGTTCGCGGCACGAACGACACCCTGCCGGACGACCAGCCGTATTGGGATTGGGTGCGGGCGGCGGCGCAGAGCGTTGCGCATCGCTTTGGGTTCAAGCGGATAGACACGCCCGTGTTCGAGGAGACGGCGCTGTTTGTGCGCACGGTCGGCGAGGGCACGGACATCGTCGAGAAGGAGATGTACACGTTCACGGACCGCGGCGAGGACATGCTGACGCTGCGTCCGGAGGGGACGGCGCCCGTCTGCCGCGCGTACATCCAGCACGGGATGCACACACTGCCGCAGCCGGTGCGCGCCTTCTATATCACGCCCATCTTTCGGTATGAGCGCCCACAGTCCGGGCGGCTTCGTCAGCACAATCAATTCGGCATTGAGGCCATCGGCGATGCGAACCCGGAGATCGACGCGGAGGTCATCCACGTCCTGTGGAGCCTGTTCCAGGAGCTGGGGCTGACGAACCTGACGCTGCACGTGAACTCCATCGGTGACGCGGACTGTCGGCCGCAGTTTCTTCAGTCGCTCCGGGACTACTACTCGACGCGGCTGGATGAGGTCTGCGAGGACTGCCATACGCGTTATGAGAAGAACGCCTTGCGGCTATTGGATTGCAAGGAGGACCGTTGCCAGCCGGTGATTCAGGGCGCGCCGACACCGGCAGGCAGTCTCTGCGACGATTGCGCGGAGCACTTTCGGCGGCTTCGCGACATCCTGGATCTGTGGGGGATTCCGTATGAGATCACGCCGAGGCTCGTGCGCGGTCTGGACTATTACACGCGGACCGTGTTTGAGGTGCATCCCGCTATCGAGGGTTCGCAGACGGCGCTGGGGGCGGGCGGGCGGTACGACGGGTTGATCGAGCAGCTTGGAGGGGCACCGACGCCGGGCGTCGGGTTCGGGTCCGGGATCGAGCGGATCATCATGAACCTGCGGGAGGCGGGGCTGACGCCGCCGGAATCACTCTCGCCACGGACGGACCTGTACATCGTGTACCTCGGCGAAACGGCGCACGGCCACGCACTGCGGTTGGCTGCCGAGTTGCGTCACGCAGGGGTCAGTGTTTCGGTTCCGACGGGGAGTCGGAGCCTGCGGGCGCAACTGCGCTCCGCCGGGGGAGCGAATGCGCGTTATGCCCTGATCATCGGGGACGACGAGGTCGCCAAAGGCACGGCGACGCTCCGAGACCTGGATTCCAGCGAGCAGGGTGAGGTTTCACTTGACGCGGAGGCGGTCGGGGCTGCCATCACACCCTGATCGAGGCGGACGATTCTCTAGTTCGCATTACGGCGCGGGTGTCGCACTGTCCCCAAAAAGAAAGAAGCCCCGCGGTGTGGTGCGGAGCTTCTCCCGGGGAGGAGGTGTGTGGTGGTGGTATTTCGTTTTTGGTTCCCCCGGCCCGTGAGGGCCTGACGGGGGAGGTTTGTTGGGCAGACCCCTTATGCGGCTGCCAGCAGGTTTGCGTTCAGCGCGACGATCCTGTCAACGCTGGCCCTTGCCTCGATCGCGACCTGGCCGGTCTTGACCGGGCGGACGATTGCGAGCTGGCTGTCGGGCCCGCTAAGCGCGGGGCTGTTGGTCTCTATGGTCTGGGGCATCGGGGGCCTCCCTCTCTCTGCGCTTTCTCTCTTCTCTCTGTAGTTCATGTATCCATAGTGCCGCTTCTGTAGAATCGCATCAAGGGATATTTGACAATAGTTATTATTTGATTTTGTGATGCTATAATGGGGCTGTCACGGAGGGGGAAAGGTTCGTTATGGACATTCGGGAACTGCGCAGCTTCACTGTCGCGGCTCGCGTACGCAGCATTTCGCGGGCGGCGGAGCTGTTGGACATCGGTCAGCCGACGGTGTCCACGCACATCAAGAAGCTGGAGCAGGAGCTGGGGACACAGTTGTTTGACCGCATTCGGCGGCCGATACGACTGACGCTGGCGGGCGAGAAGCTGCTCGACCTCGCCGGTCCGCTCGTGGAGGGCGTTGAGGGGCTGGCCGTGAACACGCAGCAGGCGCAGACGGAGGGGCCGGTGACCGTGGCGGCGACGGCCAACCTGATGTCGCACTTCCTGCTTCGAGCGGTGGAGGCATTTCGTGATGACAACCCGCGGGTACACCTGCGGCTGCGTTCACGCCTGCGTTCGGAGGTGATCGAGATGGTGTCGCAGGGGGAGGTGGATTTCGGCATCGTGCCCGGGGTGGACCCGGATCCGGCGCTGGAGTTCGAGAGCCTGTTCCCCTATGAGCGGCTCCTGATCACTCCGCTCAACCATCCGCTGCTGGAAGAATCTCCGCTGACGTCGATGGATCCGGTCGCCGAGCACCCTTTAATCATGATGGGGCCGGGCACGTACACGCGATCCGCGGTGGAGTCTGAGTTCCGGCGCAAGGGGCTGGATTACGACATCGTGATGGAGGCGGACTCGCTGGACCTGATCAAGCGGTACGTGGGGCACGGGTACGGAGTCTCGGTTATTCCGCGCGTGGTCGCGGAGCCGGGAGACGAGGACACGCTGGGCATCGTGCCGTTGGGTCACATTTTGCCGACGGACCGCGCGGGGTTGATCACGCTGCGCGGACGGGCGTTGTCCACGCCGGCGGAGGCGCTCATGGAGAAGGTGCGGGAGGCCGCGACGGATATGTAGTCGGGGCCGGGCATTGGCGATTCCTCGGCGTGGCGGTTAAACTGGGGGAACGTTCACCGGTGTGGCGCGTTCGTCTAGTGGCCAAGGACACCGCCCTCTCAAGGCGGAGATCACGGGTTCGAATCCCGTACGCGCTACCATTTTCTCGCCCGGGATTCCTGACGTTTTAGGCTATTCTTCTCTGTCCCATAGTGCCGTTTAGCGCTTGATGTTCTTTTGGGAACGTTGTAGTATGTTTCCATCACAGGAGGAGCTATGATGGCCTGTGCGAATCTACTCTAGACGGACGCTTCGAGACTATTGGACACGTCATGCCGATGCTGAGGATGCGCTGGCGGCTTGGTATAAGCAAGTTGAGCGGGCCGACTGGAGCACGCCGGCCGATGTCACAGCGCTCTTTCCTACAGCAAGTATCCTGCCCAACAACCGAGTCGTATTCAGAATCAGAGGCAATTCCTACCGATTGGTCGTCGAAATCTTCTACGAGGGACGCTTGGTATTCATAAAGTTCGTGGGCACGCACGCAGAGTACGATCGCATCAACGCAGAGGAGGTAGAGCATGGCTAGCATAAGGCCGATTCGCACAGAAGAGGACTATGCGGCCGCGCTTGCCAGGTTTTCTGACATTTTCCAGGCCCCGAGTGGCACGCCTGATGGCGATGAGCGGGACATTTGGGCCGATCTCATTGAGCGGTATGAGGACGAGCACCATCCCAATCCGCCGGTGTCCGCTGTCGCCGCAATTGAATTCATGATGGATCAGCGCGGCATGACACGCCGTGATCTAATCCCGTTCATCGGGAGCGCGTCAAAGGCGTCCGAGGTGCTGTCCGGCAAGCGGGACATCACCATGGCGATGGCGCGCGCGTTGCATAAGCACCTCGGCATTCCCGCTGACGTGCTCTTACAGGATCCGCACGCGTCACTTGATAATGAATTGGACCTGGAGTGGGAACGGTTTCCGCTCAAATCGATTTCGGAGTGGCTTGGGCTCAAAGACACACGCAACCTAAAGGATCGAGCTGAAGAGATTGTGAGTGCCCTGATGGAACGCGCGGGCGGACCTCAGGTCGCCACCACTGCCCTGTTCCGCAAGAACGACCTCACCCGCGTCAATGCCAAGGCAAACCCATACGCGCTTACAGCGTGGTGCTGGCAAGTGATGGCGCAGGCGAACGAATCACCTCCGTCAGCTGAATATCGTGCGGATACGGTAACTCCCGACTTTCTGCGTGAGGTCGCTAGGATGAGCCGATTCGGGGACGGCCCACAATTGGCCAGAGAGATTCTGGCGGAACTTGGCGTTGCGCTGCAGATTGTGCCGCACTTGCCCCGGACGTACCTGGACGGCGCGGCCATGTGGGTTGATGGAGATCGGCCGGTCATCGGGCTGACGATTCGGTATGACCGCATCGACAATTTCTGGTTTACGTTGTTGCATGAATTGGCACACTTGGGGCGCCACCTGGACGGTGACGAGTCAACTGTGTTTTATGACGACCTAAGTTTGCGCGGCCCCAGGACGGAGGCCCCGGCGATCGAGGACGTTGAGATCGAGGCTGACACGTGGGCGGAAGACGCTCTTGTCCCTCCAAGCGACGACTGGGAGTCTTCTCTCTTCTACGAGGTTCTTTCGCCGATTGAGGTCATGGAACTCGCGCAGAAGTATGAGGTTCACCCGGCGGTGATTGCGGGTCGTGTGCGGTATGAGCGGCGCAACTATCGGCTCCTGTCGCAGTTCGTTGGGTCGGGCGAGGTGCGGAAGCAGTTTGAAGACGGGTAACAAGGAGAAAACGGTCATGCCTACCAAATACACCCCACTCGCCATCATCTATGACTTTGATGGTACCCTCGCTCCTGGCAATCTGCAGGAGAACAGCTTCCTTCCAGATATTGGGATGGCATCTAAGGACTTCTGGCAGGAGGTAAACCACTTGGCAAAGAAACATCAGGCCGACCCGATCCTCATCTATATGTATTTGATGCTTGAAAAGGCGCGGTCTCGTGTGCCGGTACGTCAAGACGACTTCAAGAAACATGGGGCAGGCATCCAGTTCTTTCCCGGAGTTGAGGATTGGTTCTACCGTCTGACAAGCCATGGTAAGCAACACAGGGTCAAGATCGAACACTATATCGTCTCGTCGGGCAACGCAGAGATTATCGAGGGAACAAGAATTGCGAGGAAATTCAAGAGGATCTATGCCTCACGATTCATGTTCGACGAGAACGGAGTAGCCCGGTGGCCCTCTCAAGCAATCAACTTCACTACAAAGACACAGTTCCTATTTAGAATCAATAAGGGGGCTCACGACCTTAGCGACGATAGTGAAGTCAACCAGTTCGTTGAAATGAGCGAGCGCACCATCCCATTCGAGAACATGATTTACATTGGCGATGGTGATACCGACATTCCTTGCTTTAGGTTGGTAAAGGATCTTGGTGGACTGTCAATCGCTGTCTTTAGGCCCAACTCCAGTGGTGCCCGAGACAAGGCGGGGCAGTATCTGCAAGATGGGCGTGTCCACCTTATTGCTCCCGCTGATTACTCAGAAGGCAAGCGTCTTGACCAAGTCGTGAAGGCGCAGATTGACTACGTGGCCGCCCGGGAGAAGCGCAACAAGTTGCGTCAGACAGCGGCGTAGTTTCGGCATAAGTTCATGCCCACCAGATGCACTCGCCTCGCGGGCTAGGGTGCAGTGCCATGCCGCACCTGGCGGGCTACCCTACTCGTTAGATCAGGCGGGGCTGATCCTGCTCACTGACTTCGGGGGGGTTGGTGCGGCGGGGGTGGGGGGTTGGTAGGTTTAGGGTTTGGCGGAGGTTTTCGAGGTAGCGGGCGTAGGCTTTGCGGCCTGCCTCTGTCGTTTGGATCCAGGTGCGCGGTTTGGAGTCGATGAACTCTTTTGTGATGGCGACGTAGCTCGCTTCTTCCAGTTTGCGCAGGTGGATTGTGAGGTTGCCGCCGGTCAGGGCCAGCTCTTTCTGGACGTAGCCGTAGGCGACACGGTCATCGGCTCCCTGCGCGGCAAGCATCGTCATGATTCGCAGCCGCGTCGGCTGGTGGATCGTCTCATCGAGATGGGGGGCGTCGTTTGTCGTCACGGGGCGTCGCTCCGGCGGATGATTGCCCAGCCTGCGGCGGCCATCGTCGGGGTCACGACGCGGAGCCGCGTCGGCTGGTGGATCGTCTCATCGAGATGGGGGGCGTCGTTTGTCGTCACAGGGCCTCGCTCCGGCGGATGATTGCCCAGCCTGCGGCGGCCGTCGTCGGCGTCATGATTCGGAGGCGGGTTGGTTGGTGGATCGTCTCGTTGAGATCGAGGGCTTCATTTGTCGTCACAGGGCGTCACTCCGGCGGATGATTGCCCAGCCTGCGGCGGCCGTCGTAGATGTGAGGATGGCGGAGTAGAGCAGCGCGGCATCGCCTGCCAGGGCGTAGGGGACGAAGTAGGCCGCGAGGAATGCGAGGCCCATCACGGCGATGATTGGCCGGTGCATGATTCCGAAGAGGATGTAGCCGAGCATGGCGATGCCGATGGACACTCCGCCGATCTGTTGGGCATCGCCCTCCGCCCAGAGGCCGAGCGCGGCGGGCGTCACGAATGCGGCGATGCCGATGGTGAGCCAGAAGAGGAAGGTGCGGATGCCGGCAGACCTCGCCGCTTCGCCCGCGCCGGTCTTCTGCCCGGCCCGACTGCCGATGAGCGCGCTGGCGACCATGCCCACCGTCACCAACCCAAACCACAGGGGCGCTCTGATCCATGGCCTGTCGGCGGCCATGTCCTCAAGGAACGTCGTGAACGAATATTCCGCGAAGTAGCCCAGCGAGATTATTGCGCCCCACACGAGGAGAATCGTCGCTGTGCCCGCCACGTACATGGAGCTGCGGAGTTGATCCATCGTGGCATGGATGTCTTCCCATCCCTGTTGGGGAGATAGCTCTCCGCCGTCCCCGGCTGCTGACTGCATGTTGTCCCCCTTGTCGAGGCCGCCCCTACCACGGCCCTGCCATGTAGTGTTTGTAATACAAACTAGTTTACATTACTTTGGCAGTGTGTCAAGGCTCACCCGTGGGGGACGGGGCCGTAATCTGGCCCACTCGCCGGAGCATGGCTGTGGGGTTGGTTTGCCGTATCGCAGGACTCAGCGCCTGAGGTCGGACGCCATGCGGAGCGTCCGCGTACTCAAGTCTCGGTGAAGTTCTATCTTGATGTTGGGATCGGCGCGGTGGCCATGGCGTTGGCGGCGATCTTTATATGGTTGGCGGACATCCCGTCCAAACCCATTGATGTAGCTCGCAACTGTCTTACAAGGTTTTGGCTACGTCCAGGAATTGTTCGTAGCGTTTGGTGAGAAACTCGATGGATGGTTGGTCTACTGTTCGCTTTGGCAAGACTATTGGTTGATTGTGCAGGCCTTGAATGGCGTGTTGGAGCGTCGGGCCGTCGCTCTCTTCGAGCAGATCGCTGCGGATCTCGATGATTCGGTCGGGGCGGACTGCCAAGAAGAATCTGTCGAACGCTGCATGATGCAATCGGCAGAGCGCTATGCCGTTGCTGACGATGGGCTCTCCCTCCGGTTCAGAGTCGGGCATGATGTGGGCTGCATCAAGCAGTTCGCTATGTCGCAGACGGCAGAGGGCGCACTGATTCCGATAGGCCCTAAGCACGAGTTCCCGGAACGCGCCTTGGTGAAGTCTCGTACGCGTTTGCGAAACTGCATATTCACGGCGGACTTCGGCAATCCGGCCAACGGGTTCTTCGTCCAGAGGATGGATGCCGGTGGGTACGGCATCGTCTACAGAAATCGAGAATGCGAGTTGATCGCGCAGATCCTTGACGATGAAGACGGGCCAGAACGCCGAGTATCTCCCCTCGACAATCCCGTGGAAGTAGACGAGCGGAAGGCGATTGGCCATCACTGTTCTTAGGCCGACGTTGTCGCGGTGATAGGGGTCGGTGCCCCTGTAACGGTAGCGCAACAGGTTATCCGAGCCGATGTGGTCGTCATATGGGCCCTTGGGCGATGTTGTCACGGAAAGCGGAAGCTGCATCAGGGCGGGCTTGAAGATACCCTGCGGGCCGATGAGTGGCACACGGCGTCCGTCCAGTTCAAACCCCTCTGCCAGAATCGACCTCGGAAGAACTTCACCGTGGATAGATACCATTCGAGCAAGCCATTCGAATGTGGCTGCTCTGACGCGCTCGTCGTTGTGTCGGTCGAAGTCCACGAGGCGCTCCCCCAACGGTGCGGGGTCGGTGTCGATATTGGATTATAGGCTAGACGTTACCGGCCCGACGATGTGGGATTTACGACTCCATCGTGCGACGGGCACGCCTGTAGCGGCCTATCAGATACACATGCGTTTTACGACGGAAGAAGCACTGGGGAGCCAAGCTACGTTCAGCCTCTAACCCGCGTACCCTGTTGGGTGTGAGGGTTTATCTTGGCGTCGGCGTTGGCGTGCTTAGCATGTCTTTGGCGGCGATATTTATCCGGTTGGCGGACGCGCCTCCTCTCACGGTGGCGGCGTATCGTATGGGCATCGCCGCGATCGTCGTGGGGGTTTTGGCGGGCGTCGCGGCACGGCATCAGTTCACCACGATACGGCGGCCTGACCTGTTGCTCCTGGTGGGCTCCGGCGTCTTCCTGGCCGCCCATTTCGCGCTCTGGATCACGTCGCTCTCTCACACATCCGTGGCGAGTTCGGTCTTGTTTGTCACGACGACGCCGATCTTCGTGGCGGTGGCAGGCCATTTCTATCTGTCCGACAAGCTGGGGTGGCTAACGACGGCCGCCGTCATCGTGAGCATCGCGGGCGGGGTCATCATCGCGGCGGGTGATTGGGCTGAGGGTGAGCGACACCTGTACGGCGATGCGCTGGCCCTCGCGGGCGCAGTTGCGGTGGCGGGCTACCTGCTGGTGGGACGGCGGGTTCGCAGCAGCATCCCCACACTGCCGTATATCGCGGTTGTCTACGCGGTGGCGGCAGTGGTGTTGATCGTCGGAGCCGTCGCGAGCGGTTCGCAGATGACAGGACTGCCGATGGAATCATATTTCTGGATGGCGACGGCGGCGCTTGTGCCGCAAGTCATTGGGCATTCGCTGATCAATTGGGCGTTGGGGCATTGGCCGGCTGTGAACATCACGTTGGCAGTGCGCGCGGAGCCGGTCATCGCGGCGCTGGCGGCCATTCCCGTGCTGGGGGAGATTCCGGCGTGGACTGTGATACCGGGCGGGGCACTGCTTCTGGTGGGGGTCTATCTTGTCATCCACAGCGAGGCACGACAGCGGCCGAGCATGGGTGAGCGGGAAGAGGCTGCATGACGTCACTGATTACCGATGTGGCGCTGACGGCGGCGGGGCTTGCCGTGCTTCTTGCGGGAGGATGGCTGCTGGTCAAAGCGGCGGCGCGGCTGTCATTGGCATTCGGCATCTCGCCCCTGATCGTTGGCGCGACTGTCGTTGCTCTCGGCACCTCATCTCCTGAACTGTCGGTCAGCATGGCAGCCGCGCTGGAGGGATCCGGCGGGCTGGCCGTGGGCAACGTGCTCGGCTCAAACATCACAAACGTCTTGCTCGTGCTGGGCATCGCATCGCTGGTGCGTCCCATGGACGTCCACCCGAGCCTGCTGCGGTGGGAGATGCCCGCGCTGGGCGTGGCCACGGTGGCGGTCATCCTTGCGGGCCTGAGCGGAATGATCGGGCACGTCATGGGCGCGGTTCTGTTTATCGGGCTCATCGCCTTTGTGGTTCTCTCCTTGCTGCGGCACCGGGAGAGGGAGGTGCCCCACGGAGGCGAGGAGTTCACCCGTGCACGTGAGCCACTGTCCAGGCTGGGTATTACCCGTGAAATTGCCTTCCTGCTTGCGGGTATCGGCGCGCTCGCCCTCGGTTCTGAGTTAACGGTCAATGGAGCGGTTGGCATTGCAGAGCGCGTTGGCCTGAGCGAGGTAGCGATCGGTCTGAGCATAGTGGCAATCGGGACAAGTCTCCCCGAAATTGTGACCACGGCGGTGGCCGCGTATCACGGTGAGCGTGAGATTGCCGTTGCAAACGTGGTCGGTTCCAACATCTTCAACCTGCTGGGAGTGCTGGGCCTAACGGCAGCCGTCACGGGTTTGCCGATCAGTTCGGATCTGTACACGTTCGAGATACCGGTGCTGGCGGCGGCCACAGCGATGCTATTCCTGGTCGCATGGACGAACCGGCGTATCGTTCGGTTGGAGGGGATTGCCCTCGTAGCGCTATTCGTTATCGTCCTGGGAATTGTGCTGGCGCGTGGAGGAGTTTAGAGCACCTTCGATTCGCGCCGCTAGTCCCCGTGGTGATCGTGGTCGGATTGGGTGGCGTGGTCGTGGTGTTCCCGGTGTTCGCCCTGTTCCGGGTCATCCTCGTGCCATGTGCATTCCAGCGCCGCCAATATCAGGCCGATGTGCGTGAAGGCCTGCGGGAAGTTGCCCAGGGCGAGGCCGCTGCGGGGGTCGATCATCTCCGCGAACCCACAGAAGGCCGACCCGTTATTCCAGCAGCACACAGAGGTGGTCCGTGTCAAAACGTCATCGATTTAGAGGGCAGCCTCAATCAAGGTCTAGTGGTTCAATGTGCAAAGGTTTGGTCGACTCAATTGTTTCCTCTTGGCCGGGGTGAATTCCTTTGACCTTGTCGTCGAATAAACAGCCCCTTTGGGCTCGCCTATTAGCCTCCTATTCTTGAAATCCTTCTGAAGGTCTCGATCATTCGAGTACAGAAGTCGGACACCACTGACGAGTGCCAGCGCAATCATGTGGGGGTCGTCAGACATGAGTCTGCCCTGAACAATTACGTCTTCTTCGTATGTAGACACGTCTTCTTCGTTTTCAAGCCTCAGTGAACCTTTCATCAGTGATTGGACCACCCACTGTCTAAAGCGGTCGGAGCCGCCCCTTAATTCCTCATAGTTTCGTCCGCCTGAGACAAGCCCACCTTTGGGTGAGTTGACCCACCTAAAGAAACCTATGCCAGCCGCTGGAGGGCTGTCTCCAAAAACTTCGTGAACAACGTTGGCATCCAGAATGGCGCACATAGTGATAACTACGCCTTGGCCTGAGTCTGACTTCCCCACAGGGAACGCTCGAGTTCATCAGTGAAGAATTGTCTGTAGCCTTCTGGGGCACCAACGATGTTACCTTCTTTGTCTATTTCAATTGAGTGGATTCTCACGTCGAGATCACGCCGCTCAAAGTAGAGAATTGACACATCCTCGGGCCTAAGGCCAGATACTCTGTCCCGGATTTCCATGCGTACGCGGTCAATTACGTAGTCGCTGTGAGTCTCGACAATGAGTTGTGGCCCATTTGAAGCGGCGACCTGACAGAACAGAGTTCCGAGTGCTGCCTGTGCAGTGGGGTGCAAATGAACCTCAGGCTGTTGGAGAAGGAACATTGAGGCGGCGTCTGGCCTCAGCATCTCGGTTATTAGGGGTAGGGCTTGGCTAACTCCGTATCCAACATCTACTAGGTTGCGCTTGGAACTTCTCCTTCTCCCGCCCCGTTTGAGGATTTGAACTTGGAACGGATCTACGTCTGGTTTGCCCAAAAACCTAATCGCCACTTCGTCGAACAGGCCAGATACCTTGCCAAACCCTTCTAAACGCGCTTTCAATTCTTGCCATGCTGGCTTGTCCTGCTGAAACATACTTGCCAGATACATAGGAATCGATTGTCCTTCAGGGTCAGAAGTGAGCATAGTCGGTTCGTAAGTGCGCCTGGGTTGTGATCGGATAGGTGCCCCTGCGTAAATGTGCAAGGGCATGGCAAATGTCGGGTGATGCTCGCTAGCCTTCTTAAGTTCTTCGATGTCTGACGATTCGATTGCAGGCGATCCATCAACAGGAACAAACCTTTCTTGATCATCCATTTGTGCAGACGTTAAGGCGTGATCAAGGATAAAGGTCATCGGAATAAGCGGGCGCCTCAATAAGCCAGAAATTCTTACTGATCCGAAGCCGTAGGGAGTCCTGATTTTCCACGAACCTCTCTTAGTTTGTACACCGAGCATGTGGGGTTCTGGAGGTCCAAGTACATCTTGCACCCTCAATTCACCATCACGCATTAGCCTTTCAAGGGGGACGGGCGACGAGCCATCACGGCCAAACGTAACATCATAGCTAAAGCGGCCGATTTCCTGTCTTTCATATCTTCGCCTCTCTTCCATAGCGGAATAGCCACCGCGGAAGAATGTGGGCCCTTCCTTTGTGTTTCCAGTACTATGTGCAATCTCATCAAAGCTGCCGAGATCATAAGGGCTTGCTTTAAAGTCAGGGGCATCGAAACCCCAGAAAGCCTCGGTCAGCGCGCGAATCATTGCCATAAATGAAGTTTTGCCGGTGCTGTTTTCACCAACTAGGAGTGTCAAGGGCGCGAGGCGAGCCCGTTGCTCTTCGCGGAAGCACCGGAAGTTCTCGACCCATACTTCGTCCATGGCACACTCCTCTTAAGGTTCAAGTCGCCCATTGCCACTATACGACCGTCGCCGGATTCCGCCACTCGATCAAGTTGAACCACCATCAGGATTTGTACCTAGTCTCCGTGGTGATCGTGGTCGGATTGGGTGGCGTGGTCGTGGTGTTCCCGGTGTTCGCCCTGTTCCGGGTCATCTTCGTGCCAGGTGCATTCCAGCGCCGCCAATATCAGGCCGATGTGCGTGAATGCTTGCGGGAAGTTGCCCAGGGCGAGTCCGCTGCGGGGGTCGATCATCTCCGCAAAGAGGCCAAGGTGGTTAGCATACGTTAGCAGTTGATTGAATATGCGCTGCGCCTCGGCGCGCCGCCCCACGTGGTTCAGCACTTGCACAAGCCAGAAACTGCACAGCGTGAACGCGCCCTCCGGCCCAAACACGCCGTCGTCCGTCTCGTCCGTCCGGTACCGACTGACGAACGGGCCGCTGCGCAACTCCATTTCAATTCGTTCCAGGGTAGAGATGAAACGTGGGTCATTAAAGTCGATGAAACCCAGCAGCGGCAGCAGGAGAGTGGCGGCGTCCATGGCGTCGGACTCATAGTGCTGGACGAATGCCTTCTTGTCCTCGCTCCAGCCTTTGTCCAGCACTTCGTCCTTGATGGCCTCGGCTTCCGCTCGCCAGGTTGCAAGGTCCGGGTCATCGGGCATATACATGTCGCCCAGCTTGATCGCGCGATCAAGGGCAACCCAGCAGAGGGCGTTGGACGTGACGAAATGGAACGGCCCTCCGCGCACCTCCCAGATGCCGCTGTCCGGTTCTCGCCATTCCTGCGCGGCAAGGTTGGCGAGCGTCTTGACGACATCCCAGTGCGCCGCGGTCACCTCCTGCCCGTTCGTGGCAAGCAGGTGGGCGCTGGCGAGGAGCTCGCCGTAGACGTCCTGCTGGATCTGGTCATACGCGCCGTTGCCGATGCGAACGGGGCCGGAGCCTCTGTAGCCCTCCAGGTTGGGGATTTCCTCTTCCGTTGGATCCGTCTCACCGTCGATCCGGTAGAGGATGTGTAGATGCTCCTCTTCTCCGTGTATGTCCCACTCGAGTGAATCGTCACTGAGACCACACGCCTGCGCCAACCATTCGAAGAACTCGACGGCCTCCTCCGTGTGCCCCAGGTGCATCAGGGCATCAACCGTGAACGCCGCGTCACGCAGCCACGTAAAGCGGTAATCCCAGTTGCGGTTGCCTCCTATCCACTCCGGTAAGGACGTGGTTGGGGCGGCGACAATCGCGCCGGTCGGCACATAGACCAGCAGATGCAGGACGAGATATGACCTCACGACGATGTCACGATACGGGCCGCTGTAGTTGACGGTCATGGCGAGGTTACGCCAGTAGGAGTCCGTTAGTTTCAGCAATTCATCCCACATGACGAAGGCGAGGGCGGACGGAATGGCCTCTTCATCACCCCCCAGCACGTGCCGCACAACGAACACGGCCTCCATCCCCTCCGTCAGGAGAACCTCGGCGTATGCGCCGTCGCCGGATTCGTTGATCTTGAGGGGCAGCGTCGTCTCCAAGATCAATTCATAGTCTTCGTCCTTGATGACCAACGTGCCGTTGCGCTCCCACAATGTCTCCGACGAGCGGCCGTAGTCCGGCCTTGGTTCATAGGAAATACGCACGGGTATTGTGCCGGACGTACAGCGCACAACGCGGATGATGCATCCGTGCGCGACCCAGGAAAGGTCCGGACGGCGGAAGAATGGCATGAAGTCCGTCAATGTGCAGGAGCCGGTGCGTGTGACGAACTGCGTCTCCAGCACGTTGGAGTCTTTGAGGTAGTGCTGCCCGCCGGTGTAGAGTTCCGACGGCGTGATAGCGAAACGTCCGCCATTTTCGCTGTCGAGGATGGCGGCGAACACACTTGCCGAGTCGAAGCGGGGGAAGGCACACCAATCAATTGAACCGTCGATGCCGACGAGAGCAGCGGAGTGGCGGTCTCCAATCAGGCCGTAATCACCGATGTTTTTATAGGTGTTTGAGTTAGTCGTCATGGTAGGACTATACGCGTTGTACAGATTCAGATGCGTTTCTCATTTTGCCGGCGCTCCCGTTAGAAACAGCGCCGCTGCCTCATCCACCACGAATTGCGCTGCGCCACTCATGGGACGTACCAACGCTGCGGGCGGTTGCTGCGCATCTTCCTTATCCGCGGCAATCACCATGCGCAGCGCGTGGGCTTTTTCCCGTCCAACAACGATGAACACCACGCGGCGCGCGGCGTTGATGGCAGAGAGGGACAGCGTTACGCGATCATGCGGAGGGCGGGGCGCGACGCTGGGCACGACGGCAAGGGGCGTTTCCTGGAGCGCCTGCGTGCCCGGGAACAGCGATGCGGTATGGCCATCCTCTCCGAGACCCAGCAGGATCAGGTCAAACTGCGGCATCGCTTCGCCGAAGTGCTCGCGGATCTCGGTCTCATACGAGAGAGCGGCGGCCCGGGACCCAATCTCGCCGTGGATGCGGTGCACGCGCTCCGGCGGAATCGGAACCCTGTCCACCATGGCCTCAGCGGCCAGCCGGTAGTTGCTCATCTCATCGGTTGGCGGCGCTGCGCGCTCGTCACCCCACCACACGTTCCACTTGTTCCAGTCAAGCCGAGAGAGATACGGTTCCGATGCGAGTGTTTCATAGAGGAGGCGCGGGGTTTGTCCCCCGGCAAGGACTATGGAGAAGTCGTCAGCCGCCGCATTTGCCGATGCTGCGACGATTCCAGCCACGGCACGCGCAACAGTCGCCGCGTCCGGAAGGATGGCAATTTCTATCTCAGTCGTTGATGCGTCCATGCCGCTCACCGACGGGCGACCATGCCCGCCCATCCTGGGACAGGAGCGCGTCGGCAGTCTCCGGCCCCCATGAGCCGGGTTCATACCACTGAACGGGGTGGGAGATGGAGTCTTCCCATGCCTCCAGAAGCGGATCAACAATCTTCCACGCCTCTTCGATGTGGTCGCTGCGGATGAAAAGGGAGGCATCGCCATCCAGCGCATCGCTCAGCAGCCGCTCATACGCCTCCGGCAGATTGTCGGAGCCAAACTCCGTGCCGTAGAAGAAGTCCATGTCCACGGGCCGCACCGCCATGCCCTCGTCCGGCAGCTTGGCGGCGAAACGCAGATGCACGCCCTCATCCGGCTGGAGGCGCAACGTCAGAATATTGGCCAGGGGCCCCCACATGGGATTGGCGGGGAAGATGCGGTGCGGAGGAGCTCGAAACTCGATTGCAATCTCAGATGACTTCCGTGCCATCGCCTTGCCGGAGCGCAGATAGAACGGCACGCCCTGCCACCGCCAGTTGTCCAGGTAGAGACGCATGGCCGCGTACGTGGGCGTGGCCGAATGCGGGTCCACGCCATGCGCGTCACGATAGCCGATGTACTGGGCGCGGACAGCGTTGCGCGCGGCCTCCTGCGCTGTCCATGGCCGAATCGCCCGCAGCGCCTCAACCTTCTTGTTGCGGAGTGAGTCCGCCTCCAGGGTAACCGGCGGCTCCATCGTCACAAGCGCGAGCACCTGCATCAGGTGGTTCTGGATCATGTCTCGCACGACACCGAATTGGTCGTAGTACCCTGCCCGCTCTCCCACGTCCACGGACTCCGCGACGGTGATCTGCACGTTGTCCACGTAGTTGCGGTTCCAGATCGGCTCAAAGATAGCGTTGGCGAATCTCAGAACCAGGAGATTCTGAACGGTCTCTTTGCCCAGGTAGTGATCGATACGATAGACCTGCTCCTCCCGAAAGACGCGGTGGATGGTTTGATTCAGCGCATTTGCAGTAGCAAGATCGCGACCAAACGGCTTTTCCACGACGACGCGACGCCAGCCGGTCTCAGGAGTCTCTTCCACCAGCCCGCAGGCGCTGAGGCTGGAAACGGCAGGTTCAAAAATGGCCGGTGTGATGGACAGGTAGAAGAGGCGGTTTGCATGTGGGTCGCCGCCTTCGATCTCATCCAGATGCCTACCCAGGGCGCCCACGTCATCAGTGCTTCCGAGATCGCCGCCTAAGTAGCTCAACCGCGGAGCAAAGGCGTCCCACTGGTCGCGATTGGGTTCGATCCCGCCGATCTCCTGGATGCCCCGCCACATGAATTCATGAAACTCATCCGTGGACATCATTGCGCGGGAGAAGCCGACGATGGGGACGTTGGGGGCCAACCTGCCCTTGATCCACAAGTGGTAGAGGGCAGGAAGCAGCTTGCGTTGAGCCAGGTCTCCCGTCGCGCCGGCAATGACGATCGTCGTGATGGGATCGTCCGTGCTTGCAGGATGCTCCGGGGAGGCCGGCGCATACATGGTCATCAGGAATCGGACCTCACGACGGCGTGTCCGCCAAACTCATTCCGAAGAGCCGCTAACATGCGGTCGGCAAAGGTGTTGCTCATGCGGGAACGGAAACGCGTGAAGAGCGAGGTTGTGATGACGTGGGCGGGCACATCGAGATCGATGGCCTCCTGGATGGTCCAGCGCCCTTCGCCGGAATCGGAGACGTGCCCCATGATTTCATCGAGACCGGGATCCTTATCGAGGGCTGAGACGGCGAGATCGAGGAGCCACGATCGTACGACGCTGCCATGCTGCCAGATGCTGCCGACGGCATGGAGGTCTAGTTGAAACTCCTCCTTGGCCTTGAGAATCTCAAAGCCCTCCGCAAAGGCCTGCATCATGGCGTACTCGATGCCGTTGTGGATCATCTTGACGTAGTGGCCGGAGCCTGCGGGGCCAACGTGGCCGACGCCCTGCGTTTCGGACGGGGCCAACGCCTGGAAGATCGGCTCAATGCGCGCGTATGCGTCCGCATCGCCCCCCACCATGAGGCTGTAGCCCTCAGTGAGCCCCCAGATGCCGCCGCTGGTGCCACAATCGAGCATTGTCACGCCCTTTTCGGCGACGGCGGCGGCGCGGCGTTGGGTCTCATGGTAGTTGGAGTTGCCGCCATCGATGATGGAGTCGCCGGGGCTTAGCAGTTCCGCAACGGCATTAATCGTCTGCTCCGTCGGGTCTCCGGCGGGTACCATGACCCATACGGCGCGGGGGGCGGACAGCTTGGAAACCAGGTCTTCAAGGGATGTGGAGCCGACGGCGCCCTCGGAAACGCAGGCGTTGACGGATTCCTCACTTCGATCATAGACGACGACGCGGTGTCCTTTCCGGAGGAGCCGCACAGTCATGTTCCCACCCATACGACCAAGGCCGATCATTCCGAGTTCCATGCAATTTCCCCCTTGTGACCGCCGCTCTGCCTTGCCCCTATTCTAGTCCCAATCCAAATCGAATCGGCATGGCATCGGTACGATGGCTGTATGGGAATTGCAACGGACGTGGTCAGGTTTCAGAGCAGAGACGAAACTCTCGTGGGCCGTATCTACTTGCCGCCTGAATCAGCGGGCAGCAATCTCCGCCCCGCTGTCGTCCTCGTTCACGGACTCGGCTCCGGGCAGCAAGCAATGGGCGGCGCGGCGCGAGACCTCGCAAAGAAGGGAATCGTCTCCCTCACATTTGACCAGCGTGGCCATGGCAGAAGCAGCGGAGCGTACACGGGCGATTCATCAGCGGACGTGCGCGCGGCCGCACGGTTCATGGCGGAACGGGACGACGTCGACGCCTCCCGCATCGGCATTGTTGGACACAGCTCTGGGGCGCGAGACGCCATACTTGCCTGCGCCAGATGGGACGGCTATGCGGCGTTAGTGTGTTCATCGACGGCCGGCATCATTTCACGCGAGGAACCGGGCGCGGCGGAGGAGTTCTATCGCCGGACGCTGGGCAGCAGGAGACCCGGGCGTCCTAGTGAGCCCTCAGACCTGCGCGTGTATCCAAGGGACGGCGCGGTTCCATGGATTGACGGTTTGGCAATGCGAGCCGTCTCGCGCTTGTGGAGTATCATCCGCGGGTACAGCCTGCGCGTAAGGTGGAGTGAGACACTACAGACGTGGGGAACGGGGCAGGCGGGAGTCGCGATTCTTGACGTTCCCGAGCGCCCGACACTCTTCTTCCATTGCGAGGGGGATACGTCCGTGCCGGTGATAGCGAGTGAGATCCTCTACCAGAAGTTCACCGGCCCCAAGGACCTCATCATCGTGCCGCGAGGTTGGCACGCGGCGCCCATCGCCCGCGCATCCGTCCGCGCCCAATGGGTAAACTGGCTTGTAAACGCATTGACGACAACCACCGGAGCAAATGGCAACCCCGACTGAACCTGTTTACTGTCTACGGCACCGTGATACGGAGACCGGGCTGCGCTGCGCCCGCTGCGACGACCCAATCTGCCCGGAGTGCATGGTGCAGGCCGCCGTCGGCCACATCTGCCCATCATGCGTCACGTGGGAGAGGAATCCCGTGGCGCAGGTGGACAATTCCCGTCTCCTCGTAGCCGTTGGTGCAGGACTGGGGTCGGCTATTCTCATCGCCATAGTGGTGACCGTTCTCTCGGCGCTCTTCGGCGGCTTTTTCACCGTGATTTTGTGGGCCGTCGCAGGATTTCTCATCGGGCAGGCCGTCCATATCGCCGCCAACCGCAGCCGCGCGCGATCGTTGCGCTACGTGGCGGGCGGCTCAGCCGCCTTCTCCTGGGCAGTGGCAGCTGTCTTCATTGGCGTCAGCTTCAGCCTGCTGTGGCTGGTATTTGCCGCGATCCAGGTGGCGATAGCCATCACGTTGGCGATTGCGCCGTTCCGCTAGTTCGGGCGAGCGTCTTCTGAGTCCGGTTCCGCTTCGTCCGTATCCGAATCATCGCTCAGTTCGGCGGCATTCCCGGCACCCTCGGGTTCATGGTCGGGTTCGCGCCGCGGGCGGGACGGCAGACCGATTGACGTCCGACGGCGCAAGAACCAGATCAGGGCTACTATGAGGCCCCAGACAGGGCTCAGCAGAACGATCCAGATGACGGCGACGACGGCAGCCTGAGCAATCACGCTGAGAGCCCTGGTGGCACCGCGGGCCGTCTCAGGAATATCGAGGAATCCGATGACCCACTGCGCGCTCGGCTCCACGTAGACCAGCACCGTCGATGACGATGAAATCGGCGCACCAAAGTCTGTCTCGCCCTCCACCGTAAAACGCGCCTCATAGGGGGCCGACCGGTCAATGGTGTACTCATGTGTGGCGCTGATCTCCCGCACGCCCTCGCCGATATCGCCGGTGGAAGGAATCAGGCCGTCGCCGAAGTCCCACTCATAGGTGAGACCCATCACATTCCCGGGGCGCGTGAAAGAGCCGGTCAGCGTGAGCTCTTCGTCTGCGCGAATCACGACGCTTTCTTCCGTAGAAACGAATATCGTGGGCACGCGTTCCACGTTGACCTTGATGGCATCCTCGCCGTCCACCACGCCGGCCTCGCCCGTGCCGCGAATCTTGAACGTCACGAAGTACGGCGACTGTTCACTTGAGTGATAGGTGTACCAGACGATTTCCGTGACGCGTTGGCCGGGTGTCTCGGTGAGAGCGGTGCGGGTGCGCCGCTCCGACTCGTCTCCGTCGCCGAATTCCCACCAGTATTCGTAGGAGTCGATACCCTGCGGTTCATTGAACAAGGCGCGGAAGGCGACAAACCGCCCCTCAACGGCCTGCAGATCCGGACCTGCGTCGGCGGACATCTCGCCGGGAGCGAGTTCGAGTGTCACGTTGATCAGCGATGTGGCGGTTGTCTGCTCAAGCAAACGCTTGCGTCCCTCAAGGATCTCAATCTCGCCGCTCACGCGGGTGATCTCGCGCTGGACTTCGAGAATGTCCTCAAGATCACCTTCTCTGCTCAGCAGTAGGTGGAGCGAGTCACGGGTGACATTGAGGTTTTGGATGCGCGCCTGCACGTCAAAATACTCTTCCGTCACGTCATCACTCGTGGAGATGAGAGACAGCACGTCAAGGCCAAGGTCGGAGATGGCGCTGATGGCACTATCCAACTGCGCGCTGGGCACACGGACGGAGATATGCCCAACGTGCTGGCTGGAGCGCTGTTCACTAACGACCCATCCGCCGCGCTGCAGAGCAATGCCGGACACAGCCTTTATTTGCCGCGGGACATCATCAACCTCAATGGTCATGTCAACGATGCGGACGATGAGGCGGTTCTGGGCGGCGACGGGCGGGTAGCCGCTGGCGAGACCGTTGCCAGACTCCTCATCAACGGCCTCCATCGGCTCGTCAACGTCAAAGTCTTCAGTCATGTCGTCTTCCTGCATGACTGTTATCGTGCCGGGGTTTGCAGATTCCCCGGCGGAGGATTGGGAGAATGAAGAGCCCTCACCTCCACCAAGCATCATCAGGGGCCTGGAGTCATCTTCACTTGCGCCACAGGCGATGCCGACGAATACCAGTAGCGCAAGGAGAGTAAGGGCGAAAAATCGCGAAAGACTGTCCACGTCACTTCCTTCCCGCGAATCGGTGGCAGACCGCGATGGGGCAAAGTATACGCAGCCTATCCCTATTCTCCAAATCTGACTGGCTATGCGAGGGTGTGTGTTGAAACGGTGGACTCTCGCGGCACGCACGTCTCTTCGCCGCTAGACTGAACGGGTGGCCGCGCATTTGCCGCCTGTGCGGCTTGTCATTCTGCACATTCATCATCAGGGGGTGGAGCCGGGTGTCTGTACGAATAACGGTTCAATCCGGATTGAACGACCCCGGCAGGACGCAGGTTCTCGTAGAGGATGATCGGGGCGCGTTTCTATTCGATTGCGGCGCGCCGTCCTGGAGCGATGCGCTGCCACGGCTGGACGGGGCGCTCATCAGCCACGCCCACCCACGGCACACGGCGGGCATCCCCTACCTGCCCCAGGACACGCCCATCTATGCGAGCGTGATGACCTCCGCAATTCTCAAGGCGACGCAGGATATTTCTCAATCCGCAAGAGAGAACGAAACAGTCTTCGCAGTCCCGGGCGGCTACGACGGCCCGGTGGCATCCCGCCAGGCGGTGCAGCGCCCGTACACTTTTTTACTGACACAGAACGATTCCGCCAATCCGCAGGGGGAGCCGATCGACACATTTGGCGACGTTCACCGTTGGTGGCTCGGGCAAATGAATTCCGTGGGGGTGAACAGCATCATGTCGCGCCCGGCGTCCGTGCTGCCCCAAGACGCACCCGACGCTCTCAACGGGCGCGCTCTGCGACACTACCCCGTCGATCATTCCATCCTTGGCGCGTCAGCCATCGCAGTCGAGACGCGAGACGGCTGGATCGGCTACACGGGAGATATTCGATTCCACGGCCAGCAGCCGGGCCTCATGGGGGAATTCGTCCAGGGATTCACGGACCTGAATCTAATGGCACTGATTGTGGACGGCGCAAACACACACCCCGGCGTTAACCCGACAACTGAGAACGATGTGTATGAGCGCGTGAAGGAGGCCATCGATGGGCACCACGGCCTAATCGTGGCGGATTTTGACGCGATGGACATGGAGCGACTGTTGACGTTCCAGCATGTCGCCGAAACCAGCGGACGTTTGCTTGTCCTATCGCCGCAGGATGTCCACATGTACCTGTCCATGTCCATCGTGTGGCGGCAGTTTCCGGCCTTTGACGCGGTGGACACGTTTCGTATCCTGGACGCGCCTCAGCTCGATGACTCCACTAACGGTTGGGAAGCAGAGCTGCGAGACCAATTTCAGGCGATTCTCATTTCGCCGGGTGAGCTGCGTAAGAACGGCGGCGGATACATTGTGCGAAGTTCGCCTACGGAGTTGGGCGTGCTGGAGGCGGAGGAGCCGACACGGGGCGTATACATTCGCTCGCGCGCGGCCATGGGCAACGAGGATGGGGTGCTCACTCGAATCCGCGCCGCAGGACTAGACATTGCAGGTCAGGACGTCAAAGACGTCAACTATTTCCACTCCTCCGGCCACGCGACGTTTGACGAGACGATCGCGATGATTCGCCGCATCGTCCCGCGCTACCTCATTCCCGTCCATACGGCGCAGCCCGAGGCGTTCACGGATGCGTTGGCGAGATTACCGACCATCGTGGTGACGGAGCGCGGTCGGGCCGCTGAGATAGCGTAGAGTCCGATTCACCCACTCCATGCTGCCGCTCAAGCTAACTGTTGAGAACTTCATGCCCTATCGGGGGGCGCAGGAGCCGCTGATCCTGGAGGGGCTAGGCATTGCCTGCCTCTCCGGCCCCAACGGCGCCGGGAAATCGTCTCTGCTGGACGCTATCACGTGGGCGTTGTGGGGGCGTTCCCGGGCAGGGGCGTCCGCGGACCAACTGGTTGCGGCGGGGCTGGCAGAGATGAGCGTGCAGCTTGAATTCCGGTCACATGGCGTGGATTACCGCGTGGAGCGGCGTCACGTACGGCAACGCAGGGGCGGCACCACTAATCTGAGCTTTCAGATGCGGGACGGAGGTGGCTGGCGGGCGCTCAATGAGAGGGGCGCTCGGGAGACGACCCGCAAAATTGTCGACACCATCCACCTTGATTACAACACATTCATAAACTCTGCTTTCCTGGTTCAGGGGAAAGCCGATTTGTTCGTATCTCAGCCGCCCGCGGAGCGGAAGCGTATTCTCGGGGAGATTCTGAACCTGTCCATCTATGACAGTTATTCGCAGAAGGCTAGAGAGATGGCGGGGGAAGACCGCAACCGACAGGCCATCGCCCGGGGGCGCATCGAGTCCATAGAACGCGAGCTTGAGGGGGAAGAGGGACTCAAGAAACAGGCTGAGGAAGTTGCGCAGAGTCTGTCTGAATTGAATACGCGGCTTGAATCCGCGACGAAGCGCCGGGACGAACTCAGTGCTGTCGTCACGGACATGCAGAATCGCCAACGGCAGCTGGGGGAGGCGCGAGAGCGCATTGCTGAGTTGTCCGACGAAGCAGGCAGCCTGGTTGAGCGCCGTCAAGAGCTGCAGGAGACCATCGCAAGCGCAGAGGAGATGCTGGCTCGCGCCGAAGAGATCGAGGCGGGCTGGCGCGCATTGGAGGCGGACCGATCAGCGTTGGCCGACCTCGGTGCACGCGCACGCCAACACGGCGAGTTAGTTGCGGAGCGCAGCCAACTTGAACAAGCGGCATCCGAAGAGCGCTCAGGTCTTGAATATGCAGTCACTGAGGCAGAACGTCGGCATAAAGAACTCGCCGAGCAGGCCGGGCAGGCAAACGATCTGAAAGAAAGCCTGACGTCGCTTGATGCGCGGCGGGAGAATCTTGCGGAACGCGAGCGGCAGCTTGCTGCACGGCGGACAGAGCGCGAGAACCTGCTCGGTGAACTGGAGGCGCAACGGGCTCTGCACGGTTCAATCAAGCGGGAACATGACAGCCTGGATGCTCCGATGGCTCTCATTGCGCAGGGAGAACTCGTGGAGTGTCCCGTTTGCGGCACGCAGCTCGGCGAGCATGGCGCAGATCGCCTGCGCCAACATTTCGAGAGCCGCAAGAACGATCTTTTCGCAGAGATGCGCCGCATCGAAACTGATGGCAAGGCCATGCGCGCAAGGCACGACGGTCTTGCGAGCGAAATCGAGCGCGATGAGACCGCGCTGCGGGAAGAGTCGTCTCGGCTTGATTCACAGGCGGGGTCGATTCGGACACAGTTGGAGCAGGCGCAACAAGCCGCCCAACGCCTGCCGGAGGCCGCGGTAGAACTCGACCAGACCCGCGCGGTGCTCGCCGCCACGCCACAAGAGTCCGATGAATTGCGGGCTGTCCGGCAGCGAATCGAGGGGCTCGACTATGACGCGGACGCGCACACCGCCGCACAGGAGCGGGAAGTGAGTCTGCGGCGCTGGGAGAGCGACCGGCGTAATCTCGACGCCGTGTCCGCCCGGGTGGACGCCGACCGGGCAGCATTTGCGGACGTGAACGAACGTTGGCAACGGGCGACAACAACACGTGAGTCTGAACAATCCCGCGCAGCAGAGTTGGAGCAGAGCCTTGAGGGTCTGGACGACGCCGTCACGGAGGCCACGGGGGCCGGGGCGGAGGTTGATGAGTTAGAGGGCCGGATTAGAGACACCGATCGACAGCAGGCTCTCATTCAAGCGGACCTGCAGCGCCTGGAAAGGCAGCGGGAGGAGCAGGCGGGCTTGAACGAGGAGGAGAGGGAGGCGGCCTCTCGCGCCTCTGTTCATGATGATCTGGCGTATGCGTTCGGTCCACGCGGGGTGCAGGCGCTTCTCATTGAGACGGCGCTGCCGGAACTGGAGGACGACGCCAACGATCTGCTGGGCCGCATGACCAACGGATCGATGACGCTGCGGCTTGAAACGCAACGGCAGACGCAGGCGGGCAACACCATCGAGACGTTGGAGGTCATCATCTCTGACATCCAGGGCACTCGCGCCTATGAGATGTACAGCGGCGGCGAGGCGTTTCGCATCAACTTTGCACTGCGTATTGCGCTGTCCAAGCTGTTGGCGCGTCGGGCTGGCTCAGAAGTGCCCGTCCTCTTCATCGATGAGGGGTTTGGAAGCCAGGACGCAGAGGGGCGCGAGAGGCTCATCGAGGCGATCTCAGAACTCTGGAACGACCCTGTCTTTCACAACGGCCTGATCCTGGTCATCACGCACATCGACGATGTACGAAACCAGTTCGATACGCGCATCAATGTAATCAAGACGGAGAACGGCTCCCGCTACAGCCTCGCCGGATGAAGTCTGAGGCCCTTTTCGGTTTGTCCCACCTAGCCAAGGGGCGTACAATTGGTGGCCTAGGGTGCGAAGGAGGTGGCCGCGTGATCGAGATGACAATCGACAGGATCGGCGTAAGCCTCAACAGCTATCAACGCGTCGTTATCCTCAAGGAAAAAAGCGCTGAGCGCCGTCTCATTATCTGGATCGGCCCTGCGGAGGCCGAATCCATCGCCATCAAGATGCAGAACGTTCGCGTTCCACGCCCTCTGACGCACGATCTCCTGAACACCGTCATCCCTCAACTCGGTGGAGAGATTCGCCATATTCTCATATCGAATCTCAAAGACGACACGTTCTTCGCACAAATCATCGTGCGCCACGGCGACAAGGACATTGAGATTGACAGCCGACCGAGCGATGCCGTCGCGCTTGCCGTCCGGGCAGAAGTCCCCATCTATGCCGCTGATGAAGTGCTGAACGAGGCCGGCGTGCTAGTCAATTCCGACACCGGCGACTACGTGTTTGCACGCGATGCCGACGGCTCGGAGCAGCGAGAGGTCACTGAAGAGGAACTACTTAAACTCTCGGCGTTCAGGGAGTTTGTGGAGGAATTGGATCTCGAAGGCGGCAAGGGTGTCTCTGATGACGAGGCCCGAAGAATGTCCGCCTTCACCGACGCCGTTGAAGAGATCAACATGGATCTCGAGGGCGAGCAGCGGAAAGACTAACGTTCAGCCTCGAGAATTCCGCGTCATTCGCATCACTTCCTCTGCCCCTTCGTTTATTGACGCCCCTACGGGTGTGTGATAACTTTCGCAAGCGGTGTCATGTCGCGGCTAACCGGCAGCAGAGCTATGCAGGTGGCGGTGCGACTACTCGGACTCGGGTGGTACGTTTCCGTCTGCATTGTTGGCGGTGTGCTTGGCGGGGTCTGGGTGGATGGCCGCCTTGGGGTGACGCCGCTGTTCACACTACTGGGGGTTGGGTTGGGCCTGATTGTGGCGGCCTGGGGCGCATATCGATTGGCTGCGCCGCTGCTGTCACCACGGCCAACGCGAAAGGATAACGAGGAGTGAGTCTGCTTGCGCGGCCACGTGTGCTGTTCAGCATCATCGCCGTGCTTCTTTTAACCGTTTTCGGCATCCTCTTTTTGAGAGGGCCGCTGGAGATTCCGACCCTTCAAGTTGACCCCATCGCTGAGCCATTGGGCTACCCCCTCCGCGCCACCGTCATTCAGCAGTGGCTCGCCATGATCGTCATCCTTGGCGTCGCCTGGTTCGCCACCCGCAAGATGGATGTCATCCCCGGCCGCATGCAGGCGCTGGCGGAGACCGTCGTTGAGGCGCTTCTCAACCTGTGCCAGTCTGCGGCGGGCGCGGCGAATGGACGGCGCTTCTTCCCCATTGTGGCAACAATATTCCTGTTTGTCGCGGGAGCGAACCTGCTTGGTTTCATCCCCGGCACCGGCACCATCTTCACGGTCGTGCCGGCTGAGGAGGAGGTTCACCACGCGGAAGACATCGGAGAACCGCTCTCCGAGGTCAAGCTCTTCGTGTTGGACTCCGGCAACAACATCCCTCTCGGCGGATTGGAGTACGAGCTTCACGGCGAAACCGAGACGTCCTTTGAGATTCACGGCGACGAATGGGAAGCGTTTCACGAGGAGAATCCTGATCTGAACGCCGGGCACCTGGTGCCGATGCTGCGCCCCGCCAATACGGACGTGAACACGCCGTTCGCCATCGCTGTATGGAGCTTCATCTTTGTCGAGTTCTGGGGCATCACGAGCCTCGGCCTGTTCCCTTATCTGGGCAAGTTCTTCAACTTTGGACGGCTGCTCAAGGGCAATATCGCCTTTGGTCTGATCGACGTCTTTGTCGGCATTATCGACCTGATCTCGGAGCTGGTGCGGCTCGTCAGCTTTACATTCCGACTCTTCGGCAACGTGTTCGCCGGTGAGATTCTCATCCTGATGATGTCGTTCTTCGTGCCGTTGACGTTCGTGATTGGCGTCTTCTTCATGGAGGTCTTCTTCGGTATTATTCAGGCGTTCATCTTCGCCATCCTGACTTTGATCTTTGGCATCCTTGCGGTTAGCCACCACGGCGGAGAGGATCAGGGCGGCGGAGAACATGGGGAGGCGGCCGCGCACTGAGCGCGACGAGTAGCGAGCAATCATAATCGGTGGGGCCGGATGCCGGCGTGAGTCCACCACACAGAAAGAGCGAGAGAGCGGACGATTGGGAGGTAGCATGATCGGTTCGTACAGCGGGTGGAGCCGGATACTTCTGGTTCTGATGATTGTCGGGTCCCTGATGGCCCTGACGACGGGCGTGGCGTTCGCGCAAGAGGCGTTGTCCGCCGAGGCGGCGGAGAAGCTGACTTCCGAGGGTTTGACTCAGGTCGGCGCCGGATTAGCGATCGGTCTTGGCGCAATTGGCCCCGGCATCGGCGTCGGTATCGCCGTATCCAAGGCGATGGAGGCCATTGGCCGGAATCCCGAAGCCATCGGACAGATTCAGACCAACATGATTGTCGGTGTCGCCTTCGCTGAGGCAATCGCGATCTACGCGCTGGTCGTCGCAATCCTGATCAAGTTCGTCTAGAACGGTGACACAACGACAGGACAATGTGATGTCGGCGCAGACCTTTGCAGCCGGTCGGAAAGGGGCATGAGTCGATGGAAGCCATCGGATTCAACATCCCCGGGCTGATCAGCCAGTTCATCAACTTCGGCATCTTCCTCGTGCTGATGTCGCTGATCCTCTACAAGCCCGTCACGCGGATGCTTGACCAGCGCGCGGAACGCATCCGGGAGGCACTCTCGGAGGCGGAACGCGCTCGTGAGGAATCGGCACGCAGCGGTGAGGAGGTCCAGCAGGCCCTCGCAGAGGCCAGGGAGCGCGCGCAGCAGATCATCCAACAGGCGACGGAAACCAGCCGACGCCAGACCGAAGAACTGTTGGCGCAAGCGCGCCAGGACGCGGAAGCCATGGCCGAGCGGTCGCGAGAAGAGCTTCGACGAGAAGCCGCGGAGATCATCGAACGAGGCAGGCAGGAGATCATCGATCTCTCGATCATGGCCGCCGAGCGCATCATCAACAGCTCGCTGGATCATGACTCGCACCGGAACCTCGTCGAAGAGGTGCTGCGCGAGGCCGAAGAAATCACCAACGGCGGAGGCTCATAGCCCATGCCATCCGGCGGATCAGCCCGGCGATACGCTCAGGCGGTGTTTGACATCGCCCGGGAGCAGGACACGCTTGATCAGTGGAGGGATGACCTCCAGACGATAGCGGACGTTCTTGGCCTGCCGGACGTGCAGGCCTTTGTAGAATCGCCGCGCGTCTCGGAGGAGAACAAACAGCAGTTGCTTGATCAGCACCTGGACAGTGCTGCGCCGCTCGCGCGCAACCTCGCCATGATCCTCGTTCGGCGCAATCGCTCTCATCTCGCCCAGGGCATCCTGGACGGATACCTGGAGATGCTGGATGAGGAACGGGGCGTCGTCGCGGCAAGCGTCACGTCCGCGGAGCCGATGGATGATGATCTGCAGGAGCAGGTGCGCGAGTTGCTGAATCGGCAGGTCGGACGTGATTTGCGGCTGTCCATTGACGTTGATCCGGAGATTATCGGCGGATTTGTCGCCCGTGTAGGCGACCGTGTCCTGGACGGCAGCACACGCTCCCGCCTCCGCAACCTGCGGGACTGGCTCCGGGAGAGCGCGACGTCATCCTAGCAACACACGTCGGCGCGCAGACAGACACACGCAAGAACATGTAGAAAAGACGAGACGGCAAAGGGGACTGAAATATGGCTGTTCGCGGCCAGGACATTGCGTCAATTATTCGGCGTCAGATTGAGGATTTTGGGGTCTCGATTGAGACCGTGGACGTCGGCTCGGTCATCCAGATTGGTGACGGCATCGCGACGGTTCACGGCCTCACCGGAGTGCGATACGGCGAGCTCATTGAGTTCGCCACAGGCGCTATCGGCATCGCGCTGAACCTCGAGGAGGAGACCGTCGGTACGGTCATCCTCGGCTCAGACGCCGGCATCCAGGAAGGCTCGGAGGTCCGCACGACGGGGCGCATCGCTGAGGTGCCCGTCGGCGACGCAATGTTGGGACGCGTCGTTGATGCGCTCGGCGTTGCCGTGGACGGCAAGGGCCCCATCCAGACAACGCAGTCCAGGCCGCTGGAGAGGGTCGCGCCCAACGTCGTGACCCGCCAGTCCGTGGACAAGCCCGTGCAGACCGGCATCAAGGCTGTCGACGCGATGATTCCCGTTGGCCGCGGCCAGCGTGAGCTGATCATCGGCGACCGCTCCACCGGCAAGACGGCCATCGCCATTGACACAATCATCAACCAGCGCGGCGGCGACCTCATCTGCATTTACGTCGCCATCGGCCAGAAGGCCTCCAAGGTGGCGCAGTTGGTGGCCACACTTGAGCAGAACGGCGCGATGGAACACACCGTCGTCGTGACGGCGAATGCGGCGGAGTCCGCCGCCATGCAGTACCTTGCGCCGTACGCGGGCTGCGCCATTGGCGAGCAATTCATGGAGGAGGGCAAGGACGCCCTCATCGTCTACGATGACCTCTCCAAGCACGCGTGGGCGTATCGCGAGGTTTCGCTGTTGCTCCGCCGCCCGCCGGGCCGCGAAGCCTACCCCGGAGACGTTTTCTACCTGCACAGCCGACTGCTCGAGCGCGCCGCCCGCCTGAACGACGACAATGGCGGCGGCTCCCTGACGGCGCTGCCAATCATTGAAACGCAGGCCGGCGACGTGTCCGCATACATCCCAACGAACGTCATCTCCATCACGGACGGCCAGATCTACCTCGAAACGGACCTGTTCAACTCCGGCATCAGGCCGGCGGTAAACGCAGGTCTATCGGTATCACGTGTGGGCGGCGCAGCGCAGACCCGAGCCATTCGCCGGGTTGCCGGACGCATGCGACTTGATCTGGCGCAGTTCCGCAACCTGCAGGCATTCGCCCAGTTCGGCAGCGGTGACCTTGATGCTGCGACGCGTCGGCAGCTTGAGCGCGGCCAGATTCTCACTGAACTTCTCAAGCAGGGACAGTACGAGCCTCTCCCTGTAGAGAAGGAGGTGGCCGTCCTCTTCGCCGCGACGCAGGGCTTGATGGACGATGTGCCCGTCGAGCGCGTTGGCGCCTTTGAACAGGCCTTCCTCTCGTTCCTCGACGCATCCCACTCCGGCACCCTAGACGCGATTCGCGAGTCCGGCGACCTCGGAGAGGAAACGGAGACGGCGCTGCGCAACGCGGTGCAGGAGTTCAAGGACACCGGAACTTACTAGGCGACAACGGTCAGTACCGAGAGGATAGGGCGTCGTGCCAAATACACGGCAGATTCGGCAACGGATTCGCAGCGTCACCAACACGCAGCGGATCACGAGCGCGATGGAACTCATCGCGGCGGCAAAGATGCGCCGCGCCCAGCAGCGCGTCATGGCGTCACGCCCGTACTCCACGCGTCTTCTTGATCTCATCGCGGACATCGTCGCGCGGCAGAGCGGCAGCGGGGATGCTATTCACCCGCTGATGCAAGTGCGTGAGCCGAGCAACATTGGCCTGATCCTGTTCACGCCGGATCGCGGCCTGTGCGGCGGCCTTAACGCCAACCTCAACCGCGCCGCCTTCAATTTCGGCCTGGAACAACAGCATCCCGTCTCTCAAATCTCCGTCGGCAAGAAGGGCAATGACTTCTTCTCGAGGCGGGGCCGCGACATCCGCGCTGAGTTCCTGAATCTCGGCGACTTCCCGGATCCGATCGATACGTCCCCCATCGCGCGCATCGTGTTGGAGGACTATGAGGCCGGACGACTCGACCGCGTCTATCTCGCCTACGCCAATTTCGTGAACACCGCTGTGCAGGAGCCGGTCATTCGTCAGCTGCTGCCCGTTGAGCCGCCCGCGGCGTCTGAAACCGACGCAAGCGCGGCGCTCGGCGACTATGAGTACGAGCCGGACGCAGCCACGGTACTCGGTGGTCTGCTCCCCCGCTACGTGGAAATGCAGATTTACCAGGCCGCGTTGGAGAACGCTGCCTCGGAGCAGTCCGCCCGAATGGTGGCCATGCGCGCCGCGACGGACGCGGCGGGTGAGATGATTGACGCACTGACCCTTGAGTACAACAAGGCGCGGCAGGAGACGATCACGACGGAGCTTCTCGATCTCATCGGCGGCGTCGCCGCACTGGAGAAGGCGTAGCCCATGCAGGCTCTCGCCGTGCCGCCAATGGAACGATTCGCCGACGCGCCGACGCGCCTCAGCGCCGTCGTTACGGACCTTGATGGCGTGCTCTGCGACACGGAGACGGTGCTCGTCGCCGCTATCAACCGCTTCCTCGCCGAAGAGGGCCAGGACGCTCTCACGCACGACGAAGCGCGTTCGATGACCGGCCTCGATAACGATTCCTGGTGGCGCCGCATCAGCCAACTGCGCCCCACGCTCACCACACCACTGGATGAATACACGCACCGCGTCGATGTAATCGCGCGCGGCCTGTTCCCCACCGAGTTGGTTGTGGCGGATGGCGCACCGGAGCTAATTGCGGCAATCCGTGAGACCGGTGTCCCATTCGCCCTGGCGACTTCGGCAAAGGCAGCGTGGGCCGGACAGCGGCTCGAGATTATGGGCATCTCCGACGCCTTTGATGAGATTCTTACGGGCGATATCGTTTCGGCGCATAAACCAGACCCTGAGATTTATCTGAAAGCAACGGAGGCGCTGGGAGTCGATCCGGCGGAGACGCTTGCGATTGAAGACTCGCCGAGCGGGATCAGGGCGGCGCGTGATGCGGGGCTGTACACCATCGCCATCCGCACGGCGTGGATGCGAGACGTTGATCAAACCTACGCGCACGCTATCGTTGACTCCTTGCGGGAGATTGACGTTCAGGCGCTATTGGCGGGAGGCTCGGCATCATGAGTGCCCAACAGGCCCGCGGCATCATCTTTGACTTTGACGGCGTGCTTATCGACAGCGAGCCACTGTATCTGAAGTCGGTGAACGTGATTCTTGAGCAGTGCGGTGTGGAGCAAGTCACGCCGACCGAGTACCAGCAATTCATCGGGTATAACACTAGGCAGGCATGGGAGAGGCTGGTACAGGACAGGAACTTGCCTGAACCCGTGCAGCACTACGAAGATCGGTATGGTGTGGTGCTTGAAGACATGTTGCAACAAGAGCTGGAATTGCGACCGGAGGCCGCGCAATTGCTTCATGCCGTTGAGCGGAGAGGTATCCCCCGCGGATTGGCGACGGCAACGCGCCGTAGGTGGCTGACTGTCAAGTTGGAGAAGCTGGGGCTGACGGAGTTCTTTGACGCGACGTTGTGTGCCTCGGATGTGCGGCGCAGCAAGCCCGCGCCGGATATCTATCTCAAGGCGGCAGAACTGATGGGGCTGGACCCCGCCGATGCTATCGCCATCGAGGATTCTCCCGCTGGCATTACGTCCGCAAAGAGCGCCGGCATCTACACAGTTGCCCTCCGTACGGATATGACGACAACACTGGATATTTCAAAAGCGGATGAGATAATCGACAGCCTTCGCGAGTTTGACGTGGATCGCTACTTTGGGCAGGGGGCCGAGTTGGCCCCGGCATCGTAGGTGAGGTGAAAAAATGGCCAACGGACAGGTAGTACAGGTAATCGGAACCGTCGTGGACGTGGAGTTTCCTCCCCAGGAGCTCCCGGACATCTACAACGGGCTGACGGTGGAGATGGAGGGCGGGCAGATCGTCCTGGAAGCGGAGCAACACATCGGCAATAACTGGGTGCGCTGCCTCGCGATGGGCGCGACGGAGGGCCTACAGCGCGGCGTTGAAGTCGTCGATACGGGCCGCCCGATCGCCGTCCCCGTCGGGCGCGGCTCACTGGGCCGCCTCTTCAACGTGCTGGGCGAGCCGCTTGACGGCCTCGGAGACGTGGCCGCCGAGCAGACGTGGCCCATCCACCGTGAACCGCCCCCCTTCGATGAGCAGGAAACCAGCACGCAGATGCTGGAGACCGGCCTCAAGGTTATTGACCTCATCACCCCATTCACGCGCGGTGGAAAGATCGGCGCGTATGGCGGCGCGGGCGTTGGCAAGACCGTCGTCATCCTTGAGCTCATCCGCAACATCGCCACCGAGCACGGCGGATTCTCCGTGTTCGCCGGTGTCGGCGAGCGCTCCCGTGAGGGCAACGACCTCTGGCACGAGATGCGTGACTCCGGCGTTATCGACAAGATCGCGCTCGTGTTCGGGCAGATGAACGAGCCGCCCGGCGTGCGCGCCCGCATCGCCCTCACCGGTCTCACCATGGCCGAGTACTTCCGCGATGTCGAGGGGCAGGATGTCCTGATCTTCATCGACAACATCTATCGCTACATCCTCGCCGGTATGGAGGTCTCCGCGCTGCTTGGACGCATGCCGTCCGCAGTGGGATACCAGCCGACGCTCGCGACAGAGATGGGCGCGCTGGAAGAGCGGATCACATCCACCAAGAAGGGCTCCATCACCTCATTCCAGGCCATCTACGTCCCCGCCGACGACTACACCGACCCCGGCGTGGCGACCACGTTCGGACACCTTGACGCGGTTATCGCGCTTGAGCGCGCCATCGCTGAGCAGGGCCTGTATCCGGCCGTCGACCCGCTCACGTCCAACAGCCGCATTCTTGACCCGCAGGTCGTGGGGCAGGAGCACTATGACACGGCGCGCGGCGTGCAGCAGGTGCTGCAGCGCTACAAGGACCTGCAGGACATCATCGCCATCCTCGGGTTTGAAGAGCTGTCCGATGACGACAAGCTGACCGTGTCCCGCGCCCGCAAGATTCAGCGATTCCTCTCCCAGCCCATGTTCGTCGCGGAGGCGTTCACCGGACAGGCCGGCAAGTACGTGCCCATCCGTGAGACCGTACGCGGCTTCAAGGAGATCCTCGACGGCATGCACGATGAGTTGCCGGAGCAGGCCTTCTACATGGTCGGCGACATCGAGGAGGCGGCAGAGAAAGCCCGGGAGATGGCAGCGGAGGGCTAAGAATGCCGACCCACCTGCAGATCATCGCACTGGACAGAATCGCCTACGAGGACGATGTCGATATCGTCGTCCTCCCCGGCGAGGAGGGCCAGCTTGGCGTCCTGCCGCGCCACGCCCGCATCGTGACGCTGCTTGAGCCCGGCGAGGTGCTCACGCGCAAGTCAGGTGAAGAGACGTCACTGGTTATTAGCGGCGGCTTTGCCCAGATTGGCCCGGATAGCGTGACAATACTGTCCGATGCGGCGGAATACGCAGAAGACATCGATGTAGACCGCGCCGAGGTGGCGAGACGCCAGGCGCAGGAGCGGCTCACGAATCGCCAGGCCACGCCCGACCTTGATATGGCGCGTGTGGAGTCCGCCTTGCTGCGCTCACTCACACGCATCAGGGTCGCTGAACGCGTCGCCGCCCGCCGCCGCAGCAGGCAAGCGCCGCAACCCACCCGCACAGACAACTAGCGCCGCCCGTTCCCCCGCCGCCCCCGCCTGCGGTTCGGCAAGAGGTCTTCCTCTTCTTCGGAGTCCCGCAGATAGAACGTCATCGTCTGGAGGGCCTGCACGGGGTCAATCGTCCGCACGGTGATGCCGCTCGGCACGTGCGGGGTCATGGGCGCGTAGTTCAGGATGCCCCGGATTCCGCATGCAACGAGCCTGTCGATCACGTCTTGGGCCACGTCGCCCGGCGTCGCGAGAATCGCAATCTCGACACCCTCACTGCGGATGAAACTCTCCATCTCGCTCGCGGGCCGTACAGGCACGCCGTCCACACTGCTCCCGGCGATGCTTGGGTCGGCATCAAACGCCGCCCGCACGTGAAACCCCTCCGGAGTCAGACCGGGATACGTGATGATGGCGCGGCCCAACCGCCCCACGCCCACCAGCACGACCGGCCACGAACGTTCCAATCCCAAAATGCGTGTCAGGTCGCTCAGCAGGGCGGAGACATCGTAACCGCGGCCCTGCTTGCCGAATCGTCCAAAATAGCTGAGGTCCTTGCGGATCTGCGCCGGCGTCGTCCCCAGCGCCTCACCGAGTTCCCGTGAGCTGACGACTTCAATCCCTTCGTCGAGCATGAGACGCAGCGTCCGCAAATAGTGCGGCAGCCTGTCCACCACAACCGCCGGGATTTCCGTCGGCATACACTCCTCGCCTATATACGAATAGCACGCCCGCCAGACACTCGGACATACGGCAGACGGAACTCGAAAGATGCTCAGATTCTAGGAATTGACCACGTTCATCGTCAAGTGGCAGACGTTTCCACGCTCCCTGTTAGCCGGTGGGTGTCGGCGTCGGAGTGCGCGTGGGTGTGGCGGTCGGCGTGGCCGTTACGCTTGGTGTCGCCGTCGGAGGGACAACTATGAACGGCGAGGTGCTATCCCCGGGGAGTGCCGGCAGCGGGGTGGCCGTCGCGTCCGATCCCGGAACGGGCGTTGGCGTCTGATTGGGCGGGAGGACCTGTCCCGGACCGGCCCGTTCAAGCGCGCCCTGGCCCGGTATCCACACTGACGTTGGGGCAGTCCGTGGCGTCTCTTCCTGCCCACGTATCATGAACACGCGGTAAAAGTAAAAATGGCCGCTGCGAAAGATAGAGCCGTGCTCATGGTGACCTGCACCGGGGCTCTTTGCGGCGACTTCCTCCCACGGCCCGTTTTCGTTCTGCGAATACTCAAAGACGACAAAGTCGATATCCAGGTTCTCGTCCGGGGGACTCCAGCTCAGGCGAACGACCTGTGTGCCGGGCATAACGCCGCCGCCCTCCAGCAAAAGCGCCTGCAGATTCAGTGTCTCAGACGGCGGCAGGGGCTGCCGAAACACGCCGTCAACCACCGCGCAGGCTCCTGACAACGCCAGCGCGATCAGCGCAATGCTCACAAGTGCCGCTCTGACTACTCCCATGCGTTTCTCACCGGTCGATCAAGTCTCGCTTCCGTCTGAAAGTGAACAGACGCGCCATGCGCGCCTCATACCAGTGTATCTGAGTCACGAGGACCGGACGGCGTCCGCGCCACGCCTGTGTGTCATAGCCGATTGACGAAAAAGAACATTTATTCTATTCTTCCGTTCTGACGACACACCAGCCCACGCGGGAAATCCGCAGGAGGTACAGCGCTGCCGTGGTTCATTCTTATCGCCGTCGAGCATTCGATCACGGCAATCATCTCACTCATGAACGCAGGCTACCTGCTCACACGCCGATGGAACAGCCGCCGGGCGACGGTAGCGGCACGGGCTGTCGCCCTCATCTCCCTCGGCATGGCAATGCAGAGCATCTTCATCGGTTTGGTCCTGTTGCCGCGCAGCCACCCCTTGAATTGGCAAGAGGCGCGAGGCTGGCTGCTGGCGGGCATCATCGCCCTGGCGGGGACACTGCTCTTCGCGGCGCTCATCCTTTCACGTCTCCGCCGCAAGCCGCGCTGAGCATAGCGGCAGCGGGCGAGCACAAGGACAGGAGGGAGACACGATGACAGCACAGCCGGTCACTCTCAACGCGATTCGGCATCCGGAGGCGCCCGAACTGAGTGAGCTTTCCGCCCTTGCCCTCATCTGGGGGCTCGCTCGGGTGATAACCGAAACGCCTCCCGACGCGCTAGACCTTTTTCTCGACGAGCTACCGGGCGATATGCAGCCGGACGGACGAGTATAGGACGGCCCGATGGTCAGAAAGTTTGACAAGGCCGCCAAATCGCCAACGCGGGCAGTGTCGCCACGCCGCAGGGCAAAGGCCAATTTCTACGAGCGCGCCCTGTCCGAGGCGGAGTCGGAGTACCTGAAACGCGCCGCCAACATGGACGGCCTCGATGATGAGATCGCCGTTCTCCGCGCCAAGATTCTCACTGCCCTGGAAGACAGGCCGGACGATCTGCCCTTGTTGATGAAGGGCATCGGCACGCTGTCACGCACTCTCGCTGCTCGGCATCGCCTGGCGGACAAGGCGGAGAAAGACCTCTTCGACAACCTCGTTGGCACCCTGCGCGGGCTTGGAGAGCAGCTTTTCCCGGGCGCAGAGGGGGAAATCGAACTATGACTGCAAAGAACGCTCTTGAGCCGACATTAAGGAGACTGCGAGCAATGGCGCATCGTCGAACCGAGGAACTCCGTGACGCCCTGCGCGGCCTGCTGAGCCGCGCCATCAGGAATCACGGCCGCGTTCCCATTGCCTCTATACCCACGCCCGATGCCAGGCCCGCGCTCGACATGGAGCCAAGCACGGCATTCGAGGCGCTGCTCCAACAGCAGATGCAGGCTTTAGAACAGCAGATGCAGGACCTGAGGAGACGCATCAATGACCTGTTCCTGCTGATTGTCGGCACGGTGGCGCTGCAGGCCATCCTGCGGGTGGCGGGGCTGTAGCCGTGACAATCATGGAGCCGCAGACCATCCCGGCCAGACAGGGCGCTCTCCCGCCCGCCATACGCCTGCGTCCCTACCAGGCGGAGGTGGCGCGCGCCGTGCTGGACTCCGTGCTCAATCGGCGCGGGTTGACCTTCACGGTGGAGATGGCGCGACAGGCGGGGAAGAACGAGCTGTCCGCCTATCTCCAGATGGTGCTGCTGTTGCGCAACGCTGCGCGTGGCGGCGCAATCGTCAAGGCTGCTCCTACATTTCAGCCGCAGGCGCTGATCTCGATCCAGCGCATCTTGCAGCGTCTCGATGAGAACGGCCTCAGCAACATATCCCGCCTTGATAAGGGGCACATCCTCCACGTTGGACGCTGCCACGCCACCTATCTCAGCGCGCACCCGTCCTCAAACGTCGTGGGGCAGACGGCGGACCTGCTGTTGGAGATCGATGAGGCGCAGGATGTCTCCGCAGACAAGTTCAACCGTGACTTCCGCCCGATGGCCGCCGCCCAGAACGCGACGACCGTTCTCTACGGCACCGCATGGCGCAGTGATTCCCTGCTCGAACAGGTCAAGTCCACCGAGCGCCTGAGTTCGTCTCAGCGCTCCTATGACCCGGCGGTACCCACGCGCCACTTTCGCTACGACTGGCAGGATGTTGCGCGGCACAACCCGCCCTACGGCGCGTTCGTGGAGGCGGAGCGGCGGCGGCTTGGCGAGCAGCATCCACTCTTTCGCACGCAATACGCCCTACTCCCGATCGATGAGAACACCCGCCTCTTCAACCGCGGGCAGATCGTTCAGTTGCACGGCGACCACCCAAGGCAGGAAACTCCGCGACCCGGAGCAGTCTACGTCGCAGGTCTCGATCTCGCCGGAGCGCCCGTGGCCATCTCCGAGCCGGAATGGGGCGCGTCCCGCGCTGTTCAGCGTGACGAGACCGTGCTAACCATCGGCGAACTCGTTGTCCCCGATGATGGCGGCGAGCCGCAGATCCGCATCGTCCAGCACTATCACTGGCGCGGAACGCCGCACGGGGCGCTCACGGAGCAACTGACGGATCTCTTGAAGAATGTGTGGCGCGTGCGGCGCGTTGCGGTTGACGCCACCGGCATCGGCGAGCCGACGGCCGCCGCGCTCCATCGCCGCATGGGGCAGGCCGTGCAGCCCATCGTGTTCACTCAACAGTCGAAGTCACGACTCGGATTTGGGCTGCTTGCCCTCGTCAACGCCGGCCGCCTGCGCCTCTACGCCGACGATCAATCACCGGAATCCGTCGCCGTTCGACATCAGATTCACCACGCGCAGGCGGAGCACAACGCGAACCGCACCATGAAATTCTATGTGCCGGAGCGGGAGGGCCATGACGATTACCTGGTCTCACTCGCCTTGCTGGCACACGCGAGCATGCAGGAAGGAGGCGTACGCAAGGCCGTCGGACGCAGTCATTCCTCCAGTTAGGACGTTCCGGCCCAAGAATTTCCACTCAATCCGATCCCGGAGGAGGCCATCACATGACAATTGAATCCCCCCGGCATGCTGCGCTGCCACCCCTCCCGCGCAAGCCCAACAACGTCGACCAACTTGAGATTCCGCTATCACGACGGCGGCGCAGCGGGGATCGGGGAGACGGGCTGCCGGAGGACACCCTCTATATCGACCGCGGTTGCGGCGACGACTGCACGCGCTCGCTTGAATGCCCCTATTCTCGCTGCCGCTACGATGAGCCGCTCGTCACACGCCGCGAAAGGCTGATGCCGCGAGATAAGGCCATCGTCGCCGCCCGATTTGGGGAAGGGCTGCCCATCGCCGTTATTGCCGAGAGATTCAACGTCGGCACGCGTACCGTCTTTCGCGTCTTGCGATCCGCACGGGGAGAAACCCGGCCCGCAACCACCGAGAAGAGAAAGGCCACATCATGACCACATCACAGAACGGACGGATACAGAGCGGCTCGGCGTTCCTGCCGTCCTCCCTGGACAAGCGCGACCCGGAGCGGCGTGAACACTACCGCCGCAACCTCGCCTTCTACAACGGCGAGCACTGGCCGGGACGGACGCGTGGTCGAGAGCGCCGCCTGACATTCAATTACGCCAAGGCCGCCGTGGAAAAGGTCACCTCCTACCTGATGGCCGATATCCGCTCCACCGTGCCGCCGGTCGATTCGTCGGTGGACGAGCAGGAGCGGGCGCGGCGGGCAGAGCGGCTGCTCGCGGACATCGCAGAGTCCAATTCCCTCGATCAACTGGACTTTGATTCAGAGATTGACACGGCGGTGCTCGGCGACGGCGCATACAAGATCACCTGGGATGAGAACCGCAACAGCGTCCGCATCACCGCGCCGGACGTGCAGGGCCTCCACTGCTGGTGGGTGGGCGATGACGTGAACCGCATCCGTCGCGTCGCCTCCCGTTACATGCTGGATGCCGATGAAGCGCGTGAACTGCACGGCGTCCGCCCAGCGTCGCACGGCAACAGTCAGTCTCACGTCACCATCACGGAGGTGTGGGACGACAAGAAATTCCAACTCTGGGCGGGCGACACTCCCGTGCGGGACGAGGCCAACCCCTACGGCCTCATCCCGTTCGTCGTCTATCCCAATATCCGCGCCCCCAAGCAGTTCTGGGGTGTCTCAGACATCCCCGCCATGGTCGAGCCGATCCGTGAACTCAACCGCGCCTTATCGCAGCTCTCCATGATCCTCGAGCTCTCCGGCAATCCCATCGCTGTGCTGGAGAACGTCGATCAATCGCAGGACATCGCCATTCAGCCCGGCGCGGTGTGGGAGCTGCCGGATCGGGCGCGTGCCTATCTGCTTGACCTGCTGCAGGGCGGCGGCGTCCAACTCCACATCGACTATGTGAACGCCATCTATCGCGCCCTGCACGACCTCTCGGAAACGCCGCGCATCGCCTTTGGCGACAACCGGCAGGGCCTCTCCGGCGTCGCGTTGGAGATGGAACTGCACCCGCTCCTCCACAAGCTGCGACGCAAGCGGCTCATCCGCGCGGCGGCCTACCGCAAGCGCAATGAGATCGCCCTCCGCATCCACGACCAGATGACCGGCGAGCAGCTCGCTCCCTACCGCACGTCCATCGAATGGGGCGCGGTGTTGCCGCAGGATCAGGCGCAGATTGCGCGGCAGGAGATCGAACTCGTCAGGAGCGGGCTGCGCTCGAAACGCACCGCAATGGCGCGCTTCGGCGTGGCGGACCCGGAAGCGGAGTTGGCGATGATCAACAGTGAGCAGGCGGAGCCAATGGCGGAGGGCTAGGGCGCCGACGGCGAAGCAGGGGGCTGAGGTCTGGGCGCCTCCTCGATATCGTCATGGTCGAAGATTGCCCGCACTTTCGCCGGCAGGCCATCGTTGTAATAGCTCATCAGAAAGAGCGCGACGGTGGAAATGCTAAGCAAAAGCGACGCGCCAAACACGAATCGCAACGGTCCGGCCTGCAGGGCATCCCATAGGAGGGTGAGGATCAGCCCGAACCCTGCCAGGCCCATTATCGTATAAGCGATAACTCCGTGTGTGTCCTTGCGCATGACACCGGCGGTAACCGCTCCACCAAACGCGTAGATTCCCATTGTGATGCCAATGTACAGCCCGGCTCGGGCAAACTCCGCCCCGGCCACTGCGCCTGAGAGCGTTTCCTGACTCCAGAGCGTCTCCAGAACCTCCGCGCCAACGATGACTGTCAGCAAGTACATCACCCATCGCAGCGGTTCATAGACCCTGTCGATGCTTAGCAGGGAGATGGACGCGGCATACGTGCCGCATAGGCCGATGCCCAACAAGGAATACATCACCTTAAGGACTTCATTGGGCCCGCCGGTAAAATCAACCCATATTTGCCAGATGAGCATGAGAAGGCCGATATTCGCGAGGCTGCCCCACAGCACCGGCGATTTGGAGAGCAAATCATGTCCGAACGCTTTCTTCTCAACGAGATAAGCGTTCGCGATTCCAATTACAAGGATGCAGGCCAGGATCACCTGGCTATAAAAGACGTCTCCCAAATCCCCACCCAATTCAAAGCGGAGAGAGGCCAGACCGATGATGATCCAGGACAGGACAGCTAGAACAACCGCCCATGTAAGGAGACGACCGAGTACCATCGTTGAACTCATCGACGAATCAACACGCAAGTAGTTTCGGGCGATGGTTTGCACGACGCACTCCTTGATCCAAGGCAATAGTTTGTTCCGGTCATTTTAGGCCATATAGTCAAGTGCCGCTCTTCTGTAGTCTCCAGCGTTGCCTGCCCGGGACAGTATCTTTCTGAATTGAGAGTCCCGCCCCAGTCATTCAGGCAGTGTCACGGTGAACGGAGAGCCGTGGCGCAGTGATTTAGCCCCCGGCCGTTACCCCGTCTACCGCGTGGGGAGCGTGGAACCTGGGCGGCTGCCCACTCTATATCGGCACGTCCGGCGGCGGGCTCAGCTCCTGTACGGGCTCCGGCGCGTCCGTCACGTCCGCTTTTGGCGAAATGCTGATCAGCAGCGCAAGTGCGGACAGCCCGTAGAACAACCCGGGCACGAACACGTAGTACGGCATAACCCGAAACACCACCAATGGTGCAATCAATAGGGTGAGACACGCGAACGCCGTCACGCCAAGGTCCCGATGCCTCGTGGCGGAAACGTCGCCGGAGACGCCCCGCAACATCATGCCGGACGCTGCAATAGCCCCCGCCGCCATCACCACAACAAAGCCGATTGTCGCCTCCGTTGAGCAATAGGATCTGGCGCAGCCCGCCGTGTCTCCGTCCAACAGTTGCAGCCCATAAGCAACACTAGAGCCGATGGCCAGAGCGGCGGCCAGAGACGCAAGCATCACGGCGCGGCCTTGCTGACTGTTAGTGGCGCTGTGTGATTCACTGCCGCCACCATCATCGCTTCGCCCCGCAGCACGGGCAGAAAGCGCCGCCCACAACAGCGCGATTGCGAACGGCGCGTAGAGGGTAGGCTCATACGAAAGGGTGTCGAAGTACGGCGTGGCCAGCGCGATGGTGACGTAGACGATGGTGACCGCGAAGAAATACATCGCGGCATCGGGCACGGTCCTGATGGTGTTGCGGTCGCCTGATCTCACGCGAAGAATCGTCAGCACAACAAAGACGGCGGCGGCCAGCATGAACAGTGTCAGCGGCATGCGCAGGAATGACGCGGGGTAGTTGATGGCCGACCACACAACCGCCTCCGGCGCGAAGTCCAGGAGGATTGTCGTGGCAACGAATGACGCCGGCGTTCCCGCAACGAAAACCACCGCCCCAAACAACACAGAACGGCTGACTCTCATAAACACCCTCGCGGCATCCACGCGCCCTCTCATGATACTGACGGCGACACGGCGTCCTGCCCAGCGTTTCAGCGATGCCCAAACACCCCGTTTACCGCGTGGGGAGCGCGTTTAAAGGCTTGACAAGGCTTGCCACGACGCATAGTCTGAACGTTGCGCCCTTCCCTAGGGAAGGGTGTAAGCGCCTTAACAGCTGGATAGTGAAAAGGAAGACGAGGTCTTCCGTTCAATTCGTACGAAGAGTTTGATCCTGGCTCAGGATGAACGCTGGCGGCGCGCTTCATGCATGCAAGTCGAACGAGAGATCGGGCTTCGGCCCGTGATCTAGTGGCGGACGGCTGAGTAACACGTGAGGAACTTGCCCTCCGGTGGGGGACAACCACGGGAAACCGTGGCTAATACCGCATGATGTCACGTCTCATAAGGGATGTGACCAAAGATTTCGGTTGCCGGAGGAGAGTCTCGCGGCCTATCAGCTAGTTGGTGCGGTAACGGCCCACCAAGGCGATGACGGGTAGCCGGTCTGAGAGGATGATCGGCCAGAGGGGGACTGAGACACGGCCCCCACTCCTACGGGAGGCAGCAGCAGGGAATCTTGCGCAATGGGCGAAAGCCTGACGCAGCGACGCCGCGTGGGGGATGAAGGCTCTAGGGTTGTAAACCCCTTTTGCTGGGGAAGAAGTTCTGACGGTACCCAGCGAATAAGGCCCGGCCAACTACGTGCCAGCAGCCGCGGTAAAACGTAGGGGCCAAGCGTTGTCCGGAATTATTGGGCGTAAAGGGTGCGTAGGCGGCCCGGTAAGTCTCTTGTGAAAGCTCCCGGCCCAACCGGGAGAGGTCAGGGGATACTGCCAGGCTTGAGGATAGCAGAGGAAGGTGGAATTCCCGGTGTAGCGGTGATATGCGTAGATATCGGGAGGAACACCTGTGGCGAAAGCGACCTTCTGGGCTATTTCTGACGCTGAGGCACGAGAGCGTGGGGAGCGAACCGGATTAGATACCCGGGTAGTCCACGCCCTAAACGATGAGTGCTAGATATGGGGGGTATCGACCCCCTCCGTGTCGTAGCTAACGCATTAAGCACTCCGCCTGGGGAGTACGGCCGCAAGGCTAAAACTCAAAGGAATTGACGGGGGCCCGCACAAGCAGCGGAGCGTGTGGTTCAATTCGATGCAAAGCGAAGAACCTTACCTGGGCTTGACATGTAGCAAGTAGGAACCTGAAAAGGGGACGACTCGTCAAGTCGAGAAGTTACACAGCTGTTGCATGGCTGTCGTCAGCTCGTGCCGTGAGGTGTTGGGTTAAGTCCCGCAACGAGCGCAACCCTTGTTGCCAGTTACATGTGTCTGGCGAGACTGCTCCGCAAAACGGAGAGGAAGGTGGGGATGACGTCAAGTCATCATGGCGCTTACGCCCAGGGCTACACACACGCTACAATGGCCGGTACAACGGGCTGCGAAGGCGCGAGCCGGAGCGAATCCCATCAAAACCGGCCCCAGTTCAGATTGCAGGCTGAAACTCGCCTGCATGAAGTAGGAGCTGCTAGTAACCGCGTATCAGCATGGCGCGGTGAATACGTTCCCGGGCCTTGTACACACCGCCCGTCACGTCATGAAAGCTGGTAACACCTGAAGTCGCTTCGCCAACCCTTCGGGGAGGTAGGTGCCGAGGGTGGGACTAGTGATTGGGACGAAGTCGTAACAAGGTAGCTGTACCGGAAGGTGCGGCTGGATCACCTCCTTTCTAGGGAGTTCTTCGCGGCGCTTCTCGCGTCGCGAATGCACCCAGGTCGGTCAGCGATTCTCCTGCCTTGAAGTCCGGTGTCTGAGTGGCATGAACCGTCCGATTCGTCGGATGGCGGAACCCCGATCGGATCACGGGCAGGGCAACACAGATCGCTGCGCGCTTCGGCGCACACCATCGTTGTTCATTTGAAACAACAAAACTTGGACCGAAGACCAAACCCTTCCTTTCACTATCCAGCTGCTAAGGTGTTTTTTAATTTCACCCCCCCAGTCCTCTTGCGAGCGGCGAGTTTCACGCACTTATTCATCGACGCCTCTTGAAGTCTTGCCTTGCAGACAGCCGTGCCTCTTACCTACATGTCGGATGTTTTTTGTGGGCTATGCATAGTGGGATAACAGGGACATTTACCGATTTCTTCCCCCAATTGTCTTGCTCTTAAACAAAGGAGGCAGGGTATGGTCGACAGGGCCCACTACTTAAAGGTGGCGCAACAACTGAAGAATGCACTGGATGGATAGGCCTTTCTCAGCGAGCCGCGTATGCAAATCACTGAACTCTTGCGCGAGGCCAGCGGAGAGGACACTTTTTGGCTCAAGAACATCGCTGCCAACAACTTGGAAATCGAGCTGCTCTGGCAAGGCATTCGCGTCTTTCCCTCACTCCAGGACACCACGACGTGTGACATCGTTCGACTGTTCCCGACCGGAACGACCCTAGCCTCACTCGTCGATGTGTTTACCCATCCCGGTGAAGACACTGATGGCCAGTTGGCAGACATCACGGAGAGAGTACGTGGCGCGTGGGACTGAACACGCGAATAGTTCCGGCTCCTCTTGAGCGCCAATGCAATCGCAAACGTGATCACACTTGCGCCGTTCCGTGGCCCCTCCGGGTGGTAGGGCCACACGGAACGGCGAACTATGGCAGGACGTAAGACCTAAGAGGCCTCGAACTCGGTCCACATGCCAAGCTGGTAGTGCGTCTCAATGTTGCAGAGAAGCATGTAGTGGCCTGCCTCCATATTGGCATTCAACTCAACGGTATGGCCGGCGGTAAGGTGCAGACCGTGACCGGTTGAGGCGATGACCTGTCCATAATGGTTGCCGGAAGCGTCAGCAAGATAGACCGTGTCGCCTTGCTCAACTTCGACAAGCTGGCCTTCAACGACATGTAGGTTCGTGAGATCCAGGCTCATGTCCAGGAGCTTGACCACAATGAGTTCGTGCTCAATCAGGCCTTCGTTGCTTGCCACATACGTGACCGGACCGGCATGAACAGATTCCACTTCGGGGGCCATGGTGTACATCTCACCCACATCTGACAGGACCACGGCGACTTGTTCCGCGTCCTCCATGGAAGAGGAAGACATGTCAGACATACCTTCCATGCCCTCGTGCTCGTCCTCATCTTCCTCATGTTCGTCGGATGACTCTTCTTCCGTCATCTCATGTTCGGCAGTTGGTTCCTCTTCATCGCCCTCACAAGCAATCACCGCAATAGCGACCACCAGGCACAGTGCAATGGTAAGTAATGCGCGCATTCCGGCACCTCCCCGTGTCCAGACGTAGCTGGCACTGTGATTTGTACCGATACAATCATACCATTACTTGACATATATACGGTATATAAAGACCTATGCCCCGTCGCGCACCCCGCCCCACTGACGCCATGTCCCCCACCGTGCTATAGTTTCAGCGCCGTTTCCTGACGGCCGCCGTGGTGGGGGAGTAATCGGCGAGTGCCTCTTCGAAGGCCGGACGAAGACCATCCCTGCTTGCGGTATCCGTAGGGCGCGGCAATGGCGCAGAAATCACACCGGGAGGTAGGAGATGACCCAGGAAAACACACAGCCTGAGATTATGTATTCGACGCCGGCGGATCACGTCCGGCTGATTACGATGAACCGGCCGGAGACGTTGAACTCCCTGACGCTGGACGGCAACCAGGCCATGCTTGGCTACGTCCGCGAGTTCCGCGATGACGATGACGCGTGGGTGCTCATCCTGACGGGCGCAGGTGAGAGGTCCTTCTCCACCGGCCTCGATCTTCGCAGGCAGTCCCAGCAGGACGCCTCCAACGAGGAGCCGCCTCCCCCGCCGCAGGTGCCGAACGAGGGCCTGCACTCCTATCCCAGCGTTGAGGTCTTCAAGCCGGTCATCGCAGCCATCAACGGCTACGCGTTCGGCGGCGGATCCGAGATGGCGCTGTGGGCGGACATCCGCATCATGTCTGAGAACGCCGAGATGGGACTCCTCGAGCCCCGACGCGGCCTCCTCTCCATCAGCGGCACTACCCGCATGTCCCGCGCCATCCCCATCGGCCTCGCCATGGAGCTCATCATCACAGGCCGCCGCTACAAGGCCCCGGACTGCTACCGCATGGGCCTCGTCAGCCAGGTTGTCCCGCAGGCGGAGCTGATGGACACCGCCGTCGCGATGGCGACGGAGATCGTCACTGAGTGCTCACCCATCGCGACGCGCGTTGCGAAGGAGCACATCACCCGCACACTGCATCTGCCGACGCGAGAGGCGCTGCAGGTCCAGTCCCTGAACAGCAACCGGCTGCGCATGTTGTCCCCGAAGGACACGGCAGAGGGCCCGCGCGCCTTCGTCGAGAAGCGCAAGCCCCAGTGGGTCGGCGGCTAGCCCGTCAGACTTTTTCCGCTTAAGGAAGAAAAAGCCCCCGCCGCGCAATGCGCGGCGGGGGCTTTGGCATCCTGCGCCATAACCCACAAGAGCTCTTCGCCGTTCCTACTCTTAAGTGTTCCAGTTACCGAAAGGGGTCATCCTTGGCACGCACACTCATCTCACTTCTGGTCGGTGTCACTCTGCTGGTCGCGCTCACCGCCTGCGTGGGTGGCGAGGAGTCCGGCGAACATAGCGAACAATCCGAATCCGGAGAACACAGCCGCAACGGAGAGGGCGGCGAGCACGACGGGGAATCAGAGTCGGGTGAGGGCGACGGCGAAGAGTCCGCCACACAGTACGGCCTGACGGACAACTATGACGTGGTTCGCAGCGGCGCGCGCCTTATCCTGTCATACGACGAGTCGTGGAATACCTTTAGGGGCACAGTGGAGAACACGACTACCGAAACTCTGAGGAGCGTGCGAGTGGAAGTGCATCTCTCGAATGGCATTGAACTGGGGCCAACGACGCCTCTTGATCTGGCTCCCGGGCAGATGGCCGAGATTACACTACCCGCATCGAAGCAGCGGTTCGAGACCTGGAGCGCGCATCCGGAAGTTGGCTAACGGCGGCAGCCCCCGCGATGCCATCTCACTTTCCCTCATTCCGGCGAAAGCCGGAATCCGCCCCCGTCGATGCCGTATCATGACCATACGTAGCGAAGTGTGGGGCGGGCAGATTGCCCGGCAGGGTCTTTGGGGGTGGGCGCATGGAGCGACCGGTACCAAGTCACGAGGAACTCAAGGCGCAGTTGGCCATGCTTGGCGTCTCGATTGACGACGATGCCCTTCCCGGCCTCCAGCGCCGCGTCGCCTTCTACCAGGAGGCCATGAATCGCCTCGACGAAATGGACTTTGGCCTCATCGAACCCGCCGTCGTCTACGACCCCGATGCCGCGTCCGGCGGAGCCTAAGCATGAACGAAGAGCGCGTCGGACTCTCCCTCACACAGATCGCACGACGCATCCAGACTCAAGAGGTATCCGCTACCCATGCGCTGGAGGATGTGCTTGAGCACGTAGCCCACGCGGATGACACCGTCAACGCATTCGTCACCGTCCTGCGGGACCAGGCCTTGCAGGAGGCGGAGGCCGCGGACCACATGCTCCGCGCCGGTCACCTCCTTGGCCCGCTCCACGGCGTCCCCGTCGCCATCAAGGACATCCTGACCACCGCAGGAATCACCACCACCGCCGGATCGAAGATCCTGGCCGACTGGAAGCCGGACTTTGACGCCACCGTCGTCCGCAAGCTGCGGCAGGCCGGCGCCGTCATCATCGGCAAGACCAATCTTCACGAGTTCGCCTTTGGCGTGACCACGGAGAACCCTCACCACGGCAACACCCGCAACCCCTGGAATCCTGACCACGTGCCGGGGGGCTCAAGCGGCGGCTCCGGCGCGGCGGCCGCCATGGGTATGGGCTATATGGCCATCGGCAGTGACACCGGCGGTTCGATCCGAATCCCCGCCACCCTCTGCGGCGTCTCCGGCATTAAACCCACATACGGGCGGGTCAGCCGCTACGGTTGCCTCCCCCTCTCATGGTCGCTCGATCACGTCGGCCCCCTCGCCCGAACGGCGGAGGACTGCGCCCGCGCCTTGCAGGTTCTTGCAGGCCATGACCCCCTCGACCCAACGTCCTCCAACCGCCCCGTGCCCGACTATCTCGCAACCCTTAACGACCCCATCGAGGGCCTCACCATCGGCATCCCCGGTGAGCCCTTCTGGGACCCCATCGACCCGGAGGTCGATGTAGCCGTCCGCGCCGGCATCGATGTTCTCAAGAGCCAGGGCGCGCGCATCATCGACATCGAGTTCCCGCTCGCCGACGAGATCGTCGCCATGCAGACCTCAATCCTCTTCGCGGACGCCGCCGCCTACCACCACCGCTGGATGCGTGAGCGCCCGCAGGACTATGATTCCCGCGTCCTCGCCGGACTCCAGCAAGGCGCGACGGTGCCCGCCGTCGACTATGTGAACGCCCAGCGCCTCCGCTCTGTTCTCCGAGAGAAGATGAACGATGTCTGGCGCAAGGTCGATCTCCTCGCCCTGCCCACCTCGCCCGTCACCGCCCCCAGGATCGGCCATGCGTATGAGACCGTCGCGGTCGGTAACGGGGAACTGCAGCTCACCCGCGCCCTGACACGCAACATGGGGCCGTTCAACCTGCTTGGCACGCCCGCAATGTCCGTCCCATGCGGCTTCAGCAGCGACGTGCTGCCCATCGGCCTGCAGATCGCGGGGCGGGCTTTTGACGAGGCCACAGTCCTCCGTGCAGGCCACGCCTACCAACAGCAGACCGATTGGCACACATGGCGGCCACCCGCGGACACGACTCCGTAACGCGGCCATCCTCATTTCGACGTATAAAAAACATGACATCCAACACGGACATCACTGCCCTGACCCTTGCAGAGGTCTCCGCCCGCATCCACGCGCGTGAGGTTTCCAGCGAAGAGGTCACGAGTGCCCTGCTTGAACGCATCGACCGGCTTCAGCCGACAATCAACGGCTACGTCCTGGTACACCATCAACACGCGATGGCTCAGGCCCGCGCCGCAGACGCCCTTCTCGGCGCCGGTGTCGACCACGGCCCTCTCCACGGCGTCCCCATCGCCGTCAAGGATCTCTTTGCCGAGCGTGGCACCCCCTCTTCAGCCGGTTCCAGCATCCTTGCGGATTGGGTACCGGAAGACGACTCAACCGCCGTCCACAATCTGCGGCGAGCGGGAGCGATCATCATCGGCCGCGCCAACATGGACGAATTCGCCTTCGGCGGCACCACGGAGAATACCCACTACGGCGTCACGCACAACCCGTGGGACCAGGAGCGCAGCTCCGGCGGCTCAAGCGGCGGTTCCGGCGCGGTCGTTGCCGCACGACTCGCCTACGCCGCCCTCGGCACGGATACCGCCGCCTCCATCCGCAACCCCTCCCACTTCAATGGCGTCACCGGCATCAAGCCGTCCTTTGGCCGTGTGAGCAGATTCGGCGTCGTGCCATTGGCATGGACGTTGGATCATGCCGGCCCACTCGCGCGCAGTGTCGAGGACGCCGCCCTCGTGCTGAGTGCCATCGCCGGCCACGACACCAGGGACGAAACGACGTCACGCCTGCCCGTCCCCAACTACGCCGCCAACCTTGACGCGGACGTGAGCCGCCTCCGCGCCGGCATCGTCCGTGGCTACTTCTGGGAGCCCATCGTCCCGGAGGTCGCCCAACTCAATGAGCAGGCATACGATGCCCTGCGCGGTTTGGGGATGCAGCTCGAAGATGTGGTGCTCGAGCACACGGACGTCCTGCCCGCCCTCTTTGCCACCATCCTCCCCGCAGAGGCCGCCGCCTATCACCACCGCTGGATTCGAGAGGGCAGGGGCGGCGAATACGGCTACGCCATCCTCGACCGGCTCATCCCCGGCTACGCCATCCCCGCCATGGACTATGTGAATGCCCAGCGCGCCCGCGCCGTGTGGGAAGAGGCCGTCCGGAGCGCCCTGCAACGCTACGATGTTCTTGTGATGCCAACCGTACCGTACACCGCCGCCAAACTAGGCCAGATCATGGTGCAGGTGGGTGACGGCGAGGAGGAGGCCTCATTCCTCCGCACACGCAACCTCTTCCCGTTCAACCTCACGGGAATGCCCGCCCTCAGCGTCCCCATCGGATTCGATGAAGCCGGCCTACCCGCCGGGATGCAGATCGTCACAAAGGCCTGGGACGAGCAGACTGCCTTCAACGTAGGCCACGCCTACCAACAGACCACAGATTGGCACACCCACGCGCCAAACTTGGCCTAGCTGCAGAGAATAGTCAGGCCAGCACCTGGCCTAGTCGGTGACGTGGACGGCGCCCATCGTCGCGTTGACGTTCAGCCGCAACATCGGTCCCTCTGTCGGCTGGGTAGATCGTTCATCTTTGACGGCGCCCAACTTGAAATCGCCGTTAATCTCAACCACCCAATCACCGGGGACGCGCAGCGTGACATTCCCCATCTGTGATGAGAGGGCAAGGGTTGCGCCATCCTCCGCTAGCCGCGCAGTAGTCAAGTCGATTTCAAGCGCGCCGAGAGACACGGACACCTCGCCGCCCCGGAATGCCTGCGACGTTACGATACGCCTGGCGCTGGCGGCGGTCCCATTGAAGCGAATCTCGTCCTCGGCGGTCTCTTCCACGCTGGTTCCGGTAATCCGTTCTCCGTCATCTCCGTTCTCCGCGTCGGACGAGGCGCCGCTCCCGCCATGGTGACTAAACAGAGCCCAGACGATGAGGCCCGCGACGACGAGCGCCCAGCCCACGAACGACAACCATGTCATGTCGTCCCAGACGACCATCTGGAGAAACCAGAGCAGCCCGCCGACGAAGACCATCAGACTCGCAAGGTGCCGTTTTCGCACGGACGCGACGCTTGACAGTCCGAATATCAGGCCAATGCTCACGAACCTGGTCAGCAGCTCATCAGAGAAGAAATAGCCCAGGGCCAGCGCAAACACCATCCCCAGAACCATCATGGCGATAATCTGCGCCCACAGAACGAAAGCCGGCGTCCCCGCTCTACTCGAATCCATAGCCGCCCCTTACCGCGCCGCGTCGAGTGAGGGCGCTGAGCTAATCTTCGATCGTTACGCTGCCGAGCGTCGATGATGTCCGCAGACGTAGCACAGGCCCCTCTGTCGGGTGATTGCTCCGCACATCGTCTACGCCCGCCAGGATCGCTGAACCGTTCTGGCTGATAACCCAATCGCGCGGCACATGGAGCGTGACTCCGCCGAACGTCGCGGAAACCTGCAGGTCCGCCCCGTTCTCATGCAGCCTGGCCTGCCGCAGATCAATCTCCGCGCTCCCAAACGTCGCCGCGACGGATCCGCCTACGAAAGACTGCGACGTGATCGTTCTACTCGTGCCCGAAAACGTCGCGGACACGTCGACTGTGCTCTCCTCGTCCGTGAGAACCTCTGGCCCTCCCGGCGTCGGGATCGCCCGTCGGCGACCCACGTTATTCCGTTCCAGCAGGATGCCGACCCCCAGCGCGACAATCAGCAGCGGCCAATACGTCCCCATGTCGACGTCTGCGCCCAGACTGTCAGCCAGGAAGATGCCGCCCGCAACGAGGCTCACCACGCCCAGCCACAATGGCCCGCGGACAATCCATAAAAGTCCCAGCGCGATCAACACCAGCGGCCACAGTGTATCCCACAGGTCGAACGACCACAGGTTGCCCGCAAGGAAGACCAACCCCAGAGCGATGAGAATAGCGCCCGGCACAATGCGCCCGGAACGCCGTATTTGGTAACCTCTCATGCCAACCGTCCCATCCCGACGGCACGATCAAACGCTAGTCGTCGCGCCGCTCAAGCTCCCGCAGGAAGTCTTCCACGTCCGGTGCAAGGCGCGGCGGCTCCTGTTGCTCGTCCATCTCGCCGATCTCGCCCTGGTTCGCCCCCACCTCGCTGTCGTAGGCCTCTTCTAGCTGCTTCACGAGTGAGCGGACGCGCGGCTCCCGCTGCGCCATCCGGTCAATCTCCGCGTACTGACGGTCGCCATCCTGCTCAATCTTGGTGAGGTCCGGTATCTGGAAGCTGTAGATGGGTGACAGCAGCTTCAGCAGCTTCTCCTGCCCACGATGGTCCTCCTCCAGCCGTGCGTATGGAGGCAGCTGGATCAACGCCGAAAGCGTTTCCACGCCGCGCTTGACGAGTTCCTGCGTGGCGATGGCCATCATACTGGTTGGGCCTTCATAGTTGGACGAGCGCACGCCCGCGCGCTCCAGAATGGTCTGCACGTTGGGATCAGACGCCTGCCCGCTCGCCAGCAACGGCCTTGTGTGCGGGGTGGAGCCATACATCGCCCCCACCTGGCAGTAACGCCGCACGTTCAACCGATCGGCCAACTCCAGCAGGGACTCCACGAAATCCTCGCCGTTTGAATGCGGCTCCAGGATGTGCAAGAAGACGAAATCGTTGCCGCCGTCCCCTTGCGCGTACCGCACGATGGTATTCGGAATCTCTACGACCCGCTCTCCATCGCGGCGATAAAGCATGGGCCGGTAGCGCGTCAGATCATAGAATTGGCTTGGTCGCGCGAGCCGACCCAGCTCCGTGGCGTTAAACTGTGACTCAAGCGTGCCGAGAGTCAGCGTGCCCACCGAGCCGACATCGATCCACGGCTGGAGGATAGCGAATATGTGCGGATCACGTAATTCCGGCAGTGGTTCCTGTACTTCAAATCCGCCGATCCGCATGGTTCCTCCCCTCAGTGGCCCCTCCCGTCCGCTGCCTGTATCGGAAACCGGTTGGGGTTCCGTCTATTATAGGCGTCCCGCACATCGAATGCGCGAGGCACGATGAACGGCCTCACGGCATGACCCAGACAGCTTCAAACGGCCGCTCTGAGCATATGGTGACGACACCGCGCACCATCGTCGCCGTCCTTGCCCACCCGGACGATGAGACATTCATCATCGGCGGCACACTAGCCTTCTACGCATCGCGCGGCCACCATGTCCATGTCATATACGGCCCTTTCGGCCCGGAGCCGGACGGCAGGCCAACGCCGCAACGCCTCTCTGAACTCGATGCGGCCGCCAACACCCTTGGCATCACCGCCAAAACCTTTCTTCCCCCAACCCGTCATTCCCGCGAAAGCGGGAATCCATCGGAACCCTCTCTCCCGAGAGGAGAGGACCGGGGGGAGGACGTCCTCCCCCACCTCGCCAACGCAATTCGCGCCGAACTCCGTGGACTCCGCCCTGACGTCGTCATCACCTTCGACGCGACGGGCGCCACCGGCAACCTCGACCACATCCTTACCGGAGCGGCCACCCTGCAGGCCGTTGGATCAATGACGGGCGTCGCCGCGCCGCGCCTCTACGCTGCCGTCTTTGGTCGACGCCAACTTGCGGCGGGCCTACGCATCGGACGCTTGACGCGGCGCAAGAGCCTGGACGACGTGCGCGACGCCCTGAGGATCGCGCAGGAATCGCAGCGGCCGACAACAATGGTTGATGTGCGCAGTGTCCTTGAGCGCCGTTTGGAGGCTGCGAGATGCTACACAACGGCCCTCAAGGAGGGGGCATGGTGGATGCGGCGGTGGGAACTGCTCTCACCCAGACTCCGCCGCCGCCTCGCTCCTCGGGAGGTCTACGCCCGCCTCATCCCCCCGGTTTCCGACTCCGAAAACACGGAGAATGGGTTGTTCGGCGAGGGGTAAGCGGGTCCTACTCTGTGCCGCCCGCCGGCGTGACGCTTGGCCTCCCTGTGAGCGGCGTGTCCGGCAATTCGCGATTCTCACGCCGCAGGAGGCGGTAGACCACGGGGATCACCACGAGCGTCAGCACGGTGGACGTCATCAGGCCGCCGATAATCACCGTGGCCAGCTCCGCGCCGATGATACCCCCTGACTGACCCTCCTCAAGCGCGAGCGGCAGCAGCACAAAGCTCGTCGTCAGCGCCGTCATCAGGATGGGGCGGATGCGCGCCTGCCCGCCCTGGATAAGCGCGTCACGAATCCGCGCGCCGCGCCCACGCAGCTGGTCCACGAACGCAATCAACACGACGGCGTTCGTCACCACAAGGCCGATCAACATCAACAGTCCCATCAAACCCGGCAGGCTTAGCGCCCGTCCGGTGAGGAAGAGCGCGGTGACCGCGCCGGTGAACGCCAGCGGCACGGCGATCAGGATAATCAACGGTGTGATGAATGAGCGCTGCGCCAGGAACATCACCACATAAACGAGCGCCGCGCCGATGCCCATGGCGATGATCATCTGCGTGAAGACCTCCTGGATGTCGCTGAACACCCCGCCCGTCTCGCGCTCCACGCCGGGTGGCAGTCCTACTTCGGCAACGATACGGTCGATCTCCGCGCTCACGGCCCGCGTGTCCTGTGCCGTGATGACGCCCGAGATCGTCACCGTGCGCCGCCCATCAACGCGGGTGATGGGGATAAACGCAGCGCCGAGTGGATTCGACCCCGAAACCTCTATGGCATCGGAACGGACGTTGATGACGCCGTCAAGCTCGGTCACCGGGCCAATGAGTCTGTCGGACGCCTCGATGAGCCGCAAGTAGTCCTCGCCGATCAGCCGGACCTCTAGCGCGCCCGCCGGCGGCCCGCCGCCCTGTGCCTGTTCGATAAACACCGTGCGGCCGGGGCCGGAAAACTCCTCTTCCAGCCGATCCGACATCGCCAGCGCGTCCACGTCTTCCGTCAGCCGGGCCGACATATTAATCGTCGTCAGCCCGCCGAAGCCGAAGTTGCCCCCAATCTGGGACGTATACGCCTCCACCTCCCCTGCGAGCCGCAGCTCCTCAAGCTGTGCCTCCGCCTCATCCAGGTACCCGACAACAACATCCGGGCTGGTAGTGGGCGGCGTGTCTATCTCAATGCTCAGGACGTTCTGCACGCTCCCCGGCAGGAAGCCGACGGGAATGTTGGCCAGCAGGGACATGCTGCCCACAAACAGGACGATGGCGCCGAGTATCGTGTAAAGCCGATGCCCCAGCGCCCACGTGATCAACGGCGTATAGATACGGATGATTCGCCGCGACAGCACCTCCTCCGCCGTGTCCGACGAGTGCCGCTTGATCAGGAGGCTTGCCAGCGCGGGAACCGCCGTCAACGCCACAAGCAGTGAGGCCAGCAGCGCATACGTGATCACCAGCGCGAACGGCAGGAAGAACTCGCTCACAATGCCGCCGATAAACCCAAGCGGCGCAAAGACGGCAATAGTCGTCATGGTTGCGATGGTGATGGGCAGGGCAACCTCTTTCGTGCCCTCAAATGCGGCGTGCAGCCGATCCTCTCCGGCCTGTATATGCCGGTAGATGTTTTCCATCACGACGATGGAGTCGTCGACCACCCGTCCCGCCGCGATGGCTAAAGCGCCAAGCGTGACAAGGTTCAGGCTCATCCCCTGCAGATTCATGACGATGATGCCCACAAGGAGGCTCGCAGGAATAGATATGCCCGTGACAAAGGTCGGACGGACGCTCAGCAGGAACCCCAGGATCACCAGGATGGCGAGGAAGGCCCCAAGCGCCACCTCCCGACCCAGCGAGTCGATGGAATCCTGGATCTCCGGCCCCTGGTTGGAAATCTCCGTGAACTGAATATCGGCCGGCAGCCCCGCCCTGATGTCCTCCAGTTCAGCCAGCGCGGCGTTGACCACCTCAACCGTGTTGGCGTCTGCCCCCTTGACCACGTCGATGGTCAGGCTCGGCTGCCCGTTCGTACGGCTGATGACCCCTTGTCCGCCCGCATTTGCCGGAATGTCCGCGCTGTCGACGCCCGGAACCTCACGCAGCCGCGGGAGAATGTCGCGTTCCACAATCGTTTGCAGCTCCTCCGGCGGCAGATTGCTCCGTGCCGACACCTGCAACACCGGGAACTGCTCAAAATTCAGCCGCCCAACGTTCGGCGTTCCGACCGCCGCAGGCAGCTGGAGTTGGTCAACCTCCCCCTGCACGATATCCTCGATCGCCCCCGTGTCCGTCCCGAACTCGAACTCCGCAAAGACGACCGACAGATTGAGCGACGACGTGGATTGCACAAGGTTCACGTCCTCCTGCTCCAGCAGGATTCCTTCGATTGGGACCGTCACATCCTCAAGGACTGTGTCCGGGCTCGCCCCGGGGTAGAAGGTGATGACAGTGACCAAGGGGAAATCCACCGACGGCAGAAACTCAACTTGCAACCGCGTGTATGACCAGATGCCGCCCACGATGAGGGCCGCAAGAAGGATGATCGTTACAATCCGTGCGCGCAGCGCAAGACGTGTCGGAATCATGCCGTACCGCTCAAAGAGCGACTCGACAAATGCAATTGCGACCCTGACGGGCGTCAGGACAAGCCGCAGGAACAGCGCAAGGCGGGTCAGAAGCATCCGGAAAAGACTCCCCGAGAGAAACTGGTTGGTTTGTGAATTACGTCACGTATACCAGTATGCTCACACAGTCAGGGTTGGCAACTCAGGCGGAAAGCCTCCGCTCCGTCAACATGCGCTGCACCGTGATGCCAATCTGTCCCGGGCTGTCCGACACGTAGCAGCCCGCATCACGCAGCGCCTGCTTCTTGGCCTCCGCCGTCGCCGCCGTGCCCGTGATAATCGCGCCCGCGTGCCCCATGCGGCGTCCGGGAGGTGCCGTCGCCCCCGCAATGAATCCCGTCACCGGCTTGCTCATGTGGTTCTTGATGTAGTCCGCAGCTTCCTGCTCCGCGGTCCCGCCTATCTCGCCGATGAGCACGACCGCGTCCGTGTCAGGATCATTCTCGAAAAGCTCGAGAATGTCACGATGCCGCATGCCGATAATCGGGTCGCCGCCGACGCCCACGCACGTGGACTGACCGATGCCAAGCGCCGTCAGCTGCGAAACCGCCTCATACGTCAAAGTGCCGGAGCGTGAAATGACGCCGATCCGTCCTTCCGCGTGAATGTTGCCGGGTATGATTCCGACTTTCTGTTTCTCCGCGACACTCGTGAGGCCGGGGCAGTTGGGGCCGATGAGCCGCACACCCTTCTTTGTCAGGTACTGTGCCACCTGCGCCATATCCAGCGTCGGCAGGCCGTCCGTGATGCAGACGATCAGATCGACGCCACCGTCCGCCGCCTCAAGCAGCGCGTCCGTCGCAAACGCGGCGGGCACGAAGATGAGGGACACATTCGCCCCCTCTTGCTCAACGGCCTCGCGCACGGAATCGTACATCGGTCGGTCGATGTGCGTGGTGCCGCCGCGCCCGGGTGTAACGCCCGCCACAACGTTGGTGCCAAAGGCGATGCATCGCTCGGTCTGGAATGTCCCCTCGCGGCCGCTCATCCCCTGAACCAGCACGCGGGTGTCTTCGCCAACAAGAATGCTCATTTGCTAGATTCTCCTACCTGATTTGCTGTTGGTTGGTTGCTCATCAACTCTGAAGAACGAGGAAATCCAATTGGTTCTCAGAGTGGGAGCGGTCCTTAAGAAATTTCCGCGACCTTGGTGGCTGCGTCGTTGAGATCGGCCGCCACGGCTACGGTAATGTCCGAGTTGCGCAGGATCTCCGCGCCCTCCTCAGAGTTCGTGCCGGTCATGCGCACGATGATGGGCACGTTCACATCGACCTCCGTATAGGCGGAGACGATGCCGTTCGCCAGAACGTCGCAGCGCAGGATGCCACCAAAGACGTTGATGAGCACCTTCTTCACGTCCGGGTCTGAGATGATGATCTTGAACGCCTCGGCAACCTGTTCCTCGGTGCCACCGCCGCCAACGTCAAGGAAGTTGGCGGGCGCGTGGCCGACCTGCGCGATAACGTCCATTGTGGCCATCGCGAGTCCGGCGCCGTTCACCATGCAGCCAACGTCGCCGTCCAGCTTGACGTATTGCACGCCCTTGTCGTTGGCGTTCCGCTCGAGCGGGTCTTCCTGATCGGCGTCGCGCAGCTCAGCGAGGTCGCGATGGCGGAAGTGGCTGTTCTCGTCCGTGTCGATCTTCCCGTCCGCCGCGAGCAGAGCGCCGTCACCGGTCACGACGAGCGGGTTGATCTCAACCAGGTTCAGGTCCTTCTCTTGAAAGGCGTTGACGATGCCGCCGAGCAGCGCGCCAAACGGTCGGGCCAGCGCTGCATCCAGTCCCAGTGCCGCGGCCACGCGTCGACCAACAAACGGCTGGTAGCCGATGAGCGGATCGATGTGGACCTGCGTGATCTTCTCAGGCGACTCCTCAGCGATCTCCTCGATCTCCATGCCACCCGCAGCGGAGGCGATGATGACGGGCGACTTTGCCGCGCCATCCACCGTCACGCTCAGGTAGAGTTCCTGCGCGATGTCCACGGGCTCCTCAACGAGAACCATGTTGACGGGCACACCCTGCGGGCCGGTCTGCGCCGTGACGAGGTTGGAGCCAAGCAGGCCTGCCGCGAACTCCGCCGCCTCATCCGGGCTGCCAACGACCTTCACGCCCCCGGCCTTGCCGCGTCCGCCCGCGTGAACCTGCGCCTTGACGACGGCCCTGCCGCCCAGCTCTTCCGCGATGGCGCGCGCCTCATCGGCGCTGCTCGCAACGCGGCCATTGGGCACTGCAACGCCGAACGACTTGAGCACTTCTTTCGCCTGGTATTCGTGAATCTTCATATAGCAAGTCCTCCCACCCTGTGAGTTCTTTCACGAATAGTGTCATACAGGACACAGAAACCGCGCAAGCGGAAGGCTTCTCTTTGTCGACCCCGCCTACTTACTGTCATTCTGAGCGCAGCGAAGAATCTAAAGCGGTGCCCGCCTAGCCAAAGCCAGATTGCGAACAGCCAGGAAGCCGGTGAGCCGCCAGAGCCGGAACGCGGATGCCAGCTGACCCGGCTCAGCTATTCGGATCGCGAACTTTAGAAAAAGCGGAGGGGGCGGGATTCGAACCCGCGTTGCAGGGTTACCGCAAAGCTGTTTTCAAGACAGCCGCCTTCGTCCTCTCGGCCACCCCTCCGCGTTTAGCGCAGAGCGCCATATCAGTATTGGAACGTAGGGATGGAGGGTCAAGGGAGGAGGATCAGAATCGCGGCCTGCAGCATAATCTTTGACTATCAGAGGTACCGTGGTTAGCGTAGTCATATGGCATCGCTTCAGCGACACGCATTCCTTTCAATAAGCGTTATCGTTCTTGCTTCTTTCGCGTCTCTGGCTTGCCAACGAGTAGACGAAGTACCACCCACTGCAACGACTGCGCCTGCACCAACTGATACTCCCGTCCCGGCTCCCACGGCAATGCCAACAGACACCCCTATTCCTCCGCCTATCGTGACTCCGACTTCCACACCTACAGCGACACCGGCGCCCACGGCAACTCCGAGGCCGACATCGACTCCCGATCCTGCTATCGAGCGAGATCGGCAAGCCCTCATGGCTCTGTACAATTCAACAGACGGCGACAATTGGACCATTAGCGATGGTTGGGGCACGGATGATCCCCTACCATTCTGGTTTGGCGTCGAAACGAGCAACCACGGGCGAGTTCTTGTTCTTGACCTCTCCAGGAACGGCTTAGCTGGGCCACTGCCTCCGGAGCTTGCCGATCTGACCGCATTGTCCAGCCTCCGATTGGGCAGTAATTCGCTTACGGGGCCGATCCCCGCGGAACTTGGCAAGCTCCCAACGCTGCGGGAGGTCCGGATAGCTTTCAATGACCTTGTAGGGCCAATTCCCCCAGAACTCGCCGGACTGCCGACGTTGCAGCGCCTGACACTCTCCGGCAACAGCCTCACCGGCCCGATCCCGCCTGAATTCACCAACGCCACGCGGATGTATCGATTGGAACTCGACGACAATCGATTATCTGGCCCCATCCCGGCACAGCTTGGTCAACTGGTGTCGCTCCACACCCTCAATCTTTCAGAGAATCGCTTGACCGGCATCATTCCTCCGGAACTTGGAATGTTGACCGAACTGACGCTGTTGTGGCTGCACAGCAACAACCTTGCAGGCGCAATCCCGGGCGAACTGGGAAACCTAGATGAACTCTTGGCGCTCAATCTACAGGACAATGATCTTTCAGGCTGTTTACCGGCTTCGCTTAAGCGCATGCAGTCGGAGGCCGTGTCCGTTCCACCGGGCATTGGATGGTGCGCCGAATAGGCTTGCTGTAATTGGCACTGCCTCTTACAAGACACGTGCCACCGGCGCTCTTGGCTCCCTCGCTGTCAGCACGAACAGGCCGCCGATGGCCCAGAATACGCCGAGCAACATGAACGAGACATCGTAATCTCCAAGCCATTGCCACATGAGACCAACGGCGAACGGGCCTGAAGAACCGGCGATGTTGGCTATAGGTGTCGCGACTCCCCGGATCGCGCCCATGTGCTCGCGGCCAAAGTATTGCGCGAGAGCAACGTTGACCATAGGAATGAACCCGCCCATCGTGAGGCCATAGAGAACGGCATAAACAAGCAGTGCCTCACGGTTCGCACCCACCACCAATAGCAGCAGGAAGAAGCCTGCAGGAATCATCGCTGCCGCCAGCATCAACCGCGGCGGAAATCGCTCGGCCAGGAAGCCATAAATCATCTTGCTGGGAATCGCGACGCCTGCAAGCACCGTAGCGATGAGGGTCGCATCGGCAACGCTGAGCCCCTTGTCCTGCATATACGCAACCTGGTGGAAGAGGACTCCAAAAAGCGCGGCTTGACCGAGCGCCTGCGCGGCAAGCATCGCCCAAAAGGCCGCCGTTCCCAGGGCCTCGCGAACCGTCCACGGATACTCATACGGCTCGCCGCCGGCAACCGTGATATCTCCGGCGCCGGTCGCTGCTTCATGACGTGCGGCTTCTTGCGGGATCCCGTCCGGAACCAGCCCCACGTCACTCGGCTGTCGCCGCATAAAGATGATGGCGATGGGTGTGAGAACGACCAGAATACCGATGCCAAGAATTGCCCACGCCCCGCGCCATCCGATTGTGTCGATGAGCAGGCCTGCGATTGGGGCGATGACGAATCCGCCTGTCGATATCCCGACCGTGCTGATGGCCATGACGCGGCCGCGCATCCTGACGAACCACTTGGCCAGGATTGCCGCGCCCAGAAGCTGCCAGTTCATGGTGGTAGCAACGATGCCGAACACAATGCCAAAGGCGATGTAGAACTGCCACATTGCCTGCACATATGCGGCGGCAATTAGGGCAAGGCCGGCGGCGATGCTGGCAATTATTACGACAAACCGCGGGCCCTCGCGCTTGTCGAGCATCATTCCGACTATTGGAATGACGGGGATGGCAGCGAGGCGGAACAGGGAGATCGCCGAAAATTCGGCGCGGGTTACATCGAGAGCCTCGCTCATCGGCACGACGAAGAACGAGATTCCATAGCCGTTGATGCCGGCCGTGATCATGTTGCTGGAGAACGTGATGCCGAGAATCACCCACCCGTAGAAGAAGGGGATGTTGCGAACGGGAAAGGGTGTCCTGCGAGCCCGGGGGGGATTTTCTGCGGTCACAATGTATTCACTTGCCGTAGCGCCAGCGCTAGCGATTATAGCGTCTTTGCAGTATGTGTCGGCTCCCGCGGTTCCCGTGCCAGCAGGACAATAACGCCGCCGAAGAACCAGCCCGCGCCGGCGATAACAAAGGAAATGTCATAATTTCCGAACCTCTCAAACATCAAGCCGGCGCCGAAAGGGCTGACCGCGCCCACGATGTTTGCAAGGGGCGTGAATGCGCCCCGTATCGCCCCCATGTGCTGTCGTCCAAAGTACTGGGCAAGCGCGACGTTCATCAGAGGCATGAATCCGCCCATCGTCAGACCGTGCACAACGGCATAGACCAGCAGCATTTCCAGGCTTGCGCCGCCAACAAGGAACAGAACCGAAAGCCCGGCGGGAATCATCGAGAGCGCCAGCACCCATCGCACGTGGACACGCTCCACGATCGTGCCGTAGACGATCTTGCCCAGGATAGCGAACCCGGCCAGTATCGTGGCGACCAGGGTCGCGTCTCCAAGATCGAACCCCTTGTCCTGCATATACGCCACCTGGTGGAAGAGGATCGGCATCAGTGAGGCGAGAGACAGAACCTGCGCGGCCAGCAGCGCCCAGAAAGCGCCCGTGCGCGCCGCCTCCCGCACCGTCCATGGGTACTCGTAGGGTTCGCTTGACGACAGGACGGCGGCCTCTTCTGCGGTCATGCCTTCCCGTGCAGGGTTCGCTTGTGGAATGCCGTCCGGCACAAGGCCCACGTCGCTGGGCTGCCTGCGCATGAACAGTGCGGCGGCGGGCGTGATGATGAGGATCATGCCGATACCGAGAATCACCCACGCGTCGCGCCAACCAAACTGCTCCACCAGTTGACCGGCAATAGGCGCGATGACAAAACCGCCGCCTGAGATGCCGATGGCGCTGATGGCCATGACGCGGGCGCGCCGCTTGACGAACCACTTGGCCAGAACCGCGGGGCCAACAAGCTGTCCGCCCATTGCCATCATCGCAATGCCAAAGAAGATGCCGAACGTCAGGTAGAACTGCAACATGTTCTCGACGAACGAGGATGCAACAAGGGAAAGACCGGCTGCCGCGCTGCCGAACACGATGACAAGACGCGGGCCCTCACGTTTGTCTACGAGCATCCCGAGCAGGGGCAAGAGAGGTATGGCTGCCAAACGGAACAGTGTGATGGACGAGAACTCCGCTCGCGTGACACCCAGCGCCTCGCTCATCGGCACAACGAAGAATGAAAGGCCGTACCCGCTGATGCCCGCCGTCACCATGCTCGTCGAGAACGTCAGCCCGACAATGACCCAGCCGTAAAAGATTGGAGAGCGTCGTACCAGGAACGGCGTCTTGGGCCTCTGTTCCCGGGAGGGCGGCGTCACTGTTGCTGTCATGGTCAGGCCTGACCGCCGCGCGTCAGTTCTCCTGGACGGCTTCGATCAGGCGATTGAGACCGTCCTTGGCGTCGGCAAACAGCATAGACGTTTTCTCGTTGTAGAAGAGGGGGTTGTCGATGCCCGCGAAACCCGGGCTCATAGAGCGCTTCAGAACGATGATGTTGCGGGCATGGTCCACGTTGAGGATGGGCATCCCATAGATCGGGCTGTCCGTAAGCTCTCTGGCGGACGGGTTGGTCACGTCATTCGCGCCGACGACGATGGCCACGTCCGTGCGCTCAAACTCGTCATTGATCTGGTCCAGGTCATAGAGACGGTCGTAGGGCACGTCCACCTCCGCGAGCAGCACGTTCATGTGGCCGGGCATCCTTCCCGCCACGGGATGAATGGCATACCGAACGTCCACGCCCCGCTCCTCCAACAAGTCGGCGAGGTCCCGCACCTGCCGCTGGGCCTGCGCGACAGCCAGACCATAGCCCGGCACGACAATGACGGAATCCGCATACGCAAGCAGAACCCCCAAGTCCTCGGGAGAGCCTGTTCGCACCGTCGCTCCCTCTGCCACGCCGCTCACTGCGGCTCCTCCGCCGCCCGCGCCGAATGCGCCGAACATGACGTTGGCGAGTGAGCGGTGCATGGCCCGCGTCATGATCTGCGTCAGGATGAACCCCGCCGCGCCGACAAGCGCGCCCGCAATGATCAAGATCGGGTTGCCGATTACGAATCCGGCTGCTGCCGCGGCAAGGCCGGAATAGGAATTTAGCAGTGAAATAACGACGGGCATGTCCGCCCCGCCGATCGGCATAACAAGCAGCACGCCGAGCACAAGACACAGGGCAATGAGCGCCACGAACGGGATCGGGTTGGCCTCAAACGCTATCTGGCTGACGGCTAGCGCGATGATGACCGCGAATAATATGGCGCTCAAAACATTCTGCAACGGGAGTCGGATAGCGCGCCCCGTGATGACCTCCTGCAGCTTGCCCGTCGCGATGGCGCTGCCGGAGAGTGTTATGGTGCCGATGAGAACGCCAAGCATGATAGTCACGGACGTATCCAGCGACATATCCGTGCCCGCGTCATAGAGTCGGAAATACTCGGACACGGCGATGAGGGCGGATGCCCCGCCGCCGAATCCGTTGAACACGGCTACCATCTGCGGCATAGCCGTCATCTTGACCTGCCGCGCAAAAATCACGCCGATGACGCCGCCAACCAGCACGCCCGCGATGATGAGCTCGTATCTGAGGATCTCCTCGTTGATGAGCGTCACGATGATGGCCAACAACATGCCGGACGCTCCAAGCGTGTTGCCGAACCGGGCGGTTGCGGGCGAGCCCATGTAACGCAGACCAAGGATGAACAGCGCCGCCGACACCAGGTAGGCGGACAGGATGATGATGTCGAGGTCGAGAGTCACGGCGTTGGCCCCCGTCCGCGGTCGCGCCTGAACATGCGCAGCATCCGGTCAGTGACCATGAAGCCGCCCACGACGTTGATTGTGGCGAGGATGAGCGCGGCAACTCCCAGGATCTGCGTCAACAGGCCGTCACTGGACCCAACGATGAGCAGCGCGCCGATGATGGTGATGCCGGAGATTGCATTTGCGCCGGACATCAGAGGCGTGTGGAGCGTCGGCGGCACCTTGGTGATGACCTCAAAGCCGATGAATCCGGCCAGCACAAAGACGTAGATCGCAATGAGTAATCCGCCCTCAAGCACTGTGGTAGTCCCTTTCGTCGGTCATGCTCACGACGCCTCTGCCGTCTGCATCGCTTCGCGGGTAGCATCATGGACGATCGCGCCGCCCTGCGTGATGAGTGAATCTCGCAGGATGACATCGTCCATATCAATCACGATTTCGCCGTCCTTGATGAGCAAATCCAGGAAACTCTGGACGTTGCGGGAGTACATAAGGCTGGCATGGACGGGCATGGACGACGGCACGTTGACGGGCCCGTTGATGATGACGCCCTTGTAGTTGATCACCTCGCCGGGCAACGTCAGTTCACAGTTGCCGCCCGTCTCCGCCGCAAGATCCACGATGACGGAGCCCGGCTGCATGTCCTCCACCATCTCCCGCGTGATGAGTTTCGGCGCGGGGCGACCCGGCACCAGGGCCGTGGTGATGACAAAGTCAGACGCGCCGACGTGTCGCCGCACAAGCGCCTGCGATCGGTCGCGCTCCTCCTGGGTTTGTTCTCTCGCGTAGCCGCCCGTCGTCTCCGCCTGCGCTCGTTGCAGTTCTTCATCCTCGATAAACGTCGCGCCGAGGCTCTGCACCTGCTCCTTAACGGCGGGGCGCACGTCAAAGGCGGACATGATGGCCCCCAGTCGCCGCCCCGTCGCGATGGCCTGCAGGCCCGCCACCCCCGCGCCGAGCACCAGTCCCCGCGCGGGCGGCATCGTCCCCGCCGCCGTTGTCATCATGGGGAGATGCTTGCCGAGCGTGTCGGCGGCCATGACCGCCGCCTTGTATCCCGCGACGGACGCCTGCGACGAGAGAACGTCCATCGGCTGCGCCCGGGCAATGCGCGGAATGGCATCAAGACTGAACGCAGAAACACCGCGACCTGCCAACGCGCGAACAAGCTCATGGCTCGTCAACGGCTGGAGGACGGCAATCAGGATCTGGCCGTCACGCAACGACCCTGTTTCTTCAACGGACGGCGCGGCGACCTTGGCGATGATGTCCGCGTTGGCATAGACGCTTGCGGCGTCTGGGGCAATCTCCGCCCCGGCCTCGCTGTATGCGTCATTGGTGAAGAAGGCGCGCTCGCCGGCCGCCGACTCAACAAGGACATCGATACCGGCGCGGGTGAATCGGGCAACGGACGGTGGCGCAAGCGCAACGCGAGCCTCGCGCAGCGCAGTTTCAGTCAGCACGCCGATTCGCATCAATCCCCACCCCTTTCCGTCCATTCATGGTACTACCAGCAGGGGCAGGGAGATGATGGCGGCTCCTATGGTCGCATGTACAATGGCGGCATGGGAGCTTTCAAGACACAGGTCACCATCACCAAGCGAGAGGGTGGCAACAACCTTGCGTTTGATGCGTGGGTGGATACCGGCGCGGCCTACACGCAAATACCCGAGTCTGCCCTGCATGAGATTGGGATTGAGCCCTTCGGCACTCTGCCTATCATCTATGCAGACGGGCGCGAAGATGAGCGTCCAATTGGCCGGGCAGAAGCCGCGGTAAATGGTAGCGCAGCAGAGGTTCTCGTTGTATTTGGCCCTGATGGCGCAGAGCCACTCTTGGGGGCACAGAGCCTTCAAACACTTATGCTAATGGTCGATTCTCCTAATGAGAGACTTGTCCCCGTTACCAGAGCGCGCATTTAGGCGTCAAGCGCCGAACCGTCCTACTCCCGCCCTATCTCCGTGAATCCCGTGTACGGCCGCAGCGCCTTCGGCACCTCAATTGTGCCGTCCGCGCGTTGGTAGGTCTCCATGATGGCGATCATGACGCGGGGCAGCGCAAGCCCGGAGCCGTTGAGCGTATGCACGAATTGCGGACGCGCCCCCGCCTCCCGCCGATACCGGATGTTCGCACGCCGCGCCTGGTAATCGGTCGTTGTTGAGCAGCTTGAAACCTCAAGCCACTCGCCACAGCCCGGCGCCCACACCTCGATGTCATAGGTCTTCGCCGAGGCCTGCCCCAGATCGCCCGCGCACAGTTCGACGATGCGGTACGGCAGTTCAAGGCGGCGCAGGATCGACTCCGCATGCCCCAGCAGGACCTCGAGTTCCTCAAGCGACTTCTCAGGCTCCGTAAACTTGTATATCTCCACCTTGTCGAATTGATGTCCGCGCTTGATGCCGCGGATGTCGCGTCCGGCGGACATCTTCTCGCGGCGGAAAGACGGCGTGTAAGCGACGTAGTTGATCGGCAGCATCCCCGGCTCAAGGATCTCGCCGCGATGCATGGACGTCAGCGGCACCTCCGCGGTCGGCACAAGCCAAACATCGTCCTCGCCGTCCTTGTACACGTTCTCTGCGAACTTGGGAAGCTGCCCGCTGGCGAACAGGGTCTCCTGGGTCGAAACGAAGGGCGGGTAGACCTCCCGATAGCCGTGCTCCCGCGTATGCACGTCCAGCATCCACTGGATCAACGACCGCTGGAGCTTGGACGCCGAGCCGGTCAACACATAGAACCGCGACCCCGCGATGCGCGCCCCCCGCTCAAAGTCGATGATGCCCAACGCAGGCCCGAGATCCCAATGCGCCTGCGGCTCGAAATCATACTCGCCAGGCTCTCCCCATTGCCGAGAAACGACGTTGTCCTCCTCGGAATCGCCGTCCGGCACGGACTCATGGGGCAGGTTGGGCAGATAGCTGAGGCGCTGGGTTATCTGCCCATCAAGGTCAGACGTGCGCCTTGCGGACTCATCCACCTCTTCGGAAAACCCCCGCAATGATGACTGAACCGCATCAACCATACCTTCGACGCCTCGGCCTGACCGTTCAGCTTCTGCCGAGGCTTGAAGCAGCAATGCATTGAACATTGGGTCATTCAGTATCTCTTGTGTCGACTCAATTCCGTGAGCAACCCTGTTTCTCAGCATTCCAAACGTCTTCGAAAGATTGTTGAGCCGGGCGCGCAGTTCATCCGCCCGAGCCTGCGCCGCCCGCCACTCACCATCAAGCGAGGCAACCTCATCGAGGAGAGCAAGCGCCTCCGCGTCGCCGCGCCGCGCAAGCGCCCCGCGCACCTCATCGTGCGAATCCCGAATCCGCCGTCTATCGAGAATCTCTATTGCCCTCCTCTTTCTCACCATTCCCTCATTCCGGCGAAGGCCGGAATCCATCGGGACTTCTCTCAAGATGATAGCGGACAGTACTGCCGACGCGGCGAGGCAGCCACTTGATAATAGCGTTTGACGCTATTAGCGCGATACGCTATTATCAAGTAGTGATTCGACACTTCAAAGACAGGGACACTCAAGCAGTCGCCGAGCTTCGACATGTAGGGAGGTTTCCCCCCGATATCCAGCGGCGAGTACAAAGAAAGTTAGCGTTGCTAAACAAGGCCATCAGGTTGGAGGATTTGGCATCTCCGCCTGGCAACCAACTGGAGGCGCTAACAAGAGAGAGGAGAGGCCAACACAGCATCCGAATCAACGATCAGTGGCGAATCTGCTTCGTATGGTACGAAGGCGACGCCTTCCAGGTGGAGATAGTGGATTACCACTAGAAAGGAGCGTAAGCGATGACAACAATTCGCAAGGACGGCGACAAGTATCCGCCAATCCATCCGGGAGAAATCCTGAACGAGGAATTCCTTGTCCCGCTCAAGATGACCCAGTATCGATTGGCCAAGTCGATTGGCGTGGATCCTCGGCGGATTCATGCGATCGTGCGCGGCGAGAGAGCAATCACGGCTGAGACGGCCATGTTGCTGGGCAAGTTCTTCAACACGTCCTCGGAACTCTGGATGGGCCTACAAACGCAGTACGATCTTGAAGTGGCGAGTGAGCGGATCGCCAGCAAGGTGGACGCCGTGAAGCCGCTAGAGAGGGAGTGAAGGCCGAGTCGCTCATTCCAGCTATGGTTCTTGCACGTGTTCACCCTCATTGCCGCTCGAACAGTACTTGCCAGTTAGACCCCGCTTCTGCCTGCACATAGATGGAATGCCTGAGGAGCCGGTGGTCTGAAGAGCCATCCCCCACTGTAATTGTAAGGCTGTCAGAGTATTTGTCTGCCGCCGCTGTCGCCAAGAAAGCCGAATATAATACCGTGCCGTCAATCTCCATAGGGCCCCCATCAAGTTGGACAATGAAGCCTCCACCATGGCATCCACGTGAATCACATGCAGTATTGTCTGTAACAACTAAACTCACTTTGTAGGGAGCTTCTCTTAACGATATCTCTTGCCACGAAACACCAGTGCCGTTCAGTACAACGAAACCATCAAAATCAACGGTGATTGACCCAGTCTGGGGGTAGGGGCCTGGCTGCGGTAAGGAACTGCTGGTTGGGGCGGCAGCGGGCAGGGTACGTGCACCCGAAATAAAGGCACGCACCGCATTTTCGGCTATGGCGAACCCCAATCCTTCGGAGTCCGCAAGGCCGAATGTATTGATACCAATAATCTTCCCGCGCAACGTGAGCAAGGGGCCACCGCTATTCCCAGGATTCAGTGGTGCATCCGTCTGGATTATGTTGCCGTATGGTGCAAGAGAACGCTTGGCCGAAACAATACCTTGGCTGACAGTTGCTTGCCCGTCAATGGATCTAGCGTAGCCAATTGCAAGAACTTGGTCTCCCGGTTGCACTTCGAAGGAGTCGTCAAAGTCGAGTTTCGTAAATGTAGCGCAACATATCTCTACTATCGCCAAGTCTCCGTTGGCGTCAAAATTCAATACCCTGCCTGAGTACGTCGTCCTGTCGCCCACAACAACGTCGACTGACTGCAATGGCCTGTCGAATCTATCGCTAACTACGTGGAAGTTCGTAATGACCCGTGCGTTAGAGTTCTCAGATTCGAAGATTACGCCCGTGCCTGTGCCGAAAGAAGTTTCAATCCTGACCACAGCAAGTCGAGCGTCCTCAATCACGTCGCTGACCGTCGGCTTAGGTGTCGCTGTTCGTGTAGGCGTTGCGGCCGCCGTCGGCGTTGCTGGTATAGCAGTCGCGGTCTTTGCCGTCGGGGTCAGCTTGTCAGACAGCCGGGCAATCTGCTCGGCACCAGTAGGCCCCGTATTGGCTGGCACTGGGTCATCATTGGATGACCAGAATCTGTCGAAGGCAGAAAAAGCACCAAGGCCCGCCAAGAATACCACTACGGTAAGGCCTATCAAGGTAAGTAGACCTACAATCCCGAAGACTACCGCACGTTGCAAACCTGGGGGCTCCTACCAAATTGCCTGCCGTACATCGTATTGGCCAATCACTCATCAATGTCAACACTGACCTCGCCCACCCACCACCCGAACGCCTGTCCCATGTCCGTGATACGCTCGCTTAGAGGTGCAAAGGAGCGGGAAGGGTACGATAGGCGCGGGAGGACGTGAAGCTGGATACGCAGGCGTTTCTCAATGATATGCGAACCCGTGTCGGCTACGCGGGGCAGATCGTTCACGTAGAGTCGATGCCGCATAGTTCAGCGGCCTATGGTCGGCTCGGCGCGTCTCTCAACCCTCTCCTCCAACACGCTCTGCAGATACGGGACATTGACCGCTTCTACACGCACCAGGCGGAAGCCATCGACGCGCTTCTGGCCGGCGAGAATGTCGTCGTCGCCACCGGCACGGCGTCCGGTAAGAGCCTTTGCTATAACGTCCCCGTCCTGAACGCGTGCGCCGATTCCTCACGGACGGGTGCAACCGCCCTCTATCTCTTCCCCGCCAAGGCGCTCGCGCAGGACCAACTCCGTGCCCTGAATGAACTCACCGCGCCCCTGCCCGTGCGGCCGGCCGCTGCCACGTACGACGGCGACACGCCCCAGCATGAGCGCGCCGCTGTCCGCAAGAACGCCCGCCTGCTGCTCACGAATCCGGAGATGCTGCATGTCGGCATCCTGCCCAATCACAGGCTGTGGTCGCGGTTCCTACGCCGCTTAAGATTCGTCGTCATAGATGAAGGGCATATGTATCGCGGGGTGTTCGGCTCCCACATCGCGATGCTGATCCGACGTCTGCGGCGCATCTGCCGCCGCTACGGGGCGAACCCGCAGTTCATCGTCACGTCCGCCACGCTCGGCAACCCGAAAGAGCACGCGGAGGCGCTGACAGGCCTGCCGATGACGTCCATCACGGATGACGGCGCGCCCACCGCCGGGCGCGAGTTCGCGCTGTGGAACCCGCCGATTATCGATGACGCCAACTCCGCGCGGCGCAGCGTGCTGGTGGAGGGGGCGGAACTGTTCTCATGGCTCGTCTCGACCGGCACGAGAACGCTTTCGTTCGTGCGGACGCGGCAGGCGGCGGAGTTGATGTATCGGATCTCGGAGGAGAACCTGCAACGGCACGGGACAGCGGACGCGCGGGTGAGCTCCTATCGGGCGGGCTATGTCCCAGAGGAGCGGCGTGAGATCGAGGCCGCGCTATCCAGCGGCGAATTGACGGGCGTCGTGACGACGAACGCGCTGGAACTGGGCATCGACATCGGCCATCTGGACGCGACGGTGCTGAACGGTTATCCGGGCTCACTTGCGTCCACGTTCCAGCAATCCGGCCGCTCCGGGCGTCGCGGCGAGCGCGGCCTTTCCATCATGGTCCTCTATGACAACCCTCTTGAGCAGTACCTGGCGCGCCATCCGGACATCATCTTCCGCCGCGGCATGGAGCACGCCCGCATCTCCACTACCAACCCCCGCATCCTTGATCCGCACCTCGTCTGCGCGGCCGTTGAGGCCCCCATCGGGGAGATTCCGGGCGACGCCGAGTTATTCGGAGGCGATGACGTGGTGATGGCAGCGCTGAACCGGCTCACGCATGAGAGCTACCTGATTGGACGGGAACGGCGCGACGCCGAGCGGTGGCACGCGCATCCCAAGGCGGGCGCGCATCCGGCTAGCGACGTGTCGCTGCGATCAACGTCGGGTGAACTCTACACGCTAGTGGAAGAGAGGACGGGGCAGGTACTGGAGGCCATCGCGGAGGAGCACGCTTTTGCCTATGCGCACGAGGGGGCGGTATACCTGCACCGCGGCGATCAGTTCATGGTGAGCGAACTGAATCTGACATCCAGGAACGCCATGCTGCAGAGCACGAACGTGGAGTACTACACGACGTCAATGGCAGACACGGACATGACCGTGCTCAAGACGGATCGGCAGAGGCAGGAGGGGACAGTAAAGGCATCCATCGGGCAGGTGGACGTGACGCGGACAGTCTACGGATTCAATCGCCGTCGGCATGATCGCAATGACGTGCTGTCTCGCGGCTACCTGGATCTTCCGCCGCGCAGCTTTGAGACGGTGGGGCTGTGGTGGACAGTGCCAGAGAACCTGACTGACGCGCTGCGAGAACATGCGCCCACGTCTACGAACGAAAAGGAAGCCGCCGCCCTCGCCGACGCGTTCGTCGCAAGCGCCCTCCACGCCTGCGAGCACGCGTGTATCAGCCTGCTGCCGTTGTTCGCATTGTGCGACCGGAACGATATCGGCGGTCTATCGACGCCGTACCACCCGGACACGAAAGACGCGACGATCTTCATCTACGACGGCATCCCGGGCGGCGTGGGCATCGCGGAGCGCGGCTACGACGTGTTGCGCGAACTCTGGCAGGAGACGCTCACCATGCTCAATGAATGCCCATGCGAGGAGGGCTGCCCCTCATGCGTCCAATCCCCCAAGTGCGGCAACAACAACGAGATGCTGGACAAGCACGGCGCGCGGCTGTTGCTGGAGATGCTGTTAGAGGAAGCCGCCTAGGGTGCACGACAACTGATGAAGAAGCAGATTGGAGGTTCGAGATGATAGGTGTCGATGAGCCAATAGCGGAAAACCCGGTCCCCTGGCTTGTAGGAATTGAGGGACACGTTGCCCACGAACTAATAGAGTCAGATGCTCAAGTCATTCGTGTTGTAGCCGGACCCGGGTCAGGGAAGACCACTTGCCTAAAGTGCCGGATCCAGAGACTTATTCAAAGGGACGGAATCGATCCGAAGAAGATATTCGTCGGCACCTTTACAAGAATGATTGCGGGCGAACTCAAGGAGGCGCTAGGTTCCGATATCGAAGTTTCGACCCTACACTCTCTGGCCTATAAGTTGCTCAGAGAGTATCCAGCTGCCCGGCATGGGATGAGGCTCCGGTTCCTACTGAAATTCGAAGAGGACGCCCTGCTATATGACGTGGAAGAGGCAGCAGCAGCAATAGGCAACATATACAGACGCAGAGAGGCTCTCCGCCTTCTGCAAGCCAGCAGGGCTAACCGTACCGAGTATGAAAACGCCGCATTCGCCGGGGCAATCAGAAGTTGGTTGCAGCGACATCGCGCGATGCTGATTGGAGAGGTCGTATATCTCTGCGTAGTTGGTCTTGAGAGCGAAGATATTCCCTCGGGGATGTTCCAGCATGTCGTGATTGACGAATATCAGGACCTCACTGCTGTGGAGCAAGAGCTTGTACGCCTCATATGGTCGGGGAGCGGTACGCTAACCGTTCTAGGAGACGATGATCAATCCATATATAGTTTCCGCTTTAGTCACCCTGAAGGAATTTCAGATTTCGCCGTGGATCAGCCAAATGGCAAGGATCTAACGTTCGTGGAGAATCGTCGATGTGGGCGAACCATTCTCGAAATCGCAAATCTAATAATGGCAGAGGCTGGGAGTAAGAAACCACGCATGCTCTGGAAGAACTCGCGGATTGGGCAATTCAATGCGGTTCAATGGGAAACTCTAGACGACGAGATCAGTGGTCTCGCACAATATATTAACTCTCACAAGCAAGAGACCTTTCTTGTTCTAGTCCCCCGCCGATTCATGGGCCATCGGTTGGCCGAAGCAATAGGCCCTGAGGCCAGAACGGTGTTTTCTGAAGAGATCTTAGAGCATCCGATCGCTCAAGAGGCCTTCACTACAGCATCACTAATGGCCAATTCGGAGGACTTTGTCGCAGCACGCACTTATCTTGGCTTCCATGGGAGCAAGCATGAACATGCGCCGAGATATAACGCGGATGCTTATGCCAGCCTTCCGACGAACCTCGGCGGTCATGAACTTATACAGCAGATTGCAAGTGGAACTATTGCAGTTTCCGGAATCGGTCAGAAGAATATCAAGCAGCGCGCAGTAACGGCAGCCCAATTGATTGGCCGCTCTCTGCAGCCAAGCGAACTTATTGATCTCCTATTTGATGGAGGACTGGCGGTGGAGGAACCAGACGATGAGAAGCGCCAGTGGCTCACTGACGACTTGAGGGAGCTACGGATGGCTGCACATGAATTACTCTCCGCTCAGCTAGAGCCAAATCTTGCACAAGCGATAACGACATTGAGGTACCGCATAGCGACTCGGGCTCCGGTAGTTCCCTCTGATGATGATGAACCGCGAGTGAAGATTATGACCCTTCATTCCGCTAAGGGCATAGAGTCGGACAACGTTGTGGTCATGGGCGTTGCCGATCAGTTCATGCCCGGAGACGAGCCTGACTCAAAAAAGATTGAGGAGCAGAGACGCTTACTCTACGTGGCAGTAACCCGGGCTCGAGGTAGCTTGATACTTTCGTGGCCCCGACTTATGAGGACTTCCGATCTGAAGCAAAATGGGGGGCGTCTGGGTAGTGTGATCACAAAGGATCAGACAAAGTGGGGTGTCACTTCACGCAGTACCCTACTCCCACAAGGGTTAAGCGGTGTAATTAAGGGTGAACAGTTGCTGGGCACGCAAAACCCTAGATGAGGGGCGCTCAATGAATGCCCGTGCGAAGAGGGCTGCCCTTCATGCGTCCAATCCCCCAAGTGCGGCAACAATAACGAGATGCTGGACAAACGGGGCGCGCGGCTGTTGCTGGAGATGCTGTTAGAGGAAGCCGCCCCTGACGAGGGGCAGAATGGTGCCTGCGAGAGGTGAACCCGTGGAACTGTATCAGTTGGACTATGTCCTGCATGAGCCGACCGAAGAACAGGGCGGGCTCTACATGGCCGAGATCCCGGAACTCCCCGGCTGCCGCGCATGGGCAGAGACCGCTAAAGAGACCCTGGCCGAACTGAGTGTGGTTGCCGAGCAATTCATCCTTTCGTACAAGGACCGCGGCAAACCCCTGCCTGAGACGATAGCTCGGCTCCAGACTGGACAGGGCAGGATATCTGTAGCCGTATAACCTATTGGTTCCCGCTTTCGCGGGATTGACGGGGCAAGAGTGCGGCCGTAGCAAGCGGGTTTGGTTCAGCAAGACGCCGCTGCTCAGCCTAATCCTTCCAGAAACGCTCTTCTTTGAAGCGGTAGCCGAGGCGGTTCATGCGCTCTTTGACGTCCTCGATCATGCCGGGGTGGCCGCAGGCATACACGATGGACGTCTCAGGGTCGATGTTGTGGTCGCGCAGGTAGTCCTCAACCAGAGTGTTAACGCGGCCCGTGGCGCCCGTCCAGCCGGCGTTGCGCTCATCGTCCGGGCGGCTAACGGTGGGCATGAAGTGAATGAAGTCGTACATATCGGCGAGTTCCCGCAGCTCTTCAAAGTAGGCAAGCTCATCGAAGTAGCTTCCGCCGTCAAGCACGTGAAACTCCCTTTCGCCGTGTTCACCCGTCATCAGGGCGTGACGCAGGATGCTGACCGTCGGCGCGACGCCGGTGACCGTCGAGACGAATACATGCGTCTTCGCGGTGCTATCAAGAGTGAAGATGCCCTTGGGCTTGGGACGCAGGGTCAGTTCCGCGCCGACATCCAGGTTGTAGAGAGCCGGGGTGAGCCGGCCGTCCGGCGGCGGCACGAGTTCAACAAAAAGCTCAAGAAGCGGCTCCTGCGGGGCGGAGACGATGGAATACGGCCGCTCAATGCCCTCCGCGCCGATGGTGCAGTACTGCCCAGGCTTGAAGGTGAAGGGGATGGACGGCGCAAGCTTGATGAGCCAGAGGTCGTCCGAGAGGTCCCGGCGTTCGACGATTCGCGCCGTCGCCATTTGCGGCTGAAAGCGGCGTGGGCCCCTTCCACTGCCCTGGGTTGTTTCCTGCGTACTGACCATTCGAAACTCTTTCTGTGCATGAGCCGGTGGTGTTCGTGAAGTCCATCACAAGTATACGGGTGAAGGCCAAAGCTGGCATTGATATTGGGCGCGTGAGGGTTCCCCGCGTGTTAAATTTGTCGAAAGGCTGGGCAGCACCGAATGCGTGGGGATTCGAGTGGTGGACGGCAGGGAAACAGGAGGCTCGCTATCAGGACTCGCAGCGTGAGCATCAACTCAACGGACGGAATCGTGTTGGAGGGGCAGCTTGATCTGCCGGACGAGGGATCGGCGACGCCTTCTGCGGGAGTCGTAATCTGCCATCCACACCCGCAATATGGCGGCGAGATGACCAACAACGTCGTGATGGCCATTTCGTCGAGCGTCGTGGCCTACGGGCTCGCGGCGCTGCGGTTCAATTTCCGCGGCGCGGGGCGCAGCGGAGGCTCCTACGATAACGGCATCGGCGAACAAGACGATGCTTTGGCCGCGCTGCAGGCGCTGGCGACCGGCGCAGTCGCAGACGAATTGCCCGATGAGGTGCGTGTTGGGTTGGCGGGGTACTCGTTCGGCGGCGGCGTGGCGCTTGGCGCGGCGCGTGGAGCAGTGGGGCTGGCGGCTTTGGCGCTGATCTCACCGGCAATCGGCGATGACGCATCTCCGGAGGCTCTCACAGCGCTCACGATGCCGAAGCTCATCGCGACGGGTGAGGCGGACAACTTTGCAACGGTGGAGCGCGTGCGGGGTCTGGCAGGGATGCTGCCGGGCGCAACGGAGATCTACATCGCGCCGCAGACGGATCATTTCTGGTTTGGCGAGGAGATGAACCTGGGCCGCCGCGTGGGGGAGTTTATGGCGTCTGCGGTGGGGCGAGGGACTGCCTAGCTCTACCTGCCACTTGTCGATATAATATCTATATCTCATGGTAATATCGTGTGAATGATGCATTTAATCGATTAAACACACTATGGCCGATAGCTGATCGTAGCACTATCGGATGGGAACGAGCGGAGGGTAATGCTCTATCAGCGATTCAGTCCGCTGCCGGACGTTGAGAGACGCCTGGAGACCCTTAGGAGCGCACGGGATTTCCTCGACGGTGGGCTTTTAGAGCCGGGCCCTGTCCACCCTGAACTTCGCCGCCACGCAGTGGCAGCGAGCACACATTACTCCACTCGTATCGAGGGCAACGTACTGGAACTAGGGCAAGTAGAGAGTCTGCTCCGGGGCGAGCAGGTCGCCGCTGAAGCAAATCAGCTCCGGGAGGCCGCCAACTATGCCGAGGCAATCCGCTATGTCCAGAACGTAGCCGCGCAATCTTTCACGACACTCACAGAGGAAACGATAAAGTCCATCCATTTCATGGTGACCAAGTCGTTGCCAAGGTGGTATGAGCCCGGCCGCTACCGTAAGGAGCAGAACTACATCGTTGACCGTGGGAGTAGAAGTGTTGTCTTCCGCCCGCCCTCGCCGGAAGATGTGTCCGGCCTTATGGGTGAGTTTGTTGAGTGGCTCAACATCAACAGTCGAGGATCGGAGCCTGTATTCACCGCAGGTCTGGCGCACCTAAATCTTGTAGCCATTCACCCGTTCGCGGACGGAAACGGCAGGACAGCGCGAATCATCGAGGCTTTGGTGCTATACCGCGCCGGCTACATGTCACACGAACTCGTGTCACTGGAAGAGTTCTTCGGGCGGGACACGGAATCGTACTACTCCGCCCTAAGAAACTCCCTTGGGCCCCTCTATCAGCCGGAGCAACGAGACATTGCGATGTGGATGGACTACTACCTACGGGCTCATGTAACGCAGGCCGTGAAGGCGGTGGACAGACAGAGAACGGCGATCAGTCAGCACCTTGCACTCACGGAGGCCTTTGATCTCGAAGAGGCGGATGCCCTCGCACTCTATGTTGCCTGCCAGGACGGGAAAATCACCAACAGCGTTTACAGAGCTCTCGCTAACGTCACCAATCAGACCGCCGCAATTCATCTACGGAAGTTAACGGAAAAGGGTTTGCTTTCGCCTGTTGGACGAGGCAGGGCAGCTCGTTATGAACCGACGGAGAGTGCGCTGGACGTGTTCCATTCTGCCACTGAAGAGCAAACGGACGTTGAGTCATCTGAAAAAGAAATGTCTAGGCAGAGTCAGGCGCAGCTGCTCTAGAAGCAAGCCCCGCCACTCCCAATAGAGCGGCGGGGCTGCCATTTTCAGCCGGTTTAGTGCCGGTACTCTTCTAGCCTTTGCTTGGCATGGTGGCGATGACGGGGCCGGGGCCGACGGAGGTGTTGCCGTTGGTGGACAGCACCGAGGTCAACTCCAACTCGATGAGGTTCTCACCGTTCTCCTGCCACTTGCGCTTGACCGTGCCACCCGTAACGACGGTGTCGCCGACGGTGCTGAACACACGCATTCGGAATGAGCCGATCTGCTTGATCTTGCCGCCCAGCCCGATGAACTCTCGTGCGACGCGCTCCCACATGCCGTTGTGGAAGTAATTCATGGCGTACATGTCCGCCGCGCCACCCTCCTGGGCCACGTGCGTGTTGTGGTGGATAGCGTTGAAGTCGCGATTGGCACCCGCGGCCATGACCATGCGCTGGATCGTCAGCGGATAGTGGACCGCCGGAACTTCGTCGCCCTCGTTCACGTCCTCCCAATACCGCTGGAAATCCCAGTCGATGGCGGGGTTCTCACGAGGCTCGATTGCTCGGGCCGGCTTTTCACCGTCGCCGCCACCAGAGGCGGCGGCAGCGGCCTGCGGATTGGGGATGTACGTGTAGCTGACCATGATCTGACGGCCAACGTCGTCGCCGTTCTGGTTCTCCCACTTGTACTCGTATCGTAGGAACGCGCCGTCACCGACCCGTGTCTTGCGTGGGTTGACGTCCATTAGGACCTGTGACACTTGGGAGACACGGTCGCCGAGGTACAGCGGCCGGAGCGTCTCTACCTCGAGGTCCGTAACGAAGCCTGCGGTGCCGGGCGACGGGACTTCCAGGGTCTTGCCCGCGCGGCCCGTGCCGGCGTTGGTGTAATGCGGGGCATCCGTCGGCCAGATTGACCCCATACCCGGCTCCCACATGGATCCCTGCTGGAAGACCTGGATCATATGGGCGGGGGCGAAGATGCCCTCGTAGCCGTACTTCTTCGCAATAGCCTCATCGAAGTGCAGCGGGCAGTCGAACTCCAGGACCTCCATCTGTCGACGGATTCCGCTCTGCTCGACGGCATCGATGCCCGTCTTCGGCCCGATCATGATGTCCTTGCCGAGGAGTTCCCGTGTCGGGCTCCATTCCAGTTCCGAGTCATTATTTGATGTCATCGTCCCCTCCTTACCCCTTGATTCCGACGGCGTGTGATAAATCACGCCGGACAGGGAAATAGTGGCGTATAGCGCGTTCGGGCGCAAGGTCTTTTGAAGTTCCCGATCGGAGTTGGATTGTCCGAGACCTCGGCATACCGCGTTCCGGCTGGCTATACGTGCCATGGCACGCGGCGGGGTATTCTTACGTGTTGTCGTACTTAGTGGTGGCCATTGCAGGCCACGCGATGGATTCCGGCCTTCGCCGGAATGATGGACGCGGTTCGCAACACGGGGGGAGGGAATGACAGAACAGGATGCAGATCCGGCACGTCGTCCCGAGGGAGGAGCGCGGCGGGGGAGTTCTGCCAATCGCAAGGGGCTTGTTATTGTCAATACCGGCGATGGGAAGGGCAAGACGACGGCCGCGCTTGGGGTGCTGTTTCGCGCGTGGGGGCGCGGCATGAACGCCGAGGTGTTCCAGTTCATCAAGCACACCGGCTCGCGATTCGGGGAGAGTCGCGCCGCGGACAAGTTGGACATCCCGTGGAGCGCGATGGGCGACGGCTTCACGTGGCTCAGTAAGGACATCGATGCGTCCGCAGACATGGCGGGGGCGCAATGGGGAGAGGCGAGCAAGGCGATTCTCGCCGGCGAGCGTGATCTGATAATCCTCGATGAGTTCACGTACCCGCTTGCGTATGGGTGGATAGATGTTGAGGGCGTGATCGAGGTGCTGAAACAGAGGCCGGAGATGATGCATGTCATCATCACGGGGCGGAATGCGCCTGATGCGTTGATCGAGTTCGCCGACCTGGTGACGGAGATGCGCGAGATCAAGCACCCGTTCAATGAGCAGGGCATCCGGGCACAGCCGGGCATCGAGTTCTAAGCGATGACGACCCCTGCCCCCTACCTCGAGCAAGCCGTTGCCGCGATTCGTCCGCCGGACGATGAGGCGATGAGTCGGGCGGCAGCAAGGCAGTCCACGTTAACCAAACCACCGCGGAGCTTGGGGCAACTCGAGGAGTTGTCGATCCGGCTTGCGGGGATACTGCGAACGGAGCAACCACGGATTCGTGACAAGGCGATTGTCATTTCCGCGGCGGATCACGGGGTCGTGGCGCAGGGAGTGACCGCCTATCCGCAGGACGTGACGGCGCAGATGGTGTTGAATTTCTTGTCCGGTGGCGCGGCAATCAACGTCATGTGTCGGCAGTTGGGCATTCGGCAGGTAATCGTCGATGCGGGTGTCGCAACGGAGTTGCCGTCCAATCCGGACCTGCGGACGCTTGGCATTGGGCGCGGCACGGCGGACATGACGCAGGGCCCGGCAATGACCCGCGAGCAGGCACAGGCATGCGTTGAGGCGGGAATCGGCCTTGCGCAGGAATGCGTGGATGACGGCATCGACCTCATCGGCACAGGCGATATGGGAATTGGCAACACAACAGCGGCCGCGGCCATCACGTCCGTAATCACCGGCCTGCCACCCAAGGAGACGACGGGCGACGGCGCGGGGCGTCCCGCGGCGGGGTTGGACCACAAGATAGCCGTCATTCAGAGGGCGCTCGAGGTCAATGGCCCCGACCCTACAGATGGTCTGGCAGTTCTATCCGCCGTCGGCGGGTTCGAGATTGGCGTGTTGGCGGGAGTAATCATCGGCGCGGCGGCGCACGGTAGGCCGGTTGTGCTGGACGGGTTTATTTCAGGGGCGGCAGCGCTCATCGCCAACGCCATCGCTCCGGCGGCGCGAGACTATATGATTGCCGCTCATCTCTCCGCCGAGCGTGGGCATCGAGCGGCGCTAGAACATCTTGGGCTGACGCCGCTGCTTGATCTGGGTATGCGGCTTGGCGAGGGCACGGGAGCAGCGCTGACGATGCCGATCATCGAGGCGGCGGCGGCAACCCTGTCTGAGATGGCGACTTTTGATGAGGCGGGGGTGTCCGGCCCGGCGGATGAGCCAGGGACACCAAGAGGTGAGGGATAATGAATGGCCTCTTTGCCGCTTTCGGCTTTCTCACGATTATCCCGATGCCGCGAGTTGGCGAAGGCGCACTTGCATGGTCGCGTATGTGGTTCCCTGTTGTTGGGCTTGGTATCGGCGGACTGTTGGCAGGCTTTGATTACGTCCTGCGTGAGGGGTTTTGGACTCTGACGGATACCGGATTCCCCTCTCTGCTCCTCGCGGCGCTGCTGATTGCCTTTCTCTTGATCGTCACGCGGGGGCTTCACCTAGACGGGTTCATGGACACGTGTGACGGGCTGTTCGGCGGCGCGAACGCAGAACGCCGGCTGGAGATCATGCGGGATTCGCGTGTGGGATCGTTCGCCGTGGCGGGTGTTTTTTGCCTCTATCTGACCAGCTTTGCCGCCATCGTCTCTCTTTGGCCGCCGGGGCGTTTCTGGGCGCTGCTGATTATTCCGTGCCTCTCACGATGGGCGATGGTAGTGACGATGGCGGGGTTTTCGTATGCGCGGAGTGAAGGTGGGCTAGGTTCGGCACTTTTGCAGGACGGGACGCGGGCGCAGACAATCATCGCGACAGTCGTCGCGGTGGTGGCGGCCGTCGTTCTTGCCGGACCGTCAGGAGTCGTGCTCCTGGTCGTCGCGGGCGCAGTGGCGCTGGGGGTGGGTCAATTCGCGACGAGTCGGCTCGGCGGCGTGACGGGCGATGTGTACGGCGCGGTGAATGAACTAGCGACTATGGCAATGCTTGTGGCGGCGTCGCTGATCGTGTTGGGCGATTTTCTAGCGCTTGAGCCAATATGGCTCGCGCAGGGTATCGATTTCGGCTTCGGGGATGACTCCTATGGACCGTAGGGATACGTGATGGGCGCGGGACTAACACTCATCATCGGCGGGGCGCGTTCAGGCAAGAGCGCGTTCGCGGAGAAGCTCGCATCTCGCCATGAACGGGTGCTGTTCGTGGCGACGGCGGAGGCGCTGGATGAGGAGATGCGGAAGCGCATCGAGAACCACAAGGGCAATCGCCCTGCCGCTTGGCACACGCTCGAGGTGTCACGCGAGATTGTGGACGCCCTGGATACCGTTGACGCCCCTCACGATGGTTTGCTGCTCGATTGTCTGACACTGTGGGTGAGCAACCTGCTGCTGGACATGGAGGGGCAGGCGGACGTGGAACAGCGCATCATTGCAGAGGCGGAGCAGCTGCTTGCGGCGTATGAGGCTTCCGATGCGGAGTGGATCGTGGTCACAAACGAGGTGGGTGAGGGAGTCGTGCCGCCGACGGTGTTGGGCCGCGCCTTTCAGGACGCTCTCGGGCGAGTGAACCAACTCTTCGCGGCACGGGCGGATCGGGTGTATCTGATGACGGCGGGGCTGGCGGTGGATGTGAAGGGGCTGGGCGGAGCACCGTACAGAGACGTAGAGTAAGCGCACCCCTGCTACAATCGCGGTTGCAGGAAACGCATGGATTCCCGCGGTGCTGTGGACACCTTGGACTCTCAGGAGCCTATATTGATGACTGACCCGTACGATCCCTTGGATTACCCCAATTTGGCAAAGAGTGTAGTAGATGCACTGTTGAATGCCGAACTCATGCCGCTCCCGCCATCGGACTTCGAAGGTTCGGGTGTCTACGCCATCTATTACGATGGCACGCTCAACTACGCCGACAGTGGATCACTGCGTGACGTACCACTTTATGTCGGTAAGGCAGTTCCGACTGGTGCACGAAAAGGTGACGCTCAAACGGAACGGCCGAATAGTCGGACTCTTCACCGCCGTCTCCGCGATCACGCCACATCAATTGACCAAGCAGAGAACCTTGCTCTTGCAAGCGCTCAGTGTCGATATTTGGTCGTTGTTCCTGTTTGGATACCCTTGGCGGAAAGCTTCCTGATTAATCACTTTAGACCGCTCTGGAATACAGCCTTAGACGGATTTGGCAATCACGATCCCGGCCGTGGCCGTGCCGGCAGTGCCCGCCCTCGATGGGACATAATGCATCCCGGCCGACCTTGGGCTACTCGCCTTCGTGCCACTGAGACGCCCGAACAGATTCTCGCTGATGTTCGGAGTGTCTAGGGCGGGCCTAACGAACTCTCAACTCGACTGCAACCTCATAAAGCCGCGTTGGCTGTGGCACTGTTCCCATTCGCACTGAGGAGTTGACAACACTATTCCCAGTTCGCTTGGTGCGCACCTTGTGTAGGGCAACAATCTCAAACCCGGACATCTCCGCAATCTCCGCAAACAGCCTGTCGGTCTGGAACTCTATACCTTGCAGGATATTGTTGCCAATCACCACCATGACCGTTCCGTTGGGGCGCATTAGAGGTCTCGTTGCTTCGCAGAATCTTTGACAATCGTTAAAGTACGATGCCGCGTAGTTTGCCCAACCTCGACCTCCATATGCGCCCTTGTCGACGTATCGACCTCTCAACTCTTCCACTTGCTGAGCCAGTCGTGGAATGTCGGGGCGTAGAGGGATATCAGGGCCCGCGCGGACAGTTTGCCAAAACTGTCCAAAGCTCTTGCGCTCAATGTCCTTCAAGTCAGACGTACCATTTACCAAACCGAGCCAGAACAACTGGGGCCGAGTATTACGGATATAGTGGTAGTTATTCAAATAGGGTGGGGATGTTATCAGAACGTCTATGCTTCCTGGTTCTATGCGATCTGTATTTTCCATATAGTCTAAGGGGTAGACTTTTGCTGTGGGCACTCTTGACTGTTTCGCCATCTCCGCTTGGAAGTCCGCAATGTCTTCATGCATTTCCCATAGTTTTCGTCTTACTACGCCGAAAACATCAGCTTGTTCTATATTGCGTTTGCCCGCAGCGGCACGCGTCCCTAGACTTGGTTCGTAGGAGTAGTTGGAGAAACTGACCATCAGTGACCCCAACGCTAACTGAAATAACTCTCTGATCCAGTCAGTAGTCTCCTCGTTCAAGAAGTCTAAGCAAGACAGGAACTGCGGTTCAACGTCCGGGCTGAAGAAGGGAATGCGGCTCTTGAACGTCGTCGGTGCAGTTGCGGCTGGGGGCATGTTGTGCCACAGTTTGTTGTCACCAAATTCGTCAAACCGTTCGATAGCCGATGCCAAAATGCTGACATCGTACAGAGCCGCTTGTGCCTTGACCCTGCACGCCAGAGCCGCGTAGGGATTGATCTCGAACCCGATCGCATCGTCACCGTTCTGCATGGCTTCAATCAATGTAGTGCCTACCCCGGCAAATGGATCAAGCACTCGCAATGGTTCGTCGCCTTGCTTAACTCTGTCAAGCACTCCCTTGACAAACGAACTTGAGAATCCAGCAATCCAAGGAACCCAGCGATGAAGTCTTCGCTTGTGGTTTTCCGAAAAGGCAGTGTCAGCAAAACCGGCTAACTGCGGCTCATATGGAGCTGTTTGCTCACCTATACCTATCGCGCCCTTCTCGAATCGATCAGCGGATATTGGGCCACCTTGTCCCACTAGCCATGCTTCCAATGCACTTCTAAGAAACCGCCATTCGCGTCCAACCTTCTTCGCAGGCACCTCGCCGTTTCGGGCAAGATCACCAAGGGTTTTCGGACTGACGCGAATGAATGTGGCGGCCTCCGGTAGTGTTAGGATCTCTCTGAGGGACATAAGTTCCTCCAAATTCCCGTATCTTACTGATTATGGCCGTAAGTGGCACCTATATTCAAGTCTAGACTGAAACGCAACGGTACCCCCAAATCCCATCCCTGTTAGAATCGCCCTTGCAGCCATTCGGCACTGAGAGGAGACCTTGAAAAATGACGCAAGAGAATCGGCCCAGCGGGCCGCCGGAGCCTGTTGATGATGAGAGCGGCGGTCAGCCCGTCCTGTATGAGACGGCGGAGGATGGCAGCATTGCCATCGTGACACTGCATCGGCCCGGCGTGCTGAATGCCATCAACGGCGCGTTGACGGAGGCTCTGAAAGAGGCCCTCGCGAAGGCGGATGCAGACGATGCCGTGCGCGCAGTGATCATTCGTGGCGCGGGCCGCGCTTTCTCCGCCGGCGGCGATATCACGGAGTCGTCCCGTCGCATCCTGGCCAACGATGATTCGTTGGAGCGCGCGACGCCCGGGGCGGCGCACATCGCGGTGTGGGAGCTGGGCAAGCCGGTCATCGCGGCGGTGCATGGCTACGCAATCGGGTTGGCATTCGAGCTGGCCGGCGTGTGCGATTTCACGGTGCTGGCGGAGGACGCGAAGGTGGGCGAGATCCAGATTCGGCACGGCTACGGCCCGCCGGTGTTGATGACGCCGTACGTGGTGACGCTCAAGCGCGCGAAGGAGATCCTGCTGCTGGGCGATATGGTCGACGCGCAGGAGGCGCTGGCGATGGGTCTGGTGAATCGCGTCGCGCCCGCAGACAAGGTGATGGACGTCGCGATGGACATCGCGCGGCGCCTCGCGGCGCTGCCTGCGGCGACAGTGCGCATGAACAAGATGCTCATCAACCGCTCGTATGAGGTTGGCGGTTTCCGCACCGCATTGAATTATCGAGATGACGAAGCCTTCGCGGATCTGTGGGCATCATCGCAGCAGGACGATGAGACGCGAGAGCGGCTGCAGGTATTGCAAGACCGGGGCTGGGAGGCGTTCCGCAACGAACGCGACGCCCGCTACCACGGCCGAACAGCGGAGGAAGAGGCAGCCGCGCGGGAGAGTGGGGGATAGGGTTCTTCTCCTCTCCACGTACTGCCGTGCACGCCGGTAGAGGCTTCTGAGGTCGCCGGCGTGACACTGACCGTTGTCGCCATCGTAATTGGAGTGAGCGTTGGGTTGTTCATCGGCCTGACGGTGGGGCCGCTGTGGGTGGGGATTGTATTGGGCACAGCCATCGGTATCGCGCTTAGTGTTGCGCTGGAACGCGGGCGGGGCGGGGGGTGATTGATGAGGGGAGGATGCGAGGCTGAGCTCTAGTTCATGCTCGATTCATTAGGCAAACCACATTGAGATAGCGTAGTCGACTCTAAAGCAATGGGAATACTAGCCCTCAATTCCGAATCTATCTGCAAATTCTGTTGAGCTTGCTACTGCAGCTTCGACCGCATTTGACTTTACTTCTATCGCACGTTTCATTTTTTCGTCTATTGACCGCACCACTTGCCAATCTTCGGGCGAATCTGGGAGCGGCACTAGCACGTCCCTAACCTGATCATCGGTCAACTCATCCACAACAGCACCGTGCACGCTCGCTCCCAATCGAATCTGGCCCAAAGGCGACCCAAGAAAGGCGCACAGGTAGCCAGAAGGGCACTTTGCATCATCCGGTATTACACGAATAATGTGCTCCGACGCCGCCCAACCATCCCACTCGGTTGGACACAAAGTAACACGCCCCACAGTTCCTGATCTTGTAACTAGCAGCCAGCCGGCGTTGATAACAATTGAATTAATGTCCGGCAGAGACCTGGGGGAAAGGTATTTCACATCGGTAGGCTGGAAGTGCACGATATGGCTTCCTTGCAGGAACGGGAGGCCATCATCTTTACTTACATAAATGCGCTTGAATCTATTGGGTAAGTACACGCGAGAAACTATATCATCCAAACGTTTGACACTCATCCCGGAATCGCCGATCAATTCTATAGCTGCAAAATACTCGGGGTTGTAGTGCGCTGCATCTAGGCGGGTTTCGCGTGAGCCCAAGACTGCATTTGATGGAAGTGAGTAGGCTTCGACTGGACCCGCGGCATTAGAGCGTCCAGTGTTTAGTCCTGTCAATTCAAGAGTCCTTCTTGCCAAGCCCTAAAGGCTTCAACTATTGCCGGAAGTTCGTCGTCCTCAATAGGTCTGTTGCTCCCATCAAGGATAACCAAACCCTCTGATGTCCTGCGGTAGATCGCATTGCCTCTTTTGTCTCTTCCAACTGTCTTTGGCATACCCATAAAAATACTGTACTCGTCTAGTGCACCGGTCCGCTTCAGTTTAGTTTCTCCTTGAGTAAGGCGTTGTGCGATTAGGACACTTGGGTTTGGGACGCCGCCACCCTCTGCGAATGTCTCCTTAGGTAAGTCGACGGATGCTAAGATTCGTGTGTTCTGGAGAAGCCATCTCCTTATGAATTGTAGCCCCGGGTTATTTAGAATGCTCCTAGGAAGAACAATTGCTAAGTACCCACCCGGCCTGACATACCTTAAAGCACCTTCGACGAACAATTGCTCCGACGGCATCAAATTACGCGGATCCTTCGATTCCAACCCCGGCAGTTCGTATCGTGATAGAATGTGGGGGTCATCAATTTGTGCCTGTCCGCCAAAGGGTGGATTAGTAATCACGATGTCGAACATGCCTTCCCGCACCTTTTGCCTCGCCGATTCGTCCTCCCATTCTCCTGAGGCAGCAAGTGAGTCACCCTGAAAAACATTTGCTGAGCCGTCACCATGCATTACTAAGTTCATTTGTGTAGTGCGCACGAGAAAGGGGTTAATATCCATCCCGAATAAGTTGCGCTCCGCTAGTTCTTTAACTCGCACATTTATCCTGTTGCGGATCTCGTCGTTGGAGCCGCCTTTCGACTTCTCGAATCCAGCAATCTTCTCCCTCATTGCGTTTATGACGGAGACAAGGAACCCGCCGGTCCCGCAACAGCAGTCTAAGACCTTCAGTGAGGCAAGTCTCTGATCTGGAAGAAGGGAAAGGATCATTTGCACGGCCATATCACACACGTTCCGTGGTGTGAAGAATTCGCCGCGGTCACCTCGCAGGTTGGCACCAACTAGTTCTTCGTAGGCTTGTCCCTTTACATCAGTCTGGGTGTTGAGCAACGAGTATCGCTGCAATTCAGATACAATATAAGCGAGGACGCGTAGATTCAGCTTGATACCCTCGTCTGGCTCAAAAATATATGGGTACCGATCCTTAACTTCCTCGAATAAGGGGGTGATACGTTCCTCAAGTAGCCTCGTTTGCCCCGATATAGATTTGCGTTCCTCACTATGGACGAAGAAGCGTAAATCGTCTATAGCCTCCTTTTCGTCTAGCACTTTGCAGAATATCAGCTTTTGGAGCTCGTGAAATGCCTCGGCTCTCTGTATGCCTTGATTGACGTATATGTAGTTGTGGCAGCGCCGAAAGGCAGCTCTGAGGTCAGTGGCGGGTGCTAGCTCGTGGAATTTCGGAGGTTGAGGCTGATTTTCGCCAGATCGAGGAATGTCAATCGCATCGTTTATCTCGCCCGCGGCAAGTTTTTCGAAGGCTAGCTTCTCAGAACCAACCCAAAGGCCGAATCTACTGGATGAACATGCGCTCATATAGCTCTTGAGTTGGTCGATGCCATCCGCCTTGTCTCTTGGAGATACGTCCTCACGTTTCGCCTCTACAATGATGGCGACAGTATCTTGCCGTCTCGGTAGACTTGGCCTAAAGACCACAATGTCGGCACTTTTTCGATTTCTGCCCATTTTTACCGGGAATTCGATGTCCAAGTTGGAAACATCGTAGCCGTACTCTTCCACAAGGCTTCTTGCCCAACGCTGGCGCACGTTCTCTTCGGGCGTATCCTTCCGCAGCTTGCCTGTAACGAAGCACCTTATCTTGCCTGCTGGGATAGATGGGACGCTCTCGCCGAGTTCCTCAGACATTTGAGAAGGGTCAGATTCTTGAGTCATTGAAGCGCTCCTCTGGACGGATTCTAGAACAGTTAGGCGGAATTCGTCATCAATCGCTCCCATCCTCACTTTCTTGCCCTACCTGCATATTGGTGCCGCTCCGCGTGTCGCGGCGTCTGAGCAGGGCCTGGTAGTGGCGGCCCCAGAGGGGATCGTCTTCAAGTAAGTTGAAATCGTCCTGACCCCAGATCCAGCTCCTGACCTCCTCGTTGGAGGCGACGGCAGCGCGCAGGGCGTTCAGTGCCAGTTCCGCCCGTCCCTGCCGCCCCAGCACGCGCGCGTACCAGAACAGGGCCTCCGCGGCATCGTCGGGACGCGCCTGCACTGACGCATTCAGGGAGTCCAGCGCCTGCGTGAGCATCCCCACGTCGGCGAAGGCAACGCCCCTGTTGTAAAGGGCATCAGCGTGATTCGGGTCAACGCGGAGCGCGGTATCAAATGAATCGATGGCCTCCATGGTGCGGCGCATCTGCGCGAGCGCGTTGCCGCGGTTGTTCAGCGCGTCCGGGTCATCGGGACGCAACGTGAGGACGCGGTTGTATGACTCCAGCGCTGCGGCGTAGTCCTGCAACTCCATGTAGGCGTTGCCGCGGCTGTTCTCCGCGTCTGCGTGGCGAGGCTCAATAGCCACGGCGCGCTCAAACTCGCTCAGCGCGTCGCCCAGCAAATCCTTGCGGTAGAGGACGATGCCGCGTCCGTGGTGGGCGTCCGGGTGTCGTTCCGCCAATTGGAGCACGAGGTTGAACGTGCCGAGTGCGTCATCGAGCCGATCGAGCTGATTGAGGACGAGGCCGCGATAGACGAGCGCTTCGATGTAATCAGGTCGTCTGAGAAGCGCGTCCTGCAGCGCGACGAGGGCGTCCTCAGCCCTGCCGACGGCCAGCAGGGCTCGGCCCTTGGTAGACAGGGCGCGAGCGTGACCGGGCTCGAGGGCGATGGCGCGGTCACATGCCGCAATCGCGTCATCGTACCGTTCCAGCTCCGTCAGGGCGGCGGCAACATTCGCGTGCAACTCCGGCAGGGATTCATGATCGTGCAGCGCCTCCTGGAACGAGGTCAGCGCTTGCTGCGGTTGGCCGGCCAGCATGAAGACGTTGCCGGAGTTGACCTTGGGCTCAATCAGGTTCGGGTCGATTTCAATCGCACGTCGATAGCTGGCGAAGGCAGGCTCCATGCGCCGTAGCCGGACGAGGGCGTTGCCGCGGTTGTTGAGGACGCGAGCGGGATGGGCAGCGCCAAGCCGCAGAACACCCTCCAAGGCCTGCAGGGTCTCGTCAAATCGGCTCAGTTCCGCCAGCGCCGCCGCGCGGCCTGTGAGGGCGTCCACGTTGTCTGAGTCAACGGCGATGACCCTATCGAATGCGCGGAGGGCATCCTGCGGTCTGGCCAGCGCCAAGAGGGACACGCCGCTTGCGTAGAACACTTTGCCGATGATCTTGCGATTGCGTCGGGCGAAATCGAACGATTCAACGGCAGCATCGAACTGCCACTGTCGCATAAGTGCCAGGCCGCGCAGATACCAGATATCCGGGGCCTGCTTGTCGGTTGCGCCATCAAGCGCGTATTCATAGGCAACGAGGGCACGAAGCCAATCGCCGGTGCTTGCCCACGCGCGTCCCTCAAGGAGCCAGTCTGAGGTGTTCTTGTCATCGGAAGCCTGTTCGAGGAGATGGTACAGGAGGATGCTGATCTGTTCGGCGGCGTCAGGTAGGCGGGAGGCGAGGATGTCAGCATCGATCCAGTCATCGCCGCGCGGCCAGTCCGGAGGCATGTCAAGGAGTTCGATGGCAGTGCCCCGGAGATCGAGGAGGGGCGGCAGGCTCACGCGCGGCGCCTCCCGTTGTCTGCGCCCTCCGATAGGACATCACCAATGGAGTTGCCAGGGGGCGCTGCATCACCATCAAAGGATCCCGCCCCTTGGGATGGAGAGTCCGGGACGGCAAACGGAGAAACAATCGGGACGTCCTCGAATGCAGCGGAGCCATCCGCGCGGAGGCGCCGCAACTCGGCTTCCGCCTCGGCCAGGTAGGACGCAATGGCGTCCCGCTCAATGCGCGCGATCTCCGGGCGGGCGCGGATGAATCCGCGGAGGACGGTGTGGTAGCGCTCCGCAGCCGTCACCAACTCTGCGGCCAGTTCCTGACGTTCCTCTTCACTATCTCCCGTGTCCGCAGAAAGACGCAGGCGGATGGCGTTGACCAGTTCCCCTTGCCGGCGCACGGCGTCAACCTCGGCGGCAGTCTCCTGGTATTCAAGCTCCCTGTTTCGCAGTTCCGCCTGGTTGCGGAGAGTGAGCACCAGAATGACCAGGGCTGTGAACGCGACAATCGTGATGGCTATCGGGATAAAGCCCGTAACGATGCCGCTGCCAATGTCGGAAAAGGGGATTGTGATCAGGCCGATCAGGTGCAGGATGCCAAGAATCGTCGAGATGAGCACCACAACGATGCTGCTGGCAAGCGTCTTCACGATGCAATCAGTTGCTCAAACCGTGACGCGATGTCCGGGTCTGAGTACAACGCGCCAAAGTCCGTTTCCGTCTTGGCCTGTTCACGCAAAGTGGGAGAGGCGGTCACCGCCTGCCGCAGAGCTTCAAACGCCTCTGTCGTCTGGCCGAGTCGGCTTTGTGCCCTGGCCTTGTGGAAGAGCGCGTCCGCAAAGCCGGGGCGCAGGACGGCGGCGCGGTCAAATGCGGCAACGGCATCTCGAAACTGCTCCAGTCGCGCAAGGGCGACACCCCGACCGTAGTGTGCTTCCGGGATGTCTAAACGCAGGCGCAGGCAACGCTCGAATGCGTCTGCCGCCGCTTCAAACTGCCCCATGCGGGAGTAGGTGACGCCACGGTTGTAGTGCGCGCGGGCAAAGGCAGGGCGAAGGTTGATGGCCCGATCATAGGACTGCAGGGCCTCGTCATTGCGACCCACGAGGGCAAGCGCGTTTCCGAGATCGTTGTGCAGATCGGAGTTGTCGGACAGGTATGTTCGCGCGTTCTCAAAACCGACGATGGCATCATCAAGACGGCCGGAATCAGATAAGGCTCGAGCCCGGTCATAGATTGTGTCGCCGTCCTGTCCGTTGATGTGCAACACGGAATCGAAATCCCGAATGGCATCCTCAAATCTGTCCATATCAGCAAGGACATTGCCACGGCCGGCCAGGATCGCCGGATCGCTCTCCCCGCTCGCGGACGCCAGCGCGTCATAGATCTGAAGGGCTTCGCGCAATTCACCGTCCCGCTGCAACGAGACGGCGTACAGCAAGCGAATCTGGGGGTCTTCCGGCAGTTCCCGAAGCGCCTGCCTGTACGCGGCCGCCGCTCGCTCATCCTCGCCAATAGCGAGGTAGGCGTTGCCACGGAACACCCAGTCCTGCGCCGAGAAAGATTCGAGAACTTCAGAACGCTCGAGCAACAAACGCACTTCTGCTCGCAGATGCGCTTGCAATGCATGTGGCGAGGCAGCATCCCGCGAAGAAGGCGCCCGGCTCCTCAGCGCTCGCTGGGCGCGCCATGCCTCTTCATGTGATTCATACATTCGGCGGAGGCGCGCAGCCTCCTCGCTGTCCCCGCGCCGCTCGGCAGAGGCAATCTGCCGCTCAAAGCTACGCCAGAAGTCCTGCTCCACCTCCGCATGAACTTCCTCGGAATCGGCAGCTTCAGATACAGCTGCGTTCGGCGACGTTTCATTCCCGCCGGGCTCAGACATCCCGCGGAAGAGGTTGCTAAAGAATTTCATGCGCCATTCCAGCACCGCGACGGCGATAAGCAACGCCCCGGCAAGCACACCTATTACCGGCATTAAGTCCTGCATATAGGAAAAATGGTACTCCCCATATGTGATGACGGCAACACGACAGAACATAACAGAGCGCGGGAGAGAGCACATTCATGTGCCACATGGAGTTGCAGGATAAGTATGTATGTTCTTATCTTTCGTCCATTGAATACGGCCCGGACAGCGCACCCAGGGAGGTGACACGAATGGCACTCACATTGACGGAAGCAGCCAAGCTCTCCAACGACGTCCTTTTGCAGGGCGTGATAGAAACCGTGATCAAGGACAGCCCTGTTCTCCAATCACTGCCCTTCATCGAGATTGTCGGAAACGGTCTCACGTACAACAGAGAAAAGGCCGCGCCGACGGTCAGTTTCTACAGCGTTGGCGATTCGTGGGCGGAGAGTACGCCGACGTTCACCCAGTTGACGGCGACGCTCTCCATCCTGGGCGGTGATGCGGACGTGGACAATTACCTTGCCACGACGCGGTCCAACATCCAGGACCTTGAAGCGGCCGTCGTCCAGTTGAAAGCCCGGGCCATCCAGCACAAGTTCGAGGACACGTTCATCAATGGGAACACGGACACAGATGACGATTCTTTCGATGGCCTCGATGTCCTGGCGACGGGCGATCAGGCCCTCGCGATGGGTCAGAACGGCGGCACGCTGACTCTGGACAAGCTCGATGAGCTCATCGACACGGTCAAAGGCGGGAAGCCGGACATGATCCTGATGAGCCGCCGCTCACGTCGCAAGCTCAACTCGCTCGCCCGCGCTTCCGGTTCCGGAATCGTGGTGTCCGACCGTGATGAGCTCGGCCAGATGGTGCAGTACTACGACGGCATCCCAGTGGGCGTGAATGATTGGATCTCCGATGCGCAGACGGTGGGAACCGGCACGGACTGCTCCACGGTTTTCGCCTATCAAGCCGGTGAGGGCAGTCTCGCCGGGCTTACATCCCCAGGGGGGTTGCAGGTGGAACGCGTCGGCAACCTGGAGACGAAGGATGCACGACGGACGCGCGTGAAGTGGTACGTGAGCCTTGCCCTGTTCAACACGGCGAAGCTCGCCAAGCTTACAGGAGTTCGCAACTAGGGGCGGATTTCCGGATTCCCGCTTTCGCGGGAATGACAGAGGGGCGTGGGAGGCGCGAGGAAAGATGAGCACGCTGGGACAGGTGCGCGAGCGCGTGCGGCGCGATTTGCATGACGAGGACACCAACAGCTATCGCTGGACGGACGATGCTTTGAATCGTCATATCGAGCGGGCGTTGGCCAAAGTCTCAAAGGTCGCGCCGCATGAGAAGACAGCCTCCAGGGGGCTGACAAGCGGAAGTCGGGAGATCTCGGTCGCGGACCTGAACGACCGCGTCGTCGTTGAGGCTGTCGAGTATCCCGTCGGCAAGCACCCGCCGTCTCGCGTGCGCTTCAACCAATGGGGCGACACGCTCATGTTGAACCTGCCCGGCGAGCCGAAGGCCGGTGAGAGCGTCACCGTGTATTACGGGGCGCTTCATCGGCTGACGGACTCCGCGTCCACCCTGCCCGAGGCGCTGGAGGAGTTGGTGATCACCGGCGCGGCGGCGTACGCGGCGCTGGAGTGGGCCGCCTACGCGGTCAATCGACTCAACATTGGCGGTCAGGACGTGTGGCGGCAGTACCTCACATGGGCGGAGGAGCGGATGGCCGATTTTGAGTTGCAACTGGCTCGAATCGGCCGCCGCTCCGGCTTTCGCTCGCGAAAGCTCTTCCATCCGGAAGATAGTGGCGAACTCTAGGCCGTCCGGACTCGGCAGTACTATCGACTCCGTGGTGACCAAAGATGCATTCGTTATCTGAAACGCTGCTGGCGGCGCAGCGCGACCACGCGGCCGTTCCATACGTGCACGCTACGCTCGCTGAACGGTGGGGCGGCGTGACACAGCTCCGGTGGGAACGCCTTACCTCCGGGCAGGAGCCGGACGGACCGCATGATGCCGTCACCACATCCGGCGGCTCACTCATTCGCATCCGTGCTCAGGCCAACCCGAACGGCCTCTTTGTCCAGCGAACCGCCTCTCCCGGACCAGATACGCAATTCGGAATGTGGCGGAACCTTGGAGAGACGGCCGCCTCCGGAGGCGTGGCAGTCATTGAGATTGACGGACAGATCCATGTCCTTGACGTTGCAGCCAATCAGCGGACGATCCGCGAGCGAACGAGCCGAGACGACGGTGTGACCTTTAGCTCACCGCGTACGGTCGCAACGGCGACGGCAAATGTCACCTCTCTTGCGGCGGCGTCCGGCGCGAGTGGCGGACCGCTGCTGCTCTACGCGGAATCAACAGGCGCCGTTCGCTCAATAACAAGAACGGCAGGAACATGGTCGTCGCCCTCCGCATGGACCAACTCGCTGAGGACCGTGGATGGCATCGCCTGCGCTCACATCGACGGCGATTGGGCTGTTGTGGCGTGCGGGACACTGTCAAATGGATCGTCAGGTGTATGGACGTGCACCCTTGGCGCGGGTTCATCTCAGACGGCGGGAACATGGTCGCTGCTGCGTGAAGTGATTGCCTCGGCGGCGGGTGCTGATGTGACGTATCGGGATCCCGGCGTCTGCGTGGCGGACGGGCCACGCATCAGCTTTGTCGAAGTATATGGCGGGGCGGGCGGCTACTCACAAACGATGACAACGCATGCTGCGGCAGGCACGCGCTTTCGCGACCATCGTTGGCGCGAGTCCTCGCCGTTCGGCCAGATTGGAGGGACAGGGCCTGCCTTGACCGCCGGGGCCTCCTTTGCATGGCTGACGACACCGTCCAACGTGTGGCGAGCGCGCATCGGCACGCCGTCCATCGATATTTCCGGGTCCGTCATAGCCGCAGACGCGCGAGAGACGCCTCGCGGAGCTTCGTTGACAATCGTTTTGGCTGAGGGGCCACAGCTTAATTCGTCAGTCACCGTGGGCTCCGGCCCATTGGGGCATGAACTCAGCATCGCGTGGGGATATAAGACTGCGGAGGGACAGGAAACGGGTCAATCGCAGCGCTATTGGGTGCGCGAGGTTCGACGCGAGACGCGGCGGGGCAGCCTCGTAACGGTGTTGGAGGCGGAGGATCCGTGGTGGTTTATGGCCAAAATGCGGGCGCGGCGTCAACTCACGTGGCCCGCGCACACGACATCTGTGTGGAACATCCTGAGCCAACTGCTCACGATGGCGGGCCTGTCCACGTCGCTCGCACGCTCAAGCCCCGCCATCGTGGCCACCTATCCCGCCATCACGATCTCCCCGAACGAGAGCCTTGCGGTTGTCATCAACCGCCTGATGTCCCGCGTGCCGGATGTTCTGCGTTTCTCAGATGGCGTGCTCGAGGCAATCCACACGCGTGAGGCTGACCCTGCCGCTTATTCCTATGGCGAACCGGGGGGCCATGCCCTGCTGGACGCCGCACGCTCATCCGCGCTCTCTCGCGTCAACCATGTGCAGGTCTACGGGCGCGGGGCAATCGCGCAGGCGGTCAACGAGCGGGAGATGGCATCCGTTGGTAGTCTCCTGGTACAGGTCGTTGATCGCTCGTTGACAACGACGGAGGTGGCGGCCACGCGAGCAGAGGCCGAATTGCGTTCACGCGGCATCCTGCAGCCCTTTGCGCGTATCACGGTTCCCGTGAACGCCGGACAGCAGCTGCATGACGTGGTGTCCCTCACCGCGCCGTCAGTGGGGTGGGCGTCGGAGCGGCTACGGGTTGCAGGACTGAGAACACGGTACGACATCGGCAGGTCTCAGCCGGTCTATCGACAGGACATCGATCTAAGCGGAGTGTAGGCATGGAACTGAGGCGCGGCACACTCAGGGGTTTCCATTCGTCGTCATTCACGGCAGACGTTCAGTTGGACGGAAGCGTGCCGACGTGGCTGACAGGGGCTCGCATCAGCCGGGCCATACCCGCCTCGGAAATATTGGCCGGGCGATCCTGCATCGTCGCCTTCGCGTCGGACCCGTCCGACCCCACTGAGGCCGTCATTATTGCCATCTACACATAGTCGGGAGCGAGGCCCCGCCCGCTATTGTTGGGGGACACTCAGGCAGGAACGGATGATGGCGTTTCCACCTATGGCGATGTGCGGCGAACCCTGCACGATACTCGCGGCGTCCTCCAGGGATTCGGCGTTGATGATCAGGTAGCCGCCGATGCCAATTTCTCCGGGCACATAGTCATTGATGCCATCTTTATCGACCACCTTGCCGCCAGGCTCCAGCGGCCTGCCGGAATCCAGCGCGCCGGAGGCAACCAGACCACCCAGCCACGCCTGCCACTCACCCATATACGCCTGTGTTCGCTCATCTCCATCCTGCGGGTCCAGAGCGCGACCAACGGTCAGCACAAGAAACTGCTGCATGACTACCTCCACCTGTGTTAATGCCGTCTAATGATGCGTGACAGCCGGGCGGCCTGCCGCGCCTGTATAGTATCCGCATGATTTTATTCAAGGAGCCGAGTGTCCAACTGATTCTGCGGGGCGAGAAATCGCAGGCGCGCAAGCTGTGGGCGCGGGCGCGGGCGAAGGAGGGCGCAGAGCACCTGCTCTATCGCCGCCCGCCGATGACCGGCGAGAAGCCGTTTGCCAGGATTCTCGTGACGCGAGTGTGGAAGCAGCGCATCGGCGACATGACGCCTGCGGAGGCGCTGGCCGAGGGATGGCCGGACAAGGCTGCATGGATCGAGCAGTTCAGCGAGGGGAAGAGGTTCGACAGCCCCGTCGACGAGGTGGAGGTCTACGCGCTTGAGTTCGAGGTCATCGAACGGTTTGAGGAACCGGCGACGGCCTAAAGCCCGATACGCTCGCGAACGGTGGGGGCTCGATTGCAGTTCTGTTCGCCTCGGAGCTAGTCCGTCGGGGCTCGCAAGATAAGCACAGGGACACGGGCGCGCCGCATGACGCGATCCGAGACACTGCCCACAATAAAGTCGCTCACTTTGCCGGCTCCATGCCACCCCATCGCAATTATGTCGCAGTCGTCGGCCTCAGCCGCCTCGAGAATCACGTCCGGCGTGGGACCCCATTCCACCATAGTGGTCACCGTGAAGCCGTAGTCCTCAAGGTCTTCCCTTGCCGCGTCGACAATCTCGTCCGACTCCGTACGAGCCTGCTGTTCAATGCCTTCGAGGTCTTCACTGGACGGAAGGCGCGGGACGAACCCGAGCCGGATGGACGATAGCCCGGGCATCCTGAGGTGAGCAACAGTGAGGACGGTAATTTCAACGGTGCCCGCCACGTCGCCGAACAACTTGCCCAACCACTCCACGGACGACACATCCTGGTCGGATCCGTCTACCGCCAGCAGGATGTGCGTCACTGATTGTTCCTTCTGCTTCCGTCCATGCCTTATGGGGGCCGCAGCTCTGCCAGCCGACACGAATTCCTACTGCGCGGCGCGGCGGCGCCTGAGCCTGCTCATGATGAAGCCGGCGGCGATGCCGATGACAGGCGCCGCCGTCAGCAGAGCCAGGGAGCCGACGACGAGCCAGTGGGTGTAGTCATATCCAAGGATCATGGTGCTTACCTTTACGCATGAAGCTTGCCGATTCCATGGTACTCCAGTTCGTGGTGGGTGACAGGGGAATGATGGAGTGTTTCCGAACGCATGTTGCAATACCCCACAAAGCATGGTACCGTCGTCAGAACGCGCGTTCGTTGGATTGAGTTCGGCAGGTTGCGTTGGACGCGCAGGCGGGAGGAAATGCTATGACACTGGCACACGTACGGAGCTGCGCGGTTGTCGGTCTTGAGGGTTCGATTGTTGAGGTGGAGGTGGACATCGCGCCCGGTCTGCCTGCTTTCACGATTGTCGGACTGCCCGATACGGCGGTACAGGAGGCGCGCGAACGTGTTCGCGCGGCAATCAGGAATTCCGGATTTGAGTTTCCGCAGCGCCGGATTACGGTCTCCCTTGCCCCCGCGGATCTCAAGAAGAACGGGACATCGTACGACCTGCCCATCGCGGCCGGTATCCTGATCGGTTCCGGGCAGGCGGGGGCACAGTTCTCGTTGGATGAAGTCGGTTTCCTTGGTGAGCTTTCGCTTGAAGGCCAGGTTCGCCACACGCAGGGTGTGCTGCCGATGACTGCGCTCGCGAGAGAGGGCGGATTGACGCAGATCGTCGTGCCGGCGGTGGATGCGCCGGAGGCGGCACTCGTAGACGGCATTGAGGTGCTGCCCGCGGGCAACCTGCGGGAACTTGTAGAGCACATCAGCGGTGAACAGTCGTTCCGACCGTTCTATCAAACTGAGCCGCCAGCAGATCCGGGTGGCACGGCGGCCATTGACGGATTCGATATGTCGCTCGTTCGCGGTCAGGAGAACGTGAAGCGGGCGATGGAAGTCGCGGCGGCGGGCGGCCACAACCTCGTGATGATGGGACCGCCTGGGAGCGGCAAGACGCTCCTGGCGCGTAGCCTCCCTACAATCCTGCCGATGATGGGCCGCGAGGAATCGCTGGATGTGACGAAGATCTATAGCGTGGCGGGGCTGCTGCCGCCGGAGAGGCCGCTCATCTCCGCCCGTCCGTTCCGCGCGCCGCACTACACCGTCTCCAACGCGGGACTGGTGGGCGGCGGACATTGGCCGCGACCCGGGGAGATCACGCTCTCACACCGCGGTGTTCTTTTCCTGGACGAAATGCCGGAATTCGGTCACCACATCCTGGAGGTTCTCAGGCAGCCGCTGGAGGACAAGGCGGTGACGATCAGCCGCGCGCAGGGTTCGATAACGTTTCCGGCGAATTTCATGCTGGTCGGCGCGATGAATCCGTGCCCGTGCGGATTCTACGGGGACACGGTGAAGGCATGCTCCTGTTCTCCCTCTTCAATTGATCGCTACCAGCGCCGAATCAGCGGGCCGCTGCTCGATCGCATCGACATCTTTGTGGATGTGCCGCGCGTCGAGTACGAGAAGCTCACAGATGAGCGGGCGGGCGAGACGTCGGCTGTGGTACGGGGCCGCGTGCAGGAGGCACGTACGCGACAACGGGCCCGGTTCAGCGGTTCTTCCGGCGTTCTGACGAATGCGGACATGGGTCCGGTGGAGGTGCGTGAATTCTGCGGTTTGGACGACGCCTCACACGGCTTGCTGCGAGCGGCGATGCAGCAGTTGCACTTGAGCGCGCGGGGTTTTCACCGCATTCTCAAGCTGGCGCGGACGATCGCGGATCTGGCTGAAGAGCCGACCATCACGTCGCGGCACCTGAGCGAGGCGCTGCAGTACCGGCCGCGCGAGTTGGGGGCGGCGGCGTAGGCGGCTAGACCACGTTGATCGGGTGCGGCAACGGCTGGTTGAAGAGGTAGCCCTTCTCATTGAAGGGCACATGATCGGGCTGCGTATTCCCGGCCGAGTCGGTGGCGCGAGTCATGATCGTGTGCTCCCCTGCCTCAGCATTCCAGGTGAACTCGAACTTTATCCATGAAAAGTCGGGCTGGGGGGTGGCCAGATCGGCGTCTCGCCACGTCCGTCCACTATCGGTACTCCACTCAACGCGGGAGATAGTCCCAGCGGGTGAATGCGCATAGCCGTGTATGTGGTGCGGACCGCGTCCCAGTTGCGCCGGCCACGGGAGCGCAAGCGCGCTCTTGATGACTTGTACCGTAACGGGTTTCCCGCGCGCCTGTCCTTCGCTTGGATATGCGTCGCCGATAAGCACGTACGAGGTCGTGTTGTTGCGTGTCCACAACTGCTCCGACGACACGACGATGCGGCCCAGCCACTTGATGTGGGAGCTGCCGACCCAGCCGGGCACGACGGCGCGCACGGGGAAACCGTGGTCTCTCAGCAGTGGCTCTTCATTCAGCTTGTAGGCCAGGAGCGTATCGGGATCCATCGCCTTCTCGACCGGCAACACATAGCGAAAGCCATTTTCGGGGGCTCCAGTATCCAGGCCGACCAGCAACACACTGACTGCGGCATCGGAGATGCCTGCAAGCGTGAGCACGTCGCGGAGGGCGACGCCGACCCACTCTCCATTTCCGATTGCACCTGTTGCCCACTGCGTTCCCGAGGACTGTCGGCCCTGCAGCAAGCCAAACATAGCACGGTGATTTCCTGCACATTCCAGGTAGGAGATGTACGTTCGGCTGGGCAGGCGTTGCAATTCCTCGTATGACAGATGCATCGGCTCTGCTATCGCATCGCCTTCTATGGACAGCTGCCAGTTGGACACATCGACGACGGGAGTCGGCCCGTTGTTTCGGACGAAGAAGTACTCGTTGGGCGTGATAAGGCCGTCCATGTTCTCCAGCCGGGCCTCCAGGCCGATTTCGTCACGAGGTATGAACGGGGAAGGATCCTTGAACAGCAGGCGCTGTCTAAGGGCGGTCGCCGTCGGGTCAGCTATATCTCCGTTGAATAGGTTGCCGGAGCAGGCAGCGATGACAAGCGCACTGCCGCCCACAATCAGCAGGCGCAGGAATTCTCGCCGGTCCATTCCGGTCGCTCTGGCATATTTCCATAGCGACTCGTCGTCCGGTCTTGCTGCGGCGTGTTCCGTGCCGTTATTCGTCATTGGGTTCTTGGGAAGCGCGGTTGCCTCACTCCCATATTGTGCCGTATGGGTTCAGTTGACCAAACTTGACCGCGATAGGGGCTTGTAGCTACGATATTGTGTCAAAAGTCGCAAAGTAGACCTCAGTTTGACGCCGCAGAGCATCGTTGGCGGCGCAGCAGGCACAGACAAGGCTGAACATCCATGACAAGCGCAAACGGAACAACACTGACCCTTGAGGGCGAGCGACGAGAGGCCCTGGGCCGCCACGTGAAAGCCCTCCGGCGTGAGGGCATCACTCCCGCCAATCTCTATGGCCGCGGCGCAGAGTCCGTCAGCTTTCAGGCCGAATCCCGGGCGCTGGACAGGCTGGTCACGGACGGCGGGCGCGGCTCACTTGTTGAGTTGACCATCGACGGCGAGAAACACCAGACACTGCTGCGGACCCTGCAGCGCCATCCGGTGACGCGCGCGATCATGCACGCTGACTTTTACATCGTGGAGATGAACCGGCCGGTGCAGACGACTGTTCCGGTCCACCTGGTTGGCGATGCGCCGGCGGCGCGGCTGCCGGGGGCGGTCATCACGCACCTGACGCACGAGGTAACCATCGAATGCCTGCCCGCCAACATTCCGTCGGCAGTGGAGTTGGATGTGTCCGAGCTGGAGGAGTTGGAGACGGCGCTGTACGTCTCGGACATCGCCGCGCCGGAGGGCGTGCAGGTCCTGACGGACGGGGAGACGATCATCGTTCGGGCGACACACTCACGCGTCACGGCGGCCATGGCGGCTGAGGACGCCGAGGCAGAGGCCGAGCTGGAGGAAGGCGCCGCGGAGGCTGCTGCGCCCACAGAGGAATCCTCGGGCGACGAGTAGGAGGTTGCGCCGCTGAGCGCACTCCCGCCGCCCTAACCCTCTCTTATGGGGGTCTCTCCGGTTGGCGTTACCGGCCGTGGCTGCATTCCACGTCATTAGATTCCTCGCTACCCTCTGAATGACATGGGTACGCCTCCCCACGCCCCATCTGCCACCACCCCTTGACCCAAACAAAACGCCTGTCCTATAGTCCCTCCATCACGCCATACCCCGGCGGCGAGGAACGTCGACGACCCCGCCGTCACCTATCCCCGGGAGCGCAAAATGGAGGGCGCGCCCTGCAAGGAACGCATCCGCTGTCAGGATTCCGAAGACACCCTGCGGTGAAGCGGCTATGCGGTCGCATAAGGCCGTAAGCACGGCGAACCGTCAAGATGCCTCTATCGTTCCCAGGCCAACGCCGCGACCCGAGCGGGGACGATGAGAGAAGACGCGTGCTCCACACGGGTCGAGCCCACACAGGCTCAGGCACGTGGAGCGCATGGCGCCCGATGATGACGTGGCAGCATCATCGGGCGAGCACGGATCAACCACGGTGACGCGCTCACGCGCGTCACCGCGAGGGACGAACTCCCGGCCCCGCCAAAAGGGCAGGCCGAGAGCTGACGCGCGAACAGTGCCGCCATGCTGCTCGCGCGCCGACCGGGCGAGTCTATGTTTGGCGCAGCGCAACCCGCCCATGCGCAGGGACGTCCCCCTGGCGCGACCCCACCCGAGCTCGAGACCGCGCCGCCAACCGACCCAACGCGCAGCCCCGGAACCGACAGCGGATGTGTCCCCCAAGTCCCCACCCCACCCCCCACCACCCCACCTGTCATTCCGAGCGCAGTCGAGGAATCCAAAGCCCCCATTAACCCAACCAAGCCCCGTAACTCTAAACAATGTCAGGCGAAGCGTTAAGAGCATGCCTGTGAACGGCGTGGGGACGGGAAAGACGCGGGTGACCCTTCGACTACGCTCAGGGTGAACGGGATTTGAATTTCTGGTAGAATAGATGCAGGTAGCGTCCGTATCTGCGACAGGCGTGGACTCGTATCTGAGTCGGCTGTGCGGCGGAAGTGGATCGGACGCACCGGCGCGGGGAAAGGCAGGCGACAAAACGGCGGTTCGCGGAGCGCATATAGGTGGTGTACCTATAGCAAATCTGGAGCCACTGTCGGCTCGCGTGATTGCCGCTCACTAAAGGGGTGAACTAGATGGTAGAACGGTCGGAACGGCGCGATGCAGCCGCGACTGACACGTCCGAGTACACGTCCCGAGACATCGAGGTCCTTGAGGGGCTGCAGGCGGTGCGCCGCCGCCCCGGCATGTACATCGGCTCCACGGATGAACGGGGCCTGCACCACCTGATCTATGAGATCGTCGACAACGCCGTCGACGAGGCGATGGCGGGCTATTGCAACCGGATCATCGTCACGATCCTTGCGGACGGCACGGCGCGCATTGAGGACGATGGTCGCGGGGTGCCGATCGACAAGCATCCGCAGACGGGCCTCACCGGCCTCGAGACGGTGATGACCACGCTGCACGCGGGCGGCAAGTTCGGCGGCGGCGGGTACAAGGTGTCCGGCGGACTGCACGGCGTCGGCGCGTCGGTCGTGAACGCGCTTTCAGAAACCCTGAGGACCGAGGTACGGCGCGACGGGCAGACACACATGCAGGAATACTCGCGGGGCGACGCGGTTGCGCCCGTTGAGGCCATCGGCCCCGCGGATGATACGGGCACCACGGTTTGGTTCAAGCCGGACCCCCAGATTTTCATGCAGGACACGTCGTTTGAGTTCCATACGCTGGCGGCGCGGTTCCGGGAGATGGCGTACCTGAACCCGGGGCTGGAGATTCGCTTCGTCGATGAGCGGACGGAGAACGAGACGACGTTCTATTTCGAGGGCGGAATCCAATCGCTGGTGCGCCACATGAACGCGGCGCGGACGGCAATGCACCAGGCACCCATCTACGTGGAAAGGGACATCGACGGAACACACGTCGAGGTTGCGATTCAGTACAACGACGGCTTTCAAGAGAACGTTTTCGGGTTTGCGAACTGCATCCACACGGTGGACGGCGGAACGCACCTGACGGGTTTCCGCGGGGCGCTGACACGGGCGATGAATGACTACGGCCGCAAGTTCAAGCTCATCAAGGACGGCGACAGCAACCTGCAGGGCGAGGACGTGCGCGAAGGCATCGCGGCAGTGATCAGCGTCAAGCTTGCTGAGCCACAGTTCGAGGGGCAGACGAAGGGCAAGCTGGGCAACGCCGAGGTCAAGAACCAGGTTGAGAGCACGCTGGCCGAGGGCCTGTCCACGTACCTGGAGGAGCACCCGCAGGACGCGCGGCGCATCCTGGAGAAGTGCAGGAATACTGCCGTCGCGCGGGAGGCCGCGCGCAAGGCCAAGGAGAGCGTGCAGCGCAAGGGCCTGCTGGAATCAACTACCCTGCCGGGCAAGCTGGCCGACTGCTCCGACAAGAATCCTGACAACTGCGAGATCTTCCTGGTTGAGGGCGACTCCGCCGGCGGCTCTGCCAAGGGCGGGCGTGATCGGCGTTTCCAGGCGATCCTGCCCCTTCGCGGCAAGATCCTGAACGTGCAGAAGGCGCGGCTCGACAAGGTCTACGGCCATGAGGAGATCAAGGCCATCGCGTCCGCGTTGGGCGTCGGTTTCGGCGGCATCAACGGCCACGGGAACGGCGCATCGGACGACGACGAGGCAGAGGTCGACGAGAACGACGGTCTGGACCTGACCAAGCTGCGGTACAAGAAGGTCATCATCATGACGGACGCGGACGTCGACGGCGCGCACATCCGCACGCTGCTGCTGACGTTGTTCTATCGGCATTTCCAGCCGCTGCTCCGCGCAGGCAATATCTACATCGCGCAGCCGCCGCTGTACCGCGTGCAGATCGGCCGCAATGACATTCACTGGCTTTATTCAGACCAGGAGAAGAATGACACGCTGACCAACCAGGCGCTCAAGGACCTGACGATCCGCGAGAGTTCCGAGCAGGACGCGGCCATCGTCTACACGGAGGCGCAGGTGCGCGACGTGCTCCCATCCGTACAGCGGCTCGGGCGTGCGATGTCTGACCTGCAGTCGGTGGGCTATCCGTTGCCGCTGCTGACGGCGGCGGCGCTGACCGTTCGGACAGGCGAACGAGATCTTTCCACAGAAGAGACGCTGCAGGAGCTGATGCGGGCATTCCAGGAACTGGGCAACGTTCGCATCCTGGAGTTCCAGTACGATGAAACGCCCATCGCGCCGCCGCCCGCGCCGACGGTTCCTACCGGCATGCCGGACACGCTGCAGCCTTTGCTGCTCGATCTCGGCGATGAGCCTGCCGAGGGGCAGGACGAGGCATCGACAGACGATGAGGGCGCGGACACGGCGTACCCGGCCAAGAATGAGACGTTCATCCTGATCCAGGACACTGAGAGCGGCCGGACGCTGCGGCTGGATCACGATTTCTTCGACGAGGACGCTGCGCAGCGGATGACGGAGCTGGCGACGGCGCTGAGCGATCATTTGCCCAAGGTTGGGACGGTGTACAAGCGGGAGCGCGCCGTGGGTCGCCTGAACTCGATGATCGACCTCTCGGAGATCGTTGAGGACGTGTCGACGCGGGGCGTGGGCATCCAGCGGTACAAGGGTCTGGGCGAGATGAACCCGACGCAGTTGTGGGAGACGACGCTGGACCCGGAGTCACGGACGCTGTTCAAGGTTGAGATCGAGGACGCGCAGCAGGCGGCGGAGTTGTTCGAGATGCTGATGGGCGAGGAGGTTCGGCCTCGGGCGAACTTCATCCGGACGCACGCGCAGGAGGTCCAGAACCTGGACGTCTAGCGGGTGGCGCCCCCCACCCCGGCCCTGCCCCACAATGGCGGAGGGAGTCCTGATGGATTCCGGCTTTCGCCGGAATGAGGGAAACAGGGCGGTATCAGTCCATGGCCATCGTCGTCGGTTACACGGTTCTTGAGTTGCGCCTGCATGAGGCGACGTCCTTGAAGGACAAGCGGCAGGTGGTCAAGAGCGTCATCGAGCGGGTGAAGCGCCGCTACAACGTCTCCATCAGCGAGGTGGGCGAGCACGATTCACCGCGGATGGCGCTGCTGGGCGTGTCATGCGTGGGGACGGGCGAGGCGGGGTGCCGTCGGACGCTGGACAACGTTGCTGAGTACGTTTACACCTCACGGCCGGACGCGGAAGTCATGCCGCACGTCGTGGAGGTAATGGGGGTGAAGTGAGTTGGAACCCGAGGCCATTCTACTTTGCTTGCCTGCTACAGTGCCTATGGTGGCTGGGTTACAGGGATTGCGAAATTGGCTTCTTGAGGGTCTCCAAAGTGCTTTCGCACAGTAGAACTGCCAGCATGAATATAGTCGCAATCGTGGTCTTGGCCGTGTGGCTGGGCGTGGCTGGATGCGCCGAAGAACCACCGCTGACACCCAGTACGTCAGCAGTATCTACTTCTTCGCCTACTCAGATTGGTGTTCAGTCTCCGACAGCGTCCTCTGATGCAATTCCTGTTCCATCCCTCACACCGAGTACCTTTGATCTTGACTACATTCCTGAATATCCGACGCCAACCTTTACTCCACGTCCTACTTCAACACCGACGCCGGCGCCACCTTACGTAGACCCGCAGGAAATGTCAGGCGTCATTCTTTATAAGTGTGACGGTGGGCGGCCATATTGTAGGGAGACTCTTTCACACGATGGCTACATTGCGTTGGTCGACTTTACAGGGTTGGATTTCGAGAATCAGCCTTACTGGACCGTACCGAAATCTAGAATCCTGGCTAGAGGGCGGGCTTTCACTGGACGCAGGTCGCCGGTTCCATTCGCTCTTACTTACGACGCGGCAGATATAAGTGAGGATTCAGACTACGCTATCGTTGTCTATTATTCACACAGTCAAAAGGAGGGGCGGCGGGCAATTGGCACCAAATATACGAATCTGAACGGCCCTGTCGATCCCAGAACTGCTCCCACCCTCGTCCTCACTAAGGGCCGCCCCAGTCAGGATGTCGAAGTGCCAATAGATGTTCAACTCGTGATCGCTCATTTCCCTGAGTAACACTCGCCGAAACAGACTCCGGCTGAGCGCGATAGTATTTGAGTAGCGAATAAAGGGAGTGAGTTGTATGCCGATTCAGAGATTTGTTGTTGGGCCGATGGGGAATAACACGTACATCGTGTTTGATGAGGCGTCGAAAGAGGCGGCCATCGTCGATCCTGCCAAGGGGACGGGGCCGGTGCTCGTGTGGATGAAGTCGCACGGGCTGCTCCCCAAGTATGTGCTGAATACCCACGGCCATTCCGACCACACCTTCGACAACGGACTGGCGATGGACGGGGCCGACGCGGCGCTGATGATCGGCGAGCCGGATGAGGCGATGCTGGAGGCGTTGGCAAAGGGAGACGGGTGGCTTGGCAGGCCGGAGATGCCCTCTCCGATGGCGGACGCGTACCTGGAACACGAGCAGGAATTGGTGTTGGGGTCAACGGCGATTCGTGTGCTGCACACGCCGGGTCATACGCCGGGGAGCAGCTGCTTCGTCTACGAGGACGCCGTGCTGACGGGCGATACACTGTTCCAGGGTTCCATCGGGCGGACGGATTTCCCCGGCGGATCGATGCCGGAGATCGTCAAGTCGATCGAGACACACCTGTACACGCTGGCGCCGCAAACGCGGGTGCTTCCCGGTCACATGGAGGTGTCCACGATTGTCGATGAGAAGCGGCATAACCCGTTCGTGGGCGATGGGGCGCGGATCAACCTGTCATAGGCGCAGCAGGGACTGGCAGACACCATCACCGACATGAGCACGCCGGAGCATGAAGCCGGGAACGGGGATTCGCCGCAGCTGCGGGCGCTGAAGGCGGCGCAGGAGCGGGTGAACGCGCTGCGGTCAGGGCTTGAGCGGCCTCCGCTGAAGAACGGAGACTCAGGGGACACTTACGCGCAGGAACTGGTGACCGCGATGAATCGGCTGATGTCGCTGATCCGACACGCATCACCGGAGGATGTCACGCGTTCGACGAGTGGCGGAACAGTCTTTAGGCGGAACTACAGCCTCAAAGCGTGGTATACACTGGAATTGGTGACTTGGTGGGTGCCCGGGCGCGCATGACGAAGGCACGGCGGCGTCCGGGATCAGCTCCGGTTGTATTGCCATGACAACAAACAGGAAAGACTATTACGACGTTCTAGGGTTGGCGCGCGACGCGTCACCGGAGGACGTTAAGCGCGCGTTCCGTCGTCTCGCTTTTGAGCACCACCCGGACCGCAATCGTTCCTCGGACGCCGAGCAGAAGTTCAAGGAGATCAATGAGGCGTACGAGGTCCTGCGCGATGAGCGCAAACGGGCCGCGTATGACCGGTTCGGCCACGCGGGTCTGAACGGCGCGGACGGATTCGCCAATGGTGACGCCTTCTCCGGTTTCGGTGGCTTCGGGGACATCTTTGATGCGTTCTTCGGAGGGATGCGTGGGCGCCAGGGGCGGCGCGGCGGACCGCAGCGCGGCGATGATCTGGGCATGCGGATGCGGCTTCCATTTGAGGATGCCGTTCGGGGCATCGAGAAGGACATCACGGTGTCGCGCAGCGAGCTCTGCCAGACGTGCAAGGGTGCGGGGGCGGAGCCCGGGACGCAGCCGGAGAAGTGCACCGCGTGCAACGGGTCCGGGGAGATTCGCCGAAGTCAGCAGAGCATCTTTGGCCAATATGTGAATATCAGCGCCTGTGGAAAGTGCCACGGCGAGGGACAGGTCATCACGAACGCCTGCCATGAATGCCATGGAGCGGGGCGCATCAAACGAGACCTCTCAGTACGGGTTACCGTGCCGCCCGGGGTGGATACGGGAAACCGGATTCGGCTCGGCGGTGAGGGTGAGGCCGGCGTAAACGGCGGGCCACCCGGTGACCTGTATATCGAGGTGGATGTCACACCGAGTGAGGTGTTTGAGCGGGAGGGGCGGCACCTGTTCCATCGCGTCGGTGTGAATATCGCGCAGGCGGCGTTGGGGGCGGAGATCACCATCCCGACGCTCGAGGGCGATGAGCCATTTCACATCCCGGCGGGTGTGCAGTCCGGACAGTCGTTCAGGATGAAGGGGCGCGGTGTGGTCGATCCCAAGAATCAACGCGCGCGGGGCGATCTCTTTGTCGTCGCGTCCGTCCATGTTCCTGACCGCATCACAGACGAACAGCGAACTCTGCTGGAGCAACTGGCCGCGACGCTGCCGGACGCGCCCGAGAGCGGACAAGAAGGGGAACGCGATGGCAACGGCTTCATGGACTGGATCAAGAACACGTTTCGCTAGCTACCGGGGGGTGGGGCAATGAACGGCGTCGAGGTACTGACCCGAGAGATGCGCGAGATCCAGGGTAGCCTGCTGCGTGAACTTGAACCGCTGACCGCGGAGCACCTCTACTACGCGCCGATTCCCGGGGCAACCACAATTGCATTCATCGCCTGGCACATAACCCGCACGCTGGATGACGCCGTGCACGTCACCATACCCGTGGAACCAAAGCCGACCCTCTGGGCAGCCAGCGGCTACCACGAGAGGTTCGGGCAGCCAGCCGAGCAGGGGACGGGCACCGGCTTCACCGGGGACCAGGTTGGCGACTTTCGGCCAAGCCTGGAACTACTGCGCGCGTACGCGACGGAGGTGGGGCCGAAAATCCCTGCAGTGTTCGACGGCATGACGGATGACGATCTTGACCGCGTGATGGACCAGGAGAGGCCGGAGCGGACGCTGGCTCGCCTGCTTCAGACGTTCATCATTGGGCACACGTTCTACCACCTGGGCGAGATCCGGTACCTCAAAGGCCTGCAGGGGATGCCGTTCGCGTTATAGAGGGGCGACGGCGATCCTTCACGGCGAGGGGTCGTGGGGCTTACCAGCGTTCCCCTACCACTGGACGAACATGGGCATGACTACGTGGATGTATTCTGTGCCGTCGTCCGTGGACGCAGGGCGGATGGTGCCCGGGCTGGAGGGGCCGGAGACCTCGAGAGTGGCCGTGGAGTTCAGGACGCCGAGAACATCCTCCAGATAGCGGTGGTTGAAGGCGATATGCGCCTCTTCCCCGCCGATGTTGGCGTCAATCACGCCTTGATGATCACCGATCTGATCTGAGCGGGCTTCAAGGCGCATTGTGCCGGCCATCTCATTCTCGCCGGGGGTCATGTAGAGGCGGACGATGCCGTTGCCCTCCTTGGCGAAGACGGAGGCAGTCTTCGTCGCGCGGAGAAAGTCCGCGACTTCTACCGATGTCTGTGTGTTGGAGGACTCCGGAATGAGCTGCCGATAGTTGGGGAAGTTGCCCTGGATGAGCTGCGAGCCGAGCACAGTGTTGCTCAGATGGAACTGCACCTGTGTCTTGGACTGGTTGACGGTGATACGGACCGGTATTTCCTGCTCGGACAGCATTCGATTGAGCTCGCGCAGAGAACGGGCCGGGATGATGAGATCGACGCTTTCGCCGGCCTCTTGCGGCAGCTTGGTCGTCTGGACGGCGAGGCGGAAGCCGTCCGCCGCGGCCATCGTGATGTTGTCGCCCTCGATGGACGTGTGGACGCCGGTCAATACGGGGCGGGAGTCCTCCGTGGCGGCAGCGATGATGACGCGATCAATGCCCGCGCGCAGGACATCAGGCGGGATCTCCGCGCTAACGCCATCATCGGCGACGGGCGTGGGCGGAAAATCATCTGCATCGAGTCCGCTCATATGTGTGTTGAACCGGCCGGAGATGATGTTCAGTTGTCGCGTCGCCGCATCAAGCTCAAGGTCAACGCGGTCACGCTGGAGTGAGGAGACGTAATCAGAGAAGAGGCGGGCGGGAATGGCGACTGCGCCCTGCGTCTCCACGCTGGCGCTGATCCAGCAGGAGATGGAGAGTTCAAGATTTGTCGCGGTAAGCCGCAGACGGGACTCATCTGCCTGGAGCATGACGTGGGTGGTGATAGGCATCGTCGTTCGTGTTGCCACCGCCGGCATGACCGTCGCGAGTCCGCGCTGAAGATTCTCCTGGAGAACCGAGAATTTCATTTGCTGTGTCTCCTGAACGGGGCCGATGGCCCCCCCTAGCCCCCTATGTTGTGCGAGTATGTCGCGTTGAGCGGACTGGGGTCAAGTCGCAGCAGTCTATCTAGTGCATAACTGCATGGAATCCTCGTATGTTGTGGGGTTCGTGTGGGACCATCCACAACATGTTGGAGCATAGGCGGGGCGTGGATGGCGCGTGTGGAACGCGGACACGGTATGATGCAACGGAAATACAAGCGGAACGACCGCGTACAGGGGGATGGGAATGAAACTGGTGATGTACAACGATTTCCGACCAGGCCTGCTAGTCGATGGCAACGTCATCGGGCTGGGCGGGCTGGCGGATGATTACATGGGGCCTCACGTCGAGGACGTGATGATCAATCTCATTGAGGATTTCGCGTCCGTCCGCGATGACCTTGAGGACATCGCGGATTCGGGCGGCGGGGTGCCGGTATCGACGGTGCAGTTGCGCGCACCGCTGCCGCGACCGCGCAAGCTCATCTGCTGCTTCGGCAATTATAGGGAGGGGCAGGACCGCGACGCATTCGCGATTGACATGTTCCTCAAGTCGCCTGAGGCAATCATCGGCCCGGGCGACACGGTTGTGCTGCCGAACACGCCGTTCACAATCTGCCACCATGAGGCAGAGTTGGCGCTCGTCATCGGCAAGCGGAGCAAGCATGTGACACAAGAGGAGGCGATGGACTCCATCTTTGGCTACACGGCGTTCATGGACGTCTCACCACGCGCCGGTATCGGCCGTGGGCCGACGATGATCCAGAAGTCCTATGACACATGCGCGCCGATGGGCCCGTGCATCGTCACGGCGGATGAGATTGAAAACCCGCACGAGCTCGACATCAAGTACTGGGTGGACGATCAGCCACGCCACGACTACAACACGAGCGACCTGGAGCACACCATCCCGGAGCTGCTGGAGTGGGCGACGAAAGTGATGACGCTGCTACCCGGCGACGTTATCGCCCTCGGCACCAACCACCAGGGCATCGGCCCGCTGCAGGACGGCGAGACCGGCACCATTGAGATCCAGGGAATCGGCGCGTTCAGCATCAAGGTCATGGATCCCAACAAGCGCTCGTGGCCGAAGGAAATCGACCAGGAGATGGCGGGCCGCGTGCGCGAGGCGCGCCCCGGTTAAGGAAATAGACAGGCGTGGTGCGCTCTCAATGAGAGCGCACCACGCCACTGATGATGGCCTGCCGCTATGAGTTCCACTGAGACTCTCGCCCAAACAATCCGCGTCCCGGAAATGACGCTTCGGGAGTTTGCCGTGGCGGCGTTTTTAGCGCTGGGCGTATCGGAAGAGGATGCCGCAAACGCCGCGAATACGCTGATTGAAGCGGACCTGCGGGGCATCGGCTCGCACGGGACGGCGCGGCTTGACCGCTTCTATCTGACTCCGCTTGAGAACGAGTTGGTGAATGCGACGCCGCAGTGGATTGTGCGCGCGGAATCGCCATCAACGGCCACCATCGACGCGGACGGCGGGTTGGGACTGAGCGTGGGCGTCCGCGCGATGAACCTTGCCATTGAAAAGGCCCAAGCGGTTGGCTCCGGATGGGTGACGGTGGCGAACAGCCGCCACTTTGGGGCGGCGGGCGTGTACGCGACGCAGGCGCTCGAGCACGACATGATCGGCATCAGCATGACGAACACGGGGCCGATTGTGCTGCCGGCAGGAGGAACGGAGCCGCGTCTGGGGTCTAATCCAATCGCGATGGCCGCGCCGACCGCTGACGGGACGCCTTTCATCTTTGATGCCGCAACATCGGTGGTCTCGGCAGGCAAGTTTGACACGTATCATCGACAGGGCAAGCTTGCGCCGGAGGGATGGGCGCTGACGGACGACCTGCAGCCGGTGCGGAATCCTGAACGCGGACCGGGCGGACGACGCATTTTGCCGCTGGGCAGCGACCTGGAGCACTCTTCGTACAAAGGCTACGGCCTCGCGATGATTGTGGACATCCTCTGCGGCGTGCTGTCCGGTATGGGGCCGGGTCTGGCGATCGCCGGATCCGGCGTCGCGGGTGGGTACCAATCGGCGCACTTTTTCGGCGCGATGCGGATTGACGCGTTTACGGACGCGGACAGTTTCAAGCAGTCGATGACAGACTACATGGCGGCACTTCGGGCAACACAGCCGCTGCCGGACGTTGAGAGGGTGCTTGTGCCCGGGGACATTGAGTCCGAGACAATTGAGGATCGCAAGCGGAATGGCATACCGTTGTACATGGACTCCGTTGAGGGTCTGAGGAATGTGGCGCAGAGGCTGAATCTGCGCCTTGAACTGGGGTAGAACGCGGGCGTCCCGTCAGGGGGCCAACGCACAAAGGGGAGGACTGAGATGCCGCACGTGAAGACAAACGGGGTGGAGTTGTTCTATGAGTTGTTCGGGGACTCGTCAAAGCCGACGTTCGTGATGACGCACGGGCTGGGCGGCCACGGGCGTGGCTACGAGAATCAGATAGAGGCGCTTTCCGCCGAGTTCCAGTTGTTGCTGTGGGACATGCGCGGATTCGGTCAGTCGGAGCGCGTGCCGGTAACGGAGGGGGCGTACTCCCGATGGACGCTCGCCAAGGATCTTTCGGAGTTGCTCAAGGCAATCGGCATCGGCGCGGCGCATATTCACGGGCATTCTTTGGGCGGGCTTGTGTCGCAGCAGTTCGCGATTGATTACCCGGATCAGACTCTCTCGCTGGTTATCCAGGACACGTCTGCGGAGATCAAGCAGGAGTACCTCTCCGGGTGGGACGGGATGCTCAAGACCGTTCGAGAACAGGGCATCGGCGCACTCCCATTTGATCCGCAGCGCAGTTGGGGCGATCCGTACATCGAGTCCAACCTGGAAGACATCAGGCAGTTCACGGTGGCGACGGCAGAGCGCAATGTTCCCGAAGTGTACGCCGAGGGCGTCCGTATTTCAGGGCCCGAACTCGGGGCGCACCCGGTGGCGCCGGACCTCCCGAGTATCACGTGCCCCGTGCTTGTCATCTGCGGCGAACAGGATCGATTGACGCCGCCGGGCGGCTCGGTCCGCATTCATCGGGCGATCCCGCAGTCGAAGCTCGTGATTCTCCCGGGCGCGGGGCATTTCCCCAACGTCGAGACGACGGAGGCATACAACCAGGCATTGTTGAACTTTTTGCGAGAGGTGACGGTAGGCTAGCCGACGCACGGCTTTCCCTTCAAAGCGATTCCCATTGTTGATACTTACTTTCAATAGGTTCTGCCGGCCTCATGTGTAAATCCTTGCTCTTTCTACGTAGAGAGGACCTTGGCCGCACCTAGACAGCAGAATATAACTTATTGCTTTCGTGATACTCGCTTTCAATTATTTCGTCGCTTTTTCCGAAATGCGTTCTTGATACTTACTGTCAATTGAGCGGTCAGACGGGCGAAATAGGAGCTTAGTCGGTTTGTACAGGGTATACTTAGCACGTTCCGACAACAGATTGCCGGCCGTCCCCGCGCGGAATGGCATTTGCTGGGGTTTGGGATAGTAGTATCAGAGACGGGGAGACCGGACGTATGAGAATTTATGTCGGAAACCTGAGTTTTCAGGCGACAGACGCGGATTTGCAGGAACTTTTCCAGCAGCACGGCGAGGTCAGTTCAGCGCAAGTCATCATTGACCGTTACTCGATGCGCTCACGCGGCTTTGGGTTCGTGGAAATGCCGAATGGCTCTGAGGCAGAGGCCGCCATTGGCGCGCTGAACGGCCAGGAGCACCAGGGTCGGCAGCTGACAGTGAACGAGGCGCGCGATCGCCGCGAAGGCGGTGGCGGCGGTGGTGGTGGCCGCGAAGGCGGCGGTGGTGGTGGCGGCGGCGGTCGCCCACGCTACTAGTTCTAGCGCCTCTTACCCCCGTATCAAGTACGGGGGGCAAGCTCTAAGCCTCTCCCTGCAAGAGAGGGTATTCCCTGGAGTTCTTTACCCCGGTTCTTTGCCCGTAGCAATGAGGGCCGGCGCGTGTAGGCGCTCGTCGTCTGCTACCGGGTTCTTCCTCGGGAGTAGCGGTTGCGGCCGTCCGTGCCGTCTATGGAGTATTCTGTCAGGTCAACGATGCGGGCTTCAGGCTCTTTGCCCCGTTCGACGTCCAGGAGAACGACGTGGCCGAGGCGGGCCTCGCGGTTGTGGGGGTAGGTGGCGCTGCCGCCGTTGATGATCAACATTCCGTCTTCTTTGCGGATGAACTCGAAATGACTGTCCCCGCAGACGACGATGTCCGGCAAAACCCCAAGATACGTTTTGACTAGATCTGTCGCCGTGCGGGATCCCCAGCCGTCAATGATGTGGACGAGGCCCAGCCGGTAGCCTTCGATTTCCATGAACCACTTGGGGCGGATGCGCTCATCGACTTCGCTGAGGCCGTAATCATGGTTGCCTTCCGCGGCGTACGTCGGGGCGATGCGTTCCAGCCAGTCCACGACGCCGGTCGTAATGAGGTCGCCGGCGTGGAGAATGAGGTCGACATCCTTGAAGACGATCTCAACCTCCGGCCAGAGCTCCGGAATTGAACTCGGGATGTGGGTGTCAGAGATGATACCGATGCGTGTTGCCATAAGAGTGATGGATTATTTCCCGGGGCTATCGTGTTCGGTCGAGCGGCGAATCTGTGCCTTGATGCTGTCCAGCGCCATCGTGGGTGTGGGGTCGACGCCATTCGCCAGCGCCAGGTAGTAGCTGACGTAATCACCCAGCAGCACCGCCTCCACCAGGCGGGACAGGGGCGTTGTTCCTGCCAGCGAGGGCCAGTGAACCGGCATGTCGAGGTCGCTCAGGACTCGCTGGGAGATTTCGTAGCGGTCATGGAGACTGGGCGAGTGAGTGGATGGGGGGCCGAGCAGGACAACAGCGAGGCTGTCACTGAGATTGGGCTGTTCAAAGCCGACGATGGCATTGTGGTGCATCTCCGGCAGTTCTTCCGTCCATGCGGGCGTCTTGGCATTCTCGTTGAGCTGCGTCTTCCATCGGCGCGCAGCGGAGTCAAGGCCTCTCGCGCTGACGATGACGGGTATACGGCCGCAAAGCGCGCGCGCCAACTCCTTGGCGGGATTGACCCGCCCGGCCTCCGTTTGATTGCAGCCTGGACCAAAATCCGCCTGCCGTGATTCGAGTTCGGTGACGGCATCAATCAGGGCACGCTCCGTGTTAGGCGGGGCGATGCCAAGGTCGACAAAAATCCGCAGCATCGCTCCAAGCGCATACGGGAGATAGGTGCGTGGCGGACCACCGTTTTCCGGCATCATGGCGATCGGGATGCCGCTGTCCCTGGCAGTCTCTCCAAGCGGCCCGCCGCCGGTCATCACGATGAGATGCGCGCCGCGTTTACGTGAGGCCTCCACGCCGGACAGCGCCTCCTCGGTGCGTCCGGAGTGGCTCATGATAATCACAAGGCTCTCGGGTCCAACGGCGGGGTGAGCGCCGTAGTCTCGAAATACGTCAATTTGTGGTCCCGCCGCCCCCGGCTCACGAAGGGCGTCCACAGCCTCGGCGGCGATGTCTCCCGCGATGGCAGAGCCGCCCATGCCCTGTACGACGACGTGGCGAATGGCGCGGAAATCTTCAGGCAGAGCGAGGGAGGCAGCGCCGTTCCAGCCCTGCAAGACACGCAGGGGGAATGCCGCTATGTGCCCGCCCATCCCGGAAGGATCGCCTCTGCCGTCCGCAGTCAAGTCGTCCAGATCGATTGAGGCTGCCTGTATCAAAGTTGGTTCTTTTCGTGCTTCGCGTTTGTATGCCGGGCGGTTGGTTGCCGGAGTAGTCGCGGCGATGTGTGACTGCCTCTAATAGTACAGGATGCTTGCGGGCGGCGCGTGTATGGGCTTGTTACAGCGTTTCGCCGGGGTATTCGGTGGTGGCAGGGCGTCCCATCAGGGACTCTATCGCCTCGCGCGGGTTCAGCCCCTCGTGCAGGACGCGGTGCGTTTCGAGAGTGATAGGGGTCTCCACGTTAAGACGTTCGGCCAGACGGATCGCGGCGGGCGTGGTGTTGTAGCCTTCACAGACCTCATTCAGTTCTTCGATGATTTGCGCAATGTTTCGTCCCCGCCCCAGCTCCTCACCCACGTACCGATTACGGGAGAGGCGGCTGTAACACGTAGCCACAAGGTCGCCGACACCGGCAAGCCCGCTGAAGGTCAAGGGTTGAGCACCTGCCGCGATGCCGAGCCTTGTAATCTCCGCGATGGCGCGGGCGATGAACGCGGCCTTGGCGTTGTCACCGAATCCCATGCCGTCAATCATGCCCGCGCCGATGGCAACGATGTTCTTGAGGGAGCCTCCCAGTTCAACTCCCGCGACATCCGTGCTCGCGTAGACGCGGAAGACTGATGACGTGAGCGCGTGCTGCGCGCGTTCCGCCATCTCCTGTGTGGCAGATGCAACAACCGCGGAGGACGGGAGTCCATCGGCGACTTCATGGGAGAGGTTGGGTCCGGAGATGACGCAGTATTGGCGCACGGCGTCCTGCCCCATCTCTTGCGCAAAGACCTCGCTCATACGTGAGCCGTCGGCGCGGTCGAGGCCTTTGGTGGCACTGACGATAGCGGCATCAGATGAGGGATTCCCTGCCCTGAGCCATTGCAGGTTCTGACGGAAAGTTGGGGACGGCACACAGACGATAATCACGTCGGCGTCTGAAACGGCCTGGGTCATATACGGGGTGACGTGCAGATTATCGGGAAAGGGAAAGCCGGGGAGGCGGTCCATATTCTCGCCGGCTTCATTCATGCGCCGGGCGGTTTCTTCAGTGCGTGCCCAAAGAAGGGTGTCTGCGCCGGCGCGCGCGAGAAGCAGAGCAAGCGTTGTGCCCCAACTGGTGGTGCCAATGACCCCCGCCTTGCGTGTCTGCCCGCTCACACGAGACCTCCTGCCTACTGCGTATTGATAATTGTCCCATATGAAGGGAGGGGCAGGCTCTATCGACTAGGCAGTCGGCTCAGCCGGTTGGCCGAATCGACGTTCAGTGCCGCGGATCAGGCGCTGGATGTTGTCGCGGTGCGCGTAGATGATGATTGCACCGCCCACGAGGGCGAGGGGACCAACAATCAGGGGGACCGCCTCCAGGAACGGCGGTGCCAACCTCAGGATAGCGAAGGCGACCATGATGCCCACGCAGGTCACGGTGCCGAGAAGGGAGCCGAGCGAGACGTATCGCGTGAGGGCGATGATCAGGATGCCGACAATCGTGCCAATGATTGCGGCGGGCCAGACAAGTGCAAGGGCGGCCCCACCTGCAGGAATCACGCCGCGTCCCCCACCGAATCCGATGAATATCGATCGGCTATGGCCCAGAACAACTGCCACTGCGCCCGCTACCTCACCGGGCGTGTCTGCAATGAAGCCGCTGGCGATGACTGCCACGGAACCCTTGAAGAGGTCGAGCAGGACGACAGGGACGGTTGCTTTCCACCCAAGCGTGCGCAGGACGTTGGTTGCGCCTGTACGGCCGCTGCCGGACGCTCGTACGTCAACATTTCCAAAGACTTTGCCCACGAGCAGGCCGATAGGCACCGCGCCAAGCAGGTAACTACCCAGGGCGGCGGCGAGGGTGAGTGCGATGCCGGCGAGAGTGATGTCGTCAAGGAAATCCATCAGTCGGGCTCCTCTTCGTCGCGACTGCGTCCACGGAAGATGAGGCGGATCGACGTGCCCTCAAATCCGAACCGTTTCCGCAGGGCATTCTCCAGGTAGCGGCGGTAGGAGAAATGAATCAGGGTCGGATCATTGCAGAAGAAGACGAACGTGGGCGGATTCACCTCCGCCTGCGTGCCGTAGTAGATCTGGAGGCGCCTGCGCCCGGAGGACGGGGGTGGGTGGGCGGCGAGCGCATCAATAAGCACGCGGTTCAGTTGGCCCGTGGTGACACGCGTCATTCGCTCCATCTGGATGCGGGCGACCGCGTCAAGGACGGCGCGCACGCCGCGGCCTCGCAGGGCCGACGTGAAAAGGATCGGCATGGAGGGGAAGAATTTTAGGCGCGCGCGCACCAATTGCTCCACTTCGGCCCGATCTATTTCGTCCTCCTGGGCAAGGTCCCACTTGTTGATGACAAGCGCGAGGCCCTTGTGGGCCTGCTGGATGAACCCGGCGACGTGGAGGTCCTGCGCGGTCAGGTATTCCGTGGCGTCGACAACGAGGACGGCGACATCAGCGCGTTCGATGGCCTGCATGGCGCGGGCGACGCTGAATTTCTCCACTCCGCGCTCGATGTGGCCACGGCGTCGGATGCCTGCGGTATCAATGAGCAAATACTTGCGGTTCTCGTACTCGAAGAGGGTATCGAGGGCATCCCGTGTAGTGCCCGGCTCGTCCTGCACCATCGCGCGATCCTGGCCGAGGATGGCGTTGACGAGTGAGGACTTGCCGACGTTGGGACGCCCCACGATGGCGACGGGGATGGAGCCCTGCGGCGCGGGAGGAGGCGTGTCCACGTCCGGCAAGGCAGCCATGATGCCGTCCCACATCTCGTTCATGCCGCGGCCGTGCTGGGCGCTGACGATGATGGGTTCGCCGATGCCGAGTTCGTAGAACTCAGCGGCGAGCCGTTCGCGTTGGATGTTATCCGCCTTGTTCGCTATGAGAACCACGGGCTTGGAGACGCGGCGGAGAAGATCGGCGACTTCCTCATCGGCGGGCAGGAGGCCCGCATCGACATCGACGACGAACAGGAACACATCCGCCTCGCTGAGCGCCACGGCGACCTGGTCCCGGATGGCGCCGATCATGCCCTGCTCGTCACCGAGGACGAGGCCACCGGTGTCAATCAGGGCAAGGGTGCGGTCGTCTCGAGTGACATAAGCCGTGACACGGTCTCTCGTGGTTCCCGGCTCATCGGCGACGATGGCGATGCGTTCGGAGAGCATGCGGTTGAAAAGGGATGATTTACCGACGTTTGGGCGGCCGACGATGGCGACCGTGGGGAGGCCGCGCGGCAGTCCGGTGCGTGTTTCTACAAGGGCTGTCATCGTGTATTCCTATGAGTCGGAGGGAATTGCGCCGAGCAGCGTGGCCATGAGCGCAGCCTGCGCGTGCATGCGGTTCTCGGCCTGGTCAAAGACGATCGATTGACGATGCGTGAGCATCTCCTGGGATATCTCCTCGCCGACGTGCGCGGGCAGGTCGTGCATGAATACCGCCTTCGGATCGGCCAGTTCCATCAGCTGCGGCGTGACCTGGTAGCCACGGAAATCGTGGGCGCGCTTTTCGCGCTCCGCTTCTTGGCCCATGCTGGCCCACACGTCCGTGTAGACGACATCCGCGCCGTCGACTGCATCCTGTGGGCTTAACAGCAAATCCAGACTTGCAGCGTCGTCGCCCGCCAATGCCCTTGCCTGACGAACAATCTCCCCAGGCAGTTCATAGCCGACAGGAGAGGCGATGCGGAACTTCGCGCCGACGAGGGCGCAGCCGAGGGCGAGGCTGGCGGCGACGTTGTTGCCGTCACCGATGAATGCGATAGTCAGGCCTTCCAATTTGTCGAAATGCTCGCGAATGGCCTGCAGATCCGCAAGGATCTGGCATGGATGCTCGATGTCCGAGAGTGCGTTGATCACAGGAACATCTGCGGCGTTGGCAAGTTCAACAAGCGTGTGGTGGGAGTTGACGCGAGCGGCGATGACATCCGCGTAGCGGCTGAGAACGCGCGCGACATCCTCAGGCGGCTCCCGCCCACCGAGCCCAACTTCCTGAGGCAGCATGCTGAGGCTGTTGCCGCCCATCTTGCGCATCCCGAGTTCGAAGCTGACACGCGTGCGCAGAGACGGCTTTTCAAGCAGCAGGACAAGGCTGCGGCCCGCCAGATTCGGTCTCAATTCACCTGCCCGGATTGCTGTGGCAGCATCCAGCACGGCGCGGACCTCGTCGACGGAGAGGTCGGCTATGGACAGGAAATGGCGGCAGGTTGTCTTTGCTTCGGTAAGTGTCATCGTCCGTTAATTCTACTCCCCCGCCTACCTGTGGATCTGCGTGCTGCTCAATCGGGTGCGTGCGCGTGGCCTTCTCCAACCGTATGCTTGAATCTGACACTCTGCTCAGGAACACAAGGATCAGGTAATTTCATGCAAAAACAAGGCCTTCTCTCCGCGCGATTTCTGCCGTTGATTACGACCGCGGCGCTGATGCTCGCTCTATTGGTCACCGCGTGCGGCACTGGCAGCGAGCTGGATGATAGCGGGGATGGGAGAGTCGATAGCCCGACGGCAACGGCCACAGAGACTGCCGTCCCAACAGTCTCTACACCAGACGCTACGCCGATGGCAGTGGAGGAGGCCGTCACCCCGGAGAGTGGGGGCTCGGTGGATATCGAGACGCCCTCGGGAGGGCTTTCGGCAACGCTGCAGGAGGGGTCCATGGCCCGCTATCTGATTCGGGAGGAGCTGGCAGGCGTCGAGCTGCCGTTTGACGCCATGGGCGAGACAACGGAGGTGTCAGGCGCGTTCACGTTCTCGGCGGACGGGGAGATTGTGCCGGAGAGTTCCCGCATCGTGCTGAACGCGGCGAGACTGCGCAGCGACGAGGAGAATCGAGACCGGTACATTAGTCGTAACGCCATCCAGACGGCAACCTATCCCGAGATCGTCTTCGTGGCCACGAGTGTCGACGGGCTTGCGTGGCCGCTGCCTTCGTCCGGCGAGACCGAGTTCACGATCTATGGCGATCTGACGGTGCGTGAAGTGACGCGGCCGGTGGCGTGGCAGACAGTCGCAACATTTGACGGCGCCAGCGTGACGGGCACGGCGCGGACGAATTTCACGTTCGGCGAGTTTGAGATGGAGGTTCCGGACCTGTTCTTCATCGTCAGCCTGGAGGACAACATCCGCCTGGAGCTGGATTTCGTGGCGGGGTGGTAGGGGGAGTTAACTTTAGTCCGACTTCTCCGGTTGTGTTGTCACTTTTCGAACTTCGTCAATCAGTTGGTCAAGCGCTTGAAACGCAGGGGCGGCACTCGAAAGCCAACTGTCGACTACACCAGAAGCCATGTCGGCTACAGTCTTCATTAGGAACATGGTTTGTTTCGCCGTCAATTCTATGAGCGAGGACAGTTGCCGTCTGTTGTAATGTCCATATAGGGCGAGTTGGAGAACGCCATCTTGGTTCTGTGCAACCAGAGTCGCCAATCCCTCGGCTCTTGGATGCGTCGCAAACACGCTGAGGCTGTCATATTCCTCTTTCCAAGCCTTCTTGGTATCAGGGGATAGTCGCCCGGCCATGGCATTAAGACCTACTTCTCCCCTGCCTAATCGCTCTTTGTTGTCCTCGTTTCCATGAAGTAGCGCACTGAGTGTGGAGGGATGCGTGGCAATGTCTTCAACGACTAGTAAGTCTTCCATGGCCATGCGGATTAGACCACCAGCCTGTTGATTGTAGCCGCACTCGAGCAGATTCAGAGCTCCACGGAGGGACCGGAACGCCCTGATGGCGAGCAGAACCCGCGCCTTTTCGAAGTCTCCTACAGACGCTTTACATGTGCCGTACAACTCGTCCAGACCACGATTGGATTCGCCAAGGCCTTTCTCAATCGTGGCCAACCATTCTGCATGTTCCTTGCGTATGATTGAAGCTACCATTTCATCTGCAACAGTCAATCTACTCATGTATTCGTTGGCCACGAGTCCTTACCTCCATATTTCCGCAGTACATTAGTTTTGCTCGGCCCTTGTGCCTCGTCAACCTCTCTCACCCCCTACAATCTAGGGGAGATGAGGAGGGTGAACACGCGGTATGGCGTTGGAGTTGATTCAGACGATTGAGGAGTTTCGGCGGGCGCGGGTGGCTGTGCGCTCGGCGGGGTCGCTTGGGTTTGTGCCGACGATGGGTTCCCTGCATGAGGGCCACACCGCCCTGGTGCGGCGGGCGCGGGAGGAGAACGCGGTCGTCGCGGCGTCCATCTTTGTGAATCCGGCGCAGTTCGGGCCGAATGAGGACCTCGAAGCCTATCCCCGGGACCTCGAGCGGGATATCGCGTTATTGGAGGAGGCCGGGTGCGACCTGCTCTTCCATCCCTCGCCCGAGGAGATCTATCCGCCGCCGGAACAGGATGTCTACGTTGTGCCGGGTGATATTGCCGCGAGGCTCGAGGGGGCGGCGCGGCCCGTGCACTTCCGCGGCGTGGCGACCGTCGTGCTCAAGCTATTCAACATCGTGCAGCCGAATCGTTCGTACTTCGGGCAGAAGGACGGGCAGCAGGTGGCGGTGATTCGCCGCATGAACCTCGATCTGAACGTGCCGGGCGAGGTGATCGTTGTGCCGACGGTGCGGGAGGCGGACGGCCTCGCGATGTCGAGCCGCAACACGTATCTGACCGCGGACGAGCGCAAGGCGGCCTCCGTTGTGTATCGAGCCCTCTGCGCAGCGAACGACCTGTACTGCTCCGGGGAGACGCGGGCGGACGCGCTGCGGCAGGCAATTCGGTCCACGTTGGAGTCTGAGCCGCTCGTGGCGTCCATCGACTATGTTTCCGTTGCCGACCAGCTGACGATCGAGGAGGTCGAGGGCAACGCTCAGGATGGGGCGATGGCGTCCACGGCCGTGCTCATCGGGCGGACGCGGCTTCTCGACAACATTGTTCTGACACGGTCATAGATGTATATCGCATGACAACACTTTTGGATTGGGACGGACTGAGCCGCGAGGCGGATTCACTGCATTCAGACCGCGAGGCGACGGCAGTGGGTTTGGCGTCGCGGGGCGCGCAGCTACTACACCGCGCGTTATCGGAGATGTACATCGGAGAGCCTGAGCCGCTTCGGGAGATTGCGTTCAGCATTGCGGACGCGCGCCCGGAGGTGGTGGCGATCCGCAACGTCGGGGTGTCCGCCTATCGCACGGCACGGGAGGCACGATCAGGCGACCGGATGGCAGCGGCGGCGCGGAGCGTGGCGCGGCTGGGCCGGTTGTTGGGTGACACACCGACATCCCTTGCGCGTCGGGGACAGCCGCTGTTGCCGGAGGGCGCGGTAGTGGCGACGTATGGGCGGTCCGAGAGTGTGCGTGCGGCCATCGCGTTGGCCGGAGACGGAATACGGGAGCTACGAACCGTTGGCACTGCAGCAGTGAACGGGGTGGGTGGCCTTGAGACGTTGGACATCGATGCGGCGCTTTCGGGCTGCGACATCGTGCTGTTGGGCTGCACGGCGTTCCTGGCAGACGGCTCGATGGCAGCAGACCCGGGAACGTTGTCGCTGGTGGCGGCGGCGGCGGACCGTGACCCTGTTGTGCCGGTCCATTTCTTCGCGGACACGCTCAAGCTGGCACCGTGGCTGCCGGAGTCGCAGGGCGGCCACGCGCTCCCTGAGCTGGACATCGTTCCGCCGCGGTACGTCGACCACGTGATCACGGAGGACGGGATCCGCCGCCCGGAACAGCTGCTACAGGCCGCGGCGGATCTGGGGGGATGGTGGCAGATGCTGGCGACGCCGGAGGGGTGAACTGCTAGGGCGCTGTGAGCGGGTACGATTGGACTCTTGTGTGCCTCGCAAGGACATTAAAGTCAGCGTCTCTGTGGAGTATGGACGAACCCACTCGAACAGCCACTGCCCCGATGAGGCAGTCCGTTAGCTTTCGAACCGTTTCGCCGCCACGTCGGCATTGCCTGTAGAGGGCGGCCGCGACTTCATAGTCTCGAGACTCAATAGGCACAAATTGAGGGCGGGCCATAATCGTCCGAAGTTGTTGGAGGTGGGATTCATCTCGCGCGCCCACCAGTATCTCCATCAGGATGACTTCACAGATTGCTGCCTCGCTTTCCAGCAGCCGGTCTAGCGCATCGGCGATTTCTGACCCGGTATCGCGAATGTACTCAACCCATGCAGAACTATCCACCAAAATCATGGATCTTGCTTGTGCGCATCTGGTCGAGGTCGCCCTCCCAACCAATTCCCCGCAGAGCGCGAACCTCTTCCACAGTCGGCCTATCAATTGCCAATCTTTGAAGGGCATAGTTCACCGCTTCACGCTTGGTGGAGAGGCCGTAGCGTTTCATGACGGCCGCGCAGGCTTCGTCATCAATATCGATGTTTGTGCGTGTCATACACCAAGCATACACCAATCGGTGTGCGAGGCAGGTCCCCAAGTGTTCCGTGCCTAGGAGTCGCTCAGAGCGTCAAGCGAGAATAGAGCTGGGGGAGGCGTTTGGGGAGGAGTTCAATGTCGGCGAGGACCTCGTAGGGGAGGTCGCCGCACATCTCTTTCATGTAATCGTGGCCGGCGCGGTCAACCGTCAGCAGGAATGGGATGATTCCCTTGGACTTGGCTTCCAGCAGCGCCATGTGCGTATCCTGGACGGCGTATTCCTTCTCCGCGCCCTCACGGCTGTAGCCACGGTCCTGCGGTCGGCCGTCCGAAATCAGGAACAGAACCTTGGTCTTGGCGCTCACGTCGTCCAGCTTGGCGAGCGCGTGTCGGATTGCGGGGCCCATGCGCGTGGCGTGCAGCGGCGTGATGCCGTCGATGCGCTTGGCGACGCGGTCGGAGAATTGCTCCTCCAGGCCCTTGACGCTGTAGAACTCCACGTTCTCGCGACCATAGCCGGAGAAGCCGTATATGCCGTACTGATCGCCGATGGTCTCAAGCGCGCGAATCAAGAGGACGGTTGATTCCTTTTCAAGGTCGATGATGCGCAGATACGAGCGCTTCTGCTGCTCGCGGCGGGACCGCAGCCAGAACAGGTATTGGCGGGGATCGTCCGGAATGTCCTCATCATCGTCGTCAAAATCGGAGCGCTCTTCGATGGCCTCGGCGGTGGAGGCGCTCATATCCAGCAGGAAGATTACGGCGACGTCGCGTTCAGTCTTGTTGCGGCGCCAATAGACCTTGTCGTCCGGCGTCGCGCCGGCCTTGCGCTGCACTACTGCTTCAATGACGGCGTCGAGGTCGAACTCCTCGCCGTCGGTCAGGCGCTTCTCCTTGCGGTACGTCTCCGGGACCATCATCTCGAATTGCCGCCGCACCTCGTTAATCAGGCCGGCGTGCCGCTCGATGGTCTGCTCATAGAACTCGGCGGAGCCTTCGGCCATGGTAGATTCGCGAACACGGCACCACGCGGGCTTGTAATCGAGGGCGACGAAGTCCCACTCATCGTAGAGGGCGGTCCGTTCCTCTTCGGGCAGCGATTCCTCGCTTTCTTCGCCGTCGCCTTTGCCGCTGCCCACCTCGCCCATCTCGTCCTTGAACTCGGCGTCCGGTCCCTCGATGGCCTCGCTCATGAGACTTGAGATGAATAGGCCGCTGGGATCGTCGATATCACCCTCAACGACGCTGGAGAGGTCGATTTCCGCGCTCTTTTCCAGGAGTTGGCGAACCATCTCTTCGGTGAGCGGTGGGGCCTGCACGCTGTCCTCGGCGCGCTGCTGGCCCTTGCGAAGGTTGGCGAGCGTCTGCACAAGCTCCGGCTTGAAATCGCCGCGATAGTCCACGTCCTCCGGGGACTGGTAGGGCACATCCTGTTCGGTGCCGGAGCCAGGGACAAAGTCCTCTCCGCCCATCTGTGCGCTGTCCGCCTCCTGCAGGCCTTGAGCGCCCTCACCGCCAAGCTCATCAAGCTCCATCTCGTCCCAGTCCAGATCGGGCTGCGGCATCGTGTTTGGCACGTTGATCAGCAGGCGATACAGGATCACGGTCGCCTCGGCTGAGTCCTCCACGGTCGCCTCGTCATGGCGCAGGCGGGCCAGGATGACAGCCATGCGCTCAACGACATCGCGGAGGCTCTGCGGGACGGGGATCTTCTTGTCGCCCTCAAGCAGGGTCATGCGGATAAGCAGCTCAATGAGAGCCATACGGAGAGGAAGCTGCTGCGGAGCGGGGCGGCCGATGACGGCTGCCGCCTGCACCATGCTGTATGCGCGACGCAATCCGCGGTAGTGCTGCCTGACCAGGTGGTCGACGCGGGCGTCCTCAAGTGCGCCGAACAAGTCGGAGGCGAGGCGGCGCTCCGGGAACAGGTCAAAGAATCTCTCGAAGTCAGAGAGGACGGCAGTGACGACGCCGGTCATCTCCGGGTTGGGCGCTGCGGCAACAGGTTCGCGAGGTGTTTCGTTCTCGCTCTGCGCGGCGGCCTGCTCGGCGATGGCGGGACGGGTGATGGGGAAGATGTTGCCCGCGCGGTAGAAGTTGAAAATAAAGCTGTCGAACTCAAGGTGCCCCGTCTGGTGGGTGCAAAGGACCTTGAACCAGCCGAAGTTGTCATCTTTCGACTCAAAGAGGGCGATCTCCGGCGGGAGGAACACGTTGGTGCCGTCCGTTGAGGCACGATCTTCCGTCGCCCATCCGATGCTGCGATTAGCGAGTTCCGGTGTGGGGCGCAGCTGCATATCGCCGCCGGTGAGGCCGCGCGCGTACATCTGCAGGATGGGAGCGACATCATCAAGGCTGACGGTTGCGGAGAGCTCCTGCAGCAGGGCCTCGCCACGCGCGGATTCCAGCTTGAAGAAGGCGATGCCGGCGGCCTCGTTGCGCTCCAGCATCGAGACGCCCTCTGAGAACCAGCGGTTGAGATTCTCATCGTCGATGCGGCCAAGGACCTGTGGGGCGGCGCGCAGAAACTCGACCGCGGCCTCCTCGGATAGTCCGCACAGCACCTCAAAGTCGTCCAGTACCTGCCTGTGTATGAAGATGGGGAGATCGCTGATGGCGCGGGAGCCTTCGGCAAGGAAGGCGAGGTAGCGCTTACCGCCATCGGCAGCGAGGTTGATGGCAAAGGTCAGGAAACGCTGTCGCTCGGGCCGGGCAACGCGCGGCAGGGCGACGGCGGCGGCGCGCTGCGTCTCCTTGGCATACTTCCAATTGCGGTTGGCGGTCGCGTCAAGCAGCTCCAAATACGTGTCGATGGTCTCGTCGTCCACATATGGGAGGGAGTCCGGCGCCATTGTGAGGCACTCTTCGGCGAGTTCACTGGAGTGCTGCGCGACCCGGTCAAGGAACGCGGCGAATACGGCGAGGTCGCTCAGCCGCACGTGATCCAGGAGCCCCGGGCTGACCTCAAAGAAGCGGGCCGCCAACGCTCCGGACTTCCATGTCCCGTGGAAAAGCATCTCACCTGCCGAGATCCACGCGGGCAGGCGAGCAATATCACGGCGTTCCAGAAAACCGGCGCTGGCGCGGAAGTAGGAAGAGGCGAGTGCGGCGGAGTGAGTGGACAAAGATCGACCGCTCTCGTACCAAGCGCTTGCATCCTGCGGCCTCTCAAGCGCGTCCAGGACGGCCGGTGAGGAGCGGACGTATTCTGCGGCGGCCTCCCATGCACGGAATGAGGCCCCTGCGATGCCCAATGCCGCCGACAGCCATTGGTGGTACAGGTCGTCGTTTCCGAGGCGATGCTCCACGTGGGCAGTCGCGCCCTTATAGGCCTGCCCCACCGCAGCGGGCAGCGCGAGAACCTGGGCAATCAACTCATCACGCGTTAGTGATGAGCTGTCTGTTCCGCCTTGTTCCGATGTCATTCGTTCCTGGGTCTATCCCGACGGCGCAGCCGCAGACGCGCGGCACGGCCATCGTGCTATTCAAAGATGCTTGTCGTTATCTCCCGAATGCTGCGTTGAACGGCCGGGTCATCAGTGAGCGCGTCCGAGATGGCCACATCGCATGCGCGGCGCGGCGCGACGCCCCGACTGATCAACTTGCCGGCGTAGATGAGCAGGCGTGTTGACACACCCTCTTGAAGGCCATGCTCCTTGAGATTGCGAACCTTCTCGCCCAAGCGGGCAAGCAGGTCGGCGGAGTCCTCATCGACGCCACTTTCCTGTTGGACAATGCTCGCCTCGGACTCGCGCGGCGGGTAGTCGAACTCCATGGAGACGAATCGCTGGCGTGTGGACTGCTTGATGTCCTTGAGGGCGCTTTGGTAGCCGGGGTTATAGGAGATGACCAGTAGGAAACCGTCCGCAGCCTCCAGGATCTGTCCCCGCTTCTCAATGGGGAGAAGGCGGCGATGGTCCGTCAGGGGGTGGATGAGAACCGTGGTGTCCTTGCGGGCCTCAACCACCTCATCGAGGTAGCAGATTGCACCGGTCTTGACGGCGCGGGTCAGTGGGCCGTCCACCCACTTGGTCTCGTCACCCTCCAGCAGGAACCGGCCAACGAGATCGCTGGCGGTCAAGTCCTCATGGGCGGCGATTGTCACGAGTGCCTTGCCGTGGGAGTTCTCCTTGCCGTCCGACCTAACGGTGGTGATGGGGCGTCCAAGACGCCATGCCATGTATTCCACAAACCGGGTCTTGCCGCAGCCCGTTGGGCCCTTGAGGATGACAGGGATTTTCTCTTCGTAGGCGGCAGTGAACACCTCCACCTCATCCTGGATGGGCAGATAGTAGGGCTCACTGTCAATCGTGTATTCCTCGATCTCGTACTCGGAGTACGACATCACGCTTGCATCTTTGAGTACTGTCTGTTCGGTCATTCCAATCCCTTTTATTGGTTTGTATTCCGATAAGTCGTGGGCCTAGAGGAACGGGCGGATGCGGGCGTGCCAGAGCTCACCGACGCGGACGCGCAACTCCTCGATTGTGCCGGTGTTCTGCAGGAGGACATCGGCGTAGTCTTCGCGCTCCGTGTTGGAGAGTTGTGAGTTGATTCGCTGTCGAGCCTGCTCTTCTGTCAGTCCGTTTCGGGACTGCAATCGCACGATGGTTTCTTCTTCACTCGATTGCGCAACCCACAGTTCGTCACAGAGGTCGGTCCAGCCGGCCTCAATCATGATGGCCGCTTCCAAGACAGCGATCTTGGAGCCGCTTTCGCGCAATTCTGTAATCCGGTTCTCAGCGAGCGTCCGGATGCGGGGCCACGTGATCTCATTGAGCGCCTTGAGCTCGTCCGCGTCCGCGAACACGATTGCGCCGAGCTTACGGCGGTCGATCTCACGCGTCTCAGGATTCATCACGTCCTCGCCCCACCGGGCGATGATGTCCTTCCACGCGTCCGTGTCCGGCAGATAGGCCTGGTGTCCCAACTCGTCGCCGCTGATGACGGTGGCTTCATATTCGTCACGGAGAACCTCGCTCACGAGGCTCTTGCCGCTTGCTATTCCCCCTGTCAGGCCAATGACCTGCATTGCACATCCCCCTCGTTGACCCGGTCATGCCGGGGCTCCCTGTGCGCACAGTGGCACGGGACGCTTGCGCGCCCGAACTAGTAGTATACGGCACGACTCACGCCCCTCGCATAGGGGCATTTCCACTGACCCGTGCGTTGTTGAGGGATAATTGGGCATGGCACAGTCACGACGAGAGGATCCGTCCGACGCTCTGAGGGCGCTGCCGAGCGTGGATCGGCTGGTTGGCAGCGAGCCGCTGGGCGCGCTCGCTGATAGCGTTGGTGTTGACGCGGTGACGCACGCGGCGCGGCAAGCTATCGACGCCGCCCGCTCGGCAATCCTCGCGGGAACTGCGGATGCCGCGCCGGGCCTGGAGGCCCTTGCGGAGCAGGTCGCGGCGTCCATTAGCGACCTTCTGGGGCCGCGCCCTCGGCGTGTTATCAACGCGGCGGGTGTCATCATCCACACGAACCTGGGACGCGCGCCGCTGAGCCGCGCCGCCATCGAGGCGATGGGCAACGTGGCGCGAGGGTACTCCGATCTTGAATACGATCTGGAGGCCGGAGAGCGCGGCTCACGTCACGCCCACCCGGAGCGTCTGCTGCAATTTCTGACGGGGGCGGAGGCGGCAATCGTCGTCAACAACAACGCCTCAGCAGTCCTGCTTGCGCTGGCGGCCATCGCAGGAGGGCGCGAGGTGATCGTCTCCCGTGGTGAGGCGGTGGAGATCGGGGGGCGCTTCAGGATACCGGACGTGCTGCGGCAGAGCGGGGCGACGCTTGTTGAGGTCGGGACGACGAACCGCACATATGCTTCCGACTACGCCGAGGCGATCACGGACAATACGGGCGCGCTTCTGCGGGTTCATCGGAGCAATTTCCTTGTTGTCGGATTCACGAACACGCCGGACGCGGCGGAGATTGCGGAAATTGCGCACAGCCGGGGGGTTCCGCTGCTCAACGATCTTGGCTCGGGCTGCATGCTGGACACCGCTCAGTTCGGTCTTGCACCGGAGCCGACGGTGCGGGACACCCTGGAGCGCGAGGGTTCGGACATTGCCCTGTTCTCAGGCGACAAGCTGCTAGGAGGGCCGCAGGCGGGCATCGCGTTGGGGCGCAAGGATCTGATCGACAAGATGAAGGGGCACCCGCTGGCCCGCGCCGTTCGGATCGACAAGCTGGACCTCGCTGCGTTGACGGCGACGCTGCAGGCATACGCCCGGGGCTCGGCGCTGGCGGAGGTGCCCGTTTGGCGCATGATCTCCGCGGACGTAGCAACACTTGACGAACGAGCGCTGCGTTGGCAAGAGGAGATCGGCGGGGACGGGCTGCGGGTGGTGGAGGCGGAGACGGCCGTCGGCGGGGGTAGTCTGCCGGGTGGGACGCTGCCGACGCGGGCGCTGGCCATCGAGGAATCGCGCGCCAACGCGGATGCGCTTGCGGCACGGCTGCGCGTATCCGGCTCACATCCGGCAATCATCGGCCACATCGAGGATGATTGCCTGCTACTCGATCCGCGGACTGTTCTGCCGGAAGAGGATGACGAGCTAATCGCCGCAGTTCGGGCGGCGCTGCAAGGCTAGCGGGGCGCCGTTTTCCTATGTTTCGCGCCGGATATGTGGCTATTGTTGGGCGGCCCAATGTTGGGAAGTCGACGCTGGTCAACACGCTGGTTGGGACGCAGCTGGCGGCGGTTAGTCCGAAGCCGCAAACATCACGCTATCGGATCCTCGCGGTACTACACGGGGATGGTTTCCAGGTTGGGCTTTTGGACACGCCGGGGCGGCCCGCTGAGCCGCGCGTGGACGCGTTGAGCCGTCGAATGCTGCGCGAGACGCGGCAGGCGCTGGAGATTGCGGACCTGGCAGTGTTGGTGTCCGCGCCGCGCACGGCGGGAGACGTTGAAGAGACACTGCTCGACGAGATCAAGGCGCAGAGCCTCCCCGCCATCGTCGCCATCAACAAGCTGGATACCGTGCGCAGGGGAAACTTGCTTCCCGTCATCGAGGACTACAACGAGCTGTATTCAGAGTTTCGGGACATCGTGCCCGTCAGCGCCCGCACGGGCGACGGGTTGGACAGCCTGCTGGAACGCATCATCGCCAACCTGCCTGAGCAGGAGCCACTGTTTGACCCGTCAACCCTGACCGACCGCTCGGAGGCGTTCCTGATCTCCGAGCTGATTCGGGAGGGCGTGTTCGCGGTGTACGGGGATGAGGTGCCCTACGCGACGGCCGTCGAGGTGGAAAGGCATGTGCCCCAGGACCCGGAGCACGGCGATAAGGACTACATCGAGGCGAGCGTGTACGTGGAGCGTGTCTCGCAGCGGGGAATTGTCGTTGGTAAGGGTGGACAAGCGCTCAAGGACGTGGGCGTGCGCGTAAGGCCTCTCATCGAGGAGCTGTTGGGTCGTCCCGTGATGTTGACACTATGGGCGCGCACGAGGCCGCGGTGGCGGCGTGACGACCGCTTTCTCAGGTCGCTTGAGGACTAGCCGGCGCGCCTGCCCCATAGAGACGGTGGGCGGTGATGTATTTCACGATGTTGTTTGGCACGATGCCGCGCAGGTCATCGCCACTCTCCACCATTCTGCGGACGGACGAGGAACTGACATCCATGCGGGGGGCGTCCTCGAGAACGGTCACCTTTTCACGTAGGCCGGGGATGGCATCGTAGGTCGCAGTGAGGTCAGGGCGTCCCACGCCTCCCGCACGCGGCATGGCGATGAACCGGCACAGCGTCACGAGGTCCTGCGGGTCGTGCCAGCGTGGGAGATCGGCCACGGAGTCCTCGCCGAGGATGAAGAAGTACTCCGTGTCCGGCGGCGAGTTTTCGTGGAGTTCCCGGAGCGTGTCCGCCGTGTACGTGGGGCCGGGGCGCGTGACTTCCATGTCCGACACGGCGAACGATGGCGTCGAGCCTACCAGCAGGTGGGTCATCGCGAGGCGGTGGGTTGCGTGGGCGACATCCTGCCCCTCCTTGAGCCACTGCTCTCCGGCCGGCACGAACAGCACAGTATCAAGGCCGACGCGCTCCTGTGCCTCGCGGGCAATCATCAGGTGGCCGGCGTGAGGCGGATCAAAGCTGCCGCCAAGGATGCCGACGCGGGTCACCGCCAGATCACCTCGGTGTCGCCGATGAGGACCCAGTCGCCGGGCTCCGCGCCCGCACGTTCCAGCACGTCGATTGCTCCGATGTGCCCAAGTTCCCGCCAGAACTGCGCAGCGACGGCCATGTCAGTGAGGTCTATGCCGTCTACGAGCCGCTCAATTCGGGGGTGCTTGAGCCGCCACACGCCTTCCTCTTCGGTCTCCACAACGGGCATGATGCGCGCAGGCTCAGGCCGCAGGATGACCTCTGGTTCATCGATCACGGGCTGGGGAGCGCGTTTTCGCTCCTCTCTCTCCGCCTCGACACGGCTGATTGCGGCCCGCATCAGTTCAGTGACGCCCTCTCCGGTCACCGCGGACACGGCGAAGACTTCATCGACACCCTCCGCCGCGAACGAGGCGCTCAGTTCCGGCAATAGCTCTCGGACCTCCGGCATATCGATCTTGTTGATGGCGACGATCTGCGGCTTCTCCACAAGCTGAGCCTCGTGGAGGGCCAGCTCATTGTTGATGCCGCGCCAGGCGTCCAGCACGTCCGGCAGGCTTCCATCGATGATGTGGATGAGGATGGCGGTGCGCTCCACGTGGCGCAGGAACTGGTCGCCGAGGCCCTTACCCTCATGTGCCCCCTCGATCAGCCCGGGTATATCCGCCAGGACGAAGCTGTTCCATCCAATGTCCACGACGCCGAGGTTCGGCTCGGTGGTGGTGAACGCATAAGAGGCGACGCGCGGATTCGCACCGGAGCCGCTGGCCAGCAGGCTGGACTTGCCCGCGTTGGGGAGTCCAACGAGGCCCACATCCGCGAGGAGCTTCAGATCCAGCTGGACATCAACCTCTTCACCGGGCCCACCGCCCTCAGCCAGCCGCGGGGCGCGATTCGTTGAACTCGTAAACCGCGAGTTACCACGGCCTCCGTCACCACCATTTGCGATGACGACCGTCGCACCATCAGACTCTAAGTCCGCTTTCCCTGCAGTCTTGTCTCCCGTCCACGTGACGATAGTGCCCACGGGGACAATAAGAATCAGATCCGAGCCGTTCTTGCCGGTCTGCTTTCTACGGCGGCCCGCCTCCCCATTCTTCGCGACATACCGAAGACTGCGCCCGTAGTCCTGCAGCGTCATTACATTCTCATCAGCCTTGAGCACGACGCTGCCGCCCTCGCCGCCGTCACCTCCATCAGGCCCGCCATACGGAACGTATTTCTCACGCCGAAACGAAACAGCGCCCCGGCCACCGTTTCCACCGCTAACGTGGATTTGTACTTGGTCAATCATTCTCTCAGGATATATGGACTTGGATTGTTATACCCCTGTTAAGACCGGGGACATGGTGGATGTCCGCTTGATTCAGGTAGGGGAAGCCGCGTGGATAGCGGGTGGAATTGTCGTGGAAAAGTGGTGGAAACAGGGAGGCGGTCTTGGCCGCCTGTGGAAAACGAGGGACTACTGCCCGGCGAACGTGGATGAGGCGATCTGGATGATAGCTTCAGCGTCGGCGCGGAGCCTGGCGTCTGTGGAAAGAGCCTGCTCCATGCGGCGGATGCTGTGTATGACGGTGGTGTGATCGCGGTTGCCAAACGACTTGCCGATGTATGCCAGAGAGTGGTCCGTGTGACGGCTGGCAAGGAAGACGGCGAGGTGTCGCGTTTCAGCTGCCGGGCGGGCGCGGCTGCGGCCGGTTATGTCCGCCGGAGTCAACTGTCGATAGGCTGCGGTTGTCCGGATGATGGCCTCGATTGTCAGGGGAACAGGGTCCGGGTTTGCCGATGCAGCGGAGAGAGCCTGACGAGCGAGTTCCAGCGTGAGCGGCTCATCCAGCAGAGTAGCGTGGGCGATGACGCGGGTGAGCTCCCCTTCCAACTGGTTGATGCTGGAGAACTGCCGTGTCGCGAGGTAGGAGAGGACATCGTCCGGCGTGTCGAGGTCGTAGCGCGCTGCTTTGAAGGCTAGGATGTTGAGACGGGTGCGCCTGTTTGGCGGCCTGACATCAACGGGCAGGCCCGCGCGTAATCGAGCGGCAAGGCGGGGGCTCCTGAAGTTCAAAGCATCCGGCGCTCTATCTGCGGAGACGACGATCTGTTGGCCTGCCCGCAGCAGCGCTCCGCACGTGTGCAGCAACGCCTCTTCGCTCTTGACCTTGCCGCAGATGAACTGGACATCGTCAATCATCAGGATGTCCGGAGAACGGTATCGCTCCCTGAATCCTGCTGTCGTCTTTTTCTGGACGGACGTGACGTAATCGTGGACAAACTGCTCTGATGTTGCGAGAAGCGTGGTGCGCCCCTGCCCGTGGGCCTCGTTGGCGATAGCGTGAAGCAGGTGCGTCTTGCCGAGGCCGGGCGGGCCATAAAGGACGAGTGGGTTGTAGTCGCCGCCGTGATCGTTGGCGACCTTTGTCGCGGCGGCGTAGGCGAGTTTTGTGTTATCACCGACGACGAAACGGTCGAAAGTAAGCTGTGGGTCCGGTCTCGCGCCGATGACGAAGGAGGAGCCGACGCGTGTGGGCCTCTCGACTGCCGGTTCCTGCGCGGCAGTCTGTTCGGCCCCGGTCAGGGAGCTGTGAGCCGACGCGACGGGCTGTGCTTGCGGCGCGTCGGATGCCACCTCAAGAATGACTGTGACAGGGCGCTTGAGGACGTCGGAGACAGTCCGTTCCATAATGGGAAGCAGGGATCCCTGGATCCAATGCTGCGCATACTCGCTTGGAACGGAGACCGTGAGTTCATTGTGCGTAAGGCCAACGCCGAAAGTGCCAGCCAGCCACGTGTTGTACGCGGCTGCGCTCATCTGCTTGCGAAGGCGACCGAGGGCTTCCTCCCATGTGTCGCGCGCAGGCTGATCCGGCATCGAAATGCTGTCCTCCCCCACCGAGAGCGGCTGTGACTGTCCGAGTGACAACCCTCCGTGAGCATGGAGGGCACGCCGTAGACGGGTAGTGTCCCGGGCGCGTCGAGCCGCAAGAACCTACGTTAGCACCTGGTAAGAGAGGGGCGTCGAGAGAGTAGAAACCCAAACTGTCATGGTGCCCACGAATGGGGCAATGGGGCGAACGCCCGCGCCATTGCGGCAGGCTCCCAATACCTCAATAATTCGAGGGTGCCCGTACTGAGAGGCTTGCATTTCGGCGGAAGAAAATGGAGCAAAATTCGCGAATCATCTTTTGCGGCACCGCTGAGTTCGCCGTGCCGACGCTTGACGCGCTGATGACGTCGGACAACCGGCCCGTCTCCGTGCTGACGCGCCCGGACCAACCGGCGGGCCGCGGGCGTCGGCCTCGCCAGTCTGCCGTCAAGGAACGCGCCGTTCAGTATGGCCTTGAGGTGCTGGAGCCGAAAACACTGCGATCTGAGGAAGAGGCTGAGCGGGTGCGAGCGCTTGAGCCGACCGTCATCGTGACGGCCGCTTATGGCCTGATCTTCCCGCGCAGCGTGCTGGACATCCCGCCGCGCGGCGTGCTGAACGTTCATCCATCACTCCTGCCCCGTCACCGAGGCCCCGCGCCGGTGGTCTGGACGCTCCTTGAGGGCGACGAGAATGCCGGCATCAGCATATTCCTGCTGGAGGAGGGTGTTGATACAGGACCGCTGTTGAGCCAGCGCGTGGTGCCGATTCGCTCCGGCGAGACGGCGGGCGAACTGACTGAACGGCTTTCACAGATGGGCGCGGCGCTCCTCGTGGAGACACTGGGAAACTGGCTCGATGGATCGATAACGCCCGAGGCCCAGGATCACGACATGGCCACGCGATCACGGATGCTGGATAAGGCAGACGGCACACTCAACTGGAATAGCCCTGCGCAGGAGCTTGAGCGGCGCGTTTTGGCAATGACGCCGTGGCCGGGCGCGCACACAACCCTCTCGGGTAAACGGCTTAACATTCGACGCGCCATCGCCTTGCCGCCGGAATACGACCCGAGAGGCGCCGCCCCCGGGCAGGTGGTTCGTCTAAGGCGCGCGGAGGACGGCGGCGGCATGGGAGTCGCCATTGGCACCGGCGAGGGGGTGCTTGAGCTGCTTGAAGTGCAGGCAGAGGGGCGGAGGACGATGCCCGCCCGCGACTTCGCGCGTGGCAGCGCAGACTTTATCGGCGCAACGCTGCCGAGCTAGGGGACTATACCCGCTCCACACCGATGGTGACGGTGGTTTCGTCGAGTTTGACGGTGTTGGTGGCCGCGCCGGCGCCGGGCGTGGTCTGCAGGATGTCCACCGAGAGAGTCTCCTGACGGACATAGTCTCCGAAATCGCTTAGCGCGCCTGCGATGCCATCCCCGTCGCCTGAAACGTAGGCGGTGATGCGGTCTGAAACGTCCAGGCCGGCGGTGCGCCGTAGCTCCTGCAGATGGCGGACTAATTCGCGGGCCAGCCCCTCCCGCTCAAGTTGAGTTGTGATCTCTGTGTTCAGGGCAACGGTGTAGATGCCCTCTGAGCCGGAGATGAATCCCTCGCGGTCGGATGCATCGACAAGCAGGTCTTCATGCGACAGGTCGAAACCGGCGAGTTCCTGCGACTGCTCATCCCGGACGCGGGCGGCGACGGTGTTGAGTTCAGCATCGGAGAGGCCTTCGATGTAGGCGGTCAGCTTGGGCAAATCTCCACCGAGGCGGCGTCCGAGATTCTGAAGATTCGGGCGGACGCGGACGGAGAGGAAAGCCGACTCATCATCAACGGCGCGGACGGCCTTGACGTTCAACTCTTCCAGCAACTGATCCTCGATACGCGCCAACGATTCGCGGTCGGCGCGCCCGGGCAGCATGACCAGCATCTCCTGCAAGGGCTGGCGAACCTTGATCTGGGCGCGGCCCCGAACGGCGCGGCCCAGGCTGGAGAGGCGCATGGCCAAGCGCACGTCAGCCTCGATTGTTTCGTCGCGCAGGGCGTCGTCCACCGTGGGCCATTCGGCGAGGTGAACACTCTCCGGCTCATCATCAGCGAGTGTAGATACCAGGTTACGGTGCATGTGCTCCGCGACGAACGGCGTGAACGGCGCGAGCAACCGCGAAAGCGTCGTCAGCGCTTCATAGAGCGTGTGATAGGCGGCGGCTTTGTCTGAATCGTTGTCGGATTTCCAGAAGCGGCGGCGGTTGCGCCGCACGTACCACGTGGACAGCTCATCCACGAACGACTCGATCGCGTGCGTCGCCTCCATTACCTCGTAACGCTCCATGGCCTCCGTGACGCCGGCGATGAGACCTTGCAGGCGGGAGACCAGCCAGCGGTCAAGCAGGGGTCGGTTCGCAAGCGGCGGCGCGGGCGTGGAGGCCGGATCAAAGCCGTCCACGTTCGCGTAGGTCACAAAGAAGCTGTAGGTGTTCCAGAGAGGCAGCAGGAAGCGGCGGACGGTGTCTCCCACCAGGTTGGCAGAGAAGCGGCGGGCGTTGCCCGGAGTGGAGGCCGTATACATGTACCACCGCAAGGCGTCAGCCCCTCGTGCCTCGAGGATGTCCCACGGCTCCACCACGTTGCCGCGCGACTTGGACATCTTCTCACCGGCCTCATCGAGGATGTGGCCGAGCGAGAGGACGTTCTTGTAGGCGGGACGGTCAAAGAGCAGGACGGCGAGCGCGTGCAGTGTATAGAACCATCCGCGCGTCTGATCGACGCCCTCGCAGATGTAGTCCGCCATCTGCTGCTGCTCAAAGACATCGGTGTTCTCAAACGGGTAGTGCCATTGGGCGACGGGCATCGCGCCGGAGTCGTACCACGCGTCCATAACCTCCGGGATGCGGCGCTTTGTGCCATTGCACGACGCGCAGCTGAAGGTCACGTCATCAATGAATGGCCGATGGAGGTCCATGCCAGACTCATAGCCCTCAAGTCCGGCCTGCCCGGCCAGTTGCTCGATGCTGCCGATGGGCGTCGGGTCGCCGCACCCCTCGCAGAGCCACAGCGGGATTGGCGTGCCCCAATAGCGTTCACGAGACAGCGCCCAATCGACGTTGTTCTGCAGCCATTCACCGAACCGGCCCTCGCCGATATGCTCCGGCACCCAGCCAATCTCACGATTGGCGGAGATTAGCCTGTCCTTGAGCGCCGTCGTGCGGATGTACCAGGACTCCTTTGCGTAGTAGAGCAGCGGCGCATCGCAGCGCCAGCAGAAGGGGTACGTGTGGGTAATCGTGCCGCCCTTGAGAAGAAGGCCGCGCTCATCCAGATCCGCGGTGATTTCAGCGTCGGCGTCCTTGAAGAACTTTCCGGCCCAGGGGACGCCACCGTAGTCGGTCACTGCGCCGTCGATGTTGACGGTGTGGACGACGGGCAGGCCCTCCGCGTTGCCGACGCTCAAGTCCTCCGCGCCATAGGCGGGCGCGATATGGACGATGCCCGTGCCCTCGGTAAGCAGGACGAAATCGGCGGCGACGACCTTGCCCGCGTAGCCATCGGGCACGGCGTAGTTGAAGAGCGGCTCATATGTGAGTCCGACCAGTTCTCTTCCCGAGAACTCGCCGACGATTTCGTAGTCGCCCTCAAGGGCCTGATCAGTGAGCGCATCCGCGAGGATTAGGCGCTCCGTGCCGCCGTCCTTGCCCCATGGCCCCTCGGCGATGACATAGCGCGCGCCAACGGCGACGGCCAAACCCGTGTTGCCGGGCAGCGTCCATGGAGTCGTCGTCCATGCGAGCAGGTAGGCTGGGGGGCTCCCTTCGCCGAGAATGTTCCGAGCCGTGTCACTGTCCTGGATTCGGAACTTGACGTGGACGGAGGGGTCTTCTGCGTCGTCCTTGTAGCCCAGCGCCACCTCATGGGAACTGAGCGACGTGACGCAGCGCGGGCAATGGGGAGTCACTCGGTAGCCCTGGTAGATGAGCTCCTTGTCCCAGAGTTGATTGAAGATCCACCAACCGGACTCGATGTACTCATTAGAGTAGGTGACATACGGGTCGTCCATATCGACCCAGTAGGCGATTCGTTCCGAGAGGTTCTCCCAGTCCTGCACGTAGCGGAAGACGCTTTCTTTGCACTTCTCGTTGAACCTGGCGATGCCGTAGGCTTCGATATCGCGCTTCGATGTGAGATTGAGCTCCGCCTGCACGGCGAGCTCCACGGGCAGGCCGTGCGTATCCCAGCCGCCCTTGCGGGGCACCTGGTAGCCCTGCATGGTCTTGAAGCGGGGAATGACATCCTTGAAGACGCGGGCGAGCACGTGATGGACGCCGGGCGCGCCGTTGGCCGTCGGCGGCCCCTCGAAGAACGTAAAGATCGGCCCGTCCTCGCGCTCCTTCATAGAGCGGCGGAAGATATCCTTGTCCTTCCAGAATTGGAGGACGTCCCGTTCCATGTCCGGAAACGAGACCTTGCTGGATACGGGCGAAAAGGGCATCAGCCGTCTACCTGCCTATTATTTCTTGAGTCGTTTGGTCTCGGGAAAGGCCCGAATTGACATTCCATTGTGGAAAACAGCAATCGGCAACGTCAAGGTTTTTCCTCTGTTCGCGCTCCGGCACGGTCTGTCAATCGGTTGACGCGCCGCGTTCCGGCGTCGGCGGCGTATGAAGTTCTGCTACCACGCCGACGGGTTCTGGGGCGGAAGTGTTGACGGTTCCTCATCCGGCAGGCGTCCGAACGCAAAATAGGTCAGTGCGCCGGGGAGCAGCAGCAGGATGATGACAATCCAGAGCCAACGGTTGCCGCCGCGCACCCGCTTGCGCTTGCCGAGGTCGCGCCCCGCCGCGATCTGAACGGCAATCTGCACTGCCACATAGGCCAGCAGACCCACCAACACGATGACGGATTCAGACATGACGTGAACGTTTACTCAGCGACGACGGCAGTGCCGTAGGCGAGCAGTTCAGCCGCGCCGGACATGACCATCGACGTGGAGAAACGCAGCGCGACGACGGCGTTCGCGCCCATCTCCTCCGCGCGCTGCCCCATTCGATCCAACGCCTCCGCGCGGGATTCCGCCATCAGCTTTGCGTATTCCGGCACTTCACCCCCAACAAGGTTGCGGAACGCGGCCGTGATGTCACGCCCGACGTGGCGAGCGCGGACGGAGTTGCCGTAGACGATGCCCTTTGACTCCGTGATGGTCTTGCCGGGGATGTCGTTTGACGTGACAGTGATCATGGTTGCGCCTCCTCATACCGACGAACGTCGGCGCTCTTCCTTTCCCGCAGCCGATCCCATATGGCCTTGACCAGAAGGACGAGCGCGCCAATAACAATTGTTGGCAGGCCGATTCTCATAATGATGGGGACCTCGTCAACAAGGACAATGAAACGCAGCAGCGCGTACGCCGCATATCCGCCGACCATCACGATGCCCACCAAGAGCAACGTCAGGCCCAATTTCATAGCACTGTCTCCTTACGGACCTGTCTTCTCCGACTACGTCATATCATACGCAGCGCGCGGTCTCGAATCAGGGGTTCGTTTCAATGGCAACGATAGCCTCGCGATCGGGGAGGCTATCTACCGAGAACTCTGCAGGCGGTGGCAGCAGCGTGGCGGCGGCAGCCGCGAACTTTGCAGCTGAGAAGGCGTCCCGCGTTTCCGTCAGGCGAACCAGGAAGATCGCTGCTACTGCGGAGAGGATGCGTGAATCGACAAGGCGCGCCGCGCCAACAGCCTGCCAGCCCCCCTGCCACCAGAGGCGAACGCCTGCCTCCGGCCCAACCGAAAGCGCGATGGGCGCCGGGACGTTCGTGGACTGTGAGGGCAAGTCATCCTCATCGAGAAACAGCGCGCCGACCCCGGGCGGGACAACGCCTCCAACAAGAGACAGTGAGCCATTCTGCAGGAACACACGCGCCATGAGGCCAATAAGCGAGCGGCTGAAGCGTCCCAACGTGGCGGAATCCACCTCGTCGCCCTCCGGGGCAACCAGGAGGATTTCGGTGTCGAGCCACGTGTAAGGGATGTGCTCCGAGCCGATGCGTGTTGTGTCCGCAGTGACAACCTGAACGCCGGCCATGTCTGCCGGACGGACGTTATTCGATAGCAGTCCGGTTGAGCGACCGAGTTTGGCGGCGGCCGACGCCGCAAAGACGGCGGGCGAGCCGGCCCCGCCCACTGCGACGAAATCAGGATGATTGAGAGTCACTACTACCGAGGGGGAGGCTCGTCTTCTTCCTCTTCGTCCTCGTCCTCGTAGTCCTCGTCGTCGTAATCCTCATCGTCGTAGTCGTCATCATCGTCATACTCTTCGTCGTCGTCTTCATCGAGGGCCTCATCATCATCCTCGATGTAGTCATCGTCCGCGTACTCCTCCTCATCGACAGACGGTGTCGGCGGGGGGCCCTCCTGGGCGACAGAACGACCGCCGCGCTGGTCGCCGCCGCGCGGCGCCTGCTGGATAGTGACGCGTCGATTCTCGCCATGGCCCGTGCTGCCTGTGACGACGGCCGGATTGTCTGCAAGGGTCATGTGGATGATGCGACGGTCGGCGGGCGACATGGGGTCGAGGGTGATGGGACGCCTCCGCCTGCGCACGTGATCCGCGGCGCGGAGGGCGATCTGCTGGAGGCGATAGATGTGGCGCTGCTGGTAGCCCTCCACGTCAATGCGGAGAGGGACGTAGTGCCCTACAGAACGCGAGACGATGGTGTTCAGGAGCATCTGAACGTGGTGGAGGGTTTGACCGCGCCTCCCGATCAGAAGACCGGCGTCTTCCCTCTCAACGTCGAGGACGATGGGGTCTCCGGATTCAAAGGGACGGGTGGGGTCGCTTCCGGGAACATATACGGATATATCGGCATCAACATCCATGTGTCGAAGTAGTTCGGCGAGAACCTCTTGTGCGCTCTCTGCATCCGCGGAGAGGGACGCGAAGGAGGCATACTGACCCTCCTCGTTTTCCTGCCGCACCTGCAACCGGACTCGCGCATCTTCTGACCGGAGTCCCAGCAAGCCGGAGCGTCCTTCGCTAAGAACGTCGACGTCGACGTCTTCGCGATCCAGACCGAGTTCGTCTAGTCCTCGCTGAATTGCTTCCTCGACGGTCCTCCCCGTCCATTCCAGACTCTGATTCATCATTTGACCTCGTCTCCACCTGAGGGGCTGGAGGGGCAATGGTATTCGCAGGGACCCGTGACCGACCAGGAATCAGATTCCCCCACCCGGACATGAATCCTTGCATACCAATCGTTATGAAGTTAGAGACGAACCAGTATAGGGCTAAGCCCGATGGGAAAGTAAAGGCAAGGAATCCCAGCATGATGGGGAACAGGAACAACATTATCTGTTGTTGCTGTCTCTGCTGGTCAGACATGGCGGGCGGCTGCATGATTCGTTGCTGGGCCCACGTGGATGCTGCGACAAGAAGTGGCATAAGGGGCGTGGGGTCAGGCGCGGAGAGGTCTAGCGTGCCGGTGATCCATGGCATCTCCGTGTTCAATGGCAGCACTTCACCGCCGACGGGCAGCCACGAGTAGAGCCGCTGCGAGAGATAGACAAAGCTGCCGGGCAGGTTCCCCAACCCCTTGATGATTGCCCAGTACAACCCGATCCAGATCGGGAACTGTACAACCATCGGCCCCAGGCAGCCGAGCGGACTGACACCGGCCTCCCGGTACATCTTCATCGTCTCGCGCTGCTGGAGCTGGGGGTTGTTCTTGTAGCGGTTGCGGATCTCCTGCATCTGCGGCTGGAGGGTCTGCATCCTGGCGGAGGACTTCAGCTGCTTGAGGGTCAGAGGGTAGAAGGCCACGCGGACGATGACAGTGAGGCCGATGATGGCAAGCGCCATGCTGTCAAAGAGCACGCTGTATAGCAGCAGCAGCCCGTTCAGCATGGGCTGCAAGAGCAGGAAGATGAAGATATCGCCGACGACTTCCATAGCTGCTGCCTAGCTCTCCAGAGGGAATACCCGCACGGGCTGTCTCAATGACGGCGACGCACGGTAAATTGCGCCGTCCTGGGCAAAGAACAGCGCATCACCTTCTCCGAACGACACGATCGGCGCGTAGACGGGATCGGGCAGTTTGCCGCCAACGAAGCCCTCGCCGGTCACAGGATCGATCCACCACGTCTCTTTCTCTTCGTTGGCGATACTGATGTGGCTGCCTGCCAGAGCCGGATTGCTCTGTATTGCTCCGCCCGTCATCACCGGGTCCGCCACTTGCACGCCCGTGTCCTTATCCAGGATGTACAGGGAGTGATCTAGAGATGGTGCATAAAGGCGCTCGCCGATGACGAGTGGAGCGGCCCAGAACCAGTTGCCTGCGGTGAAAGGTGTCGTCCAACGGGGCACGCCTGTCGCCGCGTCCAGCGCGTAGAGATTATTGTCGAACGCGCCAACGTAAAGGACGCCTTCGTCCAGGGTCATGCCGCCAATGCCGGCCTCGGCCTGGTGCCGCCACGCTTCGGCGCCGGGGCTGTCTTCCATGCGAACTGCGTGCAGCGTGCCGCCCAGTGTGCCGACGTAGACCAGCCCGTCGCCGATGACGGGCGTGCCCCAGATCTCTGAGTCAGCCTCAAATGTCCATAACGTGGATGCGTTTTCGATATCGATTGCGTACAGCGTCCCGCGCTCCGAGTCCGCTGTGCCCTCTGTGCCAACAAGCAATACGCCGTCCGGCGTGAGTGTCGGTCCGCCGACGATTGCGGAGTCGGTTTCAAAGAACGGGATGCACTCAGCCTCGGATTCAGGTAGCAGCGAATCGGGGTCTATGGCGTACAAGACTCCATCAAAGCCGCCCGCATAGATACGCCCATCATGTAATAGCGGGGCGCCAAAGATGGCACGGATGCTATTGCGGCCTTCGCCCGTTTCACACCGCCCCAACTCCTGGCCGGTGATGATGTTGCCGACGACAATGTGGCCCGTGTCCGTGCCGATAACGATGGTCTCATCTGCGAGAAAGACCGGCGCGGCCCACGGCTTCGGATCGTACAAGCTGCCGGCCGTGCATCCGCCCACCGCGAGCAGCGCGAACGCGGCGATGAGCAGGAGCAATGGCCGCGCGACGTGACGTGCCAAGCCACGGCGGCGTTGTTCAGTTTCGTTGGAGGGTGAGAGCTTACGGGACAGGGTCATAGCCCCCTTCCCGGAACGGATGGCACCGAGACAGCCGGCGCGCGGCCATGATTGTGCCTCTTAGTGCGCCGTGGCGTTCAATGGCCTCATGGGCGTAGACGGAGCACGTGGGCTCATAGCGGCAGGCCGCGGGCAGAAGCGGCGAGAGGATGAACTTGTACAGCCGCAGGAGTCCCAGGGCCAGATACTTCATGTGCTTCGCTTACTCCTGGTGAGATTCCGCAATGTCGGTGGAGCCTGTCATGATTCCTCCACCGTGCAGCCCGGCGCGCTTGAGGACATCGGCCACGGCATCTTCGATGCCACGGTAGTCCGCCTGGGCAGTCTGCGGTCTGGCGATGAACACGAGGTCGACTCCTGATTCGCGTGGCCCCAGCTTGCGGACCGCGGCGCGCAGCCGCCGCTTGACGGCGTTGCGCGTGACCGCGCCACCCACGCGCTTGCTGACGGCATAGCCGGCGCGCATGGCGTTCACGTCGTTCGGCGCGTAGCGGAGGACGACAAGCTCGTTCGCGCGGCCCTTGCCGACGTGGGAAACGCGGTCGAAATCGGAACTCCGACGCAGCCGGTGATCCGTGGTCCGGGGCATGGCGACGATGTTAGACGCTGAGACGGTGACGCCCCTTGGTGCGTCGACGCGCAACAACGTTTCTGCCGCCGGGCTCTCTCATGCGGTGGCGAAAGCCGTGGACGCGCTTGCGGCGGCGCACTTTGGGTTGGTAGGTTCGCTTGGGCATAACAGATAGCAGTATAGGGGCGGCAACGGTAGAGGGGCAAGGATGGGCGTTCCACCCTTTGCCGCGCGAGGCCGGCTTTCGTAGTATGGATAGAGGTACTGACCTGTCCCTTATTCTGTCCCGGGGCGTTTGGAGGTGGGGTGTCGGAGAGCCGGAAGGCCGTTATTGATGTTCGTGGTCTCGTAAAGGTCTATCCGGGTGGGACGCGCGCCGTCGACGGCGTTGATTTCACTGTACAAGAGGGCGAATTCTTTGGGTTTCTCGGCCCAAACGGGGCGGGTAAGAGCACGGCCCTCAAGATACTTTCAACCCTGCTCAAGAAAACCTCAGGAACCGTCAGTGTCGCCGGCTATGACATTGACCGTCAGGCAGAGCAGATCCGCCGCAGCGTCGGTGTTGCAATGCAGACAGCCGGCCTGGATGACCTGGCGAAGGCACACGATTTCCTGACTCTGCAAGGCCGCCTCTATGGTCTGCGCAGCTCAGAGGCGCGGGCGCGTTCCGCGGAACTGCTGGAGTTCATCGGGCTGGCGAACGTTGCCCAGAAAAAGATCGGCACATTCTCCGGCGGAATGCGACGGAGGCTTGACCTTGTCGCGACCCTCGTCCACGAACCCAAGGTCCTCTTCCTGGATGAACCCACAACGGGACTCGACCCACAGAGCCGCAACACCCTTTGGGATCACCTTCGCCGCCTCAACGAGGAGGACGGCGTCACCATCATTCTGACGACGCAGATGATGGACGAGGCCGATCGGCTGTGCGAGCGACTTGCAATCATCGACCGCGGGAAGATTGTTGCGGAAGGCTCGCCACGCCTCCTCAAGGAACAGATAGGCGGCGACGTTGTCACGATTACGATCTCCGGCCCGGAAACGGCGGAAGAATGGGAGACATTGGTCACAAAGGCGCAGGAGCTAGCTGACGGTGAATCATATGTGTCCTCCACTGCCCGCGTGCAGGAGGGCATCGCCGTCACGGTTCAGAATGGCGGCGCGGCGGTGCCAGGGCTGATGCGGTTGCTCGCAGATAACGATGTTCCGGTGTCCAACCTGTCCGTCTCCAGCCCGACGCTCGACGATGTGTTCCTGCAGCACACGGGCCGTACGATTCGAGATGAAGAGACGGGCGGTGACGAGATGAACAACGCGTTCAAGCCCTGGCTCGGCCTGAGCGACGGCCGATAGAAACAATGGTCAGCCTCGTTCTCCAGACCTGGTATATCTACCTGCGCAATTTCCGCGCCTGGGTGACGCAGCCAGGCCAGATAGTGCCGGCCGTCTCCATCAATATCCTCTTCATGGTTGTCTTCGTGGCGGCATTCGACAATGTCTCCATGCTGCCGGGATTTCCTACCGATAGTTATGTCACATACCTGATGCCCATGATCATCGTTCAGGCGATGATCTTCAGCGGGATAGACGCCGGCTTCAACTTGCTGACGGACGATCTGTCCGGCTATCTGAACAAACTCCTGCTGGCGCCCATCTATCGAATATCTATCCTGCTCGGCGTTCTTCTCGTGTCAGCGACCCGAGGCTTCATCCAGGGCGTAACGATTGTCATTGTGGGCGTCATCATGGGCGCGTCTTCGGAATCGGGATTGCTGGGTTTCCTTGCCATCCTGATGCTCGGAACGATGTTCGGTGTAGCGTGGTCATGCCTGGGCCTGATTATCGCCATCAAGACGCGCAGCGTTCAGGTGACGCAATCCATGTTCATCTTCTTCATTCCCGCGGTCTTCGTCACCACGGCATTCATGCCAAAGGAACTCATGGCGGGCTGGTTCCAGATTGCCGTCTCGCTTAACCCTGTGAACTACGTGCTGGAGGCGATACGCGCGGTCGTGGTAACAGGCTGGGAGTGGGAACATATCCTGCCCGGGGTATCGATACTCATCGTGATGACAGCCGTTGCCCTGACCGCCACGACCATCATGTACCGGCGGGCGACGGCGTAAACGACGCCCGTCACGGCGTAAGGGAACGCGGCTGATATGCTGTAAACCCGAGAATTCACCGGTAACCCGGACGGAGGAACATCGGATGGCCAATTATTGGATGGTGCGATCAGCCGAGGATATTCGAGCCTCTGTCGAAAAGGACAGGTTCGTCGCTATTGGGTTTGGCGGAGACGTAATAGGTGACATTAGCGGCCTCTCCCGCGAGCAAATTACAGAGAAGGTTAGGCAGCGTAGGCCCGACGCGACGCCAAGGCAGATTAGTTCAGATGCAAGCCAACTGTTCCGGTTCGCACAACAACTTCAGGTAGATGACATTGTCATCACAGGCATGGGGGATCGGCAATACCTTATCGGCAAGATAACGAGTGACTACAGATACGATAAGTCCAATCCGGGTCAGCCTTACCGACGTTCGGTGGAGTGGCAGTCCTCAATTCGTAGAGATGAGTTGCCACTCGCAATCAAGAATTCACTTGGCAGCATTGCGACAGTCTTCAGCGTGAGTCGCCATGGTGCAGAGATTGGGTTGCTATTGGGCGGGCAGTCAGATCCAAGTCAGATTAGCGTTTCTGAGTTGGATCCATCACGATTAGATGCTAACTCCCGCCGGCGGATACTAGACCACATTGTGCGTACATTTCCAGGGCATGACTTTGAAGGAGTTGTCGCGGAGGTGCTCACGGCGATGGGCCTTGAAGTTGAAGGCCACGGGCTCGGAGCTGATGGCGGCGTGGATTTGATTGCCCGACACGGACCGTTTGGCTTCGAGCAAATCATTGTGCAGGTCAAGAATCATACAGGGCCTGTCGGCAGCAGCGATGTTAGGGATCTGCGCGGGACGAGTGGCTCCGGCAAGAAGCTCTTTGTTTCTGCCCGCGGCTATACAAGAGACGCTCAAAAGCTGGCGAATAGTGACGTGAACCTGGAGCTACTTTCTGGTCTGCAGCTTGTTGACTTGCTCATTGAGAACTACGACAAGCTCTCTGGAGACTTTAGGAGCCAAATACCGCTGAGGCAGGTTTCGCTGCTCGATCTTAACGACGAAGAGGACGCCTAGCGCCCTAGAACCGCCCCCGCCGTACTCCCTCCCGCCATCCGAACCCTATTCCGCCAATCACGATGACGCTGAGCCATGTTACCGAGCGGTCGAGGGCTGTCAGGACGGCGGCGTCCTCCAATGCGACCCACGGTAGCAGGAGTCCGACCATGCCCGCCTCCGCGACTCCGAGGCCGCCCGGCGTGGATGGTATCGCGGTGATCAGGTTGTGGGCCAGGGCGACGAAGGCAATCACGGGCAGCGGGATGTCAAGACCGAGCGCCCAGGATACAAGCGCGAGACGCACGCCCTCCGCCGCCCACCCACTGATGCTGAGGATTGTGACGGGCCAGAGCCTTCCGCTGAGGCTGAGTAGAGCGCCAACGCGAAGCCCCTCCAGCCAGTCCCGAACTGATCCGGGCAGTCGCGCGGTGACACGTCGTCCAAAGAGCGCCATTCCGACAACCAAGAAGATGCCTCCGCCACCAATGATGACAGTGAGGCCAATGATGGCTGTGGTCGCGCCGCTTGCGTCCACCCAGAGGAGAGCGCCGATGGGGAGAAGGATGGCGGCGAACGTCACTACGTCCAGGACGCGCTCTGCAAGAACCGTGCCGAGAATCCTGGGATAGGACTGATTCTCGTGCTGACGAGAGACGAGGTAGGCGCGGTACGGATCCCCCATGCGTAACCATGCGACGGCATTCACAAACCAGCCGAGAAGAATGACCTCTGAGAAGGCGCGTCTGGAAAGGAGCGGGACCGGCTCAACGGTGCCCGCCTGAGCGTTCTGGATGAGCAGCCGCCAGCGGATGCCCCTGAGCGGAAAATTGACATAATACGCGATGAAGGCTGCGGCGATGAGGAGCGGGTTCGCGTCGCCAATCGCTCGGGCCATGTCCGCGAAACTAACATCCACGCCCCGCGCGAACGCGATTAATAGAAGGACGGCTATGCCAAGCGAGATAAGCGTGGCCGGATGGAGGATGCGGCGGCGAATCGCGCCGACCTGGGAGACAGACGAGGCAGACACGGACGGGTTACAGCGGGCGTTGTGTCGGCACGCCATTGCGGCGTGGATACTGGTACGGCGTTGGGGCGGTCTTGCGGATGACGACGAGGCGATGGTCTACGGGTATTGGAGTTTCAGGTTCTGGCAGGGTTATTCCCTCGAACTCTCCGCCAAGCGCCGAGAGTGACTTCGCCGCATCGTCGACTTCCTGCTCGGCGTCCGCGCCTTTGGGGGCGATGAGAACTCCTTTTGTTCGCACAAATGGCAGGCACAACTCAACGAGCGTGGGCAAAGGGGCGAGCGCGCGGGCTGTTGCGACGTCGTAGACCTCCCGGTGATCCGGTTCGTGGCCAAGATCCTCGGCGCGACCCTGGAAGACGTGGCAATTTCTCAGCCCCAGCGCTCCGACGATGTGCTCAAGGAACTTGATCTTCTTGCCCGTGGCCTCCATGAGCGTGACGTCCAGCCGCGGAAACGCGATGGCGAGAGGCAGGCCGGGAAAGCCGCCGCCTGTTCCGACGTCAATGAGCCGCAGGTCCTCAGTCGTGGGTAGCGCCGCGGCACACGCGAGGCTTTCAAGGAACAGTCGCGATTCCACCTCATCCGGCTCAGTGATGGCCGTCAGGTTGGCGCGTTTGGCAGTCCAGCCAAGTAGTTCATCGCGATAGATACGAAACGCGTCAAGCCGGTGTTCCGCGAGGGGCGCTCCCAGCTTGTCCGCCCACCGCCGTAATAGTGGCAGGCTATCGATAGTGTCGTTGCTATCTGTGTGTGCAGTCGTACTCACAAAATAACGGTAGCAGGCTGAAGTGACCCATGCCGCGATCCGTGTAAATTCTCCGTCCGTGTATGGTAAGCACACGAGGCCTTAACCCCCGCGGCGGCCCGACCTTCCTCCCGCTAGTACTGGTGCTGGCGCTCGTGCTCGGCTGCGCGACCGATCTAAATCGAGCGGCGAGCCCTTATTTCCTACTCCCTACTTGACGGTGTTCTCTCACACGCATCGGCGTATCGTATTGGTGACGGTGTTCCTATGAGAGGGTGACGGGGGGGGGGAGAGTATGGCAACCGAACGGGATCGGATGCGGAAAGATATTGCGATGCGGGCTTCCGACGCTGGGCCGCTCGCGAGGCGCCTGAACGCGCTGGTAGTGTATGAGCGACCTTTCGGACAGCCCGGCTTTGAGTTTGGTGAGTGGGTGGATCAGCCGGGGCGCGGCAAGTGGTACCGCCTCTCCCGCGTTGGCCGGGACTTCTTCGAGTACTGCAATGACAACGGCTGGGTGCAGGGGTTCGAGTGGGTGGACTGGAAGGCAACCCCCGAGGCGCAGCGCCTGATGAGCGACACTTCAGCAATCGCGGAAGCCGGCCCTCTGGATCTGAGCCGCGTGATAACCGTACTCATACGGCAGGATCGGCTCGATGAGGGCTTTCTCGGCTCAGCCTATGACTCGGGCCTTGTCATCGCAATCGTGAGGCGCGCATCCGCCCTTCTTGCCGACCTCCCCGCCGATGGCGATGAGACGGACTGGCCGACATGGTGGGGGTTGGATCAAGCCGAGCGCCGGGCCGTGGACGCCAAGTTCCAGAAGTAGGGTTAACTGCAAGCTCGAACCGCCTGAGTCCTTTGGCAGGTAGGTATTGCCAGTTCGCTTGGAGGAACTAACATGTCTGGACGCCGAATGACGGGGCGGGTCTGGGAAATCGTCGAGAGTGATCAAGGCGGGAACCGGGTGAGCCTCGGGTTTGACCTGTTCATCCTTGTGGCGATTGCGGTTAGCATCGTCGGGCTCGTCCTCGGAACGGTAGAGCGGATCAACGACCGCGCCCCGGAACTGTTCATCACCATTGAGATCGTGACAGTCGGCATTTTCACTGTCGAATGGCTGCTACGGATTTGGTCGTGCGTGGATGATCCGTCCGGGAAGTACAGGCATCCCGTGACGGGGCGGATCAAGTATGCTTTATCACCGATCGCGCTTGTGGACCTTGTCGCCATCTTGCCGTTCTACGCTGTGCTCTTCTTCCCGGATGCCGGTCTCGATCTGCGCTTCCTGCGTGCGGTGCGGCTCGCAGCGCGCGTAGCCCGACTAAGCCGCTATTCAAAGACGATGACCATCATGAGCCGCGTTCTGAGCAACGCCTCACGAGAGTTGGTCGCCGTTATTGTGGTCATGACCCTGCTGCTCCTGATCGCATCCTCCCTGATGTACTTTGCAGAGCATGAGTCCCAACCGGACACGTTTGCGAGCATCCCCGCCTCCATGTGGTGGGCAATCATTACCGTCACAACCGTTGGCTATGGTGACGCTATTCCTGTGACGATCTGGGGCAGGATTTTGACGGCAGCGCTCGCCGTGTTCGGCATTGGGATTATTGCGCTGCCCGCCGGTATTCTTGGCAACGGCTTTGTTGAGGAGACACGCAGGCAACGACGGCTAATGGAGAGTGAGAATCGGTGTCCCCACTGCGGGGAGCTGCTGCCGACGGTGTGAAGCGCCAGCCGTTGCCGGGGCCTTGCCGTTTCCGTTTAGATTCTGTTTCCCTCACTGGCAACGGCGGCCCAGGCCAGCTCGGTAAGCATTCGCGCCGGGTTGAGTAGTGGCCACAAGTCACCGTTATTGACGAAGTACGCATTGGCTAAAACCAGGGCACCCATAGCCACTGAAAGCACTGCGCCCACGCGCGCCTCGGTGGATCCGTTGGCCACCCTTTCCGCTGCAGAACTTCTCAGCAGCCAAGTCTGGCTTCTACGCTCAACTGACGACTATTTCCATCCTTGCAAAACATAGGACGCGAATGATCAACAGGAAACCCCTGCCTGTGTTTCGCGGGGATTCCCTTCCAAGTCTTACTCATTTATCCTGTGAGTCCCCAGCAGGAATGACAGCTTAGGAGTAGCGAAATGAACTCGCCGATTGAACTCAAAGTCGTCGTATCGGAGTCATATGCAGACAAGCTGCGTAATGCGATTGAGCTCGATGCCGATGCCTGCTGCGGGGACTCTGAATCGTTGTCCGCCTATCCGGCTGAGGTTCTGGAGAAGTTGCCCGGCAGCGTTGTGACGTTTGGGTGCGGCAATCCCGTCGCGCTGTCCAGCATGCAGCCCGGCGAGACGGTGCTGGATTTGGGCAGCGGCGCGGGCCTCGACTGCTTCCTCGCCGCCGAGCAGGTTGGTGAACAGGGCGCGGTCATCGGCGTGGACTTCACGCAGGACATGATCGACAAGGCTAACGAGAACGCCACCAAGCTGGGCCTCGACACCGTCTCGTTCAAGCATGGCGACATCGAGGCGCTGCCGCTTGAGGATTCGACTGTTGACGTGGTGATTTCCAACTGCGTCATCAACCTCGCCCCGGACAAAGACGCCGTGTTCCGAGAGGCGTTTCGCGTGCTGCGGCCCGGCGGACGGATCATGGTGTCGGACATCGTGCTGACACGGCCCGCGACGGACGCGGAGATGCAGGACATGGCGCTGCTGACCGGTTGCGTCGCCGGCTCGCTGCCTGATACTGAATACGCCGACACGGTTCGCCGGGCGGGTTTTGCCGACGTGACGGTGGAGAGCGCCCCGCAGGACGAAGACACCGTGGACGGGCAGTTCTGGTACAGCGCGTCCATCTCCGGCGTGAAGGGCTAGACGAGCCACTCTGCAGACGCGCATTCCTTGCGCGGCTGCCTGACCTCCTGGTTCACCCCCATCTTGACCTTCCCCTATTGAGCAGTCAGGGGTCTATGACGCGTCTGTCAGCCCGCAGTCCCGTATAATTCCGACAGATTCGTTAGGGACACGGCTTCGGCCAACCTATTCATAGGGAAGGGACTACTTTCATGGCAACCGCAGAACATCGCGTTATCGGACAGCCCGTTGGCCGCGCGGACGGCCCGGAGAAGGTGACTGGCCAAGGCAAGTACTCGATAGACGTGATGCCGCCCGGCACGCTGTGGTGCAAGGTGCTGCGCTCACCCTATGCCCACGCCCGTATCGTCTCCATCGATGCCTCTGCGGCCCTTGCGCTGCCCGGCGTCCACGCCGTCATCACCGGCAAGGATGTGGAGGGCCAGCGGTGGGGCAAGACGATACAGGATGAGCCGGTCATCGCGTGGGATCGCGCGCTGTACATCGGCGACAAGGTGGCCGCTGTTGCCGCGGACGACGAGGAGACTGCCGAAACCGCGCTCGACCTCATCGACGTGGAGTACGAGGAACTGCCCGCAGTCGTGACCATTGCGGAGTCCCGCGCGCCCGATGCGCCGATTCTGCATCCGGATTTCAATAGCTACGGTGGTGTGACTAACCCGCTTGACGGCCCCTCGAACGCCGTCGTCCACAACAATTGGAGCAAGGGAGACGTTGAGGCGGGTATGGCGGAGGCGGACCTCATTGTCGAGCGTGATTTCGAAACATCCCGCACCCATCAGCTCTACCTGGAGCCGCACAACTGCGTCGTCGCCATTGAGGACGACGGCACGGTACAGACATGGATCGGCACCAAGTCCCCCATGTCAAACCGCATGGCGATTGCGGCGCTAACGGGCCGCGACCCCTCCCAGGTCGTCATCAATTTCGCTTATGTCGGCGGCGATTTCGGCGGCAAGGGTGACATCGTCGGCGTGCCGATCTGCTACGCGCTCGCCGAACGCACAGGCCGCCCGGTCAAGTTCGCCATGGACTACTCCGAGGAGTTGATGGCGATGAACCCTCGCCATCGCTCCGAGGCGCACGTGAAGGTGGGCGTCAAGCGCGACGGCACGATCACGGCGTGGGAATCCGATATTTACTTCAACGCGGGGGCGTATCGCGCCTATTCGCCGAGCGGCAGCCTGCCCGGCGCGAATGAGGTGGCGGGGCCGTACCGCATCCCCAACACGCGCATCGATACGTGGCAGATGGCGACGAACACGGTGCCCGGCGGCTTCCAGCGAGGCCCGGGCGAGGTGCAGGGCATCTTCGCGGGCGAATCCATCATGGATATTGTCGCGGAGGAACTCGGTATGGATCCGGTCGAGTTCCGCCTGAAGAACGTGGTGCACGAGGGCGACGATACGCCTACGGGCCACATGTTCTCGGGCATCATCGCGGACAAGATCATTGAAGAGGCGGCGCGGGCAGGCAAGATGGCTGAGCCGCGACCCGCGAACGTTGGCCGCGGCATCGCCTATGGACACCGGCCGCAGTACGGCGGCATGACGCAGGCGGCTGTCATCGTTGGGGAGGACGGTGGTATCACGGCGCGCACCTCATTCTTCGACCCCGGCACCGGCGTCAACACGCTCATCCGACAGACTGTGGCGGAGGAGATGCAGGTTGAGATGGATCGCGTCAGCGTCGTGCCATTCAGCACGGATGAAATGGACTCCGCCATGTTCGACCTCGGCTTTGGCGGCTCTCGCGCGTCGATGGTCGGCCCCATGGCGGCAACGGAGGCCTCGGAAGAGGTCAAGTCAACGCTCAAACGGCTGGCGGCGGAGTTCAACGGCTGGGATGAGTCCGTCGTCGAGTACGGCAATGGCGCGCTGACGAATTCACGGACGAATGAGAGCGTTCCGATGGAGGACATCGTGCGGCGGAGCGGCGAGCCTGTTTCGGGCCGCAATAAGGCGCCGGAGGGCGGGCCGCTGATGATGTCACCGATGACATCGTTCGTCGCGCAGGTGGCTGAAGTCAGCGTGGACACGGATACGGGTCGAGTGAAGATTGAGAAGATGACGGCGGTGCATGATGTTGGCCGCGTGCTGAACCCCATCGGCTTCCACGGGCAGGTTGAGGGCGGCCTTGTGCAGGCCATCGGCCACGCGATGATGGAGGACCTGACGGTGGATGAGTCAGGTCGCGTCTCCAACCCGTCGCTCGCGGACTACAAGGCGCCAACGGAGCCGGACATTCCGGAGCTGGAGACGATCCTGGTTGAAGCGCCAAGCGGCTGGGGCAACTACAATATCAAGGCCGTCGGCGAGCACTCAAACATCACAACCGCAGCAGCCATAGCCAACGCGGTCTATGACGCCTGTGGTGTGCGGCCGTATGAGATCCCCATCCACCCGGAGAGGTTGCTGGCGGGGATTAGGGGGAAGGATGGGGCGTAAGGGGAGGAGGGGGGTGGCTGCCTCCGTTCCACCTCTGAGACAGACTATGGCTGGTAGTCAATGGCGATGACGATGCCGGCGACGATTTCCTCGATTTGCGCCGCGTTCAGTGCTCCGATCCGGCGAAGGAGCCGTTTGGTCGAGACGCTACGAACCTGAAGAAAATCTGCGGCCGAATCGTGACGAAGGCCATTTTGTTCGTTAGGAGCTATATGCACTTTATTGAGTCGTTCGGCGAAGTCCTCTTGCCAGGTCATTAGCGGCACAATTATTCGGATTTCCAGGTTGTCGAATGCAGAGGAATTAACAACCACTGCAGGGCGATCCTCCTGCACCTCAACGCCGATGGCGCGTGGAAATCGGACTAGCCAAACTTCGCCGCGCGTGGGAGCACCGCTTTCCACACGCAGCCTCAGCACCTAGTCCATGTCGTCGTCAGGGATGGAATCCCAGTCGTCTGTCTGGTCGGAGTCGATGGCAATCGCGGCGTCCTGCAGCACTTGATTGCGCTCTTCACGGGCTAATCGCGCCAAGTCGCGAAGTGACCGCCCGGATTCAGGAGCCGCCGCGCCATCGTATTCCGTTTCAGGATTGAGTCGCCGCGCCTCTTCCGCCGTAATCATGTCCTTACTACGGGCGTGCGAGACAAGGCGACGGAACAAAGACGGTAATTCATTGGCCACGTAATGATAAGGCTCTACTTGATTCCACCCTTCTTGGCGAAACAATACATTGAGAGATGTATAGAGGGGGGTACTAATAGTACCGATGTCCCGCGCACGTCTGATCCACGCCTGCATGCTCAGACCCCAACGTTGCTTGAGAAGAGCGAGTTCGTCAAGATCCAAATCGTGGCGGCGCATGCCTAGTTCATTTCGAACAGCGTCCGGCGGTACGAGAAATGAGGCGGCAAAGCGAAAGGCAAACTCTTCATCCTGCTTGTCGTCACCGGTGCGCACCATGACGAGATGTCCGATTTCATGGGCTGCGCTGAGACGGACCCGGTCAGGGGGCATATCTGTATTTAGCACCAAAATTGGGGTCTGTCCTGCCCATCCGGAAAGTCCGTCGAAACCGTCCTGAATGTGCTCAACTATTATGGCGCCCCCACGCTCTTCAAGCAGATCGATCAGGCCGGTGATTGGACGGTAGCCAAGGTCCCATCTGATTCGCAACGCAGCGGCAGCATAATCGCAATCGTCAAGGCTGTGAACGTCAATTGGCGCTGGCAAATTGTGGTGTCGGCTCACGGAGAACATGTCGCGTAAGCGCATCTCGGCCTCCACGCGTTGAGAAGCGCGAGCTGTCAAGTGATCCAGTCGTGCACCCTTGATGGTGGCCCGCTTACGAAATGCCAACCAGCGAATGCTTGCGGGAGATTCCTTCAGAAAAATCGATGGCGGAACATTCAGCGCGCTTGCCAATTCAATGATTCGCGTCGGCGATGGTTGAGAAGTACCCCGTTCATACTTTGAGAGAGCTTGGCGCGTAACCGTGTTCTCAAGCCTATCGGCCAGTTCCTGCAGCGTCAGCCCGGTTGCCAACCTGGCTTGCCGCAACTGCTCCGCAACCATGATGGATCCTCCTTGCGGGTAAAGTGCGGTACGGCCATCATAGCACCAAATCGCAAAAGCAAGGCAACTAATAGTTGACATACCTCATGGTTCGCTTATAGTGATGTTACGGCGAATGAAGTTCTGCCGCCGGCAGGGAGCCGTGAGTAAGGACAATGATGATGCAGCAGACCGCACGAGAGACCAAGTTTGAAATCGACATTGAGGGCGAATTCAAGCCCTGGGACAAAGACACGATCACAACGGAGGAGGTAGCCGCCCTAGGCGGCTGGGATGTTTCGGAAGGAGTAGTTCTAATTGACCTGGAAGACGGTACCGAACGAAACCTGGAGCCAGGCGAAGTCGTGAAGCTGAGGCCCGGCATGGGATTCTCAAAGAAAATCAAGTTCCAGCGGGGGTGATGATAGTGCAGGAGCGTATCGAAGCGGAGCTGGCGCTCATCCAGCAGGATCATCCCGAGGTGGCTTACGTAGAGGAGGGCCGCTGGGTGCGGGTCTCTTCGTATCCACTTCCTGAAGGGTGGAGCCAGGCGGCAACAGATGTGGCCTTCCAGATTGGTGAAGGCTATCCCGGAGCGCCTCCGTACGGATTCTACGTCCCCTCTGGAATACAGTTCCAAGGCACCGGCCCAGACAACTACACAGAGCCGGCCGACAATCAGCCTCCCTTTGGAGGGACATGGGGCCTCTTTTCGTGGGCCCCCGTTGACGGACTATGGCAATCGACGGCAGACGTTCACAAGGGTTCGAATCTCCTTCACTGGGTAAGGGGATTCGCTGACCGTTTTAAGGAGGGGGCGTGACATGGGGCAAGTTCTTCTCAGTCTGCCGGCTGACGTTTACGCGGACATCAGGGCACATCTACTTCCTAGTGACCCAAGCCAGGAATCTGCCTGTTTCGTCTTTGTTACTCCTGCGCCCAGCAACGATGACGTACAAGTCTTTGAGCACGTCGAATGGTATCCCGTCTCCACTGATGGTTTTGCTGAACGCACAAGGCATGGGTTGGAGCTCACGGACGAGACTCGTGCCAGGGTCATCAAGCGAGCCCATGACCTTAAGGCATCAATCGTGGAGTTCCACTCTCACCTGGGACCCCGTCCAGCAGATTTCTCCAATAGTGATCAGCGTGGGTTCCAAGAATTCGTCCCTCATGCCTGGTGGCGTTTGCGTAAGCGACCATACTTCGCAGTAGTCGTCACCGAGACCGACTTCGATGGACTGGTGTGGATGGTGGATCCAAGGGAGTCCCGGTACCTAGACGGCATCGTCGTGGGTGGGGAACTGCTTAGGCCCACTAAACTTTCATCCCTCGCCACGGATAGCGAGAGATATGATCGCAATGTGCGCTTCTTTGGCCAATGGGGACAGGATCGGTTGGCCGACGCCAGCGTTGCGGTTGTCGGCATCGGTGGTCTCGGGACGCACGTTGTTCAGCAGCTTGCCCTACTCGGCGTGGGGAAGCTTGTCTTGATCGACTGTGAAGAGGTCGACGAGACGAACCGCAATCGGTACGTCGGACTTCGGCACGATGATCCTGTTCCGGGTATGACCAAAGTCACTCTCGGGAAACGGCTTGCTGGCGAGACCAATCCGCGGGTTGACGTGATTTCTATCCCTGAATCCCTACGCAGCCAGACCGCTTTCGATGCCATCATTTCGTGTGATTATGTGTTCGGTTGTCTGGATAACGACGGGGCAAGGCTGATTCTGAATGAGCTGTGCGTAGCCTACGCCAAGCCGTACTTTGATCTGGCGTCAGACATAACCGATGAGGGAGCCAGGTATGGGGGTAGGGTGTGCGCGGTATTGGATGGCAAGGGCTGCTTGGTCTGTTACGGCGAACTGGATACTGAGCAGGTCCGCATCGACCTTATGAGCGATAAACAAAGAAAGGATCATGAAGCCATCTACGGAGTTCCAGTGAATGACCTGAGAGAGGCTGGGCCTTCAGTCGTGTCCATCAACGGACTCATCGCCTCTCTCGGAGTAACTGAGTTCATGCTCTTGGCTGCCGGTATGGAGAGACAGCCAAAGAAACTCCTGAAATACCATGGTGAGAGAGGTATTGTAACCGTCTACACTGGAGCTCCTGCCCCAGACTGCTACTACTGCTCGGAGATAAGAGGCAAAGGCGACGATGCGGATGTGTACCGATATCTGCGAATTGTCGGATAATCAAGACTAAGCCCCGCCCCCACCCCATGCCATACTCATAACAACATCGGTAAAGAGTGCATCGCGGCACGCGGGGTGAGGTACATCATGGCAGGTGTTCGGGTTGGGGTTATTGGCGTTGGGTTTGGGGCTACGGTCCATATTCCCGGGTTTCAGTCCGAGGGAGTGGAGGTCGTCGCCGTTTGCGCTAGCCGGCAGGAACGGGCTCAGGATGCCGCGGAGAAGTTCGGCATTCCCAACGCGTTTACGGACTACCACGAACTGATTGCACATCCGGACGTCGACGCCGTCAGCGTTGTCACCGCTCCCAGCCTGCACTATGAGATGACCAAGGCCGCGCTTGAGGCGGGCAAGCACGTGATGTGCGAGAAGCCGTTCACGGCCAACGCCGCTGAGGCTGAAGAGCTCCTCGCAATTGCGAATGAGCGCGGTCTGACGCACATGATCGCTCATGAGTTCCGGTTCGCGCCGGAGCGGGCCTTTGCGCGCCAGCTCATCGATGAGGGCTACATCGGCGAGCCGCGCCATATTGCCGCCACCCTGCACTTGCGATTTGCGCGGCGTCCCGGCGCTGCCCCTCCCGCTCCGTCCGTCGGCAGCGGCGGGATGCTCGGCGGGCTCGGCTCCCATTTCATCGACGGCATACGCCACTGGTTCGGCGATGTCTCGCGCGTCAGCGGCACGCTCCACGGCAACGTGCCGGCAGGGTTCGGCCTTGCTGATACGAATAACGCGTTCAGTGTCCATATGGACTTCGCCAACGGCGCGTGGGGAACGCTGACATGCAGCCTCAACTCCCCGCTAGGACAGGGAGGGTCAATCCAGCTCTATGGCACGGAGGGATCGATTCACCTGAGCCAGGCGGGGCCCAACCCTGCGCCGGAGGGGACCGTCCGTGTTGGACGGCTTGATGATGATTCCCGTGAGTTGCGCACGATCCCCATACCTGAGGAACTGCACCCATTCGACGATGACCGCGACCATCGCCTGTTGCCGTTCCGGCTTGAGGTGCAGGACTTTGTCCGCGGGATTGAATCTGGAGAGTCGCCCACTCCGAATTTCCATGACGGTCTGCAGTGCCAGCGCGTGCTGGACGCGATCCAGGAATCGCACGCGACGGGTCGTGCCATAGACGTGCCCACTTCGTAGCATTCCGGCCGACCCCTCGGGGTCAACCTGACCCTGCCTGACGGGTATACACTCAGGGCAACACCGGCCCATGAGTGAACCCCCAACCCGGGAAGGGAGGCTGTGATGGGCGTGAGACAGATAGCGGGCATCTACCTGATTGCGGTGAGCCTTGTCGTCGTCGTGTATTTCATCATCAATTCATTCTTTGTCGCGAACGACACGTTTGACGTTCAGGCCGTCTGGAATGTCCTTGACGTTCTGATGGTCATCGCGCTGCCCATCGGCCTAGCCCTGAGCTTTGCGGACAAGACCGAGGAGAGGCGACAGCGCGCCGTGGGCAATAGTGATGCCGGAAGGTACATCGCGGTCAACGGGACGTTCTACGGGATCGTTATCGTCACAATCCTGTTCCTGCACAACTGGTTCAATCTGCTTGCGCATGGCGCGGACGCCCTTTCCGGTGATGCGACGTATTGGACCCTCTGGGCAGTCATCGATACGCTCCTGCCCATCACGCTCGCCATAGCGGGAGTGCGGCAACTGCGGGGCAGCGGGTACTGGACGCCGCTACGCTGATTAAGTGCGTGAACTGAGCGAAGACAGTTAGCGCGGCAATCCCAACCCGCGTTGGGCGATGATGTTGCGCTGAACCTCGTCTGTGCCGCCGCCAATGGCGAGGCCTCTGGTCAGCCACGCGTTCGCGCCCAGGAAGCCGTGCATCGGCGCGAAACGGCTGCCTCGCGGTGCGATGAGCGCATCATCAGTAGCGAGTTGGGCCAGCACGTTGTAGACGTTCCAGCCGACTTCATCGCCCGTGACCTTCACCATGGAGGCTTCTTTGTCCGGCACCTGCCCCTGCGTCTGGAGCCATGCCACGCGATAGCACAGCATCCGCGTCGTCTCCACCTGCACGCGCAGATCGGCCAGCTTGTGGCGTGCGACGGGATTGTCCAAGAGCGAAGTACCATCCGATGTCGGACGATCCCGGTACGCGTCTACGAACAACTCCATGTACCGGAGGAGCCGCGCCGGAATCTCCACTTGGGACCGCTCGAAGCTCAACGTGGTCATTGCCGTATAGAAACCGCGGTTGAGTTCACCGATCAGGTTCTGCTTGGGAACACGTACCTCCTCAAGAAAGACCTCGCTCCACCGCCACCGGCCCAGGCCGTCGTAGAGCGGCCTGAGAGTCACTCCCGGGTCGTTCATATCGACAATGAAATAGGAAATGCCGCGATGCTTGGGGGCGGTCGGATCGGTTCGCACAAGATAGTGGCCCCAGTCCGCCCAACGTCCCTCGGAGTTCCAGATTTTCTGGCCGCTGAGCACGTAGTCGTCACCGTCCTCCACTGCGCGTGTCTGCACGTTGGCGAGATCGGAGCCCGCGTTGGGTTCGGAGAAGCCCTGCGACAAGTGGTGAATCTCACCGCTGGCGATGCGGGGCAGGAAGAAATCTCGCTGCCAGTCTGCGCCGTGCATCATCAGCATGGGAGCGAACATGCCGCCGCCCAGGATCTCCGGAGAGCCCGCGTAGGCCATCGCCTCGCGATAGGCCAACTGCGTGCTCAGGGGCGCGCCCCACCCGCCGAACTCCTTCGGCCAGTGCATGGTGAACCAGCCTTTTTCGGCCAGCTTCTTCGCATACGCGTGCATGCGCTCTTCCTCGTCGACGTCATCCACGTCGTACGAGGCGACAATCATGCTATAGGCGTCCTTGTCGTTGTGTTCCCAATTCTGCCGAACGAACTCGGTCGCCTCGGCGCGAAGGGACTCCTCTTCTGCGCTAAATCGAAAGTCCATCTCCCCACTCCCTTTCGATACGTGTCCTACCGCTGCCGAAACGCTCCGCGGATTGTGTCATCAGGAAACAGTGAAGGGACCTGTCCGTCCGCGGCATAGTTGTACAGCGCGGCCTTGTAGATGCCGTTGAGCGTGGCAAAAAGTAAGGTAACGCCAGCCACAAGCACAATGCCGATCACGACTGCAAGCACGATGCCGGCTGTGCCGAGCAAGGACAGAACCAAGCCGAGAACGACGGCGACCAGCACTGCCAGGAGTGTCGCGCCAAACTGCATCAGCCCAAGACCAAAGTTGCCGACAACCTGCTCACCCCACGTTCTCCTGAGCAGGCTCAGAGATGTCTTGAACGAGTCTGCGATGCCCCGATGCTCGATGACGATAAGGGGCACGACAAAGAAAGTGATCAGCGACCATGCTGCGCCAAGAAGCGAGACGACGATCTGTCCAATGATGCCCATGATGCCGCCGCGCTCCCGCGCCTGGCTTGACAGGATCTGCAGGATCAGCCCGACTATTGCCGCAATAACGGCCCACAGAAAGATAGTGACAATGCGTTTGGATGCGCCTGCAAGCCCGGAGCGGATATTGGGATCTCCACCCTCTAGCCGTTCATGCGCGGCGAAGACGAGCGCGGCATTGAAAAAGATAACGACGAAGTACGAAGCGACGTAGAAGACGAAAATGGCGATCAGATCAAGGGCGTTGTACGCGCCGCTCTCCAGCCTTTCGAACGACCCGATTCCGAACGTGACGCCGAAGAACGTCAGGGTCACGAAAATGACGCCAATCGTCGAGAAGATTGGGAAGAAGATCAGTTCCTTGTCAACGCTGAGGACGTGAAGACAAAGCTTGAAAAGCTGCCAGCTTCTGCCAATAGTCGCAAACATCTTCCGTCACCCCTCTCTCCGACTCTTCTATTCGGACTCTTCTATTCGCACTCAATGATACATCGCTCGTATAGGGACACGGCGCGCTACTTGCAAATCCCGATAAGCTGGAGGGGTGTTAAGTACCCTCATCGATCGAGGGCGGCGGCTTGTAAGCGTCCTCCTCCTTATCCTGGAAAGCTTCAAGCCGACGGCTGTTGTGATCATCATGATTCGCAACGCCGGAGCGCACGGGGTGGGCGATATGGCGGCGGCCGTGGGGTACTATGGCGTGCTCGCCATTCTGCCCTTGCTGATTTTCACCATTACTGTCCTGAGCTTCGTGCTGGACACTGAAACGGTGGTCAGAGAAGTTCATACGATCGTCTCGCATTACCTGCCGGTGGAGATGCAACTGATCGACGACAACGTTGATGCCATCGTGCAGTCCCGCGGAGCAATCGGCATTATTGCGCTGCTGGCGCTCGCGTGGTCCGGCAGCAACTTCTTTGGCGCGATGACGCGCTTCATGGACAGGGCATGGGGCGTCGAGGATTCTCATGGCTTTCATCTTGTGCGGATCAAATCTCTCATCACCGTTGCAAGTGTCAGCGGGCTGCTGCTCATGTCTCTCGCCGCATCCGCCCTCGTGCACCTGGCCGGGGAAGTGGTTGCGGATGGCTGGATGGGTGTTGCGGCAGGGCTGGTCGATTTTGGTGGGCGGATGGTGCTGGGTGTCGTGTCACTTCTGGGCGCGGTGTTGGCGGCGCTGATGATTTACCGATGGCTCCCGAGCGCCCGAACGCCGTGGAGGTACTGCATTCCTGCTGCGGTTATCGCCGGCCTCTCGTTTGAGATCATTAAGAACCTGTTCCTGTTCTACCTGACGAACTTCGGCAGCTTTAACGCCGTATACGGCTCGCTGGCCTCAGTGGTTGTGCTGCTCTCGTGGATTTACGTCACTGGACTGGTGATCCTGGTAGTGGCGGAGCTTGGGGGCGCGTTGAAAGAGGTGGATGCCCGCAGGTAGCGCAGCCAGAGAGCCGCGTGCTGCAATGGAGTTGGTCGTCAGTGTCAGTACACGTGGTGATCGAGACCCATGTAGGCGTCGATGAATGTGCGGATGCGTTCCTCGTCAAAATCATCAAAGGTGTCCAGCCGCGTCCACGCCGTGAGGGCGATGCGGCGTCTTTGGCCGGTAACGGGATCGATGATTCCGTTGTAAGGCCCCATGAGAACCCGTCCCTCCGGTTCGGCAACGTACTCACTTACCACCCCGATTAGTTGGGCGACGAGTTCATCGCAGCCGTCGGGGCAGTCATATTGGACGTTGACGTGTCCGTCTTCAAGATTGTGAATCTGGATCTCATCCGGCACCTGGACGTCATAAATCTGCCCGGGCGCGAGACTAGCCATATGTGGGCCGGACGTTGGGGGGTACGAGTTGTACGGCACGTGCGGCTCTTGTATGTCAGCCAGATGGTAGTTCCCCTGGCTTTCCAGGGCAAAGCCGGGCTCCTCATGCAAGAACTCTTGCATGAGGAGCAGACCTCCGATGATCAGGATGACGGCAATGGTGGCCGCAAAGATGATGATGCCGCTCCGATTACCACCGCCTGCCGTTACCGCGTTTCTACGACGTTGAGACACGTGATTATTCTCCGCAAATATAGGTGCTGGCTTTATGATAAACAATCACGCTGAAGATTATGGCGAAACGCATCGATCCGGGGCGCACAGGCTGTGCAGCGCCGATGGTTTTTGACAAACGGACGCCACCGCCAGTTGGAATAGACCATATATTCCATTGACCTGGTTTTAGACCAGGACTAAAATTTGGGGTCAAGTGAAGCTATGCGAGTCACTGCAGGGTCCGCGAGAGGAATTGAATTGCGGGCGCCGCAGGGCTGGCGTGGTCGTCCGACTACGGACAGGGTGCGTGGAGCGATGTTCTCCATGCTGGAAGCGCGGGAAACGGTGAAGGATCGGCGAGTGTTGGATCTGTTCGCAGGGACAGGCGCCCTGGGTATAGAGGCATTGAGCCGCGGTGCGGCGTCCGCCGTTTGCGTGGAACGCGGCGCGCGGGAATGTGCCGTTATCCGTGAGAACGGGAAACGGGCCGGTGTGGCCGACAACCTTACCGTGCTCGCCATGCCCGTGGCCAAGTCCCTTTCATCGCTTGACGGGCCGTTTGGCCTCGTCTTCATGGATCCCCCATACGACGATTCTGCGACTATTCCGGCAACCCTGGAAGCCCTGTTGGCCGCTGACGAACTGTTGCGCGATGACGCGGTCATCGTCGTAGAGCAGTCAAGCAGGAATCCGGTAGATCTTGGCGGTTTGGCTATTGAAGACAGTGCGACGCGTCGATATGGCGACACGCTCGTCTCGCTTCTCCGGCCTCGCGTGTCAACAGAGAGCGGCTCAGGGGAGATGATGGCATGACGAAAGCGATCTACCCCGGGAGCTTCGATCCGATGACGATGGGACATGCGGGTATCGCGGAACGCGCCGCGCGCCTCTTCGAGGAAGTCATCATCTGTGTCTATGACAGTCCACTGTCCAAGAGCTTGTTATTCAGCACGGAAGACCGAGTGGCGCTTGCGGAAGCGTCCACAGAGCACCTTCCAAACGTTCGCGTTACCACGTACGCGAGAGACTTGACCGTGAATCTTGCCCGTCAGCTAGGCGCTACGGCGATGATTCGCGGGTTGCGGAACGGGGCTGACCTTGTCTCGGAAATGGAACTCGCCCAGATGAATCGGCAACTCGACCCTGAGATCGAGAGCGTGTTCATCATGACGGCTGCGGAGCATCAATTTGTAAGTTCCAGTCTATTGAAGGAGGCCGCCTCACTCGGCGGTGATATCAGCGGCCTCGTTTCACCGTCTGTCGCGGAGGCTCTGCGGCAGAAATCCAATCCATGATGCATGATACATCCGCCCGTTCTCAGGATCGGGCACCAGACGGATAGGGAAAGCGCGGGAGAAAGAGGCAAAGGAACGCCGAAAGCAGGGAGGTGACCTGATGCAGTTCCTTGAGATGATTGAGGCCCTGGAGGACATGGCGGAAGACGCGCGCCGTGTTCCGGGCACCGGACGGGTCATGTTGGATCGTGATGAGCTAGCACGACTCATCGATCGGATGCGCGCGACGGCTCCGGCCGAGCTGCGTGAAGCCGAGGAGATCCGCGAACGAGGCGAGTCGATCGTCAACGAAGCCTACGTCTTCGCCAAGAAGATGAAGGCCAGGACGGAAGAGGATCATCGCCAGGCGATTCAGGATAGCGCCATCGTTGAAGAGGCTGAAGAGAAGGCGCAACAGGTCCTCAAGGACGCGGAGCGTGAGGCCGAGCGGATGAAGCAACGCACGGAGAGCGATTCCGCGCGTCTCATCAAGGACTCTGACGTGTATGCTGCGCAGTCACTTGAACGCCTGTCCAACCACCTGGATCAGGTGACACAGAATATCCAGGACCTTCACAAGGAGGCGATGGAGCTGCGTGGAGCGATTGAGAACGGCTTGCGCTACCTTGGCGCGCGCAATGCGGCAGCCAACGGCAACGGCTCCAAGAAGCGCCGCGCCCGGACGAACGGCGCGACGAATGGCCACGCGAATGGTAACGGGAACGGCAGCGACACGGACGCAGACAAGTCCCTGAACGAGGACGAACTCGTCACGCTGGCCAGTAACTGATCCTAGCCAACACCGTACTTTCGCGATCGTCCTTGAACGAGAGCAGTTTGGCCCGGAGGGCCGCGCCGAATGGCGCCGCCCTCCGGCCGATGCCTCATTTTTGCGGAGCCAATGAAGGTCGCCGTCAGCGTGCTGCGAGCGCGTACCCCATCAGCTTGTAGGTGAGCCGTGCGGCAGTGAACGCGGCGTGCGTCGGCCCCTCGTTCGGGGCGAGTTCCATAATGTCAAAGCCGATGACGCGTGAGTGTTGGGCGACAGCCCGCAGGATGCCGAGCGTTTCCTGCCACGAGAGCCCGCCCGGCTCCGGTGTGCCGACGGCGGGCATGATCGACGGATCCAGAGCGTCCAGGTCAACCGTCACATAGACGGTCTCACCCAATCCCGCCAGCAGTTCGTCAATGGCGGGGAGATCGTTGTACTGGCCGGGCGCGTAGAGATGCACCCCCGGGATACCGGCATCCCGGATGTGTTGCATCTCCTCGCTGCTGATGCTGCGGACACCGGCTTGAACGACATTGCCGTCCCCGACGATTTCCCGCACCCGCCGCATCACGCAGGCATGGCTGTAGCGACTGCCCTGGTAGCTGTCTCTCATGTCCGCGTGCGCGTCGAGTTGAAGGACGGAAAGGCCGGAATGCCGTTGAGCGAGGGCGCGGACCGCGCCGAGGGCGAGTGAGTGTTCACCGCCCAGCATGACGGGCAGCTTACCGGCGTCTGCCAATGCCCCGACGGCTTTCTCGACTCGGGCGATGTTGGCCTCCGGACCCGAAACGTCCGGTTCCAGCGCCGGGAGCGTTGCGATGCCCCACTGCGACGGTTCCAGATCAAGGTCCGGCTCATAGAGTTCCAGGTAACGGGATGCCTCGATGATGGCCTGTGGGCCGTCACGAGTGCCGCTGCGATAGGACACCGTGCCGTCGTAAGGAACGGGGAGGATGGCAGTGGCGGCTCTTTCGAAATCGGCATCCTCGCCGTCGAGGGATGCAAAGCTCCAGGGAAACCGGCCGCCGTCCGTTGGAGAAGTCATTGATGTTAGTCAACGCGCGGCTTTAGCCCCCGCAGCGCAAGAATCGCGTTCAGACGCTCGTGGGTGTCGCGGCCGTGCCCGCGCCGCTCAGTTCATGCTCCGCCTGCTTATCCGCGAACTCTTCAAGGCCCCGATCAAGCACCTGCATCCTGATGTCCGTAATGCCGAAACGTCCACGCAGCTCATTGACGGCCAGTTCGGCATCAAACGGCTTGCAGGAGAAGATGTCCACGTTCAGGTAGCCGCGATCCGGAAAGGTGTGCACGCTGATATGGCTTTCGGCGATAAGCACGAAGCCGGACACGCCCCAGTCCACGGGAACCTTGCCGTCCGTATAGCGATGCACTAGGGGCTCGGAGATCTTGGTCATCCCGATGGCATCGGGGTATGTGTCCAGCAGCTCGCGGACGAGCGACTCGTCCTGCAGCCTGTGGGCGTCAGCCCCGTACCCATCCATGACAAGGTGCATCTGCGGGTTTTCCTCCAAGCAAGAAGATGAATAGCGGCCAGAGTACCGACTGCGGGGGATCTGTGTTCGGCCACCGCCCGCCCCCCACCCGAGCGCAGCAAGTCGCTATAGCCGAAATCGATAATAGCAAACGCGCGGTTCGTGGGACAAGATTCTTTTGAGGTTCGCGATCGGAATTGATGGCCCGCGGGTCGATATTCCACGTTCGGGCGATGAGGGTTCAGGTGTTTCGCCCCTACGCCGCTTGCGTCCTTCGTCCTGCCGTTTCACGGGCGAAGAACCAGAAGATGAACATGAAGATTGTCAACACCACTGCGGTGCCGTACAGCGCCTCCGAGGTGCCGTAACTGTCGCTCACCAGTCCGAGGACCGGCCCGCCGCTCATCAGGGCGATGTCGCCAATTGTCCTCGCCATGCCCTGCGCCGTAGCCTGGCGCTCCGTTGGACTAACGTCTGCGACATATGCGATGGGCACCGGGCCTGATGCGCCCTGCGCCATTCCAAAGATGAAGATGCCGATGGCAAAGACGCCGGCGGCTGAGAGGATCCACACCGGCGTGCTGTAGCCAAGAATAATCAGACACACGACATATAGGACCATGCCGGGCACGATGATGCTTTTGCGGCCGAATCGATCGGATATCGCACCGACGAACGGCAGGACAAGCAGGGATGCGAGGGCTGGCAGCGTCTGCATGACGCCGACGAAAGCCTCGGACAAACCAAGATCCTCTTTCGCGATGACGGGAAAGAGGCTAAAGAGCCCGCCGCCCCTGATGAAGAACGCGCCGATGAAGATCAGCATGACAAGCACGTAGCCGCGACTGAGCATGAAACTGAACTGCCGGAAACCGGTCAGCGGCGTCGAACGCGCGCCAGATTCCCGGCGTTGTTCTGCTGCTGCATCCGGCAACGGCTGGGCCGGCGACTGAAGCCCACGCGTTTCCGGCACCATGAGCAACGTCCAGAGCGCGCTTGTTACAGAGACGACGCCTATGACGTAGAACGGGATCTGGAGCCCCCAGAACTGTGCTATGAGACCTCCAACAAACGGCCCGAGTGTGATTCCGAATATGAAACTCCATTGGAAGACACTCATGAGCCGAGCTCTATTAGCCGGGGTGCTTAGATCCGCCGTCGTGGCGATTCCCACCGTGATGAACGCGCCGGAGCCAATCCCGGCGATGAAGCGAAACGCCATCAGCGGCAGCAACGAGTCAGCGCTTGCGGAGAGGACGTAGCCTGTCGCGGCGAACAACCCCCCGGCGATCAGAACCCACCGTCGCCCAACCCGGTTTGAGATTATCGCGGAGGGAACATTGGTGAAAACACGAGCGAATGCGAATGCGGACACGGTGAATCCGACCTGCGCCAGGGTCAAACCGAGTTCACGGCCGTAGAGCGGGTACGTAAAGATGGAAACGCCCTGGGCGAGCGTGAACAAAAACGTCGCGAGGCCGACGTAAACGACGGCTCGCTGTTGATTCAAGAGCGCGATGAGACGCGAAGACTGCACGTAAGGGGAAACTCCTGCCGATGCGCATTATGCCGCGCCTGCTATTGTAACTGACGATGAGCAGGCCCTTTGTACCCCCGCCGACGCGCACCCCGCTGCAGTCCATGCTGCGGGAAATTGCGCCCGTGATCCTGATTTCCATCGGAGCGTTGGCCGGCATCGCGTGGACGTTGTCAGTGGGTGGCAGACTCAACGCGTCCCCGCCCTATCTGTTCACGACAGGCATCGCAATGGCCGTCGCCTTGCTGCTGGCCACACGCGGCGCACCGCGGTGGGGCTACCCGTGGATGGCGATGGGGATCGTAGGAACGCAGGCGCTGTTGTGGGCGCTGCTTGCACCGGGAGACAGCGGGGAGTTGACGCTCGCTGTGGGGATTGCCTCCTTTGGCGCGCCGATCCTTGCGGCGGTCATCGGCGGGGCAATTGCTACACGGAGTTGGGGGGACAGCGCGTTCTTCGCCGGACTCTATCTTGCCGGGGCGAACCTTGCGCTTCCGATCATCCTGCTGCCGCCTGAGAGCGGGGCCCGAATGGACATAGAGACCTCGAGGGCCCTCGTAACTGTGGGACAGGCGGGACTGACCGCCGCCGCAATCCTGCTGTGGAATCGTGACCGCGCTCCGCAGGCAGTCGCGGCCTTGGGGGCAGTTGTGCTGGTCTCCGGCATCGCTGCGGGAATCCTCGTGCCCGGCTCACGCGACGATGTGCCGGAGCATCTTGCCACGTTTTTCGGCGCGGCGGAGGGGCTGTTCCGCATCGCCCTGCTCATCGTGCTTATCTCGTTCGCCATTGGCGGCGCGCGGCGATTCCTCTCCGGCAGCGGTTTCCTTGCCGCGCAGATGCCGCCAACGCACGCCGAGGATTATGAAGAAGCAGACGAATACGGCCGTGCGCCCCTCTTTCCTCCGTCTGACACCGAGACATCAAGTGACAGTGAACCGACGGACGCGCCTGAATTGGCGGGTGAACCTGAACCGACAGACGCAACCGAATCGGACGATTCACCGCCGCCTGATCGCCGCCCTCGCCGACGCAGACGTCGAAGAAGGAGCGGCTGGGGCCGCGGCGGGCAGCAGGACTGAATCCGTTCCCGCCATTCACAATGACCGCGTCGCATGACGCCCTCGCCGCTTTCCCCGCATAATCAATCATTGCGATTGAGGGAGGCGCGGCGGGCGAGTTGGAGAGAGCGGACGGAGAGGGCGATAGTGGCGGGCGGCCTCCTCGGCAGAGGCGTGGCCGCTATTTCTATGGCTGGAACATTGTCGCCGCGTCGTTCATGGCGCACCTGGCCTATGCGGAACAATTCTCCTCCACCCTGGGTCTGTTCTTCAAGCCGCTGAAGGGCGAGTTTGGCTGGAGTTATACACAGATAGCGACCGTCCAGACGATCTCTCGTTTCGTTGAAGCGGGTACTGCCCCGCTCATCGGCCCGCTGGTGGATCGATTTGGAGCGCGTACGCTGTTGCCTGTGGGCGCCCTCATCGCAGGCACGGCCCTGGTGGGAGTGACGTTCGTCGATTCCCTCTGGCAGTTTTACCTGGTGCGCGGATTCGTCGCTGCCATCGGCTTCACATTGATGGGCAACCTCGTAACGAGCGTGGCGATCAACAACTGGTTCATCCGGATGCGCGGGCGGGCGCTGGCGATCTCCAACACGGGATCGAGCATCAGCAACGTCATCATGATCCCCGTCGCCGTGTACGTCATCGCCGAATTTGGCTGGCGGGAGATGTTCTGGATCTTCGCCATCTTCACCTGGGTCGTTGTGCTTGCGCCGTCGACGATTCTCATCCGGCGGCGGCCGGAGGACATGGGCTTGCGGCCCGACGGCGTCGAACACGATGACCCAATTGAATCTCCTACCCCGGCGGCGAGCGGGACCGCAGGCTATGCCGTACCCGTTCCTGCACAACGAGCGGAGCCAATGCCCGAACCTCTGTGGACACGCAGGGAGGCCCTGAAGACGCCGACGTTCTGGCTCATTGCAGGTTGCTTTGCCATCGCGAGCTTCGCATTCCAGGGCATCAACATATCGCTTGCGCCCTACCTCCAGGATCTGGGCTACGAAGAGGCCTTCCTGGTGGCAGCGCTGACGACGCGCGCAATCGTCATGGCGGCGACGTTGCCGGCTGTGGGCGTCCTTGCTGAACGGGCCAGCATTGGCCCCATCCGTGCGATGCCATTCGTCCTTCAGGGGATTGGTTCCACGTTGTTCTTTTTTGCCGACAACGTTTACCTGCTGTTCCTCGCGTTGATTGTCTACGGCATGGGCATTACCAGCCTGGGAGTGACGCAGGAGGTGCTGTGGGCTAACTCATTCGGTCGGCTGAGCCTCGGTTCGATCCGATCAGCCGGTTTCGTAATCACGTTTGGAGTTGGCTCGACCGGCCCCATCGTCATGAACTACATTCGTGACGAACTGGGCTCGTATCAGCCTGCATTCGCCCTTTTCATTGCGTTCTTTGTTGTTTCAGCCGTTCTCATCCTGTTGCTGCGTCCGCCACGTCCGCCGCGCTATGTGGACGCGGCGCAAATGAGCACAAGGGGCGGCTCGGAATCACAGCAGTCCAGACAACAAGCGTAGGTAAATCCCCACGCCGAATCGCGAAGTTCAAAAGGAAGGGTGGGTGATGGGATTCGAACCCACGATCTCCAGGGCCACAACCTGGTGCCTTAAACCTGCTAGGCCACACCCACCGCGCGGCTGCGCCGGGTAGCGCATCTGCCGACTATCCAGTCTAGCAACGGCCCGTATGGCGGGCAAGAACGCGAACGCGTGGCGGCGATCTGACCGCGCCCCTATGCTGAAACGTGCAGGCTGATTGGTGACCGATGGGGGTGACACGTGGTCAAGGCAAACGACGCGTCCGGGCAGGACAACCGCGAGTTCCAGACGCTGATTGACATCGTCGCCCGCCTCCGCGCCCCGGGCGGCTGCCCGTGGGATCGTGAGCAGACACACCAGTCGTTGACGCCGTTCCTCATCGAAGAGACTTATGAAGCTGTCGAGCAGATCGACGCCAACTCCTTGCCCGGGCTGCGCGAGGAGCTCGGCGACATCCTCCTGCAGGTCATGCTCCACAGCGAGATCGCCTCGGAGGAAGAGGCTTTTACCGTTGCCGATGTGATTGAGGGCCTCGTCAACAAGCTCATCCGCCGCCATCCGCACGTCTTCGGCGATGCCGAGGCGCGCACGGCGGAGGAGGTGGCCGCGCGGTGGGAAGTGCTCAAGAGCGAGGAACGGCAGGGCGCATCGCTGATGCAGGGCGTGCCCGCGAATCTACCGGCGCTGACATTCGCACAGCGGGCGCAGGGTCGGGCAGCAAACGTCGGATTCGACTGGCCGAGCGTAGATGGTGCCTTAGAGAAGGTGGTGGAGGAGGCCCAGGAGCTCGCGGAGGCGAATGAGACGTCCACTGGTGAGAAGTCCGACGAATCATGCGCTGCCCTGGAGTGGGAATTCGGTGATCTGCTCTTCAGCCTCGTCAACCTTGGTCGGCGGCTGGACATCGACGCGGAGACGGCGCTGAGGCAGGCGAACCGCCGATTCGTGACGCGATTCCGCATCATGGAGGACACGGCCCGTGAACGTGGCGAGGATTTTCCGTCGCTGTCCCTGGAGCAGATGGACGCACTCTGGGAGGAAGCCAAGCGGCGGGAGTAATGCTGTGATACACTTGTTCTAAATTGAGCCGGGAGGACGAGTGAGCACCACCATCAACAAGCAGATTCTTTGTCTAGCAAATTCACGGAAATACGGAGGCAGATGCGTCGTCGGCAAAGAGGTCTTGGCTGACCGCACGCTCGTATGGGTACGGCCTGTGGGCAGTTCCCCCACGGGCGAGGTGATGCCCGATGAGATGTGCTTCGAGGACGAGTCTCTGCCGCAGTTGCTGGATGTGATTGAAGTCCCCCTTCTGGAACCGAATCCGCTCCCCTATCAGCCGGAGAATTGGCTTGCGGCGCCGGAGCCGTGGACACGTCTGCGTGTGGCGGACAAGGCGAACATCGAGCGATGGCTCGACGCCCCAGCGCCGCTCTGGGAGAACGGTCACGACACCGCACAAGGGACGAACGACCGGTTCCCCTACGTGGCCGGGGAGAGCCTGGAGGACTCCGCGCGGTTTGTCAGCGTCCCATCATTAGACATCACCGTGTCTGATCGAAAGGATGACGAAGGGGCGATCAAGAGGCAGCTTCGCGGATCATTCGCCCACGCCGGGGACGTCTATGGCCTCCGCATCACAGACGTTGACTTTGAAGAGCGATATTCAGAAGTTCGGCCTGGAAAGTTCCGGCTTGGCAAAGCCTATCTCACTGTCACCATCGGAGAGCCGTATGAGCCGCCGTCCGGTGGGGGGCTTTACCATTACAAGCTCATTGCGGCCATAATTGAGGCGTAGGGAAAAGGGGCTCGACATGACAACGACGGAGTATCCGATCTTCACCATTGGACATTCCAATCATTCCATAGAGGACTTTGTCGCCCTGCTTGGGGACAACGGCGTCAACATGGTGGTCGATGTGCGCTCCGCTCCCCGCAGCCGCTGGGTGCCCCACTTCAACCCCGACAGCCTGGAACCTGCGCTGGAACGCGCGGGAATCGACTACGCCTTCATGGGTCAGGAACTTGGCGGCCGGCCGAATGACCAATCCGCATACGGAGAGGATGGCCGCGTTTCCTATGAGCGGGCCGCCTTGGCCGACGATTTCACGGACGGAGTTGGTGTCCTTGTGCGGCAGGCGGATGAGCGAATCATCGCGCTGCTGTGCATGGAGAAAGACCCACTGGAGTGCCACCGTGCGTTGCTGGTTGCCCGGGCGCTCGCGGAGCAGGGCGTAGACATGCGGCACATCCTCCCGGACGGAAGTGTGGAAAACCACGAGGAACTGATGGGTCGGCTGCTGGAATCGCTTGGCCTGCCGCCCCAGCCCGATCTGTTCCGCACCCGTGAAGACGTCATCGCTGATGCTGTTCGGCAACAGGTCGGTCGCGTCGCCTACGTTGCCGAGGAGCGCGCCGACTACGCGCAGGCCCACTGAGACGGTTCGTGCGCCTCTACACGCTCGGTTTCACAAAGAAATCGGCGGAATCATTCTTTGAACTGCTGCGCGGTTCCGGCGCGGCGCGTGTCATCGACGTGCGCCTCAATAACGTGTCGCAGCTGGCCGGATTCACCAAGCGCGATGACCTCGCCTATTTCCTCAAGCAGGTCTGCGGCATGGACTACGAGCACATGCCTGACCTCGGGCCGACGCAGGAGCTGCTAAAGGCTTACCGCGATGGCGCGGTCTCGTGGGAAGACTATGAGACTCGATTCCTGGCCCTGATGGCCGAGCGGCGTATCGAAGAACTACCGATACGAGCCATCATGGACAACGCCTGCCTGCTCTGCACTGAGGAAACGCCGGATCAGTGCCACCGCCGCCTCGTCGCCGAGTACTTGCAGGGGAAGTGGGGCGACATCGAGATTACCCACCTGGGTTGAAATGGCCCGGCACTCATGACGGCTAGTGCGTGGCGGGCTACAATGGGAGTCGCGTCTCGGCTTGCGAGTGTTGCCGACGGGGCGTGTGTTTCATTGCGGGGCATTAGCTCAGGTGGTTAGAGCGCAGTCCTGATAAGACTGAGGTCCCTGGTTCGAGTCCAGGATGCCCCACCAGCCCATATATCAAATTGAGCAGTCTCCTTGGTATGCCCAGCTGTCCACCACCCGAAAGCCCCGGCCGCAGTCTAGGCAAACGTGACTCGACCCCTCGCGAACGCGCATGTAGCTCTTGCTAGGCCCAACACACTACATGTGGGCCACCGCTTGACGACTGGGGCAAATTGATCCATGATGAGGGAATGAGCACGATAGTTCGAATTCGCAGCCATGAGCGTTGGCGGCCATTGCTTGGTCTAGTAGCCGGAGAGATAGGAGCAGGGTTCATAGTGGGAGGACGCCGCGATAGCGCGAGTCGTCCAGAGTCTACGGACTACTACGTGACTAGCTGTGTATTGCAGGTATCTACCGATACTCGTGGAGTCCTGAGTGCCAACACCAGAGACCAAATGAAGGAGAAACAACGTTGAATTTTTGGGACAAATATCTGAGAAATCCGCCGCCCGAAGTCATCTTCTCAGCCGATTCGGAGGTTAACCCGGCAGATTCCCACTGTGTGCGATGGGTGGGATACGCAGGGGGATTCGAAATAGACGGGTTGTGGCAATTCGGTGGAGGGATGCGAGGAATCGACAATAGCCCCCCAGAGATGAATTTCACCAAGTACGGGGGTGAGACACTTTGTGGACTAAGCATTGAGTCGGGCCGACAGATGTACGGACCGCGTTGGCGATCCATCGAGATGCCCATTTACCATTCTGAGCCTCCCGACGAAGACAACCTGCGCGTGGTACTCATGGCCCTTTACGGGATTACATGCATGGTGTGCAGAAAGAGGCTGATGTACGGCATTTCCCGACTCATCGAGGATCTGACATTCATCAGAAGCAGAGTAGTCGGGGATTGGTTGGGTGAGGAGTATGTTTCGAGGGAGCCAGTAGTGCACGGCAAGCACGTCATTTCCTCTGAGGATGATGGCAGTCGTCATTCGGAGGTATATCGCTACAGATGCCAAATCGCGAGGGAGGCCATCAACCCGCAACTGGTAGATGATGCGAACGAGCGTGAACGCATCACTTGCGATGAATGCTTGGCGAATCTCGCCGCAGAGACAATGCCGTAGCACGGTGGTCGTTCTTTCCTCGAATGATGGCCATTTATAGGCGTGGTGCCGTTGCCTCCGCCAGACCCATTTGCCGGCGTCGACGATACCTCCTCGATTTTCTGGAAGCCTACGGAACGTTGTCAGCGGCCATAGCGGTCTTGATGGCTTATAGCCCACTCTAGCCCTCCGAGACCCACCAGCTCCCCTCGCTCAAACGCTTTACTCACGTCAATCAACCCTCCCTACCCCCGTCTCAATTGGGTCTGCGCACCAAGATGACATTGTCCGCGGAAAGGGGAAACTGCTACTTTTTTGAATACGTGTGATAAAGGAGAAACCAAGTGAGTACCAATCAGTATTGGTGGCCGGATCAACTGAGCCTCAAGCCGCTTCGACAAGAGTCGCCGGTGTCAGACCCGATGGGGGAGGATTTCGACTACGCTGAGGAACTGAAATCCCTGGACGTCGATGCCCTGAAGCGTGACATCGAACAGGTGATGACGACGTCGCAGGACTGGTGGCCCGCCGACTACGGCCACTACGGCCCCCTGTTCATTCGAATGAGCTGGCACGCCGCCGGCACATACCGCATCAGTGATGGACGCGGCGGCGGAGGAGCCGGCTATCAGCGCCTCGCGCCCCTCAACAGCTGGCCGGACAACGCGAGCCTGGACAAGGCACGCCGCCTCCTCTGGCCTATCAAGCAGAAGTACGGCAAAAGAATCTCGTGGGCGGACCTAATCATCTTTACCGGCAACTGCGCTCTGGAGTCGATGGGCTTCAAGACAATGGGGTTCGCGTTCGGACGGACGGACGCCTGGGAGGCCGACGAGACGTATTGGGGGCCGGAGGGAACGTGGCTTGGTGACGAGCGTCACGGCGACGACGGCGCGCTGCAGGAGCCTCTTGGCGCAGACCACATGGGCCTGATCTATGTGAACCCCGAGGGGCCGGGCGGCAACCCGGACCCCCTCGCCGCCGCGAATTTCATCCGCCAGACCTTTGGCCGGATGGCCATGAATGACGAGGAGACAGTCGCCCTCATCGCCGGTGGACACACATTCGGCAAGGCGCACGGTGCCGTTCCTGAGGAGCACGTTGGCCCTGACCCGGAGGCATCCGCAATCGAGGAACAGGGCTTCGGCTGGAAGAACAAATACGGCAGTGGCAAGGGCGTCGACTCCTTCACCAGCGGCCTGGAGGGCGCATGGACCACCAACCCCGTCGCGTGGGACAACAACTTCCTTGAGAACCTGCACAACCTTGAGTGGGAGTTGGCGACAAGCCCGGCGGGCAAATCGCAATACACGCCCAGTAACGCCGCTGCCGTCGCCACCGTGCCGGACGCGCATGATTCATCCAGGACGCATGCGCCGATGATGCTGACGACGGATCTATCGCTCACGGCGGATCCGGACTACGCGCGCATCTCAAAGCGATTCCTGGAGAATTCGTCGGACCTTGAGGACGCCTTTGCCAAAGCATGGTTCAAGCTGATCCATCGCGACATGGGGCCGAACACCCGCTATCTGGGGCCGCTGGCGCCCACGGAGCCGCAGCTGTGGCAGGACCCGGTGCCCGCGGTCGACCATAAGGTGATCGGCGATCAAGAGATAGCGGGCCTCAAGGCACGCGTGCTCGCATCGGGGTTGAGCGTTTCGCAGCTGGTTTCAACGGCGTGGGCGTCCGCCGCGACGTTCCGCGGCACGGACAAGCGCGGCGGCGCGAACGGCGCTCGCATCCGCCTCGCGCCGCAGAGGGAGTGGGAGGTCAACAACCCCGCCGAGTTGGCCGGCGTGCTGGAGACACTGGAGGGAATCCGGGCGGAGTTCAACGGCGCGCAGAGCGCTGGCAAGAGCGTTTCACTGGCGGACATGATCGTTCTCGCGGGATGCGCCGGCGTGGAGCAAGCGGCTCGAAACGCCGGACACAACGTCACCATGCCGTTCACCCCGGGCCGCGCGGACGCAACGCAGGAGTGGACGGACATCGAGTCGTTCGCCGTGCTAGAGCCCACGTTTGACGGCTTCCGCAACTACCTGCAAGGTGGCCGAAGCGAACCTGCGGAGGACTTGCTGGTGGAGCGAGCATTCCTGTTGACGCTGACACCACCCGAGATGACGGCGCTTGTGGGCGGCCTCCGCGTTCTCAACGCGAACACCGGGCAATCACAGCACGGCGTGTTCACAGACAGGCCGGGAACGTTGAGCAATGACTTCTTCGTCAACCTGCTTGATATGGACACCGAGTGGCAGGCATCCGCAGCGTCTGAGGGAGTCTACGAAGGACGGAACCGAACGACCGGCGACCTAAAGTGGACGGCAACGAGGGTCGACCTGGCATTCGGCTCCAGTTCCGAGCTCCGTACTATCTGCGAGGTGTACGGCAGCGACGATGGCCAAGAGAAGTTGCTGATTGATTTCGTTGCCGCGTGGGACAAGGTCATGAACCTGGACCGCTTCGACATCGCCGCCGGAATCTGAGGACATCGCTGCCAGGAGGATATGAATAATGACCGAGAAGGCGCGCACGGCGCGCATCCAGCAAGTCTATGGCGCTAAGGACTACGAGGAACTCAGGACCCGGTACGACGGCTGGGCGTCGGATTACGATTCCGATCTCGAGGCGCTGGGATTCAAGTCGCCGATGGCCGCAGCCGAATTCCTGGAGAAGTACGTGTCCGACAAGGGAGCCGGCGTGCTTGATGCAGGGGCCGGCACGGGCATGGTCGGCGTGGAGCTGGCCCGCCGCGGTTTCACCCGGATCACGGCGCTGGACATGTCCCCGGGGATGCTGGCGACGGCCAAAGAGAAGGGCGTATACGAGGACTTCGTAATCGGCGAGCTGGGCAAAGACCTACCCTTTGAGACCGGGAGCTTCGCCGGCACGACTTGCGTCGGGGTGTTCACCTACGGCCATGCGATGCCGGAGTCGCTGGACGAGATGATCCGCGTCACGAAGCCGGGCGGGCCTGTGGTTTTCTCGATCCGGACGGACTATTACGTGGATGGAGGCTTTGACGTGAAGCAGGCCGCGCTCGAAGAGGCGGGCAAGTGGCGCCTGCTCGAAAGGAGCGAAGCCTTCCTGGCGATGCCCAACGGTGAGCCGGACGCCTGGCACGAGATCTGGGCCTACGAGGTTCTCTGACGCGAGCCGCCAGTGACGCGGTGAGATAGACTACACGCCCTCGACAAGCACCATGTTGATGTTGGAAGACCTGGAGCGAATATCGTCGAGCGCATGGTTCTCTGACGAGGCCAGCCATGAACGTGCCTGCTCCATGCTGTCGAATGCCACGATGGCGAGACGTCTGGGCGTCCATGAGCCGCCGATGACCTCAATCTCGCCGCCACGCGCCACGAACGTGCCGCCATAGGATTCCATAGCAGGCGTCATCTGTTCACGAAACTGCGCATAGAGGCTTTCATCCGTAACTTCAACATCGGTTATCAAATAAGCGGACATGGCCTACCTCCCCTTGCCAGGACTCTGTGGTCGGAGTGGCGCCCGCGCGGCCTTACGAGCCGCAGGCGAGCACCGGCGTTGGGTGGAAACGCTGCCCTGATTTGTAACACATTGCGGCACGCGAATGCATTCACCTATCAAACGATTGCCGCGGTAAAGGATTCCCGCTATATCGTCAGCAGGGACATGGTGGTAGTACGGATTGGGCCGTGAAGCCGCTAGACGCCCTCTAATAGCACCAGGTTGATATTGGAAGAGCTGGTACGCATATCATCGAGCTCTTTGAACTCGGGCGAGGCCAGCCATGCACGTGCCTGCTCCATGCTGTCGAATGCCACGATGGCCTGACGCTTTGGATTCCAGGAGCCGCCGATGACCTCAATCTCGCCGCCACGCGCGATGAACCTGCCGCTATAGGCTTCGAGAGTAGGCGTCATCCGTTCACGATACTCCGCATAGACACTCTAATTCGTGACCTCAACATCAGCTATCAAGTAAGCGGACATGTCAACTCCTTGTTGGCCAACCCGTTGTTCGCCGGCGCGGCACTCGTCCGATCCTGGGCTAGCGTCGTTCTTGGTCGGCAATCACTGTCCTTGAGCTGTAGCATACCGCCTTAGATGCAGTGCGCTCGGTACCGCGACACTGCCAAAGTTGGTCTGTTGACGGCGCTTCGAGGCGACTTGCAGCTTGACCGCTCACAGCGCCGCGCGAATACTTGCTGTGCAAAACGATTGTGAGATGCAGTTTGTGGGCGATGGCTGGGAGCAATGATGACGAAGCTCGTGCTATTTGTTCTGCTGGCTGTTGCCGCGCTGTACGCAGCGAGCGTGGCGTGTAGCGAGCCGACGCCTACGTCGGTGCCCATGGAGACGAAAGAGCCACGACCCACGGCAAGTCCTGCTCCGACTGCTGGGTCAAGTGAAGAGGCCCCGGCAATTGTGATTGTTGCGCCGACGCAAGCGAGCGAAGCGCCGACTTCTCTACCTGACACACCGACGGCGGTTGCCACACCGACCATCGAGGCTTCGTCCGAACCCAGTTTGCAAGACTATGTCCTTGAAACAGTGGAACCTGCGCGAACCACGTGCAGCCCTCCGGACCCGGATGTAATTGCGACACCTTCTCCCACGCCCCTGGCGCTATCTGATGACATGGATGACGAGTCGACCGATGTAGTGCAGGTAGATTTCCCCGCCTGGGTTGATGACTGCCCGCAGATGGCGTACCAGATTGCGAGCGCTGACGCCATCATCCGAGCGACCTTCGTCTCACTTGACTCCGAAATTGTTGCGGAGGCGAATGAGAGCCTTGGTTATTCGGTCGACCTCATCTACACATTTGTGACAGAGGAGTACCTGAAGGGTGACGGCCCTGAAGAAATCGCCATCCGTGCCAATAGCGGTCCGGCCTACAATGCGTTTCCGGACTGGTTTGGCTACAGGAGCCACGAAGATGCAGAAAACCTTGCCGATTTCTTGTTGTGGCAGAAACTCGCCGTCGCGCAAGACAATGCAGATGCGATTCTATTTCTGGGCGAGGTCTCGGATGAAGCCGATTATACGTTTATAGGTCTCGAGAGCTGGCGGGGGGAGCGCGAAAGCCCGGATATAGGCACAACGTGGCTGGGGATCGATGAAGGTTCTGGCTACCGACATACGTTCATGGGAGGGCGGCTCGAGAGTATAACCGAGGAGGAATTGAGATTCCGCATCGAAGACTTGCGTCCGCTGTTGGAAGGCGAGTACGGAGCTTGCGCAGGGGGAGCGCTTTACCAAAGAGCCCAAGTCAGGGAGCATGTGCTCGGTACTCTTCGCCAACTGACACTTGGCGGATATGGAGACCCGTGGCCTTTCCCCATGTTTGCGAAGACTGTTAGCCAGGGTGAAGCGCTTTTCAATGTGTTCAAGGCGGTACGACCGGCTTACCCGACGCCTCGCTTTAGCCACTATTGGTTCGATGGCGAATTCAGGAACCGTTTTGCCGCCTACATGAACTTCGACTTCGATAATTCCTTGGAATCCTTTCATGCTACATACGTGCTCCCACCTGGGCAGTACAGCGTCTACTACAGTCAGTTCCATCAGTCATTGCCTTGCGATGCGCCGTACTCATCTTCAAACGAACGCTGGTTTTCCACGGACACTGCGGAATGGGTCATTGCGATTACGGAGGCTACAGAGGAGTAGGTGGCCGGGACCGTCCCAAGTTGCCTCGTGCCGCCCCTCCATCCTGCTATAATCAACTAGCAGCGTCGGTTCGCTGCCCGCGTCATGCGGGATGGCCGAGCAGGACGCTGCGTTTGTTGCACCCAAAGGGTTAGCCACATAGAGGGGTAGGAGTAGATGACACAAGACACAACAGTGCGTGTGCCTGTGACGGTCACCGTCAATGGCACCGAATATACGGCGGAGGTCCCGCCGCGACGAACCCTCGTCGATTTCATCCGGTATGACCTCGGCCTGACGGGCACCAAGGAAGCCTGCAGCGTGGGGGTCTGCGGCATCTGCACCGTCGAGATGGACGGCGCGATCGTCTCCTCGTGCATCCTTCTCGCCGTCCAGGCCAGCGGCTCCGAGATCACGACGATTGAGGGCGTTGCGGACGGCGAAAAACTGCATCCGTTGCAAGAAGCCTTCATGAACTACGGCGGGTTCCAGTGCGGTATCTGCACACCCGGCCAGATCATGGCGTCCCGCGCGTTGCTCGAGCAGAATCCCGATCCCACCGAGGACGAGATCAAGAACTGGATGATGGGCAACCTGTGCCGCTGCACGGGCTATTACAAGATTATCGAATCCATTCAGAAGGCCGGCGAAGTCATTCGCCTGGGCAACTAGGGGAGGGCGAAATGAGAGATTTTCAGTTCCATACGCCTTCCACGCTGGCGGAGGCTCACAGCCTGCTAAGCGACTACGGCGAGGAGGCGCGCGTCATCTCAGGTGGCACCGGCCTGATCAACATGATGAAGCAAGACCTCATCTACGTTGACCATCTCGTCAGCCTGCAGAACGTCGACGGCCTCAACTACATCCGCTCGACGGGTGAGGGCCTGCAGATTGGCGGCCGCACAACGCAGCAAGAGGTGGCGACCTCCGGCGTTGTCCATGAAAACAATCCGCTCCTGACCGAGACCTACGGCGAAGTAGCGACGGTTCGCGTGCGAAACGCGGCCACGGTCGGCGGCGGCGTCGCGCATGGCGACCCGGCCCAAGACCCGCCTCCCACGCTGTTAGTGCTTGATGCCAGCGTTCACGCCGCCTCCAAGAACGGCGAGAGAACCGTCAAGGTGCGCGACGGCTGGTTCGTCGATTACTACACGACCGGTGTCGAAGAGGGCGAGATCGTAACGGGCATCACCGTCCCCGCTCCTCCCGCAAACGCGAAGACCACGTACATCAAGTTCCTGCCCCGCACTGCGGACGACTATCCAACCGTCGCAGTGTCCGCGCTCGGCGTCGTTGATGGCGGCGTCGTCACGGACGTGCGCGTCGGGCTTGGCGCAGTCAACTCAACTGCTGTCTACGCGGAAGGCGTCGCGAGCGTGCTCCAGGGCAAGGCTCCCACGGCAGACCTGGTCAGAGAGGCAGCCGAGACGGTTCGCGATCTCTGCGCGCCGACGCCTGATTTCCGCGGCTCCGCCGAGTACAAGACGGACATGGCGGTGGTGTTCACCCGGCGGGCGCTGACTCGCGTCCTCGGGCTGGAATAGAGAGCCGGCAAATACCGGCGAAGGGGAATCCTGCGGAATGAAGATTGAACAAGAGTCAAAGGTATCCGCATCGCGAGAGCGAATCTGGAGCCTTCTGGAAGATGTGCCGCGTGCCGCGGGACTGATTCCGGGCGTCAGTGATGTTGTCGAGACTGGGCCGAATACGTATTCCGGCAAGATGACGACACGCGTCGGCCCGATGAAGATCAGCCTCGATGGCGAGCTGACCACGACGCAGAACGCCGAGGACTACACGTGGCGCATCGAAGGGAACGCGAAGGCTATGGCCGGTGGAGGATTGCGCGTCATTGTCGATGCTGCAATCGCCGAGGAGGGCGCGGACAACTCCACCCTCACCGTCGCGACAGACATCCAGTTCATGGGCAAGCTGGGCACGATGGGGCAACCATTCATCCGCTCCAAGGCCAACTCGCAGATGAAGGACTTCATCAAGAACCTGGAAAAGGAACTCAAGCAGTAAGTTCCTACGATAAGATCTGACGACCAACGAAGTGACAAGAGCCCGTGCCCGCACCAGCGAGCGCGGGCTCTACGTTTGCGCCGCCCCGCCTCGTGTAAGCTATAGCCGGAGGCGGTTATGACGGCAAACAGCGAAGGACAGTCCCTGATCACCGATGCGGTGCGTGCGTGGGTGGGGTCAAAAGCCCCGCCGCTGACATCGCCGCCCATCTCTGAAAGCGACATACGCCGCGCAGCCATCTCAATCTATTGGCCGGAGGTGCCGCCGCGCGTCTATTGGGACGCGGACCATGCCCAGCAGACCCGTTGGGGCGGCATCATCGCGCCGGAGGAGTTCAATCCGTTCGCGTGGATGATTGGACGCGCCCACGTCGGCCCGCAGCCGGATCGACTCGACACTGCACAGTCCGATCTTGAGGACGCGCGCAACCTGCGGCCGCCCGGCGCACCGCCGAATTTCCTGTTTGGGGGCGTCGATACCGTCTACCACGAGCGGATGCGGCCAGGTGATGTGGTTACCAGCATTATCGAGGCCACGGACATCTACGAACGCTCCGGGCGTCTCGGATCCATGCTCTTCTACATCACTGAAGAGGTCTGGACCAAGCAGACCGGCGAGATAATCAAGACGACGCGCACGACGAACATCGCGTGGTAACCGGAACGGAGACAACGACGTGACGACACAAGAGGCGACGCCGTATTGGGATGACGTTGAAGTCGGTCAGGAACTGCCGCCGTTCGAACGCGTGACGGATCTCATGAACTGGAATCGCTGGGCGGCGACCTATGATGAGTTCGTGCCGTACCACATGGACGATGAGGGGGCGAAAGAGAACGGCCAGCCCGCCGTCATCGGACAGGGACGCATCCGTGTTTCCTACCTGCACACGCTCGTTCGCAAGTGGATCGGCGAAGAGGGCGTCATCTTGACGCTGAGCGCCCAACTCCGTGGCATCAACTTCAAGAACGATGTCCTAACTTGCACGGGGCACGTGACGGGCAAACGCGTTGATGAAGAAGGCCGCCACGTCGTTGATCTTGAAATACTGATGACGAACCAGAAGGGCGAGAAGGTCACACCCGGCACGGCCACGGTGGAACTGCCTGCTAAGGGCTAGGTCTCAGATCCCCAACTCCGCCGCCAGCGTCTTCGCATTCGCCCCCGCGATGAGCTTGCCGTCGATAACCGCGACCGGCCGACGCCAATAGCGCGGCTCCTCGACAAGCAGGTCCAACATCTGATCCTCGTTCAGGGAGGCCGGATCGATACCCGCCTTCTTGAGCGCCTGAGAACGCGGATTGAACAACGCGCTGGGCGGCTCCCCGTTCAGAAGCTCGACGATCTCATCCTTGGTGAATCGATTCTTGAAGAAGTCCCGCTCGGCAAACTCGTGCCCCGCTTGCGAAAGCGCCGCCTTCGCCATCTTGCACGTCCCTCAAGTTGCCCAGTGATAGAAGCTGATAGTTGGCATGGTATGGGTCTCCTGATTGAAGCTGAGTGTCGTGGTACAGCGGTGGGCTAATCTGGATGGATTTTTTCTTCCTGAATCTGCTTTAGGGTGCGGCCATCCTTGTCTTTCCACGCAGTACGGCCATTCACCGGACGTCCAAGTATTACCCCAGCCGCAGTTGATGGCGATCCGAAGCTGTAGTCCGCGCTGAACTCGTAGTGGTCACCCATGGCGTAGAGAATTTCTTGCTCGACAAGAGTTCTGCGAAGTTTCGACATGTACCTGTGTATATGGCGAGTTTCTTCTTTTCTCGCCATAGAACCGGCCCTTACAACGAAGCCATCGCCTTGCTCGTAGCCATTCGCTGTAGTCTCTCCGACTCTGAGCGTCAGCTCTTGATGGGTTTCGGGGCGTGCCTCGGGCTTTTCAAAGAAATCGACGCCCAGAACAGGCAAGCAGAGCATCATGTCCGAAAGGTACGCATCTGCTTGTGTCTTGTCGGCGGGTGAAAGTGAGGGGGGTCTGGGCGTGTTGCTGTTCTCAAGTCGGCATCTCTTCGCTTCGTTGGCAAGGCCGATTAACCTTGACTCTATGTGGCGTACATGTGCCTTATTGAGATTCTGGTCTTTAGCAGAAAAAGCCACCGCGTTAGTCCAGAAGTCTTTCTGCGACAGGTGTTGGTCAAGTCTGTTTCTGAGAGGGTCTGCCTCCCCGATATAGACACGAGGCAAATCCCCAGCACCGGCTGGTTCCCACAACATGTAGACTCCGGTTCGATTGAAGTCAAAGTCATCCAAAGAGCGGACATCCGGATAGGCGCTTCTTGGGAAAAGTGCTCCTTCTCCGGCCCAGTTGGACTTTTCGACCAAGCGGAGTCCTCCCGACAAACCTCTGGGGAGGTGAATTCGGACCCAGTACGGTAGGGGACGAGATTCTGGGGCGGTCATTGTCTCAGTGGATTATAGGGGAAGCGTCCGGACTAAGTGCGCGACCATAACGGATTTCCTATTCCCTACCGCAAAACCCCCTCCGCCGTCAGCGCCTCTATCTCCGCTGTGGTCAGGCCCAGCAGCTGCTTGAAGACGCGGTCGTTGTCCTGGCCGAGGCCGGGGGTGGAGTCCGTCGCCCAACCGGGCGTGGCGCTCAGGTGGAGGGAGACGCCGGGGTGCTGCATCGTGCCCCACCAGTCCGGGTCGTGGTGCGCCGTGACGATCGTGCCGCGATGCTGCAGCTGTGGATCGGCGAGCAGGCCCAACGGGTTCTGCACCGCGCCGCACGGCACGCTGGTGGCTTGCAGCGCCACCTGAACCTGTCCTGCCCAGCGTGTTGATGTCCACTCGCTGAGCCGTTCATCAAGTTCCAGTCGATTGGCGAGTCGCGCCTCTTGCGTCGCGAATTTGCCGTCATTCGCCCAGGTCGGACCGTCCATCACCGCAACCAGTCTTGCCCACTGCGCATCGTTCTCGACCGCGATGGATACCCACGCGTCATGGCCCAGGCACGGATAGACACCGTGCGGAGCGTAGATATCGCTGGCGTTGCCGCGTGGCTGCGGGCTGACCCCGTTGATGAGGTAACTCAGCATCTCCGGCCCCAGCAACGCCGCCAGGCCTTCCACGTGAGAGCTCTCGATGTGCTGACCCTCGCCCGTCTGATCCCGGTGCTCCAGAGCCATCATCACGGCCATTGCCGCCTGTGCGCCGAGCGTGAAGTCGGAATACGCATTCTTGGGGCGTGTATCGATGTCGCTCTCCGGATGCCCCCACATGTATGACAACCCGCCGAAAGCCATCAGCAGCTGCCCGAACGCGGGACGGTCTCGCATCGGACCGGTCATACCGTACCCGGACATAGATGCCATGATCACATTCGGCTTGATTTTGCGCAGCTCCTCGTACGAAAGCCCCATGCGCTCCATCACGGTGGGCCGGAAATTCTCAATAACGACGTCCGATTGCGCGACGATCCCCTTGATGAGCTCCTGTCCCTTCTTGAAGCGCATATCGATGGTGACGCACTGCTTGTTGCGGTTCAGTTCCGGGTAGTTTGGCTGCATTGGCATCCGGAAAGCGGGCAGATCCTCCGACTCGATGCGGATGACCTCCGCGCCGTGGAAACCCAACAACATCGTGCCGAACGGTCCGGCAAAGACACGGCTCAAGTCGGCGATGCGTATCCCCTCAAGCGGCTGCTTGCGACGATCGTTTCGGCGCGCCACAAACTTCCCGGGATCAAGTGGAGCAGATGAGAGCTCCTTAATCATTGTGCGAAGTTCTTCGCCGTGTTCATCAATGCGTGGCGCATGGCGGGTAATCGCCCACGGCTTGTCGCTGAACCTGTACGGCGGGCCGGGGGCGCGGTAGTCGCCGATAACGGGATGGGTGGCATCGACGACAAACTCACGAGCGACCGTGTGCGGGTGCTCCACGAACTCCGCCATGGTGGACAGTCGCGCCATCGGCACGTCATGGATGGCTGCGCTCTCCTCGATCTCCGCAGCCGTCAGCTTGCCCATGAACTCTCTCATTCGGACGTCAATGATGTCGTAGTTGTCGCGCCTAAAGTTCGTGTCGTCCCATGCCTCGTCGTCGAACGTCGAATCCTGCATCCAGCCCGTGACCAGGCCGCGGAACTGCGCGTTTGTGGACGGGAAGAACTGGATCACGCCGTCCGCGCAGTGATAGATGCTGCCGATGCCCGTGGACGCCTTGCCGGGGCGGCGGAACACCTCATTCCGCAGGCCAACGCGGGAGATGCTGCCGCTCACCAACTGCCAGACGCCGATGTCCTGCCGGGAGACATCCACGTGTTGCCCGCGCGTCGACCAGCGCCGCTCCCGCAGCGCAAGCAGGATGCCGTACACAAGGTGCATGGAGCCGATGCGGGCAGTGGCGTCGCCGGGCACCATCGCAGGCGCGCGTTCATCGTCGCCGTACACCCACGGGTCCCCCGCCAGTGACTGGATAATCAGCTCCGTGGATGCGTAGTTCGCAAAGGGCCCTGTCTGGCCGAACGGCGTCAGCGAACCGTAGATAAGGCGAGGATTGATGACTGCGAAATCGTCGTAGCCGAGACCGCGTTCCGGCAGATAGCCCGGTTCGTACGACTCGATGAGTACATCCGCCCATGACGCGAGACGGCGCACGGCCTCCTGCCCGTCCGGAGTATCCAGATCAAGGACTACGGAGCGCTTGTTGATGTTGTGGTCGAGGAACGTCAGGCTGCGGTCAGGGCCTTCAATGTCCTTGGCAAATGGGCCGATGCGCCGCGCCCCAACCCCGCCGGGCGGCTCCACGAGCACAACATCCGCGCCCATATCGGCAAGCAGGCGTCCCGCCATCGCCGCCGCTCCCGTTCCCCCGCCAAGCTCAACAACCTTCAGATGACCCAGAGCAGTTCGATCCGTATTCGTGGTAGTCATGGCGCTCACTGTGCCATCTTTGCCTAGATTCACGCAACGCTTGAGCAGCGCGGGCGCGAGCGTGGCGTATCCTTGCTTGGTACTCGTAGAAGTCACAGGGGCGAAACAGGATGGCAGATGAGGCGCTGCAAGCCGCACGGGAACTGATTGGGCGGACAACCGAACCGGAGTCTCGGCCGCCGGTCACCTTTGATGAAATAGCCCGCTACTCCTACGCTGTCGATGACGTGCGACCCTCCTACATCGATGCAGCCGCGGCCAAGGATGGCCCGTACGGGGGCATCGTCGCGCCGCCGCTGTTCACCGGTTTCACCAGCTTTCCGCCGACGGCCATCGCCGATTTGCGCCCGGACGGCCTGCCACATACTCGTGATGACCCTCTCCAACTCCGAATCCCCGGCGCGCAGTCGCGGTACACCGGCACGGACGTGACTTTCATCGAACCGATCAGACCGGGTGATGTGCTCACTCGCAAATCAAAAGTCATTGGCGTGGAGGAAAAGCAGGGGCGGGCCGGCGCGATGATCTTCACCACCAAGGAGATGACCATCACCAACCAGCATGAACGCACGGTGATGATCGACCGCACAACAACGGCCACGGTGCCTCAACCGTCGTCATCGGACGGAGCAGGCCGTGCATGGGGAGAGCTGCAGCTTGAGAACGGCGCACAGGCGCGGCCCGCCGAACCGCCGCAGTGGACTGATGAGCCGGTGTGGGAGGACGTTCACGAAGGCGACGAGCTAACATCGCTGCCTCGCTTCATCTCCACCGTGCAGGTCTTTTTCTACGGCCTCGTGAAGACCAACAGCCATTTGATTCATTACGACCGCGCCTATGCCCAGGTGGAGGGACTGCCGGAGCGGATCGCGCAGGGTGACCTTTCGGGGGATATGCTGTGCCAGACCGCCACGCGGTGGATGGGACGGCGCGGCATTCTGCACAGTTTTCGCGGAGAAGTTCGCTCCCCGGCGTTCATCGGCGAGACGGTCATGCACTACGGCCGGGTCATCCGAAAGTGGCGCGATGACGACGGCGCGGCGCTTGTCGAACTTGAACTCTGGAGTGAGGGCAGCGGCGGAAGGCCGTGCGTGCGCGGCAGCGCGATCGTTCAACTACCAACGCGCTAGCCGCGCTACCCAGTGAGATACTTAATCAGCTGTTTGACTGGAACTCGGAGAGAATGACTATGGCCGCCGCTAACGCAGACTTCTTCCAGCTTCTCCTGGAATACAGCCAATGGGCCAACGGTCGGATAATGGATCACGCTTGTGAGGCTAGCGAGTCCGACTATATGGCGGACGCTGATGGCCTTAGCTTTGGCAGCCTGCATGCCACGCTCATCCACATCATGACCAGCGAAATCATCTGGTTGGCGCGCTGGACAGGAGAGACCCCGCCGGAATGGGTCGCCAAGGTCAGGCAGTCCGGGGAAATCGCCAGGAATGAAATCCCCTCGCTCGCGGGCTTTCGGAACTGTGGCGCGATAATAGTGAACGCTTCCGGAGCTTCGCCCGGGCATTAACGGACGAGGCCATCGCTGCCCCGCTTGCCTATCGCGACCTTTCAGGCAACGAGTCCAACCAGCCTCTGAGAGAACTCATCACTCACGTAGTCACTCACGGGACGCAATATCGGTCCGAGGCATCCGTCCGACTGACACAACTGGACCTATCACCCGGCGACATGGACTTCGTCGCGTTCGCCCGTAGTGGTTAGCACTACTCAACCTCACCAGGGTCAAGTGCTGGGTTGCTGGTGAAAGTCAGTTTATTCCGGCCTGCCTCCAGTCAAAGCTATTCCGCCAATGCGGGAATCAGACATGCTGTTCACGTCGTGCACCTCCCTGCCACTTGCCGAACAATGCCGCTGCCATACTAGTTTCTTTAGAGAACTAGTTGTCATGCAATCTCATCCAGCCCAAACGCCGGGCCTTCAACACAAGCAAGCTTGGCGCCGTCTTTCGTGGGAATCGAGCATTTTCCGCATGCACCGTCTCGGCACTCAAGGTGGGGCAGTACCATGATCGTCGTCGGGACAGTCAGCAGCCCGTCGGAGCGCATACGAGCCAGATCCTCATAGAGGCGGGCAGGACCGGATGCGATGAGCACGTCCGCCTCGTCCTGAACCTGTGGCAACAGGTGGGTGACGGGCGCGCGGATGCCCGCCGAACCGTCGTTCGTCGCCGTCATCTCCCGCACACCGTCAGGAAGAAGGCGCGACGGATATAACTGCCACGCATTCGCGGCCCCTGCCATCAAAGTCACGCGCACGCCGCGTTCAGCAGTTTCCCGCATCACGGCGATGAGTGCCCCAATGCCTTCCCCCTGCGCAATGAACGCCACGTGCCTTGCGGCGGCATCAACTGAGACAGGCTTGCCCAGGGGCCCTCTCACTGCCCACTCAAGACCCGTCGGCATCGATGTGATTGCGGAATCGTCCTCATCGCTCATTGTTGCCAAGACTGTAATCTCGCCGCTCGCTGCGTCCGTCGAGATGATCGGGTAGGGCTGCGGGTCAAATGGCAGTGTCTGGGCACGGCCGTCATCGCTTACCAGCCCCTGCGTGACGTGTCCTCGTCGCTGCACGTATTGGCCCGGCTGCGCGGCACGGGCGACCTTGGACGCTCCGATACGCACAAGTATCATTCCCTGTGTGATCTTCTCAAATGTGGCCATGCCTGCCCCGAGATTGCGAAGGCGAACCCGTCACCGGGAGCGAAATTCGTCCGCCACCCGGCCGTTCACATACTCATCGAGGCGCATGATGCTGTACTCACCCGCCTCAGCGCCACCCGTCACGGAATCAACGGCAACGCGGAACGTGTCCAAACTCGTATAGCAGGGGATGCCCTGCTCAGTGGCGGCCCGGCGAATCTCAAAGCCGTCCCTCAGCGGCACGCGGTTGCCGGACATGGTGTTGACGACTGCATGCACGCGGCCGTCGCGGATCAGATCGGTGGTCGTGCCTGAACCGTCGCCCCCCTCGCTGACCTTGGCCGGGACGCCCGCAACATCGATACCTACTGCGCGCAGAATCGTTGCGGTCCCTTCCGTCGCGTAAACCTCGTAGCCATGCGCGGCTAGGCGACGAGCAATTGGCATCATCTCCGTCTTGTCGCGATCGGACACGCTGATGAGGATGCCGCCAGATTGCGGCAGCATGAGCCGCGCCGCCTGCAGAGCCTTTGTCAGGGCGGGAGCGAGAGAAGTATCGATGCCCATGACTTCGCCCGTGGATTTCATCTCCGGCCCCAGATACGTATCCACACCCATTAGCTTGGACATGGACGAGACGGGAGCCTTGACGGCCACGAGCGGCTTCTTCGGCCACAGTCCGCTCTCGTAGCCCATCTCCTTCAGGGTGCGTCCCATGATGACGCGCGTCGCGAGATTCACCAATGGAACCTCGGTCACCTTGGAGATGAATGGCACCGTGCGGCTGGAACGGACGTTGACCTCAAGAACGTAAACAGTGGATGGCGCGGGCGTCCCGTCCTGGTTCTCATTCTGGGCCACCACGAACTGAATGTTCATGAGGCCGATGATGCCGAATGCACGGCCAAGCTGGATCGTGTAGTCGACAATCTGCCGCTCATCGTCCTCGGACAGGGAAGGCGCCGGATAGACGCCCATCGAGTCGCCACTGTGGACGCCTGCCCGCTCTATGTGCTCCATGATCCCCGGGATGAGGACATCCTCGCCGTCGCTGACGGCGTCCACTTCCACTTCCATCCCATCCAGGAACTTGTCCACCTGGATGGGGCGCTTGTCTCCGACCTCCTCCATGGCGGCCATGACGTAGCGCGTGAACTCTGCCGGCGTATGGACAATCTCCATCGCCCGCCCGCCGAGCACGTAGCTCGGACGCACAAGAATGGGATAGCCGATGGAATTCGCAACGGCCAACCCCTCTTCGATGGATGTCACACCTGCGCCGGGTGGGCGTGGGATGCCAAGCGTGGTGACGAACTCGTCGAATCGCTGGCGATCCTCCGCCTGGTCGACAGTCGCCGGTTGCGTGCCCAAAATGGTGAACGCGCGCCTGTTCAGCGGGCCGATCAGATTGATGGCCGTCTGCCCGCCGAATTGCGCCGCCGTCCCGGGAAACACCTGCTGTTCCCCACGCGTTACCTGCTCATTCTCCAGAACGCAGGCGACGCCCTCCTCGTCAAGCGGTTCGAAATAGAGGCGGTCTGACGTATCGAAGTCTGTTGAGACTGTTTCCGGGTTGGAATTGATGATGATGCTCGCCGTGCCCTCATCCTGCAGTGCCCACGCGGCATGGACGGAGCAGTAGTCGAACTCGATTCCCTGTCCAATGCGGATTGGCCCGCTGCCGATAACGACTGCCGACCGTCCCTCCAGCGGCAGCGCCTCATTCTCCTCTTCGTACGTGGAATAAAAGTAGGGCGTTGCCGCCTCAAACTCCGCTGCGCACGTGTCCACCATCTTGTACACGGGCCGGATGTCCCATTCCTGCCGTAGTTCATGAACCTGCTCAGGGAGCCGGTCCGCCAGCGTGCTGATCTGTGTGTCAGAGAATCCAATGCGTTTTGCGTCCCGCAGCAGGCGCGGTGTCAGCGGCTCCGCCAGCAGCCTGTTCTCCATGCCGACAATGGCGTTCAGCTTGTACAGGAACCACGGATCAACGCCGGTCTTCACGGAGAGGTCGTCGAGAGAGACGCCACGGCGCAGGGCGGCCATCAGCGCCCACAACCTCTGATCATTCGGGAGGAGCGGCAGCTCCTCAAGCGGATCAGAGATGGTGCTCCATGAACTGTGCTCCCACAGCAGGCTGTCGCCTGTTACCTCCAGCGACCGGACGGCCTTTTGCAGTGCAGCCTCAAACGAGCGGTCGATGGCCATTACCTCGCCTGTGGCCTTCATCTGCGTTCCTAGCGAGCGATCCCCGGACGGGAACTTGTCGAACGGCCAGCGCGGAATCTTGACCACGCAGTAGTCGAGCGCCGGTTCAAACGCGGCTGTGGTCACCTGCGTAACCGCGTTGGGGATCTCATCAAGCCGCTTGCCGACCGCAATCTTGGCGGCGACTCGCGCGATGGGGTAGCCGGTTGCCTTTGACGCCAGCGCGGAGGAGCGGCTGACCCGAGGATTGACTTCAATGACGTAATAGGACGATTCCGAATAGCCCGCATTCTGCCCTTTGCCGGCCACCGTCGGGTGCGGCTCCAGCGCAAGCTGCACGTTGCAGCCGCCCTCAATCCCCAACGCGGAGATAATCTTCAGGCTGGCGGAACGGAGCATCTGGTACTCCTTGTCCGTCAGCGTTTGGCTGGGCGCGACGACGATGCTGTCGCCCGTGTGCACGCCCATGGCATCAAGGTTCTCCATGTTGCAGACGGTGATGCACGTGTCCGCCCGGTCGCGCATGACCTCATACTCAATCTCTTTCCAGCCAATCAGGCTGCGCTCAACCAGCACTTGCCCGATGGGGCTGTGGGAAAGTCCCATGCGAACCTGCTCGTCCAGCTGTTCCGGCGTGTACGCAATCCCTCCGCCCGTGCCGCCCAGCGTATAGGCGGGACGAATCACCACGGGCAGGCCGAGGCGCTCCGCCACTTGGCGGGCGTCTTCAACTGTTGTGACGACTTCGTTCTCCGGAACCGGCTCACCGATCGCATCCAGCATCTGCCGGAAAAGATTGCGGTCCTCCGCCGTGCGTATCGCATCCAGCGGCGTGCCCAGAAGGCGGACGTTGTATTGCTCCAGCACGCCCGCTTCTGCCAAATCGACTGCGAGATTGAGGCCGGTCTGCCCACCGAGCGTCGGCAGCAGCCCGTCAGGCCGCTCCCGTTCGATGACACGTGTCACTGCCTCGACGGTCAGCGGTTCGATGTAGACCACGTCCGCGATTTCGTGGTCGGTCATGATTGTGGCGGGGTTGGAGTTGACGAGGATGGACGTGACGCCCTCCTCGCGGAGCGCGCGGCATGCCTGCGTGCCTGCGTAATCGAACTCGGCGGCCTGGCCGATGACAATCGGTCCGCTGCCGAGCACGAGCACGCGGGATGGGCGCTCCGGCGCGGCAGTCATGCCGCCCTCCCGAGCAGGCCGGCCGGTAGAGTTGTGGAAACAAGCTCATACGTCCCGGCACATAGTGCCGGGACGTATGACGTGTCAGCGATTTTGGGGTCTAGCCGAAGACCGAAGGACCGGCAGTGATGCCCCAGAAGGCGATCCACGCGCCCATGAAGAGAAACGGGATGATGGCCCATGCGGTCTCTTCGCCTGGAACGAAGCTCTGGCGAATGGTGACGGATCGAAGGAAATCGGCGATGTCTGCACGAAGCTCCGGATCGTCGCCTGCTTCCTGCTGAGCGAACTCGCGGATGCGATCGCGCTTGCGGCGCGCTCGTGATGCCGCAAGGTAGAACTCCATCCGCATTCCAAGACTTCGCTCTATCTCGCGCTTGCGATGTTTCACCACTGATAGTGCGTTCAACATGTGGCGCAACATTCCCCACCAGATGAGTGTGAGCGCAACTGAAATGACCGAGACGAAGCTGATAATCTCCGTCCGAAGTTCGTGACCGGCCAGCCCCATGGGCAGCACCGTCATGCCGAACATCGAGAGAGTGATCAGCACAAGACCGGACAACCAAATCCACTGATGCTGGTGCACCCAAAATGAGTCGAGAATCTCGTACTCCACCAGTTGTGACTGCCGGCGTTGGGGCTCCGTCTGTTGGGTAGGTGTATAGCCCCGGTCCAGTGGCGCTTCCATTTCCAGCACCATCGAAACCTCCTTCTTGGCCGCCCGTCGTTACACACAACGGCGACACAAAAACCATTTCCGCTTTTCCCGCGCTTCGCGCCACTATACCCTACCTGTATTCTCGAATCAAGTCTAAGAACCGGTCAAAAAGATATTCATTGTCCAAAGGGCCCGGCGATGCCTCCGAGTGGTACTGGATTGTCAGCAGGGGCATGTCCCGGTGTGTCAGACCCTCAACCGTGCTGTCGTTCAGATTCAGGTGGCTTACATCCAGTCCCGTCGGCAGCCCATCGGCGTCTACTGCATATCCGTGATTCTGTGCCGTGATGGTCACGAGGTCCGTGGCAAGGTCCTTGACGGGATGATTCCCGCCCCGGTGCCCAAACTTCAGCTTGTACGTCTGCCCGCCCAGCGCCCGTGCGACAACCTGGTGCCCGAGGCAGATGCCCATGACCGGCAGCCGGCCCAGCAAACCCCCTGCGGTCTGCACGACTCCCTCCAACAATGCCGGATCACCGGGCCCCGGCGACAAGAGGACGCCCGAGGGACGCAGGGCCATCACATCATCGAACGAGGTGGAACTCGGAACCACGGTCACCGCGCATCCTCGCCGCCGCAATAGCCGCAGGATGTTGTACTTCAGCCCCTCATCCATCACGACGACGTGCGGCGCGTCCGGTGGCAGATCGCCCGGCCCCTCCGTCCATTCGTACGGGGATTGGGCCACCACTTCGCTCACAAGGTCAAGGCTGCCGTAGTCCGGCGCTTCGCGGAGCCGCGCAAGTGCCTCCTCCGGCGACCCTTCGGTGGTGATGATGCCCATCATGACGCCGGCCATGCGGATACGGCGCGTGAGGGCGCGTGTGTCTACGCCATGGATGCCGGGCACACCCTCGTCGCGCAGATATTCGTCCAGCGTGCGTGTCGAGAGCCTGTTGCTGGGCAAATCACACGCCTCACGCACGACGAAACCGCGAACCTGTATCCGCGACGATTCAACATCGCGGTCATTGATGCCGTAGTTGCCCTGCAACGGGTACGTCGGTATCAAGATCTGACCGCCATAAGACGGATCTGTCAGCATCTCCTGGTAGCCGACCATAGACGTGTTAAAAACGACCTCGCCGATGGCCTCCGCTCCGATGGCGCCAAAAGCATAGCCGCGGTGGATGCTCCCGTCCTCCAGGACGAGAAATGCCTCCCGCTCTTCCGACCGTTCGATTAGCGTCATGGCCGTGCCGTCCCTTGCCCGGCGTACTCGGCCTCAGACGCATAAACCTGAACCCCGTCCACAAAGGTGTGCATCACCATGCCGCGCAGTTCACATCCCTCCAGAGGCGTGTTCTTGCCGAGCGAGGCAAACTTCTCTGACCGCACCGTCCACGCGCGTTCCGGGTCGAGGACCACAACGTCCGCCGCCGCCCCCGGTGTCAGGCCGCGCAGGTCCAACGCCTCAGCCGCCGACCCAATCACCACGGCGGGGCCGATGGTGAGCCGCGCAATGAGCGTCGGCAGGTCCAGCCGTCCCGTGTGGACAAGGCACGTCATTAATAGTCCGAATGTTGTCTCAATGCCTGAGATGCCGGGTGAAGCGTCACCAAACTCGCCCGCCTTGTCTTGCGCTGAGTGGGGCGCGTGATCCGTCGCGATAGCGTCAATCACTCCCTCGCGCAGCGCGTCCACTAACGAGTTCACATGCTCTTCTGAGCGCAGCGGTGGATTGACGCGCAGCGACGCGTCTGCCACTGGGCCGTTTGGCCACCCGTGCTGCGGCCCTCGTTCGCCCAGCAGGGCGCGATCCGTCAGCGTGAGATGATGCGGCGTGACTTCCGATGTCACCGGCAGGCCACGCTCCCGCGCATCACGCAGCAATTCGACTGCGCCGGCCGTTGAAGCGTGGGCCACGTGCAAGCGCCCGCCGTGCTCTTCCAACAACTGCAAATCTCGTTTGATGATGTTCGTCTCCGCCTCCGCGCCTGCGGAGGGCAGTCCTAACTCGGCCGATGCCTCACCCGCGTGCGCCACTGCGTTGCCGATCACATCCGGATCCTCGGAATGCTGGCTCAGCGACAGCCCAAGCTGCGTGGATTCAGCCAGCGCCGCCTGCATAAGATTGTCGTCCGCAACGGCTGAGCCATCATCGCTGAATAGTGCCGCCCCCGCCGCCGCGAGCCCGCTGAGGTCCGCAAGCTCCCGCCCTGCGCGCCCCACCGTGATCGTCCCGATTGGCAGAACACGAACATGCCCGTTGGCCGTCCCGCCGCGCAGCACATAGTCCACCAACTCAGGTGTATCAATGGGCGGCTCCGTATTGGGCATGGCGCAGACGGTGGTGAATCCGCCTCTCGCCGCCGCACGCGTGCCGCTCTCAATGGTCTCCTTGTGCTCCTGTCCAGGCTCACGGAGGTGGCAGTGCAGATCAATGAACCCGGGAGCGACGATCATGCCTGCTGCATTAATTCGTTGCGTGCCAGCCGGGATGTCGGGACTGCGGCCTGCGCCGATGTGCGTCCACGCGACGCGTCCATCCTGTAGCAGCACGTCTCCCCTGGCGTCGAGCCCCTGCCACGGGTCGATAACTCGCCCGCCGCTGATGAGTACAGACCCCTGGGGATTGGATGTCACGACGCGACCCTCAAGCAAGGGCATTTAGGTCAAGCTGCTCAATGCATGCATTGTCGTGGTAGTCAGGCCTCATGGATCGCGGCGGCGCGATTCCCGTTCGCTGAACGTCGGGATAGATGGCGTTCAGGCTCGCTCCAACGTGCAACAAGTCTAGCGTTCGGCCATGTCTTCCCGCAAGCGGGAAGGGCAAGACTCGCAATCATTCCGGTCGTGTTTCCGCACATTCCCGCCTCCGTGACATACTGGAACCTACCCAAGCGCGCCCATGGCGCGTTGATATGTGTGAACAATCATGACGAAACGACTCGGCGAAAACTTGGGACTTTCTAAATTGGACCGCCTGCGCCCCGTCCTCTCGGTTGTGCTGCTGATTGCGGTCGCGTTGGCGGTGGCCGCATTGGCCTCCGCGTGCGATGAAGACTCGGCAACCGGCGACCGCGGCCTGATTCCAAGCACCAGCCCGACGCTGCAGCCCACGTTGCCGCCCGCCCTGGCAACGAACACCCCTATGCCCGGCACTTTTGAGGTCATCGATGGCGTCAACGTCTATGCGGAGATCCCGCCGCTCAGCGTGAACATCAGCCAGTGGCGGGAGACCGAGTTCCGCCGATGGACCGTCGATCCTGACGAGATTGTCTCCGGCGGACCGGGACGAAACGGCATCCCCCCCATCTACCAGCCCCATTTCATCCCGATTCTTGAGGCCGCCACGCTGGAATGGATGACCGGCGACCACCCCGTTGCAGTCGTGGAAGTCAACAACGATGCCCGCGCATACCCCCTGGGCATCCTGACGTTCCATGAGGTCGTCAATGATATTGTCGGCGGCCAACCGGTCCTGGTCACATATTGCCCGCTGTGTTACACCACTCTGGCCTTTAACAGGACCGTCGACGGCGTTGAATTGAACTTTGGCACCACCGGAAATGTGCGGACGTCCAATCTGATCATGTGGGACGATCACACGGAATCGTGGTGGCAGCAGGCGGACGGGCAGGCCATCGTTGGCGATGCGGCGGGGCAGCGGATGGAGTACATCCCCGCGTACACCACCTCTTTCAGGGAATTCGCCCGCTCGTATCCCGAAGGCAGGGTCCTTTCGCCTGCGAGCGGCGACCCTGAGTTCTGGCCCGTGTATGGAGGCTCGCAGTACTTTGGCTACGATGCTCCCAACAATCCACCGTCCTATTTCTTCGGCCAGGTTGATGAGCGTCTGAGCCCGAAGGAGCGCATCCTCGGCGTGGAGATTGGTGACGAGGTTGTCGCGTTTCCCTTTGCACGGCTGAGACAGGTGCAGGTCGTCAATACGGAGATTGGCGGCGAGCCGGTCGTCATTTTCTGGAAACCCGGCACACGTTCCGCCCTGGATGAAGAGAGCATTGCAGAGTCGCATGACCCAGGCTCCGCTGCGGCGTTCAGCAGGCGGCATGGTGATCGCATCCTTGAGTTTGAGGCCGCGGGCGACTTCTTCCGCGACACGGAAACCGGAACGCTGTGGACGCTGCTAGGTGTCGGCGACCGCGGTCAACTGGGCGGACAGAAACTCACCCCCGTCAGGGCGGACAATGGCCTCTGGTTCATGTGGGCGGCCTTCAAACCAACGACGGAAATCTACGAAGTCGGATAACCGCTCAATCCTACTCCCGTTCCTACGGCAGCTAGTGTTTTGGCATGAAAAATGCTAGACTGGATGTACGAATTACATAGAGTTTCCGATGATTCTTAGCGCCTGACTGCCCGTCGGCCCGGGATGGAGGCGGATCTAAATGGTTGAGCGTTCCGTAGCAATCGAACGCCAGATGCGCGAGGCGTATCTGGATTACGCGATGAGCGTGATTGTCTCGCGCGCCCTGCCGGACGTGCGCGACGGCCTCAAGCCCGTGCAGCGTCGCGTGCTTTATGCCATGTACGACCAGGGCATGCGCAGCAACTCGCCTTATCGCAAGAGCGCCCGCGTCGTCGGTGACGTTATCGCCAAGTACCACCCCCACGGCGATTCTCCCGTTTACGAGGCCCTCGTGCGTCTCGCGCAGTCGTTCTCGCTGCGCTACCCCCTCGTCGATGGGCAGGGCAACTTCGGCTCCGTCGATAACGATCCGCCCGCCGCCATGCGCTACACGGAGGCGCGGCTGGCCGCCATCGCAGAGGAGATGATAGTCGACATTGATCGGCAGACGGTCGCCTTTGCGGAGAACTTTGACGATTCTGAACGGGAGCCCGTCGTCCTACCGGCGCGTCTCCCCAACCTGCTGGTCAATGGCACCGCCGGCATCGCCGTCGGCATGGCGACGAACATGGCTCCCCACAACCTGACCGAAGTATGTGACGCCATCCTATATGCAATTAGCCGCTGGCGGGAAACTCCGGACGGCGGCGAATCTGGCGCAACGCTGGATGACCTGCATCAATTCATCAAGGGCCCGGACTTCCCGACGGCCGGCATCATTCGCGGCACGGAGGGCATCCGCAGCGCCTACGCCACCGGGCGTGGCCGCGTCATTGTCGAGGCGCGCGCCGAGATCCAGGAGACCGAGAGCCGTGGGCAGCGCGCGCAGATTGTCATTACGGAGCTTCCCTACCAGGTCAACAAGGCCGCAATGGTTGAGAAGATGGCGGATCTCGTTCGCAGCAAGCGGCTTGATGGCATCAGTGAAATACGCGACGAGTCAGACCGCGACGGCATGCGGGTGGTCATCGAACTGCGGCGTGACGCTGCCGCACACATCGTGCTCAACAACCTCTACGAGCACACGACCATGCGCACGTCCTTCTCTATCAATTCCCTTGCGCTGGTTAACGGTGAGCCCCAGATGTTGCCGCTACGGCAGATCATCCATCACTTCATCCGCTTCCGGCGTGAAGTCGTCATCAACCGGACGCGCTATGAACTGAGGCGGGCGCAGGATCGTGCCCACGTCCTGGAAGGACTGCGGATCGCCCTGGACAACCTCGATGAGGTTATTGAGGTCATCCGCAATGCGGAATCCGCGGACGCCGCCCGCATAACGCTCATTGAGCGCTACACGCTCTCACAGCGGCAGGCGCAGGCAATCCTGGATATGCAGCTCCGCCGCTTGGCCGCGCTGGAGAGTCAGGCCATCATCGACGAATTGGAGCAGCTGCGCGAACGCATCACCGAGTTGGAAGCCGTTCTTGCTGATCCAACCCGCATCACAAGCGTTGTCCGTGAGGAGATCGAAGAACTCAAGGAGAAACACGGGGACGAGCGCCGGACGGAGATCGACGAAAACGAGCTCGGCGCAGTCCGCCGCGAGGACCTGATTCCGCACAACGAGGTCGTCGTCACCATCAGCCAGCGTGGCTACATTAAGCGCGTCCTGGCCTCTGCATACCGAAGACAGCACCGCGGCGGACGCGGCGTCACCGGCGTGACCACGCGGGAGGAGGACATCGTCCAGCATCTCCTCGTCTGTGACACGCACGACACGCTGCTGTTCTTTACGAACCGGGGCCGCGTTACAACGCTGCGATGCTTCGACCTTCCGGCGGAGGCGTCACGCACCGCGCGCGGCATCCCCGTTGCCAACCTGTTCCAGGGCAGCGCGCTCGCGCCAAATGAGCGGGTGACGACTGTCATGGCCGCGTCCGACCTCTCTGAACACGATTACCTGGTTTTCGCCACTCGCAAGGGCATTGTGAAGCGAACGCCGTTGGAGCGGTTCGTGAAGGTGCGAAGCACGGGCAAGAAGGCGATGAACCTGCTGGAGGGCGATGATCTGGTCAGCGTGATTCTGGCCAAGGAAGAGGATCAGGTCATGCTGATCACTGAGCAAGGTCTTGCCATCCGCTTTGCCATTAGCCCGCTCCGAGCTGCCTCCGCAACGTCCGGCGGTGTCCGCGGAATCAAGTTTGGCAAGCGTGGAACGGACGACAACGTTGTCGGCGCGATCATCGTCGACCCGGAGAAATACCTATTTGTGGTGTCCGGTCGGGGGTATGGCAAGAGCACGCGCATGGGCACCGGAGCGGTCACTGAGACGCCGCAGGGTGCCAAGACGGACGGCTACCCGATTCGCAACAGGGGCGGCATGGGCGTAGCCACGTTCAAAGTGCGGAGTGATCGACACAAGGACACCGGCCTCATCGTGGGAGTCGCTGCCGCCACACGTGATGAGGAGATCATGCTCATCTCACGAAAGGGCATTGTAATCCGTACAACGCTCGACAACGTTCGCCCCAAAGGCCGAGACACTAGTGGCGTCCACGTCATGCGCCTTGAACAGGATGACGAGGTTGTTGCCATCGCCCAATTCCCGGAGGCGGAGGAGCCGATTCCGGCCCCGCCCGCTCCGAACGGCGCAGCGCGCAAGAACGGCGCGAAGCCAAAGGCGTCGGCCAAGGCAAAGTCGCCCGCCAAGGGCCGCCGGAACGGCAAGACACCGGCCGCGCAGGCTGAGGCTGCAGAGGAATCACCAACCGAATTAGACGACGACACCTCCGCAGAAATCGCAGAGATAGAAGACGACGAACCAACCGAGGACATCGTCGAACTCACCGCAGAAGATGACTCCCTCCTGGACGACGATGAGGATACAGACGCAGAACTGCTAGATGAGGATGATGACGAGGAGGACGAGGAAGAGGACGACGAGGAGTAGACTCCTCTAGTCATTCCCGCCTAACACTGAAATTCCCGCGAAGCCGAGAACCGGACGTTTCCGCCCCCTGCGGTAGAACTGCTTACCCGTCGGCTCGGCCAGCCTCGTACATCGTCCGATGATTCTTGACGACCTTCTTGAGGCGTCCTTCTCTTTGCAGTTTGTTCATAGCCTGCTTGATTGTGAGTGAGTCCGCGCGGCGGGCAAACTCGCCCGCGATCTTCTCCGGTGTGCGGGGCCGCTCGCAATAATCCACGATGTCTTCCAGGAGTACATCTTCATCTTTCGGTAGCGGTTTCGACGGGGCGACCAAAGTGTGTCCCTGATTGCCGTCTACATCCTCGCCCGGCAGGAATTCGAGACAGTCTTTTTGACGGTCCAGGAATCTGCGTAGTCTTGTGCGAATCGTGCCACCCTCACCGGTTGAGCCGTAGCCATGAATGATGTCGATTGTGGTCACCAGCGGCTGACCGTTTGCATCGAAGTTGTCGTTGTACAAGTGAAAGAAGGCATTCTTGGCCTCATTCCACGTGTGTCCGTGCAAGTCCAATTCTTGCGATGTCACGATGGCTTAGTCCCTTGACTCCCCCTCTAACCCCTGCAGCCCCAAAAACACTCGCTCCGGCGTAAATGGTGTCTGGTGCAGTCGGACGCCCGTTGCATGGTAGATGGCGTTGCCGATTGCGCCTACCGGCGTCACTAGCGGAATCTCCCCCACGCCGCGCGCCCCGTGTGGTCCGCTCGGGTTTGGCGTGGACACGATCACCGGCTCGATCATCGGCACGTCCAGCGTCGTCGGCATCCGGTAGTCCAGAAAGTTGGGATTGCGGATCATGCCCGTCGCCACGTCGACGTCGTACACCTCCCACAACGCCCAGCCAATGCCCTGCGCTGCGCCGCCCTGCATCTGGCCCTCAACCGCCAGCGGATTGATTGCGTTGCCGGGATCCTGGAAGATCGTGAACCGCTTGATCTCCGTGCGGCCTGTGTCCCTGTCGACGGCCACCTCGGCGATGGACACGGCGGACGTTGGCGCAGCCGGCAGGCCCGTCGCCATGCCGATGCCCTTCAGTTCCTCATCCCCGCTGGCGTCAACAGCGGCTTGGCAAACCTCACGCAGGCCCACGGTTCGGTCTGAGTCTCGCGCCGTGAACGTCTGGTTCTCGTAGTCGACGTAGTCCGATTCCACCCGCAGCAGATTCCCAGCGACAACGCGCAGCTTCTCCAACGCATCGCGGGCGGCGAGCAGGACGGCCGTGCCCGTCGTGAGCGTCGTGCGGCTGCCAAACGAGCCGTCCGTGTGGCCGACGGAGTCCGTATCGCCACTGCGGACATTGATCTGCTCCATCTCAACCTCAAGCTCCTCTGCGGCGAACTGCGCCATCGTCGTGCGCGTGCCGGTCAGATCGACGGAACCCGTCGTCACCTCAAATGTCGCGTCCGGGTTGATGACGATCTCCGCGCTTGAGGTGAGCGTCGCGCCGCCCCAATACGCCGCGGCAAAGCCCCGCCCATGTCCCTCCGGCAGGGGATCCGTCCACGCGGGATGCTCTTTTGCAGCGAGCAGGATCTTCTTGAGGCCCCACACCGGCATATTCAGTCCGTTCGGGAGCGGGTCACCCTCCTCCGTCACGTTCGTGAGCCGCAGATCGATGGGGTCCATCCCCAGCTCCTCCGCAAGCTCGTCCATCACGACCTCTGTCGGGTAGTTGCCGATGGGGCCGCTTGGGGCCCGGTAGGCCATCGCGACGGGTTTGTTCGTCACAACGTCATAGGCGTCAATATGCAAGTGCTTGAAGCGATAGTGCGACGCGCCGGTCAGCGCAGCCGTGGCGGAGTGCGTGAACCCCGTCATCGCGCCCGTGTCCAGCAGATAGCGACCGTCAAACGCCGTGACCGTGCCGTCCCGCATCGCGCCGATCCTCAGGTTGATGACGTGGGCGCACGTGGGCCCGGACGCGCGAAAGACCTCTTCACGCGCAAGCACCAACTTGACGGGTTGGCGCGCCTTAATAGCCAGCAGCGCTGTCACGAACTCGATGCCAAGCCCCGCCTTGCCGCCGAATCCGCCCCCGATCTCCAACGGCACCACGGTGATTTGGTCCTGCGGCATTCCGAGGATGATGGACAGCGTATCCCGCAGGTTGAAGCTGATCTGGCTGGACGAATAGACGGTCAGGTGGCCGTCATCTCCCACGTCCACCGTGCACGCCTGCGGCTCGAGGTACCCCTGATGTACGGTGCCGCCACGGAACGTTCGCTCGATAACGATGTCGGATTCCGCGAAACCTTTTTCAACATCGCCACGGCCGAATTCTACGCGGCGCGCGATATTGCTCGGTTTGTCGGACGGCCCGCCCGCGAACTCCCACGTATACAGGTCATCGTGAACCAGCGACGACTCCGGCCGCACGGCGCGTTCCACGTCGACGACAGGTTCAATAGGCTCGTACTCGACTTCAACGAGGGCGGCGGCCTCTTCGGCAGTCGTCACGTCGTCTGCCGCGATGGCGGCGACGGCCTGCCAGTGGTAGAAGATGCGGTCCTCAGCCATCTGCATCCGGCGTTGATCACGCGGAGTCATCGTGATCTCTCCACCCACGGCCTGGTTGCTCATGGCGATGTAGGGGAAATCGGCGGAGGTGACGATGGCCCGAACACCGGGCATGGCTGCCGCCTTTGAGACATCGATGCTGAGGACGCGAGCATTGGCGTGGGGACTGCGCACCAGCTTGGCGTACAGTGTGCCCTCCGTCGTGTGGTCCGCGCCGAACACCGCCTCGCCGGTCAGGCGCTCCGGGCTATCGACGCGCTGAACGCCCCGCCCAACAATCCGCGTTCCTTCTTGCTGAGTCTGGGTCATCTATATTGTCCTCCGATTCGAATACGTCTGCGCCTATAGCCGTAGCTGATCAAGAAGCTCTTCGACGACGAGTCCGTGGTGTCTTCCGACGGCTTTGAGGATATCCGAGAGTGTCCCCACTTTGATTGCCTGATGCATTGGGACGCCTATGTGATGTTCACCGTTCACTTGCGTCGTCAAATACAGATGGGAACCCCGCTGGCGAACCGGTTCGTACCCTAAACGCCTCAGTGCCCGTCGGAGTTGTTCGCCACTGATGTCTCGCGGCAGGCTCACCGGGCAAGAATTTCATCTTTGACGATTTGGAGGCGGATGACCCTTGGCCCGGCTTCATCAAAGAACACGTCAACAGCCTCACGAATATTGGCGCGCAACTCTTCCAGCGAATCACCTTGAGTAAAGATGTCGAATCCGAGGGCAGCTGCATTGTAACCGCCGTCGATTTTGTCTTCGCGAACTGAAAATATAATCTCGGAATCATTCGTGGCCATTCCTGCATCCTCTCTACTGACGGCATTGTACTAATACCTGAACCGGGTTGCTTGCTGATTCCCGCCCCGCCAATACCATGTATCGTAGATTCTGGACGTACATGCTGAACTGCTTATGGAGATACGAATCGAATGGCCATCAACCCCCTCGAGAACGGCTCCGTCACCTCGCCGCGCGGCTTTCGCGCCGGCGCCGTTCATGCCGGTATCCGCTCTGACACGCCCGAGGACGTGCTTGATGTGACCATCCTGGCCGCGGATGGCGAAACGACGGGCGCGGCAGTTTTCACGAAGAACAAGGTTACGGCGGCGCCTGTTGTCCTTAGTCGCGAACATATCGAGCAAACAGCCCCGCGCGCAGTCGTCGTCAACAGCGGCAACGCAAACGCGGCTGTTGGTGATCAGGGCATGACGGATGCCCGTGCCTCAGCGCAGATGGTCGCTGACAAACTTGGCCTGCACCCGGAGGAAGTCCTTGTCTGCAGTACCGGCGTCATTGGCGTGCCCATGCCGATGGATGTGATGCGCCGCGGTATAGATGCGGTTGAACTCGCCGACGATGCAGGCCACGACTTTGCCCTAGCAATCATGACGACGGACCTCGTCTCAAAGGAAAGCGCCGTCACGGTGGAGATTGGCGGGCAAACGGTCACTGTCGCAGGGACGACAAAGGGCTCGGGCATGATCCACCCCGATATGGCCACAATGCTCGCGTTCGTCACGACCGATGCCGCTATCAATCAGGACTGCCTGAACGGCATCGTTCATCGCGCCGCCAACCGCTCATTCAACGTGATCAGCGTGGACGGCGATACGTCGACAAATGACACGTTCATCGTTATCGCCAACGGCGCGGTCGGTAACATGCCCATCACCGGCGGAGAAGATGAGGCGCGTATAGAAGAGGCAATCACTCACGTATCAATGGAACTCGCAAAGGCCATAGTGCGCGACGGCGAGGGGGCCACGAAACTCATTGAAATCAACGTGTCCGGCGCTCTCAGCGACGGTGACGCCCGGCAGGCCGCCCGTGTGATCTCCACGTCGCCACTCGTCAAGACCGCCGTGTTCGGCAATGACCCTAACTGGGGCCGCGTCATGATGGCGCTCGGGCGCAGCGGCGTCGAGATGCAGGAATCGAGCGTCACCCTGCATTTCAATGACATATGCGTCCTGCAGAACGGACAGGCTGTCCCCTTTGACAGGCAGGAAGCTGTCGAGCGCATGAAGCAGCCTGAGGTGCGGTTTGACGTGGAGATGGGTATCGGCGGTGGCTCCGCGACAGCGTGGACGTGCGATTTCTCCTACGAATACGTCCGCATCAACGGCGAGTACACCACCTGACGCCCCGCGCCGTCCTGACGCCCACGCCGTATTCGATACTCTGGTAGTCTGAATGCTGTTTCCGTATTAAACTGCGTCTGGGAAGTGATGGAAGAGAACGCGCGCATCGTCGTCAAGATTGGCGGCAACGCCCTTGGACCCGAGGACACCACGTTCCGGGACTTGGTCGCCGTGCAGAGGCAGGGCGTCTGGCCCGTCGTCGTCCACGGCGGCGGACCCTTGATTTCTCAGTGGCTCGACCAAACGGGCGTCGAGTCCACCTTTGTGCGTGGCCTCCGCGTCACGAGTGATGAGGCGCTTGACGTCGTTACGGCCGTCCTTTGCGGCCTGGTCAACACGCGAATCGTGGCGGCCATCGGTGAGGCGGGCGGACGCGGTGTCGGCCTGACGGGCGCGGACGGAGCGGTCATTGCAGCCGAAGTCAAAGACCCTGAGCTTGGCCGCGTCGGCGAGGTGGCGTCTATCCGGACGGATCTCATCGTCGGCCTGCTCCACCATGATTTTATTCCCGTCTTCTCTCCTGTCTCCGTCGATGTGAATGACAAGGGCAGGCTGCTGAACGTCAACGCGGACTCCGTGGCAGGGGCTCTTGCTGGCGCGCTGGAGGCGGATCGCGTGATTTTCATGACCGACGTGCCCGGCGTGTTGGGCGCGGACGGAGAACTTCTCACCACCCTGACAGAGGCGCGAGTGCGGGAACTCATAAACGACAATGTCATAACAGGCGGCATGATTCCCAAGGTGACGGCCTGCTTGAATGCGCTTGCCCATGCCCAGACGGCGCAAATCATCGATGGGCGTGTTCCAAACGCGCTGCGTGACGCGCTTGAGCACAACACTGGAACACGCATCGTGCGAGAAAATGAACCGGCCGCAACGGCGGGAGCAATGGCGTGAGCTTTCTGGACGAATTCGAACGACGGGAACCGCCCCGTCTCTCTTCCATCCTCAATTGGGTGATCCCGCTAGGCGCGCTGCTGCTCCTCTGGATCGGCGGCTCTATCGCGGCTAATATCTACGTCGATTGGCTCTGGTTCGATAACCTCGGCTATCTGTCCGTCTTTACAACCATCCTCACGACGCGCGTTGCACTTTTCGTGTTCGGCGCGTTGGTCTTCGCCGCCGTTTTTGGCGCGAACGTTTACCTGGCGGAGCGGTACTCTCCAAAGGGCATCTCGCCTGAGGCAGCGCTCAATATCCCGCTTGAGGCGCTCACGTGGGCGCGGCGGCTGGTCGTCATTGGCCTCATCGTCGCCGGCGTCCTGCTGTCGATCGTCTTTGGCGCTGCGGCGTCCGGTTACTGGGAAACGGCGCTGCGGTTCACAAACGCAGAGATGTTCAACCTCACTGACCCTCTCTACAACCGCGACGTTTCGGCCTACCTGTTTGATTTGCCCTTCTATCGATTCCTTCAGGGCTGGGCAATCGGCGTCGTCATCGTCAACGCCCTCTTTGCCGTGGGCATCTACGCCATCAATTTCGCGCTCGGAGGCTTCCAGTTCTCGCTGACGCCCACTCTCCGTGCCCACCTGTCGGGCCTCGGCGTCATCTTCTTCCTGCTGCTCGCCATCGGTTATTGGCTGAGCCTGCAGGAACTCCTCTATTCGGCGCGTGGCGCGGCGTATGGGGCGGCCTACACGGATGTGGTGATTCGTCAGCCGGCGCTGCGCGTTCTCATTCTTATCAGCATCCTCGTCGCCATCGTTCTTGCCGCCAACGCATTCCTCCGCTGGCAGGGCCCTCCGTTGGCTGCGATCGGCATCTGGTTCCTGGCGCTGACCATCGGCACCGGACTTCTGCCTGCAGCCGTACAGCGCTTCCAGGTGCAGCCGAACGAGTTTGAGCGCGAACAGACCTACATCGAGCGCAGCATCGAGATGACGCGGGAGGGCTTCGCTCTCAACCGCATCGAAGAACAGCCATACGATTCAAGCCCAGAGAGCATTACTCATGAAATTGTGGACGACAACCCGGGCACATTCGAGAACATCCGCCTCTGGGATCACCGCCCGCTCCGCGATGTCTACAATCAGATTCAGTTCTTCCGCCTTCAATACTCGTTCCTGGATATTGATATAGACCGCTACACCATTGACGGCGACTACCGACAGGTGATGGTCGGCACGCGCGAATTGGTTCAGGGCCAACTGGACCCGCAGGCGCAGACGTGGGTCAACGAGCGGCTGCAATACACACACGGCTATGGTGCGGCAATGAGCCCCGTGACAGAGTTCACTCGGGACGGACTTCCCGAGTTCTTCCTGCAGGACATTCCGCCGGAGCCCGTCACCGGCGCGCCTCACGTCGATGTCCCGCAAGTCTACTTTGGCGAGGCGACGGACGATTGGGTCATTGTGCGAAGCACGACACCGGAATTCGACCATCCGACAGATGCCGGCCCGGTTTATCTTTCCTATGAGGGAAATGGCGTCTCTATCAGCGGCCTGCTGTCCCGTATCCTCTTTGCGTGGCGCTTCACTGACCTCAACATCCTGATTACCGGCGCAATCACAGACGAAAGCCAGATCCTGTATTTCCGTGATATCCAGGAACGCGTCGGCCACCTCGCGCCGTTCTTGGCTCTCGATTCCGACCCCTACATCGTCGTCGCAGACGGCAATCTGTATTGGGTCCAGGACGCTTACACAATCAGTGATCGATTCCCCTACTCGGAACCGTCGCCGAGCGGCTTCAACTACATCCGGAACAGCGTCAAGGCCGTTATCAACGCCTATGACGGCTCCGTCAATCTCTATGTGGCAGACGAATCGGACGGCATCATCAGGACGTATGAGAGTGTTTTCCCGGATCTGTTCAAGCCCATGAGCGAAATGCCGGAGGCGCTCCGCTCCCACCTGCGTTACCCGGAGGACTTCTTCACCATCCAGGCGGACAAGTACCTCAAGTTCCACATGACTGACCCGCAGGTCTTCTACAACCAGGAGGACCTCTGGAACTTCCCGCTCGAGTTGTTCTTCAGCGACCAGGCACAGGCCATGGAGCCCTACTACCTCATCATGGGTCTTCCGGGTGAGGACCAGGAAGAATTCGTGCTGATCATGCCGTTCACGCCGGATGGCAAACCGAACCTCGTTGGATGGCTCGCTGCCCGCAACGACGGTGAGAACTACGGCTCACTCATCGCATACACGTTCCCGAAGGAACGACAGATTGACGGCCCGCAGCAGGTTGAAGCCCGTATCACCACGAACCCCGACATCTCTCAGCAGTTCACGCTGTGGGATCAGGCCGGATCAAATGTCTTGCGAGGGAACCTGCTCGTTATCCCGGTTGGCGACAACATCATCTACGCCGAGCCAATCTACCTCAAGGCCGAGGACATCGAATACCCGCAGCTGACGCGCGTCGTGCTTGTTCAGCAGGGCGAGGAGCCAGTTATGCTCCCGTCCCTTGGGCAGTCGCTGAATAACCTGCTTGCGAGGCAGGGTGGTACGACGGCCATCCGCGAGACACGGCCGCAAACCGCCGATGACGGCATTACACCACTGACGGTCATACAACGGCTGCGCGAGGAGTTGGAGAATATCCGGGATTCGGCTGCCGAACTAACACGGCAGATTGAGGACATCTCTCGAACGATAGACGTAGCCCTGGAAGAAGAGGAAGACAGAGCGGTCTAAGGCTAACCGGCCGGCCGACTCCCTACTTCCCCCGCCCGCACCGCCGTCAGAAGGTTGGCGGGTTCCTCCACCGTCACCCGGTATCACGTCCCGGACGGTACGATGAACGCGCTGGCCGCCTTGAGCTCACAAGAAGTGGGCACTCGCATTGAATAGGTTGAACGGTTCGTTAGGTGATGATTGCGTCATCATGCCCTCCACTGGGCGCTCCCTGTCCTATAGCACCACCACACGGTACGATAGCGTATGAGGAAAGCCGTGTACCGCATTCCCCATGCTCAGTTGTATCCAATCATTGCGACGGAGAGAACCACATGACAACAGCGAAAGACTGGCAGCAGGTTGAGTCCGATTACTACATGCAGACCGTGCGTCGCGTGCCCGTCACACTCGTGCGCGGCAAGGACAGCACCGTCTGGGACGACCAGGGACGCGAGTACCTCGACTTCGTTGGCGGATGGGCCACGGCCACGCTCGGCCATTCCCACCCCGCTATGGTGGAGGCCATCGCTGAGCAGGCCGCCACGCTGATCCAGACATCCAATGCCTTCTACACTGTCCCGCAGATTGAACTCGCCCAGCTGCTGATCGACAACTCCTGCATGGACCGCGTCTTCTTCTGCAACAGCGGCGCGGAGGCTGTCGAGGGCGCGATCAAGGTAGCCCGCCGCTACGGAGCCCTTCACAAGGACGGCGCGTATGAGATCATCACCGCGCTTGAATCGTTCCATGGCCGCACGATGACGACCGTCGCTGCCACCGGCCAGCCGCACTACCAGGAAGGTTTCAAGCCGCTCACGCCCGGCTTTGTCCATGTCCCGTTCAATGACATGGCTGCTATCCGTGAGGCGACAACAGAACGCACTGTTGCCGTGATGTTGGAACCGGTGCAGGGAGAGGGCGGCGTCAATGTTCCTGATCCCGACTACCTGCGTGCCGTCCGGGCGTGGTGCGATGAGAACAACTTGCTGCTGATCCTGGATGAAGTGCAGACGGGTGTGGGCAGACTTGGCCACCTCTTCGGGTACCAGGCATTTGGAGTAGAGCCGGACGTGATGTCGTTGGCGAAAGGACTCGGCGGCGGCGTGCCTATCGGCGCGTTCCTGACTAAAACTCACGCGGACGCCCTCACTTATGGCGACCACGGCTCCACCTACGGCGGAAACGTCCTGACAACCGCCGCCGCGCTAGCCGTCATTCGCACCGTCTTGGCTGAGGACATCCCCGGGCGTGTGCAGGCCTCCGGCGAGAGACTGCTCAGTGCCCTCAAGGGCCTCGCGGATCGCCATTCCTCGATTGAAGAAGTACGCGGGATGGGCCTGTTGGTGGCAGTGCAATTCAATGACGAGATCGCGGGCGACCTGCTTGCCGCCTGCCTTGAACGCGGTATGTTGGTCAACCGCGTCCGCCCCAATGCCCTCCGCCTCATGCCCCCCCTCACACTGACGGACGAGGACATGGACAAGGGCGTAGCAATCCTGGAGGATGCGATTTCGGCCGTAGCGGGCTAAGAGAGATTCGTGTCGCATGCTTCCTGGGGATACGAGCGGTGCACCATTTGAACTGCGATGGACAGATGTCTTCTTTGATTGGTTCGATTCACTCCGTGACGAATCAGCGAGAAGACGTATCGCTGCGCGAGTTCTGCGGCTTGCCTACGGTAATCCCGGCGATGTTCGTCCCGTGGGTGGTGGGGTTTCAGAATTGCGTATCCACTACGGGCCGGGATACCGCGTATACTTTATCCAGCAAGGCCGAACTATGATTCTGTTGTTAGTCGGAGGAGACAAGAGCAGCCAACCCTCCGACATCAGAAGGGCACACGAATTGGCGAGCGATTACGAGAGGCTCTAGCTATGGTGAAGATTGGGACGGCCCCATGGGACATGGTTCGCTATCTCAAGACCGACGAAGACAGGGCTGATTATCTGCAAGCCGGTCTCGATGAGTGGGACACCTCAACGATCTTGGCGATTCTTGGTGACATCGCTAAGTCGAAAGGGTGTGTAGAAGACGCCCTAAGTGCTGGCCTCCCCAAGGAATTCTTGACCGTGGGACAACTGCCGAAAGAAGAGCCGGATCTCTCCACTGTCCTTGCCATCATCAAGGTGCTTGGCCTCCGCCTCCACGCCGGAACGGCCTAGATTGCCGGCACCAAAGCCTGCTTTTGGCGTGCGTTCCGACCTGAGATTTGGTATCCTTACCTGTGTTTGCTGAGGCAGTGTCCGGAGAGCAGGACGTGATGCCCACCGGTAGGTGAGAGTGGACGACGACAAGTTGCACGATGCTTGCGGCGTCGTTGGCATCTACCTGCCGGGCGGAGATGCCGCGCGGGCAGCCTTTTTCGGTATCTTCTCACTCCAACACCGCGGTCAGGAAAGCGCTGGCATCGCCGCATCCGACGACAACCAGGAACTCCACCTCTACCGCGGCCTTGGCCTCGTTAACCGCGTCTTTGATGAGCACACCCTGAACGTCATCCCGGGCAGCTTGGCAATCGGCCACACCCGTTACTCAACAACCGGTAGCTCCACTCTCGCCAACGCCCAGCCTATCCCCGCCAACGGCCCTCTCGGAGAGGTTCTCATCGCGCACAACGGCAATGTCGTCAACGCGGAACTCCTGCGACATGAGGCGCTCGAGCTCGGCGCGCAATTCGTCACGTCCACCGACTCCGAGGTCATTGCCCAGCTCATTGCCGTCCTCCCGGGCAAGACGTGGGAGGAGAAAATCGCTGCGGCAATGCTGCGACTTGAGGGCGCGTACAGCCTCACCATCCTCACCAAGGACGCCGTCTATGCCGTGCGAGACCCGCACGGATTCCGCCCGCTGAGTATCGGGCGCGTAGGCGAGTCCGGTTGGATGGCCGCCTCCGAGACGTGTGCCCTGGAAAACGTCGCCGCAGAAATCGTCCGTGATGTGGAGCCCGGCGAGATCGTCCGCATTGATGCTACCGGCATCCACTCCACATTCGGACGCCGTGAGAAGCGTTCCCTCTGCATATTTGAGCACATCTACTTCTCACGCCCCGACTCCGTCCTTGAGGGTAGGCGCGTCTATCTTAGCCGCGAGGCGATGGGCAAGGAACTGGCGAGGATGCACCCCGTTGAGGCGGACATCGTCAGCGCCGTTCCTGACTCCGCCACCGCCGCGGGCATCGGCTACGCCCATGGCTCCGGCATCCCCTTCTACGAGACTTTGGTCAAGAATCGCTATGTTGGCCGCACCTTCATTCAACCCGACCAGCGCCTGCGCGATGAGGGCGTCCGTCTCAAGCTGACCCCCCTGCGTGAGGTCATTGAGGGCAAGCGTCTCGTGGTCGTGGACGACAGCATCGTGCGCGGCACGACGACGTACCGGCTTGTCGAACTGCTCCGCAGCGCCGGCGCAAAGGAGATTCATCTCCGCGTTTGCGCCCCACCAATCCGCTATCCCTGCCACTACGGCATCGATATGCCGACTCGCGCTGAGCTGCTCGCCTCGGACCGCAGTGTTGAAGAGGTGCGTGACGAGCTCGGTGTCGACAGCCTTGGATTCCTTGATGTCCCGAGCCTGTACCGTTCCGTCGCTCAAGAGGGCACAGGATTCTGCACGGCCTGCTTCACGGGTGAATACACCGTCCCCGTCCAGGTCGAGCTTGATAAATTCGCGCTGGAGCGGCTCCCCCTGCGTGTCTGATTCGGAGTCCAATTACGCAGCAGCCGGTGTGAACATCGGCGCGGGTCAGGAAGCCGTGCGCCTGATGCGCCCGTTCGCCCAGGCCACCTACAACAGCCGCGTGCTGGGTGACATCGGAGGCTTTGGCGGCCTCTTCAAACTCGATTCCTACCGTGAGCCGATACTCGTCGCAAGCGCGGACGGCGTCGGCACCAAGATCAACATCGCCAGGCAGGCCGGCTCGTTTGCGAGTGTCGGCGCTGATCTAGTCAACCACTGCATCAACGACATCTGGGTACAGGGAGCCGATCCGCTATTCTTCCTGGACTACATCGCCGCTGACAGCCTGATTCCGCAGGATGCCGCGGACATCGTGCGCGGCATGGCGGAGGCGTGTGGCGCCGCCGGCTGTGCCCTCATTGGCGGCGAAACTGCCGAAATGCCCGGCACGTACCGTGAGGGCCACTATGATGTTGCCGGATTCATCGTTGGCGCGGTGGAACGGTGGGACCTCCTTGACGGCACCGGCATCCGCACGGGCGATGTCCTTGTCGGCCTCCCCTCCACCGGCCTCCACACCAACGGCTACTCGCTGGCCCGCCGCGTCTTTAACCTTGACGATCACCCCGAACACCTGGACGAACGCCCCGCCGAGCTTGGCGGCCAAACCCTCGGTGAGGCGTTGCTGGCCGTGCATCGCCCCTACTACCGGGAGTTGAAGCCGGTGCGCCGACGCATCCGCGGTCTAGCCCACATCACCGGCGGCGGCTACGTAGAGAACGTGCCGCGCGTCCTGCCGGACACCCTGCGAGCCGTCATCGACTGCGCCGCGTGGGATGTGCCGCCCATCTTTGGGCTCATCGGCAAGCGCGGCGAAATCCCGGTGGCCGAAATGTACGATGTCTTCAACATGGGCATGGGCATGGTTGCTGTAGCCCGCCCGCAGGACGCCGCAATGGTCATGTCCGTCATGCCGGGCAGCGCGCAGATTGGCACAATCGAAGAACGACCGCCCGACGGCGATCGGATCATCCTCAAACTGGAGCGCGAATGACTTTCCGAGCAATCATCGCCCCGTCTAACAAGGACGGCGCGGACGATTTTGCCCGCAGCCTGACCGACCTCGGCTGGGAGGTCTACGCTACCGGCGGTACCCACCGCTTCCTAACCGGCGCGGGCATCGACGCCCGGCACATCGAAGAACTGACCGGTTTCCCCGAGATTCTCGATGGCCGCGTCAAGACGCTCCATCCCCGCGTCCACGGTGGCATCCTCGCCAAGCGTGAAGAACCCCAGCATGTGGCGCAGATGGAGGAGCACGGCATCGGCACAATCGACCTCATCGCCGTGAACCTCTACCCCTTTGCCGAGACTGTTTCCAAGCCGGATGTGACACTCATGGACGCGCTGGAACAGATCGATATTGGCGGCCCGACGATGGTCCGCGCTGCCGCCAAGAATTTCCCCGCCGTCATCGTCATGATTGACCCCGCCGATTACGCCCCTGTCCTTGATATGCTGCGTGCCGGAGTCGTCCCCGTCGCCGAGCGTCGCCGCCTTGCCCGCAAGGCATTCGAGCACGTCTCCGCCTACGACACGATCATCGCCAACTACCTGTCAAGAGACATGGGCGCCGCCGGCATGGATGATGAGGCCGCCGCCCTCCCTGCCGAACGTGTACTACCCCTCCAATCCATCCAGTCGCTCCGCTATGGCGAGAATCCCCACCAGGAGGGCGCTCTCTACACGATGAACGACCCCGGCCGCCCCGCGCAGGGCATCCCCTCCGCGCGCCAGGTCCATGGCCGTGAGATGTCCTTCAACAACATCCTTGACGCGGACGCCGCGTGGAACGTCGTCTCTGATTTCCCGGATGCTCCCGCCGTGGCCATCATCAAGCACGGCAACCCGTGTGGCCTTGCCACCGCGCCGGATCTCGTCACCGCATTCTCCCGCGCCCTCGCCGGTGACCCTGTCTCTGCGTTCGGCGGCATCATCGCCGCCAACCGCCCGATGGACACGGTAACTGCGGAGGCAATCAACGAGGCCTTCTATGAGATCGTCATCGCCCCGTCCTATGAGGATGACGCCCTCTCCGTCCTCACTCAGAAGCGCAACCTGCGCCTGCTTGAGATGAGCGATGCGTCCTCCGCCACACCCTCACTGGACATCCGCACGGTGCGCGGCGGATTCCTCGTGCAGGCCGCGGACATGGGCGAGATGGGCGAATGGCAGACGGTGACAGAGCGCGCCCCGACGGACGCCGAGCTCGGCGACCTGCGTTTCGCATGGAAAGCCGCCCGCCACGTCAAATCCAACGCCATCGTCATCGTCAAAGACGGCGCGCTGCTTGGCATGGGCGCAGGCCAGCCGAATCGCCTCATCAGCGTCGAACTTGCATTGAAACTGGCCGGTGACGCGGCACAGGGCGCTGTCGTTGCCTCGGACGCCTTCTTCCCGTTCGCAGATGGACTGGAGATGGCGCTCAATGGCGGCGTGACGGCAGCCGTTCAGCCCGGCGGCTCCGTCCGTGACGATGAAGTCATTGCCGCCGCCAACAACGCCGGCGCGGCCATGGTCTTCACCGGCATCCGCCACTTCCGACACTAGGCGACAGCCATGACGGACACTCCCGCCCCGGACAATTCCGAATCCCTGCCCTCCGCCGATATCGTCATCCCCGTCTACAACGAGGAGCACTCCCTGCCCGTCTGCCTCGAACGCCTGCTGCCGTTCTGCCGCGAGAACCTGGCCGACTACCGGTGGCGCGTCGTCATAGCCGACAACGGCTCTATCGACGGCACCCTTGACGTGGCAAACCGATTGGCGGCGCAGTACGAGGGCGAGGTCGGCGTCGTCCACCTTGAGCAGAAGGGACGGGGTAGGGCACTAAAGCGGGCGTGGAGCGAGAGCGACGCAGATATCCGCGCCTACATGGACGTCGATCTTTCCACGGACATCAACCGCATCCCTGACCTGCTCGGCGCGGTTAGGGACGGGCACGATGTCGCGACCGGCTCCCGCCTAAAGCGCGGCGCCCAAACCTCCCGCTCATTCAAGCGCGAGTTCGTCTCCCGTTCCTACAACCTGATGATCAAGTCCGTGTTCTGGAGCGGCTTCTCAGACGCGCAATGCGGCTTCAAGGCCATCAGCCGCCGCGCCGCGGACAATCTCCTGCCCCTCATCAAGGACAACGAATGGTTCTTTGACACGGAACTGCTGCTCCTGGCGGAGAAGAACCGCTACCCCATCGCCGATTTCCCCGTCGCATGGGAAGAAGACCCGGACACCAGAGTCAAAATAATCTCCACCGCCTGGGAAGACATAAAAGGCCTGGCCCGCCTAAGGTTCAAGGGCAGACCGAAGGTGGAGTGAGGGTGACTACGGCATTCAAGGTACGAACCTGACGACGGTTCCGTTCGGAAAGGAACCCCGTTTCTTTCGAGGACTAGACACGACTTCGAGTCGACCAGCGTCCTCCATTGGTTTGAGTGTCTTTCTCTTGAGGTGGCCTGAATGGAAGTCCGTTTCATCGGACTTCACGAATCCTTCTAGCTGCTCAATCCGTACGGCGTCTTCCCCGTCAAATTGATTTAACAGCTCACTCTCTAGGATGCTCAGGTCTACTAAAGTGTCCTCGAAGGCGAGTTGGCCGGAACGTGCGCCACGAAACTGATAGTCGCCAAAAGGAGCAACCTTCCAGATGGCCTGTTTCATTAAATTGCAGGCGTCGAGGTTATTTGTGCCAAAGAATATCGAGTAAACGTGTCGATTCCCCTCGTACAGTTCGAAATGTACTACATAGCGGGCCCCAGCCTTCTTCAATTGGTTCGCATATAGGCCTTGCAGAAAGCGCTTTTTCCTATGAAAGTCGTCTATTTTTCTAGCTTCTCTCCACCTGTCCGTGCCAAACAAGGAATCCAGGTGAGGCTCAAACTCCGGGCTCTCAATGAATCTCCTAATGAAGTCGTACATGAATGAGACATAAACTTCCGATTTAGGATTCTGCAGAATCCGCTCCATAATGCTCATTGGCGTATCGGATACGCCAAACGGATCAATCATCACAAAGGCGGGGGCGAGCCTACGGCGTTGCTCCTCGACGTTATTCAAGACTTCAGTCAATGCGTCTTCGAAGGCAGATGTAAGTACCTGCCGCCTGACAATAGGCGGGGGGCTCAGATCTTGTTCCTTGAGTAAGTTTCTCAAGTAGTCTGCGCGCGCTTCGTCCTTTTCGATGAAGAGAAAAACAACTTCGGCCCTAATGGCAATCTTGGCTCTGTGCTCACGCAAAGCGTTAAGGGCTATGATTGGCGAGCCTACCTCGCCTTTGTCGTATTCGCCTGGACCGGCAAAGCCGTCTATGAATAGGATTCTGTTGCTCGAAAGACCAAGCTTGGGAATCCATCCATCAAGATAATGCCGCAGTACTAAGTGTTTGCCCTCGGTGTGCGGTTCTAAGCGCCAGAGAGTCTTGTGTGGGGGCATGTCAGTTTGCAATTATTGTTGCGGGATACTGCCGCCAAAGTTCATCTTCCAGTATGGCTTCATCCCCGCTGCGCTTTCCCCTACGCCCCCCCCACTGCTTGAAGAAGAAATCTACCCCTTCCGCGATGCATTGCCTCATGAGGGCGACCGCCCACGCCTCATCCATCGGGCGCGCCCTAGGCCCGCTCTCCCCGCCGGTAATCACCCACTGCAGCGTGCCGTCACGCAGCCACGGCCTCAAATCCAACTTGTCCAGAAGAGGTTCTGCGGACACAAACCTAATCTTGGCCGGAATGCGACCCAATACCGTCAGGCGCGGCGCGTACTTCTGGTTCTCGACGGACGTTCCGATCCACACGTTGGATGGCCACTCACCGAACTCGTGCTTGCCGCATTGTTCCCACCACCCCACCGCGAGCCCCGGCCGCTTGGTCAGCACCTGGAAAATGTGCTGATCTGCTCGCCGCATGACATCAAAGACCTGGGAGATGAACTCAAACGGCACCTTGGGGTGGAAGAGGTCGGACATGCTGTTTACGAAGACACGTCGCGGCTTGGCCCATGTTAGAGGCGCGTTCAGGCGATTCGGCAGCATTTGAACCGTGTCCGCAGTGGCCTCATACCCGGGCACGCCCATCGCGTGCAGACGCGGATACAGCGCGAACATGTAGCAGTTATCGCAACCCGGTGAGACGCGTGAGCAGCCCGTGACGGGATTCCATGTCTCGTCCGTCCACTCAATGGTCGATGCCATTACACGCCTCCTAGCTAGCGATTCTGGCTGTGGACGGAGAATAGAACAAATAGTCTATCTTGTCAACGCTAACTAGCTAGCCGAACCCGGCGGCGGCAGGAAGGCAATCAGTCCGCTGAGCGCGAGCGCCAACGCAAGGAAAGCCATGACCGACAGGACAAAGATCCGGCCGAACGTCCAGCCTTCGCCACGGCGGCGCGATCTGTTGTTGGCGCGTTGCTGACCCCGCCGCATTCCCGCCGGCGCGTCCGGCGCAGCGTCCTCACGCACCCGTATCCGCTCCAGGAATGAGCGCCGCTCCGCTCGATTCCCGCCCGCGTTGGGTTGCCCGCCCTGGCCATCTTGTCCGCCGCCCCGTCCGGGCCTCGGTGTCTGGTTTCGTCTCCTGCTCATGCCTCAATAGTACCCTTTACCGTCGAGTCTTCTCCAGCTACTGAAACGATAGCCGCTCCGGCGACCCCCACAATCCACACGATCTCGCCCGTGTCATCTTTAATGACGATGGGAACCCTGTCCCGCCACGCGCGCGGAATCTTCTTGTCGACGAACACGTCCTGCACCTTTCGCGTGCCGCCCACGAGCCGAATACGATCTCCCGGCGTGCGCGCCCGAACACATAGCCGGCACGATCCGCCGTCTCGACCAATTGAGACGCCAAGCGCCCCCGGCAACAACTCCGCTCCCGTGCCCGATGCCCAAAGTTCCAACCCGCCCTCAACGGTCCGAGCCGTGAACGTCCATCCACCCGCAATCGTCACCCCATTCAGCCCAATCTCGGCGGGAGTGACCACTGGAAGCGGAACCGGCGGCGCGCCGATGGATAGCGTTGCGTAGTCCCCATTCGTGCAGGAAAGGCGCAAACTGTGCGGCAACTCAATCTCTGCCCCGATCCCACCCTCAATGACCAGCGAATCTACCGCCAGATAATTCCGCCTGCTGAATCCCTCAGCCGACCCGAGCAACGCACCGATTGTCCGCTCAAAGACGACGTGCCTCAAAGCGGCGTGCGCCGTGCCCATTACGGTACGGTCGATGCGAACCGACTGCCCATCCGCCGCAGACTCACACGCCTCGCCCCACAGTCCGTCGGCCTGCTCCTCGATGTACTTTAGTGCCGCTCGCGCATCCTCGGACGCCCGCCCGACGGCATCCGATGCCCCCTCCCGAATGTTCTCCATCAGCGGAATCAACTCATGCCGCACACGGTTGCGGAGATGCGCCGGATCCGTATTGGAGGCGTCCTGCCGGGGCCGTAAACGCCGCTCTTTCAGATAACCCATCACGTCAGCCCGCGTCACGCCAAGCAGGGGACGGAGAACCGGCACGCGCCTTCCGTCCGGCAGTGTAAACGCCGATTCCGTCTCTTCCGCTATCCCTGCCAGACCCCGCAGCCCCGCCCCACGCAGCAGGCTCAACAGCACCGTCTCGATGTGATCGTCAGCCGTATGCCCAAGAACGACGGCGTCCGCCCCAAACGTGTCCGCCTCCTCAAGCAGCGCGAGATGGCGCGCCTTGCGTGCAGCCTCTTCCACGGACAAACCCTCCGCTCGTCGCATCTCAGGAACGTCTACACCCCTGACTGTCATCGGCACGTCCCAACGGGCACAAAGACGTCTCACATATGCCGCGTCGCCCTTCGCCTCCGCCCGTAGGCCATGATTCACGTGGACGACGTGAAGCTCAAGCTGGCAATCGTCCCGTAACTCGACGAGACTCACCAACAGCGCCGTCGAGTCCGGCCCGCCCGATGCACCAACGACAAGCCGCGCCCCCCGTCCCACATAACCGCCGGAATCCAGCGCGCCGCGGACACTGCGAACGAGTTTCGACCCTGCGGGCCGGTTGATTGAGGTCATGGCGAGGCTAGTGATCTGTGGGCGGCGGAGCCACATTCAGGCTCGTCAGCGCCCATTGGAGGTTGTCCGACGGCCCGATGACATTCGGGGCGCGCGAGACAAGCAGGCTGTACGTCCCCGGCGTGATCCGCAGCCGCCCGTAGTTGGACAGCGGCATCCCCAGCGCCCGGCACATGATTGAATACAAGGCGAACGCGTGGGACACAATGATCACGTTATCCTGCGCGTCATGCGCCCGTGCCACCGCGTCCACCACGCCCCACGTCCGGTCCTGCAGCTGTTGGAGCGTTTCGCCGCCATCGGGGAACTGCGCGGTGGCGGGATCACTTGTCCAGTGCTCGAAGAAGTCGGGGAACATCTCGCGCATGTCCCGCAAGGGCGCGCCGTCCAGCCCGCCGAAATCCAGCTCAAGCAGGTCATTCTCGGTCGAAACCGATAGGCCGTGCGGCGCGGCGATGGCCTCAGCCGTGCGGACCGCGCGACTCAGCGTGCTTGACATCACCGCCGTCACGTTCATGGAGCCGAATGCCCCCGCCAGCGCCTGCGATTGAGTGATACCAACCTCGTTGAGCGGAACATCGGCGCGTCCCTGCGCCCGCCCCCCGCGGTTCCACTCCGTCTCACCGTGCCGCACCAGATAGAGATTCATTCCGGAACCTCTGGGGGGCGTTGCTTGTCGGCAATGATTGGTGTGACCGGCATCATTGACCGTCCTCCGTCCGCACCGTCACCTCGTCGATTCGCGCGCCGTGGATCTGTGCCACCGTGATCTCGTATGGACCATGCACAAGGGCCTCCCCCTCCTCGGGAATCCGCCCAAGCTGCTTGAGCACGAAGCCGGCAATGGTCTCATACTCGCCGTCGCCGTCCGGCAGGTGGATGTTCAGTTGCTCCGCCAGTTCGTCGATATGCATGATGCCGTCCACGCGCACTGTGCGCTCATCCACCGCCTGGAACGCCTGCGGATCGCCGGGATCGTCCACCCGCCCGACGATGAGCTCGATGGCGCGGCTGAGCGTCACAAGGCCGGAAATATCGCCAAACTCGTCGACCACCATCACCATCCGCGACCGGTGCGCCCGCATCTCGTCCATAAGGTCGTCGATCATCTTGGTCTCCGGAACGAAGTGCGTCTCACGCAGGTCTGTGGTGATGGAGCTGTTTATTGTGAGTTCACCGAGGGCGTGCTTGTGGAGAACGCTCTTGATGGAGAGGATGCCCGCCACGGTGTCCGGCTCATCTCCCAGAACGGGGAAGTGTGAATGGGAATGCTGGGCGTAAATCTCGAGAAACTCTGAAAGGGTCGTTCCGTTCCGCACCCAGATGATCTCCGTCCGCGGCGTCATGATCTCCCGGACCATGCGGTCGCCAAACTGGAACACCTTGTGAACAAGCTCAGCCTCCCGCTCCTCCACGGTTCCCTGTTCCACGCCGGTCCTGATCATTGCGCGGAACTCCTGCGCGTCTACCACGGCGCGGCCTGTCCCGCCCGTCACCCATGCCACGAAGCCCGCAAACGTCGTGAAAACAATCGTCACGGGCCCGAAAATGAATGAAAAGACACGGAAAGGCGGCGCCACGATCACCATCACGCGCTCTGCATGACGCGCGCCGACCGTCTTTGGCGTGATTTCCGCGAAGACGAGCAGGGCAATAGTGGTGACAATCGTCGCCGCGACAAGACCCTGCTCCGAGTTCTCGAGCAGTGTCAGGGCGATGCTGGTTGCGATGGCCGCGGCGGCGGTGTTCGTGAGATTGTTGCCGACCAGCAGCGTCGAAAGGAATCGCTCCGGTCTTTCCTTCATCCCCGACGCGATGCGCGCCCCTCGTGAACCGTTCTCGGCGCGGTGCCTCAGGCGATGTGGTTGAGACGCAAGAAAAGCCGCCTCCGTGCCTGAGAAGATTGCCGAAAAGAGAAAGGAGAGCCCCAATAGCGCAAGGCTAATGGTCTCGACCTCCTGCATGCGCGTGCGTCCCTCCTCCCTGATGGGAGATTGCCGTCGTTATAGGTGACTATTCTACATCTCGCGCAGCAATCGTTCGCGCCAGGCCGAGGGAGTAGCGCCCACTGGTATCATTAATGCGAATGCTATTTTGAGGGCGCGGGGATTTTTCGAATGGCAACATACACTACGGCTAGTTTCAGCATTTCGGGCGGCGAGGCGCAGCCGATGGCACCTTATATCCGCACGTGGGATGACAGGCGACGAGAGGGTATCGAGGCCGTTTACGGCCTGGTGGAGGTCGTTTCAGGCCCGGCAGCAACAGTTTCGGACATCGTCTGGGAGGCGCTTGAGGAAGGACTTAATGCGCAGCGAAGACTTACGACGACACGCTACCTGCAGAACGCGATTGAGTCTGCCCAGTCAACTCTGAGCGAGTACTCCGTGCGCGGCTGGCGCGCAAGCGCAGTATTGGCCGCGCTCACCGGGAATGAGGTCTACCTTGCCTGGGCCGGGCCGGCGGTCTCCTGGGTTGTTACCAGCGAACAGATCTATTATCCGGGCTATGTGACGCCGGGTAACCTGGGCGGCGCGCTCGGAGAAGAGGGTGAAGTGCCCATCTATGTGGCAAACGAGCAGATTGATGACGGCGATACCATCGTGATCGGCTGGTCGCAGATGCCGGATGTCATTGAAGAAGAGCACATATCGACGATTATCAAGTCCGGCATTGATCCTGCAATGCGTTCGCTCTACCGCATGGCGGCGCAGGAAAATGAATTCGCCATGTTGATGCTGCAACTCACTGCGGCCTGAGCCACACGGGCTCACTCCGAACCCTCACGGCCGCGCCACCATGAGAATTCTTGGTATCGAATCGTCTTGCGATGAGACGGGCATCGCCATCGTTGAGGACGGTCGTCGTGTCATCGTCCATGGCCTGTCTTCGCAGGCGGATATCCATGCGCGATTCGGCGGCGTGGTTCCGGAGATCGCGTCACGCCAGCACCTGCTGACATTTCCCACGCTCCTGCGTGACGTCATGCAGCGACATGACGGAGACCACAATCTCGATGCCATCGCCGTGACGTACGGCCCGGGACTGGCGGGCTCCCTGTTGGTGGGTGTCAATTTCGCCAAGGCGCTCGCAATGGCGTGGGACCTGCCACTGTACGGTGTCCACCATCTTGAGGGACATGTCTATGCGAATTGGATCGCGGACGGGCAGTGGGACAGTGAGGAGCGGGGCGACCCGCTGCTGCCATCCGTGGCGCTCATCGTCTCCGGCGGCCATACGGATATCGTGATGGTTGGGGAGCATGGGAACTACCGGCTGCTGAGCGAGACGCGAGACGATGCCGCGGGAGAGGCGTTTGACAAGGTCGCCCGATTGCTTGGCCTCGGTTACCCCGGCGGCCCAATAATTGAACGAGTGGCGAAAGAGGCGACCGAACCTGTCCGCTTTCCCAGCCCGCTGATCAGGGAATCTTGGGATTTCAGCTTTAGCGGCCTCAAGACGGCAGTGCTCCGCGTGGTGAATGAACGGGGCGGGACGGAAGCGCTGAGCCAGGAAGACGTTGCCAACATCGCCGCAGGCTTTCAGCAGACCGCTGTTACAGGCCTTGCCGACCGCCTGTTGGAGGTCGCGCGAGCCACGAAAGCGAAGTCCGTCATGCTGTCCGGCGGTGTCGCGGCAAACGGCGCTCTCGGCGAAGAGGTTCTGCAGAAGGCGGATATGCCCGTGTGGCGGCCCCGCCCCGGCCTCTGCACCGACAACGGTGTCATGATTGCCGCCCGCGCCGCCTTCGTCATCGAACAGGGTGCTGAGCCTGACAACGGTCAGCTTGACGCCGTGCCCAGCCTCCGTATGACGTCGTAGGCTATCCGCGCCCCAGGTAGGGCTGTTTAACGGGCAGAACGGATGCATCGAGCATATTTGCGTACGGCGGTAGCACGGCCATTGCCAATGCCACCCCCCCTATGTCATCCACTGACATCGTTGCATCTGGATCCTCGGGCCCTCGCCACTCCAATGTGACACTACCGGGGTGAAGCGCGCCTGCAGAGATGCCATACTCTCTGCCTTCGAGCGCGGTCGACTTTGTGAGACCAATGATTGCGTGCTTAGTGGATGTGTAGGCGACCGAATTCCACCTGGGCATATTCGACGAGATGCTGCCGATGTTGATGATGCGCCCGCCTCCCTGCGGCTTCATGATTTTCATGGCCTCTCTTGTGCAGATGAAAACCGCGGTGAGGTTGATGTTGATGACTTTGGTCCATGTTTCCAACGAGAGCTCATCGACGGGCCCGCCGTCGAACACGCCGGAGTTATTCACCAGAATGTCGACTCGCCCGTGTTCCGCCATTGTTGTCGCAAAGAGGCTCTTGATCTGATCCTCGCTGGTCACATCCGTCTGGACTACGAGGGTAGGCGCCCCGTATCCGCGCATCTCTTCGGCGGTCGCATTGAGATGCTCAAGTTGTCGCGAAGCCAGAACAAGGATCGCGCCCTCCTTGGCGAAGGCGCGCGCGATCCCTTTTCCGATGCCCCTGCCGCCTCCCGTAATGATGCAGACCTTGCCGTCGAGTTGTCCCATGAGTTCACCCCCTGAGTGATGGTACAGGCGGTTCAGCCAAACAACCAATCGCCACCAAAAAGAAGTTCCCCGCTCACCGTACGGTGAGCGGGGAACTTGCGGTCTCGAATCAGTTGAGTCGGCCTAGTAGTCCATCGGGGGCTGCGCAGGCATCGCCGGGTTCTCCTCCGGGATGTCCGTCACGAGCGACTCCGTTGTCAGGACCATGGCGGCGATGGACGCGGCGTTCTCAAGCGCCGTGCGTGTCACCTTCACGGGATCGATGATCCCGCGCTCCACCATGTTGCCGTACTCGTCGCGGTCGCCATCGTAGCCATCGCCCTTCTCAAGACGCCGAACTGCGTCAACGATGACGGAGCCTTCCTTGCCGGCGTTTTCGGCAATCATCCGCATCGGCTCTTCGAGCGCGCGGCGGACGATTCTTGCGCCGGTGGACTCATCACCCTCAAGGACCATCTCATCGAGCGCGTTGGCCGCGTGCAGCAGCGAAACGCCGCCACCGGGGACGATGCCCTCTTCAACCGCAGCGCGCGTGGCGGACAGGGCGTCCTCAACGCGCATCTTCTTGTTCTTAAGCTCAACCTCTGTCGCTGCGCCCACGCGGACCACAGCCACGCCGCCGGCCAGCTTGCCGATGCGCTCCTGCAGCTTCTCGCGGTCGTAGTCGGAGCCGGAGTCGTCCATCTGCGCCTTCAGCTGCGCGATGCGCGTCTGGATGTCCTCGTCGCTGCCTGCGCCTTCGATGATCGTGGTGTTGTCCTTATCGGCCACCACGCGGCGGGCCCGACCGAAATCGGTTGGCTCAACGCTGTCCAGCCTCTTGCCGACCTCTTCGCTGATGACTGCGCCGCCGGTCAGGATCGCCATGTCTTCGAGCATCGCCTTGCGGCGGTCGCCGAAGCCCGGTGCCTTCACGGCCAGGCAGTTCACTGCGCCTCGCAGCTTGTTGACCACCAGCGTTGCGAGCGCCTCTCCCTCGATGTCCTCAGCGATGACGATGACGTTCTTGGAGATGGCAATCGCCTTCTCAAGCGCCGGCACGATTTCGCTGACGGCGGACACCTTCTTGTCTGTAATGATGAGAATCGCATCGTCGATGGCGGATTCCATGCGCTCCGAGTTCGTGACGAAGTAGGGAGACACGTAGCCGCGATCGAACTGCATCCCCTCGACGTATTCCGTCTCGTACTGGATGCCACGGGACTCTTCGACGGTGATAACGCCGTCCTTGCCCACCTTCTCCATTACCTCGGCAATCAGGTTGCCGATCTCGGAATCGGACGCGGAGATGGACGCGACCTGCGCGATCTGCTCCCGCCCGGTAACCGGAATCGCCATGTCCTTGAGCGCAGAGACGGACGCCTGTGTCGCCGCCGTGATGCCGCGCTGCAGAACCATCGGGTTCGCGCCGGCCGCCACGTTCTTCATGCCCTCGTGGATGATGGACTGCGCCAGAACCGTCGCCGTCGTTGTGCCGTCACCGGCGATGTCGTTTGTCTTGGACGCCGCCTCTTTCACGAGCTGCGCCCCCATGTTCTCGAACGGATCCTTAAGGTCGATCTCCTTGGCGATGGATACGCCGTCGGAGCTGACCGTGGGAGGGCCGAATCGCTTATCAAGAACCACGTTTCGGCCGCGGGGGCCGAGCGTAATCTTGACCGCGTCGGCGACGGCGTCAACGCCGCTGCGCAGCGAACGCCGCGCATCCTCGCCAAATATGAGCTGCTTTGCCATTGACTGTGCCTCCTGTGTGCCTTTCGAAACTGTGACTAGCTGATCTTCGCCAGGATGTCGGACTCCCGGAGCACCAGGAAATCCTCGTCGTCTTCCTTCAGTTCGGTTCCCGCGTACTTCGCGTACAGAACCTTGTCGCCGACGACTAGTTCCATCGGAATCCGGTTGCCCTCGTCCGTGAGCCGTCCCGGGCCGGCCGCGATGACCTCGCCCTCCTGTGGACGTTCCCGTGCCGTGTCCGGCAGAACCAGGCCCCCCTTGGAGACCTCCTCCTGCTCAATCGGCTTGATCACAATCCGATCCCCCAGCGGCTGAAATGTGCGCGCCATACCTCTCTCTATCCCTCCTGTAATCGTCTTTTTCGCAGAATTAGCACTCTCGCGCCGAGAGTGCTAACACGCGCAGTATACGCATGTCCTCACCCCTTGCGCAAGTCCCGAAGGCCGCGGGTCTCACCCCGCCGCCCCCTGTTTGATTCGCACTCAGACTGGCTGACTGCTAATCACTTTGCCAACTGTCTTGATCCCGTTCTTATCCCAACAATTGGACTGCCGTGGCCACGATAGCTGCTATTGCACCCAGCCCGAGCAGCTGCAGCGTTACCATCCATTTGATCAGGCGTGATTCCATCTCGGCCATGTCGGCCTTTGTGGCAAACTGATCCAGCTTGCCCTCGATAAAACTGACGCGCTCTTCCACCGTCGCCACCAATCCAACTCCTTATCGTTGCCTTACCATCTGATTGTACGCTCACCATGTGGATGTGGCGGTTCGTCTCCTACGCCGCCTCGACGACGAGCGCGATGCCCTGTCCGCCGCCGATGCACAGCGATGCCATCCCGAACTGCGCCTCTCGCTTCTGCATCTCATGGAGCAGCGTGACAAGAATGCGCGTGCCGGACGCGCCAATCGGGTGGCCGATGGCAATTGCACCGCCGTTGACATTCACGATGTCCGGGTTGAGCTCAAGCTCGCGTGTGACCGCAACGGACTGCGCGGCGAACGCCTCATTCAGCTCAATCAGGTCGATGTCCTGGATCGTCAGTCCCGCGTGGCGCACGGCCTTCTGCATCGCGGTGATGGGGCCGATGCCCATGATGCGTGGATCCACGCCCGCAGCGGCATAACCGCGCACACGCGCCAGTGGCTTCAGCCCATGCTCGTTGGCGAACTCCTCAGAGACGACGATGGTCGTCGCCGCTCCGTCATTGATGCCGGACGCGTTGCCCGCCGTCACCGTGCCGTTGTCCTGGGTGAACGCGGGGCGCAGTCGTGCCAGCGTCTCCGATGTCGAATCCGGGCGCGGGTACTCATCCGTATCCACCACGACCGGGTCGCCGCGCCGCTGTGGAATCTCCACGTTGACAATCTCATCCGCGAAACGCCCGCTGCTCATCGCCTCACCGGCGCGCCGCTGCGATTCCGCGGAAAAGGCATCCTGGTCGTCACGCGTGACGCCGTACTCGGCCGCCACGTTCTCCGCCGTGATGCCCATGTGGCAATCTTCCATCGCGCACCACAGACCGTCGTGGACCGTCGCGTCAATCAACTCGGCGTGACCCAGTCGATAGCCGTAGCGGCCGTTCTGCACCAGGTACGGTCCTGCGCTCATGTTCTCCATGCCGCCCGCCACGATGTACTGCGAGTCGCCGGCGCGGATGGCCTGTGAGGCGAGAATCACTGTCTTGAGGCCGGACCCGCAGACCTTGTTGATGGTCGTGGACGGCACGCTCACCGGCAGCCCGCCCTGGATGGCGGACTGGCGCGCCGGGTTCTGGCCCAGCCCCGCCTGGATCACGTTCCCCATCAGCACCTCATCCGGCTGGATGTCATCCGGAATCCCGGAGCGCCCGATGGCCTCCTGGATGGTGATGGCGCCCAACTTTGGCGCCGCAACGCCTGCAAGGCCGCCGCCCATCGCCCCCACCGCCGTTCGCACTGCGCTCACGATTACTGCATCGCTCATGATTCCAATCCCCCTGGGTTCTCCCTGGTTGCCGACAGTGTTCTAGCGGTAGTACATCCCGCCGTTTACGTCAATTGTCGCGCCGGTCATGTATGTCGCCTCACTGACGATGAAACGCACGACCTTGGCAATCTCTTCAACCTCTCCGAGGCGGCCAAGCGTGGCCTCCGTCTTCAGGTTCTCCTTCATCTCCGGCGTCAGGCCGGAAATCATGTCCGTGTCAATGAAGCCCGGGGCGACGGCGTTCACCTGGATATTGGAACGCGCGCCTTCTTTCGCAGCCGTCTTGGTGAAGCCCAAAAGCCCTGCCTTGGCCGTCGAGTAGTTGATCAGGCCAAGCCGTCCGGCCTCGCCGACGATCGAACTGATGTTGACGATGTGGCCGCCGCCGGCCCCGCCCATGATCTCCCAGACCTTCTTGGTCACGTTGAACGTTCCGGTCAGGTTGACCTCAATCACGCGATCCCACTGATCAAATGACATGTTCCTCAGCGTGCGGTCTGCAGTCGCGCCCGCGTTGTTGACCAGGATTGTGATCGGCCCGTGATCGGTCACGATCTGATCGACCTGGGAATCAACGGCGTCTCGATCCGAAATATCGAACTGGTAGGCGCCTGCCTTGCCGCCTGCGGATGTAATCGCGTTTACGACCTCATTCGCGGCGTCCGCGTTCGCGTTGAAGTTCACGGCCACCGACGCGCCGCTCGACGCCAGTTCAATTGCCGTCGCGCGGCCAATGCCGCGTGATCCACCCGTAACGAGCGCCACCTTGCCGTCCAACAGTCCTGCCATGGTTCTTACCCCCTATTCCTTCCTTGCCTTTTCGATTCATGCCCTCAGATCGGGCGTTAGTTTCAGATTCTTCCCTGGCCGCTACACCTCTACCGGCGGCGTGTACTCCCCGAAGACGTCACGCAGCGCGCTGCAGATCTCGCCCGTCGTCGCATACGCCCGAACCGCGCCCAATATCGGAGGCATCAGGTCGTCGTTGCCCCGCGCGGCGGCTCGCAGCGCCTCCAACGCATTCGTCACATCCTCCGCGCTCCGTTCCGCCTTCACGCGTTCCAACGATTGATGCTGCTCCGCGACGACGCGGTTGTCCACGCGGAACACCTGCAGCGATGTGTCCTCATTGCCGTCCGTGAACGAGTTCACACCGACCACCAGTTGATCGCCGTTCTCAATGGACTGCTGCGTCTCATACGATGCCTGCGCGATTTCCTTCTGGATGACGCCGTTCTCGACGGCCGTCACCGCCCCGCCCAGGTCCTCGATCTGACGCAGATACTGCCACGCCTTCTCTTCAAGGTTGTTCGTCATCCACTCGACGAAATACGAACCCGCCAACGGATCTACCGTGTCGGCGATGCCGGTCTCATGCGCGAGAATCTGCTGCGTGCGCAAGGCGACGCGTTGCGCCTCGTCCGTCGGAATGCCCAGCGCCTCGTCGTAGCAGGAAAGCGCAAGACTCTGAACCCCGCCCAGCACCGCCGCCATGGCCTGGTAGGCCGCGCGGACGATATTGTTCTGCGGCTGCTGCGCCGTCAGCGTCGACCCGCCCGTCTGCGTATGCGTGCGCAGCATCCATGAGCGCGGGTCCTGCGCCCCGAACCGCTCCTTCATGATCTTCGCCCACATGCGGCGCAGCGCCCGGTACTTGGCAACCTCTTCCATGAAATTGTTGTGCGTGTTGAAAATCCACGAAACGCGCGGCCCCCACGAGTCCGCGTCAACGCCCCGCTCAACGAATGCCTCCCCATACGCGATGGCGTTGGCGAACGTGAACGCGATCTCCTGCGCAGCCGTGCTGCCCGCGTCTCGCATGTGGTAGCCGCTGATTGAAATGCTGTTGAACCGCGGCATCTCGCGGGCGCAATAGCCCACCAGGTCAGCCGCCAAACGCAGCGACGGCCCCGGCGGATAGATATATGTACCGCGCGCGATGTACTCCTTCAGCACATCGTTCTGCGCCGTGCCCGTGAGCGCGGCGGGTGTATGACCCTGCTTCTCGCCCACCGCCACATACATGGCAACCAACACCGCGGCGGGCGAGTTGATGGTCATGGACGTGCTCACCTTGTCCAGTGGGATATCCTCGAACATCAACTCCATATCGCGCAGGGAGTCGATGGCGACGCCGACCTTCCCGACCTCACCCAGCGAGTGCGAATCATCAGAGTCGTAGCCCAGCTGTGTTGGGAGATCAAAGGCCACGGAGAGCCCCGTCTGCCCTTGTTCCAGCAGGTAGCGGAACCGCTCATTGGACTCCGTCGGTGTGCCGAATCCGGCGTACTGCCGCATCGTCCACAGCCGACCGCGATACATCGTGGGCTGTACCCCCCGTGTAAACGGGTATTCGCCCGGGAATCCGACATCATTGAGGAAATCCAGATCAGGGACACTCTCAGGCGAATACGCCCGCCCTATGCCCTCGATGGAGTCCGTGTCAAACGACTCCTTGCGCTCGCGAGCGCCGGCCGTCTTTTCCTCCCACGCCGCCTGCGCCGCGCGGATTTCCTCTTCAGAGCGTGTAGCCATAACTACGCCCCCTAACCCTCACTGTCCTCCGGCTGTCGCGGAATCAGCACGCTCCGCTTGAACGTCATCACCGTCTCTTCGCGTTGATTCGTCGCCCGAGTCTCGACCGTCACCACACCGCGGTCCGGCCGTGTGTCGCTTGGTCGTACGGAGAGCACCTCGGTCTCCGCATAAATGGTATCCCCATGGAACGTCGGCTTGTGGAAGCGAATCTCATCCAGACCGAGATTCGCAATCGCGCGTCCCGATACATCGGACACGCTCAGCCCAAACGCAATATCCACAACCAGGTTGCCCACAACCACGTTCTGCCCGAACTGGCTATTCCTGCCGAACTCCTCGTCGATGTGGAGAGGATGGTGGTTCATCGTCAGCATGCAGAACGCGATATCGTCCGCCTGCGTGATCGTCCTGCCGGGCCAGTGCTTGTACACCGCCCCCTCTTCAAACTCCTCCAGGTATCGTCCGAATTGCATCAGGCCTTCTCCCGCTCTTAGTTCACCGCGTACCGCTGCAGTACGCTCCGCGCGATGATTGTCCGCTGAATCTCGTTCGTGCCTTCATAGATCATCATGCCGGGCGCGTCCCGGAAGAAACGCTCCACCGGCATCTCCTTCGTATAGCCTATCCCGCCGTGGATACGCATGGATTCCAGAGTTGCCTCAGTCGCAACCTCCGTGGCAAACAGCTTGGCCATACCAACTTCGGTATCCGCCCGGCCCCCCTGGTCCTTGACCCCGGCCGCCCACCGCGCCAACAGACGCGCCGCAGTGATATTCGTATACATATCCGCGAGCTTCAACTGAATGGCCTGGTGCTCGCCGATGGGCTTGCCAAACGCCTGCCGCTGCTGAGCATACGTCGCGGCGGCCTCAAATGCCGCCCGTGCCACCCCGACCGCCCGCGCCGCCGTATTCACACGACCAACCTCGACACCGCTCAGTATCTGGAAGAACCCCTGTCCCTCCTCGCCGCCTAGCAGGTTGGCCGCGGGCACTCGGAGATCGTCCATCGAAAGCTCGGACGCCTCGATGCCCTTGTAACCGAGCTTCTCGATGTCCCGCGTGACATTGAACCCGGGAAAATCGGGCTGCACAAGCAGACACGAGATTCCCCGATAGCGTGGATCAACTTGCGGGTCGGTCTTCACCGCCATCGCAAACAGCCCGCCGCGCCGTCCATTGCTCACGAACAGCTTGGAGCCGTTCACGACGTAATCGTCGCCATCCCTCACAGCCACTGTCTGAATAGCCTGCACGTCGGAGCCCGCGTTCGGCTCCGTGATCGTCAGCGCTCCCCGCCGTTCCGCCGTCGCCAACTGCGGCAAATAGCGGTGCTTCTGGTCGTCCGTGCCATATGTGGCGACGAGATGCGTGATGATGACGTGCGTATTGAGAATCCCCCCGAGGCTCATCCATCCCCGCGCCAGTTCCTCAACCACACCGGAATAGCTGACATACGTTGCGCCGATGCCGCCGTATTCCTGCGGAATCATCAACTCGAATAGACCGAGTTCCCGCATCCCCTGCACAAGCTGATCCGGGAACGTGTTGTTGTGCTCAAGCTCGTCAACGACCGGAACGACCTCTCGGTCGACCCATCGGCGCACCTCAGCCGCGATGGCGTCCTGCGGTTCGATGATGGGATCAGGCATGACGCTCTCGGACGGTGATTCCTTTAGGCGACGTGTCGGCCTGCCTGCCGCAGCACGTCATAGCCCGTGATTTCCGCGTGACGCGCGGCGTGATCGGACAGCCAGTTTGTGTCCACCTTGCCCGCCTGCGCAGCCTTTGCCAGCAGGACGAGGTAGCCCTTGGCCGTCGCCTCATCCACAAATTCGCCTGTTTCCTCGAAGACAAACGCCCCGCCGCCGCGCTCATGGTAGTTGTCGATTAGGCGAGAGGCGTACTCCGTCAATGAATCGCTCGGTGTGAAGGCCATATTGGCCATAGGCGCCTGCTGTGGATGGATGATCCACGTGCCGTCCATGCCCAGGTTCGCGGCTTCGACGTTCTTCTGGAGCAGCGCCTCGTTTATCTGGGCCGCGTCCTCCTCTGACGTGTCTCGCCGGACGAGGGTGAAAAATACGTTGTCGATGGCGTGGAGCTCGGCCGCCTTTGCCGCCACCGCCATGTGCTGCTTGGCGTAGTGAAAGTTCTTGTTCTGGTCTTCGACGACATCCACGACGCCCATCACCGCTGCGAAGTCTGCGATGCCGAAAATCAACCCCGCCATCCGCGGCGATGCTGTCGCAATCTTGCTGACGTTGACCATCGCCTCCGGCGTTTCGATCAGCGTCTCAATGGCAACCTTCGTCGTCCACCCTGCCTCAAGCTCAAGAGCATCGAGCAGGCGGGACACGTAAATGACATCCTCCGGCCCCGTGACCTTGGGCAGGATAATCCCGTGGAACTTGTCGACCGCCCCACGCATGATCGTCTCCACGTCGCCCAGGAAAAAGCGGGAATGAATGTTGTTCGGGCGGAACGTGACCACCTTCTCGCCGTAATTGAACGTGTTGAACGCCTCCATGATAGTACTTCGGGACGCCTCACCCTTGAACTCGTAGGGGCACGCGTCTTCCAGGTCCGCCATCACGTGATCGACGGGCGCAGTCGACGCATTTTCGTGCATCCGCATGTTGTGGCCGGGGTACGTCATTTCCGTCCGCGGTACGACGATGCGGTTTCCCTGGTCAAGAACGAACATCTGGATTGGCCTCCTATACCGCTTCTGAGAAAACGACTGAGTCGCGCCGATACTGCTGATTAAGCGTCACGCTACTCGTCGCGCACGGTGTCCAGCATCACCAGCGCCTCACCGGTGAGGACCACTTCATCCTTCTGATTTGTGCATGTGGTTGAAATGGTGGCGCGACGTCGCTCCACATCAAGCTCTGTGACCTCAAGGGTTGCGGTGACTGAGTCGCCAAGCCACACCGGAGCTCGGAACTGTAGTGTCTGTCCCATATAGATGGCGATTGCATTCGGCACAAGCTGAGTACCGATTGCAGCGGAGATCACGCCCGCCGTGAGGATTCCGTGCGCGATTCGATTACCAAATCGCGTGCGCTTGGCATAGGTCTCATCCAGGTGGATGGGTTGAACGTCGCCTGTCGCCTCCGCGAACTTCTCTACGTCATCTGCTGAAATTTCTTTCGTAAACGACGCGACAGTTCCAACGGAAACGCCTAGAACCTCATCCGCCAATTGGTACCCCCTTGTGCGCAAGGCAGCTCAGCCGACCCCACCACTGTTAACGCCGCACTTGGCAGTTTCAGACACGCCGTATCGTACCATGCGAGTCCCGCGCCCGTCATTTTGAGGACAGTCCGCGCCACTCTGCCAATTCCGCGCTAAACTGTGTGCTTAGAATGGGTAACTATGGCGTCAAAGACCTGTGCCGAACAGTCTGACAACGTCGTCTATAGATAGAGGGAAAAAGGTGTGAACGCATTACGCGGCATCTCATTAGCGTCCCTGACGATGCTTGTCCTCATTGGTACTGCCGGCGGCGGGGAGCAGACCAATTCAGGCCGCGGCCTATGGACTGTTTACAACGTCGAAAACACCAGCATTGCCAGTTGGTACCTGACGGAAATCTATGAAGACATCCATGGGCGTAAGTGGTTTGCGGGCTTCGACAATGGCGCGTCTCTGTATGACGACGGAGCGCTCATCACGTACAACGCGGACAACAGCGCTATTACCGCGCGCACGACATCGTTTATCTATCACCCGCATGGCGCTGTTTGGGTCGGCACAGAGGAGGGCATTGTTGTTCTTGAAGAGGGCCAGTGGTCCCGCCTCGATGAGGATGGCAGTCTCGGCCTGGATGACGTGTTCGTCTCCGCGCTCCTCCTGGACAGCCAGGATCGGATATGGGTCGGCACGTGGGGCGAGGGTATCCGCCTCCTTGAAAACGGTGAGTGGAGGTCCTTCCGCGTAGATGACGGCCTTCCAGACGATCGTATCTGGACCTTCTATGAAGACAGCGCAAGCCGCGTCTGGGTTGGATCAAAGGGCGGCATCACGGTGTTCGACGAGGACGAACGACGCACCGTCTACACAAAGGACAACAGCCCTCTCGCCTCAAACGAAGTGCGCGTCTTTCTGGAAGACTCAAAGGGCGATATGTACATCAGCGCGTATGGCGGCGGCCTGAACGTACTGCATGCGGATGGCGAATGGCGAGAGGATCCTTATACCACGCAGCAGGGTTTGCCCTCCAACTTCGTGACGGCTCTGGCCGTGCAGACGCCGGACGAGGACGCGGTCAACGATGCGGAGCTCCTGTGGGTGGGAACGGAGGCCGGCATAGCGAGCTTTGACGGAACGGTTTTCTCTGATCCACTCAGGGTCAGGCAAGGAGAACTCTCTCACCACTTCATTGAGGATTTGTATGCCGACGATGACGGCACGCTGTGGATCGTGACGTTTGGTGGCGGCGTGACGATTTATGATTCCGAAGGAGAGACCTACGAGCACCTTTTCCCCGCGGAAACGGGCCTCCCCGCGAATGATGTCTACGGCCTCCTTGAAGATAGTCAGGGCAACATCTGGGTGGGCACATCCGAGGGCGTCGCCAAGTTTGATGGGCGCGTGTGGGAGACCTTTACCCAGTACAATAGCGGCCTCGCGTATCGTTATGTGACCGGCCTGACAGAAGACAAACAAGGACGCATATGGATGTCCACCCTTAGCGGCGGCTCCGTCTACAACCATGGCGAATGGATTGAGTACGACAGGTTCGGTGATGAGGATGGAGAGCAACGCCTCCCCAGCAATTCTCTCTTCAACGTTTACTACGACAGCCAGGATAGAGTGTGGTTTGCCACAGGCCTCGGCGCGGCCGTCCTCGAAGACGGCGAATGGACCCTCTACAACCGTGGCGATGGCCTGAACACAAATATCATCAGCGTTGTCACGGAAGATTCCGCGGGCCGTGTCTGGCTCACGCACTGGCAGGGTATCAATATCTTCGACAACGGCATCTGGAACAGCCTGAAAACGGAGAACGCCGATATTCGCACTGACCTCGTCCTTGCCTCCCGTGAGGACAGTCAGGGCCGCATGTGGTTTGGCACCATCGGTGATGGAGTTGCTATCTATGACGGCCAGCAGTGGACCAAGTTGAATCGGGCTAATGGACGCCTCCCCAACGACAATGTCCGATCATTCGCCGAGGACACGGCCACGGGCCGCACCTGGGTCGGCACGGACGGCGGCGTCATCGGGCTTATGAACGACGAGCTCTGGATGGTCTATACGGCGGAATCAACGCCCCTGCCGCACAACCGCGTCAATGAACTTTTGCTAGACCGAAACGGCAATCTCTGGATTGGCACCGCGAACGGTGTTGCCGTCTTCCACCCGGGTGAAGACTTCCCCTTGCTTGAAACCGCGGCAAACCTCTTCCCCTGGCAGAAATCCGCCTGGAAGGACGCCACCGGTCGCGATCAGGGCGACCTGAATTAGCTGTGGCGCGGCTACTCCGCCGCCACAGCCTCCGCCCGACCGTTTGACGATGTCGAAGCTGTAGCCGCAGTCTTCCGGGGCGTGCGGCGCGTCGTCCCGTTCGTGGTCCGACGCCGCCTCTTCCTCGCCGGCTCCTTGTTCACCCACAGGTTCTCCTGCGCTAGCAGGTCCGGAGTGAGGAGCGTGCGCAGATCAGCCTTTTCCCACAGATCAGGCGACTGATTCGATTCGAACGTCACGACTTGCACATACTTGCCAAGATTCTTGAGCGTCTGGATGGCGTACGCGAAATCGCCGTCGCCGGACACCAGCACCGCCATGTCGTAATAGTCCTGCCACGCGTAGTACAACAGGTCCGTGGCGAGCATGATGTCCACGCCCTTTTCAACAACCTGCCCGTCGCGTATGCGCGTCTGCCCAAATCGGGTCTCCACGTAGGGGATCAGGTGCAGAGCCTGTAGGAACCGCTGCTGTTGCTGGAACTCCGTGGGGCGGCGCTTCTCATCCTGGATAATGTTGTAGTAATACGTCCGATAGAGCGGACGCTCGCCCGCGAGCCACTGGATGAACGCCGCGAAATCGAGGTCGGTCCGGCTGCAGGATTCCTCCAGGGCGTGATAAAGATTACTGCCGTCGATAAAGATAGCGATGCGCTCGCTGCCCTCGCGCCACGGGCGGAGTTCATCAATCAGGGCCGAGCTTGTGTTGTCAGCGACCGTAGGGCACCTCCTAGTGTGTGAAAGAGTTCATTCGAACCATTTCCAATACTGTGCTTGACGTAAGTATACCCCAACCTGTTCAGATCAAACTCTTCGACTGCCCGCCGTCGATGTTGATCGTCGTCCCGGTCAGGAAACCCGCCCTCTCTGAACACAAGAACGCAATCAGGTCCCCCACCGGCTCCGGCCACCCAAACCGCCCCATCGGAAGGTTGTTGGCGATGAAGTCCCGCACAACATCCGGCTCATTCTGCGTCTGGAACCGGTCCCAGCTCCCCGTAGGAAACACAACAGACCCCGGCGCGACGGAATTGATGAGAATCCCATCCTTCCCATAGCTCAGCGCCGTGCTCTTGGTGAACGCAATCAGAGCAGCCTTCGTCGTCATATACGCCACGCCGCCGCCGTGCTCGCGCCCCCATATCGAAGACACATTCACGATGCGTCCCCACTGCCGCTCCTGCATCCCGGGCAGCACGAGGCGGCTCAGGCGGATCGGCCCCAGCACATTCAGCGACCACAGGTCCGACCACTCCTCCTCGCCGATCGCCAGCACATCCCCCCGCCGGCTCGCCCCCGCGTTGTTCACAAGAATGTCAATTGGCCCCAACTGCTCCACGACAGCCTCATGCAACTGCTCCAGCGAGGTGGGATCGGTGATGTCCGCCGCAATCGCAGCCGCTGCAGGCGCACCCGCCGCCGTCAACTCCGGCAACACGCCATCGAGATTCTCCTGCGTACGCGCGCAGATGGCGACTTTCGCCCCCTCCGCAGCCAGACTCAACGCGGCCTGCCGACCCAGCCCTCGGCTCCCGCCCGTGACAAGCGCAACCTTTCCAGCGATTCCCAGGTCCATACCGTTCCGCCTCCCCCGCTTTTAGCTACAGCCCCTCAGATGCGTTGGCTGCCAGATGACGCCATATCCCGCCAACCGCCGCCTGCGCCCGAGTCCCGCTCACCAGCTCCCTGAAGTGCGGGAGCTCAGATGTCGGAGGCTGCGAATTGCTCTCGGCGATTTGTGCTTCGGTGATGCGGGCGTGATCCGGCCCCGCCGCCGCGTACGCGTACCAGTTCATCCGAGCCTGCTCCTCAAGGTGGGCCATGTTCATCACGGCGCCACCTGTGGATGTGCCGACGGCCACCGCGCCGTGGCCTTGCAAGGTGAGAACCGTCGCGTCGCCGAGCGCCTCCGCCACGCCGACACCGTCCTCCTCGGTCAGGATCAACTTGCTGTGGGGGTAAACGGGCACCGGCTGTTCGACGAGCTCCATACCCTCGCGGCACATCGGAACAAGGTTGACGCCCAGGATGCCCATAACGATTGCGTAGCGCGGATGCACATGCACGATGGACTGCACATCAGGTCGCGCGCGGTAGATGCAGGAATGAATCTTCACCTCAAAGCACTGCGTGATGCCGGGCGGGCCGTCGACCTTGAACCCGTCAAGATCGCACACGACCATCCCATCCGGCTCCACCCGCGCGAGTGCATCGATGGCGTAGCCGCGCCCCTTAACGACGAACTTCTCTGGATCATCCGGCACGCGCATACTCACATGTCCAAGTGACCCGAGCACCCCGGACGCAAGCCCGATATCCGGCAAAACCCGATTCGCGACAGCCACCTCACGCTTAACATCATCCAACTGCATCGTCATGAGTCATCCCCCCTTAGCCCGCAAAGGTATGGGCAAATCGTAAGTGGACGCCGCGCCGCCCGTAAAGCGGGGGATGATCAGGCCGAAACCCCATCCAACGCCGCCATTTCCTCGTCCGACAGACTCCACCCCAACGCCCCCGCGTTGTCCGATGCCTGCTGCGCCGTCTTCGCTCCCGGAATCGGCAGCGAGCCTTTCTGGATCAGCCACCTAAGCGCCACCTGCGACGGCGTCTTTCCCTCGTGCCGCTCACCGATCTCGCGCAGCGCAGCAACAATCGGCTGCACCTGGATGACCTTCTTGCGCAGCCGCCAACCCCGATACCCGGCGGGCTTGGCGTCCGGCGTGTACTTGCCCGTCAACAGCCCCTCCGCGATGGGACTATACGCGATCACCGTCACCTCCAGCTCCTTGCACGCATCAAGAAGCCGCTCGTGCTCAATGTGCCGGTCAAGCAGGCTGTAGGGCAGTTGATTGGACGCCAGCGGGATGCCTGCGCGAGACAGAATCTCGTGCGCCCGCTTGGTCAACTCGGCATCGAAGTTGGACACCCCGACCGACCCAACCAGGCCCTCGCCGTGTGCCCGGACCAGCCCCTCCATCCACTGCCCAAGCCGCAGACGTGCAGGCGCCACCGGCCAGTGAATCTGGTACAGATCGACGCGCTCCAGCCCAAGCCGCCTCAGGCTCGCCCGCAACGCGCGAGGCACATCGCCCGCCCGCCAACGCCACGGCAACGGCATATATTTCGTCGCGACAAACGGCACGGCGCCCTCATCAACCGAATCCGTCGCGGAGGCGGGGCCCGCGCCTCTCCCCTCATTCCGGTGAAAGCCGGAATCCATCGGATCGCTCCCGCCGCCCGACTCGCCCAACTCCCCCGCCATCCGTCCGAGAATCCGCTCAGACTCCCCCCGCCCATAAACCTCCGCCGTATCAAATAGCGTCACGCCTGCCGACAACGATGCCCGGAACGCCCCCCGAACATCATCCTCGCCATACGACTTCCCATACCCCCAATACCAACTGGATCCCCACGGCCACGCCCCCACCCCCAAAGGCGCAATGGTGATGCCCAACTCCGGCGGGCCGAATGGCCGGGTTTCATGAGAGCGTGACACGTGACTGCCGTTCACTCCACTCCGGTGGACCAGGGGTTGAGCACCTCGATGCCGCACCCCGTGTAATCGTCCACATTCCTGGTTGCAACCGCACTACCGCGTGACCGGGCTATCGCCGCAATCTGGCAATCAGCCTGGCTTATGGGGTGCCCCGCAGACATCCTGTCGGCGGCAATCAGGGCGTAGAGCTGAGCGGCCCCACTGTCAAAAGCCAGAATACGGCTGCTGAAGTAGGTTCCAAAAGCGTGCTGAGCTGCGGCATTCAACAGACGCCTCCTCTGGCCGTCGGGCAAAATCGCGATGCCCGTTCGAATCTCAGCCTCCGTGACGGCAGTGATGCACAGTGTTTCCGCGAGTTGGCTATCCAGCCACGCCAGGACGTCGGCGTCGGGACGCTCCTTCATCATTTCTGACACCACGTTGGTGTCCAGAACAAACATCGGGATCGACTCAGTCGCTCAAGTCAGGCAGCTCGCGCATGGGTTCGCGAGGTGGGATCGGCAGGTCCACGCCGCCCAACGGCCTGAACAGTCCATGTATCGCCGTGCCAAGGTCACGGGTTGGCGCCTCGTCCTCATCTAGGGCGGCCCGCAAGATGTTGCGAGCCTCCTGCTCCATCGACCGGCCATTCTCCGCTGCACGGATTCGAAGCCGCCGCTTCAGGGTCTCATCCAGATTGCGTACCGTAATGCTGGCCACCGGCATCTCCCATCCCATGAAATCACCGATGACTGCAATGCTCTCATTGCAGTCACAGCAATCATTATTGACCGACCTTCTCCTGGAAGCAACCTACCCGGCCGATCCGCCCCCATCTGGCGCGTCCCCACCGGGGTCACCCCAAAGCAGCAATAGATATCCCAAGCTAAGCCGGCTCAAACGGCCGGGTCTCGGTCATTGAACGACGATACCCTAACTAGGTGGCTATCGTAGCGGCGACAGGCCTCGAGTGGATAGTTCTTCGACGGTTAGAATCCGGGACTCGCGGCCATAGGAGCGTGCCAATTGGTGCTGATATACTTGTGTCAGCAATCTATACGGAGGTGAATAGGCACTAACGGAGGTACTTCCAAAGTCGCCTCACCGTGTCTAGCGGATGCAATGCTAAGTGAGCATCAGATACTAGAACTGATTCATGTGCCGAAGACAATTTCCTCTCGGAACCCAACGAGTGGGTACGGGGAATCCGACGGGCACAGTCGGGGTGCTATTGAATTGTATTCAAACATTGACGAATCTCAGCGTTTCAGTGTCTTTATTCGCAGGAGCCAGGTCTTCATTGAGAACTACTCAATTGGGTTGCGCTACCGTCCAGTCGACAATAGCGTAGGCCTAGTCACACTTGTACGATACAATGGTTCCCATGGAGAGTACTCACTAGCCTCCGATGGACACTTTGCTCGACCTCATATCCATTACCTCACATCTGACGAATTGAATGCAGGCCATATGCAGCCCCAAGAGGCGAGAAGAGAATCGACTAGTCGCTATGAAACCTATGAGGAAGCACTCAATACGTTCCTCCAGGACATTGGCGCAAGCAACACTGGCCTGTACTTTCCAGAACTCACTCAATTGAGGTTGTTCGATGTCAGCTGAGAGTATAAGAGCGGCACTCGACGCGACCACAGCCAGTCGTTTTGACCTTTATGAAAGACGCCCGGGGTATTTCCAATTGATTGCCCCATTCCTTCACGAAGATGGGGATATGGTTGACATCTATCTTCAAGAAAGCCCATTTGGGGAGAATTATGTGCGTGTCTGTGATTTTGGGTTGTCGTTGATGCGGCTATCGTATACATTTGATGTCAACTCTTCTACCCGTCAGCGAATTCTTGAAGGCATCCTGCATAACAATGGAATCAGTAGCGACGAGGGGAACTTATTTCTTGATACTCCACTAGACAGGCTCTACGAGGCGATTCTGCAATTTGTTGCATGTGTGCAAAAGGTTTGCAATATGCGCTACTGGAGCCGTGAGGCAATTCGAAGTACGTTCTATGACGACCTCGACGTTTTTGTCGGTCTAAATTTGACGCAATACCAACCAGAAGAACATTTAGCGCCACTAGGCGACGAACTGATTACGGTAGATTGGGCGCTTCGGTTCAATCAGCGGCGGTTTTTTGTTTTTGGAGTACTTAACAATGATAAGGCAAAGATAGTTACTATTTCTCTCTTGGAACTGCAAAAGGCGAATCTACAATTTGTTAGTATGATTGTCCATGAGGACATTGAGGATCTGCGAGAGCGGGAAGTGAAGTATTTGTCCAGAAATGCCGACAGGCAGTACGCATCTTTGGAAGACTTTAAAGACAGGGTTGATTCCGATCTTCTTCGCATCGCCGGGCCGTAGTTGCGTTAAGTCATTATCCGGTTGCGGGATATGGGTGGTGCCAAGGGCTAAGGGTTGTAGGATGCTCGGCTTTGCTGGGCAGTACATTGACACATGTGTGCAGGGGAGACCGACTGGACAGTGGGGAACTAATCCCGCGCCATCCACCTCAGCACCGGCCGCCGCGCCGCCAATGCCTCATCGATCCGACGCACCGGCGTGTTGTGCGGGGCGGATCGAACCATCTCGGGGTCTTCCGATGCCTCCTGCGCGATCGACACCATCGCGTCGATGAACGCATCCAGCGTCTCCCTACTCTCCGTCTCCGTCGGTTCGATCATCAGCGCCTCTTCCACGATCAACGGGAAATACACCGTCGGCGCATAGAATCCGTGGTCCAACAGCCGCTTGCAGATATCCCCGGCCCGCACGTCATGCTGCCGACGCTGCCGCGTTGCGGAAAAGACGGCCTCGTGCATGCAGATGCGGTCGTATTGCAGGTGATAGTGGTCCTTCAGCCGGGCGCGGATGTAGTTGGCGTTCAGGACGGCCGCCCCGCTCACCTCTCTCAGTCCGTCCTCTCCGTGCATCCGGAAATACGTGTACGCGCGCAGCAGCACCCCGACGTTCCCCGCCGCCGAGCCGATGCGCCCGACAGACTGTGCGGGCGCGGCGAGGTGCAGCATCCCGTCATCCCGGCGCTCGATGTGCGGCGTCGGCAGGAACTCCGCCAGGTGCTCCTTCACGCAGACGGGGCCCGCGCCCGGCCCGCCGCCGCCGTGCGGCGTCGAAAACGTCTTGTGAACGTTGATATGCACGATGTCAAAGCCCATGTCGCCCAGCCGAGCGCGGCCAAGCAGCGCATTCAGATTCGCCCCGTCGCCGTAAACCAGCCCACCCGCCTCATGGATCATGCGGCAGATCTCGGCCGTGTTCGGATCGAACAACCCCAAAGTGGTCGGCATCGTCAGCATGATGCCCGCCACCTCCGGCCCAAGCAGTGGCTGGAGCGCCTCCATATCGATATTCCCGACGGCATCGGTCGGCACGGTTACGAGCGTGAATCCCGCCATCGCCGCCGACGCCGGGTTCGTCCCATGCGAGGAGTCCGGCGAGAGAACCACCGTGCGCTTGCTATCGTTTCGACTGCGATGCCAGGCACGGAAAAGCAGCATCCCCGTCAACTCGCCGTGTGCCCCTGCCGAAGGTGCGAGGCTCGTCTCGTCCATCCCCACAACGCTTGCCAGCATCTCCTGCAAGCTGTACAGCGCCCCGAGCGTCCCCGCGCAGACCTCAGGCGGCAGATAGGGATGCGCGTTCGCGAACCCCGGCATCCCCGCAACCGTCTCATTGACCCGCGGGTTGTACTTCATCGTGCAGGAGCCAAGCGGATAGAACGTCGTATCGACGGCATAGTTCGACTGGCTGATGCGCGTGAAATAGCGCACCATGTCCAGTTCGCTGATTTCCGGCAGGATCAGTTCTTTGCGCAGTGTCGCCTCAGGAAGCGGCGGCGCAATCGGAGCCACCGCCGGAACGGGCGTCGTCACCCCGCGCCGCGCCGGTCGTGAAACATCCAGCAGCAGTGGGACACGCTTCTCGTTCGTATCGCCGATTGCAAGGATGAGCCCGTCGCCGGCCGCGGGTGTCTCGACTGTCGGCCAATCCGAGATAGTCGTCGCCGTCTCTCCCTCGCCATCCGCCTCTGCGGATACATCCGCGATGCCCGCAAGAGCGCTGACAAGTCGATCTATATCGGTCGTCGTCGAGGTCTCCGTGATGCAGAGCAGCAAACCGTTCGGCACCCGATCAGATACGTCGATCCCGCCGATGATCCCGTGTTGCTCCCACAGCCGCAGATTCACGTCCGCAGGAGGGATGGGGCATTCGACGACAAACTCCTTGATGAACAGCGCGTCCTCGCCGCCATGAATAGAGAATCCGGGCAGCCGCGCAATGCGCCGCGCCGCGTTATGCGTGGCCTGGTAGCAGCTGAATGCCACCTCACGCAGCCCATGCGGACCGAGGGCGGCGGTATGAACCGCCACCGCGATGGCCGCCAGCGTCTCCGCAGTGCAGATATTGGACGTGGCCTTCTCTCGGCGGATGTGCTGCTCGCGCGTTTGCAGCGTCAGCACAAACGCATCGCGTCCGTCCGCGTCCACGCTGCGTCCTACAATGCGACCCGGCATCTGCCGCAGGTACTGGTTCTTGCACGCGAAAAAGCCAACGCCCGGCCCGCCGAACCCCAACGCAATCCCAAGCGGCTGCCCCTCCGAAACCACAATGTCCGCCCCGTACTCGCCCGGCGGCCTAATCAACGCGAGCGACACCGGCTCCACGGCCACAACAAGCAGTCCGCCTCGTTCATGAATCGCATCGGCAAGCGCATCAGGGTCGTCATCTATGAGGCCATCATACGTCGGCTGCTGCACGATCAGGCACGCAGGCTCACCCTCCGGCGCATCGTCGATCCCGTCGACAACCGTGATCTCCTGCGCCCCCGCATACGTCACAAGCGCCGCGCGATATAGCGGCGAGACACTCTCGTGAACGGCAACCGTGCGGCGGCGCGTGAGTCGACACGCCATCAACGCCGCCTCCGCCAGCCCGCTCGCCCCGTCGTACATCCCCGTGTTGGCGGCATCCATCCCCGTCAGTTCACAAACGATCGTCTGAAACTCAAAGAGCGCCTGCAGAATGCCCTGGCTCGCCTCCGGTTGATAGGGCGTATACGGCGTCAGAAACTCGCCGCGAGAGATGATGGCCCCCACCGCGTTCGGCACATAGTGTCGCGCGAATCCACCCCCCAGGAACGACGGCGCCGCGTCCGCGGACACATTCATGGCCGACAAATGGCCCATGTGCGTCACGACATCGTGCTCGGACAACGCCGGCGGCAGGCCCAACTCAGGATCACGGAACTCGGCGGAAATATCCGCAAAGAGATCATCAACTGCGTTGACGCCAACTACATCAAGCATGTGCTGCCGATCGGCAGCTGTCATCGGAACAAAGGGTGCAGGATTACGCTTTTCAGTCACTGCCGCTCAACTCCGTCAGAAATTCCTGGTACTCATCGTGTGAAAGCAGGCTCTGCAGCTCCCGCTCGTCCTCAATCGTCACCCGCAGCATCCACCCCTCGCCGTAGGGGTCTTCGTTCACCAGCTCCGGCTTGTCCTCCAGCGTGGAATTGACCTCGGCGACAGTCCCGCTGACTGGTGAAAACAGGTCCGACACCGACTTGACCGACTCCACCTCGCCGAACGTCTCAAATTGCTTGACCGCCGCGCCGTCGGCAGGCAGGTCGACGTACACAACGTCCCCCAGCTCACCCTGCGCGTAGTCCGTAATCCCGACGGTCACCGCGCTCTGATCGGACTCATCACGCGCCACCCACTCGTGCTCTCGGCTAAATAGCAGACCTGCCGGATCAAATGGCATTTCACGACCCCCAATTAGTGCGTCCCAGCGCCGCGCGGAGCGGCAAAGTGCCCATTTATTCTAGCCGCTGAACGACGGGATTTGCCGAAGTTGTCGCCACGCTGCTAACCGCGGTTCGCCTGCAGGAACGGCAGCGGCACCGTCGTCGCTTGGACAGTCCGGCTGCGGATATCGACATCCACGACGTTCCCGGGTTCAGACACGTCAATCGGCAGATACGCCAGTGCCACCCCATAGCCGAGCACAGGCGAATAGGCCCCGCTCGTGATGACGGACTCTCGTCCATCCCCCGTCCGCACTGCATACCCATGCCGCGGTGCTGAACGACCCTCCACAGTGAGCCCGGTAATTCGCCTCTCTATACCGCTCTCAGCCTGCTCTTGCAGCGCCCCCACCCCCAAAAAATCTTTGTCCAGGTTCACGAAGCGGTCGAGGCCCGCCTCCAACGGCGTCACCGTGCCATCCATGTCCTGCCCGTACAGCATCAGGCCCGCCTCGAGCCGCAGCACGTCACGCGCCGCAAGGCCGCACGGCGCAACTCCCCGCTCTTCAACCAGCGTCTGCCACACGCGCGCCGCCTCATCCGCCGGAACGATCACCTCAAACCCGTCCTCGCCCGTATATCCGGTGCGTGAGATGAGCCCCGATGTCCCAGCCACCGTCGCGGCCCGACACGCAAAGCGCCCCACATCGCCAAGCTCAAGGTCGACGAGCGGCTGCAGTGCTCCGACCGCCCCTGGCCCCTGCACGGCCATCATCGAAGTCTCATCACGTTCGTGACTGATAGAGACACCCTCGCAATGCAGACCAAGCCAGTCCGTGATCCGGTCCCAGCTCGCCGCGTTGCACACCATCAGGAACTCGTCATCGGCAAGCCGCATAACGACCACGTCGTCGAGAATCCCCCCCGCCTCGTTGCAGATAAGCCCGTAGCGAGCGCGCCCAACTCGCAGAGTCCCAACATTGCTGGTCACCACGCGGTGAAGCGCACCGGCCGCATTCCCGCCCGTGAGCCTGATGCGCCCCATATGCGAAACGTCAAACATGCCGACGCGCTCTCGAACCGTCCCATGCTCGGCCAGTACGCCGTCCGAGTACTGCACGGGCATATCCCACCCGCCAAACTCAACGATTCGCGCCCCAAGCGCGACATGAGAATCAAATAGAGGTGTTCGTAAGAGGGTCATCAGGTTCCCGACTCGATGGCCGCCACCCGCTCCCGCAGCTCCTCTTCCCGCGCCGACTGCTCTTCTGTCATCTCCGGCGCGAAATCCTCCGTCTCGAACAGTGGCCGAATCTCGATCTCCGCCATCCCGGGCATAGGCTGTGGACACCGCTTCACCCACTCGATTGCCTCATCCATGTTCGCAACCTGCCAGATCCAGAACCCGGCAATAAGTTGATTCGTCTCAGGAAATGGACCGTCCGTAACGGCGTTCGTATCGCCGTCAAGCACGACGCGCTTGCCGTGTTCAGAAGGCTTGATGCCCTCGCCGCCCAGCATCACCCCTGCCTCCACAAGCTCCTCGTTGTACCTGCCCATGGCTTCAAGCAGCTCCGTGGAGGGCATGATTTCCGCCTCGCTCTCGGCGGTTGCCTTGATAAGCACCATGACGCGCATCGTCTCAACAGCTCCTGTCCGCTAACCCCTGTACTGTCATGATACCGATGCCCCACACAACTTCGCGATACCCCGACCCCCTTGACGATGCATTGCCATACTGCGAACCTAGCGCAGGTATGGTTTCTCATCTGAGAAGCGAAAGAGTGGGGGCAACACAATGGCTGATTACGCAAATCCAAACGCATTGGTAGACACGGAGTGGGTCGCACAGAACCTTGACGCGCCCGGCGTCCGGCTCGTAGAGGTCGACGTCGATACGGCGGCATACGACCAGGGACACGCGCCCGGCGCCGTCGGCTGGAACTGGCGATCCCAGCTCCAGGAATCTGTGACACGAGACGTTGTCGAGAAGAGCGAGTTTGAGAAACTGCTTGGCGAGTCCGGCATCGGCAACGACACGCGCATCATCCTCTACGGCGACAACAACAACTGGTTCGCCGCATGGGCCTACTGGCAGTTGAAGTACTACGGGCACGACAACGTCCAGTTGATGAACGGCGGCCGCGCCAAGTGGCTCGCCGAGAACCGCCCGACGACCACGGACGTTCCGTCGCACGCCGCTCAGAATTACACCGCGCAGAACCCTGACACCTCCATCCGCGCAATGCGGGACGAGGTACGCGCCGCTCTCGGCTCCTCGGTGCTTGTGGACGTTCGCTCCCCTGCGGAGTTCAGCGGTGAACTGCTTGCGCCGGAGAACCTGCCGCAGGAGGGCTCGCAGCGCGGCGGCCACATCCCCGGCGCGGTCAACATCGGTTGGGCGCAGGCCGTCAACGAGGATGCCACCTTCAAGTCCGCCGACGAACTCAATGAGATCTACGGCGGACGCGGCGTCACCGCGGACAAGGATGTCATCGCCTACTGCCGCATCGGCGAGCGTTCTTCGCATACGTGGTTCGTCCTCAAGGAACTTCTGGGGTACCAGAACATCCGCAATTACGACGGCTCCTGGACCGAGTGGGGCAGCGGCGTAGGCCTCCCCATCGAACGCTAACCCCGTTGTCGTCTCGCCTTTCGTGACAACCGCTGAACGCCTCTACCGCAACGCCGACGGCCTCTCAGAGGTCGGTGAGCTGCTGCAATCCGACGACGCCGTGCTCGCCGGCGAAATCCCCATGGCCGCGCTGACCGAGGCCGATCGCCTCCGCCTCCTCGCCTATCCAGGCTCCCTCGCACGCCGAATACGCAGGGGCGGCAATCAATCGGCGATGCTCCGTGTCATCTACGTCGTGCCGGACTGGGCAACCGACGAAGCCAAGCACGCGCCTGGCCGCCCATTCAATCTGACCCCGTCCGGCAAGACGTACGGCCGCCAACCGGACCCGGAGGCCTGCGATGAATCCCGCGCCCAGCATTGGGAGGCGCTCTTTGATGCCCACACGCAGGAACTGAAAGACTCCGCCCGCGCCGCTGACATTGAGATCGTCCGAACGTCCGAATTTGCCGACAACTCAGGCTTTCTCTCAGTCATCCGCCTCGCGCTCAGGTCCCCCGCCCAGATTGCCGACGCCATACGCGAGTCGGGAGTCGAGACTAAGATCGATGACGAGCCGTTGAACTTCGCCGGAGCCGCCTGCCGGGAATGTGGCTCCATAAACGGCCCAACCGACTACGACCCCGATTGGGATCGTGCCCAATTCAACTGCGGGGCGTGCGGTCACACGCAGGAAGCGGACATCCGGGAGCAGCCCATGTGGATGCAGGAGGACATCCTCCGCGCCGCCGTCATCGCCGCCCTCAAACCCGCCGTCGTAATCAGCCGCCCCGGCGCAAAGTGGGACGCCCGCGAAAACCTCGTCGATTCCCTCCTCATGCTCGCCGGAGGAGACGGCGCAAGCCTGCCCACACGACTCGCCCCCCCAAGCCTCGACAGCGAACAGGGCGGCACCCCCCTAAAAGACCTCATCCGCCTCGCCGACGAATGGCAAGAAGACTACGCCGAACTCCCGTAACGCCATTCCCCTCATTCCGGCGAAAGCCGGAATCCATCGGGAATCCCCAACCACCGAATCCCCCGCGAAGGCGGGCGTCCACAGCGCCCTTAGGGCGCTCCCATCCGTCATTCAGGCGAAGGCCGGAATCCACCGCGTGGCCCGACAGGGCCACAACTCCCCGCCTACGTCCAACCCCCTGTTCACCCTGAGCGCAGCGAAGAATCCAGAGCCACAGTTGTTCCCCACTTCTCTCGGCACGTAGGTTGAGGATTATACTTATCGCGTGGTCAATCAGGGACAGAATTCGGACAGCACTGGAACCCCGCCGGCCCGACGCCGTTGGACGCGTGAGGAGCTGCTCATTGTCCTAGATCTCTACTGCCGCATTCCGTTCGGCCAGTTTGATTATCACAACCCTCAAGTAATTCGTGTCGCCGAAGCAGTCGGGAGAACGCCAAGTGCCGTAGCGATGAAGCTGGGGAATCTTGCTAGTCTGGACCCCGGCCTCAAGCAACGCGGCGTATCTGGTCTGGGAAACGCATCCGTGATCGATAGGGCAGTCTGGCAGGAGATGAATGCAGAATGGACAACCTTTGTATCTGAATCGTCAATTGCTCGACAGAATCATGGCTTACTAGACGACGTGGAGTCTGCTAAGACCCTAGAAGACGATGCAACCCGGGATGGCGACACAGAACGAGAGGCAGTCACTACTCGGCGAGTCGGCCAAAATTTCTTCCGAGACGCGCTGCTAAGCGCCTACAACTACAGGTGTTGCATTTCCGGACTCACGCTTGAGCCTCTGCTTGTGGCAAGCCACATCGTGCCGTGGAATATCGACCAGTTGAATAGACTCAATCCGCGCAACGGACTCCTACTATCAGTCCTCCATGACAAGGCATTTGACCGCGGATTCCTTACCCTCGATGATGATCTAGTTGTTAGGGTAGCGAAGAGTCACGTACCGAGCATGGATGAATTCTTCGTCCAGAGCGTAGCGTCCTACGACGGCCAAGCAATCTCTCCCCCGGAGAAGTTTAGGCCGCACCCTGATTTCCTCGCCTATCACCGAGAGAAAATATTCTTAGGCTAATCTGCTGTCCTAGCTAGGAGCACTTACGGCAGGAAGGATTGGAGGAACCAATTGAGCCCGCAAAAGTTCTACGACTGGCTAAACGAACAATGGAAGCATACCGAATCTTGGTGGGTAAAAAGGCTGTCCGGTAGAGACACTATGGCCATGGGTGGGCGCAACCCGGGGCCAAAGATTCCGCGAGCCCTCCTATTTCAATTCCTTCCAGAACTGGACAATCCCAAAGAGAGCAAACCCAGAATGGAATTTCTACTCAAAGTAGATAGTAGCAAGGACGAGGTCATGGTCACGGCAGGGTCTATCGAAGTGAGGCTGGCGAGGGGTGAATCCCGCAAAGCTGGACTGGTTACGGACTGGGACGGCGACTCAAACCCTCTGCTTGACCCGGAAAATACGGGAGCTGCGGCAGCCTTCGCTTTCCATGCACGATCTGAGGGTAACTTGCCAGAGTGCCACGTGTGGGTCTGCGCCAACTTGGAAGAAGAGGAAGATGTGCTCGAGCCTATGTGGGGCCCGATTGAACCCGGTAGGGAAATACTCACATCAAGATCCGAGGGAACACGGGAGATAAGGTACTCAACCTAGCCAATCACCGCTTGAGCCGGAATCCACCGCTTGGCCCGACAGGGCCACAACTCCGAACTCCACCCACTGCCTACCCCCCGAAAGCAATACTCTCCACATCCTCAATACGACCTCCCTCCGTGAAACGCCACACGCCGATAAACCCGCGGCGCAGGTCACCATGCTCATCCCACTCCAGAACGCCCGATGTCCCCGTGTAGTCGATGTCCTTTCCCTCACCGAGCAGCGCAAGCGCATCGGCGACGCCGTCAGGAGTGCCCGGAATGAAATCACCCGGCGGCTCAGCTATTCCCCGCAGTTGATCCCGGATCGCCTCCCCGTCGACGCTCCCCGCCGCCTCTGCCGCCAGCGCAATCGCGATTGTCGCGTCATACGTCTCCTTCACGTAGGCGAGAACGGGTAGCTCCCCATAGGCGGCGATGTAAGCGTCGTCCCAACTCTCCGTCGCGTCGCTGTGCGGCGGATGCGCGCTCCCCGTCCCGTACATCCCACCCAGGTGCTCAACACCGATCTCCTCAACGAGACTCAGCCGTTTGGCCGCGTCGGCAAAAACGAAATCGCTATACACACCGCCATCGAGTGCCTGCCTAACCAGTTCGATGGCCAGACCCTCGAATGCAATCACGACCAACGCCTGCCCGCCGCCCTGTGCTGACTCCTCCAACGGCCCTGCGAGATCGGTCACGTTCGGATCGACGCCGACGGAAACCAGTTGGCCCTCCCATGAAGCGGCAAACGCATCGGCAAGCCCCGCCCCGTACGCGTCGTCCTGGTAGATCAGTCCGACGTTATCGAACCCCTGCCGACGCGTAATGCCCGCGAGAACAGGCCCCTGCGCCACATCCGAGAGCGCAGTCCGGTAGAAATACCCGTCGTCGTGGACCTCCGTCAGCTCCGGTGACGTTGCGGACGGACTGATTGTCGGTATCTGGTGCGTGGCGGACACCTTCTCAGCGATGGGCAGGGCGGCGGAGCTCGCATTCGGTCCCACGATCGCGTGCACCCCCTCCTCATCAACCAGCCGTGTCGCCTCCTCCACGGCCCGATCCGGATCCCCCGTCGCATCGGCCACCACCCCGATGACCGGCATCCCCAACACACCGCCAGCATCGTTGACATGCTGAATCGCCAACTCGAATGCACGTTGCCTGTCAGCCGATGCTTCCGGCGACCCCGTGAAATTCAGCAGCAGGCCGATCTTGAGCGAGGTATCTTCCTCATCCGAAAACGCGTCGCACCCCGCCCCCGCTGTGACAATCAGCAAGAGTGCGCCCATGCCGGCCAGCAATAGGCCAAGAAATCGCCGCCGCGCGTAACTACGATGGCCGAAGGGTCGTCCTGTGGTCATGGCGTACCTTCCCGAGTGGGATCAAGTGGACAGAGCACCCTCATCATTAACCAGAACCGGCCACACTGCTAGACTCAAACCATGACCGCCTCCGACGCCACCCTCGCTGAACTCTCCCTCTCCCGGCAGGAGTACGACGAGATCGTCGCCCGCATGGACCGCGAGCCGAATGATGTCGAGCTAGGCATGTTCGGCATCCTGTGGAGCGAGCACTGCGGCTACAAGCACTCCCGCCTTCTCCTGCGCCTCTTCCCCAACGAAGCCCCGTGGGTCCTGATAGGCCCCGGCGAGGAGAACGCGGGCGCAGTGTCCATCGGCGACGGCCTCGCCGTCGTTATGAAAGTGGAGTCCCACAACCACCCCTCCGCCATTGAGCCCTACCAGGGCGCGGCCACAGGTGTCGGCGGCATCATCCGCGACATCTTCAGCATGAACGCCCGCCCCATCGCCCTCCTCAACGCTCTCTTCTTTGGTCCATTGGACGAAAGGCCCCGCAACCGCTACCTCTTTGAGGGCGTCGTCGCCGGCATCGGCGGCTACGGCAACTGCATCGGCATCCCGGATGTCGCCGGACAGGTCACCTTCGCCCCCGCCTATTCCGGCAATCCCCTAGTCAACGCCATGTGCGTCGGCATTGCCAAAGAAAACGAGATCATCCGCGCAAGCACCGGCGGCGCAGGCAACATCCTCCTCCTCGTCGGCGCGGACACCGGCCGCGACGGCATCCACGGCGCAACCTTCGCCTCCGTCGACCTCTCCGAAGAGTCCGCAGAGCGCCGCCCCGCCGTGCAGGTCGGCAACCCCTTCCTCGAAAAACTCGTGCTTGAAGGGTGTCTTGAGATTGCCCAGGCCGGCCTTCTCGTCGGCATGCAGGATCTCGGCGCAGGGGGCCTCACCAGTTCCGTCATTGAATGCGCCGCCCGCGCCTACAATGGCGTTGACATCGATGTCGCCCGCGTCCCCCGCCGTGAGGACAGCATGTCCGCCTACGAAATCATGCTCTCCGAATCACAGGAGCGCATGCTCCTCGTCGTCCGCCCAGAAAACGTCTCCAAAACCCGCGCCATCTGTGAAAAGTGGGAACTCGCCTGCGATGAGATTGGCGTCGTCACCGACGGCAACCGTGCCATCATCCGCGACAACGGCGAAATCGTCGGTGACATGCCCATCGCCGCCCTCACCGAACCCCCCGCCTACGAACTCTCCGGCGTCGAAGACCCCGCAATCGCCGCCCTCCGCGACCGTGATCTCTCCGATCTCCCCCAACCCTCCAATTGGAACGAAACACTCCTCCAAATGCTCGCCACCCCCTCCCTCGCCAGCAAACGCCCCGTCTACCAGCAATATGACCACCAGGTGGGCAACAATACCGTCCTCTCGCCCGGTCAGGCGGATGCCGCCGTCCTCCGCATCAAGGGAACGGGCAAAGGCATCGCACTGACCATTGACGTGAATTCAAGAGCCTGCTATCTGGATCCGTACGCGGGCGGGGCGCTGACGGTGGTTGAAGCTGCCCGTAACCTCTCCTGCGTCGGCGCTCGACCCCTTGCCATCACAGACTGCCTCAACTTCGGCAATCCGGAGCGTGAACCCATCGCCTATCAATTCGAGCAGGCCATCCGCGGCATGGCCGATGCCTGCCGCGCCCTCAATATCCCCGTCATCAGTGGAAACGTCAGCCTCTATAACGAATCGGCCGACGGCCCCATTGACCCAACGCCCACCGTCGGCATGGTCGGCCTTCTCGATGACCTTGAAGCCAGGTGCGGCGCGGGCTTTGCCAATGAAGGAGACCGCATTGTCCTGATCGGCGCACCCACCCCGGAACTCAACGCCAACGCTTTGGGGGCGAGCGAATACCTGTCACGCGTGCATGGAACCATTGCCGGACGGCCTGACCTGGACATTGCGGCAGAAGCACAGGTGCAGGCCCTTGTGCGTGAGGCGATCGGACGCGGGCTGCTCAGATCGGCGCATGACGTCTCTGAAGGTGGTCTTGCCGTGGCCGTGGCAGAGTCATGCGCCATCGGTGGCATCGGTGCGGCACTGGAGATCGGCCTTACTGAGAACGCCCGAATCGACGCCACTCTGTTTGGAGAACCGCCCGCGCGGATTGTCGTGTCAACTGCCCGTGATGAACTTGACGCACTCCGCGAATTGTGCGAGCAAAACGGAGTCGCCATATGCGAAATCGGCGCCGTGGGTGGCGATTCGTTGCGTATTGGCGGCCTCCTTGATGTGCCGCTAGCAGATGTTTCGACCAGCTGGGAGGGAGCGCTGTTTGGCGCGTAATTTGGTGAATAACTCGCCGAAAAACCCTTGCCGAGTCGCCCCCGCGTTCCCTAACCTTATCTCTTGTGTTGTCCCGACAGGCCGTCACACGGGCGGGGCACCCTTGACGAAAAAGAACACACGTACTAAGCTTGCCGAAAGGAATTCCCATGAAAGTTGTGCTGATTGATGAGGCGCCAGGTCTTGGCATCGCCGGTGATGTCCGTGATGTTAAGGATGGCTATGCCCGCAATTTCCTTATCCCCAAGGGCTTGGCTGTTCTCGCAACGCCGCAGGAACTGGCGCGTGCCGATGCCCGCAAGAAGGTTGAAGTCGAGCGGCGCACCAAGCTCAATCTTGAGATGGAAAGCGTGGGCGAGAAACTCACGGAGGACCGCCTGCTGATTGCTGTGCGCGTGGGTCCGGGAGGCCGCCTCTACGGCAGCGTCACCGCGGCTGAGATCGCGGAAGCCGTCAACGAGACCATGGGAGTGGAGATCGATCGCCGCGCTGTGCAGCTTGCCCAGCCTATCCGCGAACTCGGCCACCACCAGACCCCCGTCCGCCTCGCGCCGGACGTCATTCCAAACGTCACAATCACCGTCTACCAGGAGGGAACCGAGCCCCCGCCTCTCGTGGAAGAAACCCCGGAAGAGGAACAGGAACAGGAAGGCTTGGAAGCCGCAGAGGCCACCGGAGACGAGGTAATGGCCGAAGCAGCTGATGCTCCGGAAGCGATTGAGGAAGGTTCAGAAGCCGCTGAGGCCGAGGAAGAGGAGGCCGAGACAACCGCCCCGGAAGAGGGTGAGGCCGAGGCCGCTGACGAGGATGACTCGTAACAGCAGAGTGCTCGGCCTGCAGTCCGTGGGCCACTGAAGCTTGCGGATTGGACGGGGCCGAGGTGTCCTATGTACACCGAACAATTACCCCCGCACGACGATGAAGCTGAGGAAGCAGTTCTCGGCTCGATGCTTATTGACGGCGAAACCGTCCCTGGTGTGCAGATCATCGTGGAGGCAGCGGACTTTTACCGACAGCGCCACGCATGGGTATTTGAGGCCTGCTTAACACTCTTCACTCGGAATGACCCCATCAGCCAGATAAGTGTCGCTGATGAGCTTGCCCGCCATCAGCGACTCGATGAGGTCGGCGGACTTCCTTTCCTGAGCCACCTCATCGCTGTTGTGCCCACGTCCGTTTATGCGGACAACTATGCCCGCGTCGTTCGACGCCTCTCCATTCATCGTCGCCTTATTGACGCCGGAGGACAGATCGCGGGCATCGGAACGCGCGCAGAGGAAGATGAAGAAGAATCGTTGCGCAGGGCTGAAGAGCTGCTTTATAAGATGCGCCTCGGCCAGAATACACGAGACCTTGAGGCGCTGCGGGATGTCCTGGATCGATACGTTGAGGATAGTGAGCAAACGGTCGGTGGGCGTGTCGGCGGCGTCGAAAGCGGCTTCGTCGATCTTGACCGCCAGCTTGGCGGCGGATTTCAGGCCGCGGATCTGCTCATCCTTGCCGCGCGGCCTGGTGTCGGCAAAAGCGCATTCGCGCTCAATGCCGCCAAGGCGGCCGCGCAAACCCAAAAACCGGACGGCCGACCTCGCACCGTCGCGTTCTTCAGCCTTGAAATGGCGTCGGAGCAGGTTATTGAACGCCTCTTGGCGGGCGAGTCCGGCATCAACTCAACGCGCATCCGAGCACACATGTGGACGGATTACGAAGAGGGCGCAATCATGAACGCCGTCGGGCGGCTGGCCGATTTGCCCCTGTACATCGACGATTCGGTCAATCTGAGTGTCGTGGCTCTACGCTCCAAGGCACGGCGGCTCTCCCTCGAAGAGGGGCTTGATCTGATCGTTGTGGACTACATGCAGCTGATGTCTGGCACAAACACCTTTGGCAACCGCGTGCAGGAAATTAGCGAGATCTCTCGATCACTCAAGGCGCTCGCCCGCGATCTGAACGTTCCGGTGCTGGCCCTTTCGCAACTCTCGCGCGCAGTGGAAAATCGCCCGCGCCATGAGCCGCTCCTTTCGGACCTCCGTGAGAGCGGTGCGATTGAACAGGATGCGGACGTGGTTCTCTTCCTCTATCGCCCGGACATGGTCTTCACGGGAGAAGAATGGGAGCGACAGCATCCTGACCAGGACTATCCGCGAGGTATCGCGGACGTCATCATCGCCAAGCACCGCAACGGACCGACGGGACGGATGCAGGTCGTCTTTGAAGAACAGACCACAACGTTCCGCAACGCCGCCCGCGCCGGCAGCAGTGGCCCGGACGGATACTACTAGCCATGAAGCGTCGGACAGCACGCCATGCGTGACATCGAGGGATTTCAGGGCTTTCCCACGCCGACACAGGCAACGCCCGTGCCGGAGGCATTCTTTAGTGAAATCCTCCCGCGACTCAACAGCGTTGCCGAAGTCAAGACCTTTCTGGTGGCGCTGCGCCGCATTCGAAGCCGCAAGGGAGCGATCAGGTTCGTCACTGCTAACGAATTGGCGGATGCCCCGGAATTCGGCGAGATGACAGGCACCGGCGCTTCTGAACTGGAAGAAGAGGACACTGTTTCTCAGGACGCTGTCCTGCAAGTCATGTCCGGTTTTGTGCGTGCCGGCGTGTTTCTTGGGGTTCCGCTCGCTGACGGCGACGTGGCATATTTTGTGAACGACTCGGAGGGTAGGCGGTTCGCCGAACGGGTCGCGGCCGGCGATTCAACTCTGGAGGTGCGTCGAACGACAACGCAAATAGAGGAGCCGGACCCGGAGCCCGGCGAGATATTCCGACTCTACGAAGACACCATAGGTCCGATTCCCGGGGCGGGCATCGCCCAGGAACTTTCCGAGACGGAACAAGAGTATCCCGCCGTTTGGATCCGTGAGGCATTTCAGGAGGCGGCAGCACAGAACGCGCGGCGCTGGGCGTACGTGCGCTCGATTCTTCGCAACTGGAGAGACAGGGGTAGGGGAGATGGAACGACTCAGCGACGTCCTGCGAAGGACCGCTATCGCGGGGGAGAATACGGCCAGGTCGTCCGCTGGCGCTGACGCCACGAAAAGCGACACGGCCCCGGATACCGAACGCTGCCCCGTCTGCGACGGCTTGGGGTGGGTCAGCCGTGAACTGCCCCTTGACGACCCTGACTTCGGCAAACTCACCCCCTGCGTGTGCCGCGCGGAGGAATTGAAGAGCGAGCGGTTTCGTCGCTTACAGCGCTATGGACAGCTTGAGCCGTTCGCCCATATCACCTTTGAATCCCTCGAGCCGGAATTGGCGCAGTCGGCTGCCAATGAACGGCATGGCCCGTATGCTGATGCGCTCGCCGGCGCCAGAAAGTATGCTGCCGAGCCGGACGGCTGGCTTGTCCTCCACGGCCCGGCAGGGAGTGGCAAGACCTATCTCGCTGCCGCCGTCGCCAATGATGTTATCCACCGTGGGCTGCCTGCCCTGCTCGTATCGGTTCCGGATTTCCTCGACTATCTCAGGGCCGCGTATGCCCCAAACGCCGAGACCCCATTTGACTCTCTCTTTGAGCAGGTGAAGGAAGCGCCACTGCTCATCCTGGACGACCTTGGTGTTCAATCCGCAACACCGTGGGCGCAGGAAAAGCTCTTCCAGGTGTTGAACCAGCGATTCGTTGAGCGCCGTCCGACGGTGATTACCCTCAGCAGGCCGCTGGGCGAGTTGGAGCCGCATTTCCTCAGCAGACTCACCTCTCCGGGGGTGGCTACGGTGCTTGCGACTGGTGCGGTCAGCAGCCGTCTCCGCACGACAGATGCGCTGGATCTCCCACGATTCGTTGAGATGACCTTCGAGAACTTCGATTCACGGACGTATGACGCGCTGGATCGCCACCAACATCAAAGCATCGAGGGCGCGCTCAAGACATCGCAAAACTACGCGGAACAGCCTGATGGCTGGCTCGTATTCACCGGGGATAACGGTGTTGGCAAGACACATCTCGCCGCCGCGATTGCCAACCACTGCCGTGCCAAGGGAATCGAAACACTGTTCGTCGTGGTGCCGGACTTGCTGGATCACTTGCGATACACGTTTGGCCCGCAGAGTGACGTTTCATACGACGAACTCTTTGAGGGCGTGCGGACGGTCCCTCTGTTGGTGCTGGACGATCTCGGCGCACATGCCACGACATCCTGGGCGCAAGAGAAGCTGTATCAGATCATCAACTACCGCTACAACGCGCGCCTGGCAACCGTCGTGACCATGAACATCTCCCTTGATGAGTTAGCACAGGATGAGCCCCGTATCGCGTCGCGCCTGGCCGACCCGCGTTTCAGCATCGCCTTCAACATCGACGTGCCCAATTACTTGCTGCGACGTAATGTCTCGCAGCCCCTGTCTGAGTCACGGTCGCGGCGCGGTCGTGGTTAGACTTGTCGCATGACGGGCGCTGCGCGAACGTACTGTGTTTTCTGTGAAATCATTGCTGGCCGCGAACCGGCCGAGATCTGGCACGAGAACGAGAGCCTGATTGTCTTTCGCAACCACCTGCGCTGGCTGCCGATTCAACTTCTGATTGTCCCGAAAGAGCACAAGACGCAGGAAGAGTTCTGGAAAGAGGACATGGAGTGCGCATCTGCGCTCGCCGTCCAACTTGGCAAGCAGCACGCGCCGGGCGGTTTCCGTGTCCTTTCCAATTTCGGTGAGGACGGCATGCAATCACAGCCCCACGGCCACCTGCACCTTTTGGGTGGACGGCCGCTCGGCATGTACGTTGAGTCAGTGCGCCGGTCACCGTTTTAGGTCTGACGGAGTGCAACACGCCGCTTGGCCAACGAAACAGCCCCGATTCTAGTGGTTTAAAGATCTACTGTGTGATTTTTGGCACAAGCCACCACGTCTGCCCTCCACGTGGAGGGCACGCGGCTAACGCTCCCCGCCGCATGACAAAAGGGGATTGACACCGACTCTCGGCGGCGTGTACCGTTTTCTATTGAAATGACTCGTACTTTGCTCTCGGGGAGCGCCTGATTCGTGACTGAAATCGACCCGCAGTCATTGACGTCCGCAGATTGGGACCAGGTTCAGACCACGCTGGTCTATCTGTGGCTTTTGTGGTTATCCGTCATTGCAATGGCGCTTTCTCTCCTTGTCGCCCACGCAATCATCCCATCGCTCGCTACCACCGGCCACATTGGGCCACGAGTCGAGCGCGTTCGACCGATCTTTTACGCGGCGGCCGCCATAGCAGCCGCAATCTCCATCTTTGCATTTGTCGGATTCGTGACTGAATCCGAGGTTGTTCGGACTATCTACACGAAGGTCTGGATCTAGGGCCGGGGCGTTACGTTAGATGCGACAAAGAATGGGCACAATGCCGCGCCGCCTTATCGGCGTGCTCATCGCCATCCCCCTGGCTCTGATAATCATTGGCGTTATTGCCTTCTCCGGCGGAAGCGCCGCCCTCGGCGCCGTCTATTCCGTGCCGGAGAATGAAATGGAATTCCCGCACAACCAACACGTCACCACGCTCGCCATGGAGTGCGAATTCTGTCACAGAGCCGCGGACACGTCACGAACGGCGACGGTGCCATCAGTGGAGCAGTGCATGTTCTGCCACAAGACCGTCGCAACTAGCAATCCCAATCTTGAGCCGCTGCGTGCCGCGTGGGAATCCGGCGAGCCCCTCAACTGGGTGCGGCAGCATCGGCTTCCCGACCACACGCAATTCAGGCACGAACCACACATCACGGCTGGATTCGATTGCTCCGAGTGTCACGGTGATGTAGGAAGCATGAGACAGGTAGAACAGGTACGGATTCTCAAGATGGGAGACTGCGTCGGCTGTCATAAGGAAAACAGTGCGCCGACAACGTGTTCCACGTGTCACTCTTGAGGAATTGAGCTAGAGAGAAACGGACGGATAACGCGAGATGGATCTGACAAGGCGGGACTTCCTTAGGGTAGCCGGAGCCACATCTGTGGCCGGTGTGCTCTTTGCTGGTTGTGCCATTCCCGAGCGGGAGCTTATCAAGCAGAGTCCGCGCGATCTGCCGGAGGATCTCGCCCAGGGCCTTGAGGATATGTACGCCACGTCATGCGTGTCGTGCGGGGAGGGTCATGGCATCCTCGTGCGCGTCGCCGAAGGCCGCGCCAAGAAGATTGAAGGCAACCCTGATCACCCGCTTAACCGGGGCGGACTGCTGCCCGGCTGCCTCGCAGGAGTTCAATCCCTTTACAATCCGGACAGGTTCAGCGGGCCAATAGAGAATGGCGAAAGAACCACGTGGGCCAGTGGCCTCGCGCGCTTGGACACTCTGCTCACTGGAGCAGACGCGTCTCGCACACTGCTCATTACCCGTCCGAACCGAGGCCATCTTGGAGCAGTGACCCACGAGTTCGCACAAGGTTCCGGCATTCGCCATCTCCAGTTGGAGCCGCTTGAGAACGCCGCCATCCGGCAGGCTGCCAAAGACGTGTTTGGCCAAGACAGGCTCCCCTTCTTTGACATTGCGAATGCCGGCTCCGTGTTCTCAATTGGAGCCGATTTCCTCGAGTCATGGCTCGCGCCAATCCACTACAACAAGGCCTACGGCCAATTCCGCCGCGGAGAGGACAGGAGTCGGGGAACGCACGTCCATGCAAGCTCCCGCTTCTCCATGACTGCCGCGAACGCGGACACGTGGTTGCCCATCGCCCCAGGGCGCGAGGGCATTCTGGCCCTCAGCATTGCCTACGTTCTCGCCCATGAAGGACTTGCAGACGAGGCTACCGTCAACGCTATGGCAGGAGGCCAGGGCGAAGTCGCGCTTGCCGCCTTTCGCCCGGATGCGATCGCAGATCAACTTGGCGCGACGCCCGGCGTCCTGACCGGTGAGATGATCACAGATGTCGCGCGCAATCTCGCCTCGCACGGCCCCACCGTGGTTCTCGTCGGCAGTTCGGCTGCCGCTCAACCGAACGGCCTCTTCAATGCCAAGGCAGGAATGATTCTCAATGGTGTGCTTGGCAGCGTTGGCCGGCGCGGCGGTGTGCAGTTCAACGACGACACCTCACTCTCTGAGTTGCAGGGATTGCCTGCCCCAACGACGTACTCCGAATGGCGCGGCGTTCGCGATCGACTAGAGCGAGGGGATATCGATCTCGTACTCGTCGACGGCGCCAATCCGGTTCATGCTTTGGCCACTCTCAAATTCGGGCAAGCGCTCAGCCGCGCCCGAAACGTCGTGAGTTTCTCGTCTGAACCGAACGAGACTACGGCAATGGCCGATCTTATTCTTCCTGATCAGCACTACCTAGAATCCTGGGGAACGGACGTGCCTGACCCCGGCCCCGGCTATGAGGTTCTCACGGTGCAACAGCCGGTTGCCGCGCCACTACTCGACAGCTCGCGGCGCGCCATGTATGACTCTCGAGCGATGGGTGATGTGTTGATCTCACTGATGGCCCCCCGTGGAATGAGCCGAAGGACGCGTGGTGACAGCATGGAGCAGGTGGTGCTGAATGCATTGGCAGACCTGCATGCAGCAAATCCCGGCCGCGGCTCCGTTCAGGGTTCAACGCTGGCAGCTTTCTCGACAGGTGTGCTGCAGCGTGGCGGTTGGTGGAACATCGGCGGACGCGGCGTGACAATCTGGGAACGGCCTGCTTTCGACCTCAGCCCCGGGCTGGCAGATATGCCTGAACGAATCGCTGAGCACACAGATCGGTACCATCTGATTCCGTTCGCAAGCTCCACGGTCGGTGACGGCAGTGCGGGACACTTGCCGTGGACTCAATCCGCACCCGATCCCGTCACGTCCATGGTGTGGCACAGTTGGGTGGAGGTAAACAGCCGCGAAGCCGCCCGCCTGGGCCTGCGCGACGGTGATTTGGTCGCATTGGAATCTGATAGTGGCGCTGTCGAGGTTCCGGTGTATCTTCATCCCGGCATTCCGCCGAATGTTGTGGCCGTTCCGTTCGGACGCGGGCGTGCATTTTCCGGACGGTATGGTGACAACCCAAACGGTAACGTCAATACCGTGCTCGGAGACATTGAAGTCGAGGGCACAGGCTCTCAGGCGTGGGGCGCCACAACGGTGGCAATTCGACCTCTCGGCCGCCGCATACGCATGGCGCGTATGGAGGGCGGCTTTACGGGACAGCAACTCGAAGGCACGCACATCATTCAAGTGGAGTACACGTAATCAGGAAGGGCGACGGAGAATAGCGCGATGACAATGTCAGATTACAAATGGGGCATGGCGGTCGACATCGACGCGTGCACGGGTTGTCAGGCGTGCGTAATTGCGTGCGCTGCTGAAAACAACCTGCCCATCAACCTGGAACGTGATTTCACTGAGCGGCGCGCAATTGCCTGGATCCGCATTGAGCGCTACTGGGAGGGTGAGTATCCGAACGTCCACGCGTACTTCCTGCCGGTCCTGTGTCAACACTGCGGCAATGCTCCGTGCGAGCCCGTTTGCCCCGTTTACGCCACGTATCACAACCCCGCTGGCCTGAACGTGCAGGTATACAACCGGTGCGTCGGCACGCGCTATTGCGCAAATAACTGCCCGTACCACGCCCGCTTCTTCAACTATCGCCGCCCGACGTGGCCGGAGACGTTCCACAACTATCTGAATCCAGATGTGACGGTGCGTGAACGCGGAATCATGGAGAAGTGCACCTTCTGCATCCAGCGCATCAATGCGGCTGTCCGAATCGCCAAGCGCACGGGCACGAGCGCGCCCGACCATTTCATGACGGCGTGCGAGCAGGCTTGTCCGGCGGATGCGTTGACTTTTGGGAATTTGAATGATGCGAATAGCCGCGTTTCGCAGTTGTTTGCGGACGAGTCGAGGGCTTACACGCTGCAGGAGGCCATTGGGACTGAGCCGAACATCAGGTACCTGAAGGGCGTCGCCACGTCCAAGGCGGGTTCTGACGAGATGGCAGCGGCGGCACATTAACCTATAGACACGTGTTTAGTGACAGAATTCACAAAGTAGACTTCAAAATCGACAGAAACGACACGAATTGAGCAATGAGGAGAGGATGACCAGCACCCACAACGGTCATGAGGCGCCCGGGGCTCCCGCGACACAAGAAGAGCTGACACAAGAGCTCATCCACGAGGCGCGGGAGACCGGTCCGCGTATGCGCCGGGCGATGTGGATTCTCGCCCTGCTAACGGCGCTTGGCGGTACGGCGGCGATCCTCATGATGCTGGGCGGTCTGGACGACCATACGCGGTGGAAGTATTACGCCGTCGCGTACTTCTATGTTTTCTCTCTGGTGATGGGTATTCCGATCGCCAGTATCGGCCTGCGGTTCGCCCGCGCGCAATGGCGGCGGCCCACGAGCCGGGCGGCGGAGCTTTTTGCCCTGGCCGGGCCTGTCATGCTGGTGTTTTTCCTGCCGATCATGGCGGCGCATCCGGGCCTGGAGGGGCGCAACAGCCTCTGGATGGACTGGCGGCTTGGGCCCTGGTTCCCCGATCTAATCATGCTGACGGCGTTCGTGTGCATCGGGCTGACCTTCGTGTATGTGTCCGCGCTGCCTGACCTGGCTGCGGTTCGCGACCACGGCAGCGGACGCTCGCGCAACATTGCCGCGTCGCTTGCCTACGGCTGGATCGGCACTGCGCGGCAGTGGGCGATGCACAAGTCGGCGCTCGGAATTCTGGGCGCGATGTATATCTCCGCCTACGCGATGACGCATATGGTGTTTGCGACGGATTTCGCGATGGTTCTGACGCCGGGCTGGAAGGATCCAATCTTCCCCGCGTTCCACGCTGTCACCGGTCTGCAGATGGGCCTGGGCCTATTCATCGTGGTGCAGTTCGCTCTCCGCAAGTGGGGCGGCCTTGCTCGTTATTTCGAGCTTGAGCAGTTCTGGGCATACGGGCGGCTTCTGCTGGCGCTGACGCTGTTCTGGTTCTATTTCTTCTGGAGCGGGTTCATCCTGTTCTGGTACGGGCGCCTGCCGCATGAGCAGCAGATCATCGCGCTCCTGGCCTTTGGCGACCCTGCGGTCGAAAACTTACTGGCGCGACCACAACTCTGGATGTTCGTAGGCGCAATCGGCCTGTCGTTCATCACGGCGTTCCTGCTGATCATGTGGAACCCGGTGAGGCGGAGCATTCTCGGCCCGGCCGTGGTCGGCGTGGTCATCATCGTCGGCAACTTCTTTGACAGGCTGCGCATTTATGTGAATACGTGGTCAATCGAGCAGGTCGGTGGCCATGAGCTACACGAGATACCGACGAACATCGGATACCCGGGCATTCTTGAAGTCCTGGTGTTTGCCGGAATGGTATCTGCGGTTGCCCTGATGATTCTATTGGCCTCGCGAGTGGTGCCGTTCGTGTCCCTCTGGGAGACGAGAGAGGCACTGTTGTTGCGCGTGGTGAGGCCATTCGGTGTTGGGCACGCGCATATTGTGGCGAAGCCGGACTAGCGGAGAGACGAGGGAATGCAAGATCGACCGGTCCTGACGGCCAGCCAGATCAACGACGAGTTGCTCTGGCCGGTGTTTGAACTGCGGAGGCGGCATGTGCTCGCCTTCCTGCCGCCGTTCATCCTTGTCATGGCGGGCGCGGTCGCCGTCACCATCCTGGTCTGGCAAGGCCTGTGGGTCACAGGCCTAAACCGTCCGGCGTTCTGGGGCTTCTTCATCGTCAATTTCGTGTTCTGGATTGGTGTGAGCCACGCCGGAACAATGATCTCGTCCATCCTGAGACTGACGCAGGCGGAATGGAAACGTCCCATCACGCGGGCGGCGGAGGTGATGACGGTCTTCGCCCTTGTCACATCCCTCATCCACCCGGTGATTCACGCGGGACGGCCATGGCGCATCGTCTACTGGTTGCTGCCGTATGACTTCACGCGCGGCGTGTGGCCGGACGTGCGCTCCCCGCTGGTGTGGGATCCGGTCGCGATTACGACGTACCTGACAGGCAGCATCCTGTTCGTGTTCACAGCGTTGATTCCCGATTTCGCGATCATCCGCGACCAGAGCACGGGAATGCGACGAACCATCTACGGCGCGCTGGCGATGGGCTGGCGGGGCACGCCGCGGCAGTGGCGGCTGCAGGGCATCTTCGGAATCCTGATGTCCGCGCTGATCCTGCCGGTCTTCGTGTCCGTCCATAGCATCGTGTCGTGGGACTTCGCCGTGTCCGTTGTGCCGGCGTGGCACGTGACGGTGTACGCGCCGTACTTCGTCATCGGCGCTGTCCACTCCGGCGTGTCCATGGTGCTGACGCTGATGGCGTTCATGCGCTGGATTTTTAAACTTGAAAACTTCATTTGGGAGGATCATTTCGATGCTGTCGGCCGGCTGCTGATCTTCATCGCGACTGCCTGGCTGTTCTTCTTCTTCCTGGACTTCGCATTCTCGTTCTACACACGAGAGGAACAGGAGATCGCGGTGATGGAGCGTCGGCTGCTTGAATGGCCGTTCAACGCCATCACCATCATCATGGTGATGTGCTCATACGTGATACCGATACCCTTATGGTTGAACCGGAAGGTCCGCCGGAACATCGCATTGATGTTCTGGACGTCGATCCTGGTGAACATCGGTATGTGGCTGGAGAGGTTCTTCCTTATCATCCCGGCCATTGAACGGAAACAGGAGCTGACATTCTTATGGGCGAACTATGTCCCGAGTTTGACGGAGAGCGTGATTGTTCTGGCGTCGTTCGGGATGGTGGCAATGCTGCTCATCATATTCGCCAAGCTGGTGCCACTGGTGCCCGCGTGGGAACAGAAGGAGGGGCAAGTCTTCCGATCCGAGGTGCAAATCGGTGAGGTGACGGTGCCCGCAATCGTACGAGAATCAGAGGAGCCGCGGGCCTGGTAGCCCGCGCATTGGGAGCGGAAGCAATGGCAAATCAGAGTGTTCTCGGGTTGTACAGCAACGCGGATACCGCCGCAGAGGCAGCGCGCAACCTGCGCGCGGCCGGCTTCACGAGTGACGACTACGAGGTGATGACGGGCAATCCGTACCCGGAGGGCGCGTTTGGCGAGCATGTCAAGAAGAACAAGCTCTTCCGATTTTCCCTGTTCGGGGCGTTCATCGGCTTCATTACCGCATTCCTCTTCGTGTTTGCAACGCAGACGGCGTTCCCGTTAGTCACCGGAGGCAAGCCCATCCTCGCGATTCCGGCAAGCATGATCATCATGTACGAGTTCACGCTGTTGGTGGCGATGATCTTCACGGTTATCGGGGTCATCTTTGAGAGTCGACTTCCGCGCCCCGGCGGCGCAGGCCCCCTGTACGATGCGCGTATCACACTCGGATACATCGGCCTGCTGGTCACGGTCGATTCGGCAAGGATTGGCAACGCTCAACAGGCCCTTCAGAGCGGCGGGGCCGAGGAAGTCATCAACGAACCCGCAGCGTAAGCGAAGAAGACAAGAACGGGACAAGACGGCGGACAGGCGCAGTAATGCAGAGAGTAAACAGGACACTGAGTTGGCCGACGCGGCGAATGGGCCTACTGGCACTCGCGCTGGTGGCTGTTGCCGTAATCGCGCTGACCGGCTGCTCAACAGGCGCCTATCCGGTCGACTTTTTCCAGGAGATGCACTATTCCCCTGCAGTCCGCAAGCAGGAAGGGCCTGCCATGACCGTGAGGCCCGGCACGGTGGCGTTCAACAGCGGCGGAGCGCCGGAGGAGCAGTTGAACGCAGACCTGCGGCTTGAACACTTCGACCTAATGCCGGACACGGAACTCAACGCCATAGACGGCAACCCGATCGCTGTGACTCCCGATGTCCTGGAATACGGAGCTTTCCTGTTCCAGCGGAACTGCTCCATGTGCCACGGGGCGTCTGGGGACGGCGAGGGCCTCTTGCAGGTCACTATCGCGTTCGAGGCGGCCGGCGTGAACGTGCCGAAGAACCTGACGGAGGAAGATACGCAGGCGTATGCGGACGGCGAGCTCTATCGGATTATCAGCCGCGGCAACGGTGATTTCCCTGTTCCGGCGTGGGCAGACAATCCGTCAGCGTGGGAGGGTTCGACAAACATGCCGCGTTTCGCAAAGCTACTGTCACCCGCCGAGCGCTGGATGCTGGTGGCGCACATCCGGACGCTGGATAACTAAACCACTCACTCGGCCTCAGCCCCCGAGCGCCCTTTACCGAAGTGGTGTCAGTACCTCAGTTTTTCGACAGGAGCTAGCCTCGCATTCAAGGGGTCTACGACAAGCCGGAGGCTTTCGAGAGCGAGAGCGCCCAGGACAGGCTCCACACCGTCCTCCTCAAAAACGACGATTGTCGTGGCGTTTCGTCCGTTGACGAAGATACGCGCCTCAGAGATGTCCCGCTCAATGACATTGCCGTCTGCAAGCTCAAAGCGCTCGGAATCCGTTGGTTTGATGCCGAGCGCACGCAAAGCACTGCCGGGCAAAGACGAGAAACTCGCTCCCGTATCGACGGCACCCTCAAAAGCGCGGTCCGCACCACCCGCGGAATTCGCAATACGAAACTCAACATTGAACGTTCCCATCGATCCTCCAATCCCCGCGCCATACGCATACAGTATAGAGTGCTAACGACTGTATCGGGCCGCCGTCTTACCTCCCGCCCGGGTGCGCAGCCTCCGCCATGCGGATTTGGAGTTCCGCCAGCGCGGGGGAGATAGCTACGGGGTAGGTTGCGGCGCCGGTGAGGGCCTTCACATCCTCGGGCAGGGCGGCGAAACCTCGTTGGAAGAGGTGGCGGGAGTCGTCGAGTGTCGGATGGGGCCTGAGTGCGCGGCCGTCTCGCATGACTTCTTCCAGCAGCGAGGTTGCACCGTTTGGAGGAGGCTCGTCCGCCATGGCAATTACATCACTCTCGAAGCCGCCGTTCTTGTCCTCGTGCCGGTAGATCTGCTTGCGACCCGGGAGAGTTTCTTTGCCCACACTCAGCTTGAGGACCGGCTCACCGGCGTACTCGACCAGTTTGTAGACGGAGTCCGTCCATGGGGCGTCTGCTGAGGAGCCGATGCGCGTTCCGACGCCGAAACCGGCTATTGGCGCGCCGTCCCGCAGTTGGCTATCGATGACGAACTCGTCCAGCTCGCCGCTCGCGACGATATCCACGTCCTCCAGTCCTGCGCCGTCGAGCATGGCGCGGACGCGGCGTGAGAGGTTGAGCAGGTCGCCGCTGTCCAGTCGAACCGCGCCGAGCTTGTGGCCGACCTCCTTCATCTCAAGCGCGACGGTGATGGCGTTTCGCGCGCCCTCGATGGGGTCGTAGGTGTCGATCAGGAACGTGGAGGCGTCCGGGAAGGAGCGGGCGAAGGCGCGAAAGGCATCAAGCTCCGTTGGGAATGACCCGACGAATGAGTGGGCCATCGTGCCCATGGGGGTGATGCCGTGCTGGGCGGCGGCAAGGACGTTGCCCGTTCCGGCGAAACCCGTCATGGAGCCAACACGCGCCATCTGGCCGGCGGCATCAATGCCGGGGGCACGCCGGGAGCCATAGTACGTGACCGGCCGGCCGCGAGCGGCGTGCATGACGCGGGCGGCCTTGGTGGCAAGCATCGTTTGCAAGCTGATTCGGTTTATGACGTAGTTCTCGAGTATCTGGCACTCGATGACTGGGCCGGAGATTTCCATGACGGGTTCATCGGCGAAGAAGATCTCGCCTTCCCGCATGGCGCGGACGCTGCCGGTAAACTGCAGGTCGGCCAGGAACTCCAGGAATCCACCGTCAAAACGGCCGAGCGAGCCCAGGTAAGCGATGTCCGCCTCCGTAAATCGGAAATCGGTCAGGTAGTCGAGGATGTCATGGACGCCCGCGAGCACGAAGTAGGAACGGTTGGGCGGGAAGCGGCGGATGAAGAGGCTGAACGTTGCGTCGTGGGCGTTGCCGCTCTGCCACCACGCCTGCGACATGGTGAGTTCATAAAGAGCCGTGAAGATGGCGAGGCTGTGGCCGGACGAATCAAGCGCGCCGCGAGGGGACATCGCTCCCCCTGATCTCGCCGCCATGTTCATGTCCCCTCAGGCCTCCCCGGGTTCGTACTGGCGACGATGGCGCTGTGCGCCGGTCTCTGCTGCGAGGCGTGCCAGGCAGCGCTCTCCGGCTACGACTCGGACTCAGGCTCCGGCTCTGCTAATGAGCCGAAATAGACGATAGCGTTGAACGAGACGACGACAGTGAACCCTATAAGGAAGCCCGTTACGACATCCGCGCCGGCCTCAAGCGAACTGAACATGTACTGTCGGATTAGAATGGTAGCAAGCATTGTGCCGACCAAGATGCTCACATCAGCAGCGAGCAGCCTGAGCTTGGCCTCAAGGCTCGGAATGAAGAAACGGTACATCGCGTGGAGATAATTCACCCGTGCAGACCTCATCGAACGCAGATTGGTTTCGGCGACGCAAATCGCGCATGACGATGATACGCGCGCAGCTTGAATACGGTCAAGATGAAGTAGGCCTCGCGTGAGGCGTCTCATCGGTCTGACCGGCGCTCTGCTGTTAATCGTGACGGCGATTCTTGCGGGGGCGTGTGGCGAGCAAGCGACGCCGGTTTCCACGCCGCTGCCCGAGCGTCCGGAGGGGGTGCCGTTCTCGGTATCGACGCAGACCCCGGCGGCCGAAACAGCGCCGCTGCCAACACCGCGGCCGACGTTCAACACCGTTGCAACACTAAATGACGCTCGGCTGCGCGAGGCGCTTACGGCGGCGCTTCATGAGCGGCCCGAAACCTCGACAGGATCGTCGCCGACGGACTTCCTTGCGCCGGGCGTGGATCTGATTCGGCTGACGAGGGATCCGCACTATGCGCCGTTCCTGGTCGATATGTTGAACGTTTTTCCGTACGGGCAGATCTACAGGACGCATATCCTGGACACTCTCGTGGATTTGACCGGGGAGGATATCCTCTCGACGGACGGCTTTGAGTGGCTCCAATGGGTGGGAGACCACCCGGAGTACGATGCGCCGCCGTCGGTGTATCCCTGGTGGAAGGGCGAGATTCTGGGCACGTTGGATACGAGGTTCCGCGAGTTTCTGCCGGAGGACGGGGTGGCGCACACGATCCGGCTGGAGGAGATCGTGTGGGGCGGTGTTGTTGTGGACGGCATCCCGTCGCTGGACAACCCTGACGTCATTCAGGCGCATGAGGCGCGCTACCTTGAGGCGGATGAGCAGGTGTTCGGCGTGTACCTGAACGGTGAGGCGCGCGCCTATCCGCTTCGGATTATGAATTGGCATGAGATGACGAACGACGTGGTGGGCGGGCAGCCGTTCGCGCTTGCCTATTGCACGCTGTGCGGCTCCGGCATCCTGTATGACACGCGGCGCGGCGATGGGCAGGCCCCGTACATATTTGGGTCGTCCGGGTTGCTTTATCGTTCGAACAAGCTCATGTATGACGCCGACACTAAAAGCCTGTGGAACCAGTTCACGGGAATCCCCGTGGTTGGACAGCTCGTCGGTGAGGATATTGAACTGCCCATCCTGCCGGTGACGCTGACGACGTGGAGCGAGTGGAATAGGCAGCATCCCGATACGACGGTGCTGTCACTCGACACGGGGCATGAGCGGCCATATGAGAAACCCGGCACACCCGGCGCGGCGTACTACGACTACTTTTCCAGCCCCAGCCTGATGTTCCCGGGCGGCCCCGGAGCGAACGATCTGCAACTGCGTCCGAAGGACCGGGTGTTTGTGGCGATCCTGGATAGCGGGGAGAGCAAGGCGTATCCGCTGGAAATCCTTGAGGGGTTGGGGGACAGGGCCGTTCTCAACGATGCGGTGAGCGAGGTTCCCATCGTGGTGGTTACGGACGCGGGGGGGGGAGTTCAGGCGTTTCTGCGAGAGAATCGGACGTTCGAACTTGCGGCGGACGGCGGGTTGATTGACGCGGCGGGCGATGAGTGGCGCGTCGCTCCAGAAAGCTTAAGCGGGCCCAATGGTGAGTTTGCCCCGCGTGTCTCCGGCCACGTGGCGTTCTGGTTCGGCTATGCTTCATTCCGCCCGGGCGGGGAGCTGTATACGGGGAACTAGCGGGGACTGTTATGCTTGGGCCACCCATCATCCCCTGAGAACAGGGTTCAGCAGCATGGAGGTGTGAGATGCCGATTCAGTCAGTGCTATTCAGCTACGACGGGCGAATAGGCCGATCCGACTTCTGGATAAAGGGGATCCTGCCGATAATCGCAATCGGCATTCTTGCGGCAATAGCCGTAGCCGTGCTTAGCTTGGTCGCTGCGGCCTTGGGAATAGTGGTCTACCTACTATTCATCCCACTCAGCATCTGGATCTACTATGCAGTTGTTGCCAAGCGCTTTCATGACCGTGGCAAGACCGGTTGGTGGGGGCTGGTCAACTTCATCCCATTGATTGGCCTCTTCTGGATCATCATCGAATGTGGATTCATGGAGGGAACTCCCGGCGACAACGCGTATGGCCCGCAGCCGTAGGAGAGTCTAACCGGCCTGCCCCAACGCCTCACTAACCTCATCCAGCACTCCGGCGTCTTTCTCACGCCGAGCCGCATCCCTGAGCGTCGCCAAAGCTTCCTCGGTGGCAATGCGCCCCAGGGCCCATGCGGCGTGGCCGCGGACTATGGGGGAGGGGTCTTCTCTCAGGACGCGGGCGAGTGGAGGGACAGTGGCCGGGTCGGCGATGTTGCCGAGGGCGACGGACACGTTCCGGCGCATCCCCTCCGGCTTGGCGCGTAACACGGCGCTCTGCCTGAAACGCTCGCGGAAACCGTCGTCATCCAATTCCAGCAATTCGACGAGTTCCGGGCGTGCGCGATTGTCCGCGTCTCGTGTCAGTTCCGCATATGCCTTTCCAACCTGCGCCTTGCGGTTGACGGGGCACACGTCCTGGCAGATGTCGCAGCCGAATATCCAGTCGCCGATGAGAGGCCGCATTTCACGTGGGATAGGGCCGCGATTTTCGATGGTCAGATACGAGATGCATTTGCGGTTGTCCAGCACATAGGGAGCGACAATCGCTCCCGTCGGACATGCATCGACGCAGATGTTGCACGCCCCGCACGTCTTCTTGAGCGGCTCGTCCGGCGCGAGATCGAGCGTCGTGATTATCTGTGCCAGCAGCATCCACGATCCCTGCGAGGTCAGGATGTTGGTGTTCTTGCCGAACCAGCCCACTCCCGCCCGCTCCGCCACGGCGCGGTCGAGCATAGGCCCCGTGTCCGTGTACCAGCGTGTGCCGACATCAGCTTCGCCGGTAATCTCAGGCAGCGATTCGATGAAGGCGCGAACCTTGCGGGCAAAGACGCGGTGGTAGTCCTCTCCCCATGCGTAGCGGGCGATGCGGCCGCGCGGCTTCGCATCAGGAGCCTCAGCGTCGCCCTCATGGTGATGGCTGAGCGCGAGAGAGATGATGGAGCGCGCACCGGGTAACATGTTGGCCGGGTCCGCGCCACGCTCGACGCGCTCCTCTGTGAACCAGGGCAGACCGTCCATCAAGCCCTCTGAGACACGCTCTTTCGCCGTCTCTCCGCGCTCGCGGAACACATCAGCCGATGCGATGCCAACCACATCAAAGCCTGCCATCGTGGCGGCATCTTTGACGTCCTGTGCCAGCGTCTCGGTGTGACTGCTACGATTCATACGTGATTGTTGCACGAATTTCTATCCACGCCGCGCCGCCGCGCAGCCGCTGACCGGAGCACGCATTGGTCACCATCGATCCCAACGCACACATCTTCATGGTGAACGTGGGCGTGAATGCCTCTCATGGGGCGCTCCGCAGCCCTATCTTTCCTAACGGCACGTTTGAGTTTTTGCCCATCCCGGAGGAGAGAAGGCTGTGGTCGCCGACGCTGCCTGCGTATCCCAAGCTTGCCGCATATAACGACCCCGACAAGACTCTCGCTGACTACGCGCCCGTCTCGCGATGGAATGACCGGCTGCATGACGACCCGGAGTTCCGCACATTCACCTATGGGGATGATCCGCGGAGAACGGGACGCGGGGCGGGCCTGAAGGCGTGCGGTCCCGGCGACTACATCGTGTTCCTGGCGCGGCTTGTTGGGCATGACGGCATGGATCGATTCATCGGGCCATCGGGATTCTATTTCATCGGGTTCTTTCGCGTGGCGGATGTATTGAAAGACGTGGAGACGTACCCGACTGGGCGGAACTTCACCGTGTTCGGCGCGAACGCGCATATACGACGGGCGGCGTACCACTCACGGGCGCTGGACACGTTCTGGGTGTGGAAGGGCGATCCTGATGCGTCACTGAGGTTACCCATCGCCGTACCGTTCGACCGCGAATTGGCGGAGTCGACGCTTCTGGATGCTCGCGGCCGCCCCTGGACGTGGGCACCGAACCGCAGCGAATTACAGACGATCGGCTCTTACACGCGCTCAGGCAGGCTGGTCATCGACCCGACGGTGTCGGGCGGCAAGGAGAGGGCACGGCGGCTGTGGGAGGCGGTGGCGGAGCGGAACGTGGACGTGAAGAGGGCGGCGGGTACTTAGGGTTGGTTTGCTGCGGCAACCTTCGCGTGCAACTGTAAACCAAGTTCCCGCACCTTCTTCAGTACGGTTGCAATGTCCGTGGTCTCATTGAGAGGGGTATCAGCAGGCGTTTCTTTCACGGATTTCCGGCCCAGCCGCTTTGAATCCAGCCTAGCTTTTGCATTAGCGATGTCATTCAGGGTGGCTAGCAACAGGCGCGGGTCATCGTCCTCAAGCGCCACGCTGAGGCTGAGGGCCATATCCTCTTCTGTTTCTATATGTTCTGCGGGGTCCCAGGGAAGTGTCTTCACCTTGCCCACGGCTGCCTCCTCAGAGTTCCCTTGCCAACGCGATTGCGCGAGGGACATCCCTATCCTGGCTGTCCTTGTCGCCGCCTGCTAAGAGAATAACCAAAGCCTCCCCTCGTTGCACAAAGTACAACCTATAGCCGGGGCCGTAGTGGATGCGCAACTCAGAGACGCCTTCACCCACGGCTCGCACATCGCCAGGACTGCCAAGCGATAGCCGACGAATCCGCCGGCCAATGCGTTGCCGAGCTTCTCGGTCCCCCAACCTCCTCAGCCAGTTTGAAAAGACTTCAGTTTGCCGAATCTCCACAATAGGCAGGGTAACCAAGCACTCCTTATTGTGCAATCTGGTAGATGAGATCTCGGCCCGCCTAGCCAATTGTCCGCCACATTCGTCAGGTCAGGACATTGTTGCCCCTATACTAATCGTGTGGCTGCCATGACTAGTGACTTTGCTCCGTTTACCGTGCGTGCGCCTGCTTCGACGGCGAATTTCGGCTCTGCCTTTGACGCCGTCGGGATGGCGCTTGACCTTTGGCTGGAGGCGCGGGTGGAGCCGGCGGACGCCAACCGCTTCGAGATACGAGGCGAAGGCGAGGACGAGATCTTAGGCCCCGCTAACTCCAATCTTATCTTTCGTGCCGCCTACATCGGCGCCGCGGGTCTTGGTATTGCCTTGCCCCCCCTGCGAATAGCTGCATCAAATGCGGTCCCGTTGGCGCGTGGACTGGGAAGCAGCGCAGCCGCGTGCGCAGCCGGTCTGCTCATTGCAAATATGGTGGCGGGCCGTGAACGCGACACGGACGGCATGATTGCCGATGCTGCCAGGATCGAGGGACATCCTGACAATGCCACGCCTGCTCTGCTGGGAGGAGTGTGCGTCGCCGTTGCTTCGGAGGGCGAGCCTCCGGTTGCCCGCCAATTGGCATTCCCGGATAATCTTGACTGCATCGCGTTTATTCCTGACCACACGCTCTCAACCGCGGACGCCCGGTCCGCCCTCCCTCCGCAGGTTCCTTTTGGGGATGCGGCTTTCAACGTTGCGCGGACGGCTTTGCTGATCCATGCGTTCACAACGCGTCATTGGGCGGATCTGGCATTGGCAACCGAGGATCGGCTGCATCAGCCGTATCGCGCAGAGCTTGTGCCCTGGCTCGCTCCCCTTACTCAAGCGGCCAAGCAGGCAGGGGCATATACGGCGTTCCTCTCCGGCGCGGGGCCGACAATCATGGCAATGAGTTCACCGAAAAACGCTGAAGCCGTCGCCGACGCGATGGCAGAGTCCGGGCGGAAGTTAAATATCCCCGGTCGAGCGCTCGTCCTTTCTCCGTCAGATCGTGGCGCGCATATTGTTTCGGAGCCGTAATCAGTGCTCAGGGTTCAGAAATATGGCGGGAGTTCCGTCGCGTCCGCCGACCACATTCGGCGCGTTGCGTCACGAGTGGCGAAGGAGCGCGAGGCCGGCGATGATCTTGTCGTCGTCGTATCGGCTATGGGGCAGACGACGAATCAGCTGATCGAACTGAGCCGGAGCGTGTCTCACAGCCCGGCGCCGCGCGAGATGGACCTTTTGCTATCGACGGGCGAGCTCGTGTCCGGCGCACTGTTGGCGATGGCGCTGCGCGATATGGGGCACGAGGCGGTGAGCCTGAGCGGATTCCAGGCTGGTATCCGCACGGACACGGATTTCTCACGGGCGCGTATCACGCAGATTGAGCCCAAGCGACTCCAGGACGAGATTGGCCGCGGCAACATTGTCGTTGTTGCCGGTTTCCAGGGGACGACGGACGACTTCGAGATAACCACCCTCGGCCGCGGCGGCTCAGATACGACGGCCGTTGCCCTGGCCGCGGAGCTGCGGGCGCCGGTCTGCGAGATCTATACGGACGTGGACGGCATCCACACGGCGGACCCGCGTATCGTGCCGGAAGCTCGTCGGCTGGTGGACATCGCCTACGACGAGATGCTGGAGATGGCCAGTGAAGGCGCACGAGTGATGCACAATCGCGCCGTCGAGTTGGGTTGGGTCTACGATGTTCCCATCCTTGTGGCCTCAAGCCTGCTGGAAGAGCCGACGGGCACGCGCATTCACGGAGGAGGGCTCATGGAAAATCGGAACAAGGTGCGGGGGATCGCGCATGACGCCGGCATCGCGCGGGTGACACTGCTGGGCGTCCCGGACCGACCCGGCATCGCCGCGCAGGTCTTCTCCCCGCTAGCCGACGCGGGAATCAGCGTGGATATCATCGTACAGAACGCCGGTCAGCATGGGCTGAGCGACCTCTCATTCACCGTGGCGCGGGGTGACCTGGAGGAGACCATTGAACGGACCCGCGCCATCCAGGCCGAACTCGGCGCGGCGGACGTGACGGCGGACGACCATCTTGCCAAGGTCAGCATCGTCGGGGCGGGACTTACGAACTCACCCGGCTACGCGGGCGCGATGTTCCGAGCACTGCGGGACGCCAACGTCAATATCGAGATGATCACGACGGCGGAGATCAGCCTCACCTGCGTCGTGCACCAGGACCACGTGGAGGATGCCGTCCGCGCCCTGCACCGCGCGTTCAGCCTCGAAACACCGGACGATATTCCGCTCTAGTACGAATCGAGGCGTCCCGTGACTGAACCGGCCGCGCCCTCGTTGTCCGTCATCATCCCCGCCTACAACGAGGAGGCACGACTGCCGGATGCGCTCGACGAGGTGACCGCCTACCTGGATGCCCACTATCCCGATGCGGAACTGATTATCGCGAGCGACGGCAGCACGGACGCGACGAACGAAATCACTCGAGAGTTTGCTGCCACATCACCGCGCGTTCGATTGCTCTCACTGCCGCATCGAGGCAAGGGTCACGCCGTCAAGCGGGGAATGCTGGAGGCGAAGGGCGATGTGCGTCTATTCATGGATGTTGACCTGGCCGTCCCAGTGAAAACCATTGGCCGGTTCGTTGAGGCGACGCAGAATGCGGATGTCGTGATTGGGTCGCGGTCCATCGAGGGGGCGGAACGGAGCGGGGAGCCACTGTCTCGCCGTATTGGCGGGCGCGTGGTGGGCCGGGTCACGAAAATGATTCTCGGCCTATCCGTGTCAGACACGCAGTGCGGGTTCAAGGCGTTCCGGGCGGAAGCCGCGAAGTTGTTATTCGAGGGGCAGCGGGTGGACGGCTTCGCGTTCGATGCGGAGATCCTGTACCTGGCGCGGCGATGGGGGATGCGGGTGGTGGAGATGCCGGTCACGTGGAGCTACGGCGAGATGAGTACCGTGCGCCTCCACCACGGCCCGCAAACGCTGGCGGAGATTGTGCGAATACGGCTGCGGGGGATGCGGTAGCAAGTTGCGATGTTGGGGCGGGGGAGTGAGGGGGCGGCAACTCCCGGGCAATTACACAGCGCGTAGAAGACTCCCCATTTGCTTGACAGTTGGTAGACAATAGTTTTTGGACTGAGTTCGAAAAACTGCCGTCCGGTAGCGCGGGGAGGCGGCAGGGATCACGGCTCGGAGCATCGACCGTCGGCTGCGGTTAAAGTACTGCCGTTGGTGATGGGCGGCTGTGTGGTCGTAGTTTTGCATCTGCGGATGTTCCCGCGCTGAGAGACGTGTAGCGAGGGTCAACGGAACGCAGAAGGCAGGATATCCGCCATGGCGACCACACAGACTGATGAACGCGCCCAAGCCCGTGAAGTAAAGACGCAGACTGACGCAGCTATTGCGGCGGCGCTGGCCCAGGACTGGGGAAAGGCCGTTGAGGCCAACAGGACCGTCCTGCACCTCGTGCCGAACAACATCGAGGCGCTAAACCGGCTGGCCAAGTCGCTTCTTGAACTCGGGAAACTGGCGGAGGCGCGGGACGCTGTGGACAGCGCGCTCCAATGCGATTCGTCAAACACTATCGCGCACCGCAATCGGGATCGGCTCGAACGTGCGGAAACAGCGGCTGCGACCAGCACATCTGCGCCCGTTTCTAACAGTGAAGGAACTGTGCGCGAGGCGGCCGCTGAGTATGTGACCGGGGGCGCGACGCAATCCGATGTGCCGAATCGGAACGTCTTTTCCTCACATCTGCTGATGAGCGAGGCGGGCAAGAGCACGATCGCGACGCTGATCGATGCGACCGACCGCACGGCAGTGGGGCATTTGAGCAGCGGAGAGGCGTTGACGCTCAGTTGGGAGGACAACAGGTTGCTGGTGCATTCAAGCCGTGGGGAGCCTGTTGGCCGTGTTCACCCACGTCTTGCCCAGCGGGTATTCTCCCTCATGGACGCCGGTAACCGGTACGAAGCCGCGTTTCTGCGGGACCACCCCGCGGAGGGTGTGCAGGTGATCATCGGCGAGGTCTATCAGCATCCGTCGCAAGAGGGGAGGCTATCATTCCCGCCGTCAGGCGCATCCGATTTCCGGGGCTATGTTCGCAGCAACCATGAGCTGGTGGACAGCGGCCTCGGCGGTCCGCCCGCGCGAGATATCTCCGACGATGAGGGCGCCCCGCCGGAGTTCGATGCCCTGGTGCGGGCGCATGATCGCGGCGAGCTGGGACGGTCAAAGGGCGCGGCAGCGGACGACCTGGAATAGGTAACCCCCCTTTCTACGCCTCCATCAGTCTTTCGGACTGCATTACCAGAATCCGGTCCTTGCCTGACTGCCCCAAGCACCTTCTAGTCACTAGCTTTGCACGAACGCCCGTGCTAGGCTTCATATGACACGTGCTCCTTGACACGGGAATCGCACATCTGAATCAGAAAGGGCTCTAGCTTGGAAATCGTCGCCGGTCTGGTAGCGGGAGCAGTCGTAGTGGGGTTGGCGGCGTGGTTAGTTCAGGAATTCAGGTGGCGGCAGAAGAATGCCGAATTGCGGGGGCAACTGCAGAGCCAACAAACGGCCACAGACTTGATTCAGGCTGCGAAAGTCGAATTGAACACCGCCTTTCAGGCATCGGCAGGGCAGGCGTTGCATGCTAACGCGGAACAATTTTTGCAGCTTGCTGAACAGAACTTTAACAAGAGCCAGAAGGAGTTTGAGAACCTCGTCAAGCCCCTATCTGAGAACTACGCGAAACTGAACCCGAATATTGAATCGCTGATGCGTCAGAACATTACTATCACGGAAACGACCCAAAACCTCAGAGATGCACTGAGCGACAATCGACAAGTCGGCGCGTGGGGAGAGATTCAGCTGCGAAGGATCATCGAGTTGGCCAACATGGTCGACTATTGCGATTTCTCTGAGCAGACAACCGTAGACGATGGCAGCGGGCGGCCGGATGTCACTGTGCGTCTACCGGATAACCGTGCAATCGTTATCGACTCAAAGGCAAGCGCGGCAGCATATCTTGAGGCGCAAGAGGCGGAGACCGACGAAGAGGCCGGAGAGGCATTGGCACGTCACGCCGGCGCTCTCCGCTCCAAGGTGGATGACCTGGCAAGAAAGGACTACGGCAAGCAGGTCGCCGGGTCACTCGACTTTGTCGTGATGTTCGTGCCCGGTGACCAGTTTCTCGCCGAAGCGCTCCGCGCTCGGAACGACCTTATCGAGTACGCCATGAGTAGGCGTATTGCCATCGCGACGCCAAGCACGCTTATCTCCCTCCTGTGGGCTGTCGCCAACGGCTGGGAGCGGCACAGCCTGGAGCAGAACGCGGAGGAGATACGCAAGGCGGGAGAGGAAATGCACAGTCGCCTGCTCACTTTCATGAATCACTACTCACGGGCCGGGAACCAGCTCAGGCAGGCCGTCGACTCTTTCAATGCTTCAGTCGGCTCGTTCGATACCCGTGTCATCCCGCAGGCACAGAGATTTGCCCAGTTGCGCGGGCAAGACCCGGAAGTTTTTGCCGGGCCACCGCAGATTGAAGCGGAGCCGCGGGATTCCAGATATACAGGTGCCGCTCTTACAACCGGCGACGATGAAGACGAAACCCCCTAGCCGCCGTGCTACGCTTGTGGCGGTATGGCTCAGGTTGTAGGTACTTCTCAAGAGATATCGGTGGGGGATGGCGCGGGGGCGGCGGGTGATGTTAAGCCCGTCGTTGCGCAGAAGCTCATCAAGGAATACGGCAATTTTGCCGCGGTGCGCGGTATCGATTTCGAGGTGCGGCCGGGCGAATTATTCGGGTTTCTCGGCCCCAATGGCGCGGGCAAGACGAGCACCATGCGCATGATCACGTGCGCCTCGCCCGTTACGTCCGGCAGTCTGCTCGTGAACGGTCTGCCCGTGCAAACGCAGGCGCGGGCAATCAAGTCCATCATTGGCGTCGTGCCGCAGGGCGATAATCTCGACGATGAGGTGTCCGTCATCGACAATCTGCGGCTATACGCAGCCTACTTCGGCATCGGCAGGGCGGAGGCCGAAGCCCGCGCGCAAAAGGCCCTGGATCTATTTCAACTCGCGGATAGGGCGGATTCCAAGGTGGATGAACTCTCCGGCGGTATGAAGCGTCGGCTGCTCATCGCTCGGGGGTTGATCAACGAACCGTCAATCATGGTGCTTGACGAACCGACCACGGGACTGGACCCGCAGGCGCGCCACCTGGTGTGGCGTACGTTGCGTCGCCTCAAAGAACAGGGCGTGACGATGCTTCTGACCACGCACTACATGGACGAAGCAGCGACACTCTGTGATCGCCTCATCGTCATGCATGAGGGGAGGATCCTGTCCGAGGGCACCCCGGCAGAGCTGATCATGCGGATTGCCGGTGAGACTGTCATTGAGACGCATTCGCTTGATTCTGCAGCGCTCAACAGCGCCGCCGCGCATCTCCGTGAGGCGGGCGCGGAGATTGAGCAAACACCGGACTCCGTCCACGCCTTCGGTCTGAACGGTATCGACCTGACCACGCCGGTTCTGCACGACTCCGGCGCGTATGCTCGCCCGGCGAATCTTGAGGACGTTTTCCTGCGCCTCACGGGCCGTGGGCTGGAAGAATAATCATGATTCTGACGCCTGATCGAGTTCCCTACGGATTCCGTGTGTGGCGGCGGAATTGGACGGTGTTTAAGAGATTCGCGCTGGCGGAGGTGGGACCGTTGTTCGTCGAACCGCTGGTCGTGCTGGGCGCGATGGGGCTCGGGCTGGGCACTTACGTGACTTTGAGCGGTGACGTTAGCTACGTGCAGTTCATCGGGCCGGGCATCATTGGCGGGTATTCGCTCTTTGCCGCGTTCTTTGAGTGCACATACGGCTCGTACACCCGCATGGCCATTCGAGGCCTGTACGAGGCGATGATCGCTACACCGCTCTCCATAGAGGATGTGATTACCGGCGAGGTCTTATGGGGCGCCACGCGGTCCTTCTTCAGCGCGACGGTGATCCTGTTCGTGCTGTCGGTCATGGGGTTTGTTGAGTCGCCGTTCGCCATATTGATTCCGGTGTTCGCGTTCTTCGCGGGCATCTTGTTCTCGTCGATGGCTTTGCTTGTCACCGCGCACGCGCCCTCGTTCTGGACGTTCAACTACGCGATCACGCTTGGGGTGATGCCGATGTACTTCTTTGGGGGCGTCTTCTTCCCGCTGGAGCGATACCCGGACATCGTGCGGGAGTTGGCGTGGATCATCCCGTTGACGCCGTACGTGGCAACGGTTCGGGAGCTCGTCAACGGGACACTTTCGATGACGAGCGTCTATTCGCTACTGTATCTGGCCGTGCTGGGGACGGGCTTTTACTATCTCGCGGTGGCCCGAATGAAGGCGCGGCTTATCCGGTAGGTATTCGCGCGCCGTTCGAGCGGCGCGCTGTGGACACTTCTACGGTTGAGCCTCCCAGGAACGCAGTTCCTCTTCAGGCAAGGGTTCGAAGAAGGCATTGTCCAGAGAGACTCGTCCTTTCATTGAGCCGAAGAGACGCTTTCCTCGATTTCGTGGTGCGCGTGCTCGAACCAAACGCGCCACCCGTCTTCCGTTGCGAGCTATGACGACTTCTTCGCCTGCCTCGACTCGCGCCAGCAGACCAGAAAAATTGGTCTCGGCCTCATGCGGATTCACTGTTAGCATTTCAACTAGCGCCTCGGCCATTCTGCCTGGTGGGAAACAACAGTGCGTTGAATTTGGTGCCCGTGCTCGCGCGCGATCTCATCCTTGACTCGCCATAGTACTTCAATAGTCTCGTCGTCACCCATTTCCTCAGAGTCCTCGCCCTAGGGGTTACTTTCAGCCACCCTTGATGCTGCGGAGTGGTAGGGCCCCGGTTTCCACTGTTGATAAATCGAGGCGCTGCGAGGCTTGGTCTATGTCGAAACCGACGACCTGCCCGTTTGCATCAAGATCCACGTTGAGCCCGTCCGTGACTTCAATGGTCTGCGTGCCGGGCCGGTCAGAGAATTCGACATAGAGGCTATCCGTATCCGGATAGTAGTGCAATTTCATGGCTCATTCACTCCGTTCGAAACCTTCGATCAAAGAATGCATTATGAATTGTTTCGCCATCAGCTAGTGTAATGACCCGGAGGTACCGCGGTTCGGATTCACCGGGCACGTTAACCATTCCCCAAAATCTAATGCGTCCGTCATCTTGCAACTCCCGACGCAAAGGGGCAGCGATGACACGCTCACACCAATCCAATTCGATGTAAGGACGCTTCCTGAGGACCTGTTCACTGAAGTATCGCGTTGTCTTCAACGTATCTTCCGCGAGTATACTCTTTTCTGCGCAATTCGGACGTGATGTTGGCGCGACGCGATGGGTGATCTTCTATTGTGGGTCGCCGTAGCCGCGTGGCCCGGGCGCTTGTTCGATTTGGTGGATGACGTGGGATTGGCGATCAAACGTCGCTTTGACCCACAGGCCCTCCTTCATCCAGTCGTATCCGCCGCGGCGGAGGGGGGCCGGGTCCAATCGATAGCGAATGCCGCTGATGATGACGACGAGGGTTGAGTTGTATTTGGGCCCAGTTGAAAAGAGTCCGGACGTCGCCCCCTCGATTTCAACGTCCTCGACCGCCATACGGTCGATGCGCCCCTCAAGCTTGGCGGGTTCAAGCAGGGGTCCGGCAGGAAGCGGCACGGGCGGGGGCTCCGGCCGTGCCTTGCGGAACAGGATGATGAGACCGATGGTGAAGAGGATCGGCAGCCCGATGAGTAGCGTGATGTAGAGATTGCCCGTGAGAACGATGATGAACAGGGTGAAGATGACGATTGAGGCGAATATCCAGGAGTTTGGCCGCATGTCAGTTTCGCTCCCCGCGCGCGCCTACGGGCATCCGTTCAACGTTGCCACCCGCTATAGTTGCTCTAATGATTGACACCGAAACCCCCGGTACTGCGGAACGCGAGGCTTCCTCATATCGATTCGTCATCTATGCGCTCGTCGTCCTCATGCACCTCATGCTGGGGATCGCGTTCCTTGCTCCGGCGTCAGTTCTGCCGCTCATCACGGAATCGTGGGATCTGACGCGGTCGCAAGGCGGATTCGTCGTCACGAGTGTGACGTTAGTGTTCACGGTTGTCACCATCCCTGCGTCAATTATTGTTGCACGATGGAATGTCCGGGCAGTGTTCGGCATCGGCTGGGCCCTCTTGGGAATCACAGCGCTCACGCCGTTTCTCTCGGGATTCTGGTGGTTTATCGCCCTGCGCTCGGTGCAGGGCGTGGGTGCGGCCGCAGTCGCACCGTTGACGGCAACCATCATCATGCGATGGGCACCGCCGCGAGAGGTGCCCATCGTGAACGCCGTCGCCCTCGCCTCCCTGACCGTAGGCCTCGGGGTGGCGCAGTACCTGGGCCCATTGCTCGCCGGTTGGACCGACTGGGAGTGGGCCATCGGCATAGAGGGATTCATCGCAGCGGCCGCTGCAATCTTGTTCGTGGTTCTTTGGCGTGAACGAGAGCCGTTGGGTGGCGTGCCGCCCGAGCCGGTGAAGATTGCCGCCATCCTCAGCGTATTCAAGCGGCGAGAGACGTGGTTGATGTCCTTTGCGGTAGTCGGGCCGTGGGCGCAGTTCATCACGCTGAATACGTGGCTGCCCACGTTTTTCGAGGAGGAGCGCGGTTTGAGCCTCGCCATGGCGGGGCTTATGGCGGGTATCTTTTCAATTGCAGGAGCGCCGGCCAACATTATCGGCGGAGCTATTGCGACGTTCATTGGGCGCAGGCGTCCCGTCATCATCTGGTCAGGGCTGATTGTTGGCGCGGCGGGCATGACGACCATCTACGCCCCCGTCGGGATATTGATGTTCACCGCCGTTATCGTGACCGGTTTCCTGCACTGGTTATATGAACCGTCGCTCTTCACCATCCCCATCGAGCTGCCGGGGTCATCGCCTGAGCGGGCGGGGGCAATCTGGGCGGCCATCCTGACGGCGGGTAACGCCTCAAGCTTCATTGCGCCCATCATTGCCGGGTACATCATTGATGAGACAGGAAGCTTCGTGATCGGCATTGCGGTCATCGCAGTGACGTCATTCACGCTATTCATCGCGGGGGTTTTGTTGCCGGAGACGGGGCCTGGTCGGCTGAACTCGCCACGCCCCGTTAACTAAGTCGTTCCTATCTGGAGTGCTACACTACACACAATCGCATTGTCAATAGAGAAACCCCTGTGGAGTTCACCGTATGACGTCATCGTCTCGTTCGGCGCTGTTGGGGCCGACGCCGGCCGCGCGCCGCTACTTTCAACAGTTCCTTGGGGAACTCGCGGAAATGACCGACGATGACATGCGGCTGGTTTCGGCAATTGAATCGATGGAGCAGGCGGCGCTGCTAGCGCTGGGTGACGCGGTGTACACGGCTATCGGCAACGGGGACGCACCGCTGTCCGGAGAGGGCGTGGTATCCGCGCTGCCGGAGGGGCTTGATGGCCCCGGCCTTCGCACGGCTCTGTACATCACCTTGATGAACACCGTTACGCGGGAACTGGCGATTGAGACTCCGATTGAGGCGCGGGCGGCGCTGGGCGTGTCAATCGAGGGAAACGTGCTGCCCCGTCTTGGCCATGACCACCTGGTGCTGTGCGCCAGATTCTCACTGGATACGATCCAGGCCCAGAAGCCGCCCGACACGTTCCAGGGCCTTGTTGATCTGACGGTTGAGCGGTTGTCGTCGCTGGTGGAGTTGGCCTCACAGGCGATGATGGGCGCAGACGTTGATCCGTTCGAAACGTTCGAGCACAAGGACTGCGAGAAATGCGGGCACCTGCTGCAACTGCATGTGGGTTTTGAAAGCTGGGACGACGTGATGGCCGAACACAACGCGTGGTGCCCGGGCACGCGCGGGGCATGATGGCCCCGTGTGAATCTCCTCGCCTATGACCGATTCCACAAACGTCCGCGTCACGGCCCTGCTGTTGGGGCAAGACTCTTTCCGTGACGAGCGTGGTCGGGCGCACGTCATCGGCATCTTTGACACTGTCGGGGCGCAGCAGTTCCCCATGGCGTTCCAGTTTTCCATCTACTGCCGTTTGCACGGCGAGGGCACGCATGAACTCATCCTGCGGGTGCTGGACCCGAATGGGATGGAAATCGTAAAAAGTGAGCCGATCACGGCAAATCTCCTGCCGGTCCAGGGCCACCAATTCTTCATGAGCATCGGCATCCAGGCTGAGAATGATGGTCTGTTCCTGGTGCAGGCGGTGGTTGACGGGAACGTGGCGCAGGAGGCGCCGCTCCTCGTTGAGTCCGGGCAGGATGAATGGCACAACGACCCGGACCCACTGCACCTGGGCGGGCCGCCGCCGTCCCCCTAGACGGGGAACCGTCCCATGATTGGGATCGACACCGGCGGGACGTTCACGGACATTATCCGCGTTGATGAGGACGGCTCGATTCGGCTCATCAAGATCCCGTCCACTCCCGCAGACCCTGCCCAATCATTCCTTGCGGGTGTGGCGGAGATCGGCGAGGACGGCGACCGCTCCGACGATATCGTCCACGGCAGCACTGTCGGCACGAACGCTGTGCTGCAACGACGCGGGGCGCGGACGGCGCTCATCACGACGCGCGGCATGGCGGACGTTATCGAGATTGGTCGGCAGGCGCGCAACGACCTCTACAGCCTGCGCGTCTCCCGCCCCGTTCCCCTCGTGTCCCGCGACCTGCGCTTTGAGCTTGATGAGCGTATAACGGCGGAGGGTGAGGTTCTCAGGGCGCCGAACAAAGCGGAGCTAGACGCGCTCGCTGAGGCAATCGCCTTGTCCGACGCGGATTCCGTGGCTGTCGCGCTTCTCTTCTCGTTCCTTCACCCGGAGCATGAGCAGGCTGTTCGAGAGGCGCTGAAACTCCGCCTGCCCGCCGACTTTCCAATCTCCCTTTCAAGTGAGGTCGTGCCGGAGTTCCGCGAGTACGAGCGAACGGCGACGACCGTCCTGAATGCCTACGTCGCGCCTGTCATGCAGTCGTACTTGTCCCGCATTGACGAGTCGGTTGAATCATCAGTGAGGATCATGTCGTCCAACGGCGGTAGCATGACCATCCGGCAGGCAAGCAGCTTCCCGGTGGAAACGTTGCTGAGCGGGCCTGCGGGGGGCGTTGTAGGAGCGTTTGAGGTGGCACGCGCGGCCGGTTTCGACCGCATCATCACGCTGGACATGGGCGGCACGTCAACGGACGTGTCGTTGTGCGACGGCGAGGTTCAGCGCACATCCGAGGGCGGCATGGGCGGATACCCCATCCGCGTGCCCATCGTGGATATCCATACCGTTGGAGCGGGCGGAGGCTCTCTGGCCGTCGTCGACACCGGCGGCGCGCTGACCGTTGGGCCGCAATCGGCGGGCGCAGACCCCGGGCCGGCCGCGTATGGGCGTGGCGGCGGGCCGACGGTGACGGATGCCAACATCGTGCTGGGCAGACTACCGGCGGACAGGCCGCTCGCGGGAAGGATGGCGCTTGACGGTGGCGCGGCGATTGCGGCGATTGGCACAGTCGCGCAGGAGTTGGGCGTAACCCCCCGACAGGCGGCTGCGGGCGTGGTGCAGGTGGCAAACACGAACATGGAGCAGGCTCTGCGGGTCGTTTCATTGGAGCGGGGACATGATCCGCGTGACTTTATGCTGGTGGCATTCGGCGGCGCGGGGCCGCTTCATGCCTGTGAACTTGCGGACGGACTCGGCATCCGGAGCGTGCTCATCCCGCGTATGCCCGGGGCGCTCTCCGCATGGGGGATGCTGAGCGTGGACGTGACGCGCGATTATTCGAGAACCGCCATGCGTGATTTGTCAGACACGTCAGAGGAGGAGATTGCACGGCTGCTGGGTGAGATCGAGAACGACGCGCGAGAAGACCTGAAAGCCGTTGGCCTCCCTGCCGCCCAAGCGACATTTTCAGCTTCGGCAGACATCCGCTATCAGGGCCAGGGATATGAACTGTCAATTCCATTGGATCCGCAGGACGCCCTTTCGCTTGAGGAGCGTTTTCACGCCGCCCATCAACGCCGTTTCGATCACAGTCATCCCGAGTGGCCGACTGAGGTCGTCACGCTGCGGCTGCGGGCAACTATACCGGTGCGCCGTCCGGAATTCGTCGTTGTGGACGCAGAGGGCGGGCCGGACGCGAGTCATGCACTGCTTGGCGAGACCACGTTGACGACGGACGCGGGGGAGTCTGCCGCCCCGCTCTATGACCGTAATGCGCTGCTCGTCGGCAATCCGATTGAGGGCCCCGCCGTCCTGACGCAAACGGACTGCACCACGTACGTGCCGCCGGGGTGGGTTGGCCGAGTCGATGGGCATCTGAATCTGATCCTCGAAAGGGTGCCTGCATGAGCGTTGACGCAATCTCGCTTGAGGTCTTTAGGCGTCTCTTTGCGGCCATCGCTGAGGAGATGGGCGCAGTGTTGGGACGGACGGCGTGGTCGCCGAATATCAAGGAAAGGCGAGATTTTTCCTGCGCCGTTTTTGACGCCGACGGCCGCATTCTGGCGCAGGCAGAGCACATCCCCGTCCATCTCGGCGCGATGCCCGCGTCCGTGCAGGCCGCCATCGAGCGGTTCGAGTCGTTCGCGCCCGGCGACCTCATCGCCCTCAATGACCCCTATCTCGGTGGGACGCATCTGCCGGATCTGACGCTGATCTCACCTGTGTTCATTCCCGAGGGCGCTGAGGGCGGCGAGGCCGGGACACTTGCGGGATTCGTCGCCACGCGCGCCCACCACGCGGACGTGGGCGGCATGGCCCCTGGTTCCATGCCCGCGTCCACGTCAATCTACCAGGAGGGGTTCATTGTCCCTCCCATCAGGCTTGCAAGGGCAGGAACTCTCAATGAAGAGGCTATCGAGCTCTTTATGCGCAACGTGCGCACGCCGGATGAACGTCGTGGCGACCTTGCCGCGCAGATCGCCGCCAACCGCATCGGTGAGGGACGCTATGAGGCGCTGATTGAGCGTTACGGCTGGCAAACGGTGACCGAACATGGCGTGGCTCTCATCGAGTATGCCGAACGCATCGTGCGGGCGGCGCTGCGCGACATCCCGGCGGGGCAGTACACGTTTGAGGACGACATGGAACCACCCGCGCCCGGCGCGGAACGGCCACGTATTGCCGTGACTATCACGAGCGACGGGGACGGGTCGCTTATTGTCGATTTCACAGGGACATCACCGGAACAGCCGCTCAGCAATATCAATGCCGTGCGTGCTGTGACTGTTTCGGCGGTGCAGTACTGCGTTCGATGCCTCGCCGGATCGCGCGCCCCGGCCAATCACGGCTCATTTGTGTCGGTGGAGGTAATCACGCCGGAGGGGTCGCTGGTGAATCCGCGCCCGCCGCGCGCCGTCGCCGCCGGAAACGTGGAAACATCGCAGCGCATCGTGGACGTCGTCTTTGGCGCGCTTGCCCCGGTGCTGCCGGATCGCATTCCGGCTGCCAGCCAGGGAACGATGAACAACGTCACCATCGGCGGCACGGATCCGCGCACCGGCCAACCTTTTGCCTACTATGAAACGCTTGCAGGCGGCGTCGGCGCGAGTCCGGATGGGCCGGGCGAATCCGCGATACACAGCCATATGACCAACACGCTCAACACGCCTATCGAGGCGCTGGAGTATCAATATCCGTTCCGTGTGCTGGAGTACGGGGTGCGGCGCGACTCCGGCGGCGCGGGGCGATTCCTTGGTGGTGACGGACTCGTTCGCACCGTTGAGTTCCTGGGCGATGCGACGGTATCACTGCTGACGGAACGACGTTCACGCGGGGCGTGGGGCCTTGCGGGAGGAACTGACGGTACGCCGGGCCGGAATAGCTTGCGTAGAATGGAATCTGACCAGGTAGAGGAACTGCCGGCCACCGTCACCATTGACGTTGTACGTGGTGACAGGCTTACCATTGAGACGCCCGGCGGCGGCGGTTGGGGCGTGCCCGGCTCACCGCCATAAACACGGAGGAGACGGACCTGTGAGCATACGATTGCAGACGTGGCCCGGTGTTTTGCTCGGCACGCTGTTGGTGGCGGCGCTGATGATGCTGGCCGTCGCGTGCGGCACAGAGACTGCGGATGACGCGCCTGCGGACGCGCCCACTGGTGATGCATCTTCTGACGCCGCGCCGGAGATCGGCAACCGTGTCGGCAACCTCGCGCCGGACTTCTCCGTCACTACCACAGACGGAATCACCCGCTCATTGACCGATTTCAAACAGGCTAATCAGCCTGTCGTCGTCTATTTCTTCGCAAGCTGGTGACCATCCTGCCGGTCTGAGTTGCAGACCGCCAAGAGCGCATATGCCGACTACGAGGATGAAGTTGCTTTCATCGCAGTGGGCGTCGATCCGTCGGAGAGCGCGGACACGATCATCTCGTACGCGGAACGACAGGGATACCCGTGGGAAATGGCTGTGCATCACGGCGATGTCATGACCACGTTCGGCATCAGGAGCCAACCGTCGAAGGTGATCATTGACGGCGACGGTATCATCACGCTGCGCCAACTCTCTCGCACCATGGGCGAGGGTAACTGGCGCGAGGCGCTGGACGCGGTGACGGCGTAGCAAAGACCGCCCGAATACGAGATGCTGAAACAGGTTGTTCGCTCCTTCGTTATGGCGCGTGTCGTTGCGCTCCTAATGGCGGCGGCGATTGTCATTGGCGCCGTTGCATGTGGGCGACTCGACGATGCGGGGCCGCCGGCCACAACTATTCCACCGACGCAACCGGCCGCCGTGCCGACCTCCACGCCCACGTCACAGGCTGTCTCCCAAGGTTCAATTGGACAGGCGACACCGGATGCTGCGTCCTCAATCTCACTAGAGCCGACCGTTGAAGGCGCCCTTGAGAGGGAGCCGCAGGTCACACCACCGGCACTGCTGCCCGGAACAGCGGAGCCGACCGCGCCTGCGGTAAGGTCCGACTCAACGTCCGGGAGTGAGGGCCCGACGGCGACAGAGACGCCAACCTCGGCGCCACCAGCCGAAATCCCGCCAACCGACACTCCAACTCCCGTCCCTCCGACGAACACTCCGGCGCCACCCGCGCCTCCAACAGGCAATCGCGTAGGGCAGTCAGCGCCGGACTTTGAAGTGACGACGACGGACGGCGTGACGCGCTCGCTGACGGACTACAAACAGGCCAACCAGCCCATTGTCCTGTACTTCTTCGCAACCTGGTGACCGACGTGTCGGTCTGAGTTGCAGACCCTCAAGAGTGTTTACGAGGACTACGAAGATCGAGTGACGATTCTGGGCATCGGCACGGATCCGTCGGAGGGGGAGGGGGATGTGCGGTCCTACTCCAATCGCCACGGCTACCCGTGGGAAATGGCGCCCTATAACGGCGATGTGCTCCTCGACTACCGCATCACCAGCCAATCATCGAAGGTCGTCATCGATGGCAACGGTGTCATCACATACCGCGGCGGCTACGGCAGCCTATCCTCCCGCGAATGGAGAGAGGCGCTGGACGAGGTGGCGGGGTAGCGGGCAGGGACGGCTCATGAGCCGCCCTGTGGATTACCTACAGTCATTTCCGGGAAAACGACTAATTAGCTTCGTGAGCCCTACGCACGAGATCCTTCAAAGCGTCAAGCCGTTCCGTAATGTCGGCTTCGCGGACATTAACCCGATAGGTTCCATAGAGAGCATTTGAAGGTACGACTTCCAAACGACCTGTATCAAGCAAGAAATCTAATTCGTGATCACTTGGGATTTTGAACTCTGCCAAGACGTAGGATTTTCGCGGTCGGAACACCACGAAATTTTGGACCTTACCACCAAATTCGAGGCCGATGTAGTGCTTGTTATATTTTAGTTCAATGTCGGGCTGAAGTTCTCGGATAAGATTGGCCAATTCGTCTGTGACGTCTAAAGATTGCTTCGACGCCTTTTGTTCCCACAATGCTCTGTCAACGGCTTCGCCCTCGTCTTCTTCTTCTGTACCAAGTGAGGTCAAATCAACAACGCGAGTCGCAATCAGTGTGTGGGACTCATTGACTTTGACACAGTTGATCTGTATTGCGATCAGTGGAATTGAACGGTTGAGTAGAGAGATGACGTTCAGGAAGCGACTAGTTACATTCTCCGCCACGATGACCGCCACATGTTGATACTGCGGATAACGACGGCGTTCGATGTCCCAATATTCGATGGTGCGGATAATGTGGGACTCATCTACTGCCCCGAGCTGGATCTCAACTTCGTATCGGGTTGACGTTTCAACATCCTGGAGCAGAAGGTCGAGTCGCCCTCCACTTGGTTGGCGACGCTCGCTATCCCTGACCTCAAGGTCGCCCAAGCCGAGAAGAGCAGTATTCTCGACCAAGTACTCATGAAGCCAACGCTCGGTGAGTTCCGCGTGATTCTTGAGACTAACAGTCTTCGCGATGACAAATTCCGGCAGCGCCACTACACCACTTCCCTCAATCTAACAACGTCTTCGAATGACTGGAATTCAGGGGCATTCCTCTGAGCTATACCCCCAAAAACTCCCGGGTGGCGGCGATGAACTCTTGCGGCTTGTCCACCGTCACGACGTGGCCGGCGTCAGGGATGTCCACCCATGAGAGGTTCTTTGCCGTCGCGATCATCTTGTCCCTGAGCTTGTCGTCCAGCAGGGGGCTTTCCAGTCCGCGCACCTCCAGTATCGGCTGCTCGATGGTCTCAAGCGCCTTCCAGTAGCGGTTGATCAGAGTCTCATCCGTGCCGTCCGCGAGCGGGACGTTGAATAGCGCCTCATCGGCCCTCCACGTCCATGTGCCGTCAGCCGTCTGCTTCAGCTTCTCCTCAGTATCCTTGCGGAGTCGCTCATCCGATGCCCATGGGTTGCCGTCGCGCGCCGACGCGACGGCCTCATCGACGCTTGCGAAGGACATGGGCGTCGGGGGGCGATTGCCCCACTCCTGCTGCGCTCGCTCGCTGGATTCCGGTCCAATATCGACGATGACGATGCGCTCCACCTTTTCGGGATGCTTCTCGCCCGTGTAAAGCAGGGAGTGCCAGCCGCCCATGGAGAGGCCGACGAGCACAAATCGGTCGAATCCCAAGGCAACAACGAGCTCATCGAGGTCTTCGACGAAACGATCGCGCATGTAGCCGGTTGAGGCGTGTTCACTCTCGCCGTGGCCGCGCTGATCAATGGTGACGACGTGGAAATTGGGGGCCATCGCTTCCGCGAACTCGTCCCAGATGTGGGCCTGCCCCGTGTGGCCGTGCAGGCACACCATCGGCATCGCGCCCTCATTGCCGTAGTCGAAATAGCGCAGACGTACGCCGTTCACCGTGACGTGCTTCTCTTGTACTTGCGTTGCAGTCATGTCCCAATCCTCCCCGTCGTTTGCTGTCCAATCCCCCAACCGACGCGGCTATTGTAACAAGGGCGCGGCTTGGAGCGCCCTATTCACCCCACACCGTGGTGTCCGGGAAGAGGTCTACCCACGCGAACCAGAATGAGGGTGTTGTGGGGATCTGGATTAGGCTTGCACCCTCTAGCGGACCGAAAATCGCCTCGCCGGTGCTCGCGCTCCAGATGGAACCCGTCTCGCGATCCCGCATCACGGGGCCCGAAACCGCCGGGGCGTCCTCCAACTGAGCCTCGTTTGCCTGCTCGAAGGTCAAGACATCCGGCGCGTTCATGCCGAAAGGCCCTTGTGCGATGGCGTAAGCCTCATCGTCCAGCAGTCGACTCCACGCCGCGGCGAATCCTGCCTCCGGCTCATGGATGACGACGATTTCGAGTCCGCCGAGGATGTCGTTCGCGATGGGTGACTTGGCAAGGTCATCGTAGGCGTAAGCGCGCTTTGCCGTGCCAATCTCTACACCCAATACAAGTTCTTTGATTTCAAGCCTGAAGTCTCGGACGTTTCGGCCCAGGATCCCGGCGGACGGGTCCGTGTAGTACGAGTCGTAGGTGTCCCTCTGAAAGCGGCCGCGCTTGTCCAGCACCTGCGTCTCGGGGTACAGCGCTTTCCACGCCTCCCACGACATCAAGCGTGATGCCACAAGCTCCAGTTTCACGCCCTCAAGCGGGCCGGAGATTGCCGTGCCGTACGCTTGGCTCCATTCCGAGTCCGTCTGGTCATCGAACATCACCAGGTTATTGAGGATGAGCTTGCCGGAGACGCCGAATGTCAGCAGCTGCCCCTGAACCTCTCGGCCATACACGATGGCCGTATAGCAGAGAGGTCACCACGTTACCGCAATCGGCGCTCCTCCCACGGTGTCGTTGACGATCTCATGGCGGCTGAGCATGGCGACGGGATAGGCGCGTGCATCACCGTCGAGCTCCACGCCGATGATCGGCTCGTCGGCATTCATCCACGCTTCGGCTCCGGCCACGTCTACGAACTCCGGCGCGCGGATGGCGGGAATGGCGTCCTTGGCGAGAACGGTCACGACGTCCAAATCGCGCTCGATGATTGTCGGCGTGCTGGTCTTCTGCTCCCCAGAGGATGTTGATGTAGTCGATTGGGATGTCGGCGTTGCGGCGGAGGATTCGGGCGTGGCGGTCGGGTTCCGCGTCTGCACGACCGGTTCGGCCTCGTAGGTGACCTGTATGGTTTCCTGTTCAACGCCGCCGATGTTGCATCCGGCGAATATGAAGAATGCGGTCGTGCTGAATACGATGATTGTTAGGGCCAGCGCGAAACGTCCAAGGGCTCGTAACATAGCTTCAGTCTAAGAGGACAATGCTGGCGATGGCAGCGCTGACGCTAGCCACCGAGGTGATGGTTGCTGAGCGGAGGAGGTCCTTTATCTGTTCCATATTTCCAGTTTAGAGGGAACCACAAACAGCCATTTTGGGCCTGGTGGGGGCGTCCGCGTTGACGCTGTGCACGGGCGCTCCTATTCTGGGCGTGACTCTGTGGTCAAGACGCGAAATGAGGATGTCATGACAAACGGGACGGGCTCCGGAGGAACGGGGGCGCTTCACGGGCTGACCGTGCTGGACCTCACGGGACCGCAGGGACAGCCGTGTGGACGCATTCTTGCTGACCTCGGCGCGGATGTCATTCTCATCGAGCCGCCGTCCGGCAGTTCATCCCGCCGCATGGCCCCGTTCGCGCACGGCGAGACCGGCCCGGACAACAGCCTCTTCTTTCTCCACTTCAACACCAACAAGCGCGGTATCACGCTTGATCTCGATTCGGAGCAGGACAAGGCGCGTTTTCTTGAACTGGTCGGGAGCGCGGACGTCGTGCTGGAATCCGGGCATCCGGGCGAGATGGAGGCACGTGGCCTCGGCTACGCCGATCTCGCCGCAATCAATCCCGCCATCGTCGTGACATCCATCACGCCGTTCGGGCGCACCGGCCCGTACCGCGACTTTGTCGGCGCGGACATTGCCGTCACCGCGTTGAGCGGCTCCGTCTACCCGGAGGGCGAAGCAGAGGGCCCCCCCGTCACCATGCCCCGCTACCAGGGTTTCCAGCTGAGTTCCATCCATGCCGCGTTCGGCACGCTCATCGCTCTCTGGCATCGGCGTACCACGGGCCGCGGACAGCATCTCGATGTCTCCATGACCGAGGTGCTGGCTCATAAGACCATGAACCTCATGCGCTATGCCGCGATGAGCGAGGTCATGCCGCGACGCGGCAGCAAGGGCGGAATCGGCCCTACCCAGTATTTCCAGGCGTCCGACGGTGTGTGGGTACAGCTTGCGCTGACATCGCCGCGGCAATGGGTGGAGTTCGCCAACTGGGTCAACCACCCGCTGTTGCTCGACCCCGCAATGCGTGAGTTGGACGGGCGGGACGGTAAAGCGGACGAGATCACGGCCATCGCCGGAGAATTCATCAGCAAGATGACGGCAGAGGAGTACCTGAGCGGCGGCGTGGAGAGGCACGTCACCGTCGCCCCCGCAAACTCACCGGCGGATTTCGTCGCGCACCCGCATGCGGAGGTCTACGGATTCTTCTCGCCAATGGAGCATCCCGTCCTGGGCAAGTACATGATTCCGGGCGGGACGGCGCGTTTCGGCGCGAGTCCCCTGAGCGTCCGCCGCCCCGCGCCCATGCTGGGACAGCACCAGGATGAGGTCCTCGGCGCTGCGCCTGCCGAGCGCCAAGCCGTCCCGGTTGGGGGTTCAAACGGCGCAAGCGGTTCCGGCCTCCCGCTGGACGGCGTGCGGATTCTCGCATTCGAGCGCGTTTGGGCCGCGCCATTCGGCACACGATTCATCGCCGACTACGGCGCGGACGTCATAAAGGTGGAATCCACCAAGTTCGCGGACGGACGCGTTCACGACCGTGAGCGGAACCCGACGGCATGGCGCAGCACCAACGCCAGCTACGGTGAAAACAATCGCAACAAGCGGTCCATCGCGATTGATCTGCATACGCCGGACGGGCAGGAGTTGTTCAAGCGACTTGCTGCCGAGGCGGACATCGTCGTGGAGAACAACGCGCCCGGCGCGATAGACCGATTCAACATCAACTATGACGTGCTCAAACAGGTCAACCCGCGTCTCATCATGGTCAGCTGCCCCGGCTACGGCGCGATGGGGCCGATGAGAGATTTTACAGCCGTCGGCCAGTGTCTCACATCGTTCACGGGGCTCGGTTACCTGTGGGCGCAGCCGGACGCGCAATGGCCCGCGCGTGGCAGGAACGCCTACCCGGACTTCATCACCGCCGGCAACCTGGCCCTCTCCATCATGGCTGCGCTGCATTACCGCGACCGCACCGGAGAGGGACAGTACATCGAGATTCCGCAGTTCCAAGCCACCGCGAGCATGATCGGCATGGCGTTTCTTGAGACGCAGTTCGGCGCGGAATCGGCGGAGGCGTGGGGCAACCGTGATCCGAACGCCGCCCCGCAGGGTGTCTACCAATGCGGCGGGGGCGACCGGTGGTGCGCCATCTCCTGCCCGGACGACGATAATGTTTCGTGGCGCGCGCTGACGGGAGTGATTGGGCGGCCGGAGCTTGCCGATGATCCTCGTTTCGCCACGTTCGCGGATCGGCAGACCAACCACGATGCCCTCGATGCGGAGATTTCCGCGTGGACGCGAACCCGCTCCGCGCACCAGGTCATGTACACCTGCCAACGCGCCGGCGTTGCCGCGGGGATGGCGGCCACTGGCGAGGATCTGTACCTCGATCCGCAGCTGCGCTCTCGCGGCTATGTGGTTGAGGTGAACCACAACGTGCCGGGCCCCATTGAACACCCGGGCATGACGATTAATTTCAGCGAATCACCCGGCCGTGTGCGCATGGGCGCGCCCACGCCCGGCCTCCACACGCGTGAGGTTCTGATCGGCATCCTGGGGCTCTCCGACGAGGAATACGCTGGGCTTGAGGAGTCCGGCGCGCTCAGCTAGTGCCGCATCCGTGCGACCTCACATCCTTCGTATTGACAGCGTGCCATGACAGGCCGGCGGCTCCCGCGGCAGATGACGGTCGTCCCGGCCTATAAGCTGGAGGGCTACTTCGCTGAGCAGGCGCTTAACCAGGTTGAGCAGCCCCCGCTTGAGTCGTTCAGACAGCGGCTGCGGCTGTACATTCACCGCCTGCTCGCCGGAGAGCAGCCCACGTTCATCGATATCGGCGAACACTGGACGATGACGCAGACGGGCGATCCGGAACTCAACGCATTCATCCGCGCGGTGAATGCCACCGACGCCCTCTCGCCGCGCGGCATCGTTGAGGACGCGCTGTACAAGTGCTCACAGGCGTTGCCCCGCCCGGACCTTATGGCTCGCTTTGTGATCCTGATGGGGGATGGCGAAAGCCGGGGGCTGACGCAGGCCATGCAGTACGCGAATGGCGTCAGCCTTGGCTCCGGTGTCACGCTCCTGTTCGTGTGGCCCGCGCATAACTGGACGGAGACGCTTGCCTACATTACCGCTCACGAATACGTCCATCTTGTCCGCAATTGGCTCTTCCCGCGCGGCCTTACCGGCGGGCGCATGATCTACGTCAAGAACAATGAACCGGACACGCTGCTCGACGCAATGGTGACCGAGGGAATCGCGGATGTCTTTGCGGGCGGCATTGTGCCGGAGCATCAGTCCCATTGGATTGCGGCGCTTACGCCGGACGTTGAACGAGCAATCTGGCCCAATGTGGAGAGCCGGTTGAATGATACCGATCCGCTGGAGATTCGCCGGTACCTGTTCGGAGACGACGACCGCGTGCCGGTGTGGGCGGGCCATACGATCGGGTACGCCATCGTTCGTTCCTACCTGGAGTCGCACCCGGAGGCGCGCGTGGCGTCAATTATCGGCCTGCCCGTGCGCACTCTCTTTGAGGAGAGCGGATACGTGCCCGGTGGTCGCGACGCTTAAACAAGAGGGGCACGGCATATGCCGCACCCCTCTCTGACATGATCTCGGGCGTGGACTACCTGCCGTGTCCCGCGGCAGATGGACGAACGCGGGACGGGGAGGAATGGCAGGTCAGATTGTCACGCCCTGTGTGTCTTCTTATTTGCTCCAGCCGACAAGGGTGAAGGCCGCAGACAGAGTTCGTGGGATTCTGCGACGCTCACCGACTGTTGGGAATCGCGGCCGGATACAGACAACAACGCCGTTATCCCCCACGGGGTTAGCACCTAGCTGCGCTCCTTATGCTGAACAGCAGAGACATTTGACCGCCTTTGTGCCGCGTAACTAGAATGAATCTCACCCGCTAATGGCCGCAGCAGCGCGGATAACTCGGGTACTGTGGGCGGTTAGCTCAGTTGGTTAGAGCGCAGCGTTGACATCGCTGAGGTCAGAGGTTCAAATCCTCTATCGCCCACCATAACGCCACAGCCAACGGCAACTCCCGCACCCACCGCGTCACCCCAGCCGACCGCGACGCCCCAACCAATACCCACTCCTGCTTCAACGGCCACGCCACAGCCTACGCCGACACCCCGGCCGCTCCCGCTACCGCTGAAGAGGTGTATGAACTCGTCAGCAGATCCGTTGTCCGTGTTGAACCCCCAATCACACTCGGAACCGGGGTGTTGATTGAAGGCGGCTACGTCGTGACAAGCGCGCACCTCGTTCTGCCGTACGCACACGTCAACGTGACGTTGGCGGACGGCCAGATGATTCCGGATGCGCCAGTTCTGCATGTCGACTATCTGTCGAACACGGATGTCTCAACGCGCCTGATGCGGAGTGACGATGACTGCGGCCATGGGCTGCTCAACCTGGATGCCAGTCTCATTTACGAAGCGTCAGAGACCGGCCGCCACGCGATCCCGGTGGCGGACGCCCGGCATACACGATCCGCCGGGTACCTTCTCAAGGTCACGAGGGATTCCACGACCGAAGATGAGACTCAGGCCGATTCGGTTGGGCAGGCTTTAAGGTGTAAAATCTCAGAGACATCATTTGATGGTGAAGCGGCGAGAGGTTGCGCCCGACGACGTCGCATTCTCTCAAGCTAGTTTCCGTGCCGCAAGAATCGTCGGCAAGGAGGGAGAGATGAAGCACCCATTTGTTGCGATCCTTTTGCTCGTCATGTCCTGCATGCTGATTTTCGGGGCTGTGGTGGGCTGCGAGGGAGAAGATGAACCCGAGACCTACCGCATCGGCGTTATGGATTCGCTGACAGGCCCCGGTGAGAGCTATGGCACCGTGATTAGTCAGGCCAAGCAGTTGGCGATGGAGGAGATCAACGCAGAAGGCGGTATCAGTGGCATCCCGCTTGAGTTGGTCGTTGAAGACTCCAAGTGCAACGCGCAGGACGCAATTACGGCATATAACAAGCTGACGGACGTGGACAACATCAAGATCATCCTGGGAACGTCATGCAGCGGCGCGATGCTGGGCGTCGCACCCCTCGCGGAGGAAGACGGCGTCGTCCTGTTCTCGGGTAGCGCCACCAACCCGGACATCGCTGATGCAGGGGACTTCATCTTCCGCAACTCGATCAGTGACGCCAAGCTTGGACCTCAGCTCGGCACTCTTCTCTGGGAAGACGGCATTCGCACTGTCGCGTCGATTTCCGAGCAAACGGATTATGCGGAAGGCCTGCGCCGCACCACTATCACGGCGTTTATGGGATTGGGCGGTGACGTCCTCGCCACGGATGGCTTCTTGACGGACACGCTCGACTTCCGCACGCAGTTGACAGTCATGCGGGAACTGAACCCGGACGCGCTTCTTGTCACGGCGCAGGCGGAGGCGAGCGCAGGAGCGATTATCAAGCAGGCGCGTGAAATCGGTTTCACTGGTCCGATCTACGGTGATGTTGTTGTGCTCGGCGCCACGGCGCTGGATGTTGCGGGTGATTCCGCCACAGGCGTCAAGGGCGTGCTTCCTGACCTGGATCCGGCGAATCAGAAGGGAGCCACGATGCTTGCGGCGTTCCGGGCGAAGTACGGCTCTGTCACCCTGCCGTGGTTCCTCGGGTCCGGATACGACGCCGTGTACATTGCCGCGGAATGCCTCAAGCAGACTGAGGACGACCAGGATGCGGCCGCATTCCGCGATTGCCTGTACGACATCACGTGGAGCGGCACGATTGGAGACAATTACAGCTTCGACAGCCGAGGCGAGGTGATTGGCCTTTCCAACGTCGTCGCCGAAGTGCTGCCGTCGGCCCAACGTACGGAAGACAACCTGGGGTACCAGGTGTTGGGCCCGGCTCCGGTCGTCTAGATCCTGACCAAAAGCAGGACGGGGCGGCGCTCCCGACATGGGAGCGCCGCCCTCGTTTTCTATGCGGGAGCGTTGTGTTGCTTGACAGGCTGGCGGTGATGCCGAGCGCTATGCGTCATTCAGTGAGGCCACGCTGAACACGACGGAGAACGGCTTGCAGTAGATGACAACGCTGCCCATTGCGGAAACGTCCACACCGGCCAGGATCGTGTAATTCTGGTCGCCGCGATTCCCCTTGAGCGGTCCGAGATCTACGTAACCGGGCTGCTTGACGTCCGGCGAGCGCATCGGATCCGGATGAGGGGAAAGGATGACGTGCAGGGCTGGGCCGTTCGTCACGTTCAGGTCTTCAAGCCTCAGCAAGAGACCGCCCCCGGGGGCTGAATAGATCGTCGCGTCTCCGCTGCCCCTGTGGAAGCTGTCTGCATCACGGAAACGTCCGACCTTAAGCGCGACTGGCCCGCCCTGCTGTTCCATGACTGAGGCCATCGCGGGCGCCATCATGCCCGCCGCCTCCGCCATGGTGTCCTCGTCCGTTGCGGCTGCTCCCATCGCCAATCCCTGCACCATATCGGACATCATTTCGCTCTCGACGGCGGTGACTGAGCTTCCCGCCATCACCATGGACGATGCGGTCATCGATGATCCGGACGGCACGTTCTCCACCATCACGGGGTCGTCCACCATCGCCATGCCTGCCATGACGCTCTCAATGTCCTCGCGTTCCATGCCCTCAGGGACGACGGCCTGTGCAGCGAACGGGAATTCCTCCTCAACGGTGACGTTGATGAAGAGGGGAGATGCCAGGGACCAGGTGAGGAATAGTCCTATTAGGACGATTGGAGCGCCGCCGATCGCAAATGGCACACGGTGCTCCCATGCGAACCGGTGCCACTCTTTCTTGACGACAAGGTATGCGAAAGCGGCACCGATCAGTATGGCGCCGACTGCTATAAAGAACCTGTATTCATAGAGGCTTGGAAGGGCGCGTTCGAGGTCGCCGAAGGTGGGCATGGGTCGATCCTTTCCGTGTATTGGATTCCTTTATTCCATCCTAGCCTGAGAGGCAAAAGACTCCGACTGACTGTATCAAGCTGTTGCGCCGCTGTTTTATCATTAAATGGCCGTCAGGGTGACGGCAAGGAAGCGCGTGGGAAAGTGGGACGAAGGAGGCCATAAGTATGGTTGTTGCGTTGCGCCCGGAAACGGATGAGACGGTTGCTCCCGGGCATGCAGAACTTTTTAAATCCCTAAGCGAAGAACACCAGAAAAATGTGGTGCGATGGGCCCTTGCCAACAGGGCGCGTGTTTCGGAAGAGGCGCGTGTTGCTCTCAACAATGCTCTGATCGGAAACGTCTCTGTTCGCGGTTTTCGTGAATCGAACGTGCCGGATGCCCCGGCCATCATGCTGATTCAGCCCGTTCGGAACGCGGCACTCGTTGTTGATGCAATTGCCCAGTCAGTGCTGACTGTGTGGCGCGAGTCGCGGGTGGAGTTGTATGGAATCGTAGAGACAGCCGTCAACAATGCAGCCGGAAGCGATGGTTCCACACACGATGCCCCCCGGGAGAATCTAACGGCGGTCCTTGCATCGGCGCATCCTCAGTATTCATCTGATGACGTGACCCTGATGATCACGTTGGTGATGAGTGAGTGTTCCATCGTGGACGAGGAAGCGCATGAGGAGGAACCGACAACAGATGCCCAGCGCATTTTCGACGACTTTTTCACTGAACTTCGCTCTCTGCCGGCTGACTATCCGGAATGGGACGGGCCGCTAAGCCGGCTCATGGAAGAGATCGCTGAGCTCAAAGCCAACAAGACCAGGGAAATAGAAGAAGCGAACGGTCTCGGCAGCCGCATTGTTGAAGTCGTGGGCGCTCACACCGATCTCCTCTCATTCTTCGAATGGAACGTGGACGAGAGGCTGCCAAACGCGACGGGCCCATGGGACGATGCGGAGTCCGTCAGCAAGGCCATCGAGAGTCTCGCCGAGATGCTGGAACGATACGAGACGGTGTGGGAGACGGGCGCAACCTACAGCGAGGAAACACGCCGTGCGGCGGAACGCGCCGAATTCCAGGAGAAGATTGTAGAGGCACTCGCTGCCCTGGAAGAGGCAGCGGTTATGCCGACGCCGGAACCCGTCATCGAAGAGGTTGTCCCGTTGGAAGACACGTCTGCAGAGGATGATTCCGAGGCGGAGACGGCCATGACGGCCAGGATCGCCGATGTGACGGATGATGTGGAGAGACAATATCTGCGTGACATGCTGGGGGCTCTGCAGCGGGAAAACGCCGACCTTAAGGCTGCGCAGGACTCCGCTCATAGGCAGATCACGGAACTGAATACGGCAGCCGAAGTGGTGCAGAGGGGTTACCAGGCACTTAAGCAGGAACATACCGATCTTCAAGACGAGGCAGAAGAGACCGTCCGCAGACACGGGGAGGCGCAGGAGGCGCTTGCCACCCCGCCTGACTTCGGTGATGTGGCTTCCGTCCTGGATTTCGCTGAGAACCGCTGGCCGAACGAGTTGAGGCTCGCGCTGAATAACAACTCGGATTACAAGTTGTATTTCGATCAGCCGAACCAGGTGTACAGCGCTCTAGAGTGGCTGGCCACGACGTACCGCAACTCCAGGACGGGTGAAAAGCCCGTGGGCAACCTGGATGTCTCGCTGTTCACGACGTGCGGTTGGCGATACCGCCCGTTCCAGCTTGATGCCGCGCCCGGCAAGTACCGCTCCGATTACCAGACGACCGATGCCGGGAGGAAATACATCCTGGACGAGCATATCGGCCGGGGCACCGGACGCACGCCGGGGCAGATTCGCGTCGCCTTCGCCTGGGACGAAGAGCGCAAGATGGTGTTTGTCGGCTACATTGGCCGCCACCAACGCCCCAGCGTCACCTAGCAAGAAAACCCTTACCTCGACGGAGGATGAGCATCTCGGGGGCGGCCCACTGGCCGCCCCCGAGAACTTTTTGAGATTCGCAAGCGGAAAGGCAGCGACTCAACCAGTTCACTAGTCAAGGAATTGTGCGAACTTCAAGAGAGCTTGCGGGGAGGGCATGGCGGGTTTACGATAAGCCGTCACCTTTCGTGTGGGTTTGGTGACACGCGCGGCGCGTCGAGATGTGGCCGCGCATGGTGTGATGATCTGGGGAGAGGGGATGAGATCATGGATCGGTTGAAGTCACCGCTGACAGATTTACTTGGGATCAAGTATCCGATTCTGCTGGCCGGCATGTCACTTGGCATGGATGACCGGATGCCCAGCCCGCCCCGGCTCGCCGCCGCGGTCACGGAGGCAGGCGGTCTGGGCGTCATGGGATGCGGCAGCCGCAAGCCGGACACGATTGACCGATGTATCCGTGAATTCAAGCAGCTTTCCAGCGGCCCATTGGGCATTGACCTTCTGCTGCCCGCCACCATGGCGGAGATGGGCGCGCAGGACACCAAGGCGATGGTGCGGGAGCGGTTGGAGAGAGACCATCAGTTGCACGTCGGCTTCGTCAAGGAGTTGATACAAGAGCATAATCTGCCGGACGTAGCTCCTGCGGACGATGACGCAGAGGCCATGTCGCCGGATTTGCTTCGGCGCCAGTTCGAGGTCGTCGCCGACCACAATGTTCCGATCTTCGTCGCCGGTTTGGGCGATCCCGCCATGATCATGGACGTGGCGCGGGCGCACGGCATGAAGGTAGGTGGCGTCGTTGGCGCAGTCCGCCACGCACAGCGGCAGAAGGCCGCAGGCGTCGACTTCATGATTGCGCAGGGTTCGGAGGCCGGCGGACACACCGGCAATATCGCCACGTTCCCACTCGTGCCACAGGTTGCGGAAGTCGCCGCGCCAACACCGATTCTGGCGGCAGGGGGCGTGGGTTCCGGTAGGCAGATCGCGGCGGTGATGGCGCTCGGCGCGCAGGGTGTGTGGATCGGGTCCGCGTTCCTCGTCGCAGAGGAGAACGCTATTCCGGAGGAACATCAGGATCAGATCCTCGGAGCACGTTCTGAAGACTTCACGCTGACCCGATACAACTCCGGCAAGCAGTCCCGCAGCTACAAGACTCCAGTCAAGGAGGCGTGGGCCGCATCCGGGATCGAGCCTCTCCCGATGCCGCTGCAGGGCATCCTGATGGAGCCGCTTTATGCCGGCGCCCGCGCGGCCGGCCGCCTGGATATCGACGCGGCGAGCGCCGGGCAGGTGGGCGGAATGCTCAAAGCCCGACGGCCTGCACGGGAAATCCTGCTCGATATGGTGAATGAGGCCGAGGAGACTATCGAGCGAATGCAGAACAATCTGCGATAGCCCGGTGGCTTCGCAAGCGGAAGAACACGGAAATGCAAGTAGGGAAACCGTAGACAAGGGATAGGGGAGGACATAATGGCAAACAGGCTACACACACCGCTCTGCGACACGCTGGGCATGGAGTACCCGATACTGCTGGCCGGAATGGCGGTCGGGGGCAGCCAGGATCTCGCGCCGACGCCCGTTGAGATGGTCGCTGCCATCAGCAACGCGGGCGCGCTCGGAGTTCTTGGCGACAACTTCCGCAATCTGGATGAGATGGACGAAGGCCTCCGCCGCCTGAAGTCCCTCGTTGGCGACAAGCCGTACGGCATGGATTTCCTCGTGCCGGCGACACGCGCCGAGGTTACGGCATCAAGCAATCGCGAGCTGTATGCGCAGGTTGCGCCGCAGTATCCGCAGCATGTCGCGCTCGTGCAGGAACTCCTGGAGGAATTCGGTTTCGAGGCCGAGGAGGTATCCGAATCCGAGCCGATGTCCACGGAACTGTTGCGCAAGAAGTTCGAGATCGTCCTGGACAACAAGGTGCCGCTGTTCGCCGCGGCGACGGGCGAGCCGCCGGAGTGGTTCGCGCAGCAGGCCCATTCGCAAGGGATGAAGTTGATCGGCATGACCGGCGCGGTGCGCCACGCACAGCGCCAGGTGGCCGCGGACGTGGACATCATCACTGCGCAGGGCACGGAGGCGGGCGGCCACACGGGCAACATCTCAACGTTCGTGCTCGTTCCGCAGGTCGTCGATGAGGTTTCGCCGCGGCCAGTGCTTGCGGCGGGCGGCATTGGGACCGGCCGCCATGTAGCAGCGGCGCTCGCGCTGGGCGCGCAGGGCGTCTGGGTCGGCACGGCTTTCCTCGTGGCAGAGGAGAACAACATCCCCGACGCGCACAAGGACCAGATTCTGGGCGCCCGGTCCGATGAGTTCACCACAAGCAAGTTCTCGTCCGGCAAGCAGCAGCGGTCGTATCAGAACGCGGTGAAGCTGCGGTGGGCTGCCTCCGGGTTGGAGGCGCTTCCGATGCCGCTGCAGGGGCTGCTCCAAGAACCCTTCACGCGAGCGGCGCGCAAGGCAGGCAGGCTGGATCTGATTGGCAACCCGTCCGGCCAGATCGGCGGCATGCTCAAGGAGCGCAAGCCGGCACGCCAGATCCTCATGGACCTGGTCAACGAAGCAGAAGAGGTAATCGAGCAGTTGCAGGGGAATCTGCGGTAGAAAAGCCCCGCAACAGTTGTAGCAAGAGTTACTGCGCCGCTCAGCCAATGCTGAGCGGCGCAGTCGTGTATAACTCAGCGATTCTTATGGTGGTTCATAAGCGCGTCACCAGTAGATGCGAGACGAAAGCAACGAGGGGGATAGGAATGAGCGGCTATTGGTGGGTGCTATCAGGTTCAGCAAGTGGCGACAATATCTTCGACATAGTCGAGGAGCGTTCTCTTGTCGCTATCGGCTGGCCAGATGTTGGTGACCTCCGTAGCTTGGACTTCAACGCTATTCGGGTTAGGGTGCATGAGTTTTATCCTAGTTCCAACCCTAAAGAAGGGTCAGCGGCCGGGATACTAAATGCTTTCGTCAATCAAATTCAGATTGGTGATATTGTGCTCACGCGGAAGCCCCATGATCAACTGGTTCTTGTTGGACAAGTGACTGGCGAGTACGAGTTCAACAGTGCTGCGGACCATCATCTTCTGACACATAGCCGACAGGTGGAATGGCTGCGCATCGACATCTCTTACGATGAGTACACGGTTGCCTTTGAATCAAATGGCAAAAAGCCTGCTTGGGGAGCGCAGACAGTTTGGAACGCAAGCCATCATGCCGATGAAATAGCGCAAGTACTGGAGAACAATGTAGAGGTCGATCATGATGACCCAGCGCTGGTTGATGATGGCAACACTGTGGATAGGGGACTGAGGTTCGGCATGGAGCGCGAGCTCCAAGATGCGTTGAAGACCAAACTTCACCAATTGGAACCGGGGCTGGAGCTATCTGGCATCGAACAAACCGTTGCTGCTGGTCGAGCGGACATCGTTGCCACTGACAGCGAAGGCTCCATCGTTGTCATCGAATTGAAAGCAGGACAGGCCGAACCCGATAGCGTTACGCAGCTACTCGCATATATGGGGACAGTGAAAAATCCCGAGAGCAGACTCGTGCGAGGCATCCTGGTTGCGAACACATTTCACACTAGAGTCCAACATGCCGCCAAGGCTCTTCCGAATGTTTCCCTGCGGTCATACTCGTACACGGTCACATTCGGCGACGTTGGCAGCGAGGAATGACGAGCTTTCTTTCAGTTTCTGTTAGTAAGCTGATCCTCCTCCTCCCCCTACATCCGCTCCAGGCCGAGGGTTATCTTTTCGCGGGCGGTGAGATCCACTGAGGCGTCATTGAGTCCCCGGGCGGGCGCGCCTGCCGGTATGCCTGATACGGGCTGCTCCGTGTCCTGAGTCGTAGACTCCATTCCCTCCAGTAGGCGCGTCCGCACTTGCTCGACCACGCCCTTTGCCTTCGCCAGTGAGGACTCCAGCTCTTCCGCTGTTGCGCCGCTCACCAGGTCGCCCGGCACCTCAGGCGCGGTGTCCAGAAGCGCAAGGCGATAGCGGGAGACTGTCGTTGAGAGTTCCCTCTCCAGCGTGATTACCTGCTCTTCCAGTGCTGATACTCGTTCGTCCCGTACAGCGAGTTCAGACTGCATGGCCTCGATGGTCGGCCGCTCGCTTGAGGGGGATTCATCACCGTCGGGCGCGATTTCTTCTTCAACCTCGCCTTGATTGGTATCTACAATCTCGTCAGCCGGCTCGTGCTCTTCGGCTGCGGCGTTCGTCTCATGCTCATTTTTCGTCGTCATGGCGTTCCCCCATTCGGTCTTGTGATTGCTTTGTCCGATGAGGTTGTAGCGTGTTCGGGGCGCGGTGGGCAAATTGGTGTGTCACATGGGCGGGCGCCCTTCGACAAGCTCAGGGTGAGCGGAAGAAGTTGTCCGTTCGTCCTGAGCGGAGTCGAAGGATGAACGGGGTTCTTAGGGCGAAACGGGGAAGGACGTGACGGTAATGGATCGCTCTCCGTCCGGGTCAGAGAACTCCACGATGGAGGACAGTCCCACCCACGTGGGAGAGCCGGGGTAGTACGCAACCACGCCGCCCTCGCTGATGTTCATGTGGGCATCCCAGTGGCCCAGCGCCACGTAGTCCCGGCCACAGTCCGCAATCTCCTGCGGATAGATCGGGTACGATCGCCCCGCGTCTGCCTGGTCTCTCACGTAGTGACCGTGTCCGATGGCGATCTGCCACGGCTCCGGCCCGCGCGGCGGCGGCTCCTTGAGCGGGTACAGTGAGACGTCGTCATAGCTGACGTGCGGCTTGCCCCACACGGCGAGGCCAAGCTCCGGGTAGGTCACCGTCTCGCCCTCCGGGTCCTTGATCAGGTAGACGTTGGGCGTGCGGCCCTCAAGGTCCATGCGCCAGTAGACGGAGTTCTGCTCGAGTGGATCGTGATTGCCGGGCAGAATGACCGTCGGCATCGGCAGCCGTTCAAGCTGCTCCATCACATAGTCCGCCACGTCCGCCCTGATGCGGTTGTGATCGAAGAAATCGCCCGCAATGAGGACGGCGTCCACCTTTTCCTCAAGCGCTCGGTCCACAACGATCTTGAACGCGTGGAGGCACTTGCGCGGCTGCGGCGACCATCGCTCCGTGAACGCGCCGATATGCACGTCCGATGTGTGGAGGAGGCGAATCTTGTCACTGGCCATCTGCGTATTGAGAAGATCTTATGAGGGTATCTGTCTGTTTGGTGAATGGTGCCGGGGGCGGGACTCGAACCCACACTCCTTTTTGGGGAAGCGGATTTTAAGTCCGCCGCGTCTGCCATTCCGCCACCCCGGCACGTGATTCTGCTCACATAACCGGGGAGTCCCGTCAGTGTATGTCGACATTTCGGCTATTCGCGTGCCGAAGAGATCAGGCTGCCTGTGCCCTGTTCAAAGAGCGGGCAAGGCGACTCTTGCGCCGATCAGCGTTTCTGCCGTGCAGGGTCTTGCCCTTCGAGCGATCCAGGGCGACCATGGCGCGGCGCACCGTGTCCGGCGCGTCCTGCGCTCCATCCTCAATGGCCTCACGCGCGTTCCTGATCAACGTTCTGATTGTCCGATTCCGGTGGCGATTAATTTCGCGCTTCTTGAGTGAACGTCGATGCGCCTTCGCCGCCGAGATTCCCTTTGCCACGTTATTCCTGCTCCTTGCCAATTATCCCTTGCGTCATTTGCCGTTTGGGGACTTGCGGCCTGCGCCGTTAGCGCGCGCCGCCCCACCGTTTCGCCGCCCGGTGTTGGTCTCACGACGACGGCTGTGTCCCGATGTCCGATAGACGTTGATGACGCCCGGCAGATCCTCCAACCGGGACATCATCCGGCTGATTTGCGGCAGTCCGCTGGCTTCAACCGTGAGCGTTATCGTAACCGTCCTATCCGCATTGTGTCTATCGCGCACTCCTGTGATGTTGATGTGATCGGCTGACACAAGCGTCGTTATGTCACGCAAAAGCCCAACCCGATCCTGTGACGAAATGACGACGCTGGACGGGTATTTCTGTTCGAAATCCGGCCAGCTCACGTCCATCAACCGCTCCGGCTCGTCCTCGTTGCGCACGTTGTCACAGTCCGACCGATGCACCGTGACACCCCTGTTGCGTGTGATGAACCCAACGATCTCCTCGCCGGGCATTGGGCGGCAGCAGGGCGCGGAGCGGGCCCGCGTGGGGCCAAGCCCGGGCACGTTCACGGCGAGCTCTCCGCTGGACGGACGAATCGGTATGGTTTCCGACTCTTCCTTTGGGGGCGCGAGGCGCGTCGCGATCTGGTTGACGCCCACTTGCCCTGTTCCCAGCGCGAGGATGAAATCATCCGCCGTTTGATAGCCGAAGAGGGTTGCCAAATGTTGGGGGTCAAGTTGTACGCCAAGCCGACGCGTCTCCCGCTCCAGCAGCTGTCGACCACGCGCCGTGCTCTCTGAACGCTCCTGCACGCGGAACCAGTGGCGAATCTTGGACCGCGCCAACTCCGTGCGCACGTAGCCGAGGTCCGGGTTCAGCCAGTCCAGGCTTGGCCCTTTCTCGTTCTTTGACGGAATAATCTCTACCGTGTCTCCGTTCTTGAGCGTGTAGCTCAGCGAGACCATCCGGCCGTTCACCTTCGCGCCCGTCGTTCCATAGCCAACGTCCGTGTGAATGCGGAAGGCGAAGTCTATGGGAGTCGAGCCGGCCGGCAGCTCGCGAATCTCGCCCTTTGGCGTGTACACATAGACCTGGTCGACGAGAATCTCGTGCTTCAGCTGATCGACGAATTCCTGTGCGCCGATCACGTCCCGCTGCCAGTCCAGCAGCTGCCGCAGCCACGCGATGCGCTCATCGAATTCGCCGCCTGCCGCGCCCTCCTTGTAGCGCCAGTGCGCCGCGATGCCGTATTCCGCCATCTGGTGCATGTCCGCGGTGCGGATCTGCACTTCCAGCGTGTTGCCGTTCGGCGTCACGACCGTTGTGTGCAGTGACTGATAGCCCGTTTCGCGCGGGTTGGCGATGTAGTCGTCAAATTGACCGGGCAGGGGCCGCCACATGCCGTGGATGATTCCAAGCACGCCGTAGCAGTCCTGGACGTCCTTCACAACCACACGGACGGCCTGCAGATCATTGATGTCCTCGAAATCACGCCCGATCTCGCGATAGCGCTCCATCTTCTGGGCGATGCTATAGATACTCTTTGTCCTGCCGGAAATCTCAACGTCTTTGTATCCCTGCGCCGTGAGCGTCTCCCGCAGAGCCGTCAGCGCCTCGCTGACTCCCGTCTCGAGCTCCGTTAGCCGCGTGGCCACCAGGTCCGCAATACGCTGATGCCGTGCGGGCTCAAGGTGAACGAATGCAAGGTCATTGAGTTCCGACTCGATGCTGTCGATGCCAAGCCGGTGAGCGAGGGGGGCGTAGATATCGCGGGTTTCCAGGGCGATGCGGTGACGGCGGTCCGGCGTGAGCGCGTCCAGTGTTCGCATATTGTGCAAACGGTCCGCCAGCTTGATGAGTACGACGCGGACATCCTGCGCCATGGCGAGGAACATCTTGCGCAGGCTCTCGGCTTGGTAAACGCTGGCGTTTGACGGCTGAGCCGCCGCCTCACCTCCCGCTCCCTGCTGCGGCTGCGTGGCGAGACGTGAGAGCTTTGTCACGCCGTCCACGAGGTCCGCAATCTCCGCGCCGAAACCCGTTCGCATCTCATCGAGCGTCATGGGCGAGTCTTCGACGACGTCATGCAACAGCGCCGCTTGCAGCGTCGGCGCGTCCAGCATTTCGATGTTGGTCAGGATAAGAGCCGTCTCAAGGGGATGGCAGATGTACGGGTCGCCGGACTTGCGGAACTGTCCTGCGTGGGCGCGCTCGGCCGTGTCAAACGCTTCACGGATGACATCGATGCGCTCCGCCGGCAGCCGGTGTGCTTTCAGGCGTGTCTCAAGCTCGTCGAACGCCGCGCGCGAAGAAACAGCCACCGCGCCATCTGCCATTGAAAGGGCATCTGCGGGGGCGTCGTCAGGTATCGCCGAACGCGCGCGAGCCATACTCGCTATAGTTTACCGCTTTCGGAAGAGGGGAGTCTTGGTTGGTGTTACGGCGCTTGGGCAGCTTAAGGAGATTCAGATTCCCGCGTGCGCGGGAATGACGGCCGGGGCGCGGGGGGAGGGGGTTTTGGCTTTGGGTGGTGTTGGTTTTCTCCTTCCTGATGGTTCGCGTTGGGGGGACTTGGGGAACGCATCCGCTGTCGGTTCCGGGGCTGCTGGTCAGGGTTTTCAGTTCGGCGCTTTTCGGCGCTGTGTGGAGTCGCGTTCCGGCGCTGCGGTCCCACCCTTTAGGCCCGCATAGTCGGCCTCCAGATTGTTGTTGCTCCAGGGGACGCCTGAGCTGGGCGGGTTTCGCTGCGACGCGATTCCCGTCCGGGGGTGGACACGTTCGGGATGGTGGCACCGATGCCGTGTCCGGTCTCCTGCCGGGGTTTTTTTGCCACCGGCGTGGAGTTTCGTCCCTCACCGTGACGCGCACGCGCGTGACGGCGGTTGATCCGTTGCTCGCCCGATGACGCTGCCACAACGTCGTCGAGCGCCATGCGCTCCACCTGCCTGAGGCCTTTTGGGTCTCGACTCGTGTGGAGCGCGCGTCTCTCTCATCGCCCCCGCTCGGGTCACGGCGTTGGCCTGGGGACGGCGGAGGCTTCTGGACGGTTCGCTGAGCTTACGGCCTTATGCGACCGCATAGCCGCGTTCACCGCAGGGTGTCTTCGGAATCCTGACAGCGGATGCGTTCCTTGCAGGAAGCGCCCTCCTTTTCTTGCGCTCCCGGGGATGGTAGTGGCGGCTCAACTGCTAGCGTGTTGTGCCACCGGGGGTATGGCTTGATGTGGGGGATGGTAGGGCAGGCGTTTTGTTTGGGTCAAATGGGAGTGGCAGGTGGGGGCATCTCTCGATTCACCCTTCGACAGGCTCAGGGTGAGCGGGTTGGTTGGCGGGAATCTGAAACGTATTGCGCCAACTAGTATGCCCTGCAAACCAACCCTTATGCCGAGCGCAGTCTCAGGCGGGAGTCACCCCCAAAAGCAATACGTGATCCCCTTTCCGCATGACGACAATGTCATGGAAGCGCTGCCCGTCGAAGCACTTGTTCCTCATCTCAGTCTCACACGTAGTGCACCACGGTATCTCCGTATCACTGTGTGTAAAGTAATTTGTGATGCCAGCTTCAGCGACAAATGGATGAATTGAGGAGCCTACGTTCTTAAGTGGGTTGTTGCATAGCGCCTTGATGCCATGTTTTGACGCGCGGTAGACATTTTTCGACCAGACAAGATGAATCCGCGCATCCTTACCACCTTTATTCGTTACTATATGCAAATCCCCTAACCTATCGACATTGTTGGAAAAGAACACGGGCTTCCCCAGCAACGTACCTTTTTGAATGTACTCTCTGTTCATGTGAGTGGCGCATGTAGGACAAAGGTCAAACAATTGTGGCTCACCCAAGAATCGCTTTGAACAGTTGCCACAGGTCTTTAAGAATGGATACACCATGTTCAGCCCCGTCACCGCATCCGCCCCCGTTTGCGGTTCTCCCGCCGGAGGCCTTCGAGTGTATATACGTTGCTCTTGATCCGGTTGCACGGCCCGCAGAGCAGCACCCGATTCATGATGTGATTCCACCCGCCTTGTGAACGCGGCGTATTGTGGTCTAACTCCAAGTAGAGCGGATCGTCAAATGTGCGGTCGCAGCCCTGACAGCGCTGTCCGTTCTGGGCGATGAGATGCTCAAACATCTCCTGCCGCGTCATCTTCGGCCCGGCGGGTTCCTTAAACCGTTCCGTCACCTGTAGGAACGGCACCGCCCCCTCTGCGTCGTCCGTCCGTTCTGGCGGCGCGGTGATGTAGTTGATTTGCGGGTCAGGCTCCGTTAGCAGCTGCCGATTGTCCTCCATCCGTTGCTTGACGACATCTAATGCTCCGTCCCAGATATCCGCCCCAACCCATTGCCGACCGAGACGTTCCGCCGCGATAGGCGTCGTCGCGCACCCTGCGAACGGATCAAGGACAATGTCACCCTCGTTGCTGCTAGCTTTGATCATGCGTTCATACAGCGCCAGCGGCTTCTGCGTGGGGTAGCCGACACGTTCGCGAGCACCGGAGCCGATGGGATTTATGTCGTCCCATGAATCCTGTAGCGGCACGCCGGGCATTTCATCCAGATAACGCTTGTAGCTGGGAACACGACCAGGATTGGTTTGAATCACGCGACCAGCATCAATCAGTTCTTGCATTTGTTGCTGGCTATAGCGCCAATAGCGCGTTACTCCCATGACCTCATATTGTGGATTACCCTTTGCAGCACCTCCGGGGCCAGTCAGGTTATCGAGGCGGTAGCGGCGTCCGGTTTCGGGCTCGACATGGCGGTACATGCTATTGATGTACGAGTCGTCATAGTCGGTGTACTGCTGATTCCAAGTCCACGTATCACCTTTGGTGTAGAAAAGGATGAGGTCGCGTATTCGACCATGCTGGCGACGTCCTTGCCGCGCATCACTATGTGCGCTGGTCCGTTTCCAAGAAATCTCCGTCTTGAATCTATCAGGGCCAAAGAGTGCGTCCATGAGAGCTTTGAGATAGTGGCTCGCGGTCGGATCGCAGTGGAGATAGATGCTGCCGTCATTGCGTAGCACGCGATGCATCTCGATGAGCCGGACGGCCATGAAACAGAGGAATGCGCCCATGTCATCGCCGTAGCTCTCGCGGGAGCCGTTTATGACGTTCATTACCTTGGGCCAATCGTCGGTAATCTGGTCGACCCATTCGCCCTGTACATCATCGTCCCACTTCCAGCGGTCCTGGAACTTGGCGCCGCGAGCGAGGCTGTCCGGCGTCGCGTGAAAATCACGCCCCTTGTTGAACGGCGGATCCGTCGCAATCAGGTGAACCGACTCGCTGTTCAAGCCGCGCAAGAACGGCAGGTTGTCGCCGTGGAAGAGGGTGCGGTTGGGGACGTTGAGGTCAGCCATGATTCGCCAAGTCTCATCTGTGATTTTGGGATGTGTTCGATAGCCAATCGGCCAATACCCACGCTGTCGGTATGCTAACGATTGCGATACCTATATCGACAATAGATTGGGGCAGCAAACCCACGAAGGTTTGGGCTATCAGAAACACGAACGTAAACACGCAGGCATTCATTCCCAATTGAAGCCGGGAAACGAACCTGTCCATCATTCACCTCCAGTATCTATTTGTACGCTCGCCCTGTTTCCCCACGCCCATCGCACTTACATTAATCGCGCTAGGCTAGAATAGCACAAAAGTACGGACAAATGAGGCTTTGGATTCCTCGGCTGCGCTCGGAATGACATGGGGGCGCTCAGGATGGCGTGGGCGCGCCCTTCGACAGGCTCAGGGCGCACGGGTTGGTTGGCGGGGTAAGGTTCAGATTCCCGCGTGCGCGGGAATGACGGGTGGGGCGGGAATGACGGGGGTTACCCCGTCACCTTTCCCTGTCCCCGCCTTCTCCTTGTAACCCCCACCAAGCCTGCCAGGAGGCCGCCGATGAGGAGGAGGTCTGAGGATGGGGCGCCGAAGCCGCAGCCGCCGGAATCTTCTTCATCCTCGCCGTTCGTTGTCGTGGTGGTTGTGCCGTCGGTGCCCGTTGTTGTGCCGGTGGCGGACGCCTCCACGGTCAGGACGCGTTCGGAGACGGTCGAAAGCTGATCACTGTAGGCAGTGATGGAGAGTCGGTAGAGACCGGGGGCGAGCGCGGCTGTCTCGCTTGCGGAGAGGCGGACGAAGTACTGGAGAGGCAGACTCTCGCCGATGTCCGCCTCGCCCGTCTTGACCACGTTGCCCGTGGCGGGATCGGACCACACGTAGCGGACGCCCAACTCGCCGGGCCCCTCGACGTTCACGTTTACGTCCAGCGGCTGACCGATGACGATGCCGCCGACGCTCTCCGGTTCAAGGCTGATGGGCTCCGCCGCGCCGAAGTACCAATCACCCGGGCTGAAGGGGTAGTTCTCGTCGCGGAACGCCTTGAGTTCGGCGAACTGCGCGGGCGGATCGAAACGTTCCAGGTAGAAGGGCCCGTTGCTGATCACCATCAGGCTGCGCTCGTCGAACCACGCCTGCGCCGCCTGGTAGCGCTCGATAGCCTCCTGCTCCGTGACGAGGGCCTGCCCGCCGATGGTGAGCGCCGCCATGGGCACGAAGCCATCGCGCTCAAACTGTCCAAGCGTGCGGTCGACGCTGCGCGCATCGCGATCCTGCACCAGGCTTAGCCATGGCACACCGAATCGCTGGGCGGAGGTATCGCTGTAGGCGGCGCGGCGCTGATCGAACACCACGTCATCCATCGCGGCAAGCACCTCCCACGGCATGGTCATGCCGCCGGGCACCGCGTACTCCGCGATGTAGCCGTCCACAAAGTGCCAGTAGTCGACGTAGACCTCGATGCGATTCTCATCCAGCACACGGAAGCCGCGGACGGTGTCCAACAGGGGCTTGGCGGTTGTCGAGAGGGCGAATTCCACCTGAGACTTCTCCGGCCCGTAGACCATGTCGAACGTCTGATAGATGTCATAGACAAGGTCGGCCATCGTGATCTGCTGGCCGTGATGCCATGGGGCCTGGAAGAACTTGCTGTAGTCGAACGTGACCTTGGATGTGGCCTCCACGCCATCACCTACGTTCTCCCATTCTCCCGCCTCCGCGTCCCATCGCTGAACGTCTGAGGGCACGGACATCTTTGCGCCCGGCCCCGCCGTCTCCACCTGGTAATCGGCGCGCATGGGGATGGGAAGGCCAGTGAAGGGGTGTCGCGTCATTGCCGGATCAGCCAGGTTGCGCCACACGTCGCTGCTGTAGACATCACCGAAGCCGGAGACCGGGTTCCACGTGCTGCGTTCCGTCCATACCCACAGGTGGCCGACGGTGAGCGTGTCCTCATTTGGAATGTACGCCTCCCGGAACGTCCATTGGAGCTTCGGCCCCGCCGCAACGTCCTGCGTCACGCCGTGGATATTTGAGTTGGCGGGGAATGTCGTCAGGATTGTTGCGAGCCAGACGCGGATGGATTCATCGACGGAGAGGCGTGTAACCTCCTGGTAGAGGGCGTCGCGTTCTGCGCGGTCCTGGAAATCGCCGCGGAAAATGCGTTGGCCGAGATCATCGATTCGCTCGTTCTCATACTGCCAGAAGCCGGTCTCCTGCCAGCCGGGCATGTTCCCGAGCCACGGCGCGACCATCTGGTTGATGGTCGCGGAGTCATAGCGTTCCGCCGCGCCGCGCCCCCATCCTTCCGTGTAGGCGTGCCACTCAAACAGCTGTGGATCAGTGCTGTAGACCGTGAGGATGGCCGGGGCGAACTGGTGATAGATGGGGGCGATCAGGAAACCCGCTTGCTCCAGCTCCGCGCGGATCAGGTCTCCCACCTCACGACGCTCATCCTCCACGCGGATGATGAACCGTAATCGGATTGGCTCGTCGTTGTAGTTCCATGCGCCGTCCACCATCGTTGCGCCCGCCGCCGTCATCGCGCTTGCGATGGCCGCTCGCGCACGCTCCGGGTCATAGGAAAGGTCCTGCCGCGCCAACATCTCCGCAACGACCGTGTAGTCGAAGTCGAACGGATTGACGTGCGTCTGCATGGGACGAGCGAGGCCCTTGTAGATCTCCTGCGTAATGAACTCGCGATTGACCAGATGCTGGACCGCGCGCCGCACCTCCGGCAGGGAGAACGGGTTCAGTTGCCCCTCCGGAGCGGGGGCCGGGTTCAGGATGAGGGAAATCGTGGATGCCGGCGCTTCGTACAACTCGATGGAGTCATCGCCGCGCAGCGCCTGTGCCGCGTCCGTCTTGAGATTGAAGATGTACATATCCATCTCATCTCGCTGGAGCTCCTGCGGCGCGAGGTCAACGTTGAATGAACGGTAGTGGAGGGTGTCCACGGCCGGTCCGGGCCGGTCATGCGGTGGACGGTAGTCTTCGCCGCTCTGCGCGAGAACCGCGCCGCTCCCGGCCACGAGGCCGAGCAGAAGTGTCAAGCCGAGTATGAGGGGGAGGCGGAGCCTCAGGTTACGCATCGATCTCGTCTCCGTCCCTGTTGTTTGTCCGCCGACGCCTGCGCGCGTTCAGCTGCACCGCGCCGATGATGCCCAAGGCAATCAAGCCCACCAGCGCCATGTCCGCCGTCGCGTTGCCCGTGCTGCACCCGCCGGACGATTCGTCATCTGTTTCGCCCGACTCGATACGCTCCAACGCTTCCTGAATGCTGGCCAACGCGTCTGAGCTCAGCGCGGTCTTGATGTCCGCGATGTCCGCAGCAGTCTGCTGCAGGTTGTCGAAGCCGAACTCGTTGTAGAAGGATGCGGTGGCGAAGTTGCCGGACGCGTCGAAGACGGCGACGCTCTGCGGCCCCTCGCCCGCGGTTGGGAAGAAGAGCTGTGTCGTGAAGCGTCCCTCATCGTTCGACTCGATGGTGGATACGAGGACGCCGCTGACGAGGATGAACATGTCCTGGTCCGCCTGGAAATTGAATCCCTGGATAGTCACCGTGGTGGCGGACGCGCCGCGCGCCGGTGAGAGGAAGATGGACGGGCTGGGCATCTGTCGCATCCGCGCAAACCCGATCTTCTGGTTTGTGCCCTGGAACTCTCCAAGGCGGGTGTCCGGCCACACAAGGTAAACGTCTTCGTCTGTCGCTGCGATACCCATGTAGTCGCCGATGAATTGGCCGCCGGGGAACCCGAAGTTGGGGTTGGAGGCTGAATCGGTAACGCGGGAGTTGATGCTGAACGATTCTCCGTTGTCCTCGGACACGGCGTAGTAGATGTGATAGCGCAGGTCAATGCCGGGATCGTCCCGCGTGTCCGCCCACATCAGGTGAATCCTGCCGTCCGGAGAGACATCGATGGCTGGGAAGAACTGAATGCCGGATGTGCGGTCATCGTTAACTCGCAACGGAGGCCGGCTCCAGGTCTGGCCCCCGTCCATGGAGCGGACGAACATGACATCCGCGTCGTCTGACGGATCCCCGGAAGGCGCAGCGGAGAACGCCATGTAAAGCTCCTCGTTCGGACCTACCCCAAGGTGGGAGAACGACGATCCCCAGAAGCGGTAGAATGCACTTCGCGACGAGAACCCTAACTCAAGGAAGTTTGCGGCTTGTCGCCCGTCCGCGAAGGTCCCGCCCCCGTCCTCAGACTTGGCAACATACATCTGCGCGAACCCCTCGAACGGTCCATCGTCTGTCGAGTCCATCCATGAGACGTAAACGGTCCCGTCAGTGTGCGTTGCCACGTAAGAACCCTGCACGATGCGCTTCAGGCTCTCGATGACCTGGCCACCGGGAATTGCGTCCGGTGATTGCAGGGCCTCGGGGTTCTCCTCAATGGTCACCTGCTCTGAGCCGCCAAACTCAAAGACCTGACGGATGGTGGGACTGACAACGACGGGATCAGACCAGCTGATGCCGCCGTCCTCGGAACTCACAACCTCGATCGTTGTTTCAAGGACCGGGTTGCTGAGGAAAGCCAGCTCGTCTGTGTAGGAGATGCGGTAGGTCGTGTTGAAGTGGGTGTAGGAGATGTAGATGATGTCCGAGTCCGGATCATCCGGGTTGGGGCCCGTGGCCAGCCACGGCTTGTCCAGGAAACCGATGGAGACTGTGCCGCGTGTCCGCCCCAGCGTATCTATTTCAAATTCTGATGAGACCTGGCTCCTGACTGCCGGCGAGCCCTGCGTCCAGGTGAATCCGCCGTCGCTCGAAGAACTCAGCGCCATACTCGACACAACGGCCGAACCGAGCAGGTTTCCAACTGTGAACTCTTCGATGTCGAGCGAAATAAAGGTTGAGAAGACCGAACCGTCCCGATCAAACGCTAGCACCGGGTCGCCGCCCGCCCCCAATTCTTCTCGCGGTCTCTTGATGACGACAGGGCCTTCCCATGTCACGCCGCCATCATAGGTCACGTACATGCTGGTGCCCGGGAAGTTGTAGTCGATCATGCCCGCGACAATGTGATCGGGATCGAACGGGTCGACGGCTAGATGCGGTTCCGTCTGCAAAGGGGCTGCGCTGAAGTCTGTCGGGATCAGGATGTTGCGGCTGAAGCGCGCCGACGGATCGCGGTAGGGGACGAGCACGCCGCCCTGCGATTCGGGCGCGCCCTGCGCGGAGGCAACGGGTCCCGTCTGTCCCTCGCCGCCTATGCTTGCCCCGTCCGCGTCCAGCCCTTGTGCCATCAGCGAGACGCGCCCGGACAGGTACCGGGCAGTCTGATCCCGAAAGGCGAGAACATCAGGCGCAAGGTATGGGTAATCCGGTGTCAGGATGCCCGGAGAGCCCATCGTCTGACGCTCCCCTTCTTGCGCTCCGGCAAAACCGACCGGTGAAACAGCTAACAGGATGGCCGCGATGACCGTTAGTACTATTAATCGGGTTGAATTCCGCTGCATGCCCTTGATACCTCCGCGGGGTTGTCCCGGCGCTACATCAACGTTCGTGAAAGGTCGGCCCCGGAGTGCAAGCTTGGTCGCGGAACCCGACTCGTATCATAATAGGTATGATGCCAATTCCGCATCGCCTGCTCACTCTCCACGTGTCGTTCCGATAGGAGGAATCAGTCAGTGTCATATACCTTCGGTCGATGGATTGCGCCGCGCTTCGTAGTCCTCGCCATCGCAATTGGGTTAGCCCTCGTTCTGCTGTTTGCCGGCTGTAACCGGGATGATGAGGAGACCACGCCTGAAGCCGTTGAGCCGGCTACTCCCACCCCAACCGCGACGCAAATATCGATCCCTACAGCAACTGCTACCTCCGAGCCAACCGCCACTCCGCCCACTGTCATACCAACTCAAACGGATGACGAAGACGAAACGCAAGCACTTATCCCGTCAGATTTGACGACGTATACGGATGACCTTTATGGCTACGCCTTGCAGGTGCCTAACTCGTGGGAAGGCGACCGACCGACAGAGGGTCTGTTGAGCATCACCACCATATTTGATACCGGTAGTGAAGACATCATTGCTCAGACGATAGTCCTCTTCTCCGCTGACGAGGCGCATGCGGCAGACATCGCGAGGGAGCAGATCACTCCTCTCGCCGGCCTGAGCGGGTTCCGCAGTATTGCGGAGTCAGACATCATCTTGGATGACGGCGGTGAGGCGCACCAGGTCTTCTACGGATACGGCACAGGCTCGAACGAGCATCGAGGCGCTGTCACTTTCATCACCCGCGGAACCATGGCCATGGGCGTACAAATCCAGGCTCCGCGAATCATCTATGAACGAAACTTTGACCTGCTTGAGGAGGTCTCCACCAGCATCCGCACAGTTGATCCGCAGCCGTTTGGAGCGCCGCCAGACGATACTCTTGTCCTATATCTCGATGGAGGACCGCTGACGATGGACCCCGGCGTATCAACAGACGCCGGATCATCACAGTACATTCGCCAGATCTTCAGCGGCCTTGTGCGTCTCAATGCAGACCTCATTCCGGAGCCTGACCTCGCAACATGGGACGTCTCAGAAGACGGCACCGTCTACACATTCACGATCAAGGATGGCGCTCAGTTCCATGACGGCACGCCCGTCACGGCGCAGGACATTATCTTCTCGTGGGAACGCGCCCTCAACCGCAACCTGCCGCCCGTCGGCGGAAGCGCCGGCAGCTATCTGGATGACATCGTCGGTGCAAAGGCGTATAACGCCGGGGAGGTGGATTCAGTCATCGGCCTCGAGGCCACAGATGATTCAACCCTTGTCGTCACCATCGACGAGGCCAAGAGCTACTTCGTCTCCAAGCTTACGCACTCTTCTGCCTACGTGGTGCTGCAGTCCAATGTGCCGGAGGTTCCTGATCCTCGTCTCGTCGAAGAGGAGGACGTGGAGGGCGAAGAAGAGGATACCGCCGGGTCTGAAGAGACAGAAGAGGAAGACATTCCTGATCCGTGGTACTACACCGCGATTGGAACCGGGCCGTACCGCCTCGCTCACTACGAGCAGTCCCGAGCGGCGCACCTAACCGCGTTTGAGGAATACCTCGGTCCGCAGCACTCCATTGGCAACCTGGTTTTCCGCTTCCACGCGGGACTCTCCACGGCGATGGTCGAAGAGGGATTTGTTGACGCAACCACCTGGCTCGGATCGGGAGACTACGATTTCCTTGTCGAGGAAGAAAGCCCGTTGGTTGAGCACATCACGCAAACAGACGCACTGAGCGTTCAGTACCTGGCCTTTAACACGACTGTGACGCCGTTTGATGATCCCGATGTGCGCCGCGCTTTCCTGTGGGCCGTTGATCGGCAAGCAATCTTTGAGGAGCACGGCGCTTCAGGCTTGAAGATTGCGCACGGATTCATGCCGCCCGGCCTCCCCGGCTATGACGAAGGCATCGCGGAAATCACCTACGATCCCGTGGCCGCAAAACAGCTGCTGGACAGCACCGAATTTGGCCAACTCGATGAAGACGAGCGGATCATCAATATTGCGGGCGGCGGTGATCTCTCCTCGATTGACCGTGACATCTTCACCCAATGGCAGGATAATCTGGGCGTCCGCATCCAATATCGAGCCCTTGGCCGCGCCTACTTCTACCAGCTGCCCGCCGTCGTTGAAGCCGGCTTCAACCTCTACAGCTACGGATGGCTTGCTGACTACCCTGACCCGCACAACTTCCTTGATGTGCTCTTCCATACCGAGTCTCCGAACAATGACGGCAAGTCGGGTTCAGAAGAGATTGACGAACTACTTGAAGCAGCGCGGACTGCCGGTGAAGACCGTCTGGAGCAGTACCAGGAGATTGAACGCATGATGATCCAGGAAGCCGTGGCGTTTCCGCTCTTCTTCGGCAGTGACTTCATTCTTGCCTCCGAGCGTGTTGGGAGCCTTTCACTTGATGCGCAGGGCTTCCTGAGACTGGAAGACGCCGCTCTGGGCTCAGAAGAGTAGGCGGCGTTTCCCAAAGACACGTCCACATAGACGACTTGAAAAGGAGAATCCAATGCCCCGTCCGATTGCACACTTTGAAATCGCAGCCCGGGATGCTCAAAGTCTGCAGGCGTTCTACGGCGCGCTGTTTGACTGGGACATCAACGCGGACAACCCAATGTCCTACGGCCTCGTCACCGCAAGGGACGGCGATGCGGGCATCGACGGCGCAATCTACAACCACAACCCGGAGGATGAAAATGACCGCCCCGGCATCCGCCTCTATATGCAGGTGGATGATGCCGACGCCTACGCGGCCCGCGCCGAGGAACTTGGCGGCAAGTCAATGGGTCCCGCGCAAGAGGTGCCCGGCTTTGGCATCAAAGTGGGCGGCCTCATCGACCCCGAAGGCAACATCATCGGCGTCATCCAGGCAATAGACGAATAGAGAGGAAATCTGGAGGCGACGGCGGGATTCGAACCCACGAATAGGGGATTTGCAGTCCCCCGCCTTAAACCACTTGGCTACGTCGCCCCGGGTCCGGCTTAATGCCGTTTGACTGACAGAGTACCCATCATAGCGCCGTTGTCCAGAGCGTGGTGCCGAGGAGGAGATTTGAACTCCTACGAGCTTTCGCCCACTGCCCCCTCAAGACAGCGTGTCTACCAATTCCACCACCTCGGCATGACCCGCTCCGTTACTGGAGTAGCCTCGCCCTGCGACAACGCATTGAGGGCCTTGCGGCCCTCACGCTGGGAGCGCTGGCAGGAGCGGAGGGATTCGAACCCCCGACCGACGGTTTTGGAGACCGTTGCTCTTCCGGGCTGAGCTACGCTCCTGCATCGTGCGCCACGCAATTATGCCGAGCGTGGCCCAGAGCGTCAAACGATCTCAGCATCACCAGATAGGAATTCTCCAGTATCCTGCGTACTCCGCGTCTTCCCCTCCTCGCCGTACAGATGACATTCCACCGTGCGGTTCGGCTCCACCTGCACCAAAGGAGGCTCCACCACATCGCACAGCCCCGCCATGAACGCCGGACACCGCGGATGGAAACGGCACCCGCTCGGGACGTTGGCCGGACTCGGAGCTTCTCCGGGCAGAACCGGTCTCTCCGCAAGGCGGTTCGCCGGATCGGGTTCCGGCACCGCGTTCAGGAGTCCCTGCGTATAGGGATGCAGGGGGTTGTTGATCAGATCGGCCGTTGGCCCCTGTTCAACGATACGGCCGAGGTACATGACTGCTGCCGTCGGAGCAAAGTGACGAGCCGTCGCGATGTCATGTGTGATGTACAGATAGCCGATGCCATGCCGTTCTTGCAGTTCGCGCAGCAACGCGAGAATCTCGGCGCGGCTCGAGGCGTCGATCATCGAGACCGGTTCATCGGCAAGGATGTACTCAGGCGTCAGCGTCAATGCCCGGGCGATGCCGACCCGCTGCCGCTGTCCGCCGGAGAGCAGGTGCGGAAAGCGGTCCAGGAAGTCTGCCGCCGGCCGCATCCGCACCTCGACCAGCGCCCGCTCCACGCGCTCCAGCCGCTCAGACGCCGAGCCCACCCCGTGGATGACCAGCGGTTCCTCCACAATCTGCCGAATCGTCATATACGGATCAAGGCTCGTAAACGGATCCTGGAAGATGCCCTGCGCCCGCCGCCTGAATTCTTTAAGCTGGCCATCCTTGAACTCAGTGATGTCTACGTTGTCGAAGAGTACCCGCCCCAACGTCGGCTCCAACAGGCGTAGGGAGACGCGCCCCAGAGTCGTCTTGCCGCAGCCGGACTCGCCGACGATGGCGATCGTCTCGCCCCGATCCACCGTTAGCGAAACACCGTCCAACGCCCGAACGGTCGTCGTCCGGAATCCGCGTCCGCGCGACTTGAAGTGCATCGCCACGTCTTGAAGGTCCAACATCGGCGCTGCGCCGTTGGCGTTCGGGGTCGGACCTGATTGATGCGTCGTCATGACGTGACCGCCTTATCCAGCAGCCAGCACGCCGCAACCGACTGCCCGCTCGGTGTCGGAATACCGTGTGGGTCTTCGACGCGGCACCTGTCCATGGCGAACTCGCAGCGCGGATGGAATCGACAGCCCGACGGCGGATCGGAGAGGTCAGGCGGCGCGCCCGGAATGAACTCCAGCGGGTCGTCTGAGTGCAGGCGTGGAATGGCTGCCAACAACTTCTGTGTGTATGGATGGGATGGCGCGCCCAGAATATCTTCTGACGGGCCGATCTCCACCAGCCGCCCCGCGTACATCACGCCGATGTAATCCGCAATATCGCTGGCCAGCGCGATGTCGTGGCTGATGAAGATGGACGCGATGCCCAGGTTCGCCTTGAGCCGCTTGAACAGGTTCATAATCTGCGCCTGAACGCCCACGTCCAGCGCGGACGTCGGCTCGTCCAGCAGGATTAGAGCCGGATCAAGCGCCAACGCTGATGCCACCGCGATGCGCTGCTTCATGCCGCCGCTTAGCTCATGCGGATAGCGGTTGAATGCCTCCGGCGACAGCCGCACCAGGTTCAGCAGCTCGCGAGTCCGCTCATCTGCCTCGCCGCGTGACTGCCCGCCGCGTGACGTCAAGACCTCCCGGATCTGGTGCCCAACCTTGTAGATGGGATTCAAAGACTCCGTCGCACCCTGGAACACCATTGAAATCTGCCGCCAGCGCACGCGACTGCGAAAGTCGCCGTCCGATAACGCCATGCAATCCGTGCCGTTGAGCGTTACTTGTCCCTCGAATTGAGATGTATTGCGCGGCAGCAGGCGCAGCAGGGCGAGCGCAAGACTCGTCTTGCCTGAACCGGACTCGCCGACGATGGCCAGCGTCTTTCCGGCCTCAAGGTCGAACGACACGCCGTCCACCGCGCGCACGTCGCCGCGGTCCGCCGCATACGACAGGCGCAGATCGCGCACAGAGAGGAGAGGCTCGCCGCCCGACTGCCGCCCGTTCATGCCGCCGTCTCCCGCAGTCGAGGGTTCAAGACCGGCTCCATTGCCAGCGCCAGCAATACGAAGGTCATCGCCGTAATCACGATGAGAATGCCCGGCGGCAGTATCCACCACCAGTAACCGATGAAGATTGCACCCGTCCGGAATCCCTGCTCAAGAATCTGTCCCCACGTGGGAAGGGATGGGTCGCCGAGCCCCAAGAAGCTCAGCCCCGCCTCTGCGAGAATCGCCGCCGGCGTGAAGAAAATCATCTGCGCCACGATGAATGGCGCCATCTGGAAGAACACATGCCGGAACATGATGCGCCACCGCGACGCTCCCAACGCCTGCGTCGCCTCCACCAACTGTCCCGACCGCACCTGCAGCACCATCGACCGCAATATAATCGTCAGCCCCGGCCAGCCAAATATCACAAGAATCGTCATTACCAGCCACAGTTTCTGGCCGAGCACGAATATCAAAAAGATCAGGATGGGCAGCAGCGGGATGTTCGTCATCACATCGGCCAGCCGCTGAATGATTGTGTCCGTCCTGCCGCCGGAAAAGCCGCTCAGAATGCCGAAAAACGTGCCGAGAATTGTTGCTGCGACGCTCGTCGATATTCCAATGATGAGCGCGACGGGGAACCCGAACATCAGGCCTGTGGCCAGGTTGCGCCCCTGCGTGTCCGTTCCCATCAACCCGAACACGCCGCCCGCCGCCACGAATCGCACGCTCTCCACCGAGTCCCGCGAATCGTAGGTGATGACGCGGATCGTCGCCGTGTATTCGCCTGTCAGCGGCTCGAACTCCGCTGCGTCATTCCCCGTCGGTGTTCCGAACAGCGCGGTCTCCAGATTGCCCTGCAGTTCTGCCGCGCTCAGCCGAAGGTCGAACTCTCGCTGTAGGAAATCCGAGGTTGCGGTGACCGCATTCGTATCCCCTGTCAGGTAGATGCGACGCGGTTCGTCCGCGAATCGTGTGACTGGTGGTGTCTCGTCGGGTCGCGCACCTCGCACCACCTCCTGCAATATCGTCGCCGATCTCCCGTCAGGTCTCGCAAGTGTCATCGAAATGACCGGCGGCCGCTCGTAGAAAGTGACCTGTCCCACTGATACGGAGAGGAATGTAGGCGGCGATTCAGACTCGTGGTCGAACGTGAACGAATAGAGGCGCGTTGTTGCAGGGCCCGTCTCGATGGCTTGCGACGGCGACTCGGCGTCGAAGACACGATGGCGTGGAGCCTGATCGCCAACGAGGTTGGTCCACGCGGGCGGGGCGGCTTTGGGGTTGTCCGCCCACGCGATGGGGTTGTTCCAGAACCGCAAACCGAAGTCCAATGGATAGAAGAACGGTACCAGCAGGGACACGAAGACCAGCACGGCCAGCAGGCCGATGCCCACCCTCCCTGAGCCTGATCGGAGAACGACGCGAAGCGCCTCGCCCGGCCTCATTGCGCCGTATACCTCACGCGCGGATCAAGGACGACGTACAACACCTCAAGGACGAACCGCGCCGCCACGTACATCAACGTGAACATGAACGTCAGCGCGACGATGACAGCTTCATCCGCCGTCGTGATTGCGTCGAAATAGAGGCGTCCCATTCCCGGCCAGTTGAATACGGTCTCCGTCAGGATGGCCCCTCCGATGGAGCCGGTCAGCGCAAGGATGATATTTGTCGCGATGGGTGGAGCTGCAACGCGCAATATGTGGCGTCGCATCACCTGTCCCTCCGGCAGCCCCCGCGCCCGCGCTGCCGTCACGTGGAACTCCTGCGCCGTGTTCAGCAGCATCGTCCGTACCACGTACGTCCACGCGCCCACGGAGACCAGAACGAGCGTCAGGATAGGCAGAGCCGCGTGCCAGAGCAGGTCCATGAACCGCAGCAGCTCCCCGTCCGGCGGCGGAGAGCTGTACAGCCCGCCGGATGGGAATATCCGCAGTTGGAAGGAGAGGACGAGAATCAGCAAGATGCCCGCCCACCACGCGGGCAGGGCATTGGAGGCCGCCGCAAGGTAGGAGGCAAGGCGGTCGCTCCGCGTCCCCACGCGCGTTGCCAACTTTGCTCCCAGCCATAAGCCGATGATCGCCGTAATCACGAGCGACGTTGTCACCAACATCATTGAGTAGGGCACACGTTCCAGCACAATGTCGGTCACACGTGACGAGCCATCGAAACTGCGTAAATTGCGCGCCGACCCGAGATCCAGCGTCAGCACCCGGCCGACCATCCCGGGCAGGCGTGTGTACCAGGGGCGGTCCAGGCCATAGAAGTCCTCGAGTTCTGCCCGCCGCTCTCGCAGTGTCTCCTCAAGGCGCTCGGGGTCCCTGATGGTTTCGGCGAGGGCCTGCCGCTGACCCCGCATCTCCTCCGAGACGATGGCCGTCAACATGCGGTCCGAGAACCCCGTCGCGCCGAGTGTCACGACAACGAGTACAAGGACAACGAAGACCACGCCCACGAGGCTGAGGGCGCGCAATCCGAGTGTGTACGCAAGCGCCATTACGAATCAGGTATGAGCATCGGGCTAAACCGTGCTACCAGCATACCCCGGCGGAGTCCCCTTCTCCCGCAAGGAAAGTGCAGAAATGAGCCCCTCATTAGTGAAACGGCGCACAATGTTGACACGTTATTCCCGTATGAGTAGAGTGCCGTCTACAGGGGCTACGGCCCCAAAGGCCCGGCCCCCCGGGAGCCGGAACAAAGGAGGGAAAGACGACATGATGCGTATCTACGCGGAGTACGTCACTCGGAAGTTCCCTTACGTGAGCCTCGCTGTGGGGAGGACCGGCTGAGCCGCTAAGCGGCATCTGATCAGCCACCCCAACATAGCGAGGCAAACAGGGCGGCAAGTGACGCCCATTTATGCGCCGCCGCGCGACACCAAAAAGACGGCCGTCAAAGTGGTGAAGTGGGTGGGTTAGCAGGAGCGTCCAAAGAAACCGCCCGAAAGAACAATGCGATCGCACGACAGGCCCGGACTGATGAAAAGGTCCGGGCCTGTTGACGTATCCGGATCAGTCGAATGACTGTCTAATCGGGGCTGTTGAGTGACTCGCCCTTCCCAAACGCTGCGATGATCAGCAGCAAAACGATGAGGACGACACCCACCCACATCAGGGTCTGCGTCATATCCGTGCTCCGCCTGCGATAAATCATGCCCCACCACCCGCAATCGCCGGCACGATTACAATCTCGTCGCCGTCGTTCACGATCGTTTCAAGGCCGCGAAGATACATAATGTCGTTGTCGTTCAGGAAGATGGAGACAAACGGGTGGACATCTCCTGTCACGTCGTCCAGCACCCGCGCCTTGATGCCCGGGAATCTCGATTCCAGCACCTCCAGCGCTTCCGTCAATGGGCCGGACGGCACGTCAATGCGGTCAACGCCATCCGTAATGCGCCGCATAGCCGTTGGGACCTTCAAACTGGCAGGCATTCTTGCGCGTACCGCCTCTCGGTTGATTCCGCCGCGTTTAGTATATCGCCTGCCCGACTTCGTTAGTCGGTCTCGGCGTCGTGTCGCAGCGAGGCGGAATTGAGGCAGTAACGGAGGCCGGTCGGAGCCGGGCCGTCCGGGAAGAGGTGTCCGAGGTGCGCGTCACACGTCCCGCACATGACCTCCGTGCGGACCATCCCAAACGTGCGATCCTCTTCCTCCTTGATGACCGCGCCCTCCAAGGGCTGATAGAAGCTCGGCCATCCGGTGCCGGACTCGTACTTGGTCTCTGAGCTGAACAGCGGCGTATCGCAGCAGATGCACCGATAGACGCCCGGCTCATGCTCGTTCCAGTAGATGCCGGTGAAGGGCGGCTCCGTGCCCTTTTCCCGCGTCACGTGGTACTGAATGTCCGTCAGCTTCTCACGATACTGCGCGTCATCCGTCGTGCTCATGACTGTTCCTTTCACCGACCCGGAATCCCCTCCCCCCGCTGTGGGGGGGTTAGGGTGGGGGGTGTCTCTGCCTCGCTTCCCTAAGCCTTCACATCCGCCAGGTACTTCTCCCGGAACTTCGCCACCTTCGGCTCGATGATGACCTGGCAATAGGACGCGCCGGGGTTGCTTCGGAAATACTCCTGGTGGTAGTCCTCCGCCGGATAGAAGACATCCAGCGGTTCCACCTGCGTCACGAGCGGATCGCGATACAGGCCCTGTTCCGTCACACGCCTGATTGCCGCTTCCGCCTCCGCCTTCTGCTCATCGTCGTGGTACAAGATGATCGAGCGGTACTGCGTCCCCACGTCATACCCCTGGCGATTCAGCGTCGTCGGGTCGTGGATTGTGAAGAAGATGTCGAGGATGTGGCTGAACGAGACGACCGACGGATCATAGGTCACCTGTGTGACCTCGGCGTGTCCGGTTGTTCCGGTGCATACCCGTTCGTAGGTCGGGTTCGCAACGTGTCCGGCCGCGTAGCCGGAGACGACGCTCTCTACGCCTTTCACCAACTCATACACGGCCTCAAGGCACCAGAAGCAGCCACCGCCAAGCGTGGCCGTTTGCAGTTGCCTTCCGCCGTCTCCGCTTCCATTCACCATGTCATTCGTCCTTTCGCGCCAATGTCCACGGACTTTCATTCAATTGAAGAGATGTATATCCATGATACGAATCCGTGGCAACTACGAGCGGGCGGGCGCCTTCTCAGGCATGGAGGCCGGCGAGAAGGTCCCCGTGCTCCTTGCTCCCCTCTTCCAGCGCGGCAAGTATGGCGTTCACCAACTCCCGTGCCGACTCCGCGCTGATCTCCACGGCGACGCGATCTCCCGTTGCCCCGTTCTCATTCACGAAGTCGATGTTTACGCTGTGCTCCATGAACGCGTGGGCGGGATGGTCATAACACACGTTCGCCTTGGTCAGCGGGATCCAGCCCTCCGCGGACTTTCCGCTGCCGCTCAACTCTGCCGTCTGAACAATCCAGGTACACATATCAGTTGGTCTCCCGTTGCCTTGCTCCCTAAGCCGCCAGGTGCTCCGCCAGGAAGTGGAACAGTTTCTCCCACCCGTCCAGCGCCTGCTCGATGCGGTAATTCGGCCGATCATAGTAGAAGAAGCCGTGCCCCGCGCCATCGTAGCGATGGAACTCGTAGTCCTTCCCGTGCTGCTTCAGCGCCTCTTCCAGGGCATTCACATGCGCCGGCGTCGGATTCATGTCATCGTTGCCGAAAAGGCCGAGAATCGGCACGTTCAGGTTCGGCGTGTAGTCAATCGGCGCGACGGGCATCTTCTCCGACTTTTCATCGTCCGACATCACGACGCGACCACCCCAGCAGTTCACGATGGCGTCGAAACCGCCCGCGCAGCCTGCCAAATAGGCTTGCCGTCCTCCGGAGCACGTGCCGAAAACGCCGACCTTGCCGTTCGTCTGCGGCAGCGCCCGGAGGAACTGCATCGAACCCTGGATATCGCCGACGGCCTGATCGTCCGCCACGCCTCCTGCGGCGCGAACGGCGGCGGCCACGTCATCCGGGCTGCCGGAAGCCTCGCGTTCGTAAAGATTCGGGGAGATCGCCAAATAGCCGTGATAGGCGAACTTGCGGGTCGCCTCTCGATACCATTCATCCCAGCCCGGCGCGTGGTGAATCAGGACGATGCCCGGAAACGGGCCGGGGCCGAGCGGCCGTGCGAAATACGCCGAGATATCGTCGCCGTTGTGACCTTTGACCGTCGTAATCTCCGCAATCATGCCCTCATAGTCCGCCATGAAGCACCCCCACACTGTGTTGATTGTCGATAGCGACCCTCCCCCACCACAACCCCACCGGAGGCAGCCGCCCGCCCATGTTGCCCCTTTGCGCGCCCCCACGCAAGCCGCATCGCAGTTGCGCTAGACTCAATTTGGACAGGCAAACGCAGCAGACACGAATCCAAAATCCGGCCGGGGGGCGCTATGACGACCGAATACAAGGTGATCGGCAAATCCGTCCGAGCAGTCGATGGTCCGGACAAGGTTACCGGCCGCGCCCAGTATGCCCTTGATGTCGCGCCGCCGAATGCGTTGTGGCTCAAGTATCTTCGCTCTCCGGTCCCCCACGCCCGCGTCACAAACATCGACACCTCACGCGCCCTGGCGCTCCCCGGCGTCCACGGCGTTCTCACCGGCGACGACGTTCCTGACATCCGCGCGGGAAACCTCTATGTCGATGAGCCGATCCTCGCGTCCGCGGACCGCGTGCGTTTCATTGGCGACAAGGTTGCCGCCGTCGTCGCTGAGGACGCGGACATTGCTGACGCTGCACTAGCCCTCATCGACGTTACATATGAGGAACTTCCCGCCCTGCTTGACCCGGAAGAGGCCTCCAAGCCGGATGCCATTCTGCTTCATCCGGAATACAACTCCTATCGGGGAGTGGAACAGCTCGATGAGTTGAGCAACAACTATGGCCGCATGGTTCATGAGTGGGGTGATATAGACGCGGCGTTCCGTGAGGCAGATGTCGTCATTGAGCGCGAGTTCCGTACGCCCCGCGTCCACCAGGCTTATCTTGAGCCGCATGCCTGCGTCGTTGATATTGATGAAGAGGGACGAGCGCATATCTGGATGTCTTGCCAGATGCCGACGGGTCGCCGCCCACACCTCGCCCGTGTGATGGGCCTGCCGCGTGATGACGTGATTATCCACCCCGTACCGCTCGGCGGATCGTTCGGCGGCAAGATGGACCCGACGGGTGTGGCCGTGGGCTATTTCCTTGCCAAGAAGACTGGCCGACCGGTCAAGTGGGTCATGGACTACGCGGAAGAGTTCTCCGCCATGAATCCTCGGCATCCGTCGGTTGTGCGGGTGCGTGTTGGGGCGCGGAGTGACGGCATGATTATCGCGTGGGACGCGGAGGGCTTTTTTGCGACGGGCGCCTATGCGGCCTACGCACCCGTTCCTGCGTATGGCGGCCTGCTGCGCACTTCTATGGTAGAACCGTACCGTGTTGAAAACGTCCGCATCATCTCAAACCAGGTCTATACGAACACTGTTCCATGCGGCTACTTCAGGGGCCCCGGCCTCATGCAGTCCGTTTTCGCTTCAGAGTCCATCATCGATGAGCTGGCCACCCGGCTGGATCTTGATCCATATGACCTAAGGCTGCGCAACATCGTTCGCGCCTCCAGTGAGGCGCATCCGGACCGAGGGTGGAGCCCTGTCACCCTGCCCGGCTTGCCCGGCTACCAGGCTCTGCGAGCCGAAGAAATCCTTCGCGCCGCTGCCGAGGCTGCGGACTACTCCAGCGCAACGTCCCCAAGCGTTGGGCGTGGTATCGCTCTCCATGGACAGAGCGACACAGGCTTCGATTCACCCGCCGCCGTGACGATCCATCCCGATGGCCGCGTTGTCGTCAACACCATGACATACGACCCAGGCGTGGGAACCGGCACCATCCTCGCGCAGATTGTCGCCGAGGAACTCGGTCTACCGATCGAGCGCGTCACGGTGGAGGCATGGTCGACGGAGGCCGGCGTGCGCGACTGGGGCATCGGGGGTCAGCGAGGCGCACGTGTCTCAAGCCGCGCCGCATTCGAGGCCAGTCAGGAGGCCAAGCGTAATCTCCGCCGACTAGCTGCGGAGTTCTACGGCTGGACGGAGGAGTCCATACAGTTCGAGGACGGCAAGGTCTCCGGCGAGGGCCGGGCCGCCGCCGTCCCGCTGGAGGAGATTGCCTCTCGGGCAGGGGAGCCGGTGGGCGGTCAGGTCACCGTGGATGAAGGTGATAGCAGCCCCTATATCTCATTCGGCGCTCACATTGCAGAGGTCAGGGTCGACCGCGAGACGGGCAAAGTAACGCTGTTGCGCTACACTGCCGCGCATGAGACGGGGCGCGTGCTAAATCCGATGGGATTCGTCGGCCAGATCGAGGGCGGCTCAGTGCAGGGCATCGGCCACGCGCTGTCAGAGGAGCTTGTGGAGCAAGACGGCAGTATCGCCAACCCCTCATTCGCGGACTACAAGCTGCAGACGCAGATGGATGGCGCGCGTATGAACGTTGTCGTGCTGGAGTCTGACACAGGCCACGGCCCCTACCAGGTGCGCGGCATCGGCGATACTCCCATCGTCCTGTCCTCGCCCGCCATCGCCAACGCCGTTGCAGCCGCATCCGGCGCGCGCATCAACCAGCTTCCCATCACGGCGGAGAAGGTGTACCGGGCGATTAGGGACGCTGGATAGGCGCGGAGCCTAAGTCAGTCCAAACGGCATATAGGTAAGAGGAACGGACAGGCGGTGAAACGCACGACGCTTAGCCCGCCTCGTCATCCAGCTGCGTAATCGACAGGATATATGTTCCTGTTGCGCCCTCATAGTTAGAAACCACGATGTAGTACGTCTCCGGGAATGGAACGTCCAACTCGATCGATTCTACTGTGCCATCCTCATTGACGCCGCCCCAACCTACGTCATTCCCCTGGGAATCGAACACCGTTACGTCCACGGAGGGAAGCGTTCCCACAGTTACCCGAATCAGGTATCCTGCCGTGTCCTGAGCATCAAGTTCGTAAACGACCTCCTGAAATTCGACATCAATAGCTGCCACGACGACATCGACGTTGGTCAGCTGTCTTGGGGACTCGTAGGTGCCAGTCCTGCCATCAGGCCGCTCCCACCTCGGGTCTTCAACCGTCGGCGCAACGATCTCCACATCTTGGTTGTAGTTGGATAGTTCAATCACGAAATGAGTCGTATGAGTGCCCACACTGGAGCTGATGCCGATTCCCTCGGATTCCTGCTCCAATAGAATCTCAATCTTGCGAATCAGGTAATCATCGACGCCGATCCAATATGCGACCTCTCCTTCGGCGGTGGACACACTCTGGTCGTCCAGCAACTTCACCAAGTCCGGTCCGGGGAGCTCCACTCGCAGATAGTAAACGCTCTCGCCGCCGAGGGATTCGATTCCGACCACCTCGAACTGAGCCGCCTTGTCTGCAGGGAAATCCGTTTCAAACGCCGGTCCTGCTAGGAGATTGCCGAATGATTCCACTGAGTCGACGCTTGCCTCCCATTCGCCCGTCAACGGGTTCTTGATGTATGACTCCTCGCCAATTGCAATAAACTCCAACTCGATCGTGAACCCCTGGGATTTGACTGACATTGTTGCCTGAGTGCGGTCCGGAAGCTGGAAATCCCCCGACAACTGAATGTCTGCGGTAAAGCCGTTCTCCCCCTCAAGGGCGCTGGACGTGTCCATCTCTATGTGAACGGAATGGACCGCCTCCATGGCGGAGGTTGTTCGCCGTAGAATCTCGGCAGCGGGCAGCGGGCGGCGGAGTTGGAGTCGGTGTTGGCGTGTTGGTAGGGATGGGAGTCGGTGTTGAAACGCCAATGACGAGGGGTGTCGGAGCGAGTTGTGGTGTCTGCACGGGTACAGCGGTTGGTTCGGGCGAGTCTCCCTCGCAGGCTGCCATCCCCACCGCCAGGATGGCAAACAGCGCCAATCCCGCCAGCAGTCGACTGATTCCCCACATTGCCATATATATCAGCATACAGTCAGTGCGAAGAACGACGAATTACGGCAATGACGCCGACAGAATCGAAGCCGACCCAGAGACAAAGCCGGAATCACCGTCAAAGGCGCCTACATTTCCAACCACGCCACACGTGACCGTCTCAGCGTCTGTGGTAACGTTCGCGGCATGACGAGGACGCGGCCATTCACCACGATGATCGACGCTGCGAAGCATGGAATCTCGCTCAGGGCGATAGCCCTGCTAGTCACCGCACTCGCCGCTACGCTGGCACTCACCGCCTGCGGAGAGCTTCTGCCGACGCTAACACCCGTCGCCACGCCCACGGAAACCCCGGCTCCCACTCCAACCCCGCCCCCCACAGAGACACCAACCCCGCGCCCCACCCGCACCGCCGTCCCGACAGCTACATATGTGCCCCCACCACCCACCGGTACACCTATACCCACACCGACACTGGTACCTCCCAATGACAGGATCATCCTGGAGGTTCTCTACGCCGAAACGGATGGGCCTAACTGGATACGTAGCGACAATTGGCTGACCGATGCCCCTCTTGGAGAGTGGTATGGCGTCAACACCAATGACAGAGGGCGCGTCACTACCTTAGCCTTGGTAAGAAATGAACTGAGCGGAGAGATACCGGCAGAACTTGGTAACCTGACCAGTCTGAGAACAATGGTGCTTATTCAGAACCAGTTGAGCGGGGAGATACCGGCTGAATTGGGTGGCCTAGCTAACTTGACAGAGTTACTCCTAGCCTACAATCAGCTGAGCGGTTCAATTCCGGAGGAACTAGGCAAGCTGACTAATCTCCAAAGCCTGCGTTTTGATTCGAATTTCTTGACCGGCACAATCCCAATTGAACTGGGATTCCTGACGAGGTTGAACAATCTATCTCTTGGCGATAATCAGTTGACCGGACAGATACCGGAGCGGTTCGGCAACTTGACTAGACTCAACAGACTGCTTCTTCAAATCAATCAATTAACTGGACGGATACCGGAAGAGCTAAGCTATTTGCCGTTGGATGAGCTAGGTGTCAGTTCTAACCGGTTGATTGGGTGTATTCCTGTTGATTTGCGAAATGTACCAGTCAATGACTTTCATCAAATTGACCTGCCATTCTGCGGATAGCCTACAACCACCGCCGTCCCACCCCCATCTGTGCGATGCTTGAGCCCTAACCCAACCGCAAGGAGCAACAACCACATGAAAGCAGTCCAGATCACCCAATACGGCGGGCCTGAGGTGCTTGAATTCACAGACGTCGAGGATCCTGCCGCCGGGCCGGGCGAGGCCGTCCTTCAGCTCGCCGCCTCCGGCATCAACTACATGGACGTGTACGGCCGCACCGGTCTGTACGGCCAGGGCCCACTGCCGACCATCCTCGGCGGCGAGGGCGCGGGCACCGTCGTTGAGGTCGGCCCCGGCGTCACCGCTCCGTCGGTCGGCGATGTCGTCGCCTACACGGGAGCCTCGCGCTCGTACGCGGAGCGGGTCGTCGTTCCGGCAGATCGACTCATCGTGCTGCCGCAGGGCATTAGCGTTGAGCAGGGCGCGGCGGCGATGCTGCAGGGCATGACGGCGCACTATCTCTCCCACTCCACGTACCCGCTCGGGGCAGACGACACCGCCTTGATTCACGCGGGCGCAGGTGGCGTGGGTCTGCTCTTGATCCAGATGGCCAAGATGCGCGGCGCGCAGGTCATTACGACGGTCTCTACAGACGAAAAGGCCGAGCTTGCGCGCGAAGCTGGGGCCGACCACGTCGTCCTCTACACGCAGGAGGACTTTCACGAGGCCGTCATGCGCATCACGGACGGCGCGGGCTGCCAGGTTGCCTATGATTCCGTCGGCGCGACGACCTATGAGGGCTCGATGGCCAGCCTTGCCGTGCGCGGATGCCTCGTCATGTACGGCCAGTCCAGCGGGGTAGTTCCGCCCATCGCCCCGCTCGCTCTCAATGCCAAGTCGCTGTTTCTGACGAGGCCCTCGCTGTTTAACTACACGATCACAAGGGATGAACTGGAGTGGCGGGCCGGGAACGTACTTGGCTGGATCGCGGACGGAAGGCTCTCGCTGCGGATCACTGAGCGATTCCCCTTGCAGGAAGCAGCGGAAGCCCATCGCCGCCTCGAATCTCGCCAAACCACCGGCAAGCTCCTCCTGATTCCGTAGCCTCCTCCCCCACAAAGGGGGGAGGGTTGGGGGGCGGCCCACCTGCCATGCCGCCCGCCCGTCGCGTACTCTCTAGTCCATGAACACTGAGGAACTCATCATCGCGGCGGCGCGTATAGCTGGGGCCCTGCTTGTCCTGCGATGGGCATTTGCGGGATCGATTGCCGCCATCCTGATCGATTTCTCAGACCTGTTCATGATGAACCTGCTCGATCTGGGCGGCGTCCGAAACTACCAGGCCCTCGACAAGTGGCTCGACCTCGTCTACATGGTGACGTTCCTGTGGGTGGCCCTCCGATGGGAGGGCCCGCCGCGCGCCATTGCGATTGGGTTGTTCGCTTTTCGAATTGTGGGCGTCCTGGCATTTGAGGTCATCGGGGACAGATGGGTCCTGCTGTTCTTCCCGAATGTCTTTGAGTTCTGGTTTGTGTTCGTGGCGGGATCGCTGCGATTCGCACCCAACTACGAACTCACGTGGCGCCGCTCGATCCTGTGGCTGATTCCCCTCACTGCCCTCAAGGAATTCCAGGAATACGCCCTGCACAGCGCGCGATGGCTCGACAACTATGTGGCCGTGGATGTAGTGGTGGACGCGTGGAAATGGGTGACCCGAAGCGGGTAAAATTCGGTCAATCTGCGAGGGAAGTTCCGCTACATTCGGAGTTTATAACCTTGAACAAGCCTCTCGTTTGCCATATCGACGGCCAACTCCAACTGCTGCAACGTCATCGCTCCCAGCAGAGGCTCTACACCCTCCGGCCCGAAAGCGACCAGTGTGGCCGTCTTACGTCCATTTAGCGCGACAAACGCGACTCCAACATCAGTCTCAATGACGTTACCGTCCGCGAGTTCGAAATTCATCGGACCTATTGGCTCAGCGCCTATGTCGCGCAGGATGGAAGCGGGGACAGTCGTGTAGAGCGAACCGGTGTCCACCAAGGCTTCGACCGTGCGCTCTTCATCGCTCGCCGGATTCGAAACGCGAATGTTTACTTGGATAAGTCCCATGCGCCTATTCTACACTCCCCCCCGCTTGTGACTCCCACGCCCCGCGCCTACACTGACTAACAGGGTCAAAAAGGGAGTTCAATCGGTTCATGTCCACATCAGTCATTCACGTCAAAGGGGCGCGTGAGCACAGCCTCAAGAACATTGACGTGACCATTCCACGAGACAAGCTCGTGGTCATCACCGGCGTCTCCGGCTCCGGCAAGAGTTCGCTTGCATTTGACACCCTCTATGCCGAGGGCCAACGACGCTACGTCGAGTCTCTTTCCGCCTACGCCCGCCAGTTTCTCGGCCTCATGGAGAAACCGGACGTCGACTACATCGAAGGCCTGTCTCCCGCCATCTCCATCGACCAAAAGGGCGTGTCCCACAACCCGCGCTCTACTGTCGGCACCGTCACGGAGATTTATGACTATCTCCGCTTGCTCTACGCGCGCATCGGCCATCCGTCCTGCTACAACTGCGGACGGCCCATCGAGAGCCAGACCGTGCAGCAGATCGTGGATGCCATCCTGGATTCCGAGCCGGGCAAGCGCGTCATGCTCCTCGCGCCTCTTATCCGCCGCAAGAAGGGTGAGCACTACGGTCTGCTGGATGAGACACGGCGCGGCGGATTCGTTAGAGCGCGCATCAATGGCGAGATTCGAGACTTATCGGAGGAGATACGCCTCAACAAGCAGCAGTGGCATACCATCGAGGTGGTCGTCGACCGGCTCGTCATCCCGGAGGACCGCGGCGAAATTCGGAGCCGCGTGACTGACTCCGTCGAAACATCGCTCCGGTTGGGGCAGGGCGTCGTGCAAACCCTGGACGCCGACTCTGGCGATGAGCAGCTCTACAGCGAACAATTCGCCTGCGTGCAGTGTGGCATCTCGCTGGGAGAGATAGCGCCGCGCACGTTCTCGTTCAACAGCCCGCACGGCGCGTGTACGGAATGCACAGGCATCGGCTATAAGCTTGTGATTGATCCCGAACTTGTGATTCCGAATAAGGATATCGCCCTGTCCGAGGGAGCAGTCTTGCCGTGGGCGCGCTCCGGCACGATGGCGGGCTGGTACACGTCCATGCTTGCGTCGGCAACATCTATGGTTGGCGCAGATATGAATGCGCCGGTGCGCGAACTATCTCCGGATCAGCTTGAATTTGTACTGTATGGACCAGATGCCGGAATGGCGGTGGAAAAGATCCAGGTGCGGCATCGAACCCGCAGCGGTCGTGTTGTCCGCTATGGCGCGCGGTTTGAGGGAGTGATTCCCAACCTGACACGCCGCCACCGCGAGACGGAGTCCGATAACCAGCGACAGGAGATCGAGCGGTTTATGGCGCGCCGCCCCTGCGCGGCCTGCGAAGGCAAGCGGCTGCGGCCCGAAGCCCTCGCCGTTCGCGTGGACGACAAGACGATTGTCGAGGCGACGGGGCAGAGCATCGACCGCGCTCTTGAGTGGGTGCAGCGGCTTGCGGATACGGAGAACGGGCCGCTAAACAACCGCGAATCCACCATTGCGCGGCAGATTCTGAAAGAAATCTCGGCGCGCCTTGAGTTCCTGGTCAACGTGGGGCTGGAGTATCTGACCCTGGACAGGACCGCCGGCACGCTCTCGGGCGGCGAGGGACAGCGAATCCGCCTCGCAACCCAGATCGGCAGCGGCCTGATGGGCGTCGTTTACATCTGTGATGAGCCGTCCATCGGGCTCCACCCTGTCGACAACGCCCGCCTCATCGAGACGCTCAAGGGCCTACGCGACCTCGGCAACACCGTCATCGTCGTTGAGCACGACGAGGCAGTCATGCGCGCCTCCGACCACGTCATCGATATGGGACCGGGCGCGGGCGAACATGGGGGCGAGGTCGTCGTGAGCGGCACGCTGGATGATGTCCGCGCCGCCGAGGATTCCATCACCGGCGCGTATCTCAGTGGACGCCGCGAAATTCCCATGAAAGAGGTCCGCCGCCCGCCGCAGGATGGTCGGGAACTGCTGATTCGCGGTGCGCGCGCCAATAATTTGCGCGATCTGGACATCCGCATTCCGCTTGGTCTGCTGACCTGCGTCACCGGCGTCTCCGGCTCCGGCAAGTCCACCCTCGTCTATGAAGTCCTCTTCAAGAAGCTGGCGCAAACGCTCTACAACGCCAAGGACCTCCCCGGCCCGTCCGATGGTGTGGACGGCCTCGACCTCATCGATAAGGTCGTGAACATCGACCAATCGCCCATCGGCCGCACGCCCCGCTCCAACCCCGCCACCTACACGGGCGCGTTCACTCCCATCCGAGAGCTGTTCGCGAGTATGCCCGAGTCCCGTGTGCGCGGCTACGCCTCCGGCCGTTTCTCATTCAACGTCAAGGGCGGCCGCTGTGAAGCCTGCAAGGGAGCCGGCTACCAGCTCATCGAGATGCAATTCCTGCCGGACGTCACCGTCCCATGCGACACCTGCAAGGGTGCCCGCTACAACCGCGAGGCGCTGGAGATTATGTTCAAGGGCTACAGCATCGGTGAGGTGCTCAATCTGACACTCGACCAGGCCGTTGAGGTCTTTGAGTCGATTCCGCGCATCGCCAACAAGTTCAAGACCATGCAGGACGTCGGGTTGGGCTACATGCGCCTCGGACAGCCCGCTACAACCCTCTCGGGCGGCGAGGCACAGCGCGTCAAGCTGGCCGCCGAACTCTCAAAGCGCGCTACCGGCAAGACCCTCTATATCCTCGATGAGCCGACAACCGGCTTGGCATTCTCCGACGCCGAGATGCTGCTGACTGTGCTGCATCGTCTCGTCGACGGTGGCAACTCCGTCCTCCTCATCGAACATCATCTGGACATGATCAAGAACGCTGATTGGATCATCGACCTCGGCCCCGGCCCGGGTGAACGCGGCGGCGAACTGGTCGCCGAAGGTACCCCGGAAGAGATCGCCCTCGTCAAGAACAGTTCTACCGGCGACTTTCTACGGGAGGTGCTGGGCATAACCGGAGCGACGCGGAACGGCAACGGACGCAAGCCAACACGCTCGCCGCGCCGCAACGGCAAGGCGAAAGAACCGGCCAAAACCGCGACTAAAGCTGCCTCTCGCTCTCCGCGCAGACAACGCGCTGGCGCCGCGGCAGACACAACGTAGCCGTCCATGCCAGAAGCCGCAGGCCCTGAGGTCGCCACCGGCGCGTCCCTACTCGATGAACTGATACTCACCTACATGCCGGATAGTTTGCCGTGGTGGATTGCGTGGCCTTTCGCTGCCCTGGGTCTCGCGCTCTGCCTGCTTGGCTACTACGCGTATCGACTGGTTGTTGCGCTCGCGGCGGGCGTATCCGGCGGCGCGGTGGTCGTTATTGCCGGACCGGACTTGCTTGCGCTGGAGGGAACGGCGTTGCTGACGACGGCGGGTGGCGCGGGAATCATCCTACTTGTGCTTGGATCAGTCTTCTACCGCGCGTCCGTTTTCGTGATCGGCGCGGGGATAGGTTTCGGAATCGGCGCCGTATTTTGGTTCCTGGTGTCCGGTGACGTGGAGCCGGGCGGCACGGGACTGACGCTCAGCGGGTGGAATCGATTCCAGATATTTGTCGGCTCGCTTGTGCCCGCCATCGCCATCGGCATCATCTTTCTGAGCTGGGAGCGTCGGTTGATGACGCTGAGCGCCGTGATCATTGGAGCGGCCCTGATGCTATTCGGCTTGCGATACACCGGCCTGCCGCTGGGCGTGCGCGAGTGGACTCCGCTGCTCGCAGGCGCGGCTATTACCGCCGGCCTCTGGCTCAGCTTAAGGAGTGGGAGGGATGAGCCGGACGAGCCGGATGAGTCTGATTACTCCTACTATCATTGACCACCACAATGCCCCCACGCATCTTGCTGGGATCGACGAACCTCGCCAAGATTGATCGACTCCGCGAGTGCCTTGCGGGTTGGGCCTTCGACCTCATCTCTATCAATGAGTTGCCGCCGCACGAACTGCCGGAAGAAACGGGTCAATCACACCTGGAGATTGCAGAGGCAAAGGCCGTCGCGTGGGCGAAGATAAGCGGCGGATTGGCGATAGCCTCAGACGGCGGCATCGATATCCCCGCGCTAGGCCCGAATTGGGACAGCCTGCTGACGCGCCGCGCGGCAGGGGAGAACGCTACGGATGAGGATCGGATACAGCATCTGCTGGCATTGATGAGCCATCTCCACAGTGATGTCGAACGAGAGGCCACGTGGAAAGAGGCGCTTGCCATTGCTGCGCCGACGGGCCTGGTTCACACGTGGGAGGTTGTGGGACCGACGGGCATCATACAAAATAAGCCATCCGCAAAGCGTATAGACGGCTTCTGGCTCGCGAGCCTTTGGTATATCCCGGCCCTCGGCAAGACGTACACCGAACTCACCAACGAAGAACTCCACACCATCGGAGACCCCTGGCTCAACTTGAAATCCCAGATTCAGGAGTGGCTTGCGGGCGGGGGGTATGAGGGGCTGCGCAAGTTCAATAGCTGACCTGTCATTCCCGCGAAAGCGGGAATCCAGCGCGGCGCGCAGAGCCGCCACCCCTCACTCCGGCAACGCCACCGCATCCCCATTAACAACCACCAGCCCGTCCCGCTCCAAACCTGCCAGTAGATCACGCAGCCAGGCCCCATGATCGGCAGGGGCGTATTTATCCCTCACGAGCGGCCCGAGTTCATCAAATAGCATCGCCCCGTCCGTGTGGTTGCGAAGCGCCTCGACGATGCGCCCCCGGTAGTAGCGCGTCGTGCCGATCCAGCCCTGCTGAGAAGACCGCGGTCGTTCGGTGACCTTGAGGGTCGGCAGTGTATTGGAAAACTCTGAATAGTTGATGTGGGGTTCATTTGAGCCCTCAAATAATGGTCTTGCCGCGCACAGATCATTAACTGGACATTCACCACACTTGGGACGACGCGCCGTGCAGACCGTCGCTCCGAGGTCCATCAACGCTTGATGCCATGCCGATGCCCTCGCCCCGTCACGCGGAACCACCGCCTCCGCCAGCGCCCAGCCGGCATCGGCGTCAATCTCGCCGCGACCCGTCAGCACCCGTCCCAGCACGCGGCGGATATTCGTGTCCATCACCGCGACGGGTCGATGAAAGGCAAAGCACGCAATTGCCGCCGCCGTATAACGCCCAATTCCCGGGAGCTTTGCTAGCGTCGCCGGATCGCGAGGAACTGCCCCGCCATGTTCCTCCACAATCGCCCGCGCCGCCCGCTGCACGTTTATGGCGCGGCGGTTGTAGCCCATCCCGCTCCACGCTCGAATGACGTCCGAGACCGGCGCATCTGCCAGCGCCCGCAGAGAAGGAAAGCTGTGGAGGAACTCCTCGTACACAAGGAGAACCCGCCCCACTCCCGTCTGCTGCAGCATGAACTCCGCCACCATCGAATGGTACGGATCGTTCGTCTTGCGCCACGGAAGATCCCGCCCATGCTGCCGATACCAGCCCAGCACGCGCCGCCGCAGTCTGATTATTGTTAGCTGAGTCATTTTTGACACCAGAACGGGAACGCGGAGTGCCAACAGGAAAGGCGAATCAAATCAGATCGCGAACCGAGAGAATCAGTCATAGCCCAGGTCATGCAGGTGATCTTCCGAGAAGCCGAGGTGGTGGGCAAGCTCATGAAGCACCGTCTTGCGGATCTCCTCGACCGTCTCGGCACTCCCTAACCGCAGCGCCTCGATTGGCTTCTGAAAGATCGTGATCTTGTCCGGCGCGACCATGTTGTATCCGCCTCCCCGATCCGGCAAAGCGATGCCTTCATACAGCCCAAGCAGGCCGTATCGGTCGCGAATACCGTTCTCCTCCATCTGCTCCGGGGAGGGCCAATCCTGGATGATGATGGCGACGTTATCCACTCCCGCCTCGATCTCCGGCGGCAGCGAATCCAACGCCTGCCCAACCAACTCTTCGAACTCATCCACGTCCATACCTAGACGGTACCACTAACCCTGCGCGCTCCACCCCCAAAAGTGCTATCGTGTACTGGCCGGTATCGACGCAAGCGTATAGGTTCCTCACGCAGCCAAAGGGGAACCGAACGAAGGAGTGGGGCGATGACACAGGGGCAGACGATACCCAAGCCGGTACCGTATCCGGACCAGGTCACAGAGCCGTTCTGGGAGGCCACGAAGGAAGGCAGGTTGATGATTCAGCGCTGCCGGACCTGTGGCAACCGCTTCTTCTACCCCCGTGAGCGCGACCCCAACTGCCTCTCAGACGATCTTGAGTGGATCACCGTCAGCGGCAAGGGGCGTATCTATAGCTTCATCGTCGTGCGCCAGCCCGGCCATCCCTCGTTCAATGAGGATGTGCCCTACATCTACGCCATCATCACGCTCGATGAGGACGTCCGCATGAACGGCAACGTCAAGGGCATCGACATCGAGCAGTGCGAGATCGATATGCCCGTCGAGGTCTACTACGAGGAGCGTGGCGACCAGATGCTCCCCCAGTGGAAACCCCTCGGTGCAGCGGATCCAGCCTAGCGCCTTAGCGTCGTTCCGACACGCCCCCGTTTAGTCCGGAGATACTGCGGGCCCGCGCCGCAACTGAATTCGCGCCAGCCGCAAGTCGTTGTAGCTGACCTTTTCCTCCAGAAACTCCCACACGGGCCGTAGGAACTCGTCCCCGCACACCTCCAAGGCCTTTTCGATCTCCTGCATGGTGGCGGCGTCCGGTAGCAGATGGGCTATGTCGAGCGAATCGTCCTGCGCCGTGATGCGTTCGATGTGTCCGACTATCGTTGTCTCCGCGAGCCCTCGTTATTCCGCTATCTCCGTGATCGAAAGCCCTCGGGACAACAACTCGCGCGTCTCATCAAACGCAGGCCCCGGACGCCGCTCGGGTCTCGTCCGCGAAGGCCGCTCCTCCGGCGCTTGGATGTCCGGCCGTCCATGCGCCTCGATGTACGCTTGAATTACCGCGATGAAGTCGCCGCCATACTGCTCCAACTTGGCCGATCCCACTCCGGATATGCGGGAGAACTCGTCGTCATTCTGGGGAAAACGGGCCGCCATCTGCTTGAGAGATGTGTCGCCAAATACCACGAAGGATGGTACATCCCGCTCATCCGCCAGCCGTCGACGCACAACGCGCAATTCCTCGAATAGCCGCTCGTCGAACTGAATTTCGGCGGAGGGTTGTGGGGCCGCTCTCCGCGTGCCGCCGTCCAATGGCCGTGGCAAGGAAAGTTGGAGACGCGTCTGCAGAAAGTCCCGCCCCGACGCCGTCACAGCCAGGGTTGGATACCTATCACCGACCGTCGTCAGCAGCCCCTGCGATTCCAGTAGCCCGATGATCTCCCTGAGTTCGGATTTGCCGGAATCCCTCGCGATGCCGTACACGCTCAACGTGTCGTGCTCCATCTCAAGGACTCGTTTGTCACGGCCTCCACGCAGCACCTGGATGATGTGACCCGCCCCGAATCTCTCTCCCGTGCGGATCACCGCAGAGAGGATCTTCTGTGAGATTTCCGTCGCGTCGAATTCCTCCCGGGGTTCCAGGCAAACATCGCAACCGTCGCAATTCTCTTGCTCCCATTCCTCTCCCAGGTAGTGCATCAGGTAGCGACGGCGGCAGGTGGTCAGTTGCGCGAACTCCACCATTCGCGCCAACTGCTCCCGGGCAACGCGCTGCTCCGATTCGTCCGCTATCTGATTGATGAAATACTCTTGCTTGACCTTATCCGCGAACGCATAGAACAGGACGCACTCCGCGGGCAGACCGTCCCTTCCCGCCCGCCCGGTCTCCTGGTAATAGCCTTCCACCGATTTCGGCAAGCTGTAATGGACGACCAGCCGAACATCGGGCTTGTCGATTCCCATGCCGAACGCGATGGTCGCGACGACGATTGAAACCCGATCGCGTATGAAATCATCCTGCGCACTGCGCCGCGTCTCACTGTCGAGGCCGGCATGGTACGGGCGAGCCTCAAAGCCACGGGCAGTCAGATCGGCGGCCAGGTCCTCGGTCTCCTGCCGGGAAAAGCAGTAGATGATGGTGGACTCTCCCCTGTGGCTCTCAAGGAGGCCAATAAGCCGTTCCCACGCATCGCTCTTGGGATGAACCGAGTAGCTAAGATTGCCCCGATTGAAACCGGAGATGAACAAGCCGCCATCCTGGAGGCCGAGCTGATTGATGATGTCATCCCGAACCCGCTCCGTTGCCGTGGCTGTCAGGGCAATCACCGGTGTTGCTGGAAACTCCTCGCGCAGCTGCCGCAGGTTGCGATAATCGGGCCGGAATTCGTGGCCCCATTCAGAGATGCAGTGGGCCTCATCAATAGCGATAAGACTGATGTCCAACTCATGCAGGAACCTGCGGAAACCCTCCAGGGCCAGCCGTTCGGGCGCAACGTAGAGCAGCTTTATGCGCCCCGCCCGAACCTGCGCCTCCACCCGCCGCGCATCCAGGGCGGGCAGCGAGCTGTTGATGAACGCTGCCGGGATGCCCGACTCGTTCAGGGCATCTACCTGATCTTTCATCAGTGCAATCAAGGGCGATACAACGAGTGTGATCCCCTTCAGAAGCAGGGCCGGCAGCTGATAGCAGAGTGACTTGCCGCCGCCGGTTGGCATCAGCACCAGCGAATCCCGTGACGCCAGGACATTCTCAATGATCTCCGACTGTAAAGGCAGAAACTCGTCGTAACCGAAGCGCGACTTCAATAGGGCCAGCGGCGAGTTTGAATCCTGCATATCGCCCCTAATACGCCAAACTCGTCAGCGCCAATATCTCCGCGGACGCCCTGCCGTTCTCGATGGTGAGTATCCCGACGTGCCCCGGCTCGCGTATGTTTCGAGGCAGTGCCGGACTCCCCGGATTGACAATCAGAACGCCCGACTCCGTCCGCTCCACATGTGCCACGTGTGTATCGCCGCAGACGATCACATCCACCGCCCCGCCGAAATAGCGCTCCATCAGCGCTTCAGTCGTAGTCCATGGCGTGTCTGCCGGCAAAGGAAACCCGTGGATCAGCCCGACGCTGACACCCTCCGCGTCAATCACCTGCGCGTGCTTCACGCGAGGATCATCGTCCGGAAAGGGCGGCCGAAAACCGTCGCCGTCGCCGTTCCCCCGCGCCCCAACGACAGGTGCGATGACCTCCAGCCAATCCAGCACGTCGATGATGTGCATATCGCCGCCATGCATGACCATGTCGACACCGGCAAGCAGGTCAAAAACCTCGCCCGGCAGCCGCTCCCCGGCCTCCGGCACGTGCGTATCTGAGATTAGGCCGATGCGCATCAGTCGACGATTGAGGCCTCAGCGCCTACGGCAGAATGATGCCGCCCGGCGAGACGCCCGGCGTCTGCTGGTCCGCCGGCGGCAGGACGCGCGCGACCCACTGTGCGAGATCACGAAGCTCGGTCGGCGTAATCTCATGGCCCGCGCGGTCATATTCGTTGTAGATGACGTCCCCGTAGCCCCATGCCTCCAACTGCGCGTTGGCCGAGCGGCCCCGGTCAACCGGCACGACGGGGTCCTCATTCCCGTGGCCGACAAAGATGGGCTGCGTCCGCTCATCAGGTAGCTGAGTCGCAAGTTCATCCATGTCGTGGATGGACGCGCTCAGTGCACCAACGCCGACGAACACACCGGGCCGCGTCAGCCCGTATCGATACGCCAGCCCGCCGCCCTGCGAAAAGCCGATGATCAGCATGTTGCCCGGCTCCAGCCCGTACGGCTCGCGCACCTCCTCCATGAAGGCGTCGAATGCCTCTTCGGTGCTCTTTGCCTCTTCCGGGTCATTGAAGCCGTCCGGCGTCGTCCACCCGAAACCGATCTGCCCACCGCCGATGTCCAGCGGGATCGTCCCGTTCGGGCAGAGATACACGTAGCCCGTCTGATTGATCGCTGGGGCGAGGCCTGCGAGGTCGTACATGCTCGCTCCGAACCCATGCACAAGGATGATGATGGGATAGGCGCGTGATTCCTCGTAGCCGGTCGGCGTGATGCTCACATAGTCGAGGGCGCTGCCCTTGTTCGCCGTTCCCTCCATCGGGCCTGCCCCCTCTCCTCAGCCGCCGAGTCGCGCAGCCCGCCGCGTGCGGGAGGCCAACTCCCGCGCCAGCAGCAGCGCCCCGCGCAGCCCGTTATCGTCGCCGAGCTCAGTCACTTCAAACCGAACGGTGCGATTCTGAAGCTTGAACGCCCGCTCCCGGGCAACGCTGATGCCGTGCTCCACAAACTCATCCTGGCCGCGCGCCAGCCCGCCGCCCAGCACGATCAACTCTGGGTTGAAGATGTTGACGATATTGGCAAGCCCGACGCCGAGCGCGTAGCCTGCCTCGTCGACCACCGCCCGCGCCAGCGCATCGTCCTGCTCCGCCGCATCGAACACATTGCGCGCCGTGATGCTTTCGCTGCCCTGGGTCGCCGATTTCTCAACGAGAATCGAATCTCCACCCGCCTCGATTCGCATCCGCGCCATGCGAGCGATGGCCGTGCCGGATGCCATCGTCTCAAAGCAGCCGGACAGTCCGCACGGGCATTGGATGCCGCGACTCATGCCGATGGTCATGTGGCCGAACTCGCCCGCCGCCCCCGCAATGCCGCGCAGCAGCTTGCCGCCGGAGACGATGCCGCCCCCGATTCCCGTGCTAATGGTCAGATAGATCATCTCCGTCGAACCCCGGCCCGCCCCCATCTGATGGACGGCGTGAGCGGCCGCGGTGGCATCATTCTCGATTTCGATGGGAATGTTCAGGCGCTCGTTGAGAGCGTCCGCCATCGCGAACTCCCGCACCATGGGCAGATTTGGCGACTCCACGATGACGCCGGTTGCCGTGTCCACCGTGCCCGCGCAGGCGACGACACCCGCCGTGATCTCGCCGTTGGCCTTGTCGGCGAGTTCGTGCACGGCCTCGACGATGCCGTCAATAAGCAGCTTGGGATCCGAGCGGGCAGGGGAGGCAAATGCCGTTCGACGAATCGAGCCGCGAGGCCGGCGAGCGATGGCGACCCGTGTCTGCGTTCCCCCAACATCGACGCCAAGCAGGTACGGGTTGGCCATAATCGTGCGCGTTCTCGCTGCCCTTGTGCTAACGACGGGGGCGGTTGTGCCTTGCTGGCGTCCTTGCTCGTGCGGTGCGATTCAAAAAGAACCTGGCGACCCGGACGGGATTCGAACCCGTGATCTCTGCCGTGACAGGGCAGTATGTTAAGCCAGACTACACCACCGGGCCGCGCTAGCTCATGCTACGAACGCGCCAATTCTGTGTCAAGGAGCGCCGCGGCCGCCGCGCGTGTCCGCGCCGCCGAACGCTCGCGCCCGATCGCCTCAAGGGTGACGAACAAAGGTGGCGCAGCTGTCCTGCCCGTTGTCGCAACCCGCACCGCCCCGAACAGCTTGCGGCCTGACGTGCCAAGCTCCTCCACTAATGCCCTGAAGCGCGTCTCGATGGAGTCGTGATTCCACGATTCCATCTTCTCTATGGCGTTGGCCACGGCGGTCAGCCACGCGCGGACAACCTCCGCGTCCTCCGGCAACGGCACAGCCCAAATATCCTCACCTGCGTCTGCCATGCGCTTCATTGCCTTGTCACCCATCCCTGCCCAGATAAGAGCGGGTGGAAACGACACATCCTCCGTGAAGAAGAACTCACATAGTTCCGGCATCTCGCTCAGCAGGCGCGCCCGATCTTGCGTCAGGACGGCCGCCTCCCTCGCCAGTTCATCGTCCAGGGGTCGCGGAATCTCCGGCGGCAGGCCGTTGTCCAGGTATGGCCGTGCCGCCTCCACGAACGCCTCTGGCGGCATCTCGCGGATGTAGACGCCGTTCAGCCACTCCAGCTTGTCACGGTCGAACATCGCCGGCGACGCCGACACGCGCTCCAGCGAGAATCCGTTGATAAGTTCATCTCGCGTCATCTGTGTCGTCTTGTCGTCCAGCGACCACCCGAGAAGTGACAAAAAATTCAGCATCGCCTCCGGCAGAAAGCCCTCATCGCGGTAGTCGAGCAGCGAGACGGAACCGTGCCGCTTGGACAGCTTTGTCCGGTCGGAGCCGAGGATCAGTGGCAGGTGGGCGAACGCGGGCGGCGAGTAGCCGAACGCCTCATAGATCATCGCGTGGCGCGGCGCGGAGGACATCCACTCGTCGCCGCGGATCACGTGCGTAATCTCCATCGCGACGTCGTCAACAACGTTGGCCAGATGATATGTCGGAAATCCATCCGATTTCAGGATTACAAAATCGTCGATGAGCCGGTTCTCCCATGAAACATCGCCGTGTATGACGTCATTGAACGTCGAACGACCGCTAAGCGGCGTCTTGAACCGCACGACGCGATGCGCGCCGTTCTCCGCCTGCTCACGCTCGCGCTCCTCCGCGCTCAGGTTGCGGCAGCGACGATCGTAGCCCGTGGGCACGCTGCGCTTCTGCTGCGCGGCGCGGATGGCATCCAGCCTGTCCGGCGTGCAGTAGCAGTAGTAGGCGGCGCCCAACTCCACCAGCCGCTCCGCCGCCTCTCCGTAGCCCTCAAGGCGCTGCGACTGCACGTACGGCCCATACGGCCCGCCGATGTCCGGTCCCTCGTCCCATTCAATGCCGAGCCATCGGAGGGAATCAAGAATCCGCTCTTCGCTGCCGGGTATGCGCCGTTCCTGGTCGGTGTCCTCAATTCGCACCGCGAACACACCGCCTGTGCTGCGGGCAAAGAGCCACGCGAACAGCGCGCTCCGGACGTTGCCGACATGCGGGTCCCCCGTCGGGCTTGGCGCGTAGCGTGTTCGCGTTTTTGGCATTGCAGTCTCATTCTAACCCAGCGAATCGACCAGCCGCGCCTCCGGCGTGCCCATTGTCATGTCCGATAAGCATGCAGCCAGGTCATCCGCCAAAGGTGAGCGAACCTCCAGCCTCTCACTGCTGATGGGATGCTCGAAAACCAGAGAGAGCGCGTGCAGGAAGAGGCGAGGCACGGGGTCTCGACTGCCGCGCGCGTAGATCACGTCTCCCGCCACCGGGTGCCGCAGCGATGCGAAATGAACGCGAATCTGGTGAGGTCGCCCTGTCTGCGGCTTTGCTTCCACCAGCGTATAGCCGCCGCGAAGGTGCGCCAGAGCGTGGTAGCGCGTGGTCGCAGGACGCCCTGCGGCAATAACTGCATGTCGCTGTCGGTGCCTCGGGTCGCGGCCCAACGGGGCCTCTATCGTTCCGGTCTGTGGCTCGAGATTGCCGCGGAGCAGCGCGATATACACCTTCTCGACGCTCCTCGACTGAAACTGCCGCGACAGCGCCGTATGGGCCGCGTCGTTCTTGGCGATTAACATCGCGCCGGACGTGTCCTTGTCCAGCCGATGAACGATCCCCGGCCTGTCATCGCCCCCAATCGTTGAGAGCGGCCCCTGGCGACCCAGCAGCGCGTTCACAATCGTTCCCGTCGGGTGGCCGGGTCCGGGATGGACGGCGACGCCCGGCGGCTTGTCGATGGCGAGAATGTCGTCATCCTCGTAGAGCACGAGCAGAGGTGAATGCTCGGCGGACAGTCCTGCCGTCTCGCCGGTTTCTATTTCGCCGGTAATTGTGATTTCGTCGCCCGGCTCGATGGCGTGCCCACGCTTGCGGGGCGTTTCGCCGTTGACTGTGACCCGTCCACCCTGGATCAGTCGACCAATCGCCGACCGCGAAACATCGACAGCAAGAGCGGAAGCCAGGTATCGGTCAAGCCGCCTCTCGGATAGTTCAGGCGGGACGGTCAGACGAGTTTCCATCCACAGCCCTCTGTTCTTCCGCTACAGGCCCGCCATCCTGCTCACTCTCCAGGGAGTCCTCTTCCCCCTCACGCGGGAGGGTTAGGGTGGGGGGGACACACCCCGTTCCCGCCTGCTGTTCAAGCCTCTTCTCCGTCGCCCGATTCCTCAGAACATAAATCGCTAACGCGAATAACCCAACCGTCAGCGCCGAATCCGCGACGTTGAACGTCGGAAAATGGTAGTCGCTCCACACCTGCACGCTGATGAAATCGACGACCGCGCCCCGCGCGAGCCGGTCTGTCAGATTGCCCAGCGCGCCGCCTAACAGGAGGGCGAGGGAGTAACGCAGCAGGGCGCTCTCCCGCCCGTTCGCCCGGTAGTAAAACAGCACCCCCAACACCCCGATGATGCTGACCAGGATCAGGAACTCCGTATGGCCGCGCAGCAGGCCAAACGCGCTCCCGGTGTTTTCTACATAGGTCAGCCGAAGCAGACCGTTCTCCGGGATCGATTCATACAGGCGCAGATTACTGACGATCAGCAGCTTGGCTGCCTGGTCGGCAATGTAGATGATCAGCGTGACCGCGGCGAATGGCAGGAAATGGCCGCCGAATCCTCTCGGCGCGTCTGGACGCGGGCCGTCGTCCTCTACCACCAGATCTTGCGCCCCATCTCCGCGTCGATTTCATCAAGCGGGCGTGTCCACAGGCCGGTGGACAGGTATTTCCAGCCGCCGTCAGCGAACAGGCACACGATGTTCCCGTTGTCCATCCGCTCCGCCAGCCGCTGCGCGCACGCCAGCACCGCGCCGGATGAGATGCCCGCGAAGATGCTCTCCATCTGCAGCAGTTCCCGTGTCTTCTCGAACGATTCTCGTGAAGTGATGATGAATTGCCCATCCAGAACCGTCGTGTCCAGGATCGGCGGAATGAATCCGTCTTCCAAGGATCTCAGTCCCTGGATGCGCTCCTCCGGGTGCGGGACGACGGCGATGATTCGCGCGTCCGGGTTGTGCTCTTTCAGTCGCCGCCCAACGCCCGTCAACGTCCCGCCCGTGCCGAGCCCCGCTACGAACACGTCGACGTCCGGCAGCTGCCGGACAATCTCCTCGCCCGTGCCGTCGTAATGCGCCCGCGGATTCGCCTCATTGCCGTACTGGTACAGCATCACGTACTTGTCAGGCTCTTTTTCGGCCATCTGCTGCGCGACCTCGATGGCCCCGTTCGTGCCGTGCCGCCCCTCGCTGAAGACGACCTTTGCGCCGAACGACTCGATCAAAACCTGCCGCTCTTCCGTCACGTTGTCCGGCAAGACGACGGTGACGTCATAACCCTTGTACTGCGCGACCATGGCGAGCGAGACGCCGGTGTTGCCGCTGGAGGGTTCGAGAATGATACGCCCGTCGCCCAGCGTGCCGTCCGCCTCCGCGTTCTCCACCATGAGCAGGGCGATGCGGTCCTTCACGCTGCCCGTCGGGTTCTGCCCCTCCAGCTTGGCGAACAGCCGGACGCCCGGCTTGGGTTGAAGCCGTTTCAGCTCAATGAGGGGCGTATTGCCGATTGTGTCCAGTATGCTGCCGGTCATGTGTTATCCGTCATTCCCGCGAAAGCGGGAATCCATCGGGCACGGGCGCGCCCACCTATGTTCAGTCTACCTAGTCTATCGCGTCCGCCGCGTTCCCATAACCGCGACAGCATCCCTCTTGTCATTCCACACGGAGCGTTAGCGACGTGAGGAATCTAAAGCGCTGCTTTTCAGGACTCCCGCTCGCTTTGCCTGTCACCGTCTTAGATTTCTCGACTGCGCTCGGAATGACAGTAGGTTCGGCTCGGGATGGCAGGAACAGACACTCGGAACAACAGCAGGCGGCCGGCGTCAGATCGCGATCTCTCTCAGATGTTCCTTGAGATTCCTGGTCATGCTGCGCAGGGAGACTGCCGTAATGGATGCCGAGATGCCACCGCCGGCAAGGGGAATCAGCTTGCTAATCCCTTTCGCGAACGAAGTTTTTGTCAGCCGCACGCCGATGGCCCGAAAGAGTGCATAGCGAAGAGGAATGTACAGAGGCGTCGCGGTCAAGCGAATCCTGGCGATACGGTAGGCGGCGTTTGACTTTGACGCTTTCGCCACTTCTTTCAGGCTGTCAGTCGCCGCGCGTACTCCGAAGACCGCGCCGACCAGCAGCCATATCCTGACCTCCGTTTCCTCATTCAGCTGCAGATCGCCGTCCTCGAACAGATCGTCCCATCCGTACAAGTACATCAGCTTCTGCGCGCATACCACCGCGTGCCAATTGAGTTGGGCAAGGTCCGCCGGCACCGCCGCCGCCGCCAACCATCCTCCCGGCAGCCCCGCGGCGAAGGAAACGCCGGATGCCTTGATGATGTGCGACATGATGATCGCATCGGCCATCCTGTCGAGCGTTGCCATAGGCACGCCGGCCGCCAGCGGCGTTGTCGCGATCGCCTTCCCGATCCCAATACTGTTCTGGGTGTAATGGCGATCCAACTGTTTCCCCAGGAATGTTCTGCGGTCCACCTTCAATCCCGGGATAGCGGTCATCGCAGGCAGCAGGCGCCGCAGAATGGGGTGAGAATCGCCGTTCTCACGCCCGTTCCTGTCCTCGCTTTCCACGCCGCCGTCTCCGTCCTGCGCCCGCGTCGATATATCGGTCACGATTGTCTCCCCGCGCTGTCGTCTCTTAATTTTATCGTGCCAGTCACGCCCCCCTGAGGGCAACACGAGTGACTTCCCGCGCCGGAACGCGGGATGTAAACGCGGAAGACTGATCAGTTGCGTGCGCGACCGAGAAAATCACTCGAATGCAGGCATGCCGCAGAAGGCTTCGTAGTCGATGAGCTCCGTCACCGTCGGGTTCTCGCCGCAGGCGGGGCAGTTCGGATCCTTGCGGATCTTGACCGTCCGCATGTCCATGTCCAGCGCATCGACCATCAGCAGTCGATTCACCAGCGGCTTGCCGACGCCCAGAATCAACTTGATGGCCTCCGTCGCCATGAGGGAGCCGACGATGCCGGGCAGCACGCCCAACACGCCCGCCTCCGCGCACGAGGGCACCATGCCGGGGGGTGGCGGCGCGGGGTACAGGCAGCGGTAGCAGCCCTGCCCGGGCAGGAACGTCGTCACCTGCCCGTCAAACATGAAGATGGAGCCGTGGACCACGGGCTTGTCCATCAGCACGCCGAGGTCATTGATGAGGTAGCGCGTCGGGAAGTTGTCCGTCCCGTCGATGAGGATGTCAAACTCGTCCGCGATCTCCATCGCGTTCTCGGAGTTGATGTGTTTGGCAATCTTGACGATTTCCGCGTCCGGATTGATCTCACGGATCGTGTCCTCGGCGGAATCGACCTTTGGACGTCCGATGTCATTCATGCCGTGCAGCAACTGCCGATGCAGGTTTGTGATATCCACATCATCGAAATCGACGATGCCAATCTTGCCGATGCCAGCCGCAGCAAGATACATCGCCAGCGGAGATCCAAGCCCGCCCGCCCCGACAAGCAAAACGCTCGCATTCATGAGCTTGCGCTGCCCGATGCTGCCGACCTGCGGCATGATGATATGCCGACTGAATCGCTGCACCTGCTGCGGCGTCAGCGTGCGCGGCGCGGCGGCTGTGTCACTTGCTCTCGTTGTAGTAGTAGCCATCCTCAGAGTCTCCCTTGTGATATCCCGTCCAGACAGTATAGGGGATTGGGGAGGGGGTGCGGATTCAAAGGAGCACACACGCAGGCAAAAGCGTTAGGCTGGTAACGTTAGCGTATTCAATGGCCACACGTTGGAGGGAGAGATGGCAACGGCGGCGCGGGAGCGATCACTGCAGGAAGCATATCGGGGCATGTATTTGGCACTGGATGCCGCGCTTTATGTCCGAGCCACTATGCCCTCGGAAACCAGCTTGAACCTACCTACGGCCAAGATGCTCAGATGGATACGAACTGGCGTAGCTGGAGATTCATATCAGGGTATCCCAGGGAAGGACATCTTGATTGATTTCGAAGATCTTATTTCCATGCGAGTCATCTCTGCCTTGCGCGGTGCCGGGGTTTCTTGGCCGAAGATACGAGACGGAGAGAACTGGCTTAAGAAAAATACGACTGCGAGAAAACCCTTTGCTACATTGCACATCTGGAGTGGTTCCGGCGATATCTTTACCGAGTGGTCTAGGCGACTAATAGCAGCTAGTCGACATGGGCAACTTGCATTTGACATATTGCGTGATCTAATTATCCCTGTTCATGGCTTAGGGTTTGAGCAAGACAGCAACGTAGCTGGATGGTGGGAACCCTCACCACACGTGATACTGCATCCACAAATCCAGTTTGGTGCGCCATGCATAGCGGGTACACGAATTCCAACCCAGTCGGTTGTGGGAGCTATAAACGCTGGCGATTCGAAAGAGTTCGTGCAAAGGGCCTACGATATTACTGCGGATCAGTTGGGGGCCGCACTTGCTTGGGAATCTCAGCTCCGTTCCGCTGCCTAATCCTCAATACGCCTTGGATGAATCTTTGGCAAGACCAGTTGCTCACGCATTGGGGCACGTTGGAATTCCGATCCAATCAGTTCTGGACATTTTCGGCCGCCCCGGAACATCTGATGATGAAATCCTGGAATGGTGCCGAAACGAAGATGGCATTTGACAGATTCATGCAGACAACAGACGACATAGACGATTGTTACGGGAAGGGAGCCAAAGAGCTAGAACTGTTTGGGTGATTAGGCCAGATGGCAAGATGTCCATTCGAGAACAGCTTCGCGTCCTCGCGGTTGTCCTACCACGACTTGAGAGCAGAATAGTTTTGAACCCTACGCAGCTCCATTACATCGCAAGTGCTAGCAGTCCGCTGGCCATGCCCAAACTCACTGTGGCCACACATTGAGTTCTGAGATAGCTCCCTAACCCCTCACCCCAGCATTCGCCCTATCCGCCCCATGTGTAGCCGATGCTTGCCATGGTGCGATGGCTCGCCTGCACGTGTCAGCTTATCCGAGCGCCGATTGATGAACGGGCGACAATTACACGTCTTGCGGCTAGCCTGACGTCGTCGGCTGCGTCCTTGAGTACCCTGATATCACCAAGCGCATAGGCATAGTCGCTGGCACTCGAGTCCATGTCGGCCACGCTCTCTTGCAGGAGGGTTTGCTGACTCACGATAGCCTCTTCAAGCAGTTGCAATGCCTTGTCAGCGGCGGCGGCGATGCCGTCCAAAAAGAAGAGTTCGTGTAGCCCGCTATGTTCAATGTCGTAGCTCATTCCTTGCCTTCCCCCCGAGTCTGTAGACCCCTCAGTCCGGTGACCGGAACACAGGGGACTGACCGGTGTCAAGCTGGGATTGGCAGGGTTCGTTGGCAGAGGTGGCGCGCCCGGCAGGATTCGAACCCGCGACCCTCGGTTCCGAAGACCGATGCTCTAATCCACTGAGCTACGGGCGCACCGTCATTGATATCTATCCTACCCGAACAAAAACACTTGGGGGCGCCCACCGCGGTGGGCGCCCCCTTCAACTCGATCACTCTGCGAGCCTTCGATGGCTCGTGTCCTGTCGGGTTGTCTGTTTGAATTAGTTGTCCTCCAGCAGGTAGGTGTGCGCGTGGCGGTAGAAGTTGCCGTAGGACTGTGACGGCACCGTCGGCATCACACCGGCGACCAGATCGGAGAAGACCGGAATCGCCAACTGGAAGCCGCCCATCGTGCGAACCTGGTCGCGCAGGACGATCTCACCGGCCTGCCACGCCAACTCGCGTCGCTGTTCAGGGTCAAGCTCCACGGACTGCGCGTCGATCAGCCTGTCCAGCTCGGGGTTGGAGTACTGTCCGTAGTTCCTGCCGGAGCCGGAGTAGAAGTACTCATACAGGATGAAGTCCGGGTCAAACCCGCCAATCCATCCCGCGTGGCCGCCCAGGTCGAAGTCGCCGGCGTTCATGCGCGTGTAGTAGTTGCCGGTTTCCATCTCTCCGCTTTCAACGGAGATGCCGACCTCATTGAGGTCTTCAAGCACGGTGGGCGCGTACACGCCGTAGAACGGTGCATAGATCATCGTGGCCTGCAGCTCGCCCGGCTCATAGCCCGCGTCGGCCAGGATCTGGCGTGCGCGGTCCTTGTTCGCCTCGGGATCGCTGTAGTCGTGGCCCGGGATAGCCTTCAGGCGCTCCTCCGGCATCGCGAAGGCGCTGCCAGGCAGGAACGGCCCGCCGGTTCCGGGGGCGATCCAGTCGTTGTAGCCCAGCTTGATGAGGCGATTTCGGTCAATCGCAAGGCTGATGGCATCACGCACTTCCTGGGTGTTCCACGGCTCACGATTGAAGTTCGGGATGACGGAGAACATCATGCCGGGGTGAATTGCGGAGGCCCACTTCTGGCAGACGTCGCACTCGCGCAGCAGGGTGTTTGCATTCGCCCCGCTCCATCCGCCGGCGCTGCCGCCGATGTGGATGCGGCCGGAACGAAGGCCGGCAACCTGCGACGGGTTGTTGAGGATCAGAATTTCAATCGAGTCAAGGTACGGGAACGGCTGATCCCAGTAGTCATCCTTGCGCTCCATGACCATCTTCTCACCGGGGAGCCAGTCCGCCACCACGAACGGGCCGGTTCCGATTGGCGGATCCTCCCGCATCTTGTTCGTGTCTTCCGCATAGAGGTGCTTGGGCTTCATGACGTGATACGGCAACCCAATCACTTCCAAAAGCGAGGGCTTCGGGCGTTCCAGGTGGAAAATCGCCGTCAGGTCGTCTGCGCAGGAAACGTCCGTCAGGGATGCGAAGTGCGCCGAGCGCGGGTTACGAAGCAACCCGTCTCCTGTGCGAAGCGTGTCATAGGCCCATTCCACATCCGCGCACGTGAACTGCACGCCATCTGAGAAGTTGATGCCGTCGCGAATGTTGAACGTCCATGTCAGGCCGTCTGGTGCCTGCTCCCAGCTGGTGGCCAGGTCCGGGACGATGGTCCAGTAGGCTGCGTCATTGAAGTCCTGCTTGTCGCCCCAGTCCTGCTTGGAGACCAGCATGTTGCCCACCGGGTGGCCATAATGCGGCGCGCTCCCGGCTGCCTCCTCCCAGTTGCTGAACGTCGGGCCTTCGGACGTGGTCGCGATGATCAGCGTCCCACCATATACGGCGTTCGAGTCAATCGGCACGCCGCTGATGGAGTGGGTCATCATGTCGTCGACCATGTCGTCGTCCATGTCATGGTCCATGTCATCGTCCATATCGTCATCCGTGGACGTGTCTTCGCCGGACGTGTCAGTGGACGTGTCGGTTTCGTCATCCTCCGATGTTGTTCCGCACGCCGCAGCGACCACAAGGAACGCTGCCGCCATCAGCGCGAGCAACGTAAAAATGATGCGATTCGTCATTAGCCAGACTCCTCCCCCGTCTACAAGGCTATTACTACTAGACGATAATGAACCGCTTATAGACAGGGGTCAATACCTAGTTATGCAAAGTTATAGGGGGAGGAAGGGCGGTCTACATGGATTCCGGCGCGGTCATCCCCATCAGCGTCAGAGCGTTTCGCAACACTGTCCCAGCCGCCTGCGTGAGCCGCAGCCGCGCCAGCGTCACGCGGGGCTCTTCTCCCAAAACGCGGTGCTTCGTATAGAAATCGTGAAATGCCGTGGCGAGTTCATAGGCATAGTGCGGCAGATGGTGTGGCTCAAGGTTGCGCGCCGCCAGTTCAACGACTTCGGGAAAGCGCAGCATCGTGCGAGCCAGTTGGAGTTCCGATTCTTCGGTCAGCGCATCGAAGTCCGCCTCCTGCGACATATCGTCAGGGTCGATACCGCTCTCGCGTGCATTGCGAAGGATGGATGAGATACGGGCAAAGGCGTACTGGATGTAGTAGACGGGGTTGTCCGGCGCCTCTTTCTTGGCCAACTCGAGATCGAAATCCATCTGTGAGTCAGCCGACCGCGCCAGGAAGAAATAACGGCAGGCATCCGGGCCCACCTCACTGATCACCTCCGCCAACGTGATGATGTCACCCGTCCGCTTGGACACCCGTACGATTTCGTCGCCGCGCTTCAGCGTGACGAGCTGAACGAGGATGAATTGCAACCTCTCCGGGTCCACGCCCAATGCCTTGACCACCGCCTTCATGCGTGGCACGTGCCCCTGGTGGTCCGCGCCCCATACATTGATGACGCGGTCAAAGCTGCGGCCCAGGAACTTGTCGTAGTGGTAGGCGATGTCTGAAGCGAAATACGTTGGCGCGCCTGTCTGCCGCACCAGCACGCTGTCGCGCTCGTCTCCCAGGTCGGTGCCCGTGAACCACACAGCGCCCTCGCGCTCAGCCGTGTAGCCGTTTTCGCGCACCTCGTCGATCGCCTTTTCATACGTCCCGTCCGCAAACAGGGATCGCTCGCTGAACCAGCGGTCGAAGCGAACGTCGATGCGCTCGAGGTCCTCGCGGATGGAATCGATCATCCGCGCCATGCCGATTTCGCCTAACTGACGAGCGGCGTCCTCGCCCCCGACGTACTGCTCGCCAAACTCTGACGCCATCCCCTGACCAAGCTCAACCATATACGCGCCGTGGTAGCCCTCCGTGGGCAACTCAGCATCCCTCCCCAGCGCCTGCAGATACCGCGCGTGGAGGGACTCAAAAAAGTTGTCCATCTGGCTGCCGGCGTCATTCACGTAGTACTCGCGCTGCACCGTGTAGCCCGACGCCTCCAGCACGTTCGCGACTGCGCTGCCCTGTACCGCGCCACGACCGTGGCCGACGTGAACGGGGCCAGTCGGATTGACGCTGACGAACTCAACCTGCGCGTTGACGCCCGCGCCGCTCGTTCCGTGTCCGAATCGGTCTCCCTCGGCGAGAACCGTGCCGACCTGCTGCATGATCCAGCGGCTATCCAGCCCGAAATTGACGAATCCGGGCGGCGCGACGGTTACGGAGGTGACCTCCTCTTGTTCCGGCAGGCGTTCTCGCAGGATCTCTGCGATGGCCAGTGGAGACATCCGCGCAGATCGCGCCATCTTGAGCGGCAGGCTGGAAGCGTAGTCGCCGTGTTCCTGGTTCTGGGGCCGCTCGACGGCGGGATCCTGGTGCTCAAGGGCAGGCAGCGCCCCGTCGGCCTGCGCACGGCGCAACGCCTCAGAGAGCATATCGGAGATAGTGTCCTTAATCATGGGACTTAAAGTATGCCACCACCCGTCATTCCCCCGCAGGTTCCGTCTGTCCGAGAGCCGTAACGCAGTTACCCGCCCTCCGGCGCGTCGCTCGCCCGCTCCCAGAACCGCCGCAGTTCCTCTTTCAGCGGCGCGTGCTGGTCCTGCGACAAGTCCGGGTCATCCGCCGTGACGGCCAGAGCATGACGCCGCGCTTCTTCAATAAGAGCCAGATCGGCGAACGTCGCGACCTGCAGATCCGGCAGCCCGCTCTGCCGCGTGCCAAGCAGTTCTCCCGGCCCGCGCAGCTGAAGGTCCGCCTCCGCCACCTTGAATCCGTCACTCGTGGTCTCCATCACGGACAGTCGTTTGTTGACCTCCTCCGTGTCGGACTCGGAGACGAGGATGCAATAGCTGTTCTCCGTGCCGCGGCCCACCCGACCCCGGTACTGGTGCAACTGGGACAAGCCGAATCGGTCCGCTCCGTCAATCATCATCACCGTCGCGTTTGGCACGTCGATGCCCACTTCCACGACCGCCGTCGAGACAAGAACGTCGATGTCCCCACCATGGAGTTCCTCCATCACGCGGTCCTTCTCAGCCGGCCTCATCCGCCCATGCAGCAAGCCAACATTCAGATCAGGAAAGACCTCCCGAGAGAGCCGCTCATGCTCCGCCACCGCCGCCTTGGCGGCGACGGCCTCTGATTCCTCAACAAGCGGGCAGATGACGAACGATTGCCGCCTCTCTCCCGCCTCTCTCCTGATGAATCCATATGCCCGCTCGCGCTCGTGTGGCGGGACGATGGCAGTTCTGATGGGCGGCCTTCCGGGCGGCATCTCGTGGATCGTTGAAACATCCAGATCGCCGTAGATGGCGAGCGCCAATGTGCGTGGAATGGGCGTCGCCGTCATGACGAGCAGATGCGGCGCGAACCCCTTGTTGCGCAGCTTCGCCCGTTGCTCCACCCCGAACCGGTGCTGCTCGTCCACCACCGCAAGTCCGAGATTATTGAACGCGACCCCCTCCTGTATGAGGGCGTGCGTGCCGATGACGATGTCAACGTCGCCCCGCGCAATGAGTTCGTGGAGTTGGGCCTTCGCCCCCGCGGCCATGCTGCCTGTCAGGCGCGCGATGCGGAGCGGTCTGTCCGGCAGGATGCCGCTGAATCCCCGATACGGCCCTCCGTCGTTCGCCTCACGGTTTCCGTAACTGAAGACTCCGGTGAGAGTGCGGAAATGCTGTTCGGCAAGCACCTCCGTCGGCGCCATCAACGCGCCCTGGAACCCGTTCGCGGCGGCTGTCACGAGCGCAAGCGCCGCCACAACCGTCTTGCCACTGCCAACGTCCCCCTGCAAGAGCCGCATCATCGGCGCGCTCCCGCCGATGTCCGTCAGGATCTCCTCCACCACGTGGTCCTGATCGGCCGTCAGCGTGAAGGGCAGGGCGCTGAGCACGTTGCTCACGGCCTCGTTGCTGCGTGGGATCGGCGCGCCGAGTTCCCGCTGCTGGTGCCTGCGCCGCTCAAGCAGTCCGAGCTGGAGCAAGAAGAGTTCGTCGAATGCCAGCCGGCGACGTGCTCGTTCATCGTCAGATAAATCCGAGGGGTGATGGATCAGACCAAGCGCCTGCCGCAAGTCCGGCAGTCTCGCCGTTCGAATGACATCATCCGGCAAAAACTCCTGCACGAGCGGCAATGCCCGTTCCGCCGCCGGGCCAATCAGACGCCGCATCCCGCTCTGTGTCACGCCCTTGGTGAGTGGGTAGATGGGCACCAACTCGCCGGCATCCATCCTGTCCTCAGCCCGAAGCTGCTCGTACGTCTCCACCTGGAACTGCGCCCGGTTGCGATACTCCCCCAGCCGGCCGATCAGAAGCAACCGCGAACCCTTCTTGAGATTCCTCATGACCCACGGGTTGCCGAACCACACCGCCGTTACCTGGCCCGTGGCATCGCTGACCGCCGCCTCGACGCGCATGACCTGCCGGCCCCTCGTGTAACCGCCTCCGCCAGCCCTTTCAACGCGAACGGAGATCGCTGTTTGCTCGCCGTAGGTCAGCCGAGCGATGGGTGAGACCGGCACGTACCGCCGCGGAAACGCCCACAACGCATCGCGATACGTCTCGACCCCTAACTTTCTGAGGCCCGCTTTCATGCGAGATGGCGCGTCCAAAGGCTCGTCGAGCGACTTGACCGGCGTCACCTTTGGCGCGGGCTTCGCGGCTTTGCGCCGTGCGGTTTTTGGAGGGGCGATTCTCTCTGCCGGAGAACGCGTCGGACTACTAACACGAGTGGTCGAGACTTGTTGAACACGATCCCACCCCGGGTCGGGCGGCACGTCCATGCGCGCCGGAGGCGGTTGCCGTTCGACGTTGTCCGTCACGGCAGGGCCACGTGGAACGGCACGACTCTCTGACGGTTCGTCCGGTCTCTCCGTCTCAAGCCGCTCTGATTTCGTGGCTGGCTCGGAATCGCGCAGTCGTTCCAAAGTCTCGCGCACCCACGCCGCGCGCCCGTCCGGCGGCAGGCCGTCATAACCCGGCAAGCCGATGCCCGCGTCTTCCAAAGTGCGCTTGATGTCCGGGTCTTCAATCCATCTCTCAAGGAACGCGTCCAGGCCACCGATGACGGCGTGGTTTGCATGGTTCTGGTCGCGTTCGAGGCGTAGAACGTGGCGGATTGTTTCCACTTTGCGCGCGACACGGTCGTCATGTGCCGCAGGGGCAGACGACGATTCGTTTTGGGATGCGCGGCTGGGGCCGGCAGGCAAGCGGCCCTGTGTCATGGTCGAATCCCCGTCACTGTCCGGGCGATGAAACTATTGCAACACCGACGCACCCCGGCCCCGCGTAGGTCCCTACCGCCGCGCCGATGGTGTAAACGGGCACGTCATCAAGATTGAGGCGCTCCATGGCGCGGTCAGCCATCTCACGCGCCCGATCGTGATCTGTCGTGGTTGCGTAGGCGAGCTGCTCGGGGTTGCCACTCTTTTGCGCGAGTGATTCAAGGAGGGCGTGCGCCTTGGCGCGAGAGCGTACACGCTCCAACGGATGAACCTCGCCGTCCCGGAACTCCAGGACCGGCTTGACACTCAGCAGTCCCCCGAGGAACCGCTGCGCCTTGCCGATTCGGCCGCCGCGCGCCAGGTACTCTAGTGTATCGACTGCGAAATAGATGCGGGTACGACTGGCTGTATCCCGCGCCCAGGCGGCGAGTTCCTCGATGCCCATCCCATCCCGCGCCCTTTGCGCCGCGCCCTGCGCGAGAACCCCGAGGCCCATTGCGACAAGCAGGGAGTCCACAACCTCAATCGTCGAATCGGGGTGGTCCTTTAGTGCCATATCCCTGCCAATCAACGCCGAGTTATACGTTCCGCTCATTTTGGACGAGACGGTTAACGCCAACACAGGGCCGTTGGGCGCCAATGCAGAGAATGCATCCGCGAAGTCCTGCGGCGATGGCTGAGCGGTCTTGGGCGTTACCCCGCGCTGCTGCAGTCGGCGATAGAACTCACTGCTGCCAATCGTGACACCGTCGCGGAACTGCTCCTCCCCAAAGAAGACATACGCGGGAACGATTGTGATTCCGGCTCGCTCAGCGTCCTCCTGCTTGATGTCGGACGTGCTGTCGGTCACGATTTGCACTGTGCCCTGAGATGCGCTTGTCACATCAACCTCCGAATGGTCTCCTTGAGATTTGCGGGGCGGAGATCATGCGCCGCCGGCTCCGGCCTGCTATTCGTACCTGCTCCAGTCCACATTGGACAACACCCGCTTGGCGTTATCAAGGAAGATCTTCTGCCGGACATCGTCAGAAATGTCCAGATCCTGGAAATCACGCAGCCACCGCTCAATGTGCAGCGCCTGGAAATCCGAGCCAAACAGGACTTTGTTCTGCAGGCGCGTCTGCATCTCTCGGATCAACTCCTGCGGGAAGTACCAGGGCGACCAGCCCGAGATGTCCATGAACACGTTGGCCTTGTGTACCAGCATGGACACTTGCTCCTCAAACCACGGCCACGCCGGATGCGCAAGGATGATTTTCAACTCCGGGAGGTCCGCCGCCACGTCGTCCCACCAGATGGGGTTGGAATACCACTGCTTGCGCCCGCCACCCCCCGGCAGCCCGGAGCCAACACCGTTGTGCCCGCTGTGCGTCAGGATGACGAGACCAAGCTCCTGCGCCTTTTCCCACAAAGGGTAGAACTGCTTCTCATTGGCAAAGAAATTCATTCCCGTCGGCAGCAGCTTGATGCCCTTGGCGTCAAACTCAGCCGCCGCCCGCTCCAGGTCCTTGATCGCCTGCTCTCCTCGGTTGGGATTCACCGAGCAGAACGGTATCCAACGATTCGGAGCGCGCCGCACAATCTCGTCCACCCAGTCATTGGGGTCAGGCGATTCCGTGTCGCCGGGCTGTCGATTGTCAGAGGGCAGCAGCACGCCCACGATGTCGTGCTTCTCATACAGCTCGACGTATTCCTCGGGTGTGGTGAGATCAGGCTCAGTACGGCGGAAGTACTGGCGCATCTGCCGCGTCTGGTCTTCCGACCGCTGCCTTTCCGTAGCTTCGCGGACGGCCGGGCTCATCGGCGGATGAACATGAACGTCGACGGCCTTCATACTTGTGCCAAGCCTCCTCCCACGCCTGTTCAGACGCTATTGGCACAATGCCAACAACCCCGCCCCCTGTCAACGCAAGTGAGGCTCAGCCGGTATGACAGTACTTGAGCAGATGTTTAGGCGGCTCGGCGGACTCCGCGCCGCCGTTCTGCCGGCGACGGCGGCTGCCTGAGGCCCCACTGAACCTCGCGGCGATACCGCCCGGGACCATAAGTGGCGGGGTTCCGTGACGCTGCACTACCGGCTGACGGCTTACGTTGTGAACTCCTGGGTGTCGTCGTCATGTTCTTATCCCCTTGTCTCCCTCTGAACGCCCCTACTGCCATTCAACGCACTAATGCAAATAAGGCACGCTCTTTTGTTCTGCTCTGTACAGAATAGCACGTGCGTTCCATAATGCAAAACTCAAGCAAATATGCCCTTCAGGGTCATTCGTCGGTTGTATAGTGAGGCGAGTTGGAGACGAGTAAGGACACAGTCGTGATCGAGCTTGAAGCTATTGCCAAGCGCTACGAGGTTGGCGCAATTACTGTCACCGCCCTGGAGAACGTCGACCTGACCATCAATGAGGGCGAATTCGTCGTGGTTCTAGGCCCATCCGGCAGTGGCAAAACGACACTGCTAAATATGATCGGCGCGTTGGATACTCCCACCGAGGGCCGTGTAATCGTCGATGGACAAGAGGTCACGGGCGCGTCAAAAGGCCAGCTCTTTGCCTATCGACGCTCAAAGGTCAGTTTCATCTTCCAGAGCTTCAACCTGTTCCCCGGCCTGACCGCTCGCGAGAACGTGCAGTTTGGGATTGATGCCGCCGGGAAGCGCAACGGTGACGGGTCCGGCGCGGTGGATGTGCTGACCGATGTTGGTCTTGGTGAGCGCGTCGCCCACTTCCCCCATGAACTCTCCGGCGGCGAGCAGCAGCGTGTTGCCATCGCTCGCGCCCTCGCCACCGGTAATCCTGTTGTTCTTGCCGATGAGCCGACGGGCGAGCTTGATTTCACCACCGGCGCCCAGATCCTCGAACTCCTGCGCCGCCAATCGGAATCCGGAAAGACAATCCTGGTTGTTACGCACAACAGGGAGATTTCCCGCATGGCGGACAGGGTCATCGAGTTGAGCAGCGGCAACATCGTGCATGATGGGCCGCCGGAGGGCGGCCGCGCCGCTATCTCCGATCTGCGCTGGTAGCCGGGCCAGATCCATGACACTCCGCTTACTGATCAAGTGGTCCTTGCGCGACCTGCGCGCGCGCTGGATACAGGTCGTCACCATATCCCTGGTCATCGGCTTGGGTATCGGCACGTTCGCCTCGTTCAACAGCATGACGGAGTGGCGCAAAGCCTCAAACACCGCCAGCTTCGAGGCAACCCGCATGTACGACCTGCGTGTTGGCCTCAGCGATGGCAGTTTTGTGCCAAAAGATCAACTCACCCGGATCATTGAGTCCATCCCGTCTGCGAGTGCAATTGAGGGCGTCGAAGAACGCCTAACCATCCCGACGCAGCTTAAGGTCGTAGCAGTCGATGAGGAAGGCAACGAGGAAACCATCCTCGTTCCCGGCGAGTTGGTCGGTATGGACTTCGCAGACCCCGATGGAATATCGGTCAATCGTGTTCACCTGACCGAGGGCCGGGAACTCGGCCCGTCCGACGCCGGCCAACTCAACGTTCTCCTGGAGCACAAATTCGCCTTGGCTCATAACCTGCCGCCGGAGGGCGAAGCCCTGCTCGCAGGTGGTCGAACGGTTCGTTATGTCGGGCACGCGCTTGCGCCGGAGCACTTCATCGTTATCACGGAGGGCGGAGGGTTCCTGGCTCATGCCAGCTACGTAGTCATGTTCTCCTCACTGGAGACGGTGCAGGATACTGCAGGACGCGCCGGTCTGGTCGATGAGGCCATCCTCCGTATCAGCGACGATGCCTCGCGCGAAACAGTCATCGCCGAGCTTGAGCAGGCGCTGCGCACGCAACTGCCGCTTGTGGGTGTCGATGTCACGCAGGACATCGATGACCCGGTCTACCGCTCAATTACAGAGGATGTCGAGGGCGATCAGCAAACGACAAACATCATCGCATTCGCCATCTTTATTGGCGCGGTGTTTGCCGCCTTCAATCTCACGTCGAGGATGGTCGAAACCCAGCGGCGCGAAATCGGCGTGGCCATGGCCCTTGGCGTGCCTCCGCGGCAGATCGCGCTGCGGCCCCTCATTGTTGGGGGCCAGATAGCAGTGACCGGCGTGATCTTTGGGCTGGCTGTCGGGTGGTTGCTGGCGCAGGCGCTCAAGGGCGTTCTGAACGAGTTTGTTCCGTTGCCCATCTGGGTGTCGCCGTTCCAGTATGAGATCTTCATCGCCGTCAGCATTGTCGGGTTGCTCGTCCTGCTGTTCTCGATTGGCTATCCGGTTTGGCGAGCCGTCGGCGTCAATCCCATCGACGCCATCAGGACGGGACACCTTGCCGCGCGGGGCGGCGGACTCGCCCCACTGATTACCCGACTGCCGATACCCGGCGCAACCTTCGCGCAATTGCCGTTCCGCAACGTCGCGCGGGCGCCGCGGCGCGCATTCCTCACAATCATGGGCATCGCTGCCGCCGTGGCGGTCACGGTGGTTCTGGTTGGGATACTCGATTCGTACCTTGAAACGTTGCGACAAGGGCGTGACGAGTTGCTCAGTACATCGGAGGAGCGCCTGCAAATCGATCTTGCCCTTCCCGTGCCGCTCAGCTCATCCGTCGTGGACGATATTCGGAACGCGAACACGATCGAGACAATTGAGCCCGGACTCCGAATCTTTGGGGCGCTTTCTGCGCCGGACACCGATGAAGAATTCGATGTACTGATTCGGTTCATGGACTTCAACAGTGAGATCTGGACGCCAACCGCCGTGCGGGGCTCCCTGGATGCATCGACTCTCGGTGTTGTGCTGTCGGAGAAGGCTGCCACAGATCTGGGCGTCGACGTTGGCGATGCGATCATTCTGACGCATCCCGTCCGTGAGGGACTCACCTCTTTCTCGTTGGAGGACTCACGCCTGCCGATTCTCGCTGTCCATCCGCATTACATCCGCAACACGGTCTACATGGACAACAACCACCTGGATCTGCTCAACGTGCCGGACGTGACCAATCGCATCACGGCGTTGGCCGTTCCAGGCGCTGAAATCATTGAAGTCAAGGAGGAACTCTTTCCCGTCAGTGGTATCGTTTCCGTTGCGACTGTGGCTGAGGAGGCGAATCTGACCGAGGAGCTGCTTAATCAGTTCATCAGCGTCATGCGGCTGATGCAGACGGTGCCGCTGTTGTTAGCCATCCTGATTGCCTATAACACCGCGAACATCGCGATGGACGAACGTCGCCGCGAGCACGCCACGATGGCCGCGTTCGGCGTGCCATATAGAACCGTGCTGCGCATGGCTGTCATAGAAAGCGCGATCCTGGGCGCGTTGGCGACCGTTGTTGGCTCGGTGCTCGGGTTTGGACTGATGCTCTACATCACAGAAGTGCTGCTGCCGCGAACGACTCCTGATTTTGGTCTGATCATCACCTTCTCAATAACGTCCGTGCTGACCTTGATAGCCCTGGGCGTAATAGCCGTAGGCCTAGCCCCGCTCCTGACAACCCGCCGCCTCCGCCGCACAGACATCCCCTCCACGCTGAGGGTGATGGAATAGACAAACCCCTCCGAATCCCCCGCGAAGGCGGGGGCCCACGCCGCCCGCAGGGCGCTCCCCCCATCACTTCCGCCCCACCCGCCGTCCCCCGTCATTCCCGCGCAGGCGGGAATCTGAATCTCCATTGGAGTGTTACGGAGTAGACAAAGACATGGGTAGGTCAGCTACCTGCCAAATAATTCTTGAATAAGCTCGTCCTTCGTAATCTCAAGGTAATTGGCCACGTCGCGCAAAATACTATCAAGAGTGCCTACAGGCAGTGGGTCATTTCTGGGCACCGTTACATGGTGGGGAACACCCATCCGAGTACTGACGAGCCGCATATGACTTCCCCGTTGGCGCCGAGAGATGTAGTCATAGTGCCTACGCAGCAGCGCGGCCAGCTCTTGCCCCGAGAGATCGCGGGGTGCCCTCACACTGCGATGACTTCTTTGTTAGTGACTCGCTCGATAGAGATTGTCTTCGGTGCTTCTCCATCCTCGAAGTGGCACAGCACCGCATCCCGAATCATGTACTTGATGCCTGCCCAATCGTCCGCGAATGTGAAGATGCTGTAACCGAGGGCCTCCGCCTCGAAGCCGCCCTCCGGTGATTCCCTTACAAGAAACGTGATTTCCTTCGGCGCTGCGTCCATAATCACCGCCCCCTTCGCCCCAACAGTATAGTCGCGCCGGGAGCACCTACCCCCCGTTGCGCTTCTCCTGCAGCGCCGCATAAACCTTCTCCGCTGTGATCGGCAGCGCCGTGATCCGTACGCCAACGGCGTCCTCAATCGCGTTCGCAATGGCTGGCGCGGTCATGATGTTCGTGTGCTCGCCGATGCCCCGCACCGCATAAGGTCCGTCGCCCACGTCCGACTCCAACACGATCTCATTCAACTCCGGCAAATCTCGCACCGTCGGCAGCTTCATATCTGCGAATGATGGATTGGTCACACGGCCCGACTCGTCATAGACCGTCTCCGTCATCACCGTCTCGCCAAAGCCGTACACGACGCCCCCCTCAAGCTGTCCGTAGAATGCGACCGGATTCAGCACGCGCCCCGTCTCATGCACGGCGGTGATCTTCAGTACGCACACCTCGCCCGTCTCCGGGTCCACCTCCACTTCGGCGATCTGCGTTCCAAAGGCGGTGTACGGGCTGCTGCCTTCCTGGATGTCGACGCGCGTGACAATTGGCTCCCCCGTCCGCGCCGCAATCTGACCAAACGAAATCGTTTCACCGCTATCGTTGACGACGTTCCCGCCCGTCAGTGTCAGCCGCTCCTCGTCCCAGCCCTGGAACTCCGCCGCCAGCCGTCGCAGCTTGTCTGCCGTCTCAGCTGCCGCCTGGTGGCCGACAGTGCTCGTGACGCGTGCCCCGCGGCTCCCACCGATCCCCTGCAAAGGACCAATCTGATTTGTCGAAAATGAGAGGGCTTCTACATCTTGAGGCGACACCCCAAGCTGCTCTGCCACAACCTGCGCGATGATGGTGAACGTCCCGCCGCCCGTATCGAACGTCGAGAAGTGCGCCGTGATTCCGCCGTCCGCAGTGATCGTCACCTGGCACACTGCCGCGCCGCCGCCCTGCGAGTGATGGCCGGTGCCGATGCCGCGCCCGATGTTCGTCGGCTTGGCAGCAGAGTAATCCGCCGCCCTCAGCGCCTCCTCCAGCGTTGTGTCTGCCCTCATCGCCTGGAACTCGTCCCCCGTCATCAGCGCCTCGCCCTCATGGACGATATTCTGCGACCGGAACTCCGCCGGATCCATGCCGATGGCACGCGCACAGAGGTCAATGTGCGATTCCCCGGCCCACAGCCCCTGCGGCATCCCCGGCGCTCGTGCGAATCCGCACGGCACAAGATTGGCGTACGTGTGCGTGATGTTCATCGCGACGTTCTCACAGCGATATGCCCCGCCCATCTCAAACACGCCGCGCAGACCGTTCGGGATAGGCGCGTAGGAAGCGTACGCCCCTACCGCCATGTACGCCTCCGCCTGCCACGCCGTGATCGTCCCGTCCCGCTTGACGCCCGCCCTGATGCGGATCTCGGAGGGGTGGCGCGGATTGGATGCCATCAACTCCTCTGAATAGTCAAATACCAGCTTGATGGGACGTCCTGTCCGCTTCGAGAATTCCTGCATGATGTAGACGCCCGTCGCGTCCGTCTTGCCGCCGAACGAGCCGCCGATGTACGACGTATTGATAACGACTTTCTCCGGCGGCAGATCGAGAACGCGCAGCAGCTCCCCGACGTTGGCCGCCGGCAACTGGCACGACATCCAGATCTGCACCGTGCCGTCATCCTCGACGTCCATGAGGACGGAGTGAGGCTCAAGATAGGCCTGGTGCTGATGCGGCGTCGTGTACGATTCCTCGACGATAACGTCCGCCGCTGCGAAACCCGCCTCAACATCCCCCCGCCCGCGATTCAGCGTGACAAGGATGTTGGTCGGCGTCTCCGGCGCATCTTCCACGCCGACATAGTTGGCAAAGTCCGGGTGCAGAATCGTCGCATCCGGCTGCGCGGCCTCCCGCGCAGTCAGCACGGGCGCAAACTCTTCGTATTCCACCTGGATAAGCTCCAGGGCGCGCTCGGCGATGTCCTCATCCTCGGCGACGACGGCTGCCACCTTGTCGCCCACATAGAGCACCGTATCCCAGCACAGCGCCGGCTCGTCCTTATAGGTGGAGCGATTCGTCCGCACCCCCTCCATGTCCTTGCCCGTCAGCACCATGTGGACGCCCGGCAGCGCCGAGGCCTCGCTCGTATCAATGCTGACGATGCGAGCGTGCGCGAACGGGCTGCGCAGTATCTTGCACCACAGCATCCCCTCCATCGCCCGATCCATCCCGTATTTGCCCAGGCCCGTTACCTTGTCCGGACCCTCTGCCCGAGGCGTCGCATGGCCAACGATGTTATAAGACGCAAGCTGTGTCACGATGACTTCCCCTCCCAAGTGGATAGGCCCGATTGAATCAGACCGAGATATAAACAACGACGCCGCAGCGCCGCATCTGAATCATACCGCGAAACTAGATTCTCATCCGTATCTGACCGCCCGCCGCCGGTCCCTTGTCTGACTCTTGCGGCTGGTCCAGCGCAGGCTCCAACGACGCCACCGCCACCCCGATAAGCCGAAACTCCCGCCCCGGCTCCAATTCCCGCCGCAAAAGCTCACCCGCCACCCCAAGCACTGCTGCCTCATCATCCGTGGGGCGAGGAAGCGACTGCTGCCGTGTGAATGTCGTGAAATCTGAAAGGCGCAGCTTGAGGCGGACAGTCCGCGCTCGCAGCCCCTTGCTCCGCATCTGTCGAACCACGTCGGCCCCCTGCTCGTGCACCAGCTTCAGCAAGATTTCCCCGTCAGCAGTGTCCGTCCTCATCGTCGTCTCGCTGCTTATCGACTTGACCTGCCGCTCGTCCTCGAACTCCAGCTCGGAGGAGCCGGCGCCAAGCGCGCGCTCCTTGAGCCACACTCCGCGGCGGCCGAAGTGCTCCATCAGCCACTCATCGTCCGCTTTGGCGAGTTGTCCCATTGTGCGAATGTCCTGCTTGTGCAAGGTCGCGAGTGTCGCCGGCCCGACACCACTCAGGAGTGAAACGTCAAGCGGCGCGAGAAACTCATCCTCGGTCGCGGGGGGCACAAGCAGCAGCCCATCCGGTTTACCTACCTGTGACGCTACTTTTGCCACAGTCCGGTTGACGCCGCCGCCGATTGTGACGGCGAGGCCTGTGGCGCGTCGTACCTGCCGCTTGATCTCCCTGCCCAACGGCTCCAGCTTGTCCGGCCCCGCTACGTCCGTCACATCCACGTATGCCTCATCCACGGAGATCTGCTGTACCAATGGCGTCACGCGACGCAGGATGGTCATGACCTGCCGCGAGATGTTGCCGTAGCCTCCGGGGCGATGCCCGACGCGAATGATATCCGGGCTGAGACGCAGCGCGGTCGCCATGGGCATTGCGGATCTCGCCCCGAGCTTGCGTGCTTCATAGGACGCGGCAGCCACCACACCGCGCGATTCCGGTCGCCCACCCACGACGATAGGCTTACCGCGCAAACTCGGATCATCCCGCTGCGCAACAGCCGCAAAGAACGCGTCCATATCAGCGTGAAAAATGTACCGCCAAGGTCTCGGCCACTCGCCCATGCTGGGATTCTAACCCGCCTTGTCGCAGCGCCCTTAGCCCAGGTTTGGTCGCCTCAGTGTCAGCACCAACACAATGCAGATGAACAGCGGCATGAACAGCAACATGATCGGCGTCTTGTACTCGTCGAACGTATCGAACCACCACCCGACGAATATCGGCGAGATGATGGACCCGATCGCGGATGTCCCGGTTTGAATCCCCATCAACCGACCGAATATCGCCCGCCCCCACAGCTCGCCTTGCAATGCCAGCCGGGACGGAGTCGTCATGCCCCACCCGATGCCGTGCGTCACGCCGTACAAGACTGCGCCGCTCAGATTCGTCGTCGTCAAGAAGAAGAACAAGCCGATTAGCTGCATGATGAACGCTGCCGCCAGCACCAGCCGCTTGTCGAACTTGTCGGCCAAAAAGCCGGAGGCAAGACGCCCTGGAAGTCCGCCGACCGTCCAGATCAGTACGGCCAGACCCGCCTCAGTTGACGACAGTCCAAAGGTCTGAAGTGCCGGAATCTGGAAGATGACCAGCGCAGAGAATCCCATCTGCTGCAGCCCGAACGCAGATATGTACTGGTAATAACCGACACTCCGCAGAACACTGCCGATTCGAATCAGAGATGCCTCTTCGACAGGCACCCCTCCCCCTGTCAGCTGCATCGGCCTTCCTGACGATTCTTCAACCGGCGGATCACCGTCCGGACGTTGCCCATATGCCTCCGGCGCGCGCCGCATAATCAGTGCCAATGGGATGCAGATGATCCACATGGCGACCCCGATGCCCGCCAATGTGGCCCGCCAGCCGAACATGTCGATCAACTCGACGATGCCCAGTACCAGGAAGCCCGCAAACCCCGGACCGAGGAACAAGAATCCGAGCGCACGGCCGCGCTTGCGGCTGAACCAGTTTGTGACCGCCGTGCTGACGATCAGGAACGACCCCGCGCCAAGTCCGAGGGCCAGGAAGAAATACGCCGCGTAGAACTGGACCACATTCTGTGTCAGCGACACAAGGATGAACCCCGTCCCGCCAATGACGAATCCACCGATGAGGATAATGCGTGGCCCCACCCGATCAACGAGGAATCCCATGATCGGCCCCAGGATTCCCGATTCGGCGCGCTGGATCGACACCGCCGTCGCAACAATCGCACGGCTGCCGCCTGCAATAGAGTCCGCAATCGGATTCACAAACGCCGAGAAGCCGTAGAAGCCGACGCCCGTGGAGAACAGCATCAACAGAAAGCCCGACAGGACAATCCACCACCCGTAGAACACCCGACGGGGATTCAATAAACCGAGTGACGACCGCGTTTCAACCGCCATTTATCGCCCGCTTATCCGTGGGCGCTCCGATAAGAGTGGCCCGAGCCCTCCGCAATACTGGCGTGAGCGTGAGCGCAACGCTGACCACTGTCAAGCGGCGTGCGGCTATTCGACAGAGATGAGGTACGGATACAGCGGTTGGCCGCCGTTCTGGATTTCCACTTCTACTTCGTCGGAACAGACCGCTTTCACGGCATCCGCTGCTGCCTCAGCCTCCTCTTCGGTGATCCCCGCGCCGTAGTACAGCGTGACGATCATTTCGCCCTCCGGCGCGATGCGCTCCACCAACGCCTGCGCCACCGCCTCGGGTGTCTCACCCGAGACGACCAACTCGCCCTCAAGCAAGCCGATTGGCTGTTCCGCCGCGTACGTCACTTCGCCGGACTGGCCGTTGCGCACCGCAAATGTCACCTCCGCCCATCGGAGCTCGTCGACTGCCCCGCGCATCCCGTCCAGGTTGTCCTGGACGGTGTCGGTTGCCGAGTAGGTCAGCAGAGCGGCGATTCCCTGCTGCACGGACTCCGTTGGCAGCACGGTGACGGTCTTGGTGTGAATGAGGTCGCGTGAGACTTCGGCAGTCGCTGCGATGTTCTTGTTATTGGGCAGAATGATGATGTCCCGGGCAGGGATGGACTCCACAGCCTCCGCAATCTCCTCCGCGGAGGGGTTCATGGATTGGCCGCCCCAGATGATGGAACCGGCGCCCAGTCCCCGCATGATGCGAACGAAACCGGGGCCTGCAGCCACTGACACGACGCCACAGACCACGTCATCAATGTCTTCGCCGTGCCCTGCCAGGAACTGCTGATGCTGCTGATCCATGTCGCGGATGGATACCTGCTCCAGCTGACCCATCCCCTCGGCCTCGGTTAGTACAATCTCCGGCTCGGCCGTATGCAGATGCACACGCACCAGCCCATCGCCTTCAACGATGGACTCGGACTCGCCGAACAACGCCATCGTCGCGCGGATAGTGTCCATGTTGGACGAAGGCTCCATCAGCACGAACTCCGTGCAATAGCCCCACGCCTCGCCCGCGCCACCCGCATAGAGGCTTGGGTCGATGGCGGAGATTGTTGGGGCTTCAAGCGCCGGGCCTGGGTCTTCTCCCGTCAGCCGCGCCAGCGCGCCGCGCAACAGCACCGCAATGCCCTGTCCGCCGGAATCAACGACGCCCGCGCTCGCCAACACCGGCAACAGCTCCGGCGTCCTCGCGGTTGATGCATCCGCCTCGTTCGCGGCGGCGAGCAGCGTCTCGATAACGTCTGCTGAGCCGCTTGCGTTTGCTGCCTCGCCCGCCTCGCGCCCGACGGTCAACATCGTGCCCTCAACGGGCTTGCTCATGGCCCCATAGGCAGCGTCTGACGCCGCCTGCAGGCCCTTTGCGAGCGCGTGGCCGTCCATCGTGCCGACGCCGTCGAGGCCCTGTGCGAAGCCCTTTAGATACTGGGAGAGGATGACGCCGCTGTTGCCGCGGGCGCCGCGCAGCGCTCCCTGTCCGATGACGGCGGACATCGCGCCAACTGTGCCGTCGCCGGGGTTCTCCTGCGCGTCACGGAGGGCCGTCTGCAGTGTGAGCATCATGTTCGTGCCCGTGTCGCCGTCGGGTACCGGATACACGTTGAGCGCGTTCACGGCATCCATGTTCGCCTGCAGCCACTCCGCGCCGCCCATCAACGCCTCAAGCAATCCTTGCCCATCCAGAGTCCCTGACCCGCCGCTGCTTGTCATTGTTCGTCCTCCTGCGGTGTCCGCGCTCTCCGGCTCATTGCCCAATCTCCCCGACTCTGGTAGCATACGACGCTGTACGGCAGCTATGCAGCCGGCCCACGCCTCAAGGCGAGATCGGCCGGTTTGAATACTCACCAACGAGCGAAACTGAACGAAACATCATGGCAAAATGTCAAGTCTGCGGCAAAGGCCCGCAATTCGGAAACAACGTCAGCCACTCGCATCGCAAGACGCGACGTCGCTGGAACGTCAACGTGCAGCGAATCTCGCAGTACGACGCGAATGGGACGCGCACGCAGGTTCGCATGTGTACGCGCTGCCTGCGCACCGCCGCCAAATCGGCGAAGTAGTTGCCTAAAACGGCGGGCTAAAGCCCTCCTTGCCCTTGCCGAGGGAAGGTAGCCGCGACTCTAGAACCTGCTCAACGGCCTCGTAGTGCTCCAGGTATCGTTCCTTGAACAATCCAACTGGGCATTCCAGTTTCTCAGCCATGAGTTCAAATGCGCCGTCCCGTGTGTTGGCCACGAACTTGCCCTTCGCGAAGTGGAACGGCTGAACAATGAACTTGGAGACTCCTGTCTCCAGTAAGTCGTTAGCAAACTGCTCGGCGTTAGTGACCATCAGCAGAGGCGTCAGGGTGATGCAGGTATCGATTCCCTGTGCAGCAACATCGGCGATTGCGCGAATCCTCGCCATGTTGGAGGGGCAATGCGGTTCGAAGGTCTTGCGAATGTCCTCATCATCGGTGGTGACGGTCATGTTGACTTGAACACGGCCACCTCTGTCCTGGATTTCCTTAAACAGGTCACAATCACGCACTACGTCAGGGCTTCTCGTCTGAACAACGAGCTTCGGTTTGTGCCGCTCCGCAAGGATTTCCAGCAGTTGCCGCGTTAGGCCGACTTGGCGCTCTACGGGTTGATAGGGATCGGTGACACTGCTCATATAAATGAGCTTGCCGTCCAGGTTGCCCACTTTGCGACGCCTCAGCAGGTCAGGCCCATTCTCCTTAACGGTCACCCAGTTACCCCACGTGTCGCGTAGCTCAACGATAGGGCTGAAGAATGCGGCATAGCAGTACGCGCAACCGAAGAAACAGCCGCTGTATGGGTTCAGAGTGTAGTCGTACTCTTCCATAAACCCGCTCGCACGGGTGAGGATTTCCTTGACCGCCACATATTTGATTTCAACGTGGCCGATTTCGCCCGGCCCGCTGACGGGCTCATGGTCCGGCGTTGGAATGCCGGGGAGGGGCGGCTGGACCGATTTAGCTGTCGCCATGCTGCACCCCCTACAGTCTGGCCGTTAGCATCATTCTACCCATCTTTTCGAACATAAAGCATTCTTGAAGTATCCCGGGGTAAGTGACGCTGTCTATGGAGGGAATCGTTGACCAAGTAATCCTGAGCCCATGCCTTACTGTTCTGGGATATGCCGGATACGTCTCGAATCATCTCTTCAAAGATTCGATTCCTCATCTTATCCACCTTGGACGCAAAGTGACGGAGCGACCATTGTTCCGAGGAAAACGCAAGACTCCGGTCATCATAATCGGCTTCAGACGGTGAAAATGCTTGTTTCAATTCGACGCTTCGGCGATGAGCAGTTACAGCTATGACATCAGGAGTGGAATTCCTCACGATTCTGTCCACCGCTTCCTTAATCTCGTCTCTTTCAGCTTCATAAGCCGCATGTAAAATCGTGAGCCAACGTATTTTGGGCGGTATTGCAACTATTGATTTGGAGAAAATGAAACGATCAATATAGCAAGCGTTTTGAATTGCGGCTGCAGCGCCGTTGTTGGACTGTTCCGCCGCTCGCCTGTAGAACTCCTGCCAGAGCTCTCTCCCAAAAGACCGCATAGGACCGCTATTGTCACTTGACCTGGCGTACACAGTGATGAGCTGTCCAGTGGACTCCAATAGCTCCGCTGCGGCGATCGCAGCACCAAATTGCATTGCCATGGTGCCACAGGCAAAGTCAACCAACAGGAGAGGCTCTGGGCCCTCTGGAAGAAACGGATTTGATTCGTTTGGAATCGATTTGGCGAGGTGATATGCCATCTGCGTGTGAGAGCTCTGATACCACAGAGCGTACATTGGGGCTAGCCATGGATAGTCATAGTCTGGGGTGAATCCTCTTCGCAACTTATCCAGTTCCTCCAGCGCGTGCAGAATCGCGAGCGCCGTTTCTTGTCTGCTGTTCCTTTCCTCGTGCTGTAGACGACCGAACTGTTCCCAAGCAAGCTCAGCTGTAGTTTCATCAAGGACTTCCATTGCGGTGGCGAACACACTCATAGGCATCTCCTCGGGGCCGCACGCAGGAGCGGGTGAACCGATATGGTACAAATTGTCGAACAGGTGTGTCAATACTCCTATATCGATTTGCTTTTCACCGGACTCTCCGACTCCCCCTGCTAGAATCATTCCACATGCAGTTCATTCACATGGGGGTCAAATGGCGGAGAAACTTGTTCTTGCGTATAGCGGAGGGCTGGATACGTCCGTCGCCGTGCGGTGGATCCAGGAGAACTATGGGTACGACGTTGTCACGCTGACGGCGAACCTCGGCAACGTCGATAACCTGGAGGAGATTCGCCAGCGCGCGCTTGAATCCGGCGCGGTCGGTGCGCACGTCGCCGATGTCCGCGATGAGTTCATCCGCGAGTTTGTTTTTCCGGCCCTCAAGGCCAACGCTCTCTACCAGGGCGTCTATCCTGTCGCCACCGCGCTCGGACGCCCCCTGATTGCCCGTCTGATGGTTGAAGCGGCGCGGCAGGAGGGCGCGACGGCAGTCGCCCATGGGTGCACCGGCAAGGGCAATGATCAGGTTCGGCTCGATGTTTCCGTTGGCGCGCTCGCTCCTGATCTCAAGGTCGTCGCGCCTGCCCGGGAGTGGGGCATGACGCGAGTTGAAGAGATCGCCTACGCCCGCGAGCATGAGATTCCCGTCCCCTCCACCCTCGAAAAGCCATACTCCACCGACGACAACCTCTGGGGCCGCAGCATCGAGGCAGGTGTCCTTGAGGACGCGTGGCTTGAGCCGCCTGCAAACGCATACGAGTGGACGGTCGCGCCGCATGAAGCGCCGGATGAGCCTCGATACGTCGAGGTGCAGTTCGAGCAGGGCGTGCCCGTCGCGTTGGACGGCGCAGAGATGGAGGCGGTCGACTTGGTGGAGGTGCTGTCAAAGATCGGCGGGGAGCATGGGGTCGGCCGCATCGACCACATCGAGGACCGGCTAGTCGGCATCAAGTCGCGCGAGATCTATGAGGCCCCCGCGGCGACCATTCTCATCAACGCGCACAGATCCCTTGAAGGCATGGTTCTGACCAAAGACCAGGTGCGGTTCGGCGAGACAGTCTCCCGCGAATACGCGCAGCTTGTGTATGACGGTCTATGGTTCAGCCAGCTGCGTGAAGACCTGCAGTCCTACGTCGATAGCAGCCAGCGGGCAGTAACCGGCGCGGTTCGTGTGAAGCTACACAAAGGCCACGCGACGGTGGTGGGCCGCAAGAGCGACTACGCCCTCTATCAGCACGCGCTCGCCACCTACGACGAAGGTGACACCTTTGACCAATCAGCCTCGCCGGGCTTCATCCACCTTTGGGGCTTGCCGATCAGGACGCAGGCGCGTGTGAGACCGGAGGAGTAGGGGGAGTCCAATCTTACGTGACCGCGAGTTGATGAGCGTCCTCGCGGCACCCTCATGAGTTGTGCCGACCAAGGCATTCACGAATCGGCTATCGGCTGTGACAACCAGCGCATCCAGTTGGTGAGTGGCCGACCAGAATTCGTACCTTGCTCACGCCATGCTCCCTCGTATAGTGATGGCTGGTTTGTTCAATACGCCGCTTCACCCACCCTTATTGCCGCTTCGCGCCTTTTCATATGAAATTAGAAAATCGTCCAGGCTCGTGTGCGCTATAGCTTGGCCAATTACATCCAGCGGCAGATCATCAAGGCGCTTGAAGCGTACGCATGACTTTCCCATATCCAACGGCTTGCCGCTCGCGGTGTACATGGACGTGAACCACTCCAGTGTCTCCGGATTCTCGTAGACGCTATTCAGGTAAATTGCCATGTGGCGCTTCTGAGACGCGAGGGCAGCCAGTCCCAACGGCTGCTTGTTGTATGTGTCCGGATAGCGGCTGAGCGGCACGACGTAACCGATCATCCCAAATGCCATGCACTCCTCGAATCCATCCGGCAGATTGTCCAGCACCACTTGGCGCACCGCTTGTACCGCCTCCCGTCGCCCTTCCGGCAGGCTGGCCAGATACTCATCAACCGTTGTTGCCGCGCTCCTCACGTCGCCCCTCCCCTTAGTGTCTCCTACTGTATTACTGAGTCTTCCGTCTCCACGCAACCACCGTGCCTTATCCTGTATGTATGGCGGATGAATTGAGTACGAACCCCGCGGATTTTCTTGCGTCTCTGCCGTTTGACCGGCGGCTTGCGGCGTATGACGTCACGGGCTCCATCGCGTGGGCGCGTGCATTGGAGCGTGCGGGAGTTCTGACCGGCGATGAAGCGCGGTCAATTATCGGCGGGCTGGAGTCCGTTCGGGCCGAGCTTGAGTCGGGAGAGTTTCCGTTCCGGCCGGAGTTGGAGGACATCCACTTCAACGTCGAGCGGCGGCTGATTGAACTCATCGGCCCGCTCGGCGGCAAGCTCCATACGGGCCGTTCCCGCAACGACCAGATCGCGACTGATACCCGCCTCTATGTGAAAGACGCTATTGTCGCCGCGCTGGAGCGCCTAAACACTTATTGCCGTGCCCTGTTAGATCAAGCAGAGCAGGGCATCGATGTCATTCTGCCCGGGTACACCCACTTACAGCGCGCTCAACCCGTGCTGCTCGCGCATCACTTGCTTGCCTACGTGGAGATGGCGGAGAGGGACGTGGGCCGGGTGGGCGATGCGCTCACCCGCGCGGATGTCATGCCGCTCGGCAGCGCTGCGCTCACCGGCACTGCCTATCCCATCGACCGCGAAGCTCTCGCAGAAGACCTGGGTTTCGCCGCGGTCAGCCGTAACAGCATGGATGCCGTTGCGGACCGCGACTATATCATCGAGTTCCTGTCTGCCGCGGCGCTGACCATGACGCACCTTTCACGCCTATGCGAAGAGATCATCCTGTGGTCGTCCGATGAGTTCGGCTACGTGCGCGTCGGCGGGGAATACGCGTCGGGCTCGAGCATCATGCCGCAGAAACGCAACCCGGACATTGCGGAGCTTGTGCGCGGCAAGGCAGGGCGCGTTAGCGGTGACTTGGTGGCGCTCCTCATGAGTGTCAAGGGCCTCCCACTCGCCTATAACCGCGACCTGCAGGAGGACAAGGAGCCGCTGTTCGATGCGGCTGACACTTTGCTCGGCAGCCTGGAAATGATGGCCGGCATGATTCCGACGCTGGAGTTCCAGCCGGACAAGATGCGTGCCGCCGCGGAGAGCGGCTTTCTGCTGGCAACGGAACTGGCCGATTACCTGGCTGAAAAGGGCGTACCGTTCCGCGAGGCGCACGGCATCGTCCACTCCCTTGTTGAGTCGGCGCTCGCAGAGGGCAAGGAACTGCGCGATCTCACGATGGACGACTACACACGCGCATCGGCCCATTTCAGCGAGGATGTGTTGGAGATCACGGTAGACAGCGCTGTCGCCAAGAGGGACGTTGTTGGCGGAACTGCCCCCAGCCGTGTCCGCGAGGCTATCGATGCTGCACGCGCCCGCCTCGAATCGAGCGAAAGCTGACCGACTGCATGTCGCATCACGACCGAATCAAGATCGCGCCGTCCATCCTCGCTGCCGATTTTGCGCGGCTCGGCGATGACGTGGCAGCGGCGGCGCAGGGCGGCGCGGACTATATTCACGTCGATGTCATGGACGGCCACTTTGTTCCGCCCATCACCATCGGGGCACAGATGATTAGTGCCATAAAGCCGTATGCCGGAGACGTTCCCCTTGTCATCCACATGATGGTTGAAGAGCCCGCTCGCCACATAGAGCACATTGCCAAGGCCGGCGCGGACATCATTGTTGTCCACGCCGAAGCCTGCGCGGACCTGGCGGCGACGGTGGCCGCCGTCAAGAATACAGGGGCTGGCGTTGGTGTAGCAGTCCGGCCCGAAACACCCATCGACCCAATCCTGCCCTTTCTGGACGAGATAGCTATTGCGCTGCTGATGACGGTGAATCCGGGGTATGGAGGCCAGCCGTACATCCCGGAAGTCGAGACCAAAATTGCGCACATGCGCGGCATCATCGACTCGCGTGGCCCCGACGTTGATCTAGAGGTAGACGGCGGAATAAACGAGAACACCATCAAGCAAGCCGTCAAGGCGGGGGCGCGGCTCTTCGTGGCCGGAACTGCCGTCTATGGTCGGCCCGAATCAATCCCGGAACGCATCAGGGCACTGCGCGAAATGGCGGAGCGCGCTTTAGAGAACTGAGAGAAATCTACCCTGGAGGGTTCTCTCCCGCGGGCCAGGAGCCGAGACCTTCCGCTTGGTACACCTCGCTCAGCCGCGCATATGACGCCCCGCCGGTTGCCTCCATCTGCGCCCGACGCGCCGGCTCTGTCTGCCACAGGATCTCCGCCGGCACGCCCGCCGCGAACGAGTCGTCAGGAATAATCGCGTAGGGCGCGACCGCGCCCCCAGCCGCCACGACGCAGAAATCGCCAATCTCCACTCCCTCGGAAACCGTCGAATTGTTGCCAACCAGACAATTGTTGCCGAGTTTACTACCGTGAAACGTCACGGCGTGGCCCAGCGTGTTGTCCGTGCCGATGGTAATGTCACCGCTTGCGTGGACGACGGAGTTGTCCTGCACGTTGGTGCGGTCGCCGATGACGATCTTGCCCATGTCGCCGCGAACGACTGCTCCGGGAAAGATTGTGCATTGCGCGCCGATCTCCACGTCACCCACCACGTACGCGGCCTCGCTCACCCACGCCGTCGGGTGAATCTTTGGCGACTTTCCGTTGAATGAACGGATCATTGACGATCCTCCTGTCGGCTGTGTCTCATGATGTTGAGCGGCGAGCGCGTTGGTGTTGTGACCCTGCACGGAGAGAATGCGCTGCTCAAAGTCGTTGATCGTCCGGATGGCAACGCCGGGGATGCCGGAGACGCGGGAATAGTGGGGAATCACGGCGCGCGGCAGAACGACGGCGCGCGGCTCAATCCAACACCATTCGCCAATCGTCGCCGCCTCCAACACGGTTGCGTTGTCTCCCACACGTGTGTAGCGGCCGACGCCCATGGAATGCACCATCGCGCCGACACCAACGTGCGCGCCCTCGCCGATCTCCGTTGTCCGCGAAATAGCGCCGACCCCGCCGCCGTGAATGACTGCCCGTTCGAGCACTGCCGCGTTGCGTCGAATGACAATGTGGCCCATCTCCGCCCGCAGAACCGCGCCCGGCCAAATGCTTGCGCCCTCCTGGACCTCAACATCGCCCATAAGATAGGCAGTATCGGCGACCCACGCGGACGGATGGATGACGGGCGTCCTGCCCTGAACAGTGCGAATGGCCATGGTAGTTGGCCGCATTATCAATGGCGCGTCGGTTGGGGGTCAATTCGATAGACACCGTTTCAAAAAAAGTTGATGATGACGGCAGGGGAAAACACTGCAAATAGGAGGGCATTCCGATGGGTGATGTCGCAACATGGGAGAGTCTCGCGCAACAGCTCAGAGTGGATTCTGTGCGCGTGGCGGCGCAGGCGAGTTCCGGCCATCCGACGTCCAGCATGTCTGCGGCAGACCTCGCCTCAGTCCTTCTCAGCGACTATCTCCGCTATGATCTTGAACGCCGGGATGCCCCCAACAATGACCACCTCGTTTTCTCCAAGGGGCACGCGTCCCCCCTCATCTACAGCATGTTGAAAGCGGCCGGCGCCATCGATGAGGACGAGTTTCTTACCTATCGCTCCATCGGCAGTCGGCTTGAGGGCCATCCCGTCCCCAACCTGCCGACCGTCGACGTGGCAACCGGCTCCCTCGGGCAGGGTCTGCCCATCGCCGTCGGCATCGCGTTGGCAGGCAAACGGCTGGACAAGCTGCCGTACCGCGTTTGGGTCTTCTGCGGCGACAGTGAGATGGCGGAGGGCTCCATGTGGGAGGCGGCGGAGCACGCCGCCTACTGGAACCTGGACAACCTGACCGCCATCATCGACGTGAACCGGCTCGGCCAGCGCGGCGAGACCATGTACGGCTGGGACACGGGCGCATACGCAGCCCGCCTGCAGGCATTCGGCTGGCACACCGTCGAGATTGATGGCCACAGCGTTGACGCTATCAACGGCGCTTTCCAGGAGGCGGTCGCCACAGAGGGCCGCCCAACCGCCATCATCGCCAAGACGATGAAGGGGCGCGGCGTGTCAGCGGTTGAGGACAAAGAGGGTTTCCACGGCCGGCCTCTCGGCGACGCAGACTCCGCCATCACGGAACTCGGTGGGAGCACCGGCGCGACGGTGACGGTACAGACGCCCGCCAACTCCGTTGAAGCAAACGTCTTCAAGGTCACTCCGAGTGGCGGCCTGCCGAAGTATGAAGTTGGTTCGCGAATGGCCACCCGGCGCGCTTATGGCGATGCCCTGGCTGCCGTTGGCGGTCGTCGCGGCGACGTTGTCGCCCTCGACGGCGAGGTCAGCAATTCCACGCACGCGGATATCTTTGGCAAGGAACACCCGGACCGCTTCTTTGAGTGCTACATCGCTGAGCAACAGGCGGTCGCCACGGCGGTCGGGATGCAGGTGCGCGGATGGACGCCGTACGTCTCCACTTTCGCCGCCTTCCTGACCCGCGCCTACGATTTCATCCGCATGGCCGCAGTCAGCCGCGCTAGCATCCGCCTCTCCGGCTCACACGCCGGCGTCTCCATCGGAGAGGACGGCCCCTCGCAGATGGCGCTCGAGGACATCGCAATGATGCGGGCAATCCACGGCAGCACCGTGCTTTATCCATCCGACGGCAACCAGGCTGCACAGCTTGTCGCCGCAATGGCTGATCTTGACGGCATCTCCTATATCCGCACGACGCGTGAAGCGACCCCCGTGCTCTATGAGCCTGACGAGGTGTTCCGCGTGGGCGGTTCACGTGTGTTGAGGTCATCCGACAACGATGTCCTCACCATCGTCGCGGCCGGCATCACGGTGCATGAATCACTCAAGGCCGTCGACGCGATGGCTGCGGACGGCATCAACATCAGGCTGATTGATTTGTATTCCGTGAAGCCTATAGACACGGCAATGCTTGAGGCCGCCGCGAGCGACACGGGAACGATTCTGACGGTCGAAGACCATTGGGCGGAGGGCGGAATCGGCGATGCGGTGCTGGGTGCTCTGGGCGGGCTGCGAAACCCGCCGCGTGTGATCAAGATCGCTGTTCAAGGGATGCCCGGCTCCGGCAAGCCTGCGGACCTTCTGTCACAGGCGGGCATCGACGCCGCACATATTGAGGCCGCCGCGCGTCTACTCGCACAGAACTAGCGCCGCTGGTCGCCCTCCTATTTGGGGGCATACAAAAAATCCCCTCTCCCGGGAGAGGGGCAAGGTGAGGGGGAAAGACAACTATGGCCACCGTAATCCGAGACACCATCATCGTTACGAGTGATCCCGAAGGGCGCATCATCTACGACGGTGCGATCGCAATCGGCGACGACGGCAACATCGTCGCCATCGGCTCGACGGATGAGGTGGTCAGCGCCCACCCCAACGCGGAGACTGTCTCTGCGCGTGGCAAGGCCGTCTTTCCCGGCTTCTTCAACTGCCATACGCACCTGACAGCAACGCTGAGCCGCGGCATCCTTGAGGACCTCGGATTCCCCTCCCCTCTAGGCGCTCCGGAGCAGGTCGCGGCCATGATCTCTGCGGAGGAGATGCAGGTGTTTGCCCTGCTTGGCGCAATTGAGGGCATCCGCAGCGGAACAACCACGTTCTTCGAGCAGGGACTAGGCATATCGAACTATGCGCAGCAGTTGGCCGACACCGGCGCCCGATTCGTTCTGACCGAGCCCATGACCGACGTGAACTACAACGTCATCAGTGCCGGTACGCTTCTGAAATCGTCGTCGGATTTCTCCGAAGAACTTGCGGATGCTGCCTACCAACGCGCCGTTGATGTCTACGATGCCTGGCATGGCAAGGCGGACGGACGGCTAACGGTCTACTTTTCGCCATCGACAGCCGATTCCGTTTCTCCGGCTATGCTGCGCCGATCCCGCGAGCTGGCCGAGGAGCGTGGCGTCGGCTACACCATCCACTTGTCACAGAGCAAGCAGGAGGTGGCGGGAGTGATGGCCGCGTGGGGTGTCCTGCCCGCGCACTACCTGGAGCAGAACGAGTTTCTTGGCCCTCGCCTCGTTGTGGCGCATTGCCGCGAGATCATCGAATCCGAGATACGTGCGCTTGGGCGCCACGGCACCGGCGTGTCCAACAACCCCGCTATTGCCGCCCGCCGCGGCGCCGCGGCTCCCGCCCTCGACCTTGAAGAGGCAGGTTGCGTGATTGGAATCGGCACGGACAACATGGCCGAGGATATGGTTGAGGCCGTGCGTACCGGCTACTTCGTGGAACGTGTGCGGCGCGACGATCCGTTCAGCCCGTCGCCCGAAAAATTGATGGACTGGGCGACAATCGGCGGCGCGCGCATCATGGGTATGGATGACACGCTCGGCTCGCTCGAAGTGGGCAAGCAGGCGGACCTGTTCATCACGGACCTGCGCCGTGCTCACATGGTGCCGGTGCTCCGCGTCATCTCTGATTTTGTGAACAACGGGCAGGCCTCAGACGTTGAGGCCGTTATGGTCGCGGGCAACTGGGTCATGCGCGACCGCAAGCTGCTGCACGTTGACGAGGACGACATCCTGCAACGCGGAGAAGAGCTCGCGCACCGCGCATGGAAACAACTGCAGGACAAATATCCGGACTTCGCGATGCCGTTCCCGTTGTCGGAGGGCCCGGCGTTTTAGGTTCGCAGCGGTTTCTATTCATGTCGCCGTCGCAGGGCTCCGACTCCGGAAGCCTCCACCACGGAGACAACCTGCCCATCCTGCGCGAGCTTCCGGACGAATCCGTCAACCTGATTGCCACTGATCCGCCGTTCAATAAAGGGCGAGAGGTTCGCGCAGACTCCAACAGGGCCGCGGGCGATGCCACGTTCACCGACCGCTGGTCCTGGGAACGGGACGTTGATCCGGAGTGGCGCGCGGTCCTATCCAACAAATGCCCATCCGCCCTGGCTGTCATCGAGTCCACCCGACAGTCCTACGGCGATGACATGGCTGCCTACCTCTGCTTTTTGGCCGTTCGCCTGGCGGAGATGCGCCGTGTTCTCAGGAATGACGGCAGTATCTACGTACACTGCGATCCGACATCGAGCCATTATTTGAAACAGCTCATGGACACCGTGTTTGGCATCGGCAATTTCAGGAACGAGATTGTCTGGGCCTACGGCCTGGGCGGCTCATCGCGCCAGACGTTTTCCCGCAAGCATGACGTGATTCTCTTCTACAGCAAATCAGATCACTACACGTTCAACAAACCGCAGACCCCTGCCAAATCACAGAGGCTCAAGGGCCGGATGAAGGGTGAGACGGACGTGTGGGACATTCCCTCGTTGAACAACATGGCGAAGGAGCGGACCGGATACCCAACGCAGAAACCCCTCGCCCTCTACGAGCGCATCATCGAAGCAAGTTCCAACCCCGGCGATCTGGTGCTGGATCCGTTCTGCGGTTCCGGGACCACGCTTGTTGCTGCCCAACGATTGGGCCGACACTGGATAGGAATAGACAGCAACGCGTCAGCGGTGGAGACAGCGCGGGAGCGGCTAGCACGCGAAGTTTGAATTCCGCGCACGCCAAAACCAACGCGGGCGGGTCATTCGACCCGCCCGCGGCATTTGATTATCAAGTTCCTCTTACCGCGGCAGCCCCAAACCGCGCTGGGCGATGATGTTCTTTTGGACCTCGGTTGTGCCGCCGGCGATGCTGATGCCGATTGTGCTGGTTGCGTTGGAGTTCAGGAAACCGTCCACCGGCAGCTTGAGCGGCAGCTCCGTCGTCGGAAGCACCTGCCCGTACTCGCCAAGTACGTGAGAGAAGTAGCGATAGACCTTCTGCGTGATCTCGTCGCCCCAGAACTTCGTCATGGACGCCTCACGCACCGGAATCTCGCCCTGGCTCTGCATCCACCCGACTCGGTACGACAGCATCCGCATCGCCTCGATCTCCAGCCGCAGATTGGCGATCTGGTGCCGCACCACCGGATTGTCCAGCGGGCTGTCGCCGTGCTGCCGCACGTTCTTTGCGTAGTCGAGGAAGTCCTCCATGATGCGAATGAGCATCGCGGGGCCTTCGATGTTGGAGCGTTCAAAGCTCAGCGTGGTCATCGCCGCGTACCAGCCGCGATTCTCCTCCCCGATGATGTTATTGGACGGCACCCGCCAGTCCTCGAAGAACACCTCATCCCAGCGATGGCGCCCCAGCGCGTCGGGAATCGCGTTGACCTTGATGCCCGGTAGGTAATTGCCGTCCTCATCCTTCAATCGCGCGAGGAGGTACGTGATGCCGCGGTGCTTGGGCTGCTCCGGGTCCGTCCGCACCAGGATGTGGATAAACTTCGCGCGATACGTGCTCCAGATCTTTTGGCCGTTGATGACATAGTCATCGCCGTCACGCACGGCCCGTGTCTGCAGGCTTGCCAGGTCCGAACCGGAGTCCGGCTCTGAGAATCCCTGCGAGATGTACGAGATGTCCGCGTTCGCGATGCGCGGCAGGAAGTACTCCTTCTGTTCGTCCGTGCCATGCACCATGAGCACCGGCGCGACCAATCCCCCGCCAAGCGTCGCCGGCGCGCCCGCGTAGACCATGGCCTCGCGGTACGCCATCTGCGTCTCAATGTCAGCGCCCTTGCCGCCGTATTCCGTCGGCCAGTGCATCGTCCACCAGCCCTTATCAACCAGCTTCTTCTCGAAGCCGCTGATCAACGACTCAACCTCATGGTCCTCATGGTCCCAGGACAGGGCGTAGTAGATGCCCTGTCCGTCGCCCAGGCCCTTGGCGTCCCACTCGCGGCGTGTAAACTCTATTGCCTCTTGCCGGAGCTGTTCATTCTCAGGTGAAAATCGAAAGTCCATCGCCTTTCCCTCCATGCGCTCTTCTGGTGAGCGGGCCCCAGTGAACCGTCCGCCGTCAGATCCGGCGCCGTTTCGGTACTTGTTTTTCCTGTATCCTGCGCTCACTGTAGTAAAAGCGCGGCAAAGGGGCAAGAAACGGCGGAGCCCATATTGGGCCGCCGCCCGCACGGGGCGAAATCTGATACAATAGAGCCGCAACCAAGAACCAGGGGAATCTTTTACCGCACTCTAGCTCACATTAATCATCTAGTCGGCCTTCATTCACTCCAGTACCTGTAGGCGCTGCAACCGTGAGTATCACTATGGCCGATGCGTGTGCAGGCAGCGGATCCCGGCCTGTTTGCGTATGGAAGGCGGGATCGCAGGAAGAATCAGGAAGACAAGGGAGAGACCTAGTATGACAATGGCCGACAAGACACTCGCGTGTCGTGATTGCTCCAATGATTTTGTATTCACGGCGGGTGAGCAGGAATTCTACGCAAGCAAAGGGTTCACACGTGAACCCACTCGATGCCCGGACTGCCGAGCAAACCGCAAGCGCGACCGCGAAGGCGGTTACGTTGGCGGCACCTACACCTCGGGCGGAGCATCCGCGGGGCAGGCCCCCGCTGGCAACTTTGAACGACGCGAGCGACGCATGTACTCCGTGACCTGCGCAGACTGTGGCAAAGAGGCAGAGGTACCGTTTCAGCCGCGCGGCGATCGGCCGGTCTATTGCTCTGACTGCTTCAGGAACCATAGTGCCAACAACCGTTACTAGGCGTCCCGCCGGACAGAGCACCATCAGCCCCACCGCGGGGCCCATCAATCGACATCGCACCAAGTTGAGCGAGAATCGCCACCGGCGATATCTGGCCAACTCTTGTAAGAGGAATTTGTGCTTCGAAAAATCCTTGGCCGCGTAGCGGCCCCGCCGTCCCCGACGGCATCCACAGTAACCCTTCCCCCCATTTCACCGTCCCCAACAGACTCTCCTACGAGTCCTCCCGTACGAACTGCAACCCCCACGTTGGATCGCCCTGACGGCGCCCCGGCGCGCAGGCGGCCACGACGACGCCGCAAGGACAGGCCGGCGCCTGAAAACGGCCGAGCCGTGAACCCGTCCGCGAACGGCGTTGGGGAACCCGGCGCCCGCAGACGAAATGCCGCCCCGCGAACTGAATTGCAGGCCGGTCCATTCGAACGAGACAAGACCTTCGGAACCATCGCCGTGTCCGAGCCGATTCGACAAGCGCTGGACGACATGGGATACGAGAATCCCACCCCCATCCAGACGGAGGCGATACCCGTCATGCTTGAAGGGCGTGACGTCGTCGGCCGTGCCCAGACGGGGACCGGTAAGACAACCGCTTTCGGCATTCCGATGGTTGAGCTGCTTGACCCAACGCGCCGCGAGGTGCAGGGCATCGTTCTCGCTCCGACGCGGGAACTCGCCGTGCAGGTCACCGGTGAGCTGCACCGCCTCGCCAAGCACCGCGGCTTGAAGGTCGTGACGCTCTATGGCGGGCAGAAGATCGATGTGCAATTCAAAGCCTTGCAGGAAACCCCGCAGATCATCGTGGGCACGCCCGGGCGCGTGCAGGATCACATGCAGCGCGGCACCCTCAAGCTGAACGACGTGCGTATTGCCATCCTCGATGAGGCAGACCAGATGCTGGACATCGGCTTCGCCGAGGACATGATTCGTATCCTCCGCGCCACGCCGCGTGCGCGCCAGACAGCCCTGTTCTCCGCAACCATGCCGTCTTTCATCAAGCGCATGATCGAGCGATTCCTGCGAGACCCGATCCACATCGGTATCGGCGAAGAATCCGGAGCCGCCGACACAATTGAGCAGGTCTACTATGAAGTAGCTGTTGAGGACAAGCTGGCCGGCTTGCAGGAGGTTCTCCAAACAGAACTGAAGGAAGAAAAGTCGCTGATCTTCTGCCGAACGCAGGTGGGCGTGGACCGCCTGGCACGGCGTCTGCAGCGCGCGAGGATTCGCGTGGAGCCAATCCACGGGGGAATGCGGCAGAACCAACGTGAGGCGGTGATGCGCGCGTTCCGTTCCGGAGAACTCAAGGTGCTCGTCGCTACCAACGTCGCGTCGCGCGGACTGGACATCCCGGAAATCTCGCACGTCATCAACTACGATATGCCCGGCAACCTTGAGGAATACATCCATCGCATTGGCCGCACCGGCCGAATCGGCAACGTCGGCAAGGCCGTCACATTCGTCGGCGAGGACGACTTCTCGATGCTGCAGACCATCAAGAATCACGTCGGTGATGTCCTCACAAAGGGCCGTCTCGCAATCTACGCCTACTAGCGGCCCGTTCGTCCTGTCGGCACTACGCTTGTCGATATGAACGGACAGGCCGCAGCCCCGGACGCTCCGGCGCGCGGGCCGGTTGCAGAGTCGGACAGGATTCTCAGCCTTGATCTGATACGTGGCGTAGCCATGCTCGGCATCCTGCTGATGAATGCCGTTTCCTTCGCTTACGGCATGGTTCCCTATCGAAACATCAGCGTCGCCGGGTCTGACACGGGGCTTGACTGGGCAATCGCCATTTTGGGCGAAATCCTGGTCGACCAGAAGTTCATGGGCATCTTCTCCCTGTTATTTGGCGCGGGCATCTTCCTGTTCATCGAACGCGCTGCCCGGCGTGAGAAGCGTCCGACCCTCCTGAACGCGTGGCGCAATATCCTGCTGCTCATCATGGGACTCATCCATATGGCCGTGTGGGAGGGGGACGTCCTGACAGCCTATGCGATTTCGGCATTTGTCCTGCTGCTACTGAGGCGATTACCCTCGCGCGCAATGATCGTATTAGGCGTCCTTATCTTCCTCGCATCCGTGATCCCCTCATTTGCTCTTCAGAACTGGGTCAGCACAACGGATGTGCCGTTGGACGGCATATGGCTTCTGCCCGACGACGGATCGATGCCGTCCGGCACGGACTATGAGGCCCTGTCCGGTGTGCTCGCGCTAGGCTACTTGATGCGCGCGCTCGGACTGATACTCGTTGGCGCCGGGCTCTACAAGACCGGGTTCATGCAGGGCGCGCTTTCTGACCGTTTCTATCAGAGAATGGCAATCGGTGGGCTTGCCATTGGCCTTACGCTCGCAACAATCGGTGTCGTGATAACGCACGCGGCCGACTACGGCCGCGATGTTGCGTTCATCGGCGAGATTCCGAATACCCTCGGCACCATTCCCGCCTCGCTCGGGTACATGGGCCTGATCATCCTCTGGCAGCGAACAAGAGGGCTGGCATGGCTTAAGGAGCGCTTCATTGCCGTTGGGCGTATGGCGCTGACCAACTACCTCGCGCAGACCGTGCTAGGCGTTCTGATCCTGACCCATCTCCTGGCAGACGTGGAGATTGGCCGCGCGGGAGTCTTGCTCTTCGTGCTCGCCGTCTGGGCGCTGCAACTCTGGTGGTCGCCCGTATGGCTCAGTCGATTCCGCTTCGGCCCCATGGAATGGGCGTGGCGCACAGGAACATACCGCCAACGCCAACCCCTGCGGCGATAAGCTTCGTTCGAGACTTACATCGAATCGTTGACAGGCAGGTAGTGGCGAGGTTGGGATTGATTCAATCTCAATGCGGATTAGCTTAGTGACGACCGAGCCACGTCCGACCCAGCCAACGGGCGAGAGGATTTCTCTGTTGTGCCTCAAAATGAAGCTCCCCCGTCTTTGGCGAGTGGAGCATTGTCCAATGTCTGAGTATGTCGCGTCCCAACAACGAGGGCAGATTGACGGATTTATCCGGCAAAATAGCCAAGTTGATGGCATAGGTCAATAGAGAATGACCGTCCACGAAAGCAACTATCGCAGGCTCCTTGTAGATTTTTGCTGTTCCGCCGATTCCTGTTGATTCATGTATCCCTCCAAGGAGCTGATAGTCAATGCCCATGCTCCGTGCATCCGACGGCATCAAGAGGGTGGTATCCGCACCAGTATCGACTAGAAACGACAATCTAGCACGTAACCGCAGACGAGGGATGAGCAACATTCCGCTAACATAGGGACGCCCGTCGGCATCAAAACTACCCCGAAGCATTCAGAATCAGAGTACGAGTGCCATCGTCGATGAAATGTACTAGTGTTTGACCACGCGGCAATCCCTGCTCGTCAACTTGTCTCAAGATGTCCTCTAGGGTCTCAGCGTGAGCACGGACACTACTTTCATACAATGCGACCCATTGTCCCCTGTATTGATTGCAAATGTCAGCACGAGAAAGCAGTTTAGCCGTCTCACTAAACTCCGCCAGTTCTTTCACAGCTTGTTTTGGGTCTCCGATAATTTTCAGATGTTCCTCATCAATTATCGACGAAGCCATAGCCCACTCCCTTTCCTTGCCCACCATGAAAAGTCATAGCAATTGGGCATTGTATATACAGTGTATCCCACTGTCAACACATATAGCTACGTCACCATCACTCGGCCGAGACTTCAAATAGCTGAGTCCAATCGCCTCGGGGAGGTACCCATTTTCGAGCAACTGGAATCCAATCCCACGTCGATTTATTGGCTTCTGCCACTTGTCCCCTTTATTCTGAGTCTTGGTGTTTTTATCTTCTCGGTGTTGAATCGACACAAGATGCGAGCGATGGTCTCAGTCGGAGTTTTTATGGCGTTGACCGGCGGGGCAGTCGCCGCTTACGAGAGCGAACATGATGGCGAGTTCCCGTCAAACATCGACGAGATTCAACAGGTGCCTACAAGTGTCAAGAACGTTGTAAGTCGTAACGTGGCAAGTGTGATGGTCGAAGTCTCGCCATTTGCCACCCCGAAACCTACTCCCCGTCCCAAGTGGCGCCCGATGAGTGAGAGAAGCCATAGCCTCGTCTACAATATTGCTGAAGATTCAGTGCAAGTCGCAGTATGTTGCGCTCGCCCAGAAGATGCTGTCTGGCGTGTATCCAGTTTTTTGACCTCAAGCGGATATTACGTGCCCCCTGACAAAGTGAAGACTGTTTATGTCTCGCGCCGCGACGCCGGAGACATGGAGGCCTACAGACGTGCGTGCGCCAAACTGGACTAAACGACCGTCCACGTCTCCCCTGTCAACGATTCGATGTAAGTCCCCTTCGTTCCTACCTAAGCCACGCCGCCAGCTCGCCCCGATTCCGCTCCAGCCACAGCCGGTTGAGCTCTATTCGCTCCAGCGACTGCTGGATCGCCCGCGTCGCGGACAGCGTCGGATGCTCCTCGAAGAATGAGCGCACCTCCTGCGCTGCCTCCTCCGTCGCGAATCCGCCCGTGATGGAAACCAGCCGCATGATTGCGAACCCCCCGCCTGCATAGCGGCGTTCGATCTCCGGCCAATTGTTCTTCATGAATTCCCACGTCAGGTTCAGGCCTCGGAGGTTGCCGCCCACCCCCATCAGGATGCGCGGCGCGTCCTGCACGCGAATCTGATCCTGGTCGACCGACATCTCGAGCGCCCTCTGGAGGAGTTCCGGCTGGCTGAACTGAGTGAGCGCCATCTGCATACGGACCTTTTCCTCCTGCAGATCGAATTCCCCCTCCAGGCGCTTCATGGTCTCGAACATCTCGTCGTCGCCCTGCTCGGCGGTCAGGTTGTAGACGACTGCGCGCAGGTCGGGCCGCAGCGATGACTCATCTTCAAGGAAACGCGCGAATCGCGCTGCGGCTTCGGACAACACGGCCTCATCGCCGAAGCCGCCTGCCGCGCTCATCGCCACCGCCCGCAATAGCGTTCGCAGATGCGCCTCATTCTCCGGCTGTTCCCAGCCGATCTTGCCGGCGACGGTCTGCGTCAGCCCTCGGGCGAACTCCTGGTAGCGTTCCAGATACGGCTCATTGCGGGATAGCGCCTCGATAGCTCCGAGCTGAGACGCCATCGCCGCCCAGATGCTGTAGTCCTCGTCGTCCGCATATGCCTGCGCCAATTCGAGGTAGTTGCGAGCAGGAATGTGGCGGGCGCGCGCAAGGGCGTAGGTGTCCTCCAGCAGAGTCAGGCGATCCGACGCGCTCAGTTCGCGTGTCCGCACCGCGGCAATCAGTCGGTCAAGCTCATCCTGTTGGTAGCCGACGCGATAGAATCCTGCCCCACCGGCGTTGACCTTGATCCACCCGTCCGCCGATGCCGACGGAACCTCGATGGATTCAGTTCGGCCGGTGAACAACATCCTCGCCTCGTCTTCACTCCCCTGCGTCGTGATGCGGACGGGCACGTGCCACAGTGTTTCGTCGTCGGTCGGCCCGGAATAGAGAAAACGCCGCTGTGTTAGGGAGATGGTCGCGCCGGAGTCGCCGCGCGTGGTCTCCGAAGACACCACCGGATACCCAACCTGCTTGATCCAGGAGTCCATCATCCCCGGGATATCCTGCCCGGACGCATCCGCCATCGCTCGCCATAGATCCGCCCCCTCCGCGTTGGAGTACGCGTATGCCCGCATATAGCTGTTCAGGCCGCTGCGGAAGGCGTCCGGGCCGATGTGTTGCTCCAACATGCGGAGAATAGAAGCGCCCTTTTCGTAGCTGATGGCGTCGAAGAGTTGGCTGACCTCGTTGGGATTCCGCACCTCGGACTCGATTGGATGGGAGTTCTCCAGCCCGTCCAGGCTCATGCCCGGCGCGACGTCCGTGGCGATGAACTGCGTCCAGATGGCCCAGTCCGGGTACAGCGTGTCTGTCGCCTTGGCCCCCATCCATGACGCGAAACTCTCGTTGAGCCACAGGTCGTTCCACCACGCCATCGTCACGAGATCGCCGAACCACATGTGCGCCATCTCATGGGCGATGATCTCAACAATGCGCTGCCGTGTGCCGGGCGATGAACTCGCCGGATCGAACAGCAGCGCCACCTCGCGGTACGTCACCGCTCCCCAGTTCTCCATCGCCCCGGCTGCGAAGTCCGCCAGCGCGATGTGGTCCAGCTTCTCCAGCGGGTACGCCACGCCGAAATAGTCGTTGTAGTAGTCCAGCAGCCGCACCGACGTTTCCAATGCGAACCGCCCCAGCTCCGCCTGTCCCACCGTCGCCCACACCCGCGTCAGCGTTCCATTGGCCGACCGCGCCTCGATGGACTCCATTTCACCCACGATGAACGCGAGCAGGTACGTGGACATGATTGGCGTTGTGGGGAAGCTGACCCGCTGCCTACCCCCGTCCTCCGGCTCCGGCGCAGACTCCAGCGTGTTGGAGATCGCAGAGAACCCTTCGGGGATGATCAAGTCGACCTGGAACGTGGCCTTGACCGCAGGCTCGTCCCAGCAGGGGAAGCACCGCCGCGCGTCCGATGCTTCGAACTGGGTCGCCGCCATCCGCCGCTCAATCCCGTCCTTGTCACGGAACGAACTCAGGTAAAACCCGTGCAGCTGATCGTTCAGGATCCCTGTGAACGAAATCTCAAGCGTCCCCGTTCCGACGGGCAGCGGCTCGCCAAAACTGATCGTGGCAGTCTCAGGTTCCTCGTCGTACGTGATCCCCGTCGATGCGGAGGCCTCGCCACCACGCGGTGTGAACGTTGCAGAGCCCAATTCCAGCTCAATGGCGTTTAAGACAACCAAGTTCGTGATTTCCGTCACAAGAACATCAATAGCCACTGAACCCGTAAATGCAGCGTTTTCCAGGTCCGGCGTGAGTTCCAGCTTGTAGTGTGACGGCCTCACGGACCGGGGAAGAAGGGTGAACCGTTCATTTTCGTTTGTCGTCATCTCTCCGACTCTTTATTTGATTGGCCGGAACGCGCCAGGCCGCTCCGACATGTCTGTGATTGCTTCAAGAGTAGGATTGCGGGCTATTCCTAAGCAAGCGGCAAGGCGTGTTGCTCTCACCGCGCTCTCCGGCGTGCCAGCACATTTGAAAGCGAGACGGGCTTGGCCAGGAGCATCGCGAGGGCGCTGAGGAGATACAGCACAGCGAAGAGGATGAACGCAGGCACGTACGTATCGATTAGGTCGTAGGAGAGCGTGCCGATAACAGGGCCTCCCGCCTGCACGATGACCTGGAACGGGGTGGTGAAACCGCGAATCGCCCCTTGATGCCGCCTGCCATAGTAATCCGCCCACACCAGGTTCATCAGCATCGGCAGCGACCCGAATGACAAGCCATGTACGAGTGAGAACACCAGCGCAGTCGGCACATCATCCGTAATGACGAGCAGCCCGACGCCAGCAGTCGCGAATGAGAATGCCAGCGCCATTACAAACCGCACGTGCATTTTTTCAGCTACAAATCCCACAATCAACGAACCTGTGGCGCCAATCAGCGACCACACCGCCAGAATCATCGCGGCTTGCGCTTCTGACATGCCCTGATCCGTCATGTAAGGAAAGAGATTGAAATTGATGCCGCCAATGTTGAACGCCAACGCACTCGTAGCGAACAGGATTAGGTAGAAGGCACGCGTCCTCAACGCCTGCGCCAGTGTGAAAGATACTTCTTCACTCGCGGCGTATGACTGCGGTGAATCAAAGCCATCCTGCTCCTCATTCGTGGGAGGGTCACCGTCAGGCCGCAGCCCCATGTCCTCCGGCTGCCGCCGCAGGAATAACGCGACCGGCAGCAGCGTCATAAGCCACACCAGTCCGCCAAGCGCGATTGCCGCAGTCTGCCAGCCTGACCGCAGGATGAAGAAAGTCGCGTAGGGCGGAAAGATCGCCTGCCCGAAGCGAATGCCCGTAATGGAGAAAGACATCGCGCGCCCTCGGCGTCGAATAAACCACTTGGACACCACCACACCGGCAACAATGGACAGAAAGCCTGTGTTCAGGGCGCGGTTCGTGATGATGATCCCGTAGAATTGCCAGATTTCCGAGATCTGGCTCAACGACATCACAACTCCACCCAATAACATGAACGCTATCAGCGTGGGTATCCGCGGGCCGCGCCTGTCCAGGATCGGCCCGATGAATAATGCAAGACCGGCTCCGACGATTCCTCCAATGCCGATCGCGGTTGAAAAGGTTGTGCGGCTCCAACCAAAATCCTCAGTAATCGGCTTGACGAAGACGCTGATGGCAGGGTTGTACTGTGCTGTTTGGGCGACCGAGACGATGAACATCGTCGCGACAATTACCCACCCGTAGTAGAAGCGCCGTCCCAAACGGGGCGGCGCAGGCGTTTTCGGCCTCGATTCCATACACCACAGATTAACGTCTCGGCTTGCACAAAAGCGCAGTATCCGGTCTCAATTGGCAGGCTACAATTGACTGGTCATGCCCATCGCGACCTATACCGTCATCCTGGAGCCCGAACCCGCGGGTGGATACTCAGTGCACTGTCCGGCTCTGCCGGGCTGCGTCGCGCAGGGTGACACACGGGACGAATCCATTAATGCCATTACGGCTGCGATTCAACAGTCGCTCTCTGCGTGGGCAGAAGATGATATGGCCCCTCCGGCGGATTCAATCGACTATCTCGGCGATGAGTTGTATGAAATTCTTGCCGCCCGTGCGGATGATAATCTGCCGCTCACATGCGAGACGGTCGAGGTTCAAGTTGACATTGGAGACCGGAGCCAGAGCGAATTTGAAGACGAGCGCCCCCCGGTCCTTACCGCGCCGGGCGTGCCGGGCGCCGAGATGATCAAACGTGGCGCGCTCAAGGCTCTCATCCGGCACTCCGGAATGACGCCGGAGGAGTTCGAGATTTACGTTCGGACAGAGGCACGCATGACGGATTTGCGCGCCTCCATCACAGTCCAGCCGACGGGAGGCCAAGAGGACGGGGCGTGAGCCGCCCCTGGCACAGTCTGCATACGCGACGGTACCCTCATTAGATTGACCTCTCAATAGGTATGACGGTATAATCTCTGCTGTTGTCCGTCACGGGACGGGCGTTTTTGATACCAGTTTCCGAGTACGGACAGTCACAACAGCGCGGGGAATATGTCCACACTCACCGACGAACTTACGGACGTTGAGAGCAGCGCGCTCGCTGAACTTGAGCGCATCTCTGACAGGGATGCGCTGGAAGAATGGCGTGTGACGTGGCAGGGTCGGCGACAGGGTCGTCTCCCAAAGTTGTTGGAGCAGTTGCCAACGCTTCCCATTGAGGATCGGCGTGAGGCCGGTCAACTCGCCAATCGGGTGCGTTCTGCTCTCGAGAATGCCTATGAAGAACGCCGCGCCGTCCTGGAACACGCGAACGTGGCGCAGAGGTTGTCCGCAGAAGCCATTGACGTGACGCTGCCCGGACGAGGAGTTCCTTCCGGGGGGCTGCACCCCACGACGCAGACTCTGCGGGAGATTATCGACGCGTTCAGACCGATGGGATTTCGTGTCGTCGAGGGTCCTGAGGTGGAGTGGGACTACTACAACTTTGAGGCACTGAATATCCCGGCCGATCACCCGGCCCGTGATCAGTGGGACACGCTATGGCTGGATATTGAGGATGATGACGGCAAGCGGCCGCTGTTGTTGCGGACGCATACATCGCCTATGCAAGTGCGCATCATGGAGGCGCAGGAGCCGCCCGTTCGTGTGCTCGTCCCGGGACGAGTGTTCAGACACGAGGCGACGGACGCTTCCCATGAATCGGTCTTCTTCCAGGTTGAGGGCCTCGCCGTCGACCGCGGCATCACGTTCGCAGATCTCAAAGGGACGTTGTATGCCTTTGCGCGCCGCATGTTCGGTCCTGATCGCCGCTTCCGCTTCCGCTGCGACTTTTTTCCGTTCGTGGAACCGGGTGTGGACATGGCTATTGACTGCTTCGCCTGCCGGGGAGACGGCTGCCGCGTCTGCAGCCAGACCGGTTGGCTGGAGATCATGGGCGCCGGGATGGTGCATCCCGAGGTTCTGAGGCGAGTCGGCTACGACCCGGATGAGTACACGGGATTCGCATTCGGCATGGGTCCGGAGCGGATAGCGATGCTGCGGCACGGCATCGATGACATACGGCATTTCTATGCCAATGATTTGAATTTTCTCGAGCAGTTCTAGCTCGGTGGGATAAGCGCGAGGGATAGAGAGGGATCCCTACAACCGGAAGGAGGATGGAGATGACGGAGCGAGCAGAGCAAGTGATGGTGAATTTGTCGCTCTCAATTGAGGAGTTCGGCACGATTTTAGGTTGCCTAAGTTCCGCGGCGGAGCGGGCGGTGGCGGGACAGCAAAGAGTCGCCTACGTTGAACTCGCGGATCAATTGCGGGACGCACAGAGGGACATGCTCGGCCCAATGTCCGTCGCTGAAGGAATGGGTATCGTAAGGGCAATTCAGGACTTCGAGAAGGCCACTGTTGCAAAACTCCGCTAGGAATAGCCGCTGGGTCGGAGGCGTGAAGACCGCATGACGACACACGGCGGGTCCGTCCCTACCCAGCAGAATTGCCCCAGCTGCAATGCCCTCGTGTACTACGAGGGACATAGCGAGTTGCCGTCGAATCTCGTGCCGCACCGCTTCCATTGCCATGCTTGCGGGAATGTGTATCTTGTGCGGTCAACGTCGCACAAGCCGCCAAGATTTCGCATAACGATGAGGCACATGGCGGCGGGGCAAAATGACCTCGCAACTGCGGAGGCCATCGCACACCAGGGTCACGAACACGGTGACGAACAGATGGAGGATTCCGGAGGCGCTCCCTTTGGTGGCGTCGCCGAACCCGCCGCTGATGACGACGATGCCGAGACTGAAACGACTGACGATACGGATCGAACGGAGTAAGACGACGCGATGCGCGTGTCGCTCAAGTGGCTGCGAGAATACGTCGATTTTGATTTGACGCCGGAGGAGTTGGCGCATCGGCTGACCATGGCCGGACTTGAAGTCGGCGCAATCGAGCGCGTGGGCGGCGACTGGGACAATATCCTCGTTGGCCATGTTGAACGTCTCGGCCCACATCCAAACGCTGATCGCCTGAAGCTGGCTACGGTCAACACGGGGTCTGACGAGTTGGAGGTTATCTGCGGCGCGCCGAACGTGGAGGGCGGACAGAATATCGTGCTCGCCCGCGTCGGGGCGACGCTGACCAATCCGCAGACGGGCAATCAGGAGACGCTCAAATCGGCGCGCATCCGCGGCGTCGTGTCTGAGGGCATGATCTGCTCCGAGCGGGAGCTTGGGCTGGGCGATGGCCACGAGGGCATCCTTGTGCTGCCGGACGACGCCGTCCCAGGCACGCCGCTGGAAGATTACCTAGGAGATGTCATTCTCGATGTGGAAGTGACAGCTAACCGGCCGGACTGTCTCTCCATGCTTGGTGTGGCCTGGGAGGTAGGGGCCCTAACAGGTAATCCGGTAAGGACGCCGTCGCTGGAGTATGCAGAAGACGGAGACCCTATAACGACTAAGGACCTGGTTGACCTGCGCGCGCCGGAGTTCGCGCCGCGCTATACGTCGGCCCTGATCACAGGCGTGACCATCGGCCCCGCGCCCGATTGGATGCAACTGCGATTGAAGTCCGCCGGCGTGCGGCCAATCTCAAACGTGGTTGACATCACGAACTACGTCATGTTGGAGATTGGGCAGCCGCTGCACGCTTTTGATAGGGATAGCATCGCTGGCGGCAAACTCATCGTCCGCCGCGCCACGCCGGATGAGCCCCTCGAAACGCTGGACGGACGCCAGCACGTTCTCTCGACGGAAGACCTTGTCATCGCCGATGAGAGCGGCCCGGTCGGTTTGGGCGGGATCATGGGCGGGGAGAACTCTGAGGTTTCGGATTCCACGACGGACATCATCCTGGAGTCCGCGTCATTCGGCTTTGCCAGCACACGACGCACAGTTCAGCGCCGCCGGATCGAGGTAGGGGGAAAGCGCGGCACGGAGGCCTCACAGCGCTTCGAGCGCAATCTGCCGATAACACTTCCGCCCGTCGGCCTCCGCCGCGCGGCCAAGATGCTGGTTGAACTGTGTGACGGAAAGGCCGCAAAGGGCATTGCCGACGATTGGCCGGACAGGCAGGAGCCGGCGGTGGTCACCATGACGTCCGAACGCATGAAACAGGTGATGGGCAGCGACCCGGGACGTGAGGTCTCGGAGCGTACGCTGCGCTCGCTCGGTTTTGAGGTCACGGCTACGGACAGGGAGGACGGGGAATACACTATTGACGCCGTTGTGCCGTTTTGGCGGACGGACATCGGAATCCCGGACGACCTAATCGAAGAAGTGGCGCGGATTGTGGGCTATGACGCCGTCCCCGTCACACTGCTGCCGACCACGGGAGAGCCTGATCTCCCGGAACCCCTCACGCAGATCAAGGACGATGTGCGCGATGTCCTCGTTCGATTGGGCCACCGAGAGACCATCTCTTACCCGCTTGTGTCGATGGAATTGTTGCAGACCACCATTCCGGGCGATGCGCCGCAGGATCCGCTACGCGTCTGGAACCGAATGTCGCCTGACCAGGAGTATTTGAGAACCACGCTGCGTGGGAGTCTGCTGCGCACGCTTGCGAATAACGAGCGCGGCATCAGTCGGGAGTCGTACAGGCTCTTCGAGATCGGGCAGGCATATCTGCCGCATGGCCCGCGGCATCAACCGGAGGAGCGGACGTATGTGTGCGGCGTAATGGCGGGGATGCGTGCAAACCGCTCTTGGATCGGCGGCGGCGATACCGACTCCGATGAACTGGACTTCTTTGACGCAAAGGGACTGGTGGAAAGTTTGCTCGAGGCCCTCGGCGTTCGCGCGCGGTACGAGGCCGCCGATGACCGCATCCTGGCGCATGGACGGTCAGCCCACATTCTGCCGGAGGTTGGCGGACGGCCGTTTGGGACCATCGGCGAGGTACATCCCGATACGCTGGCGGCGCTCGATGTGCGCGCGCCTCGCGTTGTCCTCTATGAGATCGATCTCCACGCGGCCCTTCAGAGCCGCCGCGAAGTCGAGCGGACGTGGCGGTCGGTCTCTCGCTACCCGGGCGTGCTGCGGGAGCTCTCCCTGCTGATCGATGAGGGGGCGCCGGCGGGCGTCGTGGGCGATATTATCCGTAACTTCCCCTCCGTCGTGCGGTCTGCGCTCGTCGACGTGTATCAAGGCCCACAGGTGCCGAATGGCAAGAAATCCCTCGCATTTTCTCTTGTCTGGCAGTCGCCAACGCGCACATTGACGGATACTGAAGTGGATGTCGCTGAGACGCAGTTGCTGGATAAACTGCAAAGAGAGACGGGCGCGACACTTCGCTCACAGGCATGATGGTCACGCGCCCCACATCACGAGAGGCGCATTGAAACGATGACGACACAGACCGGCATGATCCTGGTGGAAGAGGCGCTAGAGCGCGTTTTGGCTGATATTCGGCCACTGCTGCCCACGCGTGTCCCGCTTGCCGACGCCAACGGTCTCGTGCTCGCGGATGAAGTACGCTCCGCAATCTCCATCCCGCCGCTCCCGAATTCTGCGATGGATGGGTATGCGGTGCGAGCGGAGGACGTGGCGTCGGCCCGGCAGGACTCGCCCGTTGAGTTGCCTGTCATTGGCGAGATTGCGGCAGGATCGCCGCCCGAACCTGCCGTGGTTCCGGGGGTGACAGTACGCATCATGACCGGCGCTCCTGTCCCTCCCGGCGCGGATGCCATTGTCCGCTTTGAAGATACGGATGAAGAGAGCCGTCGAGCGAATGAACAGCCGCTGGATGCCATAACAATCTACGCTTCACCTCGAGTTGGCACCTCCATCCGGGCCGCCGGTGAGGATGTGCAGGTGGGTGAAGTCGTTTTGGCGAAGGGGATGGAATTGACGCCCGCGCGGCTTGGCGTGCTGGCCTCCGTCGGCATGGCGACCGTTCCCGTCTATCCCCGTCCCGTCGTTGCAATCCTCGCGTCCGGCGACGAGATTGCCGCGCCGGGCGATGAGTTAGGCGTCGGCCACATCTATGACATCAACACATACACTGTGCAGGGTCTTGTTCAGCAGATGGGCGGCATCGCCCGCCCCCTCGGCATTGCCCGCGACACGGAGGATTCAGTCCGAAAGCATGTGGAGCAGGCGCGCGAGGCCGATTTCCTGATCACCTCCGCCGGCGTCTCCGTCGGCTACTACGATCTGGTGAAGCAGGTGCTGCAATCATTGGGTGATGTGCGCGTGTGGGCGGTGCGAATGCGCCCCGGCAAGCCTGTGGTGTTCGGCATCCTGCGGGGGACGGCGGAGGAGCCGTGGGGGCGGGACGTGCCACACCTTGGCCTGCCGGGCAACCCCGTCAGCGCGATGGTCGTTTTCCACATGCTGGCACGTCCGGCGCTGCGCAAGATGATGGGGCACGAGGCGTGGGACTCTCCATCACTCACAGCCGTTCTTGATGATCCGATCGTGAATGAGGACGGTCGCCGCGTGTACGCCCGCGCTCATGTGTATCGCGGTGACGACGGCCGGATGCATGCGCGCCTGTCCGGGCCACAGGGCTCCAACATCCTGACGGCGATGGCGCGGGCCAACGGTTTGGCGATCTGCCCGGAGGACGTGAAGCGCCTCGAAGCGGGTGACGAGACGCGCGTGGAACTCGTGGGTGAGACCGGAATCTCCGGCGCCGGCGCTCAAGCGAGCGAATGAATCCAATCGTGGCTCTCCGCGGCGGCATGGTGGCGCTGGGCATCATCGTCGCCATCATCGCCGTCATGTCCTGGACGATGGTCTCGCAGGCCGTGGTGGCAGAGCGCGTGGCTGTCGACATTACGCCGCTGGACTACGAAATGGCGTACGAGGACATCGAGTTCCCTCCCCGTATGCCGGAGGAACGCGCAGAAGAGGACCCAATAACACTGCAAGGCTGGTGGATACCGCGGTCTACGCAGAACGAAAGCCTCGAATCTGCAATCATCGTTGTTCACGGCATTGATTCGAACCGCGCCCGCGACCCGGATCTGTACATGCCACTTATCCGGGATCTCCGTGACAGGGGTTTCTCGATGTTGATGTTCGACCTGCGTGCGCATGGGGAATCCGATGGCGAGGTGATGTCTGCGGGATTCTATGAGCGGTACGACGTGCTGGGGGCGATGGATGTTGCTGAGGAGACGTACGGCATCCCTGCAGCGCGCATCGGCGTGCTCGGATTCTCGATGGGAGGGGTTGCCTCCTTGCTGGCGGCCACAGAGGAGCCGCGGCTTCGAGCTCTCGTCATCGACAGCGCCTTTGCAAGTATTGATGACCTGTTCGCAGTGGAGGTAGCCGATCGAACACCCCTTCCGGAATGGACGATCAGCGTGCTGAAACCGGGGATGGAGATCGTGGCTCGAACCCGGTACGGGATTGCATTGTCAGCGCTGAAACCCGAGGAATTTGTCGGTGAGCTCGACTTTCCGATGCTATTCACGCACGCGGAGGACGACGACAGGATTGCCGCCGATCACTCGGAACGGATCGCGGCGGCGGCCTCGCACCCGGACACTCGTTTACGATCGTTCCCGTCCGGCGGACACAGCGCGGCATTCAGCGACCATGCCGAGGAGTACCTGGACGCCGTGACAGAGTACTTCGATGGACGGTTCAAGAGCGGGTCGGCCAATTGACACTCTTTCGCGTCCGCGCCTAGAATAAGCCGCCTTTGACAGCTTTGGTGGGTAGAGAATTTTGGGGGTTAATGTGGCCACGCGTGCTTTCATTTTGGTGGAGACTTCTGTTGGCAGGACGCAGGACGTTGTCAATGAACTCAAGAACGTTCCTGAGATGACATCCGTGGACGCGGTGACGGGCCCGTATGACGTCATCGCGACGATTGAAGCGGAAGACTTGAATACGATTGGTAGTCTCGTAGCGAGCAGGATTCACACGATTGGCGGCATTCTGCGCACTGTGACCTGTCTCTCGGTTTCCCTGTAGTTCTGACTTCCTTGCGCTTCGGCGCATTGTGCTTATGCCGCAAATATTCGGCAAAGAGAAAGACGGCGGAGTTCGTTAGGAACGGGGAGTAACACAATGGACTTCAGGTTTTCGCAGGAAGACGAAGCCTTCCGACAAGAGGTGCGTGATTTCGTCACCACCGAGTGGGACCCGAAGGGCTATGACTCCGTTGGGGCGTCCATCGCCTCTTACGATCTGCATACCCATGAGGCCATCGATCTGGTCAAGGAATGGCAGCTCAAGCTTGCCGGCAAGGGCTGGTGGACGCTGCACTGGCCGGAGCAATTTGGTGGAATGGGCGCGCCCATCTCCCGCCAACTGATCTATCGCGAGGAAATGGCCTACTGGGGCGCGCCATCTTCCGGCGCAAGCGACCTCGTCGGACCCGTCCTGATGTACCACGGCAATGAGTGGCATCGGGACGACCTGCTGCCGCATTACGCGACGGCTGAGATCGAGTTCTGCCGCTTGCTCTCCGAGCCCGGCGCGGGCTCAGACCTTGCCAGCGTGCAGACACGCGCCGTTGAAGACGGCGACGATTTCATCGTCACCGGCCAGAAGATATGGACGTCCATGGCGGAGATGGCTGACTATGGGCAGGCGCTGGTTCGCACGGACCCCGAGGCGGCCAAACATCGCGGCCTGACGTATCTCATCATCGACATGAAGTCCCCCGGCATCATCCTTCGCCCGCTGTATGACATGTTGGGACGCCGCCGCTGGAGCGAGGTCTTCATGGATGAGGTTCGCGTTCCCAAGCGCAACATGGTTGGCGAGGTCAACCGCGGTTGGTATGCCACGATGACGCATTTGTCTTTTGAGCGCTCCAACATCGGCGGTCCCGCGCGGATGCTGCGCACCGTTGAGGAGTTTATGGACTATGCGAAGGAGGTAAAGGTCAACGGGCAGCCGCTGCTTGACGACGTGCGCGTGAGGCACATATTGGCCGACATGCGCCTGCAGATTGAAGTGGCGCGGATGATCTCCTACCGTGTGGCGTGGATGCAGACGCGGGGCGAGATTCCGGTGAAAGAGTCGTCACAGACCAAGCTGTGGGGAGATGTTCTGCACCAGGGGATCTATCGGGGAATCGCGTCCATTCTGAGCGACTACGGCCAGCTGCGCCCGGAGGACAAGTGGGCGCCCGCCGGCCGATTCATGGGTGTGAACTCCATCCTTGCCACAGGTCTGAGCATCGGCGGCGGCACGCGGGAAGTGCAGAAGAACATCATCGCGCAGCGGGCTCTCGGCCTGCCGCGGTAGTTTATCTGCGTGATTGCCGCCTGGATAGAAAAACCGCCAATCGTCTGAGCGCCTGTGGGGAGGCGCGCAGCCCAGCTCGACACATATTCGCCCGTTCCCGCTGCCGTTTCACTATGGTTCGCGTGGTATGCTGACAGTTGATTCCGCACAGGAATGATGCCGTTTTATATGGTCTAGAAAAGTGGTGGCGCTATCGAGCGCGCGCCGGTGGGGAGGCAAGCCAACAATGGATTTCACGTTTGCGCCGGAAGATGAGGCGTTTCGGCAGGAAATACGAGAGTTCGTCCGACGGGAATGGGATTCCAAGGACTACAACACGGATCTCAACGTCTTCGGCTATGACTTTGACAGCGCGGATTACCGCGAGGATACCAAGATCTTCCAGAAGAAGCTGGTTGAAAAGGGCTATTGGACGATGGCGTGGCCGCAGGAGTACGGCGGGCAGGGCCTTCCGTTGTCCCGACAGGTCATCTACGCGGACGAGCTCGCCTATGCGGGAGCCCCGCAGGGCAGCCCCAGTGCAAACATCACCGGCGCGATGATGTACCACGCCGAAGAGTCCATCAAGAATGAGTTCCTCCCCAAGATGGCAACGAACGATATTGACTGGGCGCAGGGTTTCTCCGAGCCGAACGCGGGCACCGACCTCGCGAGCCTGACCACGCGCGCCGTCGAGGACGGTGATGATTTCGTCGTCACCGGCCAAAAGATCTGGTCATCCGGTTCCCACTACGCCAACTGGTACCACGTGCTGACACGCACGGACCCGTCCGCGCCCAAGCATCGCGGCATCACGTATCTGATCATGCAGTTGAAGGATGATGACGGCGCGCAGATGCCCGGCATCACGCTCCGGCCGCTCTATGACATGTTTGGCCGACGCCGCTGGAACGAGGTCTTCATGGACGAGGTCCGTGTTCCGAAGCGGCAGGTCATCGGCGAGGTCAACCGTGGCTGGTACGCCGCTATGACCACGCTCAACTTTGAGCGTGCGGGCGGCACTGGCGCCAGGAACGTTGCCGTGCTGGAGAAGTTCCTCGATATGGCGAAGGACCTCAAGTTCAATGGCGAGCCGGTGCTTAATGATCCGCACGTCCGCCATCAGCTTGCAGACCTGCGCATCCGTGTTGAGACGGGCCGAATGCTCTCGCTGCGCCTCATCTGGCTCCAGTCCAAGGGTGAAGTGCCGCAGTCTGAGAGCCTGATCGCCAACCTGTACTCCTCAATGATGGCGAAGTTCAACTTCTGGCCTGTCCTGGCGCACATCATGGGGCCCTATCGCGCCCTGCTCCAGGGTGAGAAGCGCTCCCCGGACAACGGCATGTACGGTACAAACTATGCGTTGTCCATGGTGACGGGCTACGCGGGCGGCGGCGGCATTCTCCTCGCGCCCGGCCTGATTGCTCAGCGCGGTCTCGGGCTTCCCAGGTAGCTGCCGGCTCATTCAACAGGAATCGTGACGATAGGGGCGGCCAAGCCGCCCCTATCTACTTTTTGCCCACTGCAGGCGAGGTGTGCAAATATCAACGTTATTCGGACAAGGTGAACCAGGATCACGTTGAATCGTCTATGTGACACTGGATGGTCGGGAGAGGCAAGCCATGACACGAATGAGCGGCGGCGAAGCCCTTGTTGCGTCTCTAGTTCGAGAGAGCGTCGAGGTTGTTTTCGGAATTCCTGGCATTCATATGTCCGGGATCGTGGCCGCCCTGCGAGATGAGCCATCCATTCGGCTGATAACGACACGACATGAGCAGGGAGCCACCCACATGGCGGATGGATACGCGCGTGTTTCAGGTAAGCCGGGGGTTGTACTCCTCGTGCCGGGCGCGGGACTTTATAACGCTGCCTCAGCCTTCGCAACCGCATATGCTCGATCCTCGCCGGTTCTTGCGATTGTCGGCCAGATTCCTCGGGCGCAGATTGGCAAGGGGATCGGCGCGGTTCATGAGGTCCTTGATCAGGCCGAGGTGGTCCGACCTGTAACCAAGTGGCGCCGCCACGTGCTGCGACCTCGCGAGGCGCCGGATGCCGTCACCGAGGCATTTCGACAGATGCGAACAGGCCGCCCGCGCCCCGTCCTCATCGAGATGTCACCGGAAACGGGTGTTGAGCGTGAAGACGTTCAACTACGTGAACCGGCTCCCGTTTCGCATATCGTGCCGAGCGCAGACGACCTTCGCAGGGCCGTGCAGGTCATCATGGATTCGCGTTTGCCAATCATCTACGCCGGTGGCGGCGTGGCGCAGTCCAATGCGGAAGATGCGCTCGTTCGGCTTGCAGAGGCGACTAATATTCCGGTCGTCACCTCAAGCGGCGGGAAGGGGACGATCCCGGATGACCACCCCTTTTCCTATGGCTCGTGCTTCGGCCCGCGCGCCGAGATGGATGAGATGAACCAGATCTACGAGGTTCTGGCTTCCGCCGATGCCGTCATAGGGATTGGAGCGCGTTTCTCCATGGGCAATCCCGCCGGAGAATCCTCCACACTGATCAATATCAATATCGACGATTCGGAGTTGACTCGGGTTCAGTCGAATACGATTCCCCTTCACGGAGACGCGGGCGCAACGATTGAGGCACTGCTGCCGCTGCTTGCGGAGGCGGGCGCCCAGGATCGCCCGTCCCCGGAAGAGGCCGTCGAAGTGACGAAGAGGCTCATGGCCTACTACGACATTCGCGATGAGGAGCCGCAGTATCCGATCCTTGAGATGATGTGGAATACCTTACCTGAGGAAACTGTCATTGCCTGGGACGTTACGCAGTTCGGATACTATGCGCGGTCCCACTACCGAGTGATTCGACCAAAGACATACATCGACTCCGGCTATTCCTTCAACCTGGGGTATGCGTTCCCAACGGCTATGGGCATCAAAGTGGCGCGTCCTGATGCGCCTGTCCTGTGTGTGAGCGGAGATGGCGGATTCATGTTCAACGCGGTCGAGTTGGCGACGGCCGTGCAGTATGGCATCAACATCGTCACCGTGGTTTTCCGGGATGACGCATACGGCAATGTCGCGCGCGACCTGGATACCTACTTCGGCGGAGCGTACGGCACTGAGCTGATGAACCCCGACATCGTCAAGTTTGCGGAATCATTCGGAGCTGTGGGAATAAGAGCGAAGAGTCCGGAGGAGCTTGAAACGCTGCTGCCTGAGGCCCTGTCCCGCAATGCGCCAGTCGTGATCGACGTGCCGCTAACCGACCTTTCACTGCCGCGCGCCAAGATGTTCAGGGGCCAGATGCAGCCGCCCTGGACGATGCCGCAAGAGGGACTGCTTGACGCATAGTCACCGCGCCGCGCCCGCGCGCTGTATCATGACCGCGTACCGTCGCGAGTTGGCGAAAAGGTGAGGGGGTAAAGGTCATGGATTTCAGGTTCTCTACTGAGGATGAGGCTTTTCGTCAGGAGGTTCGCGAGTTCGTCCAGAACGAGTGGGACGATCACGGATACGACCTGACTTCCACGATGAACACGTCGTATCACCTCGATGACAACGCCGCGCTGGAACTCCAACACCAATTTGAGCAGAAACTGGCCCAAAAGGGCTGGTGGACGATGCACTGGCCGAAGGAGTTCGGTGGGCAGGATGCCGGCATCGAGCGCCAACTCGTTTACCGCGAGGAGATGGCCTATCAGGGCGCGCCGTCCGCGCTTGGCGGCGGCCTCGTCGCGCCTCTCCTCATGATCCACGGCCAGGATTGGCAGAAGGAATACTTTATTCCGCGCCTCGCTAACGGCGAGTTTGAGTTCGCGCAGGGATTCTCGGAGCCGAACGCCGGCTCTGATCTTGGCTCCCTGACCACGCGCGCCGTGGCGGACGGCGACGATTACGTGATCAACGGACAGAAGATATGGACGTCAACCGCCCACCATCCCCGTGCCAAGTGGGGACACATCCTCGTGCGCACGGACCCGGACGCCGCCAAGCATCGCGGCATCTCCTATTTCCTCATCGACATGGAAAGCGAGGGCATCTCGCTGCGGCCGCTGTATGACATGCTTGGCCGCCGACGCTGGTCGGAGTGGTTCCTGCAGGATGTGCGGATTCCGGCGCGTAACCTCGTCGGTGAGCTCAACCGTGGGTGGTACGCGGCTATGACGACGCTGTCTTTCGAGCGCGCGTCGGTGGACATCCCGGCCTCCTTGCTCCGCGAGTGGGAGAAGGTGCTCGATTATCTGCGGACGACGAACATCAACGGCGAGCCGTTCACGGCCAACCCCATCGTGAGAAATGAGATGGCAGACCTGCGGGTCTACATTGAGTTGGGGCGGATGCTGGCCTACCGCGTCGCATGGATGCAGACCAAGGGCCTGATGCCGCAGGCAGAGGGCTCTCTGGCCCGCGTGTGGGCGGGTGAGGCGACGCAGCGCGTGTTCCGCACGGCTTCCCGCCTGATGCAGGACTTGGGGACAATCATCCCCGGCGGCCCGGAACGATTGACGCCGATGGGCGGCTACGTGGGCGCGAACCACTACCTCTCGACGGGCAGGACATTCGGCGGCGGCACAAAGGAAATCCAGCGCAACATCATCGCGCAACGGGGACTGGGCTTGCCGAGGTAGCTAGTCCCAGGGTGGCCGAGGAACCACTGCCATGATGGAACGCGAATGGACGCAGTGCGCGTACTGTGCCGACCCGTTCACCGATTTTGGGCCCAAGCCCAGCTGGGAGCACGTGATCCCGCTCGATCGCGGTGGGTGCGACCACCTCGCCAACCTGGTGCAGGCGTGCCCGGACTGCAATCGCGCCCTGACCGGCCAGAACGAGCGCGGCACGATGACGCCGCTTGAGTGGTGGGCGCGGCAGGAGTGGTTCCGCGACGGGCCTGAGGACGCAACGTCGTTCGATTACGCCGGCTGGACACAGGAGCAACGTCGTGATGCTTTGAACCGTGCTGCCTATTGGGAGGCGCGTGCCCGCTGGCATCTCCAATTCGAGTGCGCGACAAATCCCCACTCGCAGATCTCACCCCTCCACCACGACTAGCGTGGCGAAAACGTATAGAGACGCCGTCCGGACTGTGGAGAGGGACGGCTGGTACTTTGTCCGGCAGAACGGCAGCCATCGGCATTTCCATCATCCGACCAAGCGCGGCACAGTCACTATTAGCGGTCAGGGCAGCCAAGTCGTGCCGAAGGGAACGTGGGCACGTATAATGCACCAAGCAGGACTCACGGTGAGGTGGTGATGAAGAGTACGTTCCTATGCCTATTCGTAGACGACGGAGGGCCGGGAGGCATAGCTGTTCTGGTGCCGGACATTCCTGGCTGTGCCAGTTCAGCCGATGACTTGCCGCACGCCCGAGAGATAGCGAAAGAGATCATTGAGTTCTGTATCGAGGGGGCTGTCGAGGATGGCGAGCCCGTTTTTGAGCCGAAGATGTCCACATTTGCGGAAGCGGTCGAGTGGTTTCGGGAGCTCATGAATTACGAACTTGATGGCGAGACAGAGGAAGACCGCGCCTTCAACGAAGACGACCTCCACGTTGAAATGATTGAGGTTGAGGTCAACCTCCCCACCCCCGCCCCCCGCTAACCCCTCCCTGCCCCTTTACCACGTACACCGTGAGTGCTAGAGTGCGCCTAGCTTTGAGATGATGACGCTTGTCGGTCGGATGACCGGCTAGCAGAACGCCATCGCGAGGGCGATGCGTGGGGCAGGAGGGCGCTCCGATGGACTATCGAGAGGATCCCGAAGATCAGGCATTTCGAGCAGAAGTGCGTGACTTCATCAATAACAACTGGGACAGCAAGGGTTTCGACGGACACAGCATGGCCGTCCGCTCCTGGGATTTTGATATGCAGGAGTCCCGGGACAACGACAAGGAATTCGTGAAGAAACTTGTCGACAAGGGCTGGTACACGATGACCTGGCCCAAGGAGTTCGGCGGGACGGACTTTCCCATCAACAAGCAGTTCGTCTACAAGGAAGAGTTGGCCTACGCCAATGCGCCGTCAGGCTCGCCAGCCGGAAACATTACCGGCGCGCTCATGTACCACGCCTCTGATGAGGTGAAGCAGGAGTTCCTGCCACAGATGGCCAACGGCGACATCGAATGGGCGCAGGGCTTCTCTGAGCCGAACGCCGGCACGGACCTCGCCTCACTCCAGACACGCGCCGTCGAGGATGGCGACGATTTCGTTATCACCGGCCAGAAGATATGGTCGTCCGGCGCGCACCTTGCCGACTGGTACCACGTTCTCGTCCGAACAGACCCGGAGGCTCCCAAGCACCGGGGAATCACGTACCTGCTCCTGAACCTCAAGGACCAAGCGGGGACGCGCCCGGACGGACTAACCCTTCGCCCCCTGTACGACATGATGGGCCGCTGGCGCTGGTGCGAGGTCTTCATGGACGGCGTCCGTGTGCCCAAGAAGTACGTGCTCGGTGAGGTCAACCGTGGCTGGTACGCTGCAATGACGACGCTCAACTTCGAGCGAACCGGCACCGAGGGCCCCGTCCGCCACATCGGCATCCTTGAGCGATTCATGGACGTTCTCAAGGAGACAAAGTTCAACGGGCAGCCCATCCTGGAAGACCCGATGGTTCGCTACAAGCTGGCCGATCTGCGTGTCACCATCGAGGCGGATCGCCAACTGGCCAACCGCGTGGCATGGATGCAGGCGCGCGGCGATGTGCCGCAGCACGAGGGCGCGATCTCCGGCTACCGCAACCAGGTGACGGCCAAGCTGCACTTCTGGCCCACGCTCGCCAAGATTATCGGCGATTACGGCATCCTGAATCGCGGCGAGGACAGAGCGCCCCATAACGGCTACTACGGCGCCTACAACGCCATCTCCCTCTCGCTGGGATTCGGCGGCGGCGGTGGCATTTTGCTCGGCCCGAACATCATCGCCCAGCGTGGCCTAGGGTTGCCGCGGTAGGGTTCCAGCCGACGCATTCAGTTGGACTGAGTTTCGGCCCCCTGCGCCTCAATTGGCGCGCGGGGGGGCTTGACGTAGGCACGTGATACTGGCCCAGCACCTTCCCAGCCAATGTCCATTAAGATGGAATAGCGGGAGCAGTGAAGGACGGCTAGGGAGTGAATTTCGTGCCTAACTATGTTTCAGTCCGTCGCCTAACGTTGATATTGATTGTGTGCGTGGTTGCCGGTTCTATCTTTGCAGGCTGCGGAAACGACGTACCGGAAACGGGCACGCGTGATGCCGCGCAATCCTTGCCGGCGGTCACCATCATGGCACCCACGACTTTGCCCACCGCAATCGTGACGCCCACCCCCACTGTGGCATCGGCTCCCGCTCCGGAGCCGACAGCGGCTCCGGACGTTGGAGCTGGACTGCCGGTCACCGAGCAACTAAAGGGGAACGCAGAGGAGTTTCAGTACGTTACCGGCGAATACGGAGGGGAAATCACTGTTGCCACCATCTCCGATCCGCTGACGTTCAACCTGGCCATTTCGAATGATGCCTCATCGTCCGGCGTCCTTTCCTACCTCTTTGAGGGCCTCACTGAGACCTCGTGGCTGGACGATCGCGTCGAGCCGTCCTTGGCCCGATCATGGGAGGCGTCAGAGGACGGAATGACGTGGACATTCCACCTGCGCGACGATGTGCGATGGCATGATGGCACGCCGTTCACCGCCCTGGACGTGGAGTTTACGTTCAATAGCATCATTTACAACGACGACATCCCGGCAAGTGCGCGTCCAGCTTTCAACTTCCGCTACCTGGATGAGGAGACCAGAGAGTGGCGCGTCTCTCCGATGACCGTCGTGGCCGTGGATGAGCACACAATCGTCTGCGTTTTGCCGCAGCCATTTGCCCCGTTCCTCCGTAGCATGGGCACGGCCATCTACCCCCGGCACATTCTTGAAAGGCACGTGGACGACGGCACATTCAGTTCGACCTGGGACATTAACACTGCCCCCTCAGACATCATCGGAACCGGGCCGTTCACCATCGAAACCTATATTCCGGGCGAGCGCGTCGTCATGGTGCGGAATCCCGATTACTGGCTGGAGGACGACTCCGGAAACACCTTGCCGTACCTGGATCGGGTCATGCATTTAATCGTTCCCGAGTTAGAGGATGAACTCTCTTACTTCTTGTCCGGCAGATCTGACATACACGGCGTTCTTGGTGAAGAGTACGCTCAACTGGAACCGTTGCAAGAAGAACAGAACTTCACCATCTACAGGCGCGGCCCCACCTTCGGCACGACTTTCCTGGCATTCAATATGAACCCCGGGCAGAGCCCTGAAACCGGTGAGCCGTACCTGGACCCTCGCAAGCGTGACTGGTTTAGCAACACGCAATTCCGGCAGGCCGTCGCTCACGTCATCGACAAGGAACGAATCATCGATGAGGCGCAGCACGGATTCGGCTATCCGCAGTGGTCGTCCATCAGTCCGGCCGCAGGGAGCTTCCATAACCCAAACGTCCGGCAGTACGAATACAGCATCGACAAAGCGAATGAGATTCTTGACAACCTGGGATGGATCGATACGGACGGCGATGGCATCCGTGAAGATGTGAACGGAGAGAATATAGCATTCGCGCTGACAACGAACCAGGGAAATAGCGTCCGGGAGACCGTCGGTTCAATTGTCCATGAGGGACTGCAAGCTATCGGTTTGGATGTTGGCTACACCGTGATCGACTTTGGCCAAATCGTGGGCCAATTGACCACCACCTACGATTGGGAAACGGTCGTTATCGGCTTCACGGGCGGGACGGAGGCCCCATGGCGGAATCAACGTCTGGCACAGCAGCGAAGGTTTACACCTCTGGAATCCCAACCAGTTGGAACCCGCTATGGACTGGGAGGCGGAAATCGACGCGCTTTACATCAACGGCAGCAAGGAATTGGATCGGCAAAGGCGTGTGGCGTTATACCACCAGGCGCAGGAAATAGCGGCAGAAAATGTGCCGATCATCTACACGACGCTCTCAGAGAGAATCTCCGCCGTCCGTAATGTCTTCGGGAACATGACGGCCACGCTGTACGGCCTGTTTGACTTGCGGTACGTGTTTCGGACGGACTAGCGCCCAACAGGCGAGGGAATGCACTGCACCTGGCGGTCGATACGTATCTCACTGTGGCACGCGTATGATACGTGTAATGTTTAACAGAATTGGGACAAGACTTATCGGGACGGCCATTATTGCCTCGGCACTGGCGGCGATTCTGTTGGTCGCTGCATGCAGCGATGAGCCTACACAAACGCCCGAATCCAGCGAGGAGCAGGCGTCCCCATCACCGACGATAGAAGTGACTCCACCCACGCCAAGTCCTGCGCCAACACCCACGCCAAGCCCCATGCCGACACCCTCCCCAAGACCCACCGTGACGCCGGACCCAAACACGCCGACAGCCACGCCCTCAACTGGAGACATTGGGCAGGAAACGCTTGAGAAAATACTGTGCCAACTATCGGCGTCTAGCGGAGTGACTGCGGAAGAAATCGACCCGTACTACTACCCGCTTCGCCGCTTTGATCATGTTGCCTCACTTCTGGACGATGGCCGCATACTTATGGGGGGCGGATTCACGGGTATCGCAAATAACAATTTCATCGTTCCAGAATGGCATCCGACTGTTGAAGTTTATAATCCACAACAGACCACTTGGTGCACGGTTCCTTTGCCTCCCGGTCTTAACTTCAACAACGAAATCGTGTCGCTGAGCGACGGATCACTCTTGATGGTGGGCATTTCGTGGCCGGATGAGCAGAACGGCGAACCAACGCCACATACTCTTGTGATAGACGCAAAATCTCTTGAGCTCAGCCAAGTGGCTCCGCCGGAAGTTCCATCCGCAGTCGCAAAGTTGGCCCTCCTTGATGATGGCCGCGTACTGCGCGTGGGCGGCTTGCTTTTGGATTTTGGTGAGAACCTGGATGCGGATCCTACGTCGGCAGGCGTGGAGATCTATGATCCGGCATCGGATAGCTGGACTCCGGTCAGTTCAATAGGCGAGGAGCCCGCATTGCCAGTTAACACAGGATTGGCTCCTCCGCAATGGCTGTTTCCAATGACCGGCGACAGGATGGTGTTCGTGCGAATCGGCGATGCGGGCGAATTGAGCGACCAAGGTCTCATTGAGATTTACGATGTCGCGACCGATACATGGCAGATGGAGGCGCAATTCAGCACAGACTGGGACGAGCCATGGCACATGATGATGACGTCTATGGACACGCTCTATGTGTTCTACGAGAACTCCGTTGACATCTACGATCTGGATACGAATCTATGGACAAGCTCATACAATAGCCGTGGAATTCCCAGTCACTCTACTGTGACTGAATTGCCGGATGGCCGCCTATTGGTTGCCGGTGGTTACGCGGATGCCGGGCAATTCGATGTGCGCCCTTCCAGGCGCACCGAGATATATGATCCGTCAACAACGATATGGGCGGCGGGGCCCGAGCTTGCGGAGCCGCGGCGTAATCATTCGGCAACGCTTATGCCGGACGGGAGCGTTCTCCTCTTCGGAGGTATTGGCGTTGTGGCAAATATAGACGAAATAGCGCCATGGAATACGCTTGATGTCATCCCAGCCGAGACGCTAACCGCAGTTGACACTGTGACGCCCCCGGAAGAATTTGTCCTAGCTGCGTCATTGTCGGCAACCTGCGCGAACGCCGTAAATCCAGACCCGCTTCCTGTGACAGTGGCAGACGTAAATGAATTTCAGACATCGGCCACCACACTCCTCACTATGGCGGCTCAAGCCATGCAGGCTCTCATAGCATATGCTACTGCTCATGTTGGTTATGACTATACAGCTGATACGTTGGCGGACGAATCTCGAATTCGTTCCTCAGAATGCAACCTCGTTGAGGCAACCCGTAAGGCGCCCGATCGCGCCAAGACGCTCGGTCACATTGTCTGGGATAGGCAAGAAGTATGGGTGTGGGAGAACATAAGAATTGGGCAAAACACATATGATCGGGAGGGGTCTGATGAGCACTGGCGGCACTCTGAATTTGACAGGGAGCTTCCATGGCGACCGGCGGAAGACTCATTTGTGAGCGATGAATGGCTAACCAGGCTCATCGGCATGCGGATTGTCGGAATTGAGTCTCTGAACGGCGTAGATGTTTATCATGTCAGCGGGCAATTCTCATACGATGGAATTGAGCATGAGCACACGATTGCTTATTGGATAGGCGTTGAGGATTTGCTAGTTCGGCGAATAATTCGCAAATGGAACCTGTCCGCAGAAGACGATGACATGGTTAGATATAGGATTGAAACGGTCGAATTCCACTCCTTCAATGAGGACTTCAACATTCAGCCGCCGCCGGAGGATGAGATAGCGGAGTAAGCTCGCCAAGCCCCGGCGCACCCACTTCCTCTACACTAGGGCGTCAGCAGTGGAAGTAAGGACATGGGCTCATGGATTTCAATACGGATCTCAACTACATCGGTATCATTGCCGCGACACTTGTGGCGTTTGTGATTGGGGGCGCTTGGTACTCGCCCATCCTGTTTGCCAAGCCGTGGATGCGTGAGAACGGCTTCACGGAGGATGACCACCAGGGCAATCTCATTCGCATGTTCGGCGGCTCGTTCGTCATGCTGCTCATCGCCAGTTACGTCCTCTCCCTGGTCATCGGTGACGACTCATCCCTGCTCGAAGGCTTGCGTACCGGGCTCACCGTTGGCGCTGCGTTCATCGCCGCCTCATTTGCCGTTACCTACCTCTTTGAGAAGAAATCACCAACGCTCTTCGTCATCAACGCCGGCTATCACGTCGTCACATTCACCGTGATGGGTACAATCATTGGCGCGACGTCCTAGCGGACGGCAGCGCCCTGATCGCAGGGCCAAAATGACCACGTTTGATGACGCGAGGGCGCGGAGCCGAGTGATTAAAATGCGGTTATGAGAGAGCGATTCAGAGACAAGACACGGGACAATCTGGCGGCTGCTCTACAGTCGTTGGGCCTCCCCGCGTCCATGTCCGAACGAGACGTGCCCATCGAGAACGTGCAGAAGCCGGGATGGGCGCGCGCCCTCGGGAGCATTGCCGTCGCGGAAGGGCCGATCAGCCGCGTCAACCTCTTCAAGATAGACGGCAGCCAGTATTCCGCCACGCGGTGGTGGTACGTCTTCCTGGCGCCGGACGACCGCCCTTTTTCGAAAGATCGCGCCGTCTCTATAAAGTCCACCAGAAAGAAGAGCTTTCCCATCTTTGGCAGGGCGGTCGACGTGACGTGGGATGGTGAGGATCACGACACGGAGCTGCTGGCCACCGTGCGAAACGATCCCCAAGTCAACCGGCTCGTTATGAAGCGCGCGGATCTGGAGATCAAGCGACACACCAAGGACGACTTCAATGGGTGGGCAATTGGGATCGAGAAGAGGTTTGCGTCTTCGCACGAGGAGTGGCGAATACTCCGGAGCATCGCGGAGCGCCTGCTGGATTCGCAGTCTAGCTAAACCGCCCCTCACCATCCGCAGCTTTACCCCGCGTCCATGCGGTGCTACATTGCGCGCAGGAATGCGGTGCCGCCGCCGTGGCTGCGCCGCTAGATCATCGTTGAACGATGAAGGGGAGGCAGGATGGACTTCTCAACTAACCCCGCTGACGAGGCTTTTCGAGCCGAATTGCGCGAGTTCCTTGACAAAGAGTGGGACCCCAAGGATTACGACGCCTATGCGATGAATGTATGGTCCTACGATTATGACAACCCCGGAGCGCGTGATCACGCAGAGGATTTCCAGAAGAAGCTCATAGATCGCGGGTATTGGCTGATGGCCTGGCCGGAGGAGTATGGCGGGCAGGACGCCCCCATCTCACGTCAGCTCGTCTACTCAGAGGAGTTGGCCTATCACAATGCGCCAGCCTCGCAGCCGCAGGCCAACGTCGCAGGCGCAATCATGATCCATGGCACGGATTGGATGAAGGAAAACTTCCTCTCCGGCATGCGCGACAACACGATCAATTGGGCGCAGGGTTTTTCTGAGCCGAATGCGGGAACTGATCTCGCCTCCCTGTCCACACGCGGCGTAGAGGACGGCGACGATTTTGTCGTTACCGGCCAGAAGATATGGTCGTCCGGCTCTCATTTCGCCAACTGGTATCACGTGCTGGTGAGGACGGACCCGGAGGCGCCCAAGCATCGCGGCATCACGTATCTTGCCATGCAGCTCAAGGACGATGAGGGCAACCAGATGCCCGGCATCACCCTGCGGCCGTTGTATGACATGCTCGGGCGCCGACGCTGGAACGAAGTGTTCATGGATGAAGTCCGTGTGCCGCGTCACCAGATCATCGGCGAGGTCAACCGCGGCTGGTACGCAGCGATGACGACGCTCAACTTTGAGCGAACGGGTATCGACGGCGCTGCACGGCTTATCGGGGTGTTGGATCGATACCTCCAAGAGATGCGGGGCATCACGTTCAATGGGGAGTCGCCGCTCAAGGACGATGTCATTCGCCATATCCTTGCAGACGCGCGGATCACGCTGGAGGCGGATCGAATGCTGGCCTATCGCGTGGCGTGGATGCAGGCGAATGGAGAGGTGCCGCAGGCGGAGGGCGCGATCTCCGGCTACCGTGCGCTCGCGACAGCCAAGTTCACGTTCTGGCCTGCACTCGCCAAGGCGATTGGGCCGTATCGGGCACTGCTGAAGGGCGAGAGCCGCGCGCCGGGTGATGGCAAGTACGGCACAAACTACGCCCTGTCCATGACGACAGGCTTTGGCGGCGGTGGCGGACTGGCTCTGGGCCCCAACATCATCGCGCAGCGAGGGCTGGGGTTGCCGCGGTAACCGCTTCACGCAAGCACAATAATGGGGGCGGCCAAGTGGCCGCCCCTACGCTACTCTGCAATGAGGAGAGCCCCCGAGAGTAATGGGAACTCAACAAACCTCAAGAGGCAAACCGAATCCCAAATGAATCTTTCTGTCGGTAGGCTCACGAGAATTGCGGCTGTTCTAGCTGCCTTGATGTTGGCGCTCACCCTGCTTGCGTGTACGCAGGCGGACGAGGATCAGCAAGCGGACCCCTTCACCATTGGCGTTATGGAATCGCTGACGGGTCCTGGCGAGACGTACGGCACGGTGGCGAGCCAGGCCAAACACATGGCTGCCGATGAGATCAATGCCGCAGGCGGTATTGATGGTCGCCCGCTCGAGTTTGTGGTCGAGGATTCGAAATGCGCTGCCCAGGATGCCATTGCCGCATACAACAAGCTCACGCAGGTTGATGATATGAAGATCATCCTTGGACCTTCATGTAGCAGCGCCATGCTTGCCGTTGCTCCCTTGGCGGAATCCGACGGCGTCATCCTCTTTTCGGGCCTCGCAAGCAACCCCGAAATTGCCAATGCCGGAGACTACATATTCAGGACGCAGATAAGCGATGTGCAGGTAGGAATTGTTACTGGCAACACCCTATGGGAAGACGGAATACGCACACTCGCGACAATTACGGAGACCACCGACTACGCGGAGGGTGTTCGGCGGACCTCAGTTGCGCAATTCGAAATGCATGGCGGGCAGATAGTCGCTGCAGAGCGCTACCAGTCGGAATCCATAGATTTCCGGGTGCATCTGACCAAACTCTTCCAGTCCAACCCGGATGCAATCCACATAGCGCCTCAATCCGAGTTCTCGGCAGGGACCATCATGAAGCAAGCCAGGGAGCTGGGGTACACGGGGCCGATCTATGCGGAGACCGTGTCAGTGGGAACGACAGCCCTTGATATCGCCGGTGACGCGGCAACGGGCATGAAAGCGATTACCGCCAACCTGGACCCTGATAACGAGAAGGCACAGCAAGTCCTCGCAGATTTCAGGGACCGCTACGACTACGTGACATTGCCATGGCACTTGGGGTCTGCCTATGACGATGTCTATATTGCCGCAGAGTGCTTGAGACGAACTGGCGACGATAGTGACGCTGACGCCTTTCGAGATTGCCTGTACGAAATCACGTGGAGCGGCGCCATCGGTGATAATTACAGTTTTGATGCGAATGGCGAAGTTGTTGGGCTGACTCGGGTTGTCGTGCAGGTCCTGCCGCTCTCAGAAAGAACGGTGGAGAGGAAATACAAGGTTGTGGGTCCCACGGCTCGGCCTTCCTAAGACTTTACGCCGCATTGCGTGCATGCTATCGTTCACGGGTTGAGTCAGGGAGGCGGCGCGCTGGTCGTCACGCGGCGCTTGGGGGATAAACAAGAGGGGGGAACCATCCACATGGACTTCCGATTCACGCCTGAGGCGCAGCAAATACAACAAGACGCCATTGAATTCACCCGCAAGGAGTGGGAGCCCGGCAATTGGGATACCCAGATTCTAGTCAATTGGCACCATCAGGTTGACGAGGCTGAAGAGGCTATAAACGAGTTTGAAAAGAAGCTCGTCCAAAAGGGCTGGTGGACAATGCACTGGCCCAGCGAGTTTGGCGGACAGGACGCCTCAATTGAGGTGCAGCTGGCCTACCGCGAGGCCATGTCCTATGCAGGCGCGCCCGCGTCGCTCGGCGGCGGCCTTGTCGCCCCTGTCCTGATGCTTGCCGCTCCCAAGTGGATGCAGGATGAATTCCTGCCGGGAATCGCGAACGCCGACCTCGAGTTTTCGCAGGGCTTCTCGGAGCCGGACGCGGGTTCCGATCTCGGATCGCTCAAGACGCGTGCCGTCCGTGACGGCGATGACTATATCATCAGCGGCCAGAAGATTTGGGGCACATATCGCAACCCGTGGATTCACATCCTGGTGCGGACGGATCCTGACGCGCCCAAGCACCGTGGCATCACATACCTCCTTGCGCCCCTTAAGGACGCAGAGGGCGAATTCATGCCGGGCGTGCAGGTGCGCAAGATTCCCGATGCGCTCGGACGCCATCGTTGGGACGAGCTGTTCATGGAGAACTGGCGCGTTCCCGCCCGCTACATCTTGGGTGAAGAGAACCGCGGCTGGTACACGGCGATGACGACGCTCTCCTTCGAGCGCTCCAATATCCAGGCGCCGGCTACGATGCAGCGCCAAATCGAGGAATACCTCGCCTTTGTCCGCGAGTTGAAGGCCACACGTGGCTTCAGCCCACTGGATGATGCGCCGTTCCGCCACCAGATGGCTAATCTCCGCATCGAGATTGAGACCCTGCGAATGATTGCCTACCGGGTCGGCTGGATGCAGAGCCGTGGCGAGATTCCCCAGAAGGAATCCTCCATGAGTAAGCTCTGGGCAGACGTTCAGTACCAGAAGACGATGAAGACACTCGCACGTGGCCTCCATGAGTACGGCAACCTGCTGCCGACGCAGGAGGGCATCGACATGCCGAATGAAGGATTCCTGAATAACCGGGCTTTCATGTCCGGAACCCTGAGCGTCGCCGGAGGCACCACTGAAGTTCAGCGACAGATCATTGCGCAGCGAGGACTTGGCTTGCCGCGCTAACGGCGAATCGCAGGTTACTCCGCAAGAGGGGTAGAGCAAAGGAGGGGGGAGTGGACTTTCGATTTTCGGAGGAGGCGCAGGCCATCCGGGATGAGGCCGAACAATTCGTCAAGAGCGAATGGCAGAATCCCGGTTATGACCTGACAGGCGGCCTAGCCGGGTGGCACGGCAACGAAGAAGAACGCGAAGCCGGTCACGAGGTTGCACGCCAATTCGCCAAGAAACTGGTCAACAGGGGCTGGTACACCATGCACTGGCCGAGCGAGTACGGCGGCCAGGACGCTTCCATTGAGAAGCAACTCGCTTATCGCGAAGTCATGTCCTACCACGATGCCCCGGCGGCGTTGGGTGGCGGCCTCGTCGCCCCCGTCCTCATGGTGCATGGACAGGAATGGCAGAAGCAGCTTTTCCTGCCGCAGATCGCAAACGCGGACATCGAGTTTTCTCAGGGGTTCTCGGAACCGGACGCCGGTTCCGACCTCGCCGGACTCAAGACACGCGCAGTCCGCGATGGCGACGACTACGTCGTCAGCGGACAGAAGATCTGGGGCACGTATCGCAACGACTGGATTCACATACTGGTGCGAACGGATCCGGACGCGCCCAAGCACCGCGGCATCACGTACCTGCTAGCACGGCTGAAGGATGAGGACGGCAACTACATGCCGGGCATCCAGGTTCGCGGTATCAAGGACGGCACGAACAATCACCGCTGGGATGAGCTGTTCATGGAGAACTGGCGTGTTCCGGCGAACAATATCATCGGTGAGGAGAATCGCGGCTGGTATGCCGCGATGACGACGCTCTCGTTTGAGCGCTCCAACATCGGCCGCCCGGCACAGCTACTCCGCACCCTGGAGCAGTTCACTAACTGGTGCGGCATGGTGCGCGACGAGGGCGGCGACACACCAGTGGATCGCGCCGAGATTCGACATCGCCTGGCTGAGTGGCGAATTGAGATTGAGACGCTGCGCTCCCTCTGCTACCGGGTTGGCTGGATGCAGAGTGAGGGCATGATTCCGCAGAAGGAATCCTCGATGGTCAAGTTCTTCGGTGATGAGCTGTTTCAGCACATCTACCGCGGCCTGTCGCAGATCATGGACGGCTATGGCAATCTGTTGCCGACCAACGGCGACCGCTTCCCGCTGCCGGATGAAGGCTTCCTGCCCGCTCGCGGCTGGCAGAGCATTGGCACCAGCATCGGCGGCGGCACGCGCGAGATTCAGAAGAACATCATCGCCCAGCGGGGTCTCGGACTCCCGCGGTAGAACCGGGATACAGAACGCAGACAAAGCCCCGCTTTGGTGGGGGACACAAGAAAGAGCAAGGGAACACAGGAGGGGGAAATGGATCTGGGACTGACTGAAGACCAGGAAATGCTGCGGTCGATGGCGCGAGAATTCATTGAGCAGGAGACGCCGCGCACGTTCGTCCGGGATATGGAAGAAGATGACCGTGGTTTCACGGCGGACATGTGGCAGAAGATCGCCCAGGTCGGATGGCTCGGCCTGATCGTTCCTGAGGAGCACGGTGGAACCGGGCAGAGCCTGGTTGATCTTGGCATCCTCTTGGAAGAGGTTGGTCATGGCGTCATGCCGGGCCCGTTCTTCAACACTGCGCTCGTGACAGTCGCCATCCTTGATGCCGGCTCTGACGCGCAGAAAGCGGAATTCCTGCCACGAATCGCGGCGGGCGACCTGATCGCCACGGCGGCCATTCTTGAGCCGTATTCCCGCCTCGACGCCAACGGCATCAACCTTGAGGCCTCGGCATCCGGCGATGGCTACACCCTGAACGGCACAAAGATGTTCGTCGAAAATGCCCATGCAGCCGACTACCTGCTGGTCGCGGCCCGCACCGGCGGCTCCGGCGAGGACGGCATCACGCTGCTGCTGGTGGACGCTCAGAGCGACGGCGTTTCCGTCGACAAGCTCAAGACCATCGCAACGGACAACCAGTGTGAAGTGACGTTCAACAACGTCTCCGTCTCCGGCGCAAACGTGCTGGGCGAGGCCGGTAACGGCTGGTCCGTGCTTCGGCTGCTGCTCCAGAAGGGCGCGGCGCTTCGCTGCACGCAGATGGTCGGCGCGCTGCAAGAGGTCCTGGACATGACCGTCGAGTACGTGAAGAACCGCGTGCAGTTCGGTCGGCCCATCGGCTCCTTCCAGGCAATCCAGCACTACTGCGCGAACATGGCGACGGATGTCGACGGCTCCCGCTTCATCACCTACCAGGCGATCTGGCGGCTGGGTGAGGGCCTGCCCTCCGACCTCGAGGTTTCTTCCGCGAAGGCGTGGGTCAGCGACTCCGCGCAGCGTGTGGCGGCCACGGCACACCAGTGCCACGGCGCTATTGGCTTCACGCAGGAGCATGACCTGCAGCTGTTCACGCGCCGCCTCAAGGCGTGGGAGGTCTCCTTCGGTGATGGCGACTACCACCGCGAGCGCGTCGCGCAGGCGATGAACATCTAGGACACCACGTCCGAATCATCGCCGGTTCCACAAGGAACAAAGAGGCGGGAGGCTCGTACGAGCCCTCCCGCCTTTCTCTTGGACCTAGCAGTTCCGTAGGCTGCCATGGCCATAGGGGTGCAAGCATTTGTTCAGGCGTGCGCTATCATGGTGGCTGACCGCATGAATGCGTACTAATGCGATGATGGGAGAAAGAGATGTCCAAGGCTGGACGTACTGTTCGCTTGCCGTTGGTGTTGGAGCCGCAGCCGGAGGGTGGTTACACGGTCGAATGCGCGGCGCTTCCGGCATTCCTCACGGAGGGGGACACCATTGCGGAGGTAATAGAGCACGCGATCGATTGCTTTTACACCGTCCTGGAATTCTACGAAGATGACAAGCAGCCGCTGCCGAAGGAACTCTTTGTGGAGGAATCAACCGATCAACCCATCACCATTGAGTTGCTGCTTCAGGTAGAAAACAAAGCCCTCGTCCCTGCGTGATCTACCGAGAGCTCGAACGACGGCTTCGCCAACTGGGTTGTCTGGAAGTCACCGAAAGGCGGCGTGGTTCACATAGGAGATGGATCAACCCGGATACTGGCGGGCGCACTGCGATTCCGGACTGGGGTAGCAAAGACCTTGCCATCGGCACTTTGCGTTCTGCCATACGCAAGCTCGGCCTCAACTGGGATGATGTGAACAGAGGGCGCGGCTAGAAGTCTCACGCCGTGCGCACGCGCTCCAGCAGGTTTCGTGCGCCGACGAGGTAGCTGCCGCTCCACGGTGTGGCAGGCACGCCGTCAAAATCGATTGAGACGGCGTCCGCGCCGGTCTCCTGGATAAACAGCAGCCCAGCTGCCACGTCCCACGGCTTGAGCGCCAGGTGGAAATACAGATCGATGATCCCCGCCGCCGCATATGCGAAGCCCAGCGCTCCTGATCCCAGCAGGCGGGCCCGGTACATCGGCAGGAGCGACCGGATGATGTCAAAAGCGCGGACGTTGAGGTCCTCCTCGGGCCCTATGTCGAAACCGAGATTCGCTTCTTCGATGCTCGTGGCGTATGCGGGCTTCATCGGCACGCCGTTCAGGGTCAGGCCACGCCCGGCGACTGCATAGAACGTGTCTTGTCGTATCGCGTCATACGTGATTCCGAGGATTGGGGCGCCATCCTTTAGGAGCGCGATTGTCGTTGCGAAGTGCGGGATACCTCGAACGAAATTTGCCGTGCCGTCGATTGGATCCACTGTCCATGTGAACTCGGAATCTCCACCCGACCCACCCGTCTCTTCGCCGAGAAAGCCGGCAAATGGGAACTCCTTGGCCAAAAGTGCTCGGACCTCCCGCTCTATGGAGACGTCAACGTCCGTCACCACGTCCGCGTGGTGCTTTTCCCGCGTGCCGAGATGGTCGCCGCGGAAGTACTGGAGATGAATCTTGCCGGCGTAGTGCGCGGCCTCCAACGCAACCGACTGGGCCGTGCGTCCGGTAGCTGCGAGTGGAAGCCCGTCCAGGGATGTGGTCACTGTGGGTCCTCCTGCGAATGGTCAATCAGGGCATCGTCTGTTTAGCGACTAGCCAATCAATTGTCGAAGGCGAATTCTTAAGACTGGCCACCGGGCGTGTGCGCTACCTAAAAGAACCCGATACGATCCCTTACCTCTTCCATCGTTCGGATCGCGACGGCCCGCGCCCGCTCGGTTCCCGCCGCGAGCACGTCCTCAACGAGGTTCGGCTTTGCCTCAAGCTCTGCGCGCCGTTCCCGGAACGGCCCAAGGTAGTCATTGATGGCGTCTGCAAGCGCGCGCTTGTCATCCACGCACCCGATTCCGGCCGTTGTGCATTGGTCATACACGGTCTTCACGTAGTCGTCGCTAGAGAAGATCTGGTGAAGGGCGTACACGTTGCAGACCCATGGGCGGCCGGGGTCCGTTCGGCGAGCGCGCTGAGGATCGGTAACCATGGACATCACTCGCTGAGCCGTCTCCTCCGGCGTGGCGGCCAGCTCAACGTGATTGTCCAGGCTCTTTGACATTTTCTGGTCGCCGTCAGTCCCTTTGATGCTCGGTGTGTCCGAGAGGAGGGCGTCCGGCTCCGGGAAGACCTCGCCGAACTGGCCGTTGAACCGCCGCACAATCTCCCGCGACAGTTCCACGTGCGGGACCTGATCGACCCCGACGGGCACCGTGTCAGCGAGGTAGATGATGATGTCCGCCGTCTGGAGGACTGGATAGCCGACGAGGCCGTAGTTCATGCTGTCGGCGCGCGCCCGGAATTGCTCTTTGAAGCTGGGCACGCGCTGCAATGAGCCCATCGGCGTGACCATGCTCAGATAGGTGTGCAGTTCAAGCACTTCCGGGATGCGCGATTGGATGAAGAGTGTGCTGCGGTCGGGGTCGAGTCCTGCCGCGAGCCAATCCAGCACCATCTCTCGGGTGTTCTGCTTGAGGCCGACCGTGTCCTCAACCGTGGTGAGGGCGTGGACATCGGCGACGAAATAGAAGCAGTCGTAATCGTCCTGCAGGGACACCCAATTCTTGAGCGCGCCGAAGTAGTTGCCCAAGTGCAAACGACCGGTTGGCCGCGCGCCGGACAGCACGCGGCCCCTCTTGCCGCTGGGCAGGTCAACAGACAGGCTAGAATTCATTGTCAGAAGTCACACTCCTCTATCTGAGTTTAGCAGGATGGCGCACACGCGATTGGTGCGTTGCGGGCAAGTCAGGCGCTACACTGTTCTTATGAGCCAGACTGCGACGCAAGCCAGTGTTAACGTATCTAGGCACCCCATTGTGCAGGACAAGCTGGCACAGCTGCGAGATGCGGAAACTCCCGCGCGCAAGTTCCGGGAACTTGTGAAAGAAATCACGCTGATGCTCGCTTATGAGGCGACGGCAGATCTTTCGACTGAACCCACCAGCGTTTCAACACCGCTCGCCAATGCGCCCGGACAGCGTCTGCGCGGCTCCATCGGTCTCGTACCGGTTCTCAGGGCCGGTCTGGGCATGGTGGAGGGGCTCTGGGAAATGATGCCGGACGCCGTCGTCTGGCACATCGGCCTCCGTCGTGATGAGCGAACGCTGGAGCCGATGCAGTACTACGCAAACAAACCTGTTGAGCCGGACGTGCAGGCGTGTCTGCTGATGGATCCGATGTTGGCGACCGGCGGCTCTGCTTCCGCTGCGTGTGATTTGCTCAAGGAGTGGGGCGTGCAGCGCATCCGGTACATCGGCCTCATCGCCGCGCCCGAGGGCGTTGAGCGGTTGCAGCGGGATCACCCTGACGTGCGCATCCACATTGCGGGACTCGATGAGCGGCTGAACGAACACGGCTTCATCGTGCCCGGCCTGGGTGATGCAGGCGATCGCCAATTCGGCACGGCGTAGAGGAAAGCGGTGAGGATCGCCGTCTTTGGCGCGGGGGCGGTTGGCGCATATTTCGGCGGCCGACTGATTGAGACCGGCAAGCACGGTGTTTCTCTCATCGCCCGTGGCCCGCACCTTGAATCCCTGCAAACGCGAGGGCTCCGCATCGAAAGCCCTGAGGGGGACGCACAGTTGCCGCCGGAGTCGTTCATGGCCACAAATGACCCTCAGGACGTGGGTGAGGTGGAAGTCGTTTTAGTTGCCGTAAAGACGTGGATGGTGCCCGAGGCGGCCGTTGCGATTGGACCGATGGTCGGCGAGACGACGATGGTCATTCCTCTCCAGAACGGCGTTGAAGCGCCCGATCAGCTTGGCATGGCGGTGAGCAACGGCCACGTCATCGGCGGAACGTGTCGTATCTTTACAGACATCATCGAGCCGGGAGTTGTGCGCCACACGGGCGTGCCGCCGACAATCACTATTGGCGAACTGGACGGCACCGTATCCGAGACTGTGGAGGAGATTCGCGCCGCGCTCGCGTCCGCCGGCATATTTGCCACTATGCGGGTCGACATTCGCGCGGCGTTGTGGGAGAAACTGCTCTTTGTGGGGCCGCTAGCAGGCGTTGGGGCGGTAACACGTGCCCCCATCGGCGTATTCCGGTCCGTACCCCGTTCACGGGAGATGCTTGGGGCATGCATGGAGGAGATAGCCGCCGTCGCCGTCGCGGAGGGCGTTGTCCTGGAGGCAAATGCCGTTGAGGGCGCTATGAGATTGGCGGACCTTGCCCCGGTTGATGGAACCGCATCCATGCAGCGGGACATTGCGTCCGGCAGGCCGTCAGAGTTAGAAGCGCAGGTTGGCGTCGTTCCGCGACTGGGGCGGCGTCACAATGTCCCTACCCCCGCTCACGATGCCATCTATGCCGCTCTGCTGCCGTCCGAGCTAAAGGCCCGAGACCAATTGACGTGGTAGTCGCCGCCTACGCGGGGGTGACGGGAGAGTGCGGGGGTGACGGGACCGGATGGATTCCGGCTTTCGCCGGAATGAGGGGAGAACCACAGGGACTAGAGTGCCGAGAAAAGGAAATGAGCATATGGAGGCTATAATCCAAAGGTGAGTAAATTACGAGATCGACTCGAGCGCGCGGCGTCGGGCCCCACGCGGCCATTGGGATTCAGCGCGGGCTCCCGAGAACAGATTCCCGCCCTCGCGATCATCGCATCCATCGCAAAGCCGACACAGAAGTCTGTGGAGGCGGCCATTAAGGCGGGCGCAGAGTTTGTCCTGATACCGGCCATCGCAACACCCAAGGCCCCACCCGGCATTGGCTCAACGCCGTGGGGTGCACGAACCGAGGCGCTAACCGAAAAGGCCCATATGGTATTGCGTGAGGCAGGCTGTGATTTCCTGTTCGTATTGGCAGGCGATACTCCGCTGCGCCTGCTTAATGACGATTCAATCGGCTATTACGGTATTGTGCCTGCTGATACGGACGAGCGCCATCTGCGCGCCCTTGAACGCCTGCCCTTTGAGGGAAACGTCATCGAGGCAGACGCAGGTAAGGATCTCACGGTCGGGCAAGCCATCGAGGTTGCTGCGGCTGCCAGCCGTTTGGCCGGCCCTCTGCTGACAAGAGCGTCTGTCGACTGGGGCGCCGGAGAGATGGAGCAACTTCGCGATTTAGGCTTTGTCGCTGTCGTTGTCGAGATTGCGGATGCTCGCGCCGCTGCCCGAATTGCGGGACTGCGTGAGGCCATTCTTGCCGTGCCCTCGCAATCGAGACGTCGACGAGGCCGTGCGTCTGCAACCGTGCCGACAGTAACGGATGAAACAGCTACCGCGCTACCTGATGAGGGTGATGACGACGATTTTGACGAATAGGCCGGTGTTGCTGCGCCGCTAGAGCCCCACAGGCCGCCTTTCAGGGCGTGCGGCCTCCCGCTCGATGATCTCCCACGTCTCCTTGACGGCCTCGTCCAGGCGGCCATCCTCGTTCACGACGACGTAGTCGAACTCATTTCGCCGTTCTATTTCATTGCGTGCCTCTTGCAGGCGACGTTCCATCGTCTCCTGATCCATGCCTCCACGAGCCCACATCCGGCGCTCAAGCGTGGCGAAATCGGGAACAGTGATGAAGAGAAGCAGCGCCTGTGGTAGCAGGGCCTTGATGGAGGCTGCGCCCTGCACGTCCGTCTTGACCAGGGCTATCGGCGTTCTGTCCAACGCGGCGCGAACGGATTCACGAGGAACACCGTATCGAAAGCCGTACACGGTCGCCGACTCCAGCAACCGGCCTGACTCTTCCAGTTCCGCGAATGCATCCGCCGTCAGGAAGTGATAGTGAACACCGTTGAGCTCTCCTGGTCGTGGCGGACGGGTGGTTGCGGTGATTGCAGGTGAAATGCGGTCGGCGTGTTCGCTCAGGATGCGATCAGCAACGGCGTCCTTGCCGGATGCGGACGGTCCCGACCGGACGACGATCATGGGAAGGGAAGCCTGTGGCCTCTACTGATCCTCGTATGCGCCGTTCTGATTGCCGCCCTTGGTGTTAGAGACGCGGCCGGCAACGGTCTCCGGGTTGATGGGGGCGAGCACGACGTGGCCGCTGTCCGTGATGAGCACAGCCTTGGTACGCCGCCCGTTGGTCATGTCAATGACGGCGTTGCGGCTGCGTGATTCCTGGATGAGTCGGCGAGTGGGCGCGGAGCCCGGAGAGACTATTGCGATGACACGGTTCATGATGACGTGATTGCCAAAGCCAATATGGAGTACCTCCGGACCTAGCACTTGGTTCCCCCTCACCCTCTCCTCAAAAGAGAGGATCTGCAATCTAACGGTAACTCGTGGGACGCGGGACTACGAAACGGCAGTACCCAACTCCTCAAAGAATGCGGGGTATGACACGTCCACCGCATCTGCCCCCTCGATGACCGTTTCACCATGGGCCGCCATCGCCGCGACTGCTGTCGTCATAGCGAGCCGGTGATCCCCATGGCTGTGAACGACCGCCCCCCCGAGTCGTTGACCGCCGTAGATTACCATTCCGTCCGGCATTTCCTCAACCCGTGCTCCCATCTTTCCGAGCTCTCCGGACGTGGTGGCGATGCGGTCTGTCTCCTTGACGCGGAGTTCTGCTGCGTCTCGAAATCGGCTGACGCCGTTGGCGTGCATGGCGGCGACGCTTAGTACCGGGAGTTCGTCGATCAAGCGTGGAATGATCGCCCCGCCCACCTCAACAGGGCGCAGATCACTTGATTCGACCGTGATGTCAGCGATGGGTTCGCCGCCAACTTCCTGTTCGTTGGAAATGGTCATATTCGCGCCCATCTCACGCAGCACGTCGAGGATTCCGGTGCGGGTCGGATTGATGCCGACGGCGCGGATGGTGATTCGGGCATTCGGATGAACGAGGCCCGCGACGAGCCACGGCGCGGCGGAACTGATGTCTCCGGGCACGACGACATCCGAGGTGATCATTTCAGATTGTTCGATTTCGATAACTCCCGCCTCGCTCCTGATGCGCGCGCCCATGGCGGACACCATGCGCTCCGTGTGGTCGCGGGACGGAGCGGGTTCGATGACGGTCGTTTTACCGGAGGCGGATACTCCCGCGATGAGTAGCGCGGACTTGAGTTGTGCACTAGCGACGGGCATCTCGTAGGTGAAGCCTGCCAGATCGGCGCCGCGGATCGTTAGAGGGGCAAGCGCGCCATCCTTCCGGCCCCAGATCTGCGCACCCATTGCGCGGAGTGGTTCAACGACACGGCCCATCGGCCTCTTGCGCAAAGAACCATCTCCGGTCATGACGGCGGTCAGGGGAGCGGCGGCGAGGAGACCCAACATGAGGCGCATTGTCGTGCCGCTGTTGCGGGCATTGAGGATGCGATCAGGCTCGTTGAGGCCATGAATGCCGTTTGATCGGACGCGGAGTGTGGATGAGTGGCCATCCGCTGAGCGCTCAATCTCCGTGACGCGAACTCCCAACGCGCGGACGATTGCCAAAGTTGCGAGAGTGTCCGCGCCGCGTGGAAATCGCGTGACGATGGCCTCACCTTTGGCGGCGGCGTTCAGGATGAGAGAACGGTGGCCGATGGACTTGTCACCCGGCGACTCAATGTCGAGGCGCAGCGTGGGCGGGGCCGTCAGGCGGACGATGCTCATGGTCATGTGCCCTTTCTAGCGGCGGCCGCGTCGGAATCGGCTGGCAATGCGTGCGAGGCGCTCACCGCCAAACACGCCAAGGGCGCTCTCACTCGCCGTCGGTACTTCGTCGTAGAGTCGGTCCTGCTCCGTCTCGTTGACGCGGCCACGGAGCCACGCGTCGCGGGCGTTGTACGCCTCCTGCAGAGCCTCTTGCAAGGCGTCACCGCCCTCGTCCACAAGCTTTCGCATCTCCTGTAGTTGTTCGACGTAGGTGTCGATCCAGTGGAGGATGAAATCCTTGTTGGTGGCGAAGATGGAGTGGTGCATCTCTACGGAGCCGGAAGCGAGCCGTGAGACATCGCGGAAGCTGCCCGCAGCCATGCGTGCCATCTCCCGCCAACTTGGGGAGGAAGTGGCAGTTCGCATGAGGTTGATGGACAGCGCGATGGGCAGGTGGCTGATTGCTGCAACGAGGCTGTCATGCTCAACAGAGTCGGCGAAATATGGCTCGCCTCCAAGCGTCTTGACGAGATTGACGATGGTGTCTATGGACTTGGATTGGGTGCGCGGGAGTGGGATGACCGCCCACGTCGCGCCCTGGAATATGCCGGACTGCGCCCCCTCAACTCCGGGAGTCTCGACGCCGGCCATGGGGTGGCCGCCGACGAAGTCGACGCTCTTGGGCAGGATTTCCTCCGCCCACTGCAGGACGGTCATCTTGGTGGACGCCGTGTCTGTGACGATTGCGCCGTCGGAGAGGTTGGGGCTGATGACGGTGAATACCTCGCGGACGGCGGTGACAGGCACAGCGACGATGACGATGGCGGCGTCTTCAACGGCGCCGGGGAGTGTGTAGGCGACCTCGTCCACCGCGCCCCGCCTACGCGCCAGGCCGGCGGTCTCCGGATCCTTGTCGTGGCCGATGATGTCCACGCCCTTGAATGATCCACGCATGTCCATGCCAATGGACGCGCCGATCTGACCCAATCCAATGATTGCTATGCGATGTGGCTGCGACGCCATAACGTGTCCTCCCGCGTATCGCGCTCCTACAACAGGTCCTGTCCTATCAGCAGCCGCCCAATGATTTGGACGGGCGGGATGAGGATGCTGCGGAGGATTCCTACATTCAGGATAAGGTCAATGCCAATTATTCCAAAGAGGACGGTAGGGGCATACGGCTGGAATCGGAGCATCTGCCGCGCGATTTCCCGCGGCGCGATGCCGAACGCGACCTGAGAGCCGTCTAACGGGGAAAGGGGAATCAGGTTGAAAATGCCCAGCAAGAGGTTATAGACGACGATGTAGGTTAGCGCCGTGCCGAGCCACGCGCCAATAGAAAGATCGGGATTGGACAGGATGATGCCGGTGGTGGGGTCCACACTATAGAGCCGCATCAGGATGCCAAAGGCGGCGGCGGTGATGAAGTTTGATCCGGGCCCCGCGAAACTCACATACGAAACCGAGCGCCGCCCCCCGCGCAGCATGGAGGAGTTGACTGGCACCGGCCTGCCCCATCCGAAACCGACGACGAGGAACATGAACGTTCCCGCCGGATCAAGGTGTTTCAAGGGGTTGAGCGTGACACGTCCCATCTCACGCGCCGTCTGATCGCCGAGTCGGCTGGCAACCCACGCATGACCGAATTCGTGGACGCTGAGGGCAATGAGCAGCCCCGCGCCGAGCGCGGTGATGATGAACGGCGCGACGCGAAGGGCAGCGCCGGGGTCCTGTCGAATGAGGTCAATGAGAAAGAAGAGCATAGCGGCCTATGTATGAGTATATGGGGCGTGGCGCTTGACACGTTAGCGGCGTGGCGTCCACACTCGCGTTGTTCAGCACAGGCACTTTTGGCTGCTGGAGCGAATGGACGGCGTTCGCGGTTGTCCAAAGGGAATCCGGGGAGGGAAGAACGATGGTCGATTACGAGAACATCATCTATGAGACAAGGGACGCCGCCGAGGGCAAGGTCGCGTATATCACGCTGAACAGGCCGGAACGCCTGAACGCGCTGAGCCGACCCCTGCTCGCCGAGCTCGAGCAGGCGCTGAACGAGGGCGCTACGGACGACGACGTTCGCTGCATCGTTATCAAGGGCGCGGGCCGCGGGTTCTCCGCGGGCTACGACATGAACGTGCAGACAACGGGTCGCGGCGGCGGTCGCCCGGCGTTGGACGCTGTGCTGGAGGACGGCCCTGCGAATATGTATCGCCGCTCCATCTGGGGCAATCCCAAGCCGGTCATCGCGCAGGTGCATTCGTTCACGCTGGCGGGCGGCGGACAGTTGGCGTGCCACTGCGACATCACGATTGCGGCGGACAATGCGCTGTTCGGCTATCCGCCGGTGCGCTACGCCAGCATGATGATGCCGATGGTGTGGCCGGAGTTAGTCGGGATGAAGAAGGCCAAGCTGATGGCGTTCACGGGCTCCATGATCACGGCAGACGACGCGCTGCGCCACGGTCTGGTCAGCGATGTTGTGCCGGCGGACGACCTAGATGAGCACGTGTGGCAGTTGGCTAATACCATCGCCAAGCTGCCGCCGGCGTCGACGAAACTGAACAAGAAGGCGATCAACTTCTACTATGATCGCCAGGGTCTGTTCGAGGCGATGGAGTACGCGTCCCACCTGACCTCCGTGACCTACGCCTCCTCGCCGGAGGATCTGCCGCACGGCCTGCAGGATGTGAACCGCGTGACGGCGGAGCAGGGGATGCGCGCCGGATTCCAGTACATGAACGATCGGTTCATCGAGGAGGACAAGGTCGCGCAGGAGCAGATGGCACGTCCGAACCGGGCGCCGTAGGGCGCAAGTTCAGTCCATAAACCTGGCTTGCCGTGGAGGCGATGAGGGCTTAGTGATGATGCGCGAGTACATTTCTCGCCCATCACATATCTCCGAGACGTGGAGCCTGTATGAACTATGACTACTAATCCGAATACTGTCATGCCGAATAAAGACGCGATGTACAACCCCATTCTGCAGGTCGTGAAGAAACTTGGTGGGAGTGCGACGACGTCTGAAATCGAAAGCGACATTATTGGAGAAATGGGCTTTGACGATAGCATCTTGGAACCCACGTACTCGGATGGGAAACCGCAGTTCTTGAAGGGCGTTGGTTGGGCACGATTGGAACTGACAAGGGCTGGCTATTTGGAAAATGTCTCCCAAACAAATTCTTATGGCGTGTGGGCGTTGACCGCAGAGGGCTTGGCAACTGAAGTAGTCGACCCTGAAGAAGTAAAGCGACGCTATCAGGAGACCTATAGGCAAGAGCGGCGTGCGCGGCAAGAATCGGTGAAGCCTGGGGAGTCTGCAACTGAGTACTCAAACAACGCTCAGATCGATGCTCCTCCTGGCGATGACTCCGCGTGGCATGACCATTTACTCAAAATCCTGCTAACGATGGAGCCAGGGAATTTTGAGCGTCTGTGCCAGCGCATGCTACGTGCGTCAGGTTTCACGGATGTCAATGTTACCGGTCGCAGTGGCGACGGGGGAATCGATGGCAACGGCATCATTCGTATCGGGGAACTCATAAGCTTCCCAATACTCTTTCAGTGCAAACGCTGGGAGGGAAGCGTTGGAGCAAGTGTCGTACGGGATTTTCGCGGCGCTATGCAAGGGCGCGCAGATAGAGGCCTCATAATCACTACAGGCACGTTTTCAAGTGATGCAAGAAGAGAGGCAAGCCGCGACGGTGCTCCACCCATTGACTTGGTTGACGGCGAATCACTGATTGATCGGCTAAAGCAGCTTCGACTCGGCGTCAAAGTCGAGATGGTTGAACAGACTACAGTTGACGAGAGCTGGTGGGAATCCAACTACGGAGTCTCGCCCACTTCAAGTGATTGAGGCCAATCATGAGTTCTGATATCGCAAAGACCCACCCCGGGCCGCTTGCGGGGCTGCGGGTTTTGGATTTGACATCATATCTGGCTCAGCACTGCGCGCGGGCGCTGGGGGATATGGGCGCGGATGTGATCAAGGTGGAGCCGCCGGACGGCGATCCGGCACGGATGCTGCCGCCATTCGCGGGCAATATCGAGCACCCGGAACGCAGCCTTAGATTCATCCACGCTAACCGCTCCAAGCGCGGTGTCACGCTCAATATCAACGATGAGTCGGACCGCGAGGCCATCTCGAAACTCGCCGCCCGTGCCGACATCCTCGTCGAGGATTTTAAACCGGGCTACATGGCGTCCGTCGGCCTTGGGTATGAGGACCTCAAGGGCGTCAATCCGAACCTGGTCTATGTGTCCATCACGCCCTTTGGGCAGACAGGCCCGCACGCAACATTCGAGGGCGGCGATCTTATCGCGCAGGCCAGCGCCGGAATGATGTTCGCGAATGGTGATGACACTCGTCCTCCTGTCATGGCCCCGTTTGAGATGGTCACGCAACTGGCGTGCATGCACGCGGCGTACGGGGCTGTGTTGGCAATCCGCGCCCGCCGCGTCATCGGATACGGCCAGCACGTGGACGTCTCACAGCAGGAGGCGAGCCTCTGGGCACAGCACAGCTATATCTCACGCTATTCCTACATCAACCAGATCACCCGCCGCGAGGGGCATCATTCCGCGTTTGGCGCGGTCAACACCTATCACACGCGCGACGACGGCTATGTGAATCTGTCCATTTACATGCGGCGCCACTTTGGGCGCATGGCGACGGAGCTCATGGGCAATCACCCCGTGCTCTCGGACGAGATGTGGTGGGAGCGGGAGGTGCGGCAGGAAAACCGCGAGGTCATCGACCAGTTCGTCCAGGAATACATGGAGACCGTCGACCGCGATGATGTTTCGGAGCGCGGGCAGGCCATCGGAATGCCGATTGTGCCCGTCCTGACTCCTGCCGAGTTCGCCGACAGCGCCCATGCCCGCGAGCGTGAGTTCTTTGTCGAGATGGAGCATCCCGTTATCGGTTCCTACAAGACCGCGGGGCCACCGCTCAAGTTCAGCAAGACGCCGTGGCAGCCGAGTCGGACTGCGCCGCTGCTGGGGGAACACACCGACGAGGTGTTGCAGGAACTCGAAACTGCCCCTGTGCCCGCCGGCGCCACGTCAAACGGCGCAGTTGCGCCGCGCGGAGTCAAGCCGCTGGATGGCATACGCGTCGTGGACTTCACGCGGGCGTTCGCGGGGCCGCTGGCAACCATGTTCCTCGGCTTCTTCGGAGCGGAGGTCATCAAGATTGAGTCCGAGGACCTGGACGATAACCGCACGCCGGGTCAGACGACATTCCAGGATCTGAATCGCGCCAAGATCAGCGCGACCATCGACATGCGGACTCCGGAGGGCCAGCAGTTGATCAGGGAGTTGGCCGCGAAGAGTGATGCGGTCATCGAGAATTTCCGTCCCACCGTCATGGATCGCCAGAACGTGGGCTATGAAGAATTGATCAAGGTCAAGCCGGACATCATCATGCTCGCAATGCCCGGAATGGGGAACTCAGGCCCGCTGAGCACCTATTTCTGCTACGGCCAGCAGATTATGGGCGTCTCAGGAATCACGAATCTATGGGGGCATCCGGACGCGCCGATGGATACGCGAATCAAGATGCCGTTCCCGGACTATATCGCGGGCATCTTTGGGGCGCTGTCCGTTGCCGCTGCGCTGGAGTACCGCGACCGCACCGGAGAGGGTCAGTACATTGAGCTTGCACAGGTGGAGGGCGGGGCGCACCTGCTCACAGTCGCCTACATGGACTACATGATCAACGGCCACAACCCGCCGCCCGCAGGCAACCGCAGCGAGTTCAATGCGCCGCATGGCGTTTACCCATGCATCGGGTTCGATGAATGGTGCGCCATCGAGGTTCGCACGGAGGAGCAGTGGCAGGTGTTTGTCGGGGCCATGGGCAGCCCGGGGTGGGCAGGCGATGAGCGATTCGCCACCATGCAGGCACGCATCGCCAACAAGGAAGAACTCGACGCGAATATCAGCGAATGGACAAGGCAGTACACGCCGCGTGTCGTGATGCGCATCCTACAACAGGCGGGCGTTCCGGCCACTTACGTGGCCAACGGCGAGACCCTGTACGTTGATCCGCACTTGCGGAGCCGCCCTGCGGCCATCGTTCCAGCGGATCATGCCGACGCGGGCTTGATGGAGCATCAGGGCATCGACACCAACCTGTCGGACACACCCGGCAACGCGGGCCAACCCTGCCCGACAAAGGGCCAACAAAACGACTACGTCTTGAACGAGGTCCTAGCGCTGAGTGCCGAGAGGCGTGGGGAGTTGGAGGAAAGAGGCGTGCTGCGGTAAGCTGTGGCGCGTTGCCTGTGGACTTTGTGGGACGCATACTAAGGCCATGGCACAGATAACGATTCGTGGCGTGCCGGACAAGGTTCGCGATGAACTCGCGGCGCGCGCGGCGGAAAACCATCAATCCATGCAGGCATTTCTCCGCGCGGAGTTGGAGCGGATTGCGTCCATGGCTGACGACGCAGATTCATCCAACGCAGAGATAATCAGGGAAGCTCGTGCCCGGCTAGCCGAGTCTCCCACAAAGGTCACGCGGAAAGACATCCTGCACGTCATACATGAGGGACGCAAAGAAGGCCTGCTGTGACGCTGGTTGTCGATGCGTCGGTCCTTGTTGCGGTACTAACGGATAGTGGACCGGACGGCGAATGGGCACAATCGATCATCGACACGGAAGAACTCGCTGGACCGGTTTTGCTCTTGGCTGAGTCGGGTAATGCTCTTCGCGGGCTGGAATTGAGCAGGCGAATAGCGGCCGACGCAGCCACTATTGCATACCGTGATCTGTTTAGTGTTCGGGTCTCGCTCCACTCCTTCACTCCATACGCAGACCGTATATGGGAACTACGGCACAACCTGACAGCGTATGATGCATGGTATATCGCCGTTGCCGAGGCGTTGGGCTGCCCGCTCGCCACGTTGGACCAGCGGCTCACCCATGCTCCCGGCCTCCAGTGCGAAGTTGTGACCACCGAGGCACCCTAGCCTCGTGCCATCGGCCTCGCTAAAGCCTTCTACTGACTGAACTTCTCAACACAACTGCCGCCAGCGTTGCGGCGACGGCCCATGCGGTGGCGATCCAGAAGAGTTGGCGGGCGTGTTCTATGTCCTCGTTCTCGATGGTGCGCCCCTCGGGGTTCGTCGCAATCTCCCAGTCCGTGACCTCCGGCTCCGCGTCCAGCTTGACGCCTAACGCGCCCGCCATCGCCGCCTCAGTCCAGCCGCCCTCAAGCACATTGCCTCGGGCACGGGCCTCTGAGCGGCTCGTTTCCCATGCCGCCTGTCCGCGCTGTGACGTCAGCTGCGCGCCGGCGGAGAGAATCAGCCCGGACGCCACGGATGGCGCGATGGATGCCGCGCTGTCGACACGCTTGGCCGCAACGGCAAGCGGGTCGTTGCCGTGCCTGCGCCATCGCGCTGCGAGAGTCTTGACCACCCGATAGGCCACCGCGCCCGGGATGCCGAAAATCGCAAAGTACATAAGAGGCCCCACGACACCATCACGGAAATCGTCGCCCAGTTTTCGCAAAGCGTGAGAGCGTTGCTGTTGCAGCGCCTCCGGCGAGACCTCTTGCACGGTTCCTGTCACGGACTCGCTCATGCCTGCGTCGCGCATCAGTCGCTCGATGTCGTCTGAAATGGCCTCTTTCTGAGTTTCCTTCTCGTCCTGCTGTTCAAGGTCGCGCAGAGCATTCAGGCCTCCTCGTATAGAGATTGCGCCCTTGAGCAGCGCCGTGGCGGCCTCGCGGTAGACGGCGCGGTGGACAAGGCCGGCCGCGCCGAGAACCCACTTGGAACCGAGCCAGGCGGCGTAGGGCAGGGCGAGTGCCGCTCCCATGGCGTAGACGGTGCGGGCAACGTATGAGTTCTGAGGCGCGCGCGCCTCCAACGCGTCCGCGGCCCGGGTGGCGATACCGACGGGATCAGCCTCTTCAGGAATATCGCCCAGCAGGACATCCCAACCGACCGCCCAAAGAAGTGTGCCCGGCTCATGTCCTCGTGGCATTGGCATCCTCCACTCCGCAGCGTGCTCCGCCGCCGTGTTAGGTTGCCTTCATTGTGCCATCAAACGGGTGCGTTATCGACTGTAACGTCTGCGAGCGATCATGTAGCGGACGATGATGAGGGCGAGAACGGCCATCGCGATAACGATGAAAAGCAGGATGGCTCGAGGCCCGAGAATGCGCACGGCGATGAAGGCGAAGGCCAACCCGACGGCCAGGCGCATCAGGAATAGCAACATGGCGGCCCTCATGAAGGAGCCGGTCGCAGGTCGAAATCTCTCGCCACTTTCGCCCCCCAGGTTGCGGAACATTCCGGCCATGCTGTTGATTGGGCCGCCGTCACGCGCTCTCGGCGGGCGTGGCAGAACAGGCTTTTCGCCCTGCTCACGCAGGATCTCCTCGATCTCATCGCGGAGGCCATCACCCTGATGTTCCGCTTCACTATCCTGGTTATCCCGGGGTGTGCTCATGATGCTTCCCCTTACCCCCGTATCACGTACGGAGCAAGCTCTTACCCGCTCCCACTTGGAACGGGAGATGCGGCCACGCCCTCACTGTACTCCCTTCTACAAGGGAATGGGGGCTTTAGCCGTTGTCCGGCGCGGCCCACCCCTCCATTATCATCAGGGCCGGCAGCTCATTCACGCTGTCCAGGAAGTAGTCCGGCGCCGGTTCATCGTCCATCGGGAAAGAGTACGACTTTCTGATGCGGATGGCGACTATCCCCATGTTACGCGCGCCGACAACATCCGCCTCCGTGCGATCGCCCACATAGATGCACTCCGGCGCCTCAACATCCAGCCCGTCCAGGCAGTGCTGAAAGATCTTTGGGTCCGGTTTGTGCGCGCCCACCTCTCCGCCAATGGCGATGCAGCCAAAACGCTCCTCTAGCCCAAGTACGTCGATCTTGCCACGCTGCAGATCCGTCGGCCCGTTTGTGATCAGCCCGAGCTTGAACCGCGCTCCGAGCCATGACAGTGTTTCCTCCACGCCGTCATACAGGCTCAGATGGTCCATCAGAACCTTGTTGTAGACACTCCGCATGAATTGCGTCGCCTCGTCGTCCAGGCCAAGCCGTTCCGCCATGCGCGACATCCGATTCAGGAATCGCCCTGGCACGCCCACCGAGTCCCAGTTCAACGCCTCATGCATGACCTCCGAGAGCAGTGTTTGGTCAACGGAATCCGCCAACGCCTTATGCACTGCTTGCAGGCGGATGGGAGTCAGTCCCTCTGAATCACAGAGAGTATCGTCCAGGTCTAGAAGGACCGCCCGGATCGATGCCATCTACCTGGTCTCCGCCGCGGCGGGTCGCATGAGTATAATTGCGCGCCAGTCTCCGCTTTCGTCGGACACAGCGTCGATGAGCCTCAAGCCGGCCTCCATCAGTGCGTACGCCGCCATATCAAACTTCTCAGTGATAATGCCGGAGCCGATGAGTATCCCGCCCGGGCGTGTCGCGACGGCAAGGGGAACAGCCAGTTCCTGCAAAACCTCGGCAGTCAGGTTGGCAGCGACAATGTCCCAGCCGCCATGCTCCCTGACTGTCTCCGGCCAATCCTGTTGGGTGGCTTCGAACGGATCCTGTCCCGCGCGGGGCAGGGTTCCTTCCCGGATATCGATAACGTCTGATAGGGTATTGTGCGCGACGTTCTCCATCGCCGCTGTGACGGCAACAGGGTCAATATCGATGCCCCGCACATGGCCTGCGCCAAGCCGCGCGGCAATAATTGAGAGGATGCCGGAGCCGCAGCCGACGTCCAACACCGTTTCTCCCGGCTGCACATGCTTTTCAAGTTCCCGGGCGCAAAGCTGCGTGGTGGGATGCAGTCCGGTGCCAAATGCCATGCCCGGGTCGAGGCGAATCACGATGTCATCCGGCTCAGGGTCATAGTCGCGCCACGTCGGAACGACAACGGATCGATGGCCGACACGATGTGGGTGAAAGTGTTCACGCCATGCGGATTCCCAGTCCTCGTCGGCAATTGTCCGTTCATGCAGCTCACCGACGGACGTGATCATGTCCAGGTAAGACAGGCCGTCTCGCAACCCCTGGCGGGCTGCCACAATCCCGCCATCCTCGCCATCCTGTGGAAGCGGCGCGTAGGCTGCTATGCGAACGCGGCGGCTCTGCGTAAGGGACTGCGGGCCGATGCGAATCTCGTCCGGTTCCGAAACTTCCTGTATCGCGACGCCGCCCGAATGGCTGTATTGGCTAAAGAGATCGGTGACGGCTTCCGCAGTTTCACCGGTGACGACGACGCTGAATTCTACCCATTTCATGGAGCTGGCGTAGCGTTCGGGTCAGGTGTCGGTGTAGGAGTGCTGACAAAGACAGACGTCTCCGTGATGAGGCGCGCCATGTGCTCACCCCATGTGCGATCCAGGAGATACACGCGATCAATGCCGTCAATGCGCGCGTAGTTCGTGATACGGTCCGGCGTGAGATCACCGATGGAAACTGTGTACGCCTCCCCGCTCTCCAGGTAGAGGCGCAAGGTAATCTGCGGCGAATCGAGCCCATAGAGCTGGAGGGCCGCTTCATCGGGGTTCTCCATGATGAGGCGAGGGGAGCGCGCGCCACCGGCGAGGAACGCCGTGCCCGCAAATTCTTCACTGACCGGCGGGCCGTCCAGGCTCCCATAGTGCCAGACTCGCTCGGTGTCTCGAACGAATATGGCCTCCGTGCCGAAATATGTTGCGTCGAGGCGATTGATTAGGAAGTCATCGACAAGATAGAACCAATCCTGCGAGGTCGGACTATTGTCGACCTCCGGTTCAGTGAGGGGCGGTCCCAACCACAGGTAGCCGCCCATAAGGACTGCAACCACCACGAGGACGAGTGTGATGCGAAAGTTCATGGAACGCGCCGTTCCCAGGCGGCACAATCTTTGAAGGCGTGACTCAGCGCCGCCGCCACCACGTCCACCCCGCGATCAGGATCATGAAGGCCGGAAAGACGCCGACGGATGAGTAGAGAATCCAGTTCGCCTGCCGTTGTGTGAGCGTCAGGATCCGCGGCACGTTCAGCCGTGCCCGCACCCCGATAAGTCCTTCCTGTTCCGTGAGCCAGTTGACGGAATTCATCATCAAGTCCAGGTTACCGACGGAGTTGATGAATTGATTTGTCGCGAATGCGGAGTTTCCGATGGCGACGATGCGTCCGGCCGTATCCTCCGGGAAGCGGGGGTCGGACGGGAATTCGACGGCCGACGCAATCGAGAGGGGGCCGCGGGTGTCCTGATCCGCGTCGAATCGCGGTTCCACCAGGCTGCTCTCGTCACGCTCAAGCCAACTGCGGTCCGTCGTAAATGCCAGGGGATAGATGGTCAAGGGGGAGCCTTGCATGGCTTCTTCAGGCAGCGGCGCCACACGAGTGACCAGAGGGAAGAACGTCACAAGAGAGCGATCGATCATCGGGGCGGTTATTGGATGATTGGGCAGGTAGGCATCGGGGCGGATCGTCGGCGTGGTGATGTCGGGCTGCGCATAACTGGCGGGGTCGACTATTACGCCGCCGCCGGCCGCAATGCCTGCGAAGAAAAGCAACTCCAGCCAGGAATCCGGCGTATTTTCAGAGATGAGAAAGAGGACGTTACCGCCGCGTCCCAGGTAGTTCCCCAGCAGGTCTCGATCGATACGCCCCTCTTCAACAACAAGATCACGATCCGGGCCCGCGACGACGACGGCGGAGCACTCCTCCGGCACCTGCCCGGCGGACGCAAAACCAAAATCCCGCACGACGTATAGTTCGCGTTCCATTGCCTCCTTGGCGCGACTCATGCCAATGTTGGTCGTGCTCAGGATGCTGTGCTCGCCGTGTCCCGTCAGGAAGCAGACGGTTCGGAGCTGTGTGCCCGTCGCAAGCAGGAGATTCGATGTGAAATCCTGCTCGGAAATCTGGCGCGTCTGTGCCACACGGTCACGCGAGGCAAAGACGACCACACCGTTCTGATCGATGTTGAACCTGCTGGCCTTGGCCGGATCTGTCTCAGGATCGACGATCTCATACGTGAAATTGCTGCTTAGCAGATCGTATTCGCGGAGCAGTTGTTCCGTTGTCGCAGCAGCCTCGTCTCCCGGGGTGAAGAAACCGAAAGCCTCCACCGGCTGGTCAAGAGTTCTCAGCACCTCCTGCGTCTGGGTTGCGAGCGTGAATCCGCGGTTAGCCGTCAAATCGACACGGGCGCTCGCGGCGGCGCTGACGATGTTCACAAGCGCCAGGATCACGGTGAAAGCGATAATCATCACGAGCGTGTTGACGCCATACCGCCCCTGCCGCGTCGACATGATGCGGACGACCTGCTCGCGACTGAGGAACGCTCCGATCAGAAGCGCAACCACGCCGATACCCACAAGGACAAGCGCCCACGCTCTGAGTTCAGCGACGATGGCGTACAGGAGCGCGCCGGTGATGACGGCAACCGCGCCGACGACGAGCAGCGCTATGCCGATGTCCTCGGATACACGATCCCCACGCAGGGATAAACGCTCACGCATTGAGGGGCTACCGCCAGCGGCGGGTCTCTACGGCCCGCACGGTCAAGAAGAGGAAAAACACAATCAGAGAGAGGAAATAGATGATATCCCTCGTGTCGAGCACGCCGAATGCCATGTCACGGATGTGCTCACTCATCGCAAGAAACGTCACGATATCCGTCCATGCGTGATCGGGATCGCCCAACGCGGCCGTTGCACTGAATAGCCAGAGCACCAGCAGGATTGCGAGCGAGAAGATTGCGGAGACGATTTGATTGGCTGTGAGCGCGGAGCCCAACATCCCCACGGCAACAGCCACGGCGCCCACGAGGAAGAGGACTACGTATCCCGTGAGAAGGGGGATGACATCCGGACTCCCGAAGAAGAAAAGCTGCAACGGGAAGTAGATAGTGAGGCTGTACATGCCCGTCAGGATTGTCAGAGCTGCGAGATACTTCCCCAAAACAATCTCGATGTCCCTGACCGGCGCAGTCAACAACAGCTCTATCGTGCCCAACTTCTGTTCCTCTGCTAGGAGCCGCATCGTGAGCGCGGGGGCGATGAGAATCGTCAGGAAGAACGCGCCCATCGGGCCAATGGGACCAAAGAGGAATCCGCGGATCGTCGCCTCCGGGTACCGCCCCGTCACGCTCAGAGCGAATGCGAGGCCGGTCAGGCCAAGAAAGATGGCGGCAATCACCCAGGCATTGGGCGAGTTCGCGTAGGAGCGCAGCTCACGCAGCCAGATAGTGCGGATCGTTCGCACGTTCACGCGGCTGTCTCCTCGTCCTCGGTGGTAAGCCGCAGGAAAATCTCCTCGAGTGAAAGTCCCATCGCGCGGAGCTCCACGAGGCCCCACCCGCGTTCCGCTACGGCGCGAGCAAGCTCGACACGTATGTCGCGGCTCGGCGCGCACTCCACGACGAACTGTTGGCGACCGCCGGCGTCGGAAAGCTGTACTTCTGTGACTCCATCCACTCCGGAAAGAGCTTGCTGGATCTGGTCACGCGGGCCGCGCACATCCATCACGACGCGGGAAACACCCCCTAATCGGGTGGACAACCGCTCTGCCGTGTCCATAACCACGATTCGTCCTTCGTGGATGATCAGCACACGGTCGCAGACCATGCTGACCTCCGGCAGGATGTGGGTGGAGAGGATGACGGTGTGATCGCCGCCAAGTCCCCGGATGATCTGCCGGGTCTCAACGACTTGTCGCGGATCGATGCCAATGGTCGGTTCGTCTAGCACGAGCACGGGGGGCTCATGCAGGATGGCCTGCGCGATGCCGACGCGCTGGCGATACCCCTTGGAGAGCTTGCTGACCAGGGAGTCCGTGTATTCCTCAAGGCGGCAGAGTCCGAAGACATCTTCCACGCGGGCACGGATGCGGGACTTGCTCATGCCGCGCAGTTCCCCCATGTAGTGCAGGTACTCCCGCACGGTCATGTCCGTATAGAGCGGCACGGTTTCAGGCAGGTAGCCGATGGATGCGCGCGCCGCGAGCGGCTCCTCCTGCACATCATGGCCCGCCACGACGGCCGTGCCGGCCGTGGGCGGCGTGAATCCCGTGATGATGCGCATAGTGGTCGTCTTCCCTGCGCCGTTCGGGCCGAGGAATCCAATCACCTCGCCCGGCTCGGCGGCAAAGGAAACGTCCTCAATTGCCGGAAAGTCGCCGTAGAACTTTGTTAGGCCACGTGCCTCAATCATCGCCCGCGCCCCCGTAGGTCGGAGAATTATGAATATCTAGTGTAACGCACGTTGGCGAGTGGAGGTTAGGGGACAAATTGAGGGCTAGCCCTTGGCCACGTCTGCAGCCTGCGCCGTCTCCACCTCATGGACGATGCGGCGCGTGTGGTTGATGACGTCCGGGGAGACGCTCACGGACGTGATGCCCCACTCAACCAGTTTGGCCGTCAGATCCGGGAAGAAGCTCGGCGCCTGCCCGCAGATGCCGCACGTGACGCCCAGCCGCGCAGCCGTTGTAACGATGGTCTCCAGCGCCCGCATCACGGCCTCGTTCCGCTCATCAAAATCGTCCGCCAGGATGGCGCTGTCGCGATCGACCCCGAGGACGAGCTGCGTCAGGTCGTTGGAACCGATGGACACGCCGTCGATCCCAACCTTGATGAACTCCTCCAGCAGGATCACGTTCGAGGGAACCTCTGCCATCATCCATAGCTTGAAACCGTTGTCGCCACGCCGCAGGCCGTACTGCTCCAACAGTGACTTGGTATGGACAAGCTCGTCTACGGTGCGGACGAACGGAATCATGACGTGCAGGTTGGGATGCTTGGCGCGCACCCGGCGCACGGCCTCGATCTCAAGGGCAAAGATATCCGGCTCCTTGACGTAGCGGCCCGCCCCGCGATACCCGATCATCGGGTTCTCTTCCTCAGGCTCGTAGCGGTCGCCGCCCCGCAGGTTCCGGTACTCATTCGTCTTGAAGTCGGTTGTGCGATAGATGACGGGACGGGGATCAAAGGCGGCTGCGAACTTCATGAGGCCATCCACAACCTTTTGGGTGTATTCCTCGCCACGCCCCTCTTCAATCATCAGGCGGGGGTGTTCGCCGATACGCGCCACGATGAACTCCGCCCGGAGTAAACCGACACCGTCCACGTTGCGCGCTGCAATGACATCCGCGAGGTCAGGCTCCGCGAGATTGACGTAGACGTTTGTCTTTGTCCTGAGATTCTCCGCGGCGTTGTCTTCATTGATTTCCGCGCCGGCACCGGGCACTGCGCCTTCATAGACACGGCCGGTGGAACCGTCGACCGTGACAATCTGTCCGTCTGTCAGCGTGTTGGTCGCCGCGCCGGTGCCGACAGTGCAGGGGATGCTCAACTCACGGGAGATGATGGCCGCGTGCGCGGTGCGTCCGCCGTGATCGGTGATGATTGCTGCGGCGCGCTTCATGGCCGGGACGTAATCGGGTGTGGTCATCTCGGTGACGAGGACATCACCTTCTTTGACGCGCCCGAGCTGATCAAGAGAGGACTCGTCAATCTTGGGAAGGACGACGACTGTTCCGGTGGCGCTTCCGGGGCTTGCCGGCGTGCCCTGTAGAAGCATGGGGTAAGCGGATTCGTCGACCTCAAGACCCTCGGACTCGCCAACACTGCTGAGCGTGGTGATGGGGCGCGTCTGCGTGATGTAGAACGTGTTGCCCTCGATAGCCCATTCGATGTCCTGCGGGTGGTTGTATGCCTCCTCAAGGGTCAGCCCAAATTGCGCAACCTCGGTGATTTGGCTGTCCGTGAGCTTGTAGGTCCGGGACTGCTCGGCCGGAACGTCAACCTCATGGTTGAGGTCGTCGGCGCCGATGGCGTTCGGGTTCCGGGTGAGCATTCTGCTCTGCGGGACGAGCCTCTTTTCCAGGATCTCCATGCCGTCCTTCTGAATCAGATAGGAATCGGGCGTGACCGCGCCTGAAACGACGGACTCGCCGAGACCGTAGACGGCCTCGATGAAGACCTTGGTGCGGTCGCTGCGATTGGGCTCCGCAGTGAACATGACACCGGATATTTCCGATTGCACCATGCGCTGGACGGGGACTGCGATGCCGACGCCAAGCTGGTCGAAGTTCTGTTCCGCGCGGTAGAAGATGGCGCGCGCCTCAAACAGGCTGGCCCAGCAGCCCTTGACGGTCTCCAATACCTGGTCGATGCCCTCAACGTTCAGATAGGTGCGCTGCTGACCGGCAAAGGAAGCGTCCGGCAGGTCTTCCGCAGTTGCGGATGAGCGAACGGCGACGGGGCCCTCACCCAGAGCGCGATAGGCGTCGGTGATCTCGACGGAGAGGTCCGGGGGCATGGGGGCGGAGAGGATAGCTTCCTGCGCGGTTCTGGCAACGTCAACCAGATTGGAGGAGTGGTAGACATCAACACCGCCGAGGATGTCGCTCAACCTGGCATCAAGTCCATTGTCGGTGAGGAATTTCTGATAAGAGACGACGCTGACGACGAACCCGGGCGGCACCGGCGCGCCCCTTTGCGTCATCTCGCCGAGATTGGCTCCCTTGCCGCCGGCAAGCGCCAGATCGCCCGAGTCGATTTCAGTGAACCATAGCAGGGAAGCCTGCCGCTTTTCCGTTTCAGTAAGTTCGCGCGTCGGCATCGGCCGAACGTCAATAACACTTTCTGACATGCCTTTACCCCCCGACAGGACTCTCCGAGCGATCTCCCCACCTGGAGATGCCGAACGGCCCCGCGTGGGCCGCGTCATGTCGTGGGGAATTATACCATCCGCGCGGGGTGGGGATGGGGAATGCTTGGGTTAATAAGCTGGGGGGAGAGGTTATAGTTGCGCGGGCAGGTCACGTGTGTTCTTAGGCCCGGGGAGTATTGGTGAACGAGATTCGTTGCGCAGGCTGTAATGCATCGAATCCAGCCGGTAGTGTCTACTGCGGGTCGTGCGGCACGCAGATAGGCTTTGAATCGGACCGGGACGGTGGAAACCGCCGATACGCCGCCCAGATAGCTCAGCTTCGGCGCGAGATAGAGCGTCTTACGGGACGACTCGATCGCCTGCAGGCCGAAGTGACGGATAGAGAGGGACAAGCGCCATCGACAGCAGAGTCGGAGGAGTTGGTTGCCACAACGCCCGAGCCTGCAATCGAAGAAGAAACGGCGGTTCCTGAGCGACAGGAACAACCTGCAGCGCCGTCCGAGCCGGAAGAAGATACGCAGCCGCTAGAACCTGTCAGCGAACCTGAGCCGGAACCGGTTGTTGCGGCGGAGGCCCGCGACGAACCGGCGACGCCAACCGTTTATATTGAGGGTCGTTCCTTTGCGGTTCCGGCTGAACGGCAGCCGCTGGATGCGACGGGGGAACTGCGCCTGCCAAGGCCTGATCTCTCGTCCATCGACTGGGAGCGAGTTCTAGGCCGCAATTGGCTGGCGATTATAGGCGCGGTGACGCTGGCGCTCGGCATCGGATTCTTCCTCAAACTGTCATTCGACAACAACTGGATCGGAGATACGGGCCGCATTCTGCTCGGGCTGGGCACGGGCGCGACATTGCTGGGTCTGGGCGAATACACGAAGAGACGCGCGCCGTTGTGGTCGCAGGCCGTGACGGCGGGTGGCGCTGCGACGATCTATATGTCGATCTACGCCGCCTATGTGCTGTATGAGTTGATTCGACCGGATGCGGCATTCTACGCGTTGGGCGGCGTTGTGTGGCTGGCCGGCATCCTGGCCGTCCGCTACGACTCCCGTGTGATCGGTTTCCTCGGTATCGTCGGGGCGTTCATTGCGCCCGTGTTGCTGGGGCCGGAGCTGCCGGATGTCACGCTCGTGCTGCCGTATATCGCAGTCGTCGATCTGGGCATCCTTGGGGTAGCAGCGGTCCGCAATTGGCGTTGGTTCACAATTTCAGGATGGATCGGCTCATACGGGCTGTTCGCGATGGGTTACGCGCAGTATCCGGATACTGACCCGCTGCTGTTCCAAGCCGGCTTGACGGCCATCTTCCTGATATTTGTGGGAGCGACGACGCTGTTCCACATCATCTGGAAGCGCATCCCGGGCTCGCTGGACATGGCCCTCGTCGCCGTGAATGCCACTGCCTACTTTGCGCTGACGACCATCGTGCTCGGGGACGCGTACTTTGACTGGCTGTGGGCTATCGCTGCGGGGATGGCGGTTATGTACGGGCTGATCGCTCTCATCGCCTATACGCGGCCCGGCGCGCCGCCACAGCTGGCGATGATCACGCTGCCCATCGCGCTCATCTTCCTTACGGTCGCGATTCCGTTGAAGCTGACGGGCGTGTGGCTGACCACGGCGTGGGCGGCGCAGGGGGCCATTCTCGTATGGAGTGGATTCGTTCTGGGCCGCGTGCCGATGCGGGTCTTCGGCCTGGGAGTACTAGCGCTGTCGGCGGCCCATCTGCTGTCCAATTCACCGGAGATTGACGCCGCCAATTTCTCGATCTTCTGGAATGAACGATTCGGCGTGTTCGTCTTTGTCACCGCAGCGGTGTATGTGGCCGCGTACCTCTATCGGCGCAACCGGGATTCTACCCACAAGTTAGAGTCTGAAGTGACGCCCGGGTTGATGGTCGTTGGGAGCATCCTGACAATCGTCGGACTGAGCCTTGAGGCGATCTTCTACTACGGGTTCGGGTCGTCAAACGTGGCTGATTGGGGTCTGCGGCAGAGCGCCATGACCCTATTGCTGCTCACGCTGACATGGGTCTGGGCGCTGTACGCGTTGGGTCTGCTGATTGTCGGACTTGTCCGGGCAAAGCCACTGGCGCTATGGGGCGGATTGGGATTGTTGACCATCGCCATCGTCAAGCTGTTGCTGATCGACACGTTCGTCGCGCTGCCGGACACGGACAGGTATGTGCTCGGGTTCAATCCGCACTTCATAACGTTCGCGATGGTCATCGCGCCGGCGGCGTTCGTCATATACGCGCTCCGTCGCAGGATAGCGTCGCTTGAATCTGACTACAGAGAGGTGCTCCGAGCGCTTCTTGCCGCTCTACACGTCGTTGCCGTGTGGGGCCTCAGCCTTGAGGCAATCCACTACTTCGATACTCAGGCCCTGACTGGCGGCAGTCTGCTGGTGAACGATCAGAACACGCTTGATTCCCTGTATGTCTCGCTGACGGTCATCTGGGTCCTGTACGCCGCGGCGCTGCTGAGCGTTGGCCTTGCGCGGGGCATGCAGCTTGCGCGGTGGGGCGGGCTGGCATTGGTGGGTCTGGCTTTCGCCAAGCTCGTGCTGTTTGACAGTTTCGCCATCCTGCCGAATGTCGATACCTATGTGCCCGTACTGAATCCCAGGTTCCTGGCATTTGTCATCGCGGCGGTCCCGGTGGCTGCCATCGGGTATGTGTATCGGGGAGTGATTCGCAGTCTCGCGGAGAGGGAGGTCACCGCGTTCAGGGTGTTGCTTGCGGCGATGAATGGGCTGGTCGTGTGGGCGCTCATGGTGGAAACCATTCACTTCTTCGTCGTACGAGGCGAAAAACTGGACATCGACCAGGCCGAGGCGATCCTGCTATCGCTGACCGTGATCTGGGCGCTGTATGGAGTGGCGCTGCTATCGGTGGGGCTGTGGAAGAACCTGATGCTCGCTCGATGGGGCGGATTGGCGCTGTTGGGATTGGCGGTCGCCAAGATCGTACTTTTGGACACGTTCTCGCTGTTCCCTGACGAGGAGACCTATCTTCTTATTCTTAACACGCACTTTGGGACAAACGTTGTCACGGTCGCCGCAATCGTGTTGGCTGCGATGGCGTTCCGGCGACTGGGCGCATCCCTTCCCGAGCGAGAGAGGCAAGTGCTGCGATGGCTGCCAGCCGCGGCAGGGGCGCTGGCGCTATGGTCAATGAGTCTGGAAGCGATACACTTTTTCGCGGTTCGCGAGGAGCTACTGAACGTCGATCAGGAGAGCGGCGTTCACCTGACACTGACCGTGTTGTGGGCGCTCTACGGGATCGGCGTGATTGTCATTGGATTCCTGAGGGACGAGTCACGGATTCGGCTGGCCGGCATGGCGCTTCTTGCCGTGACCATCATCAAACTGTTCGTCTTTGACGTCTTCCTGTTGGAACAGATCTACCGCGTTGCCGCATTCGTCACGCTGGGCGTCCTACTACTCGGCACCGGCCTTGCCTACCAACGCTACAGCACGGAACTGCGTGGATTCCTGTTGGGGCGGGGTGGGGAACCTGACCCGTAGGCCGGAGCAAGGCGCTTGGTGGAGCTGAGGGGAGTCGAACCCCTGACCTCTTCAATGCCATTGAAGCGCTCTCCCAACTGAGCTACAGCCCCACCGCGGCAATCCGGGAATCGGACACTTTTGCCGCAACGAAGCGGCTTGCGCGGCGTGCCGATGCGATTGCGCCCTCCAATTGTACAGTAGCGCGCCGGTTCGGCGGCTGTGCCGCGCGCCAATACGTAGCGCGAAACACTACAATGAATAGACGGTAGTCAACTGCAATCGACAAACTTGATGACGCCCCCGTGAGGCACGAACGGAGACGGAGATCAATACGACGGATAACAGAGAGGCGCGGATTGCGCGCTTAAGGGAATTACTGACCGAACGTGTCCTCGTCGTGGACGGCGCGATGGGGACGCGCATACAGCAGCTTGGTCTCACCGCGGAGGATTTCGGCGGCGCTGAGCTTGAGGGCTGTCTTGAGCACCTCAACGTCACCCGCCCCGATGCCATAGAGGCCATTCACCGCGGCTACCTGGACGCAGGCGCGGACATCATCGAGACGAACACGTTTGGATCCACGCCGCTCGTGCTGGGCGAGTATGACCTGGCCGATCAGGCGGAAGAGATCAGCAGAGTGGGCGCGGAGATTGCGCGCCGCGCGGCTGACGACATCTCCACCGACGACCATCCCCGCTTCGTTGCGGGTTCCATGGGCCCGACAACGCGCTCTATTTCCGTCACGGCCAACGTCACTTTCGATGAACTTGTTGAACACTATCGTGTGCAGGCGCGGGGGCTGATTGCTGGCGGCGTCGACTTTTTGCTGGTCGAAACCTCACAGGATGCCCTGAATATCAAGGCTGCGCTGGAAGGCATCGACCGTGCCAACGCGGATCTCGCCCTCAACGTTCCCTCTGCCGTGCAATGCACTATCGAGACGATGGGCACGCTGCTCGCCGGGCAGGACATCGAGGCATTCTACACGTCTTTCGCCCACCGGGATTTGCTGTGGATCGGCATGAACTGTGCGACGGGCCCGGAGTTCATGCGTGACTACGTCCGCACACTTTCGCAGATATCACGCTTCCCGGTTGCGGTGATCCCGAACGCGGGTCTGCCGGACGAGGACGGCAACTACCACGAAACACCCGAGAATGTGGCCTCCACGCTTGGCTCCTTCATGGATGCAGGTTGGGTCAACATCATTGGCGGATGCTGCGGGACGGTCAACGAACACACGGAGCGGATGCGCGCGGTGGCGCTGAATCATCCTGCTCGAACGCTCGTCGATCCCACTGTGACCGTCGTGTCCGGTCTTGAGACGCTGACGATTGACGAGGACACGAAACCCGTTCTGATTGGCGAGCGGACGAACGTGCTGGGCAGCCGCCGGTTCAAGCGCCTTATTGACGAGGGAAACATCGAAGAGGCGTCCGAAATCGGGCGCGACCAGATTCGCAACGGCGCGCACGCGCTGGACGTCTGCCTGCAGGATCCGGATCGCGATGAAGTAACCGACATCACGACATTCCTCGAACGCCTTGTCCGCAAGACGCGCGCGCCGCTTGTGATCGATTCCACTGATGTCGCCGTTATTGAGGAGGCGCTGAAACGCACGCAGGGCAAATCGATCATCAACTCCATCAATTTGGAAGATGGCGAGGAGCGCTTTGCTGCCGTCGCGCCGCTTGCCCGACGCTATGGCGCGGCCGTCATCGTTGGCTGCATCGACGATGACCGGGAGCAGGCGCAGGCCATCACACGGGAACGCAAGCTGGAGATTGCCCGGCGGTCGTATGCCCTATTGACCGAGAAATACGGACTGCGCGGCGAGGACATAATCTTCGATCCCCTGACGTTCCCCGTCGGCACCGGCGACCAGAATTATATCGGCTCCGCGGTTGAGACCATCGAGGGCATTCGGCTCATCAAGCAAGAGCTACCGCTTGCAAAGACGACGCTCGGGATTTCCAACGTGTCGTTCGGGCTGCCGCAGGCGGGACGTGAAGCGCTGAACGCGGTCATGCTCTACCACTGCGTGCAGGCCGGTCTCGATAGCGCCATCGTGAACACGGGCGGCCTCGTGCGTTATGCCGCGCTTTCGGAAGAGGAACGCACGCTATGCGATGACCTGATCTTCTGGCGGGGCGATGATTCCATCGCCGCCTTTGCCGCCCATTTCCGGGAGCAGCGTGCATCCGCTGCTGAGCAGGGTGTTGACCGCATGGAGGGGCTGTCACTGGACGAACGCATCGCGAGGCGCGTTGTTGAGGGCACGCGTGAGGGCATGACGCCTGACCTTGATACGGCTCTTGAAGAGCGCCCTCCTCTTGAAATCATCAACGGCCCGTTGATGGACGGCATGGACGAGGTTGGGCGGCTCTTTGCGGCGAATGAGCTCATCGTGGCGGAGGTGCTTGAATCCGCGGAGGTGATGAAAGCCGCTGTCGCGCATCTCGAGCCGCACATGGAAACGACTGAAACAAGCTCACGCGGCAAGGTCTTGCTCGCCACCGTCAAGGGTGACGTGCACGACATCGGCAAGAACCTCGTCGATATCATCATGTCCAACAACGGCTACCGCGTGATCAACCGCGGCATCAAGGTGCCGCCGGGCGAGTTGATTGAGGCGTTTCACGAGCACAGGCCGGATATGATCGGCCTGTCCGGTCTCTTGGTGAAGTCCGCGCAGATGATGGTTGAGACGGTGCGTGATTTCACGGAGGCGGGCGTTGACGTGCCCATTCTTGTCGGCGGCGCGGCACTGAGCAATCGGTTTACACGTCTGCGCATTGCGCCGGAATACAAGGGGCTTGTCGCCTACGCGCAGGACGCCATGAATGGCCTGGATCTGGCCAACCGGATTCGCACGCAAGAGAGTAGGCAACGACTTGAGGACGAGTTGCAGGTGGAGGTGGATAACCTGCGTAATCAGGACGCGGCTCGTTCCGCTGCACAGTCTCCGGACGGTCGCGCGCCCGCAGTCATCACGCCCGTGGATGCCCCCCCGCGCCCGCCGGATCTGCGTGAGCACACTCTGCTGGATCACGATCTTGACGAGGTCTTCTCGTACATCAACCCGACAATGCTCTATGTGCGGCACCTGGGATACCGCGGCCGTTTCCTTGAAGACCTGGAAAGCGGCAACGAGCGGGCGGTTGAGCTGCATGAGCGCGTCCTCCGGGTTCAGCGTGAGATGGCATCCCGGCCTGATATCCGCGCCTCGGCGGTCTTTCGCTTCTTCCGTGCCGCACGTGACGGCGAGGATGTCTTGATCCTCTCTTCGGATGGGGAACACGCGCTGGAAAGGTTGCAATTCGGCAGGCAGGCTGCCGGAGAGGGCTTGAGCCTCGCCGACTACGTGCGCTCGGATGGCGCGCCGGATTATCTTGGCGCATTTGTCACGACGGTCGGGCCGGGCGTGCGCGCGCTGGCTGACGAGTGGAAAGACAAGGGCGAGTACCTCGATTCCCACATCCTGCAGGTGCTGGCGCTGGAGGGAGCAGAAGGCTTTGCGGAACTGCTCCACCAGCGGATGCGCGCGATGTGGGGATTCGCCGATCCTGATGACATCACAAAGCCGGACCTGTTCCGTGCCGCCTACCAGGGCAAGCGGTACTCGTTCGGGTATCCGGCGTGTCCGAGGCTGGAGGATCAGGAAATCCTGTGGCGGCTCCTCAATCCGGCGGAGACAATCGGCGTCAATCTGACCGAGGAAATGATGATGGAGCCTGAGGGCTCAGTAAGCGCCCTCGTTTTTCATCATCCGCAGGCCAAGTATTTTAACCTGTCGAATGAGGACACTGACAAGCTGGAGCAACGGGTCAGTCAATCTGCAGCGCCGGCCTAGCATGCCTATAATCACTGGACAGGCCTCAAGAGAACGGTGCAATCACATGACCATTTCCGACTCAGTGCGAGCCGCCTTGGAGGACGCCGCTCAGACCATTGTGGAAGCGACGTACGTTACTGCGCTTGCGGGCGCAGGCATGTCCGCCGAGAGCGGTATACCAACGTTCCGTGGCCCCGGCGGTCTTTGGACCAAGTACGGTGAGCCGGACAATCTCGGTTATCAAAGGTTTCTTCGGGACCCGCAGCAGTGGTGGGAGGAGCGGCTGAACGACAATCAGATGCCGGAAATGCGGGACGCGCTGGAGTCGGCGCAGCCGAATCCCGGCCATCAAGCGTTGGTTAACCTCGAGCGCATGGGCGCGCTTCGCCACCTGGTCACGCAAAACGTTGACAACCTCCACCGGGCTGCCGGTAGTGAGAACATCTCCGAGATTCATGGCAACCACACGCTCATCCGATGCATCGAGTGCGTGAATCGCTATACGCGGGATGAGATTCCGCTCGACGCGCTGCCCCCCCGGTGTCCGAATTGTGAAGGTTTTCTCAAGACGGACACAGTCATGTTCGGAGAACCGATTCCGCCGGATGTTCTTCGGCGCTGCCAGGAAGAGGCCGCTCTCAGCGACTGCGTCCTGATTCTGGGGACATCGGCAATCGTCTATCCGGCTGCCGCCCTGCCGGAAGTGGCGCGTCGGCTGAACGGCGCGACGCTGATTGAAATCAACCCGAATGAGACGGCTCTCACGGAGGCGTGCGATATCGTCGTTCGCGCTCCAACCGGAGAGGCCCTGCCGGAACTGGTGGCAGCGGTGCAGCGAGCGCAGGGACAGGGTCAGGTCTCCGGCGGCATTCTGGAGGCGACATAGAGTGGCGGAGGCTCTCTTTCGTCCCTTTCACGGCTGGCGTTACGACACAACACGTGCAGGAAGCCTGGACGTCCTTGCCGCGCCGCCATATGATGTCATTGCACCGTCTGATGTGAAACGTCTGCTCGAGGCCAGCCCGCACAATGTCATCCGACTTGAACTGCCATCCGCCGTCGACGCGACCGATCCGTATGCTGCAGCGAGCAGGACGTGGAACGAGTGGACCTCGAACGGTTTCCTGCAACGCGATGAGACTGCGCACTTCTACCTCGTTCGCCATACGTTCACGCTTGGCGTTGTAAGAACCGGCCGCTTCGAAATCCTGGGCGCAGTCCGCTTGGCCCAGTGGGAGCAGGGGGCCGTGCTGCCGCATGAACACACGCATGAGGCCGCCAAGCGTGATCGCCTCATGCTAATGAATGCGCTCCATGCAAACATCAGCCCAATCATGGCGCTATATGAGGACGATGACGGTGCGGTTCGAATGCTGCTCCGGGCTATATCGTCGCGCCCGCCGGACTCATCGTTCACAGACCTTGCGGGGGACGATTATGACGTCTGGCACGTGACCGCTCCGGGAGAGGTAGGAGCGATCAGGTTGGGAGTTTCCGGCCCCCTTTTCGTCGCGGACGGCCATCACCGCTATGAGACGGCGCTCACCTATTTTGGCCAAGGCGGAAACGAGACAGACGACGGCGAGCACGCCATCGGATATATCATGGCCGCGCTGACATCCATCGAGGACCCGGGCCTGGTCAGCCTGCCCTATCATCGTCTGATTCGGGGGCTGCCGGACGATGCTCGCGCGCGGCTGATGCGTCAGGTGGAGACGTATTTCAGAGCGGAAGAGATCACTATTGGCGGCCTTTCCGACGCCGAAGCGGCCGAAAGATTCGCCTCTGCAATCAAGGCACAGGATGCGCCGATGATGGCTCTCATTGAGCCGCCCGGCGATGTCCTTAAGCTGCTCCGTCCCCTGGAACCCGGCATCTTCGAAGGGTTGCTAACGGGAGAATCGGAGGCATGGGGCCGGCTTGCTCCGTGCGTCTTTCTTGACGTGTTGCTCACACACGGAGTGGGCGCGAACCAACACGAGGCGGAGACCCGTGGCTGGCTGTCTTACCCGCGTGATGCCGCAGAGACCATACAGGCCGTTCGCGCAGGCGGCTCTGATGCAGGCTTTCTCCTGCAGGCAGTGAGCATGCCTGACATGACGGAAGCGGCGGAGGCCGGCGAGCGCCTGCCCCCCAAGTCGACCTACTTCTTCCCGAAAGTTGCTACGGGAATTGCACTTAACTCTCTGGCAGGACGACTCGAAGACTAGTACACTGTCTGGACTTTGGGGCATCCTGTTCGGCCAACCGAGCCCCACATAGCCCATTCTCAGATTGGAGTTTCATATGACAACGGACAGCGCATCTACAGACAACAGCGTATATATCAGCGCCGAGGGACTGGAGCGAATGAAGGAGGAGCTTGAGGATCTCCGCAACATCCGCAGGCCTGAGGTTGCGGAGATGATTCAGCGCGCCAAGGAACTTGGCGACATTACGGACAGCGCCCAATATGACGCCGCAAAGAATGAGCAGGCCTTTCTTGAGGGCCGAATCCGCCAACTTGAGGACAACGTGCGTCGCGCCGTCATCATCGAGGATCAGGGCGATCAGGCCGATGGGCAGGTTCGCGTTGGCTCAACCGTGGTGGTTGTTGATGGTGACGGGCAAGAGGAAAAGTGGACGATTGTTGGCCGGGCGGAGGCGGATGCGGCACGCGGCCGCATCTCAAATGAATCACCGGTTGGCGGCGCGTTGATCGGCAAGAAAAAGGGCGACACGTTTGAGATCGACATTCCTGCCGGCAAGCTCACCTTCACGGTCTCCGGGGTAGAGTAAGCGCTCTTCGGACGCTCCCTCACCCTGGCCCTCTCCTGCGGGGGGAGGGGACAGTTCGTGCTTGTCGTTCCCGCGAAAGCGGGAATCTAACAGTCGTGTACAGTTCCGAACCTAGACCTGGCCGGATAGCTGGAGTTGTTTGCCCTCGGTCTTGATGGCGGGGGCGACGATCATCTCCGCCTGCTGCAGGTCGCGGATGGTTTCCGCGCCGCACATGCCCATCGCCGTGTGGATAGCCCCAACAAGGTTCTCCGTGCCGTCCGTGCGATCTGTGGGCCCGAACAGCAAACGCTCAAGCGCCGCACGGACGCCAACACGCACGCGGGTGCCGCGCGGCAGGGCGGGATGCGGCGTCGCCATGCCCCAGTGGTAGCCCTTGCCGGGCGCCTCTTCCGCGCTTGCGAAAATCGAGCCGAGCATGACGGCGTCCGCGCCCGCAACGAGGGCCTTGCACAGATCACCGCCGGAGCGGATGCCGCCATCCGTGATGATGGGAACGTAGCGGCCGGTTCGCCGTTGGTACTCATCGCGCGCGGCAGCCGTCTCAATGGTCGCGGTGACCTGCGGCACACCGATGCCCAGCACCTCACGGCTCGTGCATGCGGCGCCGGGGCCGACGCCGACGAGGATGCCGGCGACGCCCGTCTGCAGTAGTTCCATCGTCTGGTGATAACCAACGACGTTGCCAACGATCACGGGGATCGGAATTCGGCTCACCAAATCATCAAAGTGGAGACCGACGGGGCTCGCTGAAATGTGTCGCGCCGTCGTGACCGTCGATTGGCACACGTAGTAGTCCGCTCCGGCCTCAACAACGGTGTCGATGAACCGCTTGGTGTTGGCAGGCGTCGCCGAGACGGCGACGGTTGCACCGAGTGCCTTCATCTTTTCGATGGTCGCGCCAAGGTACTCATCCCTGATAGGGGCGGAGTAGATGCGCTGCAGGGTGGCCGTTACGGAGTCTGCTGGCGCTTCAACGACTTCGTGCAAGACCTCGTCCGGGTTGGGGTAGCGCCCGTGGACGCCCTCAAGGTTCAGCACGGCAAGCCCGCCATGGCGTGTGTAGGTGGCGGCAAAGGCGGGATCCACGACGCCATCCATTGCCGCCGCGAGTATCGGCAGGTCGAATATACGATCCCCCATTGCGAACCTGATATCCGTCTGTTCCGGGTTCAGGGTCACGCGCCCCGGAACGATGGCCACCTCTTCAAATCCGTAAGCGCGCTGCAGCTGTTTGAACTCCGGCGCTCTGTCTTCGATGCCCAGATCCACTCCCCGCTCGGCGATTTCAGTTGCAACCATGTCTGCCAGCCCCCTTAACAAACAAGGCGCCGCATCGCGGCGCCTTTAGCCGAATTGTTCCCCGTCGCATAAACAAAAGGGGCACGCGCAATCGTGCCCCTTACATAAACCCCTGTGGATCGCACAGCGTCCATGAACTATTGTTGTCCCGCCTGCGCTCAGCGTCAAGCATTTTGAGGGACTTTAACCGCCGAATCCTGCCAAACCCTCTCCCTCAGTGACATCCCTCTGACTCGACGTATACTGACCGGTGACAGGCAGCCGTGGGGGACGAGCCGGAGCATAGCGATGGCTTCCGCCGACAGGACATACGCCGACAAACGAATGATGGCACGATGAAGGTCTCCGGGGCCGCTCTGCAGCCTTGTTGAGTATTGGCAAGACGGCGCTGCAGGTTGTAGCCAGCATCGCCCTGCTGATCGCTATTGCCTATATTGTGGTCAGCAACCCTGCCGCATTCGGCAAGGGCGGGGATGATCCTTATATACCCCCGACAGCGACACCCACGCCGGTTCCAACCGCATTCATTCCATTCGATCCAATCGAGGATCCATATCCAGCAACCCCAACACCCGTCCCACCGACGAATACACCCGTCCCGCCGACGGATACGCCTGTCCCACCGACGAATACGCCCGTCCCGCCGACGAATACACCCGTCCCGCCGACGAATACGCCTACGCCCGTGCCACCTACACCAACGCCAACACCCTTGCCCACGCCACCTGCAGTAGAAGACGTCTCGGTGACGGCCGCGACGCCGTTGGGCACAACCAGAAGAGCTAATGTCCGGTGGACGTTCATGCCATACGCACCCACCTACCGGGTGGAGCGTCGAGTTGGAAGCGGAGGCGCGTGGGGAAGCGTTCTACCACTCAGAGACAGCGGGGATGATTGGGCAAGGCAAGCAAGGAGATCAAGCGACGTCTACCCGGCCGGTTGCGAAGGGACGAACTATTTCCGCGTGTCCGCGTATGGGAATGGGATCAGGTACAGACATGCCTATGGGCCTCCTTCTGCGATCGAATCCATCAGCACCACAGCGCTTGGGTGCCCGCCACCACCGACACCAACGGTACGTTTCAGCCCGTCATCGTACGCAGTCGATGAGGAACGTAACAAGACCATCACTGTCCGGCTCAGTCGAGCGAGCGATCAAACATTGATGATACCAATCACGGTGACACTCGGGTCTGCGGAATCCGCAGATTACAGCATAAGTGGGCTAAGCGGCAGTAGCCTTCCATTTAATAGAGTCACATCGGCGTCGTTCACAATCAACGCCATTGCGGATTCGGATTGCGCCGACGAGAGGCTGACTCTCGGCTTTGGCGCCTTACCATCTGGCGTTGGGTTGGGTTCACCGTCCACCGCGACCGTTGATATAGAGGACAACTGCGATGATCCTACGCCTATACCCACCAACACACCGACGCCCACTGCAACCCTTACGCCCAGACCACCAGTGCTAACGGGCCTGCATGACCGAGCCTCGGCCATAGACACTGATGTCCTTAGGACTGGGGAAAAGATAGGGAAGATATACCTCGATTGGAGCGATGCAGCGGGTATTGGAATCACCTATGAGGTGGAGCATTGGGCCAAGTGGGTTCCGCTGCTTCCAGTTTACGACTGGTATCCGCTTCCTAACAGGGACATAGAGATTGTGTTCAACCGTGGCCCCGGCATCATCACGGGGGCCGTGATCAGCGGGCTGGACTACGACCATACCTACAAGCACAGAATCAGGGCAAAGCGAGGCAGTCAATACTCCGGGTGGGTGGAGATTGAGACGAAGGTGCCGCTTCCCAACCTGGGGCATGCAGGGGATCACACGGTAAAGTACCGGCTTGGCGAGATTCCGACGCCCAGGCCCGGCGCTACGCCGTCAACCGATCCAGGAATCGTCATTCCAACGGCCATTGCCCACGCCGTCGTCGCATGGAACGAGGCGGTCGCCACGCCCTGGCCCCACGTGCTCTTCTGCGAGGGGAGTGGCTGCACGATAAACGGCGTGGACAGGAATACCGACGGCAAGTCGATCGTCATTAACACAGCGACTGGAACTGATGGCCTCACCCTCGCATACGCGATAGTTAGTGTCGATGCCCTCGAGCACATAAACGCCTCGACAATGGTCATCGAGCAACCGGCGCGTCGACCTCACCCAGACATTGAAGGGCGTTTCCTGGCGATTACCTGGGTCAACGATCCCGATTTGCATGACGAGCAAGTAAGGGGAAGCCTCTACCGCCGCTACTACTACGTGCCGAGGACGGTCATGCACGAATTCGGCCATGCTGCGGGCCTGGAAGACCTGTATCGGCTTGAGGGCAAACCGTGCGAGTATTTCGGCATTTGCAGCTACGCCGACTACATCATGGGTAGAGTCGAGAAGCCGACAGCAATTCCGAACGAGGATCGGGACTACCTCCGGGACGTATATTACAACCATACGCCGCATCCGGCTTCGTCAGGGCAGTGACAGGAGGTGCAGCGATGTTGGCAATGGTACGCAGAAGACGACGCCTCTACTCCGTTGCTGGAGTCCTCATAGTCCTGGCCGTGGCGTTGGCAGCCGCCGTCCTCTATGCCGGATCAATGAGTCTGAACGGGAATTCGCCACTGCCGGGCGCGTCTGGAGGCTTGCAGCGAGAGTCTGCTTGGTGGATCCCTCCCCCCGACTTCCCCGAGACTTCGCTGGAGGAGAGGATAGTGCGGAGTGACGCCATAGCAAGGGTGACTCTGGTAACCGCGGCCCAGGTGGTGGAGGAAATCTCCGGACGGCCCAACCAAGGAGACACTTCGTACGCAAACGCCCTGGAGTTCAGGTTCAAGGTACACGAGTACCTGAAGGGGAGCGGTGGAAGCGAGCTTGTGGCGATAGCAGTTGACTGGTATGGGCTTCTTGCAACTAGGGCGGAGGCGGGCGCAGGCGCAGAAGACTTCCTGGGAGAGAGGGACACAAGGTGGGACGCCCGGGAGGCGATAGTGTTCCTGCATGATGACGAACCATATCTGCCAAGCACCGGGCAAGCGGACAGGTACCTCCTCTGGTCTCTGCGCAACTCCTATGGGCAGGAAAACTACACTATAGCCGGCCGGTACTCCAAGGTGTGGCTGCCGGCGGCGTCTGACAGTCTACCAGTACCAGTTGACGAGGCGAGGGCATCCAGCGGGGCTGCGCCCAGCGCAGGGGCGCAGCGCTTCCTTCTTGAGGAGCCGCCTTCGGGGGGCGGGGCAGTGCTTTCATGGATGGCGCGGGCCCTGCCGGGTAATCAGGGCGCGTCGCAGGCCGCCACCATCAACCTGGCGGACATGAAGACAAAGATCGCAGAGCTGGACGCGGAGGTCGGGGAGGGGGACGGCTCGGAGGAGTACCGGGAGTGCGTCCGGTTCAAGTACGAGTATGAGAACTGGGTAAGCCAAACCAAGGAAGAACGCGCCGCCCAGGGCGAAGGCGGCTACTACTACGATCGGTACGACCATGCACTGGCGTCCGGGCAGGCGGCGGGAAGCTTGTTCCACACCTACGAGCTCTGGCACATCTGGGTGGATGACTATGGCGAGACCATCCCCAGCAAGTATGCGAGCATGTTCCAGCTGGACGGGCAGGACGAGAGTCTATTCGTCGTGGAGTACCCTGGCGAGGTGTCCCTGGCACGTCCACTTCCGGCGGGGGAGTACAGGTTCTACTTCATCAGCATGGAGAAGGGGCTCGTCGTCTGCGACGGACTGCCGGAGGAGGAGCGGACGAGCGAAGAGCACTTCGTGACCGTCACCGCTCCCAGTGGGACTCTTCATGAGGCGATCTTTGATCCTGTTGACTTAACCGGCGGCGGTGTGGGCACGACGGCATCTTCCGGGGTCATTGAACCGGATGAATTCACCCTCAATGGCGATGACTATGAGATTGAGAGTCTTATCTGGCGGAGCAACTCCGTCGTCCTGACGCTGGATGACCACGTTTCTCTGAGCGGTAACTCTCTGGACTTTATCGAGCTTGACGGGTCTATCGATACGACTCTGGATGTCTCCGACGCTACGGTTAATCAAACGGCGGCGACTTGGACATGGAGTGTCACCAGCGCCCCATGGGAAGACGGCGACCAGTTGATGCTGCGCATCCGCGACACGAGCACAGGGCCTACTGTCGCACCCACTGCAACGCCGACACCCACGCCCACCCCCGTTCCGCCAACCGCTACCCCCACTCCCGTCCCCCCAACGGCCACTCCAACACCGGTTCCTCCGACAGCCACGCCGACACCCGACCCGAACAGAGGAAATCCCTCAGTCAGCGATGTGACCGCAACCAGCGTCCGTGTGAGCTGGGACAAGGTGAGGCCGTCCGGCACGCACCTGCAGGACGTTCGCGTCAACTATCGTCTCGCAGGGGCAACGGACTGGACGTTCGGTGCGTATGTCGACATCAGCACGTGGGGCACCCGCAGGCAGGAAGCGACGGTGTCCGGCCTCACGTGCGCGACAAATTATGAGTTCCAGGTGCAGGCGCAGTACTCGAACCGCTGGCACGACTACGCTCAGGTCAGCGCAACCACCGGGGGATGTTGACCGAGGGACCGTATCCACAGTGGGGACGGTCAAGAACACGGTGACAGGTTCGTTCACGTTGATCATCGAAGGGGATATCGGAACCGTCGGCAACCAGGAGGCGCTCCCGCAGAGGCGAGCGTGGCGGTGAGGGCTTGGTTTACGAGTCCCCGAATCCTCCCGATGCGACGAACCCCGGATATTCGCCGCCGACGCGGTCTTTGATGGAGCCACGAAGTAGTTCCAATTGCTCCGGCGTCGGGGCCGTTGTCACCGGCACCTCGTCGGGAATGAGGATCTCGAATCCGGTGTTTTCCACCACCTCATCGACGGAGACGCCGGGGTGGACGGACTCAAGCAGGAACTTCTTCTGATCCTTCTGGTACATCATCACGCAGATGTTGGTGATGAGCATGGAAGGGCCGCCGGGGCGCTCCACACGCTCCCCGCTAGAGCCGGCGGACGTGATGAAATCCACATCTTCCACGAAGACGCGCCTGGTGTGCTCCAGGCGGAAGAGGATGACGCGATTCGTCATGAAGTAGAGCATCCCGGAGCCGGCGGCGCCGGGGAGGCGCACGTCCGGCCTGTCATGGTCGCCAATTGTGGTCAGGTTGATGTTGCCGTGGCCGTCGATCTGCGCCCCGCCCAGGAAGAAGATGTCGAGCTTGCCACGTTGGGCGAGGTCAAAGGTCTCCTTGCCGCTGATCGGGCTTAGCGCAGGGTTGGACGCGCCGATTGCGATGTAGATCATGTCCGGCGCATGCGTCTCCTGTGCCAAAAGGACACCGGCCATCGGCACCGGTGATGCGGCGCCCGAACCGACATATGTGTCGTCGTGAACCTCCCGCGAAATGCGGGTGGCCATCAATTCGCCGATCGTGTAGTCGTCTGACTGAAACGGCATCGCGCTCGGGATGTACGACGGTCTATGCGGGAACGGCGACGCGTGTCACCATCTCGCGGTACTCGTCCTCGGTATGCCCACACACGAACTCGTCGAGGTATGCCTTGAATCCGTCGGACGTCTTGGAGGCCTCCATGTACTGCGAGAAGTGATCATTGTCCGCCTCGTAGTACGGCTTCATGCCGCCGGGGTGCGAGCCCTTCGGGGTGTGGATAACGAGGCTGACAAACGGCCACGGTATCAGATGGCCGCCGCGCGAATCCTCGGAGAGGTCGTAATCGACGATTTCCTCAACCGTCACAAGAACCTTGTCGCTTGCCTGGGCAACCATGCGGTCCTCGTAGCTCGGCGCAAGGACGTTGCCGTTCTGATCAGCCTTGAAGGCGTGGATCATGGCGATGTCCGGACGAATGGCCGGAACGAGCAGGATGTCATGTCCCTCGTTGTAGGGGTCTTCGATGATCTTCCAGTTGGGGTGGAGATTGACGAGGTCGGTGCCAATCACGCCACGGGACGGAATGAACGGCACGCCGTTGGCTCCAGCCTGGAGCCCTGTGAGCGTGACGGGTCAGGTACTGTCCAGCGCGGCGATTCCTCCCTCTTTGGCTACACGCCGGTAGTTCGGCGCGAACCCCCGCTCACCGAACGTGAGAGAGCCGGTGTCTATGGCCTTGACCGCGCCCGCGCCAATGAGCATGTCGCCCTGCACGCCGCCCGCAGGCGTGAACACGAGGGTGAGGTCCTCGATGCCGCGACGCACAATCTCCCGCGTCAGCGCCATGGATGCGCGGTCATTGCCGCCAGTGGTGGCGATGAGCATCCCGTCCTTGAATCGATTGCCCGCTTCTTCGATGCTGACGATTCTCGTCATGACACATCCTCCATAATTCGGGCGAATTCAAATGCGCCCGACCACACACTTTGAACCTACGCCGAATAGGAATATACGTCAAGCGCGAAACCACAGTTCACGCCTTTGTCACAGAACCGCCGCGCACGGTGAACATAGCGGCATGAGCGCGAACCTCTGCGGGGATGAGTTCAACGTCGGCGGTGGTAATGAGAACCTGCCGGCCGGGCGTCAGGCAGTGGTGCAGTACGCGCTCGCGACGATCCGCATCAAGCTCGGATAGCGGATCGTCGAGCAGGATGACCGGTTCATCGCCGAGCCTTTGCCCGATGTACGCCGACTGCGCGATGACCAGAGCAAGCGCCGCCGTTCGTTGCTGGCCGCGAGAGCCGTAGACGCCAAGATCGACATCGCCGGACACCACACGCAGGTCATCGCGGTGCGGCCCAACGGACGTCGTTGCGGTGGCCGAGTCACGCGCCCACGCGCTTTCCAGGGCATCGGCGAAACTCTGCTGCAGGTCGGGGGATGCGCCCTCATCCTCGCCAATAGTGACCGTTGAACGGTACTCAAGCGCAAGGTGGCCGGTGCGGCCCGTGAATTCGGCGTGGGCAGCCAACATCTCTTTCTGCAAGACGTTGATCATGGTCATCCGAAAGCCGAGAAGAAATGCGCCCGCGCGGATCATCTCCTGCTCCCACAGGCGCATGTCCTCAGTCCTCTGCGTAGTGCCACGTTCGCGGGCCTCCCTAAGCGCCGCATTGCGCTGGGTGACCAGCCGCTCATAGCGTCGAAGTGTCTGGGCATACTCCGCATCCGTTTGGAGCGCAGTTGAATCGATTGCGCGGCGTCGGTCCGCCGGAGGGCCTGCGAACAGGTCGACCTCCTCCGGCCCCGCAAGAACAACCGCAAGGTCGCCGACGCTGTTCGCCGAACGCTGCCGGACGCCGTTGACCTTGTAGCCCTTCTGAAGCGTGCCGCCCCTGAGACCTGAAGGCCCGATCGTTCTCTTAGCGACCGCAGGAGGTTCCCCTCCTTGTCCTCGCGGCGCAAGCTGCATGACGAGTTCCAGCTTGCGTTCCGCGCCATCGCCCGCGGTCACATCCGCTGCGATGCGTGAGTACGGTATCGGTTCTCGCGCCGCGCTCCAGCCGATGACCTCTCGATCCGTGTCTGCGCGATGGGAGTGGCCGGTTGCGAGAATGAATAGGGATTCGAGGAGGTTTGTCTTGCCCTGCCCGTTATCGCCCGCGAGTACAGTGACGCCGTCCGCCGGCTCAAAGTCCTGCGTGGCGTAGTTCCTGAAATGGGTCAAGGAAAGAGTCGTGACGCGAATGGCGCTCACCTGCCAGGTACTCGAATCGTCGCCGCTATCCGGCGGCAAGCCGATTGTAGCAGTGGCAGAGGAATGACGGGGATATACTTTTAACACCGTTGTCGTTTGGCAACGGATTATCGTTGGACTGTATTTCTGGAATGCCGCCGAGGGCTGGCGAGAGAGCGATTGTGGTCAATAACACCGGATTAGACACGCATCAGGGCGCTGCGTTGCCTCGTAATCAGCTGATCATCGCCAAGCTCGGCACCGGTGTGCTGACAGGTGGTGGTGATCAACTTGATGACGGTCTCATCACGTCGATTGCGAAGCAGGTCGCGGAGATTGTTGCTGCCCAATCGCAGGTGATTGTCGTCACGTCCGCGGCAGTTGCTCTTGGACGCAGCATCATCGGTCTACGGGGCAGAGGACGGGGAGTCGCGACGCTGCAGGCCCTCGCGGCGATAGGGCAGCACCGACTCATGCGCTCGTGGGAGGCGGCATTCACGGATCACGGGCTCATCGTCGGCCAGGCGCTTATCACCCGATCCGACTTCACTGCAGGCCGTTCCGCTGTCAGCATTCGCCGCACGCTGCGTGAACTGCTGGGCTTCGGCGTGATTCCCGTCATCAACGAGAACGATGTCGTCGCCTCGGAGGAACTGAGCGAAACACTCGGCGACAACGACACGCTCTCAGCCGCTCTCACGAATCTCATGGCGGCGGATATGCTGATACTCCTGACGGATCGCGACGGGCTCTACGACAGTGATCCACGTGCCAACCCGGATGCGGCGCTTATTCACCGCGTAGACCGTGTGACGGACGCCACGCTCGCGATGGCCGCCGAGATGCCGAGCGAACTGGGACGCGGGGGTATGGCATCAAAGGTTCGGGCAGCCGCGGAGGCCACATCCTGGGGCACTGCGGTCGTGATTGCCAACGGCAAGACCCCGGACGTGTTGCTGCGTATCGCGCGGGGCGAGGATATCGGGACGCGGTTTGAGGCATGGGGACGACGGCGTCCGTCCGCCCGGAGGCGTTCCCTCGGTCCCCTCTTCGTGCGTGGACAGGTTGTTGTGGACGAGGGCGCTGCGAGGGCGCTGCGAAAGGGTACATCAAGCCTCCTCGCGGTCGGGGTTCGCGAGGTACGCGGCGAGTTCACCACCGGCGACGTCGTGGAGATCGTCGGGCCGGACGAGACGGGCGTGGCGCGGGGGGCGGTCTCTTATCCCGCAGGCCTCATGCGGCGTCTGGCAGGTCTTCACTCCCCTGAGGTGCGCGCTTTCTTTGACGCGCAAAGCGATTCTGGTGCCATCTATCACGGCGAAGAGATGGTCCACCGCGACCACCTGACGTTGCTGTGAGGGGCGGCCTGACTCATTTGAAGGCCCCCATCCACGCAATTACAATTGGAGAATCGATAAACGCTAATAGTCGGCGGCATAGACTCTTCATTGCCGTCCAGGGAAAGAGTGACCGTGATGACGGCGACCGCGACACGATCAACCGAAATGGGTGAACTTTCAGAGGAGCTCGTCAGCAAGGCGCAGGCGGCGCGCAAGGCGAGCCGGCCGCTTTCGCGGGCGTCTACAGAGGAGAAGAACCGGGCGCTTGAGCGCATCGCGGCTTCGCTGGAGGAGCGCGCCGACGAAATCGTCGCCGCCAACGCGCAGGATTATGCGTCGGCGCAGGCAGACGGCATGTCGGATGTCTTGCTGGATCGGCTTTTGCTGAACGAGGAGCGCGTGCGGGGGATGGCCGCCGATGTTCGGGCAACCATCGCCTTGCCGGATCCCATCGGCGAGGAGTTCGATATATCAACCCTTCCCAACGGCCTCCGCATCTGCCGCAGGCGCGTGCCGCTCGGCGTCATCGCCGCCGTCTATGAGAGCCGTCCAAACGTCACCATCGACATCGCCGCCCTCTGCATCAAGTCCGGCAACGCCGTCATCCTGCGGGGCGGGAAAGAGGCCATCAACTCCACGACGACGCTCGCAGGCATCGTGCAAGAGGCGTTGGAGGATGCCGGGCTGCCTCGGGACGCGGCCCAGATCATCGAATCCACCGACAGGGCCATCGTCGGGCAGATGCTGGTATACGAGGGCGGGATCGACCTGTTGATTCCGCGCGGCAGCGATACGCTCATTCGCTTTGTGCGGGACAACGCTCGGATTCCCGTTGTGACGGGGGGTATCGGCGTCTGCCACACCTATGTGGATGCGGACGCGGACATCGAGCAAGCTGTCGCCATCGCCTACAACGCCAAGGTGCAGCGGCCGACGGTGTGCAATGCGCTGGACACGCTGCTTGTCCATGCGCAGGCCGCTCCTACGCTGCTTCCCGCCGTGGTGGCGGCGTGGGCGCGGGACAACGTGGAGATCCACGCGGACAGGCGCTCGCTCGCGCTGATTGGCCCTGAGCCTCCCACGCGGGTCATCACAGCCGTCGAGGACGATTGGGGCCGCGAATTCCTGTCCCTGACGGCCGCTGTGAAGGTGGTCGATTCCATCGATGAGGCGCTGGAGCACATCGCGGAATACGGCTCCGGCCACACGGAGGCGATCCTGACGACGAGTGACGAGAACGCGGCGCGGTTCCTTGATGAGGTGGACGCGGCGGCAGTCATCGTGAACGCTTCAAGCCGGTTTACGGATGGCGCGCAGCTGGGGCTGGGCGCGGAGGTAGCGATCAGCACCAACAAGCTGCACGCGCGTGGGCCAATGGGACTGCGAGAACTGACGTCCTACAAGTGGACCATCGTCGGAGACGGCCAAACCCGGACCTGAACACTTGCGCTACAATCCTGACATGCGCGGGATTGATTCAGTGAACGGTATCGAACTGCGGCGTCTGCGCCGCGCCTCCTACTCGGATGGCGATGCCAGGCCGTCCATAAGATCCAGTATTCGTGACGGAGCGGCGCATTATGCCGTCGGCGTGTCCGGGGCACTGGGCGCGTGGCCAAGCGAAAAAGACCTCTGCGACGCGTGGGAGTCCGGCGTGGCGAACAGGCGGGGACAGCGACTGAGAACCGTCACCGGAGCCGCGGTTGAAGTTCTTCAGCCAGGTGTCCGTAACTCCGGCGACGGCCCGGATTTCCTGGGCGCAGTCATCGCGATTGCGTCCCCCGGCCAACCGCGCCGCGTCATCCGTGGCGACGTTGAGATGCACCTGCGCGCCACGGACTGGTTCGCGCACGGGCATGAAACGAACCCGGCCTTTGCGAGCGTCGTGCTACACGTCGTTGAGGACGTACAGGGGATGACGGAGATTGCGGGAGCGTCTGTGCTCGAAATGCGCCAAGGAAAGCGCATGGTCGCAGGCGCAAATCGACAGCCACGCGCTATTCCAGGTCTCGGCACACGAAAGGCGCGCGGCGTGGTCGAGATACTTGACTCGCTTGGTGATGCGCGGCTCGAGGAGCGGGCGGCGGCCATGGAGGGTGACATCGCCGTTGTCGGGTCGGAGCAGGCGCTGTATGAAGCTCTCTTGAGGGGTCTTGGGTATACCCGCAATATGACCGCATTCCAGGAGGTCGCGCGGCTCATGCCGATCGACACTCTGGGCGGCTTGACGGACGGCGCACCAGACGAGGAGGCACGCCTGGCGCGGCTGACGGGCCTCCTGTTTGGGACGGCGGGGTTGCTGCCGTCGCAGCGTAGCAAAGAGGAGCAGGGTCGACTTTCGTTCGCCGGACAGAAAACGGACACTCGTGACCATTTGACGACGGCGGCGGAGGCGGAGTGGGCGCGCTATCCGGGCCTGGAATCGTTGCCGCGCGAGTCATGGCAGACATTCCGCGTGCGCCCTGACAACCATCCGATACGGCGAATGGGCGCGGCAGTCGAGATGATGCGGCGTTGGTTGGCTGGGCAGGGACTGCCGAACGACCTGAGAGCTGCAATTACTGAGGATGAGAGTCCTCGCGATACCGCCGCGCGGCTGACCGACACGCTCATCATTCCGGCGGGAGGCTACTGGGCATCCCACCGGGATTTCGATGTCGCTCGACGGGGCAGAACGTCCGCCCTTCTCGGCTGGGGTCGTGCCCTGGACATCATCGCAACCGCCGTCCTCCCCTTCCTGCTTGCGGTGGCTGACCTGGAATCTGATGCCGAGCTCGAGCGGCGGACGCGGGAAGTATATGCTGCCCTGCCGAATCCCGGTGAATCGGAGGCAAGCCGTCGCGCGCGCCATCTCCTTCAGGAAGGCGATAAGAGTCACCCGGTACGGCTGTCAGCGCGCCGCTACCAGGGATTTTTGAGCCTGTCGGCGAATTCAATAAACGGATCGAGAGAATCGCTGATGCTTACCTCGGGATAGTTGCCCGACCTTGGGCGGCAGCGTCTCGGTCTCGCTAGTATCATGACTGGGCGGGGCGGCCTTCGAAGCGCCGCGCCGATCAATCACGCGGCAACAGGAGGACGATTTCTCTATGCGCATCGAACGTGACTCAATGGGCGAGATGGAGGTGCCGGACGAGGCCCTCTGGGGCGCGCAGACACAGCGCGCGGTCCGCAATTTTCCCATCAGCGGCCTTCGCTTCTCCCGAAGCTTCATCCGAGCCCTCGCGCTGATCAAGCGCTCCGCCGCCGAAGTCAACGAAGAACTCGGTGGTGTCGCGCCGGAGATGGCCGCGGCCGTCCGATCTGCGGCACAGGAAGTGATGGACGGCGAGCATGACGACCATTTCGTGCTCGATATCTTCCAGACCGGCTCCGGCACGTCCACCAACATGAACGCGAACGAGGTCATCGCAAACCGCGCGACGCAGATTCTCGGCGGCGAGGTCGGCTCGCGCATGGTTCATCCCAACGACCACGTCAACCGCGGTCAGTCTTCCAACGATGTCATACCCACGGCCATACAGGTCGCCGCCGCGCACGGCATTGTTATAGAACTCGTGCCCGCATTGGAGCGCCTGCAACAGACGCTTGCCGACAAATCGGCGGCCTTTTGGGACATCATCAAGACGGGCCGCACGCACCTGCAGGACGCCACGCCCATCCGGCTCGGCCAGGAGTTTCTGGGCCATGCGGGGCAAATGGAGCGGGCGGTTCGGCGGCTGCGTCACGCCGTCGATGAACTCTGCGAGGTCCCGCTCGGCGGGACGGCCGTCGGCACCGGCATTGGGCGTGACATTGCGTTCTCGGAGATGGTCTGCGCGCGTCTCGCGTCCTCCACCGGCCTCCCCATCCGTGAGACGGAGAACCACTTCCAGGCGCAGAGCACGCTGAATGCCGTCACGGAGGCGAGCGGCGTCCTCAACACCGTCGCGGTCAGCATGTTGAAGATCGCCAACGACGTGCGTTGGCTCGGCTCCGGGCCGCGCGCCGGATTCGGCGAGATCGCCCTGCCGGAGGTCCAGCCGGGCTCATCGATCATGCCCGGCAAGATCAACCCCGTCATCGCGGAGTCCGTTGCGCAGGCGGCGGCGCAGGTCATGGGCAACCACGTGACCGTGACAATCGCCGACGCGCAGGGCAGCAACTTCGAGTTGAACGTCATGATGCCCGTCGCGGCGTACAATCTGCTGCAGTCCATCGCTCTGCTTGCCGCGGAGGCGGACAACTTCCGTGAGCAGTGCATCGAGGGGCTTGTTTCCACGCAGCGCGGGCCAGAGACCGTGGAGCAAGGGCTGGCGATCTGCACGGCGCTCGCCCCGGTCATCGGCTACGATGCCGCCGCCGCAATCGCGCATGAGGCATCGGAAACGGGCGAAACCGTGCGACAAGTGGCCCTACGGACGACGGAGCTAGGCGAGGCGGCGCTGGAGGAAATCCTTGACGCCGCCAAGATGACGGAGCCCGGCTTCTCCGGCGGAGGTGGGGGATAGTTTTAGAGTTCGCGATCCGGCTCTCCTTTCGGAAGAAGGTGACTCACCGCGATCCGGCGAGAATGGCATTGAGGCGGAGGGGGTAGTCTCATATCCGCCTTTTCCCTTGCCATGCGTTGCCGCCGTTCCGTAGAATGGCATCACGTATGAGCCATTCACTTGGGTCAATGATGGCGCGGTGTGCCGCGCCGAACTTTCGATACAATCGCCAATTCCAACCACACGCGCAGGGGGCGTTAGTCAGTGTCAAGCAAGAACGGAAATGCCGTCATGGTCGTGGAGGATCTCCATGTGGCGGTAGACGGCAAGGAGATCCTGAAGGGCGTCAATCTCGAGATTCCCACAGGTAAGGTCAACACTGTCATGGGGCCCAACGGCTCCGGCAAGAGCACGCTCGCCAATACGCTGATGGGCAACCCCCGCTACGTTGTGACCGGCGGACGCATCCTCTACAAGGGCGAGGACATCACACTCATGCTGCCGGACCTGCGATCTCTTGCCGGAATCTTCCTCGCCTCGCAGTATCCCGTCGAGATTGCCGGCGTCACGTTGATCAACTTTCTGCGGCAGATGGTGAACGCCCATCGGGACGAGGAGATGCCGCTTGTCGAGTTTCGGCAGATGGTCAACGAAAAGATGGACGCGCTGGGCATGGATCGCGCATTTGCAACCCGCTACGTCAACTCCGGTTTCTCCGGCGGAGAGAAGAAGCGCAGCGAGATCCTTCAGCTCGCCGTTCTGAACCCCACAGTCGCCATCTTGGACGAGACGGACTCCGGCCTCGATATCGATGCTCTGCGTACCGTTTCTGAAGGCGTGAATCAGCTCCGCAATCCGGAGTTGGGCATTCTGCTCATCACGCACTACACGCGCATCCTGAACTATGTTGAGCCGGACACCGTCCATGTCATGATAGACGGCGCAATTGTCAGGTCGGGCGGCCCGGAGTTGGCCCATGACCTTGAGGAACACGGTTATGACCTCATTCGGTCCGGCGCAGGCAGTGCCGTCGCGCCGGCGTCGCAGTAGCGCGGCAACACCGCGCAAGGCCGGCCCCCGTGCCTGATCAGCCCCCGCAGCTTGACGTCGAGGCCATTCGCGGCGACTTCCCTATCCTGTCCCGCGTCATCAACGGCAACCCCCTCGTCTACCTGGACAGCACGGCGACATCACAGAAGCCGAAGCAGGTCATTGATGCGCTGGCCGACTTCTACCGAACGTCCAACGCCAACGTCCACCGCGGCATCTACACCCTGTCCGAGGAATCAACCGCCGCCTATGAGGGCGCCCGCGAGAAAACGGCCGCGTTCATCAATGCCGCCTCCTCAAGCGAGATTATTTTCACCCGCAACACGACTGAATCCCTGAACTTGCTGGCCTATTCCTGGGGACGAGCGAATCTGAACGAGGGTGACGAGGTGCTGGTCACCCTCATGGAGCACCATTCCAACATCGTGCCGTGGCACATGATCTGCGCGGAGCGAGGGGCGATTGTCCGCTTTATCCCGGTCACGGATGACGGCCGGCTCGATCTTTCCGACATCGATACGCTAATCACCGAACGAACAAAGGTCGTCTCATTTACCCACGTCTCCAACGTGCTTGGCACCGTAAACCCCGTGCGTGAGCTCGTGGACAAGGCGCACGCCGTCGGCGCGATCGCCATCGTGGACGGCGCGCAGGGCGCGCCACACGTCGCCGTGGATGTCCGCGAGATGGACGCCGATTTCTATGTCTTTTCCTCACACAAGATGCTGGGGCCGACGGGCGTCGGCGTCCTCTACGGCAAGCGGGCGTTGCTTGATGAGATGCCGCCGTTCCTCGGCGGCGGCGAAATGATCATGGAGGTGCGTGAGGACGGCTTCACGTGGAAGGATCCGCCCTGGAAATTCGAGGCCGGCACGCCGAACTTCGCCGACATCGTCGCATTCGGCGCAGCTATCGACTACCTGACCGAGCTCGGCATGGACAGCGTGCGGCAGCATGAGATCGAGATCACGGAGTACGCGCTGCGGCAGATGAGGTCGCTTGGCGAGGGCGTCACACTGCACGGCCCGCCGAACGCGGAGGATCGCGGCGGAGTCGTTTCATTCGCCGTGGAATCGATCCACCCGCATGACATCGCCCAGACATTGGACTGGGAGGGTGTGCAGATCCGAGCCGGCCATCACTGCGCACAGCCGCTCATGCGCCGTCTCAATGTGCCCGCCACGGCCCGCGCGAGCTTCTACGTTTACAATACGAACGAGGATGTCGACCGACTCATCGATGCGCTGAAAAAGGCTGGTGAACTCTTTGGCAGGACGTGAGCCAGAACCACAATTTGATGAACTGTACCGGGACCTGATCCTTGACCACTATCGGATCCCCCGCAACAACCGGGTCTTGGACGGCGCAGACGCCGACCTGACCCAATTCAACCCGGTCTGCGGCGACGAGATTCGCCTGACGGCCCGTATGCACGATGGCGAGGTAGCGGATATCGCCTTTGTCGGGCAGGGCTGCTCTATCTCCCAGTCGTCTGCGTCGATGATGACGGAGGCGATACGAGGACACTCGATCGAGCATGCTCGATCGCTGGCGCAGAACTTTCGCGCCATGATGCAGGGTGATGAAGTCGATGAGAACGTAATGGGGGACCTGATGGCACTGCAAGGCGCCTCCCGTTTCCCCACGCGTATCAAGTGCGCGGTCCTCGCGTGGGATACTCTTCAGAAAGCCCTCGGCGGCGCATCAGGCCGCGAGGATGTGGGCTCGTCCGACCCGGATTCAGGTGGCTAGCCTCCCTGCTTCATAGATCTCATCTGTCTGCAGATTCTTGCCTCGTGCCGCTTCGACCGCGAGCCGGTCGCAACGCTCGTTCTCGGGAACGCCGGAATGGCCGCGAACCCATCCGAACTCAACATCGTGGGTATCACAGAGGTCCAGCAGCCGCCCCCATAGGTCCGGGTTGATGGCCGCCTCTTTCTTGTTCCGCATCCAGTCATTGGCCCGCCACCGCGCCGCCCACCCCTTCTCGATGCCGTCAATCACGTAGCGGGAATCGCTGTGCAGTGTCACACGGCAGCGTTCCTTCAGGGCCTCAAGCCCACGGATTACGGCGAGAAGCTCCATGCGGTTGTTGGTTGTGAGACGGTATCCTTCACTCAGCTCTCTGCGGCGGTCGCTATGGATGAGCACAACTCCGTAGCCGCCGGGGCCGGGATTCCCCTCGCAAGCTCCGTCCGTATAGATAATGACCTGCTTCTCTGATGCCATCGTCCGGGATTCTCCCTGCCTGTGAAAGCCGCCATGGCTCATGGTTGAATCGTAAGGACTCTCATTCGAAAGTATAGGCTTCTGTCACAGACGCCCTACCACAAGGCATAATGGAAAGACAGCGCAGGGACAGAAATGAGGACAAGACCATGGCAAAAGATTCCGGGGGCGCAAGAAGGCGTCGGCGCAGGTTCGGGCTGCTTGAACTAAGCATCCTGATGGCGGCCATCTGTGTCTCCGGAGCGATTATCACCCTTGCCATCGTCGGAGTAACGGCAAGTTAGAATAAACATCCGCCGCTCAATCGTGGGGTCGTAGCTCAGTCGGGAGAGCACCTGCTTTGCAAGCAGGGGGTCAGGGGTTCGAATCCCCTCGGCTCCACCACTACACGTGGTCAGTGCAGGATCTGTGACAGGAAGAGCTTGGCGCGATCGCTCTGCGGGTTGTTGAAGAACTCGTTGGGTACGCCTTCCTCTGCAATCATCCCCTCATCGAGCATGATTACACGATCCGCCACCCCGCGCGCGAAGCCCATCTCATGGGTGACGCAGATCATCGTCATGCCGTCCGCCGCAAGCTCGCCCATCACCTTGAGCACCTCGTTGATCATCTCGGGATCAAGTGCCGACGTGGGCTCATCGAACAACATCAGCCTCGGATTCATTGCCAGGGCGCGAGCTATGGCAACGCGCTGCTGCTGCCCGCCCGATAGCTGACCGGGGAACTTGTCTGCCTGTTCCGGTATGCCCACTCGCTCCAGCAGCTGCATGGCAAGGTCTTCCGCATCCTTCTGAGGCATATGGCGTACCTTCTGCGGGGCAAGAGTGATATTCCGCAGAACGCTTATGTGTGGGAACAGGTTGAACTGTTGGAAGACCATGCCGGTCTCCGTTCGAATCTGGGCAAGCGTGCGCAGATCGTCCGTGATTTCCATCCCGTCCACCACGATACGGCCGGAGTCGTGTTTCTCAAGCTGGTTTATCGTGCGGAGGACAGTCGACTTTCCGGACCCTGAGGGGCCGATCATCACGACAACTTCTCCCTCAGCGATTGACAGGTTGATGTCATTTAGAGCGGTGAAGCTGCCAAATCGCTTGACCACGTTCTCCATATGAACCATTTCGTAATCACTATTCTTCGGCATGGTCGAGATTCCCCCTCCTCAACGTGCAGCTATCGTTGTCCGACGCCCAGCCGTGATTCCGCCGTGTCTCCGAGGCGGGACAGCATATAGGAGATGACCCAGTATATGAGCGCGACGATCAGATAGATTTCGAAGAATGCGCCCTCTGCAATGTCCGTTTGCCCGCCCAGGACCTTCCTGGACTTCTCCAGGGTGTTGACCAGCGAGATTGCCGCGAGCAGGGCAGTGTCTTTCCACAGCGCGATGAAGCGGCCGATGATTGCGGGAATTACTGCTCGAATCGCCTGCGGCAGGATGATGAGAGTGTACATCTGGAGAGTCGAGAGCCCGATGGACTGCGCCGCCTCCGCCTGTCCCCGTGGCACGGACTGCAGGCCGCCTCGAATCACCTCCGCGATATACGCCCCGCCGAAGAACGCAAACACGAACATCACGCGATAGACCAGGTCGATGCTGCTAAAGGCCGCGCCCACCGGGCCCAACTCGTCCTTGAGGAATGTCGCGAATAGCAGCCAGACAAGGAGGGGGGCCGCGCGTACAACTTCGATATAGCCGACCGACGATATCCGAATGGCGCGATAGGGCGATACCCGTCCCATCGCCAATATCAGGCCAATGAAGAACGAGAAGAAGACGCCTACTGAGAAGACGATGATGTCAAGGAAAGCGCTTTCCCAACTGTTGGTTGAGACGCCGAGCTGGAGGAGAACAATGGCCGGGATGAGTAGCACCCACAGCGCGCCCATCCCTTGAAGCATGATTGGGTTGCTCCGGAACGTCGCCAGTCGTCTCCCAATGAACGCCCCGCCGGCGAGCGTCCCAAACACGCCCGCCATTAGCACCCACGTCGATCCAAACGGCACTGCCAGCCCCAATGACAACGAATACAGCCATGAAGGCGCCCACCCTCCCTCCATCACGAGCACCCTGTTGATGCCGCTGATCGTGGTTTGCTGGCCGCCTGACTCAATGATTTCTGTAAATGCTCGCTCCTCAATGCGCGGCTCTACTCCGAGCCCGAGCGTCAACACCAGGGCTGCCACGGCGCCGACGACAATCAGGTACGGTCGTAAGCGTCCTCCCCAAATGCCGTAGGTGATGGCAATCAGAGTCACCGCCAGGAACATGGCGATCCAGATTCGGAAAGCTTCCTCGGAGGGATAACTGCCGACAAAGAAGAGTTTTCGGTTCAGCGCCACCAGTCCCCAGTTAGCCTGGAAGAGCAAATACCGTACGGTCAGGAACAGGAACACCACCGCCGCCGCGAACGAGACGAGCGTAATTGCCGTATTGACTCGCGTGTCGAACAGGTTGGCCTTCGCCCAGTCAATACGCTCGGCGATGGCGTCCCTTCGTACGGCGATCATACTCATTTCAGCTGCACGTTCTTGTTGATTGTGTTCATGATCGTGGAGATGATCAGGTTGGTCACGATGAAGACGATGAAGATGAAGAGGTAGACCTGCAGCAGGTTCCCGGCGTTATTGACGATGCGGTTTGAGATCAACACGATCTCGCCAAACGCGATGACGTGCGCGAGGGTGGAGTCCTTGTTGGTGTTCTGAAATTCGTTGTTTAGAGCGGGAATCATGATTCTCAGCGCCTGTGGCAGGACGACCAGCGTGAATCGTTGATACGCGGTGAATCCCAGTGATGAGGCTGCCTCTACTTGACCGTGTGGCACGGCTTGAATCGACCCGCGCACGATTTCCGCGATAAAAGCGCCGAAATACAGCGTTACGGACACCAGCGCGCTGATGTATCCCAACCCAAGTTGGGCCCCATTCTTGTAGGCAAAAAATCCGGCGTCTGACTCCACTACCTCGGGAAGCGCGGGTCTGAGTGGGAACGCCAACAAAAGGTACGAGACGATTGCCACTCCAAGGAAGATTGCAATCGCCCACGTATTGCCGTGCATCGTCTGGCCCGTGAGGTCCTCTTGACGCTCCCGCCTTCGACGCACCCAGAGCGCCACTGCGCCGCCTACAAAAAGTGCGATCATCCATAGCCACCAGATATCGTGCGTGCCCTCAAGCCAGGGAATCGCAACTCCCCGATTGCTGACCATGAAGAACCCGTCTATGCCTGTACGAGCCTCGATCTGGGGCAGGGCCCTGAACACGCCGAACGCGAAGAAATACATAAGGAGCAGGAGAGGAAGATTCCTGAATGTCTCAACGTAGACCATGCCCAGGCGATTCAAGATGGGGTTGGTGGACAACCTGGCCACACCTACAAGGAGACCCAGCAGCGAGGCCAGCGCTATGGCGAAGATGACGACGGAGATCGTGTTTCCCGCGCCCTTGAGCATTCCCAGCCATCGCGGATCGCTGGCTTCGACATGCAGGAATACGAAAATGCCGCTGCGGTCAGGGCTGCCGTACGGGCCGGTGAGGAACCTGAAATCGAAAAGGTGGACAAAGATCGAGTAGACCAGATAGGTGGCCACGACGACGGCAACTGTTCCAACGACGACGTTGACGATATTGGCTCGGGAAGAGCCGTGATACCAGAGGTGCGTGGCGTATTGCTTCATGGCTTAGCGCCGAATAATGGTAGGCGCATGGCCTGTTCACTACAGGCCATGCGCCTTCCGTTGCTCAGGTTTGAGGTTACCTCATCGGTGGGGCGTAAATCAGACCACCGTTCAAGTAGGAGTCATTGGGACTCCCGGCTCGTGTCAGGCCAACGGTTTCCAGCGTACGCGCATACGTCTCGCCGTAGTTGCCTACCTGACTGATCACGTCCTGCATGAACGTGCCGTCAATGCGACCATGGCCGATGCCGAGGTCGCTCGGCGCGCCGCCGTCAAAGCCGACACCCAGCAAACGGGCGACCGTGTTGTTCGGCGGGTTGGCAGCCATCTGGCCCACGTTTGCGGATGTGACGCCCTGCTCCTCGGCGATAATCATTCCGTTCACGACCCATCGCACGATGTCTTCCCACTCGGAGTCGTAGTCCCGGACGCTCGGTCCCAGAGGCTCCTTGGACAGAGTCTCCGGCAGCACGATGGCGTCAAGATTCTCGTCGGTTTTCAGCGAGAACTGATGGCCGCCAAGCTGCGACTTGTCAGAGGACCAGGCGTCGCACTGTCCGCCGATGAAGGCGCCGCGAATAGCTGCGTTGTCCTGCAGGGTCAGCTCGGAGTACATCAGGCCGTTCTCTGTGAAGTAGTCTGATACGGCGCCCTGCGTGCTGGTGCCGTCAAGGATGCAGATGGTGGACCCCTCAAGCTCACTGATGCTGGAAACACCTGAATCCGCATTGACCATGATGCCTGCGCCGTCGTAGAAGGTCGTCGGGGCAAAGGCCACGTTCAGGTCGGCGTCACGGCTGGCTGTCCATGTCGTCGTGCGGATCAGCACGTCGATTTCCTTGGCCGCCAGCAACTCGAACCTGTTGGCGGACGTTGCTTCCTTGAACTCAACTGCGTTCGCGTCACCAAGGACCGCTGCTGCGACGGCGCGGCAGTAGTCCACGTCGTTACCCTCCGCAGAGCCATCCGGATTCAGGACACCGAAACCGGGCGTATCAGCCTTGACGCCACAGATCAGGGTTTCTCGTTCCAGAACAGTGCCCAGAGTATCCTCTCGTGGGTCCCCCGCATCTTCCGTCGTGCAGGCTGTGAAAATCATGAGGCCCGCGACGATGGCAAGTGCAAGTAGAAGTATTCTGCCCGTCATGTGCTCCTCCCGATTGTTCCTAATAGGCTCGATAGAATCATCGCATATTGTGCCATGAATTGGGTAGCGACGCCAACGAATCACCCTCAACCCGGACATTCTCGTGCCACGTCGAGCAGCCGTTTTCGTGGGTTCGATGGGCGATTGGACGGCTGCGGTCTAATCGGCTACAGTGTGTTGTCGCGAGCAGGGGGGGCTGAACGACGTGGTTGACCCGTATTCTTTACTATTACCCGCGTCGATCTGCCAAAGAAATGGGTGCTATGACGCAGGCCGACCATCAGATTGAAGTAAAGAACGTCTGGAAGGTCTTCGGAAGCCGTCCCGAGCGGGCTCTTGAGTCCGAGCACGCTGAAAAGACCCGTACGGAGATCCAGGAACAACTCGGTCTGGTGACTGCGTTGCGTGACGTCTCCTTTAGCGTAGACCGCGGCGAGGTCTATGTCCTGATGGGCCTGTCCGGCAGCGGCAAATCCACCCTCGCCAGGGCCCTCCTTAGGTTGAGCGATCCCACCGCCGGAGAACTTTTCTTTGACGGTGAGGACATCCTCCAATTGTCGACGGACCAGTTGATTGATTTCCGTCGGTCAACCGTTGCAATGGTCTTCCAGAACTACGCTCTCCTGCCGCATCGTCGTGTCCTGGAAAACGTGGCATACGGCCTTGAAATCAGGGGTGTCGACAAAGAAGAACGGCTTGACATCGCGCGTGACACGATTGAAAAGGTTGGCCTCAGTGGATGGGAGCGCTATCTCCCCCGTGAGATGAGTGGCGGAATGCAGCAGCGCGTCGGCCTTGCCCGCGCCCTCGCTGTCAATCCGTCCGTCCTCGTCATGGATGAGCCCTTCAGTGGCTTGGACCCGCTCATTCGGAGGCAGATGCAGGACGAATTAATCACGCTGCAGGAGGATCTGCACAAGACCATCGTCTTCATCACACATGATCTCAATGAGGCGATTAAGCTCGGCAATCGGATCGCCATTATGCGAGATGGGGAAATCATCCAGGAGGGAACACCGGATGGGATCGTCGCGTTGCCGAGCGACGAGTATGTGTCCGAATTCGTCCGCGATGTCTCGTCAACACGACTCATCCAGGCGCGCACCGTGATGAGTGAGGCGGGAGATGTTGTTAATAGGCGCCAGGGTCCCGGCGCAGCCCTCATTATCATGGAGAACATGAGTAGTGACGCCCTGTTCGTCGTTGGCGGAGGCTCCAAGCTACAGGGAATGCTCACCAAGAAAGAAGCAGAGTCACTCGCCAATCGACGAAAGCAAACCTTGGAAGACGCCGAATTGCAAGAGCCCGTCGTCGTTGACCCTGACACCTCGCTGGATGAGATCATTCCGAAAGTCGAAGAAGCTCCATACCCCGTTGCAGTCGTTGAGGAAAATGGCGTGCTCGTCGGGGCAATTCGGCGCGATGAGTTGCTGTCCGGGGGAGTAGGGATCGGAGACAATCATGGCTAGCACCAAAGATGCTGTCATGGACAAGGCCCCACAGGCCGCTGAAAAGGAGACGTTGGCCCCAACAAACGGCCGTGAACTGCCTCGGCGGCGTTGGTTGGGACTTGGCCTCGTCCTGGCTGTCCTGATCGTGTCCCTGGTTATCTGGGGCTCGAACATGGGATTCCCTACCACTGTCGCAGAAGAGCAATCGTCGGATGGGTCGATGATGCTTTCGGTAAGCGCACGAGAAGTGGTGGCGGACAGGATTGATAGCTCGGTCTCCTGGTTGACACGGGAAGCGGCATGGGCCTTTGACGGTATGGGCACCGGCGTCACATACTCCCTGGTCTACATCGAAAGGGGACTGAAGTGGACGCCGTGGCCTGCCATGTTTGTCGCCCTGGCATTGATGGCGTATGTGGTCGGGCGAGTACCACTGCTGGCCTTCACGATCTCTGCTCTTTTCTTCATCGGCTTCATGGGCCTGTGGGACCGCACAATGGAAACCCTCGCGCTCATGGCTGTGGCCGTCGCGGTGTGTATAGCGATTGGCCTGCCCGTTGGTATCACCGGGGCGCGAAGCGACTTTATCGATCGCTTGATGAGACCGATTCTGGACGGCATGCAAACAATGCCCAGCTTCGTTTACCTGCTGCCGGGCATCCTCTTCTTCGGGTTGGGAAAGCCGGGCGCTATTTTCGCTACGTTGCTGTACGCCATGCCTCCGGTTATCCGCCTGACAAACTTGGGCATTCGCCAAGTTGCGCCGGATGTTGTCGATGCTGCGAGAGCATTCGGCTCATCCCATTGGCAAATCCTGACCAAGGTCCAGATTCCGATGGCGCTCCCAACGATTATGGCCGGGGTCAACCAAACTACGATGATGGCGTTGGCAATGGTCGTTATTGCCAGCCTCGTCGGCGCGAGCGGCCTGGGCGACAACGTTAATCGCGCTCTCCAAAAGAATGAGCCGGGCAACGGCCTCATCGCCGGACTCGCCATCGTCTTCCTCGCGATCATCATTGACCGCCTTACCCAGGCCGTTGCGGCTCGCAGAGATGAAGCAATGACCGCGGGTTAGGAGCCAAAATCATGCCACTCGGAAATCTTTGCCGCGATTCGTTATAAGATAGACACTGGAAACGGAGGTGAGGTACCCATGAGGAAGTTCATTATACTTGCACTCGCGATAGTTGCGCTGGCTGTGGCAGCCATCGGGGGATGCACGCAGGAGGAAGAGAAGGATCCGATTGTGTTCAGCGATCTGAACTGGCCAAGTGCGCAGATTCAGAATCGTATCGCACAATACATCGTTGAAGAAGGTTACGGATACCCAACGGATGTTGTCTTCGGCGCAACGCTGCCGCTGCTGCAGGGTCTGCGTGCCGGTGATACGCACGTGACCATGGAGATCTGGCTGCCCAACCAGGATGCCGCCTGGGTTGACGCGCTGGCCGAGGGAACTGTGCAGGAAGTCGGCTTTAGCCTGGGTGCAGACTGGCAGTCGGCATTCGTGATCCCGACCTATCTCCAGGAACAGTACCCGGACCTGGACAACGTTGAGGATCTCAAGGACGAGCAGTACAAGGCACTGTTTGCCACTGCGGAGACCGACGGCAAGGCCCGACTGGTATCCTGTGTCATCGGATGGGCGTGCGAGAACGTTAACGCCGCGCAGATCGAGGGCTATGGATTGGTGGATCACGTCCACGTCGTGAACCCCGGTGACGGCGCAGCCGCCAACGCAGACCTCTATGGTGCCTTTGAGCGCCAGGAGCCATGGCTTGGCTACCAGTGGGGCACGAACGACCCGGCGCTCCTCCTTGACCTCGTTCGTCTGGAAGAGCCCGCCTACAATGAGAGTTGCTGGGGAGTTATGCAGGCCTTCACTGACGGCGGCCCCGCCCCAACGGAGGGCTGCGGCTACCGCGACGCCGAGATTAAGATTGCCGTGCGCACAGACCTCGCAGAGCGAGCTCCTGAAGTCATCGACATGTTCGAGCAATGGAGCTTTGACATTCCGCAATTCGGCACGGTCGTGGCATGGCAGCAGGACAATCCCAATGCTGACACCGCCGATTCCGCGTTGTGGTGGCTCAATAACAACGAGGATGTCTGGAGCGCGTGGGTTCCGGATGACATCGCTGAAGCCGTCCAGGAATCCCTTGATGAGGACGTGATTCCGGCCGGCTGGCCAACCGAGTAAATCCGACTCGTCTCGTAGTGTTCCCTTGCTGCCGATTGCACACCAATCGGCAGCAAGGGACGCTTTGTGCTACTCTCCGCGCAGCGCGTTGGTGAACCGCATGATGGGAAATGAGAGGCGGAGGGTTTATGGGCAGCATTGATTATTCCCGTTTTTGGACGGTGCCTGAAAGGCCCGTGCCCACGTGGCAGGAAGAGGTCTTCCAATACGACTTCGGTGGCGCTAATCCCGGCCCGGATGTCATGCCGATCGAAGAGCTGGCGGAAGCCGCGCGAGCGGTCATCCACGAAGAGAAGGAAATCATCGCCCGCTACCCGCCCACGTATGGCCCTGTCCGCACGCGTGAAATTATCCTCTACAAGATGGCCGCGCATCGCGGCATGACGTGGCCGACCATCAGCGAGGTGCTCACCACCAACGGATCTGCACAGGGGATCACGCTCTGTCTTGAAACCCTCACCAGCCCGGGCGATACGATCATTACTGATCGATTTTTCTACCAGGGCGCCGTGCGGACATTCGTCGCTCGAGAACTCCGCATCGTCACCATCGATAGAGACGAGGACGGGATGCGGATGGACCTTCTTGAGCAGAAGCTCGACGGACTTAAGTCCGAGGGCGTCACGCCCAAATTCATCTATACGATTCCCAGTCCGCAGAATCCGGACGGCTCCATCATGCCGTCCGACCGCCGGGCGAAAATGCTCGCCCTCGCGCAGGAATACGACACGCTGATCCTCGAAGATGACTGCTACGTGGACCAGATGCTGGACGTCGATGAGATGCCCCCGGCCATCGCGTCACTTGACGGAGCACAGGAACGCGTCATCTATATCGCCACGTTCTCCAAGATTCTCTCGCCCGGCGTCCGAGTGGCCTGGGTGACGGGGGACGAGCGTCTCATTGAACGGATGGCGGCGTACAAGCAGGATGTCGGCAATGACTACCTTTCCGGCCTCATTGTTGCCAAGTTCATGGAAGATCACATGGATGCCCGCATCAGCCACCTGAACGACCGGATGAGGCACAAGCGCGACACGATGGTCGCCGCGCTCGGAGAAAACTTCGGACCACTTGTGAGCATGACGGTTCCAAAGGCAGGCATGTTTGTGTGGGCGGAATTCCCGCAGGACACGGACATGCAGGCGCTTGAGCCGGTCACACAAGAGCGGGGCGTGCGCTACCTCGGCGGGCACCAGTTCTCGCCCACCGGGGAGGGCTCTCAGCGGGCGCGGCTCAACTACAGCTTCCCCACGCCACAGGAAATCCAGGATGGCATTGGCCTGCTTGCCAACGTGATGCGTGAAGAGGGGTCTCTGCCGGACTAGCACCCACGGTCTTTCCGGCGAAAGCGCGAACGGGGCGTCTCCGGACGCTAGATCACCGGCCAGCGGGGTGGGAACGACGTACCGGTGCGTTCCAGCATGGACTCTCCGTGACGCTGCACCCGCTGCGCCAGCTCCCACTCATCGACAAATGTCGCCTCTCCGCCCTCCACGACCGTGCGCCCGTTCACAATCACTGTGTGGACGCTGCGCCCGTCCGCGTTGTACACCAGGCTGTTCACCGGATTGAACAGCGTTCGCCACTGTGCCCGGCGTGTGTCGAACATCACAAGGTCAGCCTTCTTATCCGCCTCGATCGAGCCGATCTCATCATCCAGGCCGAGAGCGGTCGCTCCACCGATCGTCGCCATTTCCAGCGCAGCCTCTGCGGGAACCATCCGTGTGTCCGTCCGGGCGTCCTTGAACAGGATGGCGATGAGATACATGGATCGGAGCGTTTCAATGAGGTTCGAGTTATTGCCGGCATCCGTGCCGAGTCCCAGCGTCACGCCGCTCCGAAGCATCTCCGGCGCCATTCCCTGTTGTGAAAGGCCGGAGCCCATCTTCATCGCTGCCGTTGGGCATAAAATGCCGTACGTGTTTGTACGTGCCATGGAGGCAACCTCTTTGCCATCCAGTCCTATGATGTGCGACAACACCACGTTATCCCCGAGGATGCCCTGATCCTCCAGCCACATGGTTGGGCGGACACTGTAGCTCTCAAGGAACGAGCGCACCGTAGCCGGGCCGTTCCCATGATGGAGAGTGAGCCGCGTGTTCATGGAATCGGCCAGCGCCTTAAGCTCCCGAAGCAGTGCCGGTGAGCAGTAGTCGACGGAGAACGGCATCGCCCACGCGTGAACACGTCCGTCAAGACCGCCATCGTACGCGTCAATTGTTCGCCCCGTCAGCGCGATGGCTTCTCCGGTTTCATAGATGGGCAGATTGAGAGGGTTCGTCCGATCCGTGACCTGCCTCCCGACGACGATGCGGCAGCCGGCCCGCTCATAGGCATCCATGCAGGCATCAAGGAATCGCGTGCTTCCGGGATCCACGAACGTCGTCGTCCCTCCGCGCAGCAATTCCGTAATGCCCAACAACGATGTGTCGTACTCCTCCTGCTCAGTCATGGATTGCTGCAGGGCAAATACGTTGCTCAAATAGTCGCGGGGGCTGAGATCGTCGGGAAAGATGCCGCGTGTCGCGTGCGCGTAGGAAATGTGCATGTGCCCGTTGACGAACCCGGGCGTAATCACCATCTCCCGCCCGTCGATAATCTGCTCCGCAGGCGCGTTTGCCAGGTCCACCGCCTTGCCCACGTGCGTGATGCGATCGTCATCGAAAATGATCGTCCCGTCGCTAATGATGCGGCGTGACGCGTTCATCGTCATGATGAACTTGGCGTTGGCGATTTTAACGCGTGCCATTGAAGTAGCCCCTACGGTCTCAGTTACCGTCCCTCGCCTCAAAGTCTGCGCGCACCGCCTGGAGGAAATCCGCGTCAGTCAATGCGTCAATGCCGGTCAGCGCTAGTGACTTTGCCACGCCCAGCGCGCTCTCATGCGCCAAATCCGAGAGCGCTGCCTCCGTCATCTGGATCGAATGTCCCGGTATTGGTGTTTCACTCACGGCAAAGCTCACTGCAAACGACGGCATCCGTTGGCTCACGTTTCCGAAATCCGTCGATGCGCCGCCGCGCGCGCCGGGTCGTGGGTTATGAACGTTCATACCCACAGCCTCCGCGTACTGTCGCGCTGCGCGAGCGAGAGGCTCGTTTGGCCGCACGTTCTCATACATCGGATGCGCGTCCAGGATTTCAAGCGTTGCGCCTGTAAGCGTCGCCGCTCCTTCCGCCACCTGTTTCACGCTCTCTACTACTTCACTAAGGTAGTCACGGTCACGCGAACGCAGCATGAAATTCGCGGCGGCGAAGTCCGGGACGATGTTCGGCGCCCGCCCCCCGTCCGTGATGATGCCGTGAATACGGACATCCTCCCGAAGGTGCTGCCTGAGGGCATCGATTCCGGTGAAAAGGTGGATGACGGAGTTGAGCGCGTTGATGCCGTGGTGGGGGGAGACCGCCGCGTGGGCGGCTCTGCCATGGTAGGCAAAGCGATAGCCGACCATCGCCAGGCTCCAGCTCTCTTCAACCGGGATTGAGTTGGGGATGACCGTGCGGTTGGCCGCCGGGTGCGATGAAAGCGCAACATCCACATCGCCGAATGAGCCCGCATCGATCATCCGGATCTTTCCCCCACCGCCTTCCTCCGCCGGCGTCCCGAGCACCTGTATTGTGCCCGGCAGTCGCGGCATCAGGGCCTTGAGCGCAAGCGCCGCGCCAATATTGGAGATTGCGATCAGATTGTGGCCGCAGCCATGGCCGATCTCCGGGAGGGCATCGTACTCAGCCAGGAACGCAACAGTCGGCCCCGATCCGGCGCCGCCCTCGAGCGTCGCCCGGAAAGCAGTCTCAACGCCTCCGGTCCCACGCTCAACCGTGAATCCGTGCCGTTCCATGGCATCTGCCAACAGCGCGGACGAATAAAACTCCGCGTAGTTGAGTTCAGGATGCGCGTGAACATCCTTGCTGATGCGGATGAGTTCATCGCTCAACTCGTCCACCGCCGCCGATACGGCTGACACAAGCTCATTTGGTCTTAAATCCGACGTCGCCACAGGATGCCCCCTGGATTCCGTTACGTGTCCCTATCTATTGTGACACGTCGCCAGATGCCTCGATTGCCTTGACCTTTTCAAGGCGTCGCGCATGACGTTCCTCTCCCGTGAACGTGGCGGTGACAAATGCAGCAACGACGCTGTCGGCAAGCGCCGAGCCGATGATGCGTGAACCGATGCACAGGACGTTCATATCATCATGTTCCACGCCTTGTCTCGCGGAATACGTGTCATGGCAGACGGCAGCGCGCACGCCCCGTACTTTGTTGGCGGCGATGCTTGCCCCAACGCCACTTCCGCACAGCACGACGCCGCGATCTGCGCGGCCCTCCGCCACCTCTTTGGCCACGGCTAGAGCAAAGTCCGGGTAGTCGTCATCCGTGTCAAAGTTGTGCGCGCCGAGATCGACAGACGCGTGCGCCAACGCGTCGATGCGCGTGATAACCGCTTCCTTGAGCGGGAGACCTGCATGGTCAGCCCCGACGGCGATCTTCACGGAACGGCGCTCCTTTTTAGCCCAGGAAAGTTCCTGCGATGTCCGGCGCAATCCGCCCAAGCCATGAAAGAGCAATCATCTTGATGATTGAGGCGATGATGACGTAGATGAAGAAGGCAATCAACGGGAAGCGTGAGATGCCTGCGATGGCGCTGATAGCGTCGCCGGGCGCAAAGGGAATCAGGTTGCCGAGGAATAGAATGACCGCGCCCCATTTACTATTGAAGAGGTTCGTCATCCGCTGTTTGATCCTGCTCGACTCCCCCATCGCGCCGCGACCGACCGCCCCGGCAAGGTATGCCGTGCTGCCGCCGAGTCCGGTGCCGATGCCCGTTACAACGCCCAACCGCCACGGATCGATGATCTCCGCCATGCTGAGGATGATCAGAATGCCGGGCGCGGGCAGCACGACCGTCGCGCTTGACGTCAGGCTGATAACGAAAGCGCCGATCAGGCCCAATTGTTCAACGCGCGCTTCGTCCGCGTTTAGATATGCGACGAATAAGCCGCCTGCGACAAGGAATGTGCCGAAAAAGAGCCCGCTCAGGGCGATCTTTGTCTGCATCGTCGGACGGAACCGGGTGGGCCGGAATCTGCTAAAGCGATCGCGCAAATGCTCAAGCTCATCGGGACGGCGCACACCGGCGCGTCCACGTCGGCGACCTGCGGTGCGCGCAGGCGCAACGCGATTGGGGTCCATTTGTGGCGCGTCCGGAGCGCGCCGTGTCACGGGCGACAGACCTGTCCAACGGGTGGTCACTATGAACTTTCCCTTTGCGCTGATTGGGGAGGCAGAATCGCCCACAGGCGGTGGCCTCCACTCTCACCTCGTTCTATCTTATGACATCTCCGCTAGCGACTGTCAGAGGGCGAACGCCTCATCAACCTTGGCCAACAAGCTCACCGGCTCGATTCCAAATACCGTGGACACCACGGAGGGGTCTGTACGGTTATCGCGAGTGAGCTGACGCAATTCAGATGCCGTGATCATTGCTCTCTTTCCCACCAGCCGTGGGAGACCCGCCCCGGCTAACAGCAGGGGGGATGGGAGCGGCAACACAATTCGCCTGAGCCTGAGTTGGCGCAGTGCCAGTCCGACGAGTTCCCGGTACGTCCATGTGTCCGGCCCACCAAGTTCGTACGTGCCGCCCAGCAAAGTCCCGTCTCGCAGCGCGGCGGCGACACACAGCGCAGCATCATCATGCCAGATCGGTTGATACAACCCGTCCTGCCGCGGCACGACTGCGAATGGCCACGTGCTCTTTAGGCTCCGTGCCATGTGATCGAACATGCTGCCGCGCACGCCGAAAATCACTGATGGCCGCAAGATAACCCAATCCAGACCTGACTCGCGCGTTTCGCGCTCCGCCTGCCCGCGCGTCCGCTCAAACGCGTCAGGAGAATCCGGGTCCGCCCCAATGCCCGTCACGTGGATGAACTGTCGGACACCTGCCTGACGAGCCGCCTGGATGACAGCTCTCGTGCCCTCCAGGAACACCCCGCCAAAAGTCTGCGTGCGTTCGGTCTCACGCAGGATTCCGACGAGATGCACGACGGCATCCACGCCACTGAGTGTTGCCGCCAGGGCGTCGACATCGCGAATATCGCCATCAAAAGGCTCTATGCCCGGCGAAACATGTGCTTGCGAGGCTCGCCGCGAATAGACGCGCACAGAGTGACCCTCTGCGAGCAGGCAATCTGCCACAACAGTCCCCATAACCCCCGTTCCACCCGTCACAAGTACGGTAGAATGGAAGTCGGCGCGGGGAGGCCGATCGACGCGGCTGCCTGAAGCGGCCATTGTCAAAGTATAGCTGTCATGCAGCAGGAAATATGGCTCTCGCGCTAGTCAACAGGAGAAGAGTGGGCACCAATTTATGATGTCGGGGAGTAGGGGCGCTAGTGGATTGCTGAGGCTTGTGCTGCTCGGCATGATTACAGCGGGCATCGTGCTTGCCATTGGGCTGAGTGGCGCCTGCGATGGAGGACCTGCGGCGCCCACAGCCACGGCAACACCCATCCCAACGTATACTCCGCTCCCCACCCACACTCCGACGGTCACGCCCACCCCAACCGTGACACCGACTCCAACCGCGACGCCACGACCGCCTCTGCCAACGGCAACAGCCTTGCCAACTCCCACCGCGACGCCAAAACCAATCCGGACTCCGGAAGAAGTGGTCGCGGAGGTGACGGATTCCATTGTTCGTATCAATGTTGGAAACCGCCAAGGGACGGGGTTCGTTTTCGACGAAGATGGACATATCGTCACGAGCTCTGAACTCATTCCATTGGATGCCACAGAAATCCAGGTGACACATAGAACGACCGGTTCGGTGCTCGCCACTCTTGTCGGCCGGGACGAACTTCGGGATGTGGCCCTTATCCGACTGCCCGTTGACGGAGAGATTCCACCGCTCAACCTTGTGGGGGACGCGTTTGTTCCCGCCGGTGAGAGTATTGTCGCTGTTGGGTACCCCGGTGGAGCCGGTGGACAAGTGCCAACCGGTGCGAGTGGAAGTATTCAGGCCCGGCACGAGATCGGGGTAACGTTGTTCTTCCAAATTGATAGGCAATTCGTCGAGGGCCTAAGTGGCGCGCCCATCTTCAACCTGAATACGGACGTTGTCGGCGTCGTCTCGCCGAGAATCGTAGAAGTACTTGGGCCCGGCTCTGCCGCGTCCGGCCTGGGCGTTGCCGTCCGATCGATTTTGTCCAACGCAGAAGATCTCAAGCGGGGCGCCACCTGTTTCCGTACGCATAATCCGCCTGCCACCGGTGTCAATCCGGTTCCACCCTTCCCGCGGCTCTACCGGGGAACTGTCACAATAGACGGTCAACCGGCGCCGATCGGCACGGGCATTCAGGCACGGATAGCGGGATACGTCACGAAAATTGAAATGATTGTTGAGGCTGGGAAACTGCCGTTCATGACCGTTCAACCGCCGGAAGAAACAGGGTATGTCGGGGAAGAAGTGAGATTGTACGTTAACTGCTTTGAAGTCGCGATTGAAGATCCGGAGAAGAGGGTCTATGTCTCCGACGTTTCCAATCCCCTGGTGAACATTGATCTGATTCTTACCACGACCTGATGCCGCCCGCTGTCCGGTGACATTCCTCGACGAGGCCCGGGTTACGTTTCCTGCTGGCACATGATTATCCGCCTTACCGGCGCCCATAACGCGGAATCCGCCGCGACGAGACTGGCGGGTATCGTCATTGACGGCCGTGTCGCGCTGGATGCCGGCAGTCTGACTCGGTCCCTAAGCCTTGAGGAACTGCAAGATCTTCGCCATGTGTTCCTCACCCATCGCCACTATGATCACATTCGCGATCTTCCTGCACTGGCGTACGCGACTCCTTTGGCAGGTACGCTTCACGTCTACGGGCTCACAGACACGCTTGATGCCCTCTCTGCTCACCTGATGAACAACGTCATCTATTCCGCGTACCAGGAACGGACGGGTCAGGACGGCAACCCACGCGCCCGGTTTCATCCGTTGGAACCGGACGAATCGGTTACGATTGGCGATCTTGCTGTCACGCCACGTGCCGCCACTCACACCGCGCCCGCGCTCGGCTTTCTGGTCTCCAATGGTGAGCGAAGCCTCTACTATACGGGCGACACCGCCCCGGGCTTCTCAAGTCACCTTGTGACGTCCCCGCCCGACATCCTCATCTCTGAGGTCACCTATTCGAACGTGGGCGCAGAGGATGCCGCCCGCAATGGTCACATGACTCCCGCGCTGTTGCACGGAGAAATTGCGAGCGTTGTAAACGAATCCGGTTGGACACCCCGCGTGATTGTCGTTCACCGCAACCCGGCCCACGACCGGCAGATCGCTGACGAAATCGACGCCCTCCACTCTGAAACCGGTTGGGACATCGTGCTCGGCGCAGCGGATATGACACTGACTGTCTAACCCGTCCAGCGCCCTGTACCATAACGACAGGGGAGAGCAGGGGAACGCGGTATTTCCGATGACAGCAGGATTCATGTACAGCCCGGAACTCACGCGAAATATTCTTCGTGAGGATCACGTGCTGCGTCCCATGCGCCTGCGCCTCGTCTATGAGTTGCTGCAAGCGTACGGCGTATTTGAGCGGCCGGATGCCATGGTGATTGAGCCGCGTGTTGCCAGCGAGCAAGAACTGATGACATTCCATGGCCGTGATTTCGTGGAGTCCGTGCAGGCATTCAGCCGCGGTGAGGACCTCCATCGTCAACACCGCTATGGCTTCAGCGATTGGGGCGATAACCCCATCTCGGAGGGTATGTATGAGGCCGCTGCGCTGGCCGCCGGAGCCTCGCTCGTCGCGGCGGAATCCGTGTGGAACGGCGAAGCCGATGTCATCTTCAATGCGGGCGGCGGCTACCACCACGCGGGTCCGGACTTTGCTTACGGCTTCTGCGTCTTCAATGATGCGGTCATCGCCATCCTGCGCCTGCTTGCCCTCGGCGCGGAGCGTATCGCCTATATTGACATCGATGCGCACCATGGCGATGGCGTACAGAATGCCTTCTACGCCAGCAATCGTGTGCTGACCATTTCCATCCATCAGTCCGGTCAAACACTTTTCCCCGGCACCGGAGAGACGACTGAGATGGGCGAAGAGGCTGGCCTCGGCTACGCCGTAAATCTGCCGCTCGCCCCCGGAACGCACAATGAGGCGTACAGCCAGGTTTTGGAAAACGCCGTCGCGCCCCTTATCCGCAAGTTCAATCCGGATATCCTTGTCACGCAGCAGGGTATTGACACACACATAGATGACCCTCTCACTCATCTGCGGCTTACGTCGGCAGGACACACATCAGCCGTCGCGGCTTTGGGCGCGCTCTCTCCCGGTAAGTGGCTTGCGATGGGCGGTGGCGGATATGATCTGTCCGCCGTCGCGCGGTGCTGGGCGATGGACTACGCCGTGATGGCGGGTGTGGAACTGCCGGACGACATACCTGGCTCGTACCAGGAAGCGTACGGGCTGAAGCAGCTGCGAGACGCGCCCGCTCCCGACCTTCTGGAGGCTGATGAGGCACGTGTGTGGCGAGAGGCTGAGGAGTCCGTCAAACGCGTTCAGGAACTCATATTCCCTATTCATGGACTTAAGGGGTAGGTGTGTCCGCGAGCAAGAGCCGGCATTCAAGAAACCCTGAGATTCCCAAGGTAGGAACACCGTCAAATCGGGAGGCCGCAGAATCGTGACCATTTCCACTCAATCGCAGATCGCCTTTGGAACCGACGGCTGGCGGGCGATCATTGCGGAAGAATTCACCTTTGAAAACGTGCGCTACTGTGCAAAGGGCGTCGCACAGTATCTGAAAGCGCAGGGCACGGCGGGGCAGGGTGTCATTGTTGGCTATGACACGCGATTCGGTTCGGAGCGATTTGCCGCCGCCATTGCGGAAGTGCTGGCTGCGGAGGGTGTGCCGTCCTACCTCTGTCAAACCTGGGCGCCGACGCCCACTGTCAGCTACAACGTCATCTCTCAAAAGGCCGCCGGCGCCATCATCGTCACTGCAAGCCACAACCCCCCTGAATGGAACGGCTTCAAGTACAAGCCGGAATACGGTGGTTCTGCATCGCCGGAAATTATTGAAGCTGTTGAGCGGGAGATCCATGCGGCTGAGACGGCCGGACCGCCATCTGTGATGCCACTTGAAGACGCACAACGTGACGGTGTCGTCACCATGATCGACCCCCGCCCGGGCTACATTGACCAACTCCGCTCCCTGGTGGACGTTGAGCGTATCCGTGACGCGGGCCTGCGCGTGGTGATCGATCCGATGTATGGCGCGGGCATGGGCTACCTGGCGGACCTGCTTGGCGGCGGGAAGACGGAGCTAATAGAGATTCACGGCGAACTCAATCCTGCCTTTCCCGGTATGCGGCAGCCGGAACCCATCTCCCACAATCTCGGCGAACTCCGCGAGGCCGTCGTTCGGTATGGCTGCAACGTAGGATTGGCGACCGACGGCGACGCGGACCGTGTTGGGGGCGTGGACGAGCGGGGTCGATTCCTCACACCCCTGCAATTCTTCGCGTTGCTTGCTTTCTACTTGCTGGAGATTCGGGGTGAGCGTGGCCCGCTGGTCAAGTCCATCACGAGTTCACGCATGATCGATATCCTCGGTGAGAAGTACGACGTCCCTGTCTATGAAGAGCCGGTCGGTTTCAAGTACGTTGGGCGGCGCATGATGGAGACGGACGCGTTGATTGGCGGCGAAGAAAGCGGCGGCTTCGGATTCCGCGGGCACGTGCCGGAGCGCGACGGCGTGCTTTCCGCGCTTTACATCCTTGACGCAATGGCGCGGACGGGACACTCCCTGTCCGGGCTCATCGATTGGCTCTACGAAACCGTCGGGCCGCACCAGTATGACCGCCTTGACCTTGAGTTCCCTGCCGCCCGCCGCGCCGAGGTTATGGGCAGCGTTGCGGAGAGTCAACCGGCGGAGCTTGCGGGGGTGGCCGTCGCGGAGGTTTCGACCAAAGACGGCTATCATTTCATGCTTGACGACGGCTCATGGATGCTCATCAGGTTCTCCGGCACGGAGCCGTTGCTGAGAATCTACGCTGAAGCGCGTTCCATGGAGCGTGTCCAACACCTCATCGGCGCAGGCCGAGCCCTCACGGGAATCTGAATTGCCCCTTGGGCATCCAGACCGGAACGCGGGCCGCTAACAGATAAAGCCACTCAAGTCCGAGCGCGAACCGAGAAAATTAACGCTTGGAGTACTGTTGCTTCTTCCGGGCGCGGAACAGGCCGTACTTCTTGCGCTCCTTCTCGCGGGCATCTCGTGTGAGGAAACCCGCCTTCTTGAGCACCGGGCGCATCGACTCATCGAGACTCGTAAGCGCGCGCGCCAGTCCGTGACGGATTGCCTCCGCCTGCCCCGTCACGCCGCCCCCTGAGACCTTTACTGAAATCGCAAACCGCCGCAGAGAATCCGTCGCGACCAGCGGCTGCAAGATTGAGCGGCGATGGATCTCCAGTGGGAATCGCTCTTCAAGCGGTTTCCCGTCCACGACAAACATGGGCTCACCCCCCGGCGTAACACGCACACGTGCCACCGAGCGCTTGCGCCGTCCTGTTGCCTGGAAATATCGACCTGCTGTCGTCATGCCTTTCCGTTCCCCTCCCCGGGAGTCGCTCCGTGTTTATCCCTGTTCCCTGGATTCGTCGCTCTCGTCCATCGCCTCATCTGCTGAATCGGCAGCCTCGTCAGTTTCGGGAGCCTGCTCGTTCTCCTCAACTGCGCTTTCATCCCCTGGCACAGCTGCCTCGGTGTCCGCGGACTCTTCAGCAACCTGCGCCTCGGCCGCTGCCTCCGGCGGTGTTTCCTCAGCTGCCTGCGCGGCAGTACGCCGTCGTCGGCGGCTCGGTGGCACGGCCGGCGCTGCCTCTTCGGTGTCCTGCGCCTCTGCGGTTGTTGCCTCCGGCGGCGGGGCGTCCTGTGTTTCCTGCGTGGCCGCGCGTCGTCGTCTGCGGCTGGGCGGCACGGCCGGCACTGCCTCCTCGGGAGTGGCAACCGGCGCGGGCGCAACGGCCTGTGCCTCTAGCTCGGCCTGCTTGCGGCGGCCCGCCACCCCCATGCCGGCGCGCACTTGCGCCTCATGCGGATGCTCAGGCCCGGCGTAGACGTGCAAGCGACGTAGATTCTGCCTGCCAAGTCGATTGTGCGGCAGCATGCCCTTCACGGCATTCTGGATGATGCGTTCCGGGTGTTTCTCCCGGAGCGTAGACAGCGTAACCGCGCGCAGCCCGCCCGGGTACTGCGTGTGGCGATAGTAGGTCTTCTGGTCCTCTTTCTGGCCTGTCACGCGCACCTTTTCGGCATTGATGACAATCACGTTATCTCCGACCGACATGTGCATCGTATACGTCGGCTTGTCCTTGCCGCGCAGGATTGCTGCGATGCGCGTCGCCAGACGCCCAAGGGTCTCGCCCTCCGCGTCAATGACGCGCCATCCGCGCTCGATCTCGCTTTTCTTGGGGCTGAATGTTCGTACATGTGCCATGGAGATTGCCTCAGTCTTCGAAAATTTTCTCGTCATAGGTGACGCCCATCAGGCAAAGCCCGGCGGCGGGCATCGTCCATGTCGCCTCCCCCGGCTCACCTTGCCGCGCCAGGCGCTGAAACTCCGCCGCGCTCATCTGCCCCATGCCCACACGTACGAGAGCGCCGGCGACACGCCGAACCTGGTGGGGCAGGAAACCGCTTCCGCGCAGATCAATCGTCACAATATCGCCGTCACGCGTCACTGCTGCACCGTCGTAGCGCCGCAGCGGGTTGCGGTCCGCAGGCAAAGGACCTGTAAAGGGCCGTGCGTCCAGCCAGCCGTCTAAAGCGCGTATCGCCTCTGCCATCGCCGTCTCATCAAGAGACTCCTTGACATGCGCCGCTTGCTGCCGCAGAAGCGCAGACGGTGCTGGGCGGTTGATGATGGCGTAGCGGTAATGGCGTGAGCGGGCGTCCCGCGTGACGTCAAACGCTCCGGGCGACCATTGCGCCTTGGTCACGCTGATGTCATTCGGCAAATAGTGATTCAGTCCTGTCACATAACGATCGAGGGGCAGTTCTGTTACGGGCTGAAAGCTGATGACCTGCCCTCGTGCGCTCGCCCCTGAATCAGTGCGTCCTGCCGCGGCAATGCGATAGCGCTGTCCCGTCAGCTTCAAGAGTGCGTCCTCAATCTCGCCCTGGATAGTCGGCACGCCCGGCTTTTGCAGCTGCATCCCCTGGTAGCGCGCCCCTGCGTACTCGATAGTGAGTACGACGAGACGGTCTGCCACGGCAGGCGTCGTCGCGTCGTCTCCTGGCTTACTGAGGGTGGCAGACTGCATCGTTCGATTACCGTCCGCCCCTAGACGAGTTCCAGCCGCACCATTGGCGCGGCATCGCCCTGTCGAGGCCCGATCTTCGTGATTCGCGTGAACCCCCCCGGGCGGTCCTGATACCGCTCTCCATAGATCCGGAAGAGCTTGTCCACCACATCCTTGTCCGGGATGAACTTGAGTGCGCGCCGACGCGCAGAGAGTCCGCCGTCCTTGCCAAGCGTCACCATGCGCTCCGCGAAGCTGCGCGTCTCCTTGGCCTTGGCCTCGGTGGTCACAATCGCTTCACGCAGGAACAGATCCCTGGTCAGATTGCGGTACATCAGCATCCGCGGCGCCGTTTTTCTGCCAAGCGTGCGGCCTGAAACGCGATGTCTCATAGTCCGGTTATCCTATTCCTCGTCATCATCGTCCGGGTCGAACGAGCGGCGCGAATAGTGGGTCAGGTCCACCTCTGATACATCCTCGTCCGGGCGCATCGAAAAGACTGCCCCATCATCGGATTCCTCAGCGTCTCCATCCGTCCCGTGCTCGGCCCCGGCGACCATACCCTCAGCGCTCGGAACAAGTGTCGCCAGCGGCACGCGCCGCCAGGCACGATCCTCGTCGTCCTCCGGAACCGCTACCCCCATCTCGCGCAGCCGCTGGATGAGTTCATTGAGGGACTGTTCACCAAAGTTGCGCAATTCGAGCAGCTCCTGTGGGGACTTCTCCAGCACATGTCCGACTGATGCCAGATTGCCTCGCCGCAGGCTATTCTGCGTTCGTGTGGAGAGATGCAGATCCTCGACGGTGACCGATGACAGTGAAGGCGGAACACTCAGGCCGGGCTGTTGCCCTGCGGCGAGAGCAGCCGACTCCCCGAGGGAAGCGAATGGCTGTAGTTGATCGATGATGATCTGCGTGCCCTTGCGGACGGCGTCCTCAGGCGTGATTGTGCCGTCAGTCCATACTTCAAGCACAAGCCGATCGAAGTCCGTCACCTGGCCGACGCGCGTCGCCTCAACCTCGAAGTTTGCGCGGCGAATGGGCGTGAAAATAGCATCCACAGGAAGGATTCCGATGAGATCCTCCACCGAGATCTCTGCCGCCCGGAATCCGGTTCCCTGCTCGACCGTGAACTCGATCGAGATCTGGGCATCCGTGCTGTCTGCATTGAGCAGCACAAGATCGGGATTAACAATCGTGTAATCGCCATGCCGCTGGATATCCCCGGCCGTAATCGCTCCCGCCTGCCCGTTCACATCAAGCCGCATGGTGCCGGGGCGTCCCGTGATGGACTGGATGCGGATGTCCTTCACGTTCAATAGGAAATCCACCATGTCCTCACGAACGTGGGGCAGGGTGGAGTATTCATGCTGCGCGCCTTCAATGCGCACTGCGGTAATTGCCACACCGGGCAACGAATTCAACAAGACTCGCCGAATGGCGTTGCCGAGTGTCACGCCAAAGCCCTGTGTTAGCGGCTCGATGATGAACCGGCCGTACGAGTCCTGCGACCGGTCGGTCGTAATCTCAGGAGCAAGGCTCGCGCCCGTCTCTAGCTGTAGTTCTGCCTCAGTCATCAAGGTCAAGAGTGTGGCCTCCCTGCCGTACAGGTATGCGTGTCGCTGCGCCCTCGCGTTCCGCAGTCTCTATCGTGAATAGAACTCGACGATCAGGCGGTCATCGATGCGGATGTCCATATCGGCCCGCTCAGGCTGCCGCAGCATCCGTCCCATCATGGCCCGCGCATCCATCTGCAGCCACTCCGGCGGCTGCCGCCGTTGCGCCTGGTACTGAACAATCTCATATTGCGTATTGCTGGTGGAGCTGGGCACCCACGTGATCTCCGCCCCCTCCTTGACGCTGATGGACGGCGTTCGCGCCCGGCGGCCGTTCACAGCCAAATGACCGTGTGACACCATCTGGCGCGCCTCATTGCGCGAGTTGGCCCATCCGAGTCGATAGACGACGTTATCCAGGCGGGTTTCGAGGATCTTGAGCAGGTTCTCGCCCGTCGCCCCGCGTTGTCGAGTGGCCACGGCATAGTGCCTCCGGAACTGGCGCTCAAGCACGCCGTAAATGTGGCGGGCCTTCTGCTTCTCCCTCAGGTGGATGCCCCACTCCGAGAGCCGCCGTCGACGCCGGTTGCCCGTCGCAGATTCGCCGGGCGCGCTTCGTCGCCGCTCAATGGCGCACTTCGGTGTGTAGCAACGCTCTCCCTTGAGAAAGAGCTTGATTCCCTGTCGCCGGCACAGCCGGCAGACCGGCCCCGTATATCGAGCCATCCTCTACGTGTTCCTCCTGATTGCCCGCATGACCGCAAACAATCCGCGTGTCGCTGTTCGCGTCATAGTGATTTCTGAATTCCTCGTTGCAATGACTAGACGCGGCGACGCTTTCGTGGTCGGCATCCGTTGTGCGGTATCGGCGTTGTATCCCTGATGGCGGTGACGACGAGACCGGTGGCCTGCAGGGAGCGGATTGCCGCCTCACGGCCACTGCCGGGGCCTTTCACACGCACTTCAACGTGTTGCAGGCCATGCTCCATGCCGCGCCGCGCCGTTTCTTCAGCGGCGCGCTGTGCCGCGAACGCCGTTCCCTTGCGAGAACCGCGGAATCCAACCGCGCCGCCGCTGCCGGACGCAATCACGTTCCCAACCGGGTCTGTCAGTGTTACAACTGTGTTGTTGAACGTGGCGTAGATATACGCGCGCCCATAGGGCACGGACTTGCGCTCCCTGCGGCGCACTCGCTGGCGTCCTCGTCTCGCCATGTGTTGCTATTGCTCCTTTCGGCGGGCAGGCAGATACTCGCACGTCCTGGCGAGTCGGCCCTGGTCCTCTGTTCTCGTTGGGCCGTTTCTTACTTACGAGCAGCCCGCCGCTTGCCGGCCACCGTGCGCTTGGGGCCCTTGCGGATGCGCGCGTTGGTGCGTGTCCGCTGACCGCGCACCGGCAGCCCCATCCGATGTCTGACGCCACGGTAGCTGCCAATCTCAATGAGTCTGCGGATATTCATAGCGATTTCTCGGCGCAGATCGCCTTCAATCAGATACCCGCCCCGCTCGATGGCCTCACGCAGTAGTGCCATCTCCTGTTCAGTCAGTTCATGGACTCGCCGCTCAGGGTCGACTCCCGACCGGTCGAGGATTTCACCCGCTCGACGCGGACCGACGCCGTAAATGTAACGAAGTGAATAGGCAACCTTCTTGTTATCTGGAATATCCGCCCCGGCTATTCGTACCATCGGTCCGTCCCGTGCTCCCCGTTCAGCCTTGTCGCTGCTTATGCTTCGGATTCGCGCAGATCACAAACAGGCGACGCTTCCGCCGAACGATACGGCAATTGTTGCACCGCGTCTTCACGGACGCTGATACTTTCATGTCGCGCTGTCCCTTTTCCCTGCTTGTTTTCCTTGACGTTTGTTGAATCTAGCGGAACCGGTACGTCACCCGTCCCCGCTTCAAGTCATACGGCGAAAGCTCAACGAGCACGCGATCTCCGGGCAGGATGCGAATAAAGTTGAGCCTGATTTTTCCGGAAGCATGCGCCAAAACGGAATGTTCGTTCGGCAGGTCAACACGAAACATACCGTTCGGGAGAGCTTCCCGCACGGTGCCCTCAACCTCGATTGTTTCCTTCTTATTCTTTTGAGTCATACTTCGCCCATCAGATATGCCGCACGAACTATCAGTATGCCATAGCGCGGATACAAAATGCTACGTCACGGCTGCCCCGTTCGGCTGGTCAGAACCTCCGGCCCGTCCTCTGTTACAACGATCGTGTGTTCCCAGTGGGCGGACAAACTCCCGTCCTCGGTTGAGACCGTCCAATCGTCTTCTTCCACGAATGTCCGCCAGTCACCCAGCGTCAACATCGGCTCCAGTGCGAGCGTCACCCCCGGTCGTAGCCGAAATCGTCTCAACCCCCGACGATTCGTGCTGTCGAAATCCGCGACGTTATTGGGAACCCACGGATTCTCGTGCATCTCTGTGCCGATCCCGTGTCCGCCGTATCCGCGAATCATGCTGTAGCCTTTTGGCTCGGCGTAGTCCCTGATAGCGTTCGTTAGATCCGCAATCCCGTTTCCCGACCGGGCCATGTCGACGCACGCGATCAACGACCGGCGCGTGTCCTCGATGAGGTTCTTGACCTGATCGGGGACGTCACCCACCGCGAATGTAATTGCGGAATCGCCATGATAACCGTCGTAGATCGCTCCGCAGTCGATGGACAGGACATCCCCGTCCTGAATCTTCCGGGGTCCGGGAATACCGTGAACGACCTCTTCGTTGAACGAGGTGCAGATATGACCCGTGAAGCCCTGGTAGCCGAGGAAGGACGGTACGCCGCCCCGCCCCCGTATCTCACGCCCTGCGATCTCGTCCAACTGCGCTGTCGTCACGCCGGGCTTGGCCGCGTCACGAAGGATGTTCAGGACATCGGTGACGATGTGGCCCGCCTTGCGCATAAGGTCAATCTCACGCGGCGATTTTACCGTCGGAGATTGTTTGTTGCGGCCAAGCACCATCGTGGGGGGTGGAACCTACTTGAGCGCCGCGAGCAGATCCGCCCGCACGCCCTCGATTTCCTGTTCGCCGTTGATGCTCGTCAGGATCTCTTGGGCAGTGTAGTAGTCAATCAAGGGCGCGGTCTGATCCCGATATACGCCAAGGCGATTCCGCACCGTCTCGGGCTTGTCATCGTCTCGCTGGTATAGCTCGCCGCCGTCTGCGTCGCACACACCCTCAGTCTTTGGCGGGTTGCTGACGGCGTGGTACGGCGTCTGGCACGCGCGGCAGATCCACCGCCCGCTCAGTCGGCGGACTAACTCATCCTCCGAGACATCGACCAAGAGAACCTTATCAACAGTCTCATTGCGGCTCGTGAGCGCCTCGTTCAGCGCCTCTGCCTGCGCCAGACTCCGCGGGAAACCGTCCAGAATGTAGCCGTCTGCCGCGTCCGGCTGCGAGATGCGTTCCAGTAGCATCCGAACCGTCACGTCGTCCGGCACCAACGCGCCGCGATCCATATATGACTTGGCCTCCAGCCCGAGCGGCGTGCCTTGTGAGAGAGCGGCGCGAAAAAGATCGCCCGTCGCGATGTGCGGCGCGTTCAGCTGCTCATGAAGCGTCGCCGCCTGTGTGCCCTTGCCTGCGCCCGGCGCACCAAGAAGTATGATTCGCATCGTGACTCCCTGTTCGTATCAGAGTGTGCCTAATTGAATGAATAACATGTGCGGCGGGATGAACGCGCGCCCGTTACCTCAAAAATCCCTCGTATTGCCGCATCAAGAGTTGCGATTGCAGCTGCCGCATCGTGTCCAACACGACCGCAACCACGATGAGCAGGGCAGTGCTGGAAATTGATAACGTGCTCACGCCCGTCGCCAACAGCAGGAAGAACGGGACGATTGCGACGATCCCCAAAAATATCGCGCCGCCCCACGTGATCCGCGTCAACACGCGAATGAGATAGTTATGCGTCGGTGGCCCCGGTCTGATGCCGGGGATGAATCCGCCGTTGCGTTGTAAGGACTCCGCGAGGTTCTGCTGCTGGAACGTAACCATCGTGTAGAAGAAAGTAAACGCCACAACCAGGAAAAAGAGCAGCAGCCAGTACATGAACCCTTCCGGCCCCAGGTTCCGGGCGAAGAAGTCGCCGACTCCCGCGACAAGATTGTTGTCCGCCTCCTGGAAATAGCTTGCAACCGTCGGCGGAAAGATGAGGATGGAGAACGCGAAGATGAGCGGAATCATGCCGGCGGAGTTCACACGCAATGGGATGAAGGTCGATCCGCTTTGCCTGTACACGCGCCCCTGTCGCGTCACGCTTCGTCCATATTGAACGGGAATACGACGTTGCGCCTCCGTGAAGACAACGATGAAATAGATGGTTGCCAGTCCGGCAAATCCCACCAGCGCAAGGGCAATCGGATCATTGGCGAACACGCCCTGACCAAACAGTGTCGGCAGCCCGGCCACGATGCCGCCGAAGATGATGACGGAAATGCCGTTGCCGATGCCGCTCTCAGTGATCAGCTCGCCCAGCCAAACCAGCAACATCGTCCCGCCTGCCATGCTCACGATCATCGCCAGCGTTGGCAGGAACTCGCCGCCCGGGTATGGCCACAGCGCGCCCAGCACCCCAAGCCTGTTCAAAAGAACAAGCTGTCCATAGGCGGACGCCGCGGCGATGGGCACCGTCATCCAGTGCGTGTACTGGTTGATCTTCTGCCGTCCGGCCTCGCCCTCGCGCGCGAGCGCGGACAGGCGGGGGATCACCGGAATCATGATCTGCAGGATGATGCTTGCCGTGATGTACGGGTACACGCCCATCGCGGCAACAGACAGGTTGCGCATCGCGCCGCCGCTGAAGATATCCAGGAACCCCAGCAACTGGTTGCTCTGGAAAAGCTGCCGTAGCGCGACAATGTCCGCTCCCGGCACCGGAACGTGCGCGATGAACCGGAAAATCACAAGAATCGCGAACGTGAAGAGAATGCGGCGTCGGAGATCCGGCTGGTACCAGGCATCGATCATCGCCTGGATCAGGGCCGGACGCGGTTGACGCCGTTCGGTCGTCGATGAGTAACTCACGACGCGATTCGCTCCCTTTTATCGGGGCCGATGAATGACAGGCTTGGGAAGGGTGTCAATACTGCCGCCCGCCGCCTCGATCTTCTCACGCGCGGTACGGGACACGCGGTGGGCGCGGACGGTGAGAGACTGCTCGATTTCTCCGTCTGCCAAAATGACGATTGGCTTCTTGAGCGATCTGATAATCCCCTGATCACGCAGCGATTCCGGACTGACCTCCGAACCGGCGGGCAGGTCCATCAGGCTCGACAAGTTCACCGGCTCATATTCAACCCGGAAGAGATTCTTGAAGCCTCGCTTGTGCGGCAGCCTCTTGACCAGCGATAGCTGACCGCCCTCAAAGCTCGCGCGCACCCCGCCGCCTGAACGAGACTTCTGCCCCTTCAAGCCTTTGCCGGCATAGGTGCCGCGGCCCGAAGAGTTTCCCCGTCCCACGCGCCGCCTGCGCTTCCGGGACCCGGCAGGCGATCGCAGCTCATTCTCATGCATCGGCGCTCGCGCCTCCCTCGTCCCTCAATTCCGTCGTCACCAGGTGGCGCACCTTGATCAACATCCCCCGAATCGAGCGTGAGTAATCGTGCTCCCGCTCGTCCCCCATGCGTCGGAGGCCGAGCGCGCGCAGCGTCTTGACCTGGTCCGACTTCTGGTTAATCGGGCTCTTGGTGAGCGTCACACGCACCTTCGTCATGACCCTGCGCCCTCGTTCTCGTCGTCACTAGTCTCGGAGCTGTCCGCATCCTCGGTTGCTTCCGCTGTTGCAGGCTCCTCAGTCTCGGCGACGGGAGTTTCCTCAGTGTCGGCGGCGGGCGCGTCCGTCTCTTCGGCAGAATCCGGCTCAGCGTCAGTGGTCTCCGCCTCAGTTTCGGCTTCTGCCTCGACCTCAATCGCTTGCGATTCCGTAGCCGTGGCCTGCTCCTCTTCGGCGTTCTCCGCCAGGAATGTATCGCTGCTCACCGGCTGCGGTGAGACGGGCGTGGGCCCGGCATAATCGGTGGCTGCATCCGGCTCCTTCTCGGGGAGCGGCTCCTCGCCCCGCACCATGCGGCGCAATGAAATCGTCTGACGCGGGTCGCGCATCATCTGTAGGCCCTTGATGGTGGCCTGGACCACGTTGATCGGGTTGTTGCTGCCCTGAGACTTCGTCAAAATATCGCGCACACCGGCCGCCTGAACAACGGCGCGCACGGCGGCGCTTGCGCGGACCCCTGTGCCCGGTGCGGCGGGACGGAGAAGAATCTGAGCGCCTCCGAAACGGCTCACTACCTGCTGCGGCACGCTGCTCTCAAGCGTTGATACGTCAATCAGCGAGCGGCGAGCAATTGCTCCGCCCTTCTGCACGGCAAGCGGCACCTCCGCCGCCTTGCCGAGGCCGTAGCCAATCTTACCCTTGCCGTCGCCAACCACGACGAGCGCGTTGAACGTGAACCGACGTCCGCCCGCAACGGTTTTCGCGACGCGCCGAATCGACACCACGCTTTCGGTCAGGCCGTCTGATTCCCGGTCCGCGTCGCGCTGTCGTTCCCGTGTGCGCCCGCGCGCGCCACGTGTGCGTCCTAGTGTCATCGTTTCTCCGTCCGCTCCCCGTCTCTAGAAAACCAGGCCGTTTTCACGGGCCGCTTCGGCAACGGCTTTGATCCGACCATGATATTGGTACCCGCCCCGGTCAAAAACGACGGCCGTGATACCGCCCGCGACCGCTCGCTGCGCGACTGCCGCGCCAACCATCTTGGAGCGATCCGATTTGTTGTGTCCGCCCGCTTCGTCCCGAATGTCCTTGTCCCGTGTCGAAGCGGCGGCGAGAGTCACGCCGCGCGAGTCATCAACCACCTGCGCATAGATATGGTTCAGGCTGCGGAAAACGCACAGCCGAGGCCGCTGCTCCGTGCCGGTAACCCGTTGTCGCAGCCGAAGGTGGCGTCGGCTCCGTCCCTCTCTCGCTGTCTTGATGCGTGGCATGTCTGCTTCTACTCCGCCTATCTGCGTCCGGCGCCCTTGCCGGCCTTGCGCCGCACCTGCTCGCCCTGGTAGCGGATGCCCTTGCCCGTGTACACGCCCGGCTTGCGCACCGCGCGGATCTTGGCCGCCGTCTGACCGACTAGCTCCTTGTCGATACCGTCTACATGCAGGCGTGTATTGCTCTCCGCCTCCAGCGTGATTCCATCCGGCGGCTGAATCTCCACGGTGTGCGAGTAGCCGACGCTCAGGGTGATGCCCTGTCCCGTCTGCTGCGCGCGGTAACCTGCCCCCTGGATCTCCAGCGTCCGCCGATAGCCCTCGGATACGCCCGTGACCATGTTGGCCAGCAGCGCGCGCGACAGCCCATGGAAGGCCGCCGATGCGCGGTCATTCTCATTCTTGCGATAAACGGTGATTACGCTGTCCTCTTGCTCAAAGCGCACGGCCCGATGGAACTGGCGAGACAATTCACCGCGCGGCCCCTTGACGACGATCATCGTCCCGTCAGGGTCGTCGGTCATCGCGACCTGCACGCCCCCCGGCACCGGTATCGGCATTCGTCCTACTCGTGACATTTTTGAAACCGTGTTCCTCAGATTCTCTTCACAAATCCACTCTGCGCGTTTGACCGTTCCTGTTCGCTTATCTGCCTACCATACGTAGGCGAGCAACTCTCCTCCAATACCCTTGCGCCACGCCTCCCGGCCCGTCATCACGCCGCTCGATGTCGAGACGACCGCGATGCCGAGGCCTCCGAAGATGCGCGGAATCTCACCACGCTGCACATACACGCGCAGTCCGGGCTTGCTTACCCGCCGCAGCCCGTTGATGACGGGGCTGTTGCCCTCGCGGTATGCCATCTGCATCCGAACAATCTGCTGAGGCGTCGTCCCTCTCAGGATCGAAAAGTCGCGGATAAAACCCTCCTGTTTGAGGATTTCCGCAATGGCGACCTTGGTCTTGGACGCCGGCACGGTGATGGACTCATGCCGAGCCATCAACCCGTTGCGGATGCGGGTGAGCATATCGCCGATGGGGTCGCTAACGGTCATGTGCTTACGCTCTCCCCTCTACCAACTTGCCTTGCGCACGCCCGGAAGCTGTCCCGTGAGCGCCCTCTCCCGCATGCAAATGCGGCAAAGGCCGAACATGCGGTAGTACGCGCGCGGCCGGCCGCACACATGGCAGCGGTTGTACGCCTGCACCTTGTACTTGGGCGGGCGCTTCCAGCGGGCAATCTTTGACTTCTTCGCCATTAGTTGGTGATCTCCTCACGCGCAAACGGCATCCCCAGCAGGGCCAGCAGTCTGAGCCCCTCATCGTCCGTCTGCGCCGTCGTCACAATGTTCACTTGCAAGCCGCGAATCCGATCCACGCGGTTGTAATCGACTTCCGGAAAGATGATTTGCTCCCGCAGCCCGACACTGTAGTTGCCGCGCCTGTCGAACGCCTTGGGCGAAACGCCCCGAAAATCTCGTGTGCGGGGCAGTGCCACGTTCATCAGCCTGTCCAGGAAGTTCCACATGCGCGCTCCACGCAGTGTCACGGACGCGCCGATGGTGTTCCCCTCGCGGATGTGGAATCCGGCGATGGAGTTCCGGGCGCGTGTGACGACCGGCTTCTGGCCGGAAATCGTCGTCAGATCGCGTTGGATTCCCTCCAGCACCCGTGCCTCATCACGCGCGTCTCCCGCGCCGATGTTCAGCACGATTTTCGTGATCTTCGGTACGCGCATCGCATTTGTGAAATTAAACTCCTGCATCAGGGCAGGGGCCACCTCATCCATATAGATCTGGCGGAGGCGCGGAAGCTCCGCAGCTCGCGCGCCATTCGTCGACACGGTCTCCTGCTGGCCCTCATCCGACGAATCAGCCTGCCGTCGCCGTCCGGATGAGCGGCGCTGACGGGCAGGGGCCTCCGCCTCTTCGCCCTCCTGCGCGTCATCCGTTGACGCCCCCGCCGGAACGGGGAACGGGAAATCGTGTTCGATGTCGTCGCTGTTTAGTCGATCGTCTCGTTGCATGACTTACACCGTCGGACCTTGCGTCCGTCTTCGAGTGTGCCGAAACTCACCCGCACCGCCTTATCGCAGTGGGGGCAAATCAACCGCACGTTGGAAATATGCAGCGCATTGGGAAGCTCGATGATGCCGCCCTGCCGCACGCCCGGTTGTGGGCGTTGATGCTTCTTGATAATGTTCACGCCCTGCACGACCACGCGGCTCTTGGAGGGGATCACCCGCTCCACCGTGCCGCGCTTGCCGCGGTCCTTGCCGGCGGCCACGTACACCATGTCGTTGCGCTTAATCGTCGCCGCCATTGCTACAGCACCTCCGGGGCGAGCGAGATGATTCGCATGAAATTCTTGTCGCGTAGTTCTCGAGCGACGGGCCCGAAAATACGCGTGCCTCGCGGCAGATCGCGCTCTGTCAGGATGACAGCTGCGTTCTCATCGAACCGAATATACGAGCCGTCAGGCCGCCGGTACGGCTTGACCACGCGCACCACAACTGCCCGAACGACGTCACCCTTGCGGACGCCCGCGTTCGGCTGTGCCTCCTTGACGGATGCGACGATGATGTCCCCCACGGACGCATAGTGCCGCCGCGTGCCGCCCGGCACGTTGATGCACTGGATCTCGCGAGCGCCGGAATTGTCCGCGACGCGAAGGCGTGTCTGCACCTGGATCATTCGGCCCCCGCCCTCGCATCATCAGGCAACGTCGCAACGATGCCGCGCTCCAGCACGTCAGTGACGCGCCATCGCTTGTCCCTGGACAGCGGCCGGGTCTCCTGGATGCGCACAAGGTCTCCCTCGGCACACACACTGTTCTCATCGTGCGCCTTGAACCGCGTCAGGCGGCGAACTGCCTTCTTATACAGGCGGTGGGTGCGCTGCCGCTCAACGGTCACCACAACCGTCTTCTCCATCTTCGTGCTGACCACGCGGCCCACACGTGTCTTCTGATCGGGCATCTACGCTGTCTCCTCCACCGTGAAGGCCTCCAACTGCCGCTCACGGATTACAGTCTTGAAACGGGCGACGCTCTTGCGCGCCTTGCCAACCTCGCTGGTGTTAGCCAGCTGTCGCGTCACCGCGCGAAAGCGCAGGTTGAACAGCTCACGATGCGCATTCTCCAACTCCTCCTGGAGCTGGTCATCATTCAGCGCGTGTATCTCTTCCATGTCCATCCTGGACTACTCCATGTCACGAGTGACGATCTGTGTGCGGATGGGCAGCTTGTCCTGCGCCAGCCGCATCGCCCGACGCGCAGCTTCTTCAGGAACCCCTGCAATCTCGAACAGGATCTTGCCGGGGCGCACCACGGCTACCCAGCCCTCCACGTTCCCCTTGCCGGCGCCCATCCGTGTCTCCAATGGCTTCTTCGTAATCGACTTATGCGGGAATACACGAATCCATATCTGGCCGCCGCGCCGGACGTGGCGAGTCATCGCTCGCCGCGCCGCCTCAATTTGGCGGCCCGTGAGCCAGATCGGCTCCATCGACTGGATTCCAAACTCGCCAAACGCCACCGTGTTCCCCTTCTGCGCCATGCCGCGCATCCGGCCCCGGTGTTGCTTGCGATATTTGACTCGTCGTGGTTGCAGCATGTCCGTTAGTCCGAACTACTCGTCGTTCTCGTTAGTGTCCGCCTCTTCAGCCGCGGCGGGCGTTTCGGCTTCTGCGGCCGGCGTTTCGATTTCTGCGGGACTGTCGCTCTCAGGAGTCGTCGCCTCGGCCTCGACAACGGCGGGAGTGGCGCTCTCAGGAGTCGTCGCCTCGGCCTCGGCAACGGCGGGAGTGGCGCTCTCAGGAGGTGTCGCCTCGGCAGCAGGCGCCGGGCTGTCCGCAGCCCCGTTATCTGAGGACGCCACCGGGGTGGACATCAGGGCGCTGCGTCGCGCCAGTTCCTCCGGTGTCGCCTCCGTCACAATATCGCCGCGATAGACCCAGACCTTGACACCGATCTGACCCATCTGCGTCCGCGCCTCCGCAGTGCCGAAGTCAATATCGGCGCGCAGCGTGTGGAGCGGGACGCGGCCGTCCATCGCTTTCTCTGTGCGTGCGATCTCCGCGCCGCCCAGTCGTCCTGCAACCGCGACTCGAATCCCTTGCGCGCCGGCCTGCATGGACCGTTGAACGGCCTGCCGAGTGGCACGACGGAAGGAAACTTGCCGCTGGATCTGGTCAGCGATGCTCTGTGCGACCAGCGTCGCCTCAAGCTCCGGCTGACGAATCTCGTTGATATCCACGCGGACCCGCTTGCCAGTCAGGTTTTCAAGTTCCTGGCGGAGTTCCTCAACACGCTGACCGCCGCGCCCGATGACCACGCCCGGCCGCGCCGTGTGAATCAGCGCCCGCACCTCGCTCGTCTTGCGCTCCAGCTCCACTCGCGCAACAGCGGCATCACGGTGCTTGTTTATGATGTGGTCTCGAATCTGCAGATCCTCCTGCAAATTCGTTCGATATTGCTCAGCGCGATCAGCGAACCAGTGCGTCTGCCAATCCCGGATGTACCCGAGGCGGAACCCAAACGGGTGAACCTTATGACCCATTAGCCGTTCTCCTCGTCATCCACGATGACCGTCAAATTGCTGTGCTTGCGGAAATGTTTGCCGGCCTGACCCCGTGCACGCGGCTTGAACCGCCGCAGCGTCTCCGCCGGCCCAATGTCCATGCGCGCGATGCGCAACATACTCGGATCCAGGTCGTAGTTGTTCTCCGCGTTCGCCGCCGCTGAACGCACAACCTTCGCGACTTCCTTCGCCCATGGACTCGCCATGAACTGCAATTGTGTGAGAGCGTCGTCGACATTCATGCCGGGCAGCATCTGCGTGATGACGTGCAGCTTGCGTACGGAGAGAGACATACGGCGTGCTCGTGCTGTTACCTGCATCGCGCCCTCTCCGCCCTACCGCCTGGCCTGACGCTCATTGCGAACGTGGCCGCGGAATGTCCGTGTCGGCGCGAACTCGCCAAGCTTGTGACCCACCATGTTCTCTGTGATGAACAAGGGAATGTGCCGCCGACCGTCATGCACAGCCATGTTTAGTCCCACCATCTCCGGCACTATGGTTGACGCGCGCGACCACGTGCGGATCACCGCCCGCGAGTTCGTCTGCTGCGCGATGGTTACCTTGCGCAAGAGCTTGGGCTCTATGTACGGACCCTTCTTGACTGATCGCGACATCGTTCTTCAGTGTTCCTTGTTCTCGTCCGTTCTCGTTCAGATTCCTAGCGGCGCGAGCCTCTGCGCCCGCCGCGCCGACGGACGATGAACACGTCCGTCTTCTTGTTCCTGCGTGTCCGCTTGCCGAGTGTCGGCTTGCCCCACGGCGATTTCGGCCCGGGCATCCCGATTGGCGAACGTCCTTCGCCGCCCCCGTGCGGATGGTCGCGCGGAGACATTGCGGACCCGCGCACCGTTGGGCGCCATCCCTTGAGACGCTTTCTGCCCGCCTTGCCCCATGACAGGTTCTTATGATCGGGGTTGCCGACCTGTCCGATGGTCGCGTAGCAGGCTGAGAGCACGCGCCGCAGCTCGCCCGAAGGCAGCCGGAGCAGCGTGTATTTGTCCTCATGCGCCATGACCTGCGCGCCAGTGCCCGCGCCGCGGACAAGCTGTCCGCCCTTGCCGAGATGAATCTCGATGTTGTGCACCGTCGTGCCCGTTGGGATCACTCCCAGCGGCAGCGCGTTGCCGACGCGAACCTCCGCCTCCGGCCCGGACGACAACACGTCGCCGCGCTGTAGGCCAAGAGGCGCAATAATATACCGCTTCTCACCGTCGTGGTAGTGCAAAAGCGCGATCCGCGACGAGCGGTTAGGGTCATATTCAATCGTCTTGACGGACGCCGGAACCCCAAGCTTATTGCGCTTGAAATCGACAATGCGATAGGAACGCTTCACACCGCCGCCGCGATGGCGGGTGGTGATTCGGCCGGAATGGTTGCGCCCGGCGTTGCTCTTCAGCGGCTCCACGAGTGTCTTTTCCGGCCGCACTTTGTCGATGTCGTCGAACGCATCGAGAACCATGCCGCGGCGGCCGGGTGATGTGGGTTTGACTGTTTTGACTGCCATCACTCTGCCCCTACACGCCTTCGAAGACCTCGATACGCTCGCCCGCATGCAGGGTCACAACGGCCTTCTTCCACGGCTTCGTCTGATACGTTTTCAGCCCGGCGCGCCTGGTTTTGCTCTTGACGTTCATCACGTTCACGCTTGAGACCCGCACGCGGAACGCAATCTCCACCGCCTCGCGTATCTGCTTCTTATTCGCTTTGCGATGCACCTCAAACGCGTACTTGCTCCGGTCCTGGAGCGCCGTGTACTTCTCTGTAATCACGGGGCGGCGCAACACCTCCAGCGGATGCAGGTCCATGACTACCTCTCCGCCTTTCTGCCGCTCTTCGCCCACAACTCTTCCGCGCTGCGTACTGCGTCCAGCGTGATCACCAACTTGCGATGCGCCAGCAGATCGCCAACGTTCATATACCGCGCCGGCAGCGTCTTGACCCGCGGCACATTGTGCGCTGAGCGAATCAGGTTCTCCTCCGGCTCCGCCGTCACCAGCAGGGCAGGGGTCTTTATCTCGAGGCTCTGCAGCGCTGCCAGCACGTCCTTCGTGCGCGGCCTCTCCAACCCGAAGCTGTCGATGATGATCAGGTCTCCGTCTGCCAGCTTGCTTGTCAGCACGCTGCGCAGCGCCTGCCGCCTCATGCGAACCGGAATGTCTTGCCGATAACTGCGAGGCTTGGGGCCGAATGTCACGCCACCGTGACGCCACAGTGGAGAGCGGATGCTGCCCTGCCGGGCACGGCCCGTGTACTTCTGACGCCACGGCTTGCGCCCGCCGCCGCGTATCTCGCCGCGTGACTTTGTGGAATGCGTCCCCTGGCGAGCGTTCGCGCGCTGCCGCACAAGCGCCTGGTGAACAAGGGCCTCGTAGATCGGCGCATTGAAGAGCAGGTCGCTCACCTCTACGTGGTCAACGACCTGCCCGCTCGTATTGCGGACGTCAACTTCCATATCAGCGGCTCGCCTTCTTGCGCACCAGGACGATTCCGTCCGGCGCCCCCGGCGCGGAGCCGCGCACAAATACCAGGTTGTGCTCCACGTCCACGGCCACAACGAGACCGCTCTTCTGTGTCGTTCTCTTATTGCCCATCTGACCGGCCATCTTGAGTCCCTTGCGAACCCGGCCGGGAGTTGTGCCGGCGCCAACGGAGCCGGGCGCTCGCCATCGGTCGCCCTGTCCGTGCGTCTTCGGGCCGCCGCGGAAATGCCAGCGCTTGACGCCGCCTGCGAAACCCTTGCCCTTGGATTTCGCCGTTAGATCAACCTGCTCCCCAACCTCAAAGACCTGATCCGCCGTCACAACGGTCCCAACCTCCGGCATATCGCCCTGCGCCCGCACCTCTCTCAGGTGCCGCAGCGGGCTGATATCGTTCTTGGACAGGTGGCCGCGGCGCGGCCCGTTCAGCTTGCGTTCGGGAATTTCCTCGTAGCCGATCTGCACCGCGTCATAGCCGTCTGTCACGGCCGTTTTGACTTGCGTCACCGTACAGGGCCCGACCCGGATGGCCGTCACGGCGGACACAGTCCCATCCTCATGGATGTACTGCGTCATGCCGAGTTTGGTTCCTAATAGTGCAGAGAGCATTGTCGGAAAATACCTGGTGTGATTCCTATGAGCTGATTTCGATGCTGACGCCCGCCGGCAGATCCAGGTGCGTCAGTGAATCGATGGTGCGTGATGTCGGGTCGAGAATATCGACGATTCGCTTGTGTGTCCGAATCTCGAACTGCTCGCGTGAGTCCTTGTCCACGTGTGGTGAGCGAATCACCGTGAACCGCTTGATGCGCGTCGGCAACGGGATCGGCCCGGACACCTGCGCGCCCGTCCCCTCCGCCGCCTCCACAATCTGCACGGCAGACACATCCAGCAGGCGATGGTCAAACGCCTTCAGCGTGATGCGTATCTTCTGTCGTTGTCGCACGGTTGTCATGATTCTTCCCTGTTGTCCCGCCTATCGTGCCCCGACGCTTGCCGGACGTCGGGTCAGCGATTCAACCACCTGTTGCGGGACGTGGCTGTAGTGATCGAACTCCATACTGTAGCTAGCGCGTCCCTGCGTGGCGGAGCGCAGAGATGTAGCATACCCGAACATCTCCGCGAGGGGAACGAATGCCGTCACGATTCCGAGTTCGCCGCGGCTCTCCATTCCCTGCACCTGCGCGCGCCGGCTTTGCAGATCGCCCATCACGTCACCGATGGACGCCGCCGGCCCAACCACCTCTACCTTCATGATCGGCTCAAGCGCGACAGGCCGGGCCCGTCCGATGGCGGCCTTGAATCCCATGGATCCGGCCATCTTGAACGCCATCTCGGACGAGTCCACCTCGTGGAACGAGCCGTCATCGATAGTGATGCGAAGATCAACGATGGGGAACCCGGTCAGCTGACCGTTCTGCGCCGCCTCGCGCGCGCCCTGCTCAACGGCGGGGACGTACTCGCGTGGCACCGTGCCGCCCACGATCTTGTTCACAAACTCAATGCCGCTACCCGGCTCCAGGGGCTCAACCTCAAGCCAGACGTGACCGTACTGACCGCGTCCGCCCGTCTGCCGAACGTAGCGGCCCTCCGCCCGTGCCGTCCGCGTGATCGTTTCGCGGTATGCCACCTGCGGGCGGCCCGTCCGCGCGTCCACACGGAACTCACGCTTGAGACGGTCGACAATGACCTCAATATGTAGCTCGCCCATGCCGGAGATGACCGTCTGTCCAGTCTCCATATCGTGTGACGATCGGAACGTCGGATCCTCCTGCCCCAGCTTGACCAGGGCATCCACCAGCTTCTCCTCTTCCTCCCGCGTCTTCGGCTCAATAGCCATAGAGATGACAGGCTCCGGGAAGCGAATGGATTCGAGAAGGACCGGGCTGTTCACGGCGCTGATCGTATCGCCGGTGAATGTGTCTTTGAGTCCGACGGCGGCGACGATATTGCCTGCCGTTGCCTCCTCAAGTTCCTCACGGTGATTAGAGTGCATCTGGATCAGGCGGCCAAGGCGCTCTCGCCCCTGCCGGCTCGTATTGAGAACGGTCGCCCCCGCCTTGCCTGTGCCCGAATAGATGCGTAGATAAACGAGACGGCCCGCGAAGGGGTCCGTCACAACCTTGAAAGCGAGTGCGGAGAACGGCTCGGACGGATCCGGCGCGCGCTCGATAACAACGTCCTCGTTGCGCGGGTCCGTTCCCTGCACGGGCGGGACGTCCAGCGGAGAGGGCAGAAAATCCGTGATGGCGTCGATGAGCGGCTGCACGCCCTTGTTCCGCAGCGCCGTGCCACAGAAAACAGGATAAATGGCCATCTTGACCGTTCCGGCGCGCAGCCCACGGCGAATCTCGTCCTTGGTCAACTCCTCCCCTTCGAGGTACTTGACCATCAACTCATCGTCCTGCTCTGCCGCGCGCTCAATCATTGCGTCGCGGTAGCGGGCCGCATCCTCGGCCAACTCCTCAGGAATCGGCTGCTCCACCATGGTCGCGCCGTCGGCGTCCTCCCAGGTGATGGTGACCTGCCGGATCAGATCGATAACGCCGCGGAAATCATCTTCCTTGCCCCACGGAATCTGGACCGGGACGGGGATGGCGTTCAGTCGGACGTGAATCGAGTCAACGGACGCGAAAAAGTCCGCGCCGATCTTGTCCATCTTGTTGACAAAAACAACTCGCGGCACGTGATATCTGTCCGCTTGCCGCCACACAGTCTCTGACTGCGGTTCGACACCTGCGTTGGCGTCGAGAATAACAACGCCGCCATCAAGAACGCGGAGGCTGCGTTCAACCTCCGCGGTGAAATCGACGTGCCCGGGCGTGTCGATAATGTTGACCGTAAACCCATTCCAGTCCACGGTCGTCGCCGCGGATACGATGGTGATGCCGCGTTCCTTTTCCTGCGGCATCCAGTCCATGACGGCCGTTCCCTCATCGACGGTGCCCAGCTTGTAGGTCCGGCCTGTGAAATACAGCACGCGCTCGGACACTGTTGTCTTTCCGGCGTCGATATGCGCGATAAAGCCGATGTTTCGGATCTTGGAGAGTGGTAAGTCGGTGACCATTTCAGTTTTTCCCTGTGCTGAGTCAGATAGTCCGCTTCACCAACGGTAGTGCGCAAAGGCGCGGTTGGCTTCTGCCATTCGGTGCATTTCTTCACGGCGGCGAACCGCGTTGCCCTGTCCCTGTGCCGCTTCCGTAATCTCATTTGTCAGCTTGTCGAGCATCGGCCGGCCGCTCCGCTGACGGGCGGAATCAATGATCCACCGCATGGACAGCGTCAGCCCCCGTTCACCCCGCACCTCTACGGGCACCTGGTATGTCGCGCCGCCCACGCGCCGGGGCCGGACCTGCAGCAGCGGTGTTGCGTTGCGTATCGCTCGCTCGAACGTCTCGATGGGGTCATCCCCGTTGGAGGCGATATTTGCCAGCGCGCCGTAGACAATGCTCCGCGCCGTGTTCTTCTTGCCGCGCTGCATCACACGGTTCGTGAACCGCGTCACTAGCACGCTGCCGTAGCGTGGGTCGGCCAAGATGGGGCGCTTGATAGCGCGACGACGTCGTGACATGGGTTAGTTTCTCTTCGCTCCGTACTTGCTGCGGCCCCGTTTGCGACCATTGACCCCACCGGAATCCAGAGCGCCGCGGATGATGTGATAGCGGACGCCGGGCAGATCCTTAACACGACCCCCACGAATCAGCACCGTTGAGTGCTCCTGCAGGTTGTGTCCTTCGCCGGGAATATAGGCAGTGACCTCTGTTCCGTTCGTCAACCGTACGCGGGCAATCTTGCGCAGCGCGGAGTTCGGCTTCTTGGGCGTCATTGTCCGGACCTGCGTGCAGACACCCCGCTTCTGAGGCGACGGCTGGTTCCGCACAACCCTGTTTGTAAGCGCGTTATAGCTCACCTGCAGGGCGGGCGCCTTTGACTTCGTCCGCGGTCGCTTTCGACCCCTACGTACCAACTGATTGACTGTCGGCATCCCGTCACTTTCCTCTTGTCATGCCCGCTGGGCACGCGCAGACGCATTTCTCTGCTTCTCTTGGCTTCCTCTGCCCAATCCCACGTCCGTGAAAGGCAGGGACTGAGCCTGCTCCCACCATCCGTGTTGCCAAACACGAAAAACAGGCACAAATACCTTGCGTCCCTCATAGGGAGCGCGACTTCAAATTGTAGGTAGGAACGGAATCGCTGTCAACAAAGTTGGATGCTATCTATCCCTACTTAGCGATTCGTATTGACCTTCATAGTGCAGCAACGGCCGATCAGCGCGGTGACTCACGCCTGCCGCAACGACTGAGCCAACGTAAATCGTGTGATCTCCCGCCTCGAGGGTGTTCTCCACGCGACACTCCACATAAGCCAGACTATCTTCCAGGAGTGGCGCGCCCGTTTCACCGTTTCGATGGGGCAGGTTCTCCAGCTGGTGGGCCGCCTGCTGTTCGGGCGTGCCCTTGTGGGACAACTCGACGGCCAAACTTGCCTGCCCTTCGTGCAGCATATTCACGGCGAAAACGCCGCTTTCCTGTATGAGCGTATGAATATCCGATTCATGGTCGACGCAGACGAGCACGAGCTGCGGCTGCAACGATACCGAACAAACTGCGCTCATTGTTGTGCCATGCGCATCATCGCCTGCTCGGGTTGTGACGATGGTGACGCCGGTGGCGAGCCGACCCATCACACGGCGAAACTCATCGGGGGTGATGTCCGGCATCGGAAAGGTCTCCGCCCGGGGTATGCCGCGACGCTAGTCGCGCACGGCCACGATTTCGAGCCAGTTGCGAGGAACGAAGGACAGTTCCATGTCACGGAACGTCTCGCGAATGGTCGCGCGCAGCACCTCGCTTGCCGTTTCTATCTGCACGCCCGGCAACGCCCCTTCCACGAAGTCAGAGAATGAGCAGATGGAAAGCCACCCCTCAATCGGCACCTCGATCGGAATTATGCGTTCCTCGCGGATGCTGAAACCGGCATCCGTTAGCAGAGCCTTGTACTCCTCAGGCGTCAACTGCTGCCGCGCCATCACCTTGTTCTTCACAGGGCTCAAACCGTGTTCCGACTTGAGTAGACGCAACGAGCGCATCATCCACCGGCGGTAGAACGGATCCGTGTCCTTCACGATTGAGCCCGTATAGAACGTGCTGTTGAACGCAAACATGCCACCGAGTTTGAGTGCGCCCCTGATTCCCGCAAGCACATCCGGCTTGTTGTCCACAAGGTGGATCGCATTGCAGAAAACGACGGCGTCAACCGGCTCTGAGATGATGTCTGAAAGATCCTCGGCCGGCGCATTCTCGAAAGAGACCTCGGCGTCCGTCACGTCGGTGAACTGCCGCCGCGCCTCCTCCAGAGTCTCCGGTGACAAATCCACGCCCAAAATCCACGCCCCGTCCCCGCGTACCTTGTCCAGGATCTTTCGCGTGATTTCACCCGGACCGCAGGCGAGATCGATGACGCGATTACCGGTCTCCAATCCGATCAGATCGATTAGTCGGCTGTTTTCTTCCTGGTAAAAGGGTTGCCGGGCAAACGCATTGAAGGAGTAGTCCTCGGCCGAGTTTGCGGGTACAGAAGCAGAATGTGATTGAGTCATGGTCGTTCGTCTCAGGCCATGCGCTCGTGCTAATTGCGGCGGCGCCGCGCTTTGCGGGCCTTTAGTCGCGCTCGTTCCTGCTTGGAGATGAAGTGGCGCTTTTCTTTGGCCTGCCTCAGGATGCCGGAACGCTCAACCACGGAACGGAACCGTTTGATTAACTGCTCCTGGCTCTCACTCTCACGCAGGACTACATACGTCATTCGCCACGCCCCTCCGTTTCAGTTCTCAATACGTTCTTGTCGCCCACATTGTTGCTGGGAGCAATGCCACGCCGCGCGCGGCCACCCGTCCATTAATAGCACAGTCTCAGTAAGGAACGGGACAAAAACGGCTGCTCAGTGGGTTCAGTCGCGGAAGCGGCCGGGTGGCGAGTTCCGTTGCCGAGTGAAGCACGTGGCGCAATAAACGGGCCGAATTCCGCGCGGCTCGAACGGCACTTCCGTCTCACGCCCGCATTCCGCGCATGTCGCCGGATACATCTGCCGTCGAGGCCGATCCTCCTCTACCGGCGCCGCATCACGTGTCTCCCGTCGCCGCGCCATGTCCGCGCGGCGTACAACGCGGCAGGCGTGGCACCTCTTTGGCTCGTTCTGAAAGCCCCGATCCGAATAGTATTGCTGTTCGCCCGAAGTAAAGACGTAATCGTTCCCGCATTCGGAGCACGTCAGCGTGCGGTCGCTGAACGTCATGACGGTCTACCCCCACTCCCCGTTGGTCCCAAACAGGTACCGCGTGGACTATAGCACAAGTCCACTATCGACATAACACCTCAATTCCTCCCCCCGCAGGGGGAGGGTTGGGGGTAGGGGGCACCATCGAAAAATACCCGCTACCACTGGTGAAGGAAGGTTATGCAGAGGGTATCCCTCCAGGAGTCATCTACCCTGGGTGAGGGAGCAGAGAGGCTCCCCCCTACATCCGGCTGACGCGATCAAAGAGAGCGGCGAAATTGACGCCCCACCCGATGCCGGCTACCCGCCCGGGAAAGATGCGCGGGTCCTTTGGGTTCCAATACGTTTCACGTATCTGCCGAAGGCTCGGTGGTCTGAGATCGTAGGGCACGAATCCAAGCACGCGCCCATGCCAGCGTTCACTATCCGGATCCTTACGCAATTCCTCGTAGAGCACCGCAAGAATGACGACGACGGTGAGTACCTGGGTGAGCCTTCTCATCATGGCCGCCATCTAACGCCCCTCGATGATGTTCCTGAACCTGCGGTCACTCCGATACGGCCCGACGACGGTAAGGCGATATCGTTCCGGGTCGAAAACACGCCGCGCGACGCGTTGCACGTCATCCACGGTGATGCTGTCCAACTGTTCGACGACCTCCTCCGGGGTTTCGATATGCCCAAAGGTGATCTCCTGTCCGCCCAGCCAGCTTGAGATGCTGCGGGTATCCTCCAGGCGCAGTAGCATCCGCCCCTTGGACAACTCCCGCGCGCGTTCAAGTTCATTCTGGGTGATGTCCCGCGTCGCTCGATCCAGTTCTTTGACGACGGCCTCCAACGCCTGCGGCCCGCGCTGCGGAACCGTTCCTGCGAAGACCGCCATTGCGCCCGTGTCCTGCAGATACATCACATCCGTGTCCACCTCATAGACGATGCCCATCCGCTCACGCAGCTCAAGAAAGAGGCGGCACGCCATACCGTCGCCGAGAATCGCGTTCAGCAGCCACAGTGCGCGCCGGTCCGGATCGTGTGCTGACATCCCCGGAAACATCAGGCAGATATTGGCTTGCTCCGTCTTGCGGTATTCCAGGGCGACCCGGCTCTCCGGCAGCTTGTCATCCACGGGCGACATCGGGCGCGGTTTCCCGGACGGCCACCCCTCCAACAACTCCCCGACTACCTGCTCAATCTCCGCGTGCTCAATCTGACCCGCCACCGCCATCACGACCTGAGAAGGATCATATTGCTCTCGCATATAGGACGTGATCGTGTCCCGCGAAAGCTCCCGGATGCTCTCCTCCGTCCCGGCGATATCCCGCCCGAGAGGCTGATCCGGCCACATGATCTTGTCCGCCATGTGAAACACCTGCTGCGCCGGAGAATCGACGGACGTGTGGATCTCCTCGAGAATAACGTCGCGCTCCTTCTCGATCTCCTCTGCCGGGAACGTCGAGTTCAAGAGCATGTCCGACAAAATATCGATGCCGATCGAAAGATGAGGCCGCGCCACGCGTGCCCAATAAACCGTCACTTCGCGGTCGGTGCTCGCGTTCATGAACCCGCCCACGCGCTCGATGGTCTCGGACACGTCCTGCGCCAGCGGACGCCGCTCCGTGCCCTTGAAAAGGATGTGCTCCAGGAAATGCGACGCTCCGGACTCGGCCTCGTGCTCAAATCGGGAGCCGGTGCCGACGTAGAATGCAATCGAGACCGCGCGCGTCGCCGGCATCGATGCTGTAAGTAGCCGGATGCCATTCGGCAGAACGCTCTTCGTATACGGGGCAAGCTCCTCGGTCATCGTGTACCCGCCAATGGTCGTGGAAGTTGGGAGCGCGCGGGTTCCGCCGCCACCTTGCGCCCGGGTCACGATTCCAGCCACAGCACGTCGCCGTGCAGATCATCAGGATGCGGCCTGGCCGCAAACATTGCGTATTCAGCCTTGCTCTCGCCTATCGTCGTTCCCGCTCCGTGTCCCGGATAGACGATTGTCTCGTCTGGTCGCACGTACAACGTTGTCGTGATGCTCGTGATCTCCTGCCGCAGATTCTCAGGGCTGCGTGAATGTCCTGGCCCGCCCGGGAAAAGCGTATCACCCGTAAACAGGTGTTGCCCCGTGATGAAACACGTGCTCCCCGGCGTGTGCCCGGGCGTCGCGATCACCCTCAGCGGGGCAGTTCCAATCTGAAGTGTGTCTCCGTCATCCAGTAGCAGGCCAGGGGCGACGGGCAGATCTCCTGCGTCGCCCGCCGTCGCCGCCACAACAGCATTGGGCAGCGCCGCAGACACCTCCTCCAGCGCACCCCAATGATCGGAGTGGCCGTGCGTGGTCAGAATATAGAGAACGTCCAGGCCCGCCACGGCGTCGAGAATCTGGGGAGCATCCGCCGCCGCGTCGATGATCGCCGCCGCGTTCTGCAGCGGATCCACCACCACGTAGCAGTTATTCCCCCAACTCCCAACCTCCATGCTGAAGATCCGCAAATCCATCTCGCTGTGGGTCAGCGTCATCCTCTATTCACCTTTCCCCGTCCGCGCCCATTCTCGTCATTCCCGCGCCCACAACCGTCATTCCCGCGCAGGCGGGAATCTGAATCTCCATTTCCCAACCAAACTCCGTAACGCAAACCGCCCGTCAATAGCCATGTCATTCTGAACGCAGTGAAGAACCCATGACGCCGCCTCGCGTTGACACCCCTCACCGCGCTTTCTTAGGATTCTTGCACGCCACGCCCAAAATTGCGCGTGTACAATTCGCCAATGCTCGCCGGCACGGAGGAATCACATGACCACTGAAGTCGCTAGCGGCGTCGTTGCCATCACCCTGCACCCCGATGATGACGACTCCCCCCACGTCTACTGGGTGCGGGGCGAGACCGGCGGCGCGCTCATCGACGCCGGCCACGACGAGGACGAGGTCTCCCAACGTGTCATAGAAGCCGTAAACACCCTCCGCGGAGATGCCCCCACGCCCGCCGTTCTCCTCATCACAGACCGCTTTGGGGAACACAGCGGAGGCGCTGCCGCCCTCCACGCAGCCTTTCCCGGTATCGCGGTCCACGCCGGCGTAGAGGACGTTGACGCTATCACGGAAGCCGTCGGCCATGTCGTGGACGCGCCACTCATGGGCAGTGAGACCTTTGACCTTGGCGGCGGCAAAACTATCCTCGCCATCGCCACGCCCGGTCACGTCGGCGGCAGCATGTGCTACCTCCTCCAACCGGACGGCGTCCTCTTTAGTGGCGACTGCGTCCTCAGCCGCGGCACAACCGCCGTCCACCTCGATCAGGGCGGTGACATGGCCGCATACGTCAATTCCCTCCGGAAACTCGCCGACCAAAACGCGAATCTTCTGCTCTCGTTCCACGGCACGCCCGTCACGGACCCCGCCGCCAAACTTGCAGAACTCATCGGCCACCGCAATTCCCGCGATGAGTCCATCCTGCAATGCCTCCGCGACGGCGTAACCGAGGTGGACGCGATGCGTGAACGGCTCTACGGCGCAGCCAACCTTGAGGAATGGCGCTGGAACGCCGCCCGCGAACAGATCATCGCCCACCTCATCAAACTCACCGCCGAGGGCAAGGCCGCCGAAGTCGATGCGGGCAACACCTACCGCTTGACCTAGTTAACATGGACAAAGCCACCTGGCTCGAAATGCGGAATTCACAAACAAGAGGAACTGACACGAATGAGAGGAACTGACGCCCTTCCGGTCTTCCCCGACTCCGCCAAGGCCCGCCCCAACGGCCATCTTGAAATCGCCGGCCTCGACGCCGTCGAACTCGCCCGCGCGCAGGGCACGCCGCTATATGTCTTTGACGAGACCGAGCTGCGTGATTCGGCCCGACGCTTTCGCACAGCTCTCGATGCCCATTACCCCGGCGAAAGCTCCATCATCTACGCCTCCAAGGCCTTCTCCAACGTCGCCCTTTTCCGCCTTCTTGCGGAGGAGGGCGTCGGATTCGATGTTGTCAGCGGCGGCGAATTGGCAACGACGCAGGCCGCGGGCGTCGATCCCGCCAACGTCCATTTCCACGGCAACAATAAGGGTGCGGAGGAGCTTGAACGGGCCGTCGAGTCCGGCATCGCCGCAATCGTCGTCGATAACCTCCATGAACTCGCCTTGCTCGAATCCATCCTTGAGCGCCTGGGACGAACGCAGAGCATCTCGTTCCGCGTCTCCCCCGGCGTCGATCCCCACACACACGCCCATACCACAACCGGTGTGCTCGACAGCAAGTTCGGCCTCGCGATTCAAACAGGGCAGGCTGAGGAGGCCATCGCCCGCGCCATGCAATCATCGCGGCTCGACGTTGCCGGTCTCCATTTCCACCTCGGCTCGCCCATCTTTGAGCTTGAGCCGTACGAGGAGGCCATTCAGGTCACAATGGAATTTGCGGCGCAGATGAAGGACAAGTACGGCTTCACCATGCGCATGTTCAGCCCCGGCGGCGGCTTTGCCGTCAACTACCTCACTACGGACGAAGCCCCCGCCCCGGACACCTACATCGCCACCATCTCAAAGGCCATCATCCAGGGTTGTGATGTACACGGTCTTGAGCTCCCCGCCATGTCCATCGAGCCCGGCCGCTCAATGGTGGGCACGGCGGGCGTCGCTCTCTACACCGTCGGCGCGACCAAGCTCCTGCCCGACATCCGCACCTACGTCTCCGTCGACGGCGGCATGGGCGACAATATCCGTCCCGCTATCTACGGCTCGGAGTATGAGGCCGTCCTCGCCTCCCGCATGGCGGACGCGGAGGAAATCACAGTAACCATCGCCGGCAAGTACTGCGAATCCGGCGACATCCTTGTCCGCGACTGCTCCCTGCCAACACCCGCCGCCGGTGACATCCTCGCCATCCCCGTCTCCGGCGCGTACTGCATCGCCATGTCGTCCACCTACAACGCCAACCCCCGCCCGGAGGTCGTTCTCGTCTCCAATGGCGAGGCCCGCACCATCCGCCGCCGCGAAACCTACGAAGACCTCATGCGCCTCGATGTCTAACCCACCCGTCATACCAGCCCCCTCCGTCATTCCGGCGCAGGCCGGAATCCATCCGGCATCTCTTGCCCCCACAGCAGGGTCCGCAAGGTAGCAAATCGCATTCCAGTGCAGAAGAAGAACAAAATGTTGGAACGCTTGCCGAGTCGGAACGGCCTTTAAAATGCCTTGGACAGTACCCGCCGATGAGGACGCCGTCTCCCTCCTTGACCGCAGCATCCAGCTGGGGCGGCTTGCACATGCCTGGCTGCTGACCGGTCCATCGGGTGTTGGCGGACTGGCGCTTGCCCGCGAATTCGCAAAGGCGCTCTTGTGTGACGCCGAGCAGGGCAGGCCGTGCGGCGACTGCCGAAACTGCCAACGCATCGCCAGCGGTCACCACGCGGACGTCATGGTAATCTCGCCCACCGGAGCAGGCTCCATAGGAATCGAGGCCGCGCGAGACCTACAGGCCGCCGCCAACCTCCAGCCATACGAGGCATCAGGCCGCGTCATCATCATCGACGATGCAGATACCCTCACCCGTGAGGCAGCGAACGCTCTTCTCAAGGTTCTGGAGGAGCCTCATCCAAACGTCACTCTCATCCTCGTGACGGCGAACGACGAGGCGATTCTCGATACCATCCGCTCCCGTTGCCAGATTGTTCCCCTCCGCCCAATCCCCTTCGATCGCGTTGCGGACACCTTGAGGGAGAGCGGAGCAAACGACGATGACGCGAACCGCCTCGCAAAACTCTCCGGCGGCCGCCTCGAATACGCGCTCAGCCTATTGGCCGACACTACGCCGCTGGATGCCCGCCGTGCCGCCCTCGACGAAATCCTTGCAGTTCGCGGCGAGCCGGTCGCCGACCGCCTCCGCCGCGCTGGCAGAATGGCCGACGATTTCTACGCCGACCGTCAGCGCCTGCTGGGGCGACTGGAAGCGTGGGCGTCTATCTGGCGTGATGCGCTAGTCGTCGTGGCGGGTGCCCCCGAGGACGTGACGGATTCCGAAAGCCTTGACCGAGTGCATGAAATCGGCGTCACCCTGCAGGAAGCTCAATCGGCCCTGACCGAGACCCTCTTCACCATGAAGGCCCTCCGCCAAAACGCAAACGCCCGCCTCGCCCTGGAATCCTACGTGCTCTCCCTGCCGTAACCTCTCCATAGGGAGAAGTCGGAACTCGCCCATTCCAGAGCTGCCTGAATTGTGATAAAATAGTCGACGGTGTGTTGGCGCGCGGGATAGTAGCAGATATGTGAACTGTACCTCACTGCTTTCCCCGCGCTGCGCTGCCCCCTCTCATTCGAGGCCGAGCGAATGTCAGGGGGTAGCGTCTTTTTGGGACTAGTCTTGATCGAGCTCGATGCCTAGAGCGTTCGTCACAGTAGCTAGATCTTTGTCGCCGCGACCGCTCAGGTTCACCAGAATAATGTCCTCAGCCGATAGCGTGGCGGCCAGACGTGCCGCCTCAAAGATTGCGTGCGATGACTCCAGCGCCGGGATGATCCCCTCAGTTCGCGCCAGCAGCTTGAACCCCTCCAGCGCCTCCGTGTCCGTCACGCTCGTGAATCGCGCCCGCTCCGTTTCCTGGTAGTAGGAAAGCTCCGGCCCCACGCCCGGGTAGTCCAGACCCGCGGAGATGCTGTGCGTCTCTGTCACTTGCCCCCACTCGTCCTGCAGCACCTGCGAGAACGACCCGTGCAGCACCCCGGGCTTGCCCGCTCCCAGGCTCGCGCTGTGCTCCCCCGAATCGATGCCATGCCCCGCAGCCTCCACGCCGACCATCGCGACGTCCGAGTCGCCATAAAACGCGTGGAACAGGCCCATCGCGTTGCTGCCGCCCCCCACGCACGCCACGAGGTGTGTCGGCAGACGTCCCTCCACGTCCAGTATCTGCTCGCGAGCCTCCAGCCCGATAACCGACTGAAAATCGCGCACGAGAACAGGGTAGGGATGCGGCCCAACGACGCTGCCGATGACGTAATACGTATTCGCCACGTTCGTCACCCAGTCGCGCATCGCCTCGTTCACCGCGTCCTTGAGCGTTCGCGAACCGGACGTCACCGACACAACGTCCGCCCCTAGCAGCCGCATTCGGAACACGTTGGGCGCTTGCCGGTGAATGTCCTCTTCGCCCATGTACACGACGCATTCGAGGCCCAGCAGCGCGCACACGGTCGCCGTCGCAACGCCGTGCTGTCCCGCGCCGGTCTCAGCGATGATTCGCGTCTTGCCCATTCGCTGCGCCAGCAGGACCTGCCCCAGCGCGTTATTGATCTTGTGCGCGCCCGTGTGGGCCAAATCCTCCCGCTTGAGATAGATGCGCGTCCCTCCGCCCTGTTCCGTCAGCCGTTCGGCCAGCGTCAGAGGGGTGGGGCGGCCCGCATATGTCCGTGAAAGATGGTCAAGCCGCGCAAGAAACTGCTCGTCCTCCCGCGCCGCCGCATACGACTCCTCGAGCTCAGTGACCGCCGCCATCAGCGTCTCCGGCACATACCGGCCGCCGAACCGCCCAAAGCGCCCCGGCGCCTCCGTGTCCGCTCCCGTCTTGACGATGGTCATCGTGTCGTCCCGTCTCCAATGCGTGCGCCGACGGCGTCCGTGGACGCCCGCCGAGCCTCGTAGACGAATCGTCCCACCTTGGCGGGGTCTTTCACCCGGTCCGTCTCCACACCGCTCGAAACGTCCACGCCCCACGGCCGGACTGCGTGAATCGCCTCGCCGACGTTCCCCGGCCCGAGACCCCCTGCCAAAATGAACGAGTACCGTCGCGCCAGCCGCTCCGCCAGCGCAAAATCAAGGCTCACTCCGGCCCCGCCGGGCTCACCCTCCACGTGCGGCTCGATGAGACTAAGCGAATTGGTCTGCTGTGTGAATTCCTTCACTACTCCCAGCTCATCCTCAACCTGCTCCGGGGTTAACGAGGACGAGATACGCCGGCAGATAATCAGCGGTCTCTCCATCTGTTTCCAGTAGTCGGGAGGCTCCGTTCCATGAAGCTGAATCATGTCCAACCCAACTGCATCCCCCGTCGCATTCACTTCCTCAACCGGCTGATCAACAAATACACCCACGACCGTCGGCACGTGATTCGCCTCGCCGCGCAGCGTGGCAACGATCTCCTTTGCATGGTCAACAGGTATGCGCCGCCACGCATCCGCAAAAATAATCCCAAGCAGGTCCGCTCCCGCGTCGGCGGCGTTGATAAGATCGGTTGCCGACCGATTGCCGCACATCTTGATAACGAGGCCCATCAGCTGTTCCGCGGCCCAAAATCACCCGGCATCCCGGGAAAACGAGGCGGTCCGTACCCGCCGATCCCCGGCACTCCCCCGCCCGGTGTCGGGTAGCCTTGCCCTGGAATGTTCCCAAACCCGGGGATCGTCTGCTCAATCGCATCCTGCGGCACGTTCGTTTCCATGCCTGTCAGACGCGGTATGCGTATGGAACTCAGCTCCTGCACCTTCGTCGCCGTGTCATCGGCGGTGATAAGCGCCTCGCCGACGAGTATCGCGTCCGCTCCTGCAGCCCGCATGCTGCGCGCGTCCTCCGTCGAAAAGACGCCGCTTTCTGCCACCACGCGCGTGCTGCCGCCAACGCGCGGCGCGAGGCCGTGTGTCGTATTCAAATCCGTCTCAAACGTGCGGAGATCGCGGTTGTTGATGCCCACCAAACGCGGCTTGATGTCCAGTGCGCGATACAACTCCAGTTCGTCATGCGTCTCAATCAACGCGGCCATGCCAAGGTCATTCGCCAACCCTTGGTAGTCCTGCAGCTGTCCGTCGGAGAGGCTGATCACGAGCAACAGGATGGCGTCCGCCCCCCACACCCGCGCCTCATAGATCATGTACTCATCAATGACGAAATCCTTGCGGAGAATCGGCGTTCCCGACTCCCCGGTAACCCCCCGCGCCGCCGTGAGATCATCGAGCGATCCCTTGAAAAACGGCCTGTCCGTCAGCACAGAGAGCGCCGATGCCCCGTTATCGACATAGACGCGGGCAAGCTCGGCGGCGTCGATGCCGGGCGCAAGGTCGCCCTTTGACGGCGACGCCCGCTTGACCTCCGCAATGAGATGAAGTCGATCCTCCGAAAACGCGTCGTAATAGCTGCGCGCTTCCTCTGCGTCTTTGGCCCGCGCCTTGACCTCATTGAGGGGAAGTGAGGATATTCGGTCATTGAGATCCTCCCGCGTTTGCGGCAGGATTTTGTCCAAATATGTGCCTGTCGTCATTCTGAGCGTTCCTTGCTTATTGCGTGGGCAAGACTATAATGCCATTCATTGCGGCCTGACGCCGCTAAGGAGGCCCTATGTCCAACTGGGACATGTTTCACCTGAACACCCCGGATCCACAGGAGGCGGTGCAGAAGCACCGGGAGACGCACGATGGTCACCGGCGTCCGGTCACCCTCGAGCGCGCCCTCGTCTACCTCGCCATCGTCGCCGCAATTTCCGCACTGCCCGTCATCGTGCTCCTGATGTACGGCGCGCGCGCCGCCTAGCGGTTGCTGAATTGGAGCACCAAGCCTCTTCATGAATGACCAGGAACTACGGGAGGGCGCTCGCCGCAAGGAAGGTGAGAGCTTCAAGAGGTTTGTCGGACGCCGCCTGCTGGTCGCGCTCATCGCTTTGATCGGAGTCGCGGGCATCGCATTCCTGTTGTTCAACGGGCCTGCCTAACCCCTGCTCGCCTCCACCAGCCGCTCCAGCCGGTCCCGCGCCGCCCCTGAATCAATAGACTCCCGCGCCGCCACCAATCCGCCTTCCAGGTCGTCCGCCGCCTCTCCGGCCACCAGCGCGGCAGCCGCATTGATGAGAACAATGTCCCGATATGGCCCCGGCTCCCCATTCAACACGTTCGTCAGGATTCTGTGGCTCGACTCGACATCCGCGCTCCGTATCTGATCAACGCCCGCGTGAGTTAGTCCGAACTGCTCCGGCGTGATCTCGCTCACCGTCACCGAACCGTCCCGGTATTCCGCCATGATCGACGGCCCGCTCAGCGCAATCTCATCCAGCCCGTCCGCGCCATGCACGATAATCGCCCGCTTCGCTCCCAACTCGCCCAGCACCCGCGCAATCGTCTCCACGAGTTCAGGCCGCGGCACGCCGACAAGTTGATGCCCCGCGTGGGCGGGATTCGTCAGAGGCCCGAGGATATTGAACACGGTGCGAACACCGATCTCTCTGCGCGGCCCGGCCGCATGACGCATTGCAGGGTGGTACTTCGGTGCGAACATGAACCCGATGTCAGCCGCCTCGATGCAGTGCGCCACCTGCTCAGGCTCAAGCTCGATGGTAACTCCCGCCGCCTCCAACACGTCAGCCGAGCCGCACGCGGACGACGCGGCGCGATTGCCGTGTTTGGCGACGCGCAGTCCCGCCCCCGCGGCAACCAGCGCGGAAACCGTTGAGATATTGAACGTGTGAGAGGCGTCGCCGCCGGTCCCACACGTATCCAGCAGGGAATCGGGATCGTCCACCTCCACGCGCAGAGCCCGTGCCCTCATGACCCGTGCGAGGCCTGCAATCTCATCCACTCCCTCGCCCTTGGTGCGCAGCGCCATCAAGAACGCGCCCAGCTGCGCCGGCGTCGCCTCACCGTCCATGATCTCCGTCATCACCTGCTCGGCCTCCGCCTGCGAGATGCTGCGGCCCTCAATCAGGTGTGCAATGGCCTCTCGAATCATCGGATGCGCTCCATATCGTTGCTACGTGTTCGCTTGCTGCGCCCACATGATACTAGGCGCCTCACGTGCTTTGAGCCGCGTTAGCCTTCGGGAACGAATTCCCTCTGTCTCTCCCATCGCGTCACCGCCGCTGCAAATGCCATCGCGAGCACCAGCGTGGCGCAGAAGAAGAACGTCCACCTAAGCCCGTGCGTGTCCGCAATTAGTCCGGCGGCCACAGGCGCGAGAGATCCAACCAGGGTCGCCACACCAAACACGAGCGACACCGTCGTTGACTGCACATCCGACGGCGCAAGGTCCGAGGCAGATGCAAGGAAAATGGCCATCATCGGGTAGAAGAACAACCCGGCGGCGAGGATGGTGGCGATAAGCGGGATGCCTGCCGGCACAACGCCGAGCAACAGGTAGAAAACTCCGAGCAATCCCATTGCGGGCGCAAGAACGGCCTTCCGCCCCCAACGATCAGACAGATAGCCCATAGCCGGCTGGGAGGCTAGTCCGGGGAGGTTGAGGAGTGACAGGAATATCCCGACGGTTTCCGGCTCAAGGGCGATATCCTCCCGCAGATAGACGGGCAGGAACGTGTACATGGTGGCCTGCGCCCCCGCGAATCCACCCGTAAAGAACAGCACCAGCAGCAGGCGTCTATTGCTCAGCAGTTCTCGGACACCCAGGAGATAGTCGCCGAACGATGTCGCCTGACTGATGTCAGCCGGAACCCGCCGCAGCACAAACCAGATGACGAATCCCAGGATGATGGAGGGGACGATCGCGCCCTGGAAAATGAATTGCCACGTGAAGAACGCCAGCAAGAATCCTGCCACCAGCGGGCCAATGGCCTCCCCAACGCTGCCGCCTGTGCCGTGCAGTGAAATAGCAAATCCGCGGTTCGATGTGAATTGGCGTGAAAGCGAGCCAATTGCTGCCGGATGCCACAGTGAAATCGAAACCACCATCAACGACGCCCATAACGTGACAAGCCAGAACGCCGTGGTGATACCTGCCAGGAAATACATGACGCCAATGCCTGCAATCGACAACCCAAGTACGATTGCCCGCATGTGCGTGAATCGGTCAGCAATGTACCCTGCCGGGAAATTGGCCAGTCCCCCCGCAAGGAAACGCGATGTGGACATGATGCCGACCTGCGTGTTGTTGAGGCCCAGCCCTGTTTTCATCTCCGGCAGGAGCACGGCAAAACCGGCATTCATCAGGTGCTTGATGCCATGACCGACAACAGCCGTGATAAGCAGCGTCCGCCGCTGCCCAACAGTTAGTTCCCGTTCAGCGGCGCCCTCGCCCTGCTGTTGAATGTCTTGCGCCAAAATGTCCTCGTCCCTACATCTTCAGGAAATTGCGGAGAAGATCCTTCCCGACCTCCGTCCGAATGCTCTCCGGATGGAACTGAATTCCCACGATGGGATACTCGCGGTGCCGCACGCCCATCACCACGCCCTTGTCCGTCTGTGCCGTGACCTCCAACTCGTCCGGCACCGTCTCCGGAAGAATCGCGAGCGAGTGGTAGCGGATTGCCTCAAAGGGATTGGGCAGCCCCTCGTAGACTCCCTTGCCGTCATGGTAAATCATGCTGGATTTGCCGTGCATGATTTCGCCCGCTCCGGCCACCGTCCCGCCAAACACCTCGCCAATGCACTGATGACCAAGGCACACGCCCAGCACCGGAGTGCCCTGTTCGCCAAAGTACCGTGCAACATCCTTGGAGATGCCCGCGTTCGCCGGATTCGACGGCCCCGGCGAGATGACCACCTTCTCCGGCTGCATCTCCGCGATGTTCTCCACCGTCGTCTTGTCGTTCCGATCAACGACGACATCCTCCCCAAGCTCGGACAGGTACTGGTACAGGTTGTAGGTAAAGCTGTCGTAGTTATCCAGCAAGAAAATCATCACGCGCCTCCCGCCAGTCCGGCTGCGGCCCTGTTCATGCGGTCGATGGTCAGGTCTTCGCCCGCGTCCAGTGCCGCCAGCATTCCCCGTGCCTTGGCCAGCGATTCCTCGTACTCAGACCTCGGCACACTGTCATAAACCAGACCGCCGCCGGCCTGCACCGTCGCCAAACCGTCTTTCATCACGACCGTTCGAATGCAGATGGCCATATCCATGTTTCCCGCGTTGGAGATGTAGCCGACAGCCCCGCTGTACGGCCCCCGCTCATGAGGTTCCTTCTCGGAGATAATCTCCATCGCCCGCACCTTTGGCGCGCCGGACAGCGTTCCCGCCGGGAAGCAAGAACGCAGCGTATCGTATGCCGACAGTCCGTCCCGCAGCTTGCCCGTCACGTTGGAAACGATATGCATCACGTGGGAATAGCGCTCGATCTCCATCAGCTTTGTGACGTTGACGGTCCCCGGTTCGCTGACACGGCCGATATCGTTGCGGCCAAGATCCACCAGCATGATGTGTTCCGCACGTTCCTTCTCGTCCGTGATCAACACCTCCGCCATCGCGTCGTCTTCCTCAGGTGTCGCGCCGCGCGGCTTTGTGCCGGCGATAGGATGCGTCGTCGCCATCCCGTCCTCGACACGAACAAGCATCTCCGGTGACGACCCAATGATGTGAAAGTCGCCCATATCCAGGAAGTACATGTACGGCGAGGGATTCAGCGTCCGCAGCGCGCGATAGATGTCAAACGGCGCGGCGGACGTGCGCCGTGCAAGCCGCTGCGAAAGCACCACTTGAATGCACTCGCCGGCTGTGATCAGCTCCCGCGCCTCCTCAACCTGCCGCATGAATGACTCGTCCGTGTGGTTGGAGGTCAGTTCCCCTCGATAATCGTCCGTAAGGCCCGGCGTGAGGACGGAATTGCCCTCAATGGGTCCCCTTTCCAACCGTTCATCAAGAAGGTCAATCCGTTCCACCGCCTTCTGATACGACTCGGAGATCTGTGCGTCGCTGCCTTCTAAAGAGGCATGGCTAACAATCTTGATTAGGTGTTTGACGTGGTCGAATATCAGCAGAGTGTCGGTCAGCATGAACACTGATTCCGGAAGCTGCATCGGGTCGGGATTCTCGTTCCGCGGCACGCGCGGCTCAAAGTGGTGGACCGCCTCATAGGCGACGAAACCAACCGCGCCCCCCAGGAAACGAGGCAGTCCCGGAACCTGCACGGGCTTGAAGCCCTCAAGCTCCTTTTCGATCAGAGTCAGCGGATCGATGCTTCCGGATGTCATGTTCGGCCCCGTCGTCAGCACCTTGGTCGGCAGCGTGCCGATGAAGCTGTAACGGGCCACGCGCTCTCCGCCCTCAACGCTCTCCAGCAGAAACGACGGAGCCTCCCTCGCCACCTTCAGATAAGCCGTGACGGGTGTCTCCATGTCGGCGGGAATGTCACGCCAAACGGGCGCGATGTTTCCGCGGCCGCGCATTGCGCACACCTCATCCACGCTTGGGAAATACGTCGCCATTTCCTTTCCGCCTTTCTGCCTGTCCCTTGCTCGCGTTTGACGTAGAAGGACAAACAAAAAGCCCGTCCCTCAAAGGGACGGGTCCTCGTTTCGTGTGGGATTCCCGCGGTGCCACCCTTATTCCCCCGCCCGCACGGCGGGAGCGCTCTCCGGGTACTCCCCTTTGGCCTCCGCCGTCGGGGGTATACCGTGGACGTGTAACGGCGTCCCAACCCGTCGAAGCCTACTGAGTCGCGGCTTGCGCCACCCCGTTCGGTTCGCAGCTCCCGAGTCCATTCCCATCCGGCCCGGCGTCGGGATCCCACCAATCCCCGACTCTCTATAGCCCGGCGATGGACGGTACTACTCTCGTTCGTCGCCTTTATTCCCCTATTCAGTTTCCATAAATGCTACGTTCAGATACCCTCTCTGTCAATCACGCACATCCCCGCATTCCAGCCTGCGGACACCCAATTCTGTCGGTCTCGCGCTTTCCCGCATTCCCCTCATTCCGGCGAAAGCCGGAATCCATCCCGACTCCTCTATTCCAAAGCAACTTTGCCTCGCTCAACGTACACGGCCGGCCCTCGTCCCAACCGACTTTCCATCAGCGTTACAGCATCCACACAAAACGGCGCCGTAGGAATTGCAGGAGAGTCGACCGCCTCGAGTCGCCACCTGCGCCCGCGCCGCACACGCCCCAGGGTGATATGCGGCTGGAACTCCCGCGACTCCACACGCAAGCCAACGCTGCGCACAGCCTTGATCACTTGCTCATGCAGCCCACGGAGGGCATCGACATTCCCATCCAGGCCGGCCCACACCACCTGCGCTCCGCCGCGTCGGCGTCTGTCTCCAAAAGTCCCGAGACTGCTGACACTGAGCTCAAAGGACTCTATGTCCGCAACCTCCGCCTTTAGTGCCTCAATCAACTGTGTGGCCTCGTTCTCCTCGATCTGTCCGAGGAAAGCGAGCGTGATGTGCATCGCATCAGCCGCCACCCAGCGCACCGAATCATCTCTGTCTCGCTGCCTTAACTCCCCGACCACCGCCCCAAGTTGCGCCCGCACATCCTTTGGTGGAACGACGGCCACGAATGCGCGGAGAGTGGGTGGTCCTGGGGAGTCTGGCGGCCCGTTCACGGAATCTGAATGCGCCTCAGAAATTCCTCAGCGTTGTGCTGCAGCACGCGTTCCATCTCCTCGGATGTCAGCCCTGCCTTGTCGAGGTACTCAATCACCCGCTCCTGCCGCATCAGCGGGTAGTCAGTCGCGAACAACACCCGATCTAGGCCGATAGAGTTGATGAGTGCGCGAACCGTTGCGGGGTCATACAGATACGGCATCGCCGACGTGTCCACATAAACGTCCGCAAACACATCTTCAGACGCCCGGAGATTCGCATAGAAGGGCAGTCCCCCGCCCGCGTGCGCCAGGATGATTGGGATGCCCCGCAGGCGTTCAAGCAGTCCGTACAGGCGCTCCGGTGTCGCCGTCCCCTTGCCCGGATACATCCGCCCAACGGGTTCGGAAGCATGCATCAACAGACCCATGCGGTGCTCGCGAACACGCTCCGCAAACACATCAACATCGTGAGGCTGCATCTCAAGGAGCCCCTGCGTATCAGGACGCAACTCGCCTAAACCCCGGACTCCGGATGCGGCGAGCCGGTCGATCTCGGCAATCGCTTCTGAGAGCGAGTCACGAGGCGCAACGGTGCCGAATCCCGTCAGGCGGCTCGGATACAGCCGTACTGCCTCGATGATCGCGTCGTTTCCCTCCCTGCACAGTTCGTTGGTACTCCAACCGAATCCGCACGCAATCGACCGCGAAATTCCTGCAATATCCATCGCGTTGACCAACTGCTCCGTCACGATGATCTGGGCGTCCGGCGCCTGGTACATCTCGTGGAACGCAGCATCCTGCGGGAAGTAGCGGAAGCGATCCTCCGCCACATCCGGGTGAAAAACGTGAACGTGCGTGTCAACGCGGCCTATGGTGCTCATCGGCTAAAGTATAGAGAAAGAGAGTATGCATCCACATTATCGATAGAGACACAATGACGCAGACAGTTCTGGACAACCCTGCCGCAGATGCCACGCCGCCCTCTCGCTCCCGCGTGGCCGTCGTCTACACGACGCCTGAAACGGTGTTGGACGATATAGGCCGCCTCATGCGCCTTGCTGGCTATCAGGAGACCCTTGATGCCGCTGCCGCCACCCTGCTTAAGATCAACATCTCCTGGCAGCTCTGGTACCCGGCTTGTTCCACCACTCCGTGGCAGCTCGACGGCGTGATCAAGACACTGAAAGAGGATGGATTCAACGACATCATCGCCGCGCACAATGGCACCGTCGTCGTTGACGCAAGGGTCGGCGAGGTCAATAACAAGCACCTGCCGGTCATAGAGAAACACGGCATTCCAAACACCCATCTTGAGGACGTGGAATGGATGGAGTTCCACCCAAAGGCTGAGATGCGCGTGCTAGGTGACATATTCCCGGACGGCCTGCGTATCCCGGCCATGTTCCCCGGCAAGAACATCATCCAACTGCCAACCGTGAAGACCCACGTCTTCACGACGATGACCGGCGCGATGAAGAATGCATTCGGCGGCCTGCTGAATCACCGCCGTCACTGGACGCACTCCGTCATCCACGAGACGCTTGTCGACTTGTTGGCCATTCAGAAGGAGATCCACCCCGGCCTGTTCGCCGTCATGGACGGCACCTTTGTCGGCGATGGCCCCGGCCCACGAGCCATGCAATGGCAAACGAAGAACATTTTGCTGGCGTCGGCGGACCAGGTGGCCATCGACGCCGTCTCCGCCAAGCTCATGGGAATCGACCCGATGTCCGTCAAATTCATTCGCCTTGCACATGAAGCAGGCTTGGGAACCGGCGATCCACGAGAGATCGAAATCGTCGGTGAGGACGTGTCCGAGGTGAACTGGCGCCTCAAGGCGAGCGAGGACACGTTCGCCAGCCGCGGACAGAAGCTTATCTATTGGGGTCCGTTGAAGCGTCTTGAGCACCTTCTTCTGCGTACTGTCATCGCTCCCTGGTCCTATGTTGCATCCAATCTTTATTTCAACGGCTATTGGTACAATGCGATTGGTCGACGAAGAGCGCAAAAGGCTTTGGAAACGCCCTGGGGCGAGTTGTTTCGTTCATACTGACGTGGTACCGCGTGTATCATGACAGCGGGATAAAGCAGATCCTCGGGGAGGATCATGATGGCGGAAGAACGGCCAAATAACGAATCTGTGACCCTTGAGGCAGAAGACAAGGCTCATCTTGCCGAAGAGCGTCTTGAGCACGAGGCTTCGGCGCTTGAGGACGATAACGGCACTCTCGAACTTGTCGAGTCCGGCCATGATGATCGTGTTTGGCAGCGTGTCCTCCACGCCGCTCTTGCAGTGCCGGGCGTCAAGGTCAATCGTGAGGAATTCCTGCGCTCTACTCTGAAGTCGATTGCCGACGAGGAGCAGATTGAGCAAGCAATAAAGACGCGGCCCGCGCTGGCAGGTATCGACATCGCCAAGATTGACGGCCGTGCCAACGTCCTGATCAGAAGGCACGTTGCCCGCGCGTCCGGTATCTCATTCGCAACCGGCATTCCCGGGGGATTTGCCATGCTGGGCACGATTCCGGCTGACCTTGCCCAGTACTTTTATCACCTCACCGTGATGGCACAGGAGTTAGCCTATCTCTACGGGTGGCCGAATCTGCTGCATGGAGATGAACTGGACGAGATTGCACAGGCGGACATCACGATGTTCATCGGCGCGATGATGGGTGTCGGCGCGGCCAAACAGGGCCTTCAGCAGCTCTCTACCCGCGCTGTGGCGCATCACGCCTCATCGATGCTCGCCAAGCGTGTTGGCCGCTACATCGGTGTAAAGATCACCAAGGACACGTTCACTCGCGGATTTGCCAAGGCCATCCCGCTCCTGGGAGGATTCATCGGCGCCGGTATGACGGCGTCCACCATGCTTCCGATGGCCCGCCGACTCAGGCAAGACCTGGCTCAGCTTGACTATGCCTTGGCCGAAGCACCGATTGAGGGCCACGTGGACTAGGCAAACCTCAGCAGGCCCAACACCCGGCAGCGACTGGGCTATTCCTGACTATCCCGCTCCCTGCGAATCGCCGTAAAATCCTCCCGACGCCATCGATAGGGAGAGTGGACGATTGTCCCCGGTTCCGTGACAGTCTCCAGCAGGTTGAGCGCGTCCTCAACAATCGTTCGTTGTTGTTCAACGTTGCCCGGCTGACCAAACGGCTGCCCGTAGGGGTGTTTCACATAGAGTGAGCGTGGTGGTTTGACCCGCATGGGCTGCTGCAAACCCTGGTTCACCACCACCGTCGAAATCCCGTGCTCCTCGAGCACGCGCGCGATCAGCCCGCCCGACTGATTGCACATCGGTCAAGTCGTTCCGATCAGAGCGGCATCGACGTCTTCCTCAAGGAGCATCCGAGCTGCTTCCGGCGCCGTCTCCTCCATCAGGCGGGGGATGTTGTCGCCGATGATGTACCCCATGAAACCGAAGGAATTCGCCGCGAGTGACCCAATCTGTCTTTCCTCTTCCATATCCCGCAGCCGTTCGATTGGAAAGATGACGTTGATGTCCTTCTCCGCATTGGACTTGTCATAGTGCTCATGGAAGATTGCCAAATCGGACGTTGATGTCGTGGATGAAATCACGCGATACGAGGGGTCGTCATCAATGAACGGCTCCTGCGCGTCTCGCACATAGGCCCCGCCTGTTGTAAGTAGCCCAATGCGCGCCTCTGAGAGCGGTTTTTGAAATGCCGTCCACGGTGAAGAATCAAATGAGATGGCGTTGGGATTCACTCGCGATACCAGATCGCGTTCCCACTCACTCAGGTATGCGTCCACGCGAGACCAATCGCCATCGTCATGGGAGAGCAGGGCGGCCTCATACAACCCTTGAAAGAAACGTGTCGCCTCTTCCTCCGGTAAGCGTTCCACCCTGATCTTGGAGAACGCCATGTTCTCGATGGACGGCGGCAGCCGCGCCAGGTCACGTAGTTCAATTGGCATGATGGATTCTCTCGTGCGTCTCCGTGCTGAGAATCGTCAGGCCGGCCGCCAATACTCGTAGACCAGTGCCAGTTCCTTCAGGTATGCCTCTTCATCATCGCAGTCCCATCCGCGCATCTCGCGAACAAGGTCACAGAACCGCGCTCCCGGCCGTTTCGTGTGCTGACTAACAACAACAACGCTGAGTAGTGGGCGTTGGAATCCCCCCTCCACCTCGCACACCATCGTCAGCAGCCCTCCTGCGTTTAGTGCCGTAACTGCCGGGTCGCCCAACTGGGCCGCGAACTGACCGTATGTTAAGCGTTGGCTGTTCCGCGCAATGGGAATAAGAACCTGCCGCGCGCGCTCAATCAACTCCGCGTCAATCGGCGTCTCGGCGTCAGCGCCCTCCGCCTCCCGCTCGCGCTGACGTCCCAGCGCAAGGGATGTTAGCAGGGGGTCAGGCTCATAGACCATGGTTCTCTCGTAGACATCCCTAGTCGGGCCTCCGGCCAATTATCTTCTTGACTATCCTTGCAAGACCCAGTGCGAAAGCCCGGAACGGGTTGTCTTTCTCAGAGGTCGGCGTGCCGCCGGAAGCTGCGTGTTCGTGGTCGTCACTGGAGTAGAGGCGCTCTAGTTCCTCTACGACATCGTCGTGCAGAAGATCCAATTCCTCGGCCGGGCGTCCCTGCCAATGCGCAGTGACCCTCTCAGACTCTTCCAGGTAAAAGACCTTCTCGTTCTCGAATTGGCGTCCCAGTTCGCGGGCGAGATTGAAGAATGCGGTGCCAGGCGTTCCCTGGCGCTTCCGGACAACCAGCACCCCCAGCAAGCCCCGGCCTGCCTCCTCCTCGGCGCGTGATAACTCATTCAATGCCTCGGTGAATTGGCTGCTCTGAGGGCTGAGCACCATTGCAGTGGCCATTTCACCGTAAGAGATTGTCCGACCCTCCCTCGCGCGGTCCACAAGAATCTCCCATGCTCGCGCAAGAACCCCATGGTCGTGACCACCGCCATCTAGTTGGGCACCACTCATCTCGGTCCCCCCGGCGATTACTACTTCAGTTCTTGGTACACCTTCTCCGCTGTGATCGGCAGGCTATCCACACGCGCGCCGATGCTGTCCGCAACCGCGTTGGCGATGGCCGGCGCGGCCATGCTGTTTGCATGCTCCCCGATGCCCCGGGCCCGTAGCGGGCCGTGACCGTCGTCGGACTCCATTACCACAACGTCCAGGCTCGGAATATCCATGGCCGTTGGCAGCTTCATGTCTGCGAATGACGGATTCATCACCCGGCCGCTCTCGTCGTAGAACAGCCCCTCCATCAGCGCCGAGCCGATGGATTGAACGATGCCGCCCTCAATCTGGCTTGTGAATCCCATGGGATTCAGCACGCGGCCCGTCTCATGGACTGCTGTGTATCGAAGGGGCGTCACCTCCGCCGTGTCAGGGTCGACGGACACGTCCACGACGTGGACACCGTAACCGTTCCACGGGCTGTCAAAGCCCTCCATCTCATCGGTCCGCGCGCCAACAGGCTCGCCAAATCGCCGCGCAATATCCTCAATGGCAATACGCTCATCCGAGTTCGCGCCGTTCACGATGTGGCCCGCCTGGATAGTCAGACGCTCCTCGTCCCAACCCATGAATTCAGACGTCAAGCGCTGCAACCGGCCCTTGACCTCTTGCATCGTATTGAAGCCCGCAGTACTGAACATCCGCGCGCCGCGGCTTCCCGCGATGCCCATGTCTCCTGTCTTGCCCTCACGCGTCGACCATGTCACGACGTCGATCCGGTCGATTGGAATATCGAGTTCGTCGGCGACGATCTGCGCGATGATGGTGCCCGTGCCTGTGCCGGGGTCGAACACCGGATGATTGACCTCTATCCGACCGTTCTCCATCACCTTGACCGCCACACTGCCTGTCGCGCCAATTTGGGAGTGGCTGCCAATTGCTACGCCCCGTCCCACGCCCTCCGGCTTCGGGTCGTAGTAACCTGCTGCCTCTGCCGCGCGCCGTAGCGCCGCGCCGGCCTGCACGTTCTCCCACTCCTCGCCCGTCGGGTACTCTTCACCTGGTTCGACGACGTTCTGTAGTCGGAAATCCATGGGGTCCATGCCGATGGCGTTTGCCAACACGTCCATGTGGGACTCGCCGGCGAAATGAGCCTGTACATGCCCGGGTGCTCGCGCGTACGTGCACGGAGACGTGTTGGTATACACCTGGTGCGAATCCACCTTGACGTTCGCAATTCGGTACGGACCCACGATTTCAACAATGCCCAAGATGGCGGGGAGGGGGGCGTATGCTGCATAACCGCCGCCCGCGAAATGAACCTCGGACTCCCACGCCGTGATCGTGCCGTCGTTCTTGACGCCCGCCTTCACCCGCATCGTCGCCGGGTGGCGCATCGTCATGTTCTGGAACTCTTCGTCGTACTCAACTGTCCATTTGATCGGCCGACCGGTCCGCTGATTGAACTCATACGCAAGCGCAACTTCCGTGCCGGACGACTTACCGCCGAACGAGCCGCCAACGTAGTTGAAATTGAAATTGATGCCGTCTTCCTCAATGCCGGTCAACCGCGACAGCTCTTGCAACGCCCCCGTCGGTGTGTCGTTCGCATTCCACACCTGTATGACGCCCTCGTCATCGACGTACACAAGGCAGGCGTGCGGCTCAAGATAGCCCTGGTGGAGCAGCGGAGTGCGATACGTCCGTTCAATCACATGGTCAGCGTCAGCAAACCCGGCCTCCAGGTCGCCCTTGGCGAAATGAATGCCTGCGTACCGGTTCGGGTGTTCGTCCCGTGGAGGCATTCCCTCGTACGAACCCGCGTCCGGGTGCAGGATGGGGGCATCCGCCGTCATCGCGTCCTCCGGCGCGATAATGGCCGGAAGCTCTTCGTATTCGATGTCGATCAGCCCAATAGCCTGCTGGGCGATGTCCTCGTCGTCCGCCACCACCGCCGCCACCTTGTCGCCAACCAGCATGACCCTGTCCCACGCCAGCAGCGGCATGTCCTTGATCATTCCGCCCGTCAACCTGCCCTTGAGGTCCTCACCGGTCAGAACCAGGTGTACGCCAGGCAGCGCGCTCGCGGCGGATGTGTCGACTGAAATGATCCGCGCATGGGGGAACGGGCTGCGTAGGATCTTCATCCACAACATGCCCGGCATCTGCGCGTCCAGTCCATAGACTGCAGAACCGGTCACCTTTTCGGGCCCATCGACTCGCGGAACTGATGTCCCGACAAGCTTTGCCCCACCGCTCTCGGCAGTTGATGTCACTGTCCATCCCCCCTTAACAATTTCTTGAAATGCGTTCTACCTAGTGTAACGCAGTGATACACGTGTCCGCGCCTGTGGCAACGCTACTCTGAGCACTGTTACACTCTAGAAGTTCATAAGATTCGACTATTTGGGGCAGGGGGAATACGTCTATGCCAACCGTCCAGACCAACGGAATCGATACCGCCTACACAGACCAGGGGCAGGGCGATGGGCCTCCCGTCGTTCTCATTCACGGTTTCCCCTACAACAAGTCCATGTGGGATGACCAGGTCGCGGCCCTCACCGACGGCAACCGGGTCATCACCTACGATCTGCGCGGGCACGGCGATTCCGGCGCGACAAGTGAAACGTACACAATGGAAATGCTCGCCGAAGACCTCCACGTACTCATTGAGGAACTCTCTCTAGGCGAAGTTGCACTCGGTGGATTCTCCATGGGTGGTTACGTCGCGCTGGCATTCGCAGAGGCATATCCCGAGCACATTGCGAGCCTGATGCTGTTGGACACCCGACACCTCCCGGACACCGCGCAGGCGGCTGAAGGGCGTGAGAACCTTGCCAAGCAGGTTGAGGCGGACGGAGTCGGTGGACTCGCCGATGCCTTGCCGGCCCGTATGTTGACCGAAGCAACTGTCAGCGGGAAGCCGGACGTTGCCGCCAAGGCATCTGACATGATTCGTGCCGCAGCTCCGGCCGGCGTTGCCGGATCAGCGCGCGGCATGGCAGTTCGAGTAGATCAGTCTGATCTCCTGCCCTCCATTGCCGTTCCCACGCTGATCGTCGTTGGTGAGGAGGACGGTATTACTCCCCCGGCCGATGCTGAGGCGATGGCGGAAGCGATCTATAACTCAAAGCTGGTGAAGATTCCGGGAGCCAGCCACCTCTCCAACCTGGACAAGCCGGACGAGTTCAACAAGGCCTTGATTGACTTCCTCAACGCATAAAGCCGGGCCGCCTTTGGCTCGAACAACTCCGGTAGCGCGCGCCACCAGGCATGGCGTGGTTCATAACGATTACCCCGCAGTCGGCAGGTGGGCTTGATGTCCACCCGCCGGGTCGGCCTTGAGACCATGCATGAAAGGCAGGAGTTCCCGGCGATCCCGCTTGACTTGAGCCGTGAGGCTGTTTCGCTACTCCTAGAATCTCTGAACGCCCAGCTGCCGCGGGACACAGACGGTGTGGAACTTGTCCCGCCCTCGGCCTTGGCCTCGCTCTCGCTCGCCGCCCTGCTTCGTCATACCGCCTTGCCTGACGGTAGTCTGCACATCTCCCAGGAAATCAGGATAGAGCGGGCAATCCACGTCGACTCACACGCCATATGCACGGCGGTCGTTTCAACAATATCGAATAAGGCCGGCCTAACCTTTGTCTCGCTTGATTTCAGCGTCGCCGGCTCCGGTACCCATGAGCGCGACAGCGGGGAAATTCTCGCCACCGGCTCCAGTACGGTCATGTTCCCTGAAATCGACGCATGAGGATGATGGCACGATGACGAACAGCGAATCGGGATTTGAACGCCCTGTCACGCAGGAACGCATCGACGCCTATGCGGAGGCCTCCGGCGACCACAACCCGCTCCACATCGATCCCGAATTCGGGGCCAAGACGCAATTTGGCGGCACGATCGCGCACGGCATGATCCTGTTCGGCTACATGTCGGACGCTCTTGCGCAAGCCTATGGCGCGGCGTGGGCGGTGAACGGGAGAATGCGAGCGCGTTTCCGTGCCCCCGCCCGCCCGGGTGACATCGTGGAGGTATCCGTGGAAGAGCGGTCACGCCATCCACGAGACGATGGCACAATAGACGTGCATTGCATCGTAGAATGTTGGAAAGCCGATCCCCGCGAACGCCTCGCGACAGGTGACGCGACATTGACAGTGACGCAAGAATAGGAACGCTGTCCGAACGTGGGACAACGTGATTAACCGGAGGAAAGAATCGTGACGACGCCCCCGATTGATGGACGCGGATTCCGCGTAGCGCTGGATGCCATGGGGGGTGATCATGCCCCTGCCGAGATCGTCAGTGGTGGCATTGCGGCGGCGCGTGAGGGAGCAACCGTCTTTCTCGTTGGCGTGCCGGAACGCGTGCAGGCGGAGTTGGACAAGCAGGACGTCAACGGACTCGCCATTCAGGTTGTCCCGTCCGATGACGCCATTGAAGAGACGGAACAACCCGCCCTCGCCTTGCGTCGTAAGCCAAAGGCATCCGTTCTCGTCGCCACCGGCCTTGTCAAGGAAGGCATGGCTGATGCCGTTGTCAGCATGGGTTCCACTGGCGCGTTGATGGCCAGCGCCCACTTCCTGCTCGGCACGCTTGAGAATCTTGATCGTCCCGTGTTGGGCGGCCCTGCGCTCGGCTACGCACCCAATACAATCTGGCTGGACATGGGCGCGAACGTTGACGCCCGTCCCGCCCAGTTCCTTGATTTCGCCGCCATCGGCGTCGCAACCGCCCGGGCCTATCTGCAGATTGACAACCCCAGCGTCGCTCTGCTCAACGTTGGTGCGGAACCGACCAAGGGCAGCAAGCAGATCAAGGAAGCGTACACGGCCCTGGAGGAGAGTTCCGGGCTGAACTTTATTGGGAACGTTGAGGCGCATGAGGCCGCGCAGGGCAAGGCGAACGTCGTCCTTGCAGACGGCTTCGTCGGAAACGCCCTCCTCAAGTACAGCGAAGGCCTGAGTCAGGCCATCGCGCGTGATCTTGGCGAGAAGCTTGCTCCGGAAATCGGCCCCGAAAAGGCCCGCGACATCGCCATGAGCATCTTCCGAAAGATCAACCTGATGGAGACGGCAGGCGGTCCGATTCTGGGTGTCAACGGCATCGTCATCGTCGGACACGGCCGTGCCCGCGCGCCCATGGTTCACGGTGCAATCCGTACGGCCGAGCTCTTGAAGGACCATGCCGTCGTCGACGCCATCAAGACTGAATTGAGCGCCATTCATGCGCGGAGCCAGGCCGTTGAGCCGGCCGCCTCGCCGGGAGCCTAAACACATGCAGACCCAGGCCGAATTGGCAACGCAGGAATCCAAGGAACTCGAGGGACACGTCGCCCTCGTCACGGGCTCCGGCCGCGGCATCGGCAAAGCCATCGCCCTCAAACTCGCCTCCATGGGCGCAAACATCGTCGTCAACTACAACGCGAGCGGCGGCCTCGCACAGGATGTTGTCCAGGAGATAAAGGACCTTGGTGTCGAAAGCGCCTCATTCCAGGCCGACGTCTCACAGACCGATCAGGTTGAGGCGATGGTCAACGGTGCCGTAGAGACCTTTGGCAAGGTCGATATCCTCGTCAACAACTCCGGCATCATCCGCGATAAGCTCCTTCTCCGAATGACGGACGATGATTGGGACACCGTCATCGGAACAGACCTGCGCGGGCCGTTCCTCTGCACCCGCGCCGTCATCCGCTCCATGATGCGTGAGCGATGGGGACGCATCATCAACATCTCCTCGGTCGTCGCCCTCGCAGGCAATCCCGGCCAATCGAACTACGCCGCTGCCAAGTCAGGCCTCACAGGCTTCACATACAGCGTCGCCAAGGAGCTGGCTGCAAGAAACGTCACGGCCAACATCGTGGCTCCCGGCTACATCTCCACCGATGTCACCGAAAACCTGCCGGAGGAGCTAAAGCAGCAGTTGACCGACCACATCCCACTTGGACGTCGCGGGCACGCATGGGAAATCGCGGAGATTGTCGCGTTTCTATGCACGAATCGCGCCGCGTATATCACCGGACAACTCATTGCCGTCGACGGCGGCCTTGCACTGACGGGCTGACGGCAGAGCGCTATCGGGCCATCCCCATTTATCGTGCGTGTCATCGACATCTCCGTCCCGCTGAAATCTCTCAAAGAGGGAATGCACATCTATCCAGGCGATACCCCCTATTTCGCCAGCACAGAAAAAACCATCCACAAGGACCAGATGAGGCTCTCCCGCATCGAAATCGGTTCGCACAATGGCACGCATATCGACGTGCCCGCACACTTCATCGAGGGTGGGGCGGAAACCGAGACTTTGCCCCTTGAATTGATGGTTGGCCCTGCATGGGTCGCGGATCTTACCGGACTGACTATGGGTACGGGCATTACCGTCGAGCACCTTGAAGCCGCCATGCCGGAATCACCGGTCGAGCGCCTCCTCCTCAAGACACGCAATTCCGCCCTCTGGACAAGGGACTACTTCCAGCCCCGCTTCGTCTTTCTGACACCGGAGGCCGCCGAATGGCTCGTTGAAAGAGGCGTCCGGTCAGTTGGAATCGACTACCTGTCGATCGAGAAATTTGGAGGCGACGGTCCCAGGGCCCACTTGGCCATCCTCGGCGCGAACGGCGTCATCATGGAAGGCCTTGACCTCACACGCGTCGAAGCCGGCCGCGAATACACCCTCGCCTTCCTTCCCCTCAAAGCCCCCGGTCTGGACGGCGCCCCCGCCCGAGCCGTCCTCATCTCAAACGACGACTAACCCCACGCACCTCACACGACGCTAACCCCCGGCACCCTGCTCCTATCCGTCATCCCCCGCCATCCCCGCGACACCCCCCGCCCATCCGTCATTACCGCGCAGGCGGGAATCTGAATCGCATTTGCCTACCGAACCCCCTTTAGCCACTCCCCTCATTCCGGCGAAAGCCGGAATCCATCGAACCCCCCTCCACAAAAAGCAAGAGAGACCCCGCCACTAGGCGGGGCCTCTCCCATGGGGAGGCGAGTGAGGATTACGCCCCCGCGCCAATCGCCACCTTGTGCGTCTCCGAACGCGACGCCTTCGGCAGGCTGATCGTCAGAACGCCGTTCTTAAACCCGGACGCGCCGCTGGCCGCATCGACTGCCCCGGGGAGGATGAGGCGTCGAATCAGCGAGCCGCTGTACCGCTCCCGCAGTACGTAGCTGTCCTCGGAGTTCTCCTTCTCCTCCTTCGACTCCGCGGACACCGTCACCGTCCGGCCCGTGACGGAGATGTCCACGTCATCCGGCTCGAAACCGGGCAGCGAGGCCGTCAGGCTATAGTGATCCGGCTTGTCCTCCACGTCGATCCGCAGGTTGCCGCTATTGCGCCACCAAGCGGGGGCAAGGGTCGGCTCAAAGAACCGATCCAGACCGCGCCCAAACGGAGCCCGAACCGACCATGGATTCCATCGCATCATCGTCATATCTACCAACCTCCTGCACTAAACTTGATAAGAATATTATAAAACTTAGTGCGTACGTGTCAAGACGTTGTTGGTCGTCATTCCCGCGAAAGCGGGAATCCAGCGGCTGCCTTCGGGTCTGAGTAGGGGGGTGCACCGCCCACAGGCGGCCTCGCGACACACCCCTTGTCCACATTGCTCTATCCTGTAGCCATGCTGCGACTGATACTTGTTGCTCTTTCCCTTCTAGCTTTAGCTCTCCTGACCGCCTGCGAAGAATCTGAGCCCACTGCGTTGCCAGACCCGACTGTGACGCCTACTGCCACTGCCCAACCCACTGCAACACCACCCCCCACACCGTCGGCTACTCCAACACTAGTCCACGCCGTAACCCCCTTGCCGTTTAATATGAACCCCGTAGACAGTGATGTAGCCACAATAAGGGGCACTCTGAAATACGCCGCACGGTGCGGCACGATTTCGCCGTACGTGGGAGGGAGACGGGCGGCGCTTACCTGGACATTCTATGAGCCACCAGAGGCTACCTGGGGCGAAGTGACGCAGGAGGTCCAAGACTTCCTGGATCAATACACGATTCTTGACAAACCCGCACTTCTTGAGGAATACCACGAAGTAAATCTCGCGGCTTGGGAGGAGTTGCTGCAGGCCGCCCGGAGAAAGCCTAGCGAACAGTCAGTGAGTGCCGACATTCATGATTTAGAGGTGAATCTGTCCACGGAATCGCTTCTTACCTTGGCCGGCTCTTCGATGACGAGTGACGAAGTGGCTCTATACATCAAAGGGATCGAAGAGCGAATGTTGGGTGAGTTGCTTGGCCTGGACATCGGCGCCTTGAATAGCGAGGCTTTGGATATTCTCCCAACGTTTCCTCCGCTAATCGAGGGACCTTTGAGAGAATATGGTTGCTTTCCACCCCTACAGATCCTAAGTCTGAACAATAAGGGCCATGTTCCCCTAAGATTGTTCACTCAGGTACCCGAGTCTCCGGCGCTAGCAGCGCTGTTTGTTGCAACTGATGGGCCAAACTGGCACGACAATACGAATTGGCTGACCAGCGCATGGCCAGGGAATTGGCATGGTGTAACGACAAACACGGAAGGAGGCGTGAAGGGAGTTTCGCTCAGATACAATGACTTGATTGGTGAAATTCCGGCGGAAGCGGAGGGCCTCAGCCAACTCAGTTGGTTGTATTTGGCTAGCAACCGACTTAGCGGCTGCATCCCCAAAGCTCTTGAAGAGATTCCAGAGAATGACCTCGATTCCCTTGGACTGCCCTTTTGCGAATGACCTAAAGACTGACTTGTAGAATCGGCTCATGCGAACCAGTGCATACAACATCCAGAGGATACTTAGTATTGGGATACTGCTTGGCGTGTCCACGGTACTCGGCGCTATGGCGCTGGCGGCATGCGACTCCGAATCCGAACCAACTCCCAGCCCCATTGCCACAGTTTTCTCATCTACGCCAACCCCCACATCGACACCTGCGCCAACCCACACTCCGACAGCTACTCCAACGCCAACAAAGGTTCCCACTCCCACGCTGACGCCAACACCGGAACCGTATTTTGCAACCTCTGTTGCCGACTATGCTCAGCACTGCGGGATGGTCCAACTCGATGATGAGGATGTGGCGCTGGAAGAAGCCACTGACTATACGTGGGGTGAATTCGCTGAGGACACTGAAAAACTTGTTGTTGCGTTTGGTCGGCTCATTCCACCGACGGAATTGGAGGAGTATCACAACGCCCACGTGAACGTGTGGAACAGGTGGGTTGACAACGCGCAACAACATCCTCCGCAGGACTCATTCATTGATGATTTGCAGGCATTCTTTGAGGATTACGTTGACCAACTTATCCGGGCCGGACTCTATAGCGAGGCCATACAGGGAGATCTGAGGGAATCGCTTGAGCAGGCGGAGGAAGAGAAGCTGCGAGAATTCTATGGCAACGACACATACGATGCCGATCGCGCAGCTCAGGAGGTCCTGAAGAATCTGCCCACGGAAACTCAGCAGCTACTGGAAAATATGGAGTGCGTTCCTCTCCTGTACGTTTCAGAATCGGAGCACGGGTTTGAACAGCTGATAACACCGAACGAGCCAACCAGCCCCGAAACGGACAGAGAAGCGCTCGTGGCTCTGTACAACGCCACAGACGGACCGAACTGGACTGACAACACAAACTGGCTCACCGATTCTCCTATGGAAGAGTGGTTTGGCGTCAGAACCGACGACGGCCGCGTATTCGAACTCGACCTCGACGGCAACATGCTGAGTGGATCAATCCCAGCGGAAGTGGGAAACCTCACTTATCTTGAAATTCTAAGCCTTACCAATAACCAGTTGCGAGGAGCGATTCCCCCTGAAGTGGGAGACCTGCTGTATCTTTCGCATCTGTCTCTCTATAACAATCAGCTGACTGGCCAAATTCCTCCAGAATTGGGAATGCTGTCGCTGCTCGTGAATCTTCTTCTCATAAACAACGAACTTATCGGTGAAATCCCACCGGAATTGGGCAACCTTGAAAGGCTCTGGAGCCTGTGGCTCAGCGGAAATAATTTCAGCGGGTGCATACCTGCCGCCCTGCAGCGAGCAGGCAGTAGCGACTTGGCTGCGCTCGGGCTCCCATTCTGTGAATGACGTCCAGGCGCATCCAGCCACCGAATGCTAGGCGTGCCTACTAACCCGCCGCCCTCAGTACGTCAAAGAACTCGGCCAAAATACCTGCCGTCGCACCCCAGATCCGATAGCCGTCGTGGTGGAACTCGTACGCCATAATCGAGTTCTGGCCGTACGTGAACTGCTGCTTGCCTGCCAGGTACGTCTCCCATAGATCGGCGAACGTGACTTCAAAGATCTCGTTGACCTCGAAACGGTCATGGTCGTAGTCCGCCTCCGGCCTGACGATGCCAACAAACGGTGTGATGTGGTATCCCGTCCGCGTTTGGTGGTCGTTCAGCCTGCCGAGCACATCGATCTCGTTCGGCTTAATCCCGACCTCCTCATGAGTTTCCCGAATCGCAGTGAACTGAATCGACTCATCCTCGGGGTCACGCGCGCCGCCCGGGAAAGACACCTCTCCCTTGTGGTGCTCCACGCGGGACGTGCGGACGGTGAACAGGATGCTCGGCCCTTCCGGCCCCTCGATGATGGGTATCAGCACCGCGGACGGCATCAAGGACTCATCATTAATGAATTCGGGCTCGTAAGAACCAAGCGCGGCACGGACGCTGTCCGGCCGGAGTGAGGGCAGTGGCTGTGAATCTGTCATCGTCAGAGTATACTGCCAACGATGGCGTTTTCTCCGCGTGCATGGCGTTGCGGCGCGGAGTAGAATGCGAGCATAGAGCGCCTGGGGCATAGGGAGAGACACACATGAGTGATCGTCTCGAACGTGAGATTGAGGATATCGTCGAGAAGGCGGGCAGCCTGCCGCCGCCACCCCGCCGTTCCCGCCGAGCGCCGCGTCGTCGTCCGGCAGATAGCCCTCGACGCTCCTTCATGGGCGGCATGAAGTACGCAGCAATTGCGGGTTTGGTTCTATTGATCGTTGGCGCGATGCTGTGGAGCATGTCTGGTTCACTCGGCGCGCTGCTCGCTCTCGGCGGGCTTATCCTGCTCGGCGGGGCATACCTGAGCTATTTCAGAAACGGCGGCTCCGCCGCAAGGCTGCCCGGCGGCTATGAAAAGCGATGGCGCGGCCAGACTCTCTATGATCGACCCCAGGGCCCCTCGTTGTGGGATCGCATCCGCGGTCGTCGCAACCGCCCTCACGATTAGCTAGGCCGTCACTGCCGCCGCAATTCCGCTCATCTTCCCGAACTCGTCCATCAGTTGGCTGAGTTGCTCGCGCCAATCACTCCCGGAGCGTGCCGGTACCCGTATCTGTAGATGTCCGACGTTCGCGTTCGGCAGCGTGCGCCGAATTGCCTCCCGATCTAGCCAATAGACATCCCTGAGTCGAAAGACGATCTCTGTTCCTTCCGTCCCGATAGCTCGCACCATGCCCCGCAGCCGACCAGTCTGTGCCCGAACCTCGACAGCCAGCAGTAGATCGTCCACCTGCTGCGGCAGTGGCCCAAAACGGTCTCTCAGTTCGGCGCGAATCGTCTCAACCTCCGACGGATCAACCAGGTTCGCCAGCCTCTCGTAGACGGCCAGCCGCGTTCCCGTGTCCTCTACATACTCCGGCGGAATGCGGGCATCGGCTGGCAGATCCACAGGCGCGCGCGCCGCCCCCGCCGCCAACAGCGACCGTCCACCCGTCAACCCCGGCTCATCCGGTACGCTCGCCGACTTGCCCTTGCGAACCTCCTCGATAGCCTCTGATAGCAGCCGCGTGTACAGGTCGAAACCGACCGCCGCCACGTTCCCGCTCTGCTCCGCGCCCAGGATGTTCCCCGCCCCACGGATCTCAAGGTCCTTCATCGCGAGCCGGAATCCCGCTCCAAGCTCGGCAGCGGACAAGATGGCTCGCAGCCGACGCTCTGCCGTCGGTGTAAGAACCCGATCTCGCCTGAAAAGGAAATAAGCGTAGGCACGGATCGACGAGCGCCCCACGCGCCCGCGCAACTGATAGAGCTGCGTCAACCCGAGCCGATCCGCGTCATCCACGATGAGCGTGTTCGCGTTCGGCATGTCCAGCCCGGCCTGGATAATCGTCGTGCAGATCAGCACGTCGAACTCCTGCGCCGCGTACGAATTCATAACGCTTTCCAGCGACTCCGGCGGCATCCGGCCATGCGCCACGCCGAAGCTCGCTTCCGGCACTAGCTCCTGCAGGTGCTCAAGCACCCGCTGGATGTCCTGTATCCGGTTGTGGACGAAAAATACCTGTCCGCCCCGATCCGTCTCCCGCAGTATCGCCTCGCGGATCGTCCGATCCTCCTGCTCCGCCACGAACGTTGTCACCGGTATCCGGTCCTCCGGTGCAGTATCGATGCGGCTCATATCGCGGATGCCGAACAGCGCCATGTGCAGCGTGCGGGGGATGGGGGTGGCCGTCATCGTCAACACGTCCACCGTGGCGCGCATCTTGCGCAGATGCTCCTTGTGCCGCACCCCGAACCGCTGCTCCTCGTCGATGATCACCAACCCCAAGTTGCGGAAACTCACGTCCCTGGACAACAGACGATGCGTGCCGATGACGACGTCCACCTCGCCCCGCGCCATCGCCGCCACCGTCTCCTTTTGCTCCGCGTCCGTCCGCAGCCGTGACAGCATGTCCACGCGCAAGGGAAACGTCTCCAACCGCTCCATGAATGTCCGATAATGCTGCTGCGCCAGCACCGTCGTCGGGACGAGAACGGCCACTTGCGACCCCGCCGCCACGGCCTTGAACGCGGCGCGCACTGCCACCTCCGTCTTGCCGTAGCCAACGTCGCCACAGATCAGCCGATCCATCGGCCGCTCCGCCTCCATGTCCGCCTTCACGTCCGTGATGGCCTGCATCTGATCATCCGTCTCCTGGTATGGGAACGAACTCTCGAGTTCCCACTGCCACGCAGTCTCCCCCTCGAACGGCGCGCGCGAGTTCACTTCTCGCTCCGCATACAGCCTCAGCAGCTCCTCCGCAAACCTGAGTGCGTCCTCCTTGACCCGCCGCTTGGTGTTTGCCCACTCGTTTCCGCCAAGCCGCGTCAGCGTCGGATTCCCGCCCGTGCCCGTGTACCGTGCCACGCGATCCACCTGGTCCGTCGGCACATACAGCGTGTCCCCGCCCGCATAGGAAAGTGACAGGTACTCCCGCTCCGCCCCCTCCGTCGCCCTCTGCACCGTCCCCTTGAACTGCGCGATGCCGTGCTCGACGTGAACGACGTAGTCGCCCTCCACGAAATCGGACAGAAATGCGTCGCGGCGCACAACGCGCCGACGCACCGGGCGCGGCCTCTTGATGAATCCAAATATCTCCGTATCCGAAAGGGTGATGATCGATCCGCTGACGCCGGATTCCCCGCCGCTGAGTTCCCACCCCTCCGCCAGAGCTGTCTGAACGACCACAAGACTCCCCGGCGTCGGTACGGCATCCATGTCCGTCCTCAGCGACAGCTCATGCCCGCTCTCACGCAGCATCTCCGCCAACCGCTGCGCCTGCAAAGACGCAATGACAACCGCGTTTCCACGGTGCCGCGCGCCGAGAATATCGCTGCTGAGACGGTCAATCCGCCCGCCGTACGTCTCAGGCGGCGAGAACCCAAGGCTCCCAAACGACCGCGCTCCTTCCTCAACTCCGTCGGGTGACGCCTGAGCGAACGGCTCAAGATGCAGGCGTCTTGGCATATCCGCCAGCGACATCTCAAGTCGCTCCGACGTGGCGATGGGGCTCGGAAATCCCCGCGGCAGCTTGCCGCGCTCAATCTGCCCATCGCGTATCTCCAGCCCCCGCCTGATCACCTCATCAAGGCGAGTGCGTACACTAATGGGCCGGTCAACGATGATGACCGTCTCATCCGGCAAATGATCGATGAGCGTCGACCGATGGAAATACGGCGCAAAAAAACCGACCCCCGGCGCCGCCGCCCCCTCCCCAAACCGCCGCAACTCCTCCGCAAAAACCGCCGCCTCGTCATCCCCAAGCCCGTCCATGTCCGGCGGCGGCGCATTCCGGACCGCGGACGGCAGCAGCTCCAGCGCCGGCGTCACCACAACCTCGTTCACCTCAAGGGACGACCGCTGCGTGGCCGCGTCAAATGTACGGATGCTGTCGATGATGTCCCCGAACAACTCGATGCGAGCCGGGCTTTCGTTCTGCGGTGGCCATATGTCCACGATGCCGCCACGCCGACTCACCGTCCCCGGCGTCTCGATTGCCGCCACCGGCTCGTATCCCAACTCCACCGCGTCCAAGAGGATTCCGTCGATTGAAACCGCCTCCCCGATGCTCAAAGTAAACGCCGCGCCTTGAAAATCCTCGGGCGGCAGCGTCACCGCCGCCGCGGCGTACGCGCTCGCAATGATGAACGGGGCAGGCCGCGACACGATCTCCTGCACTCGCGCCTCGTGAGCCTCTTCCCTGAAGTCCGCGAGTGCAGAGAGCGCCCGCAGCCGCTCCCGTGTCGTTGATGCGTCGTTTGCCAGTTGCTCGTAGGGCAGGGCGTCCGGTTCAGGGAAAGGAATCACGGCGCCGGTAGTGGTTGAAGACACATACGCGCTGACCTGCTCATACGCCCGCCGCGCGTCCTCCGCTCCGGCGTGCAGCCACAATACGGGCCGCCCAAGGTCGCGCCAAAGACTGGCGACAATAAACGGCGTCGCCCCTTCAAGCGGATCTAGCAAGACAGGATCAGCCTGCCCCGCGCGCAAAACCTCCACCAACCGACGATACCCATACCGCCGCCGCAACCCCTCAGACAAAGCCGCTAGGCTCACTCACAACCTCCACCGCTTAAACGCCCAAAGCCCCGCCAAAGCGGGCACATACCAGTTTAGCGGGAAAGCGGGGGTGGAGAGCCTGAATCGTCATTCCCGCGAAAGCGGGAATCCAGAACTTGTGGCGGCGCTAAACGTGAAGCACTGTTCCACGTGTCATCCAGTTAGCCCGCTGTCATTCCGAGCGTAGTCGAGGATTCTAAAAACTCGTGAATCAGGCCGACACTCTAAAAACCTGCACCATCGTCTATTGAGCGATGAGGGCAACTGGTCTTATTGGGGCTTCACAGTTATTGTTTCTGGATCAACAGAAAACAGGTCAAGTAGAGCGCGAACGCGATTCACTTGAGCATGGGAATCACCGTGGGACTCTATATAGAGATCTTGGCCACCAATTCGGTGAGGTGCAAACATGTTCTTTGCTTGGGCACTTGTACTTTCAGTGTTTATGATTCCTCCGCTTCTTTTGCCGAAGCGGTATGGAGCATCCCCAATGCGAATCTTACCTGACCGAAAGAGCCAATCTGCCGTTTCTGTCGTCAATGCTCTCCAATTCTTGAGATCTCGCGGACTCTCTCCCGGGAAACAGATGCGCATTGGCGCACTGGTTCCCGGTTCAGCGGTGAAGTTAGCAATCGCCAACCAGTCACCCTCTAATGTCGGGGGAGAAGGTTGAGGCTGCCCTTCATTGGCTGGGACAACTGAGACCAATCCAGATATGGCTGTCCTTAGGTAGCCTCTGAATTCAGCGATGAGTGTTTTCGCTTTCCGGCCAGCCTTTAATTTGTCGATAAAGAGACCCACAAACTGATCGGAAGGTTCGGAGAGTTCGCGGCGCAAGGCATCAGTTACGGCTCCTTGTAGTCTCTCAATACGGCTCCTATCTTTTGCCCATTGCAGGACTTGATCTGGATTGAATCCCGTTTTCTCAAATCGCCCGACATCTGCGAAGGGCATTCCATCAAGTTTGGAGAAATCAATCTCCAAGAACGGCACCGAGTCCAGCCCCTTCGAGTCGTCAAGGTCAGCGTAAAACCTGTATTTGATGCCGTCGGTCAAAATCCCGATTCTTGCCTCAGGGATAACGCTAAAGTACCCACGCAATTGCGTCAGTGGTTCGCCGTCCAAAGACTTTCGTGCCCTCTTGGCCTCGATAATGACCAAAGGCTTGTCGTCGAACATGAGGGCGTAATCAACAGCCTTGTGATTCCTGTCCCCCCAGTCGGCGGGGTACTCCGACTTCATCTCGTGAGGGTCACGTGAATTAATGCCGAGCACATCCTCTAGGAACGAAATGACCAAGACTCGTTTCGTATCTGGCTCGTTCGTGACCTTGCCAGCATTTGAATTGACGAACTTCGAGTGGTTTAAGATGCTCTCTCGGATGTCCATGGGGTTCACCTTACCGGACAATAATATCACTGCACCACTCTCACCCCCCCTCCCTTGTCCCATACCCGCGCGTCCCCGTATCATCTAGCCAGCCGCTCATATCGCGGCAGGCGCGGACAATCTGTACTTGAGGAGCGTGCAGTAGTGACTCGAATCGTTGTGACCGGCGTCGGCATGGTGACGCCCCTCGGCCTTGATACTCAGACCACCTGGGACTCCCTGCTGGCAGGTAAGTCCGGCGCGGACACCGTCTCCCTCTTTGATGTTGATCCCTACCCCACAACCATCGCCTGTGAGGTCAAGAGCTTTGATCCATCCACCTTCATGGACCGAAAAGAGGTCCGGCAGACCGACCGCTATATCCAGTTCGCCATGGCCGCCGCCGACCAGGCAGTCATGGAATCCGGCCTCGAGGTCACCGACGACAACCGCGACGATGTCGCAACGATCATCGGCAGCGGCTACGGCGGCATCAGCACTGTCCAGAACGCCGTCGAGACCCTCTCAACCCGCGGCCCCAACCGTGTCAGCCCGTTCCTCATGCCCATGATGGTCACGGAGATGGGCGCGGCCAAAGTATCCATCGCCCTCGGCGCGCGAGGCCCCGCTTACTCCGTCACGTCGTCCTGCTGCTCCGGCTCCGATTCTATCGGCGCGGCAGCTGACCTTATCCGACGCGGCGATGCCACCGTGGCGCTTGCCGGCGGGGCAGAGGCCACCATCACGTCCATCGCATTTGCCGGTTTCAGCCAGGCGGGCGCTCTATCCACCAAGCGCAACGACAACCCAGCCCACGCGTCGCGCCCCTTTGACGCCGACCGCGACGGCTTTGTGATGGGCGAGGGAGCATGTGTGCTGGTTCTGGAAGACCTTGAACACGCGAAGGCTCGCGGTGCGAATATCATCGCCGAACTCTCCGGCTATGCCTCCACCGCCGACGCCTACCACATCACCCATCCCGCTGAGAACGGTGAGGGCGCAGTTCGTGCCATGACCAAGGCCCTCGATAGGGCAGGGCTGGCCCCCGGCGAGTTGGGCTACATCAACGCCCACGGCACATCAACGCCCATCAACGACCGTGAGGAGACCAAGGCCATCAAGACCGTGTTCGGCGAGTCAGCCTACGCCGTGCCGATCTCGTCCACCAAGTCGATGCACGGCCACCTCCTCGGCGCGGGAGGCGCGCTCGAGGCTGCCATCTGCGCTCTCGCTGTCTCGAACGACAAAATCCCGCCCACCATCAACCTGGAAAACGCGGATCCCGACTGCGATCTGAACTACACACCGCATGAGGTGCGTTCCGGCCCGGTCAACAGCGCCCTGTCCAACACATTCGGCTTCGGCGGCCACAACACGGCAATCATTTTCCGTAAGTTCGCGGACTAGGCGCCGCACTCCATGACGGTCCAGCGTCCCTTCGTCATTCCCGCGAAGGCGGGAATCCAGAACTCGGAGTGCGGCCAACCATGACCGTCCCCCGCCGCTGGGTCTTCCCTGACCCACCCTCACCCCAGGCGCGAGAGGCCCTCACCGCATTCCCGCAAACCCTCCAGCAACTCCTCGTCAATCGCGGCATCGAGACAGCCCCCGCGGCCGATCTGTTTCTTCGACCTGACGAGAGGCTAGCCGGAAACCCAATCGACATCCCCGGCATGGACGCCGCCGTCCATCGCATTCGGCAGGCCATGTTTGGCAGTGAGAAGATCGGGATCTACGGCGATTTCGACTCCGACGGTGTCACCGGTACGGCGCTCCTGTGTGAAGCTCTGGCAAACGTGGGACTGTCGGTAACTCCCTACATTCCCGCCCGATCAGAAGGGCACGGAATGAATCGCGCTGCCCTCAAGACGCTGCGTGACGATGGCTGCACTCTCGTCATCACTGCTGATTGCGGTGTTGGCGGCATCAATGACGGCGTGGCCCCGCCCAAAGGTATGGACATCATCGTCACGGATCACCACTTGCCCGGGGATGACTTGCCCGATTTCGCGGCCATCGTGAATCCAATGCGACGTGATTCAGCGTACCCGTCGCCTAAACTCGCCGGAGTCGGTGTTGCTTACAAACTTGCGCAGGCCATCCATCAGGAACTCGGCAAGGAGTTGCCCAACACACTGCTTGAACTCGTGGCGCTCGGAACCGTCGCGGACGTATCGCCGCTTATTGAAGAGAATCGATACCTCGTGAATGAGGGCCTGATACGCATGCGGGACTCGGAACGCCCTGGACTCCGCATCCTCGCCTCGATCGCTCGCCGTCCCCTGGCACGCATAAGCTCCGGAGACATCGCATTCCAGATAGCGCCTCGCCTCAACGCCGCCGGCCGCTTGACTCACGCCAACGACGCCTTCAACCTCCTGTCCACGCATGACGAGGATGAGGCGCGAACCCTTGCGGTTCATCTTGATGAACTCAATCAACGCCGCCGGGAACTCACCGAAGAGGCCTACAAAAAGGTCCGTGAACGCATGACGGACGACGATACGAGTGCGCCCGTTATCGTCGCCGGCGCGCCGGATATTCCCGCTGGCATCGTCGGTCTCGTTGCAGGTCGACTTACGGAGGAATTCTATCGACCAAGCTTTGTCTATTCCACCTACGGCGATGGACTGATCCGCGGTTCCGCCCGCAGCATCGAGGAATTTGATGTTGATGGAGCGCTGAAGCAGTGTTCAGACTTGCTGACCCGGTTCGGAGGCCATCATCGCGCTGCCGGTTTCTCCGCTCTCGAAAGCAATCTCCCCGCCTTCCGTGACAGGCTGCGGGAATTGGCCGCCAAAGCCCTCGATAGCATCGATCTCAGCCCCACGCTTGCTATCGACGCCGAGGGCGCGCCCTCACGCCTTGCCGCAGACCTCAATTCCCACATGGACAAACTTGAACCACACGGGGAGGGCAACAGGAATCCCGTGTTCGTCGCGCGAGGTGTCCGTGTTATTTCCGCAAGGCAAGTCGGGGACGGCTCGCACCTGCGCCTCTCGCTGGCAGAGCCTCAAACGGGGATGGAATGGAATGCAATCGCGTTCCGTCTCGGCGAAAAGGCGGGGCAGGCACGACGGGAAATCGACGTCGCCTTTCAATTCCAGGAGAACGACGGCGGCCCAAACGCAAACCGCCCTGCAACCCTGGAACTAAACGTCCAGGACTTCCGCCCCTCAGCCTAAACGAGCGCCTACGCCGGCTGCGGCGGTGCGTCTGCCTGCCCGTCCTCGGATTCTTCCTCTGAGCCGTCGTCTGATTCACCGGAGCTATCGTCGCCCGAACTTGCCAGCCTCACCCGCGTGATGAGGAAGGCCAGCGCAATAACGACGAGCAAGAGGGCCAACAAATGCGCCTGCTGGAGCCCTGCGAACCACACGGCGTCACGCCTCATGAACTGGATAACAAACCGGCCTAGACCGTACATCAGCAGGTACATGAAGAAGACCGATCCGTCAGGCCGGATCTTGCCGATAAGGAAATACGTAACTATGCCGATGAACGCATCCAGCGCCATCTCATAGACAATGACCGGATGCATCGGCCCCTCACCGTTCGCCGGGCTGCCCGGATGCGTATACAGGAACGCCCATGGCCTCACCAACGTCTCACCAAGGTGCTCGCCGTTGATGATGTCTCCGAACCGTCCGATGAGCATGCCGAGCAGCAGTCCCGGCGTGACCAGGTCAACCATGCGCCCCACCGGATACCGATGTCGCCACGCGTAGAACGTGCCGCCGACCGTCGCGCCCAAAATCCCGCCAAGCAGTCCGATTCCACCCTCGTAGATGCGGAGTATGAGGATTGGATCCGTCCCGTAATAGTCCCAGTTGTCTACCACGTGAACCAGTCGCGCGCCGATCAAGCCGCCCAGCACGGCCCAGACGGCCGTGCCGTAAACGGCGTCTTCATGGATGCCGTGCTTGCGGCCCATATACACGGCCCAGATGACGACCGCGATGATACCGAGCGCCGTAAAGAACCCGTGCCACGTCACCAGGAACGGGCCAATCTCGAAAAGGACGGGATCGATGCCAATGTTGATGGCGGCAAGAACGTTCAAGCTGTACTACCTCACTGGTTAGAATTGGCTGGGTCGTGCGCCCTGCGGCTCCACAACCTGCCGTCTCACTATTCTATGCCCCCACCGTCACATCTGACGAATCCACAGCGAGCCTGGACTACGCGATCACTCCTTGACGCCCCAACTCTCTCTCAATGGCGTCACAAACCCGTCGCCCTAGGTTTACTGCCTCCGCTGCATCACTGTTGTCTGGTTCTGACCATTCCCCGGGGTAACGTGCTTCGACGGCCCATGATGTTAAGTGGGCCAATTCATCTGGAGACACGCTGATCCTCCACGGGTCTGGGAGGAGCAAACTCAGCGCCTCGATGTCGTGCGTGAAGGAGAAATCCTCCTCTTCATATATCAGGGCCGCCTTCAATGCCTTTTCGGCGGCTTGCTGGGACAACCAACAGACATGACGCGGTACTCCAGCTTTGGCCGTATGCAGATGCACAGCCAGATCCATGTCCTCCTTCGCAGACCGCATCCAGCGACGTGTATCCGCGAGAGTCGATTCAGACCTGCCGCTCATAGACCGTCTTGCCTTCTCGCATGACAGCGCGGTGGACTGTACCGACGGCCCGACTGCGCTCCTCAAGTCTCTTTTGGGTCGTTACGACGATGTCCTTGCTAATTCGAACGTCACTCAGCGCCTGTCTGATTGCTATGGTCGTCGCGCGTCCATCAGCCAGGTCATCCATCACAACCATCAGGTCGACATCGCTCCAGGGTGTCGCCGTTCCACGGGCCTGGGAACCAAAAAGAATGATTCGTTTCGGGTCGAAACTCTCCACGATGCGGTCAATCATGATCGATATTGCAGTGGCGGCATCTATCCACGGTGCCTTGCGAGGGTTTGTTCTGCGGGCCTGCATGCCATTGGCCTTTCAGTCTTTGCCGATTCCCATTGTAAGCGCACGTTGAGGAACGATGGCTGACCATTCATGAGAGACTTTGTGATATTGTTCTCTAGACGTGACGTAACGCATCCATAACTATTCAAAAAGGACGGCCCCGGAATGCTTGATCAGGGTGTACGAGATTTCCTTGTGTACCTCACCACTGTCAAAGGCTTCTCCGCCAATACATCGGAGGCCTACCGTAGTGACATGACCCAACTGACAGAGTGGCTTACCGCCCCGTCCGAAGACTTGGCGCCTGCAGAATCGTGGGCGGACGTTTCACGTGACCATCTCCTGGGATTTGTCAGCCACCTCAAGTCTCGGGAATACGCCACCACCACCATCGCACGTAAGATTGCCGCCGTGAAGTCCTTCTTCTCCTACATGACCACCCATGACCTGATCGACTCTGACCCTTCTGAAGGACTCAGTTCACCGAAGGTGGGCAGGGCGCTGCCGTCTCCCCTCGGTGTGGACGAAGTTGAATTACTCTTGAATCAACCGAGAGGCAAGTCGACGCTGGAGGCCATGCGTGCTTCCGCCATGCTTGAACTCCTTTATGCGACGGGAATGCGTGTCTCGGAACTCGTTTCTTTGAGCGTTGCCGACGTCAATCTTGACGAAGGTTATGTACGATGCCGCGGCAAGGGGTACAAGGAGCGCATTATACCCGTCTATCCGGAGGCCATCCGTGCTTTGCGGGCCTATATTGATGAGGCCCGCCCGAAGCTCCGTCGCCGACGGGACGAGCCCGCGTTATTCCTGAATCGGCGTGGCAACCGCCTCACCCGGCAGGGCTTTTGGCTTCTACTGAAGTCGCTTGCCGCTGAGGCCGGCATCACGCACAGCATCACGCCGCACACGCTTCGCCATAGTTTCGCAACGCATCTGCTGCGAGGCGGCGCAGCGCTCCGCCACGTGCAGGAACTCCTTGGTCACTCCAGCATCTCCACTACCCAGATCTATACACGCCTTGCCCATGACCAATTGCGTGAGGAGTACGACCGTGCTCATCCTCGGGCTCGCTACGGTCGTGAGCGTGAGCGCGACACTGTTGCCGCAGGATAGCATCTCGGCGCCCGTGTCGCCCAAGGGCTATCCAACATGGCATGATGGGGGCGTCCGCGTGGCGAGACTGCACGCGCTAGAATTTGTGGGGGACAGGGGGCGTCATGGCTGTTGTAGCAATTGCGGGGCAGATTGGAAGTGGCGGCCAGGATATCGGGCAAGAAGTCGCCAACCAGCTCGAAGCTGAATTCGTCGATAACTTCCTCCTCAGTGAGGCCGCGAACCGCACCGGCATGAGCGTCGAGGAGTGGGACGCCCGCGATATGCGCGTCGATAGCCTCACGGATCGTATCGCCCGCGTATTTCAAACCTTCGTCCAGCGTTCCGCCGCAAGCTATACCGCGGATCCATACATGAGCGGCGAACCGCTGCTATCCCGCACCTATGAACAGGCGGCTGCGGAACCGCGCAATGAAGAGCAAACGCTGGATGACCAACGCTTTTTGGAAGTCACCAGGGAAATCATTGAAGAGCTTGCTCGTTTACCCCGGGTCGTCATCATCGGTAGAGGAACGACGTATATTCTCAGGAACAACCCCCGTGTCTTTAACGTTCTCGTGCTTGCGCCGCGTGACGCGCGAATTGAACGCTGGGCCAACCGTAATAGCTTGTCGGTGGACGAGGCACGCCGAGAAGTCGATGATCAGGAACATCACCGGCAAGCCTTTCTGAGAAAATTCTTCGGTGTCGATCCGTTCGACCCCAGTTGGTTCGATATGGTGCTCCGTGTCGATCGGTTCGATATCAAGCACTACGCGCAAATGGTTGCAACAGGCGCACGCGCACTGGACGAACAACTCCTTTGCGATGAAACTTAAGGCGGACTCCAAGGGAACAGCGTGGGAACGGAGAGACGAACGTAATGCCTGGCAAACCAAGTAGACGTGATCGCAGACGACGCGGCCCAACCACTGAGCGTCGTCCTCGTCCGGCCCCGCCCGTCTCACCGGGACGCATCGTGAGGGCCGCCCGCGGCGGCACTCCTCCTGCAGCCCCCGAAGATACTCCAATGACGGCGCCTGAGCCTGCTCCGGCCGCGCCACCACAGACGCCCGTGGCTGCACAAAACGGCACGCGGGCAAGGGGTAGAGGAATCGGCGCGCTCCGCCGCGGAGCGACGTCATCCGCACGTGCGCTTGAAGCGCAGCGAGAAGAGCGAATTCGTCGTGATTCCATCAGGGACCTTCGCTCGATCGGCCTTGCCGCCGTCGTCACCGCTGCCGCTCTTGCCGCCGTTGCTGTTTTCCTCTAGCGCCCACGGCCCAATCCGTGGCGCGATAGAATGAGCGCACGATGAGCATTGATCTCGCTCAGGTCGCCCGCGGCCTGCCCACACAGCCCGGCGTCTATATCTTTCGTGACGCGCGGGGCAAGCCGATTTATGTTGGCAAGGCCGCCGTCCTCCGCAACCGCGTCCGTTCCTATTTCGGCTCAGATGCTCTGACGCCGGGAACCAAGGCATTCCAGATTGCGCAACGCGCTTCTGACCTCGACTGCATCGTTACAACGACCGAGGCGGAGGCCTTGATTCTTGAAAACACGCTCATCAAGCGCCACAAGCCGCGGTTCAATGTCCGTCTCAAGGACGACAAAACCTATCCCTATTTGAAGATCGACGTGCGTGAAGAGTGGCCACGCGTTTACATCACACGGCGGATGCAGGATGACGGCGCACGCTATTTCGGTCCGTATGCCAGCGCATCGAGCGTCCGCAAGACCCTTGACCTGCTCAACAAGCTGTTTCCCTATCGCTCCTGCACCAAAGAGATCACCGGCACAGACCCGAGGCCGTGCCTTGATTACCACATCAAGCGATGCCTCGGCCCTTGTATCGGCGCGGTATCTAACGAGGATTACCGCGAGGTCATCGGGCAGGTCTCTGCGTTCCTGGAGGGCAAGCAGTCTGCAATCGCACGGGACATCAAGCGGAAGATGGTGGACGCGTCCGACAACCTCGAATATGAGCGCGCGGCGTTCTTCCGAGATCAGATCAACGCCATCAACCGCGTCTCCGCCGAGCAGAAGGCCGTCTCTACGCACGCTGTCGATGAGGACATCATCGCCATCGCCCGTGCCGGCAACGAGGCATGGGCAGAAGTGTTCTTCGTTCGTGGAGGACGATTACTGGAAAGAGACAACTTTCTCCTGGACGGCACGCTCGGTGAGACCGACGGAGAGGTACTAGCCGGATTCATCAAGCAGTTCTATGTCAATAGCCCCGTCGTGCCGCCGCGCATCCTGACTCAGGCGCCTGTCGCCGACGGCCCCGCCATCACGGAATGGCTTGAAGAGCGACGAGAGGGCCGAAAGGTACGGCTCATCGTTCCGCAGCGTGGCGAACGCAAGAAGTTGCTGGAACTCGTCGCTGAAAACGCTCTGCAGGGCCTCGAAGCCCTTCGCATCAAGGTGCTTGCTGACGAGACTGCGACCGAGACTGCGCTGGCGGAACTCAAAGAACAACTCAACCTGCCCGAACTCCCGCGCCGCATCGAGTGCTACGACATCTCCAACACGCAGGGCACGAACTCTGTCGCATCGATGGTCGTGTTCCAGGACGGCCAGCCGCTCAAGGACCACTACCGTCGTTTCAGGATCAAAACCGTCGAAGGCGCGAACGATTTTGCCTCTCTCCAGGAAGTGATTCGCCGTCGGTTCCAGCGCTCCGGCGCGCTCGGCAGCGCCGCGCGTGGGCTTGCCAGTACCGCGGAGGATGCAGAAGAGGTTATCGCGCAATTCAAATCGGCTCCGTCTGGTACCAAGGCCGGTAGCAGCGGCACAAAGAAGGAAACGGCAGACGGATCGTTTATGACTCTGCCAGACCTCGTATTGATCGATGGCGGAAAGGGACAGTTGAACGCCGTCGCGGAAGTGATGCGTGTTGAGCTTGGCCTCCACCAGATTCCGCTCGCATCATTGGCCAAACAGGAGGAGGAAGTCTTTCTGCCGGAGATGGCAGAGTCAATCATGCTGCCGCGGACATCCCCCGCCCTTTATCTTGTCCAGCGCGCTCGCGACGAGGCCCACCGATTTGCCATCACCTTCCATCGCAACATCCGACAGAAAAAGGGCATGGAGTCCATGCTCGACGCCGTCCCCGGCATCGGCCCCCGCCGCAAGCGCATGCTCATGCGCCACTTCGGCAGCCTCGACGCAATTCGCGAGGCCACCATCGATGACCTCTCAGCCGCCCCCGGCATGACCAAACGCCTCGCCGAACGTGTGAAAGAGTACGTGTAGTTTCACCCGCCTCGTCCCTTTGGGTGACGTATACTCAATGAGCGGCTGAGGGTGGCCGCCACGTTCATTCTGGGGAGGGATATTCCATATGGCTGATTTTGAGACTCTTATCTATGAGGTTGGCGATGATGGCGTTGCACAAGTCACACTCAATCGACCGGAGCGGCGCAACGCGCTCAATCACGATTTGCTGGAGGAGCTTGAGCAGGTCTTTGATGCCGTCGAGAACGATGACAACGTGCGTATCGCCGTCATCACCGGTGCCGGCCCTGCATTCTGCGCCGGCTACGATTTGACCCCCAACCAGGAACGGCCAACGTACAGCGCCACGGAGCGCTGGGAGAACACCCATTGGCAGGCCAGGCTCGTCTCCCGCCCTTGGTACTCGCGTGTGCCATGGATTGCCGCCGTTGACGGCCCCGCGGCCGCCGCAGGCAACGTCCTCGCCATGAGTTGCGACCTCATCGTTGCCTCTGAGCGCGCCCAGTTTGGCGAGCCGGAGATCCGCCACGTTGCGCACTCGCCGCATGTGCTCTTGCCGTTCATCACGAACAATCGCCACCTGCGAGAGTTCTATTACACCGGAGACTTTATCGACGTTGAAACCGCTGAGAAGTGGGACCTTGTCAACAAGGTCGTTCCCGCCGGTGAGGCACTGGACGCCGCAATGGCGATGGCCCGCCGCATCGCGCAGGTGCCGCCGTTCGCGCTCCAGATGATGAAGCGTTCTATAACCGCCGTCTACGATGCGCAGGGCTTTGGCAAGGGTCTGGACGACCACCTCATGCTCCGCATGATTGAGTCGCTGACGCCGGACGTGCCGGAGCGTGAACACCTGGGCACGGTACGCGTGGAGCAGGGTATGAGGGCATTCCTGGACGCGCGCGACGGCCCGTTCCGCTAGAAGACGCGGTGAAACCGGAAACTCACTCGCAGTAGTTACGAGGGTCTTTGATGGCTGACGAGCAGCACGGCGCTCACCCGCCTATCATGCATGGGCACGGGCAGGCAAAGTTCTGCCTGAACTGTGGGCAGGAACTCGCCGAACGTGAAATCGACGGCTCCATGCGTCCGGCCTGCGAGTCATGCGGCTATGTTCACTACACGGATCCAAAGGTGGCCGTCGGCGTGTTGATCGGCGATGAACAGGGCCGTGTCCTCCTCATGCAGCGCGCCCACCATCCCCGCAAGGACCTCTGGTCATATCCATCGGGGTTCGTCGATGCCGGTGAGAAAGTGGAGGACGCCGCTATCCGTGAAACGCAGGAAGAGGTAGGCGTGACAGTCGAACTGGACGGCTTGCTCGGACTCCACTCAGAAACGGGCAACCGTGTCATCCTCGTGGTCTACCGTGGGCATATTGTGGAAGGAGAGCCGAGGCCGGGTGAGGAGAGCCTCGCAGTCGACTACTTTGACGCCGACGGCCTGCCGGATCTCGCATTCGACCGGGACCGTGGGATTATTCAGGATTGGCACCGGAGATTCGTCGCGAGCCCGGCAGCAAACTGACAGACAACACTGATTCGTGAGAACATCGGAAAGAACTGGGGAACCGGATAAGGAGGGGTAGAAATGGCAGACTATGAGAACATCATCTATGAACTGCGTGAGGCAGCAGGGGGCAACGTCGCTTACATCACGCTGAACCGCCCTGAGCGTCTTAACGCTCTCAGCCGCAGCCTGCTTGCAGACGTTGGCAACGCGCTCGAGGAGGCAGACAAGGACGAGACCGTCCGCTGCATCGTCATCAAGGGCGCAGGCCGCGCATTCTCTGCGGGCTATGACATGAACGTTCAGTCTGAGGGCAATCTGCCCCGCGATGCGCTGACCATGATCACGAGCGATCATCCCACCACGATGTACCGCCGTTGGATCTGGGGCAACCGCAAGCCGGTCATCGCCCAGTGCCACTCGTTCAGTCTGGCCGGCGGCGGACAGCTCGCTTGCCATTGTGATATCACCATCGCGGCGGACGATACTTTGTTCGGTTACCCGCCCGCGCGCTACGCAAGCGTCGCGACCTACATGATCTGGCCTGAGCTCGTCGGCATGAAGAAGATGAAGCAGCTCGCCTTCACGGGCAACATGATGAACGCTCAGGAAGCGCTGCGCGTTGGCCTGGTCAGCGAGGTCGTTGATCGAGATGAACTTGACGATTACGTCTGGACGCTCGCCAACACCATCTCCAAGCTGCCGCCCGCGTCTACGGAACTCAACAAGCGCGCCATCAACTACTACTACGAGTCCCAGGGCATGTTCCAGGCCTATGAGTACGCCGAGAACCTGATGTACGTATCCTACGCGTCCTCGCCGGAGGATCTGCCAAAGGGCCTGCAGGACGTGGACCGCGTCACAGCAGAGCAGGGGATGCGTGCCGGGTTCCAGTACATGAACGAGGCGTTCACCGATGAGGATCAGGCCATCGCTGCTGAGCAGATGGCCCGACCCAGCCGCGCCCCGTAACACACTTGGCCATGACGCCCGTCCGCCCCCTGTGCTAAATTGGGCGGACGGGCGATTAGTCGCATCGCGGCCAGTACCCGGTGTGGTGGGGTAGGTGACGATTAACTCATTTCGCACGCCCCTTGAAGAGACACTCGTACACCGTCGTGCACAGCACGACTGCAAGGGAGGGAGATTGGCATGAAGGCACTCGTCTTCGACGAATACGGCGGCCCGGAAGTCCTCCAATGGAAGGATATTGACGACCCCAAACCCGGGCCGAATGACGTCGTCATTGAGGTCAAGGCAACGGCCATTAACTACAACGATGTCTGGGGACGCCGAGGCGCTCCTATGGAGGTGGAACTGCCACATATCTCCGGCAGCGACGCATCCGGCGTTGTCGTTGACAAAGGCAGCGAGGTCACGGCGCATTCCATCGGGGACGAGGTCGTCGTTCACTGCGGCCGCCCGGCTTTCAATAATCGCACCGGCCAGGAGTGCAACATCTGGGGCTACGATTGGCCCGCGCTCGACGGCGCGCACGGCCAATACGTCAATGTGCCGGCGGAAAACGCCGTACCCAAGCCCACCAACCTCACGCATGAAGAGGCGGCGTCCTTCCCGCTCGTACTCGTGACGGCATGGCGAAAGCTGGTCGAAAAGGCGAGCATCAAGCCCGGCGACAACGTCCTGATCTGGGGCGCGGCTGGCGGACTTGGTGTAATGGCCATCCAGATCGCCAAGCTGTTCCGTGCGCATCCCATCGCAGTCGCGTCCAGCGACGAGAAGCTTGAGCTGTGCAAGGAACTCGGCGCGGAGCACCTGATCAACCGCAAGACACAGGACGTGCGGCAGGAGATGCGCAACATTGTGGGGCGGCGCGGCGCAGACATCGTTTTCGAGCATCCCGGGCAGGCCACCATGGGCCTCAGCATCCAGCTCGCCGGTTGGGGCGGCACCGTCGTCACCAGCGGCGCAACCAGCGGATACGACGCCAACATTGACCTCCGCCACATCTTCTTCCGACAGGTCAAGCTCGTTGGCTCCACCCTCGGCACCGTCCACCAGTTGCAGGACGGGCTGGACCAGGTGCAGGCGGGGCACATCAAGCCGGTCATCGACCGCGTCCTGCCGATGCAGGAGGCCGGTCAAGGTCAGACACTCCTTGAAACTGAGATGGTCGCGGGCAAGGTTGTGCTTGTTCCCAACTAGATCCTGAACTCCAATTGGGAACAAGGGGCGCCCGCAAGGGCGCCCCTTTCATTTCCCTCGCATGGACGAGAATGAGAAACTGGGCGCATGAGACGCCCAGACACGCTCACCCAAGCTGTCATCCTCATTGACGGGTTTGATCCGCGCGCCGTCCTGCCCGCCACGGGTCCCCATCCGGCATTTAGACAAGTCGACGGCATTCCCGCTTCCGATGCCCTCCTCCGCCACCTCGCGGGGCAGGGAATCACTGATGCCTGGCTTGTCTCTCGTTCCTTGCCCGGAATGGTCGTGCACTATTTTGGCGATGGGAGCCGGTGGGGAATCAGGGCGACGCACGTCCGGCAGGACGGCTCGCCCGGGTCCGGCGGCGCGCTGACGGCCGTTCGTCAACAGATCACGGAATCAACGCTCGTTATTGACGGCGCACTTGTAACCAACCTCGAATTAGCTTCCATGTTTGAGGCCCACCGCTCTGCCGACGTAGACCTCACTATGTGCCTTGCCGACGATGTACAGGAAACCGCGGGGCTGCCCCGGGCCCGCACGGATACCCACTCTGGCCTGGTGCGAGAAATCCTGATTGAACCGCCTTTCCCCACCGACGTGGGAGTCTCATGCGGAGTTGGCGCCTACATAGCGGAACCGGAGGCTGTTCAACCCCTGCAAACGGCTGGTGTGAACGCCGATTGGGTCAGGGATGTTCTTCCTAAATTCGCTGCGGAGAGTCGCATCTTGGGATGGCAGCCGGAGGCAGGCGCCCAATTCGATTTACCTCGCCGCGTTCGCATGATGCACTCCCAACTAGGGCGCTCTCTTTCCTCGCCCTGAACGTCTGAGCGATTGACCGCTGCCCTAAATAGCTTTATAATCCGAAATCGGTTCAAAACAAATTCTTGATTTCGTTTTGGACATGCTGACCCTTCGAGGGTCAAAGCGCGGGATACGGGAGCAGTTGAGATAGTGGGCTAAGGCCCAAAGAGGAGTGGTGTGTCATGCCATGGACACATGCGGGCGTAAGCAGACGCCTGAAGTTGCTCGGCGTTCTAGCAATCGTTAACGGTCTGCTTTTGGCCTCCGTAAGCGTCGCTCTGGCGCAAGATACGACAAGTAACGATCAGGACGACGAGGAAGAGACCAGCGTCACCGCTGATTTTGAATATGACGCAGGGGTCACCCTGGACATCCCGGGCACATTCTTCCCCGGCTTTGACGCAGCGGGATCCCTCATGATTCAGCCTCGCGCGTTGCAACTGGACGGCAATGAGATGCCGTCGGGCTCCATCACCATTGAGCCGCTTCAGCTGGAAGAAAGCCAGACGATGCCCGCGCTGATTGCGCCCAATCCGAGCAAACCGAGCGGCAGCACAGCAGAATACCTGCGCCGCGCCGTTTCCGTGTCCGTCAGCATTGACGGCCAGGATGCGAGCGGATCAGCCCGCTTCAACCCCACCATGATGCTCAATCTGGACCTGACGGATGCCGAGTGGGAAGAGGCAGGCAATGACCCGGATGCGTTCGTCGTTCGTGCCTGGGATGGCGGCAGGAATATGTGGTTGACTGTCGAAACATCCACTGATCCGTTCGATATGGTCGTTACGGCCAAGGTCGCCCGGGCCGGTCAGTTCGCCCTGTTCAGGGAGGAGCCGCCGCCGCCCATCCAGGGTGGAGACGTTTCTCTGAGTTCCATGACGCTGTTGTTCATTGCCATGTTTGGATTCGCTCTGGCCGCTACCGGTGTCATGTTGGCGCGTGGCACGTTGGGTCGGCGCGCCGGCTAGATTCCGACACGCAAAGACTCACGGGGCGTGGAGGGCCGCCCGGCCCACCGCGCCCCGTTCCGCTATTGTGGATAGGTGCAAACCGATTCCACTGCAGTCATTCGTGTCGCCTTGCTCCGCGAGGGCGTACGTCTGCCGTTCCGCGCCACACCCGGCTCGACGGGCTTTGATATCTATGCTTGCCTCCAGGATGGAGAAGAAGAGATCATCGTTGGCCCTGACCCGGTTATGATCCCGACCGGCATCGCTCTCGAGTTCCCTCCAACTCTCGATGTCCAGGTTCGGTCACGCTCCGGCCTCAGCAGCAGGGGAGTGATGAGTACCGTCGGGACCATCGATAGTGACTATCGAGGAGAGGTTTTCATCACCATGTACACCGTAGGGAACCGCCCGCCCCACGTCGTTCGCAGCGGCGACAGGATCGCGCAGATCGTTGTCGGAATCCGCGCCGACGTTTCACTGGAAATCGCGGAAAGCCTGAGGCAGACCGAGCGGAGCGGTGGCGGACACGGCTCTACCGGCGCCTAACCCCGCCGCTCATCCTGAGCCTGTCGAAGGACATGAGCGCCCTCACACCTCAAGCGGCGTATCGTCTCGATTCGCCCATTCCCGCATGGAACCGTCGTAGTTCCGCGTGCTTTCGTAACCAACAAGCTGCATAACAAATACTCCGTGCGCCGCACGGATGCCGCCCTGTCAATACGTGTAGACATTCTTGTCCGGCGTGATTCCGTACTCGGACAGCATCTGCCGTATCTCGGACGCGGACTTGAACCGATGCGTCTCCCGATCCATAAGATTGAACCATTCGAGGTGAACGGCCCCGGGGATGTGTCCCAGCCGCTTATTGCCGCGGGTCGTTGAGCCGTTCCATTCGCCATCGCTGCGAGTGTCCCAGACGACAGATTCCTCCAGAGTGCACGCCTCTTTCAGCTCATCAACTTTCACCAGCATTGAATCGTCGAGTTTGGGTGTGAATGTCACACCCTCTGCGGGAGCGGGGCGCTCGAAACCTACGGGGTGGCCGCCGGTGAGCCAGCCCCGCCAACCGCCGTTCAATACCTTGACGTTACTGTGTCCATACGTATTCAGACCCCACCACAGACGCGCCGCCGTCACGCTCTGCCCGTTGTCATAGCAGATGACCAGTGAGTCATTGCCGATGCCCAGTCTCTCGCAAACGGCCTGGAATTGAGGCGGCGTCATCATGAGGACGCGGTCGGTGTCCGGGTCTTTCATGAAGTTATCGGGAATCAGGATCGCCCCCGGGATATGGCCCCTGTTGTAGCCCGCGTCAACGTCGCAGTCCACGATGACCACATTGTCGTCACCAAGGTGTGCTGCCAGCCAATCCGCCTCGACCAGGTACTCCGGATGCGCATAGTCCTCGGTAGTCATCGTGTCCCCCTTGGCGAGTCTTCCCAGTGCTCGGGATTCCTCATCGACAGTATGCCATCACACTGACGCTCACCTGTCTGTCCTTCATGCCGCGCGTGTAGAATTGGGACATGAGCATTATCGACAGGGCGCAGAGGATCTTCGGCGGCGCCACGGCGGTGGATAAGGATCGCGTCCCGCCCGGCCAGACCGTTACGCAGAAGTTCCCCGTCCTCTCCTATGGACAGATCCCCCAGATTGACCTCGCCACATGGACATTTGAGGTCATCGGCCTCGTTGACAACCCGATTCGATTTACGTGGGAGCAATTTCTCGCTCGCGCGGACGATGCTGTCACGGCGGACTTTCACTGCGTCACAGGGTGGTCCCGGCTCGATAACCGCTGGGAGGGCCTGTTTGTCCGCGATCTATTCGACGAGGCCCGCATTCGTCCGACCGCCGCCCATGTCATGGCCCACTGCTACGGCGGCTACACAACGAACTTGCCGCTAGCGGCGTTGTTGAACCCTAATGTCTTGATTGCTTATCGGCATGACGGTATCCCGTTGGAATCCGCACACGGCGGCCCTGCCCGTCTCATCGTGCCTGACCGCTACGCGTACAAAAGCGCCAAGTGGATCAAGGCGCTGGAGCTCATGCCCGAGAACAAGCGCGGCTTCTGGGAACTCCACGGCTACAACTCCAACGCAGACCCGTGGCGCTCAGAACGCTACGACTTCTAAACAGAAGAGTCGGAAGGAGGCGGACTACCCCTTCAACAATCAGGGCCGGAGCGCGAACTTCAAAAAATTCCCTCTCCCCCGCTTTCCCTCATTCCGGCGGAAGCCGGAATCCATCGGGCGTCCCCCTACAACCCCAACACTCCAATCGAAACCGCCGCCAGCGCCAACAGCACGCCAAACCCAACCACCTTAAATCACCGTCGTCGCGTTATCTCTACCCATGCTGCGTCCAGCGAACCCCTGATGGGCGCGGACGGCTTGCTCACCCGGATACGAACTCGCTCGATGGGCAACTCATCCAGCAGCCGTTGCGCGCACTCCTCGGCCAGGCTCTCCAGCAGTGCGTGTGGCGGGCCCTCCAGCACCCCCTGTACAATCTCGAACGCCCGCCCATAGTCCACCGTATCGGCCAGATCGTCCGAGTGTCCCGCAACCGCGAGATCCAGAGCCATCTCAAGGTCGACGACAAAGCGTTGTCCGACCGCCTGCTCCTCCTCCGTCGCCCCATGGTGTCCGAAGAAGACCATGCCGGCGAGTCCGATGAGATCCTGTGGCTCGTGCTCATTCATTGGCGAATGTCCTCAGAAACCCCTAACGCCGCCGATAGGGTGAGTAACCGGGAGGCATCGGCGGATAGTCGTCGTCATCGTCATCATCGTACTGGTAGAGCCTCGATCTATTCGTCTCATACCTGTTCGGCTGCCACACCTTTTCCCGCTTCAGGATGCGCCATCCTGCGACGATACCCGCGCCTGCGATAAAGCCGCCAACGTGCGCCCAGTACGCCACGCCGCCCCCGCCTCCCGCCACAACCAGCCCGCCAACGCCCTGGAACAACTGGATCACCATCCACATCACAAGCAGCCACACTGCCGGAATCTCCATCACCGTGATCAGCCCCATCATGAACAGCGTCCGTACCCGGCGGCGCGGGAACAACAGTAGGTATGCGCCAAGCACGCCCGCGATGGCCCCGCTTGCGCCGATGGCCGGGATGCTGCTGTCCCAGTTGAACAGGATGTGCGTTGCAGACGCGAGAACACCCGTCGCCAGATAGAAAACAAGAAACCCAACGCGCCCGAAATGGTGCTCAAGGTTGTCCCCGAATACCCATAGAAACACCATATTGCCCAAAATATGCGCCCATCCCCCGTGTAGGAACATCGACGTGAACAGCGTCATCCATGACGGGACGACGGGCGCGATTGCAGCATATTCGGGCAGCGACATTATCTGGTTGAACAGTTCCCCGTGCGTGAATTCGTAGGGCACCACCCCGAACCGGAAATGGAAGATTGCCCGCTGCTCCGGGTCGAGGATGATGGTGTATACGAACGCGAGGGCATTGATCACGATCAGCGTGATGGTCAGCCATGGCGTCCCTTGCCGTTGGCCGCTGTTGTCCGATAGTGGAATCAAGACTGCCCCGCGCCGCTGTGGCTACCGCGCGTCGGCGCGCGGCTCTTGTCTACAATGAAACTCTGTGCGTCAGGACGCATGACTCTACTGACGGAAGGCATAAACGTATGAGTGGACCACTTGACGGTCTCCGAATCGTCGATTTAACCCGCATCCTCGCGGGCCCGTTCGCAACAATGATTCTATCCGACATGGGCGCGGAGGTCATAAAGGTCGAGCGCCCCGAGGGCGGCGACCTCTCTCGCGGCACCGGCCCATTCTTCGAGGGAGAGAGCTACTACTTCGTCAGCGTCAACCGTGGAAAACAGAGCGTCACCCTCAACTTGGCTCACCCGGACGGCCAGCAGGTACTCAAAGACATTGCCGCCGAGTGTGATGTCCTCGTGGAGAACTTTGTCCCCGGCACAATGGCAAACTTCGGGCTTGCATATGACGATCTCCAGACTGTGAACCCTCGTCTTGTTTATTGCTCCATTTCAGGCTTCGGCCAGACCGGTCCCTACGCCCAGCGCCCGGCATTGGACATCATCGTCCAGGCCATGGGCGGCATCATGAGTATCACCGGTGAGCCCGGCGGCGGCCCGGTCCGCCCCGGCAGCTCGCTCGGCGACATGATCGCCGGCCTCTTCTCAACAACCGCCATCCTCGCCGCCCTGCAGGAACGCGAACGGAGCGGGCAGGGGCAGTACATCGACGTCTCAATGCTGGAATGCCAACTGGCCATCCTAGAGGCCGCTGTGGGCCGATACGTCACCACCGGAGAATCCCCCGGCCCAATCGGCACCCGCCACCCCTCCTTCACCCCATTCCAGGCATTCAAGACCGCAGACGACTGGATTGTCGTGGCGATCGTCGGCGGTGTGCGAGACCAGTGGCCCCTATTCTGCGCCGCCCTCGACCGCGTCGACTTGATTGATGACCCCCGCTACAGCGACGGCTTCGAACGTACCCAAAACTACGATGCTCTTATCCCCGATCTCGAAGCCGCGATGTCCCAAAAGCCCGCCGCCCAATGGCTGCAAGAATTCGGCGAACTCGGAATCCCCTGCGGCCCCGTCAACCGCATAGACCAGGTGCTCGCAGACCCGCAGGTTCAAGAACGCGGCGCGATAGCGGATGTCCCACACCCGCGCGTCGGCAACATCCCCGTCGTCAACTCCCCCCTCCGCTTCTCCCGCACCCCCGTCGGCGAACTCGGCCCCGCCCCTGACCTCGGAGAACACAACGAAACCGTCCTGCAAGGGCTGACCGGCTACACGACGGAGCAGGTAGAACGGCTAAGGGCAGAGGGTGTCATCGTGGCGGAGGAGTAGGGGGGTATAATCGTAGCCCAAACAGCGGAAGCCAATAATGACCTCGTCGCTTGGCTAATCCTTCCCCTTAAAGCCTCAGCGGCCGCTGCCCCGCATTGATCCTTCCATGTAGAATTCTTCGAGGTCGTAGAGCGAGCAAATGACTTCTCGATCGTCACCGTTTTCCCATGAATCTCGGCTCGGATACAAAGTACTGATATCTAGAAGGGAGTCGTAGTAGGAAAGCCCCACGAATTGGTCGAAGTGCTCCAAGCATAGGTTCCCCGCCGCATCGCTAATACGAGTAAGGCCGGGGAACGGCACACCCGGGGCCTCCTCGAATGAAAGAACGGCGTAGACCTCGTACTGATGCGGTTCATCGCACGGCACGAGGTCGACATCAGCAATCTCTTCCGACTCGTCATCGTCGTAGTTGTAGCATTCCCCTTCCGCCAGGTCGAACACATTCCCCTCTCCGAGACATCCTCCTGCAAGAGCCATAACCAGACCTAAAAGTACAACCGCTTTCAACATTGTCTGACCTCCTTTGGGCTGCCTGCGCGCCCCAAGTAGGACTCGAACTCAGAACCTGCGGATTAGAAGTCCGGTGCTCCGTTCGGTTGAGCTACTACGATAGGAACGTTGGCACGGTTACCATGAAGTCATCGGCATAATATGTCAAGAAACCTCAACCCCCTCACGCGGCCGTATATCACTTAGCTGATCCGCCTCGGCGCGTTCTGCATGGTGCAGATCCCAGCGCAGCTGCAGATTCATCCAGAAACCGGGCGTATTGCCAAAGAACCTGGAAAGACGCAGGGCTGTGCTTGGAGTGATTCCGCGACGGCCCCGCACAAGCTCATTTACCCGCTGATATGGCACTCGAATCGCCTCGGCCAGGTCATGCTGCGTCATTGCCAGAGGCTTCAGAAACTCCTCCAACAGCATCTCTCCGGGATGCGTCGGCTCACGATGGCTCGGAATGCGTACCATGTCTAAGTCTCCTTACTAGTGGTAATCGGTTATCTCAACTTCGTCAGGCCCTGGGTCCGTCCAAACAAAGCAGATTCGATACTGGTCGTTCATGCGAATACTGTGTTGCTCACTGCGATTACCCGTTAGCCGTTCCAAGTGGTTACTGGGAGGCGTGCGAAGATCCCCCAACGTTGTTGCGGAATCGAGCAAATCGAGCTTTCGCTGCGCCACTGTCCATATCGCTTGGGGGCATGTTCGCCGGGCAACCTGTGTCGAACGTCCATTGAAAATATCCTCGGTTCCACGATCTCTGAAGGAAACAATCACGTTAGCATAATAGCACGGCTTTCATGCTACTGCACGCTCTCTGTAAACCTTGACTAAGGAAATTGGCGTCCCCGGTGGGACTCGAACCCACAACCTGCGGATTAGAAGTCCGCTGCTCTGTCCGGTTGAGCTACAGGGACGCGCTTGGGGTCACGGCACCCCCAATATGATAGCGCTCCGTATCGGGAGCCCCGCTCAGTCGCTCGGCGAGCTATCCTCCGAGACCGTCCCGTCCCCGGCCTGCGGCTCATCCACCACGTCCGGTAGCCATGTGTACACCCGATGCAACGGCCGATAGGCCCCGCTCACCTGCGAGACGCCCTTGATCTCCAGCCCACCGATATCGGCCTTGGTCGTCCATTTGCGTTGCACATACCCGCCCGCCCGGAACGAGCCGATGAGCGCGAGCGCTGAAAGCCCCATCGCCTGCGGCAGCCGCCCGACACGATTGCGCGTGCCGAGGATCATCCCCGTCAGCAGGGCAGTCGTCATGCCGCCCAGCAGGAAATTCGTGCCGCAGAACGGCGAAATGGCCAGGTGGGATTCCCCCGCCCGTAGCCGCTCCACGGCCTCGTTTGCCGCTTCCTCGATGCGATCTGCCGTCGTTGGGCCGTAGACGAAGAATCCGTCCTGCTTCGCGCTGCCCCCAAGTCGGCCAAACTGGTCATGTTTGCGACCAAGCACGGCGATCGTCGCGTGTTCAATCGCGTGGTTCTGTCGGATGCGGTCAATCAACTCAAGAATATCCATCACACATTCGAGTATGGGAACCGCGCCAAATAGGGTCAAGACAGGCGAGGAAGTCTCGCCACCGCGCCCCCAAGTCGTCTATGCTTTTCCCATGTCCAACGGTGCCACAGGATCGAGCCGTCGTAACGGGCTTGCGGGACCCGCCGCCAAGGGCGTCGACCGCGTCCTCATCAGCAAGACGCGCCTCCAACGCCGCGTTAAGGAACTCGCTGGACAACTGAGCGCGGAGTACGCGGACGGCGAGGTCGTCTGCGTCGGCGCTCTCAACGGCGTCATCTGCTTTCTAGCGGACCTCGTGCGTGAAATGGACATCCCCGCTCCGGTGGAGCTTGTTCACGTTGACCGATTCATTGATGAAGACGGCCACACCGTTGAGATGCCCAACCCGTTCCGTGAGAGTCTGCGAGGTCGTGACGTCCTGATCGTTGAGGACATCGTGGACACCGGCGTCACGCTCAAGCTCCTGGAGGAGAAGGTTCTCGCGGAGAAACCTGCCTCCCTCAAAGTCTGCACACTGCTGGACAAGCCTGCGCACCGGAAAGTTGCGGTTCAGGTCGACTACGTCGGTTTCTCGATAGACCCCGTCTTTGTCGTTGGCTATGGCCTCGACTACGAGGGTTTCTATCGAAACCTGCCGTTCGTCGGCGTTGTGGATAGCGCCGTCTGGCCGCCCGCCCTCCTTGAACGCCCCAAGTTCGACACTTAAGTTCCCTCTCCCTTGCCGCTATCCCGTCACCCCCGCGAAGGCGGCGGAGGGCGGGAACATCGTTGACACGGCCAACGCCCATTGGCCACACTCGCGGTACAAGCAAGTAACAAACGCGCCGTACCGGCGCCGAAAGGGGTAGGAAATGATCACGGATATTCGCTACAACGCCGTCATGGTAGAGGACCTGGAAGAGGGCGTGCAGCTCTGGAAAGACCTGTTCGGCCTTGAGGAGTTGAACCAGGCCCGCGGCAACCAATTCGGTATCCGCGCCCAGATGCTTGGGCACAACGGCCAGCCCATCATCGAAATCATGACCCCCGCCGGTCCGGAAACGGCGCTCGCCCGCATGATGGAGGAGCGCAAGAATGAGCGGAACCCCAAGGGCGAAGGCGTGTACATGATCTGCCTTGAGGTTGATGACATCCAGGCCACCATCAAGAACATCGAAGAAAAGGGCGGCCGCATCCAGCGCGAAGAGGGCAACGACAACGTCGCGTGGGTGCACCCCCTCGGTACAAAGATGGTCTTCATCGAGCTACAGCAGCGCGGCTCAGGCAGCATCGGTGCTGCCGGCGGCAGCTAGGCGTCCAGGGTGCGGGCGGCGTTCACTAGCAATTGGAACGCCGCCCCAACAGAAAATCCAGATGGTCGTGCGGCGCAGTGCAGAGTGAAACGTCATTCCCTCCACGAGGAGTGAATGATCTCTTCGCGGAGTTGTGGTCCATCTATTTTGCGCGCGTTTTGCGCCTTCTCTTCATCTCGGTTATCGCCGCCGCCCTCGTCTTTGGCGCTCTTTCCGGTGTCGAAGCCATTCTGCCGGAGGGGAATCAGGCAACAATCGACGAAATTCTCACAAGCGTCCCCGAAGGTGAGGAGCTGACCGAAGAACAGCTAACGACACTCGCCGAGTTGCAGCTGGACGATCTGCCGCTTCAACTCCTGCAGTCGGCGCTCGTGATTGCCGCAGCCCTACTCATTTCCGCCGTTGCGGCGGGCGCATACATGTTCGTCATCGGGGCGCACTTTGTGGTTGGCCGAGTCTTGATCTCGGACTCGCTCGGGTTCGCGTCTCAGCACGTTGTGGGCCTACTGGTCACGACTGCAATGGCGATGGGTACCGTGTTTGGGATCTGGACGCTTCTGTTTGTTGCACCATTCATAGTCGCAAACGAGGCGACAGATGTTGAGCTCGTTATCGCCATTTTTGGGCTGCTCTCATTCACTGGGTTTATTGGCGCTACGGTCATCACCGCCTATATCACCGTTCGTTGGGCCTTCATCTGGCCCGTCATCGCGTTTGAGGGACTGATTGGCGTTGCGGCGCTCAGGCGAAGTGCGGAACTGACCGAAGGCTTCTGGTGGCGAACATTCGGAATAGCCTTCATCGTCACCCTCGCCGCCTTCGCTGTCGGGTTTCCCGGCCTCATTGCGACCGGCGCGGGACTGGAAACGGTCGGCACGTGGTATTCCAACCTCGTCGCCCCCGCCATAGCCGGACCCATTCAGGCGATCGCCATCTTCCTGCTCTACGCCGACCTGCGTACCCGCAAGGAAGACCCGTCGGGCTACGGCCCGGACCAGATCGCTCAGGAACTCGGTTTCCAACATATTGAAGGCGGAGATGCTACCTGATTAATCCCCGCCGATTACCACGCTCCACTTCCTGATCCGCCACGACTTGACCAGCCCGTTGCGAAAGTAGGGGTCTTTCTCGACAAACCCTTCGATCACGGAAGTGTCGTCCGTCTTGAAAATGATGGCTGCCCCGTCCACCGGCTCGTCCCACGCCCCTGCCAGCGGCACGATGCCCCGCGCGTTCAACTCCCGCAGCATCCCAAGATGCTCATCCCGGAACGGAGGCCTCCGTTCCAGCACGTCATCCGCATAGTCATACAGCAACGCGTAGTACATCAACTCAGCCTTGCCAGTTGCTCCTCGATTCGCTGCGCCCGCTGACGCGACTCCTCAAGCCGCTCCTCTTCCTTGGCAACGACGTGCGCCGGCGCCTTGGAGCGAAAACCCTCATTGCCCAGACGCTGCTCAAGCCCGGTCAGTCGTCCGCGCGTCTCCTCCAGTTCCTTTGAAAGCCTTGATCGCTCCGCGTCAGCGCCCACCAGCCCGGCCAAAGGCGCCATGACCGTCACACCGTCAAGGATCGCAGTCATTACTGACGCAGGATCGGGCCGTTCATCGCCCTCCGACAGCACATTCAATGACGACACTCGTGCCAGCGTGCCGATGGCCTCTCGCGACTCGTCGATCGCCTGCCGCGACCGCGCATCCGCCTCAACGAACACCTCAATCATCCGTGAGTGCTCAACGTTCCCTTCCGCCCGCGCGTTGCGAATGGCTCGGATAACGTTGATTACATCGCCCATCTCATGCTCGGAATCCTGGTCGTAACCTGCTGCGGCGGCCTCGGGATACGCGCTAACCATGATCGACTCAGTGCCACGTGCCAGTCCGGGCGCGCGGCTCACGAGATTCTGCCAGATCTCCTCAGTGACGAACGGCATGAATGGATGAAGCAGCCGCACCGACTGCTCAAGCACGCCGACCAGGTAGTGAACGGGCCTGTCATCCCCATTGCGAATACGAACCTTGGCAAGTTCGATATACCAATCCGCGAACTCATCCCAAAGGAAATCCCGGATAACCTGCTCCGCCTGACCAAGTTGGAAATCCTCCATCAGCCGGTTTACGTCCGCCGTAACACTCGCCATGCGTGAAACGATCCACCGATCCTCCCGATGCGCAGGCTCCGGCATCTCGGCCCCAACCGCCCCGCTCGATGTCTCCATCGACCGCACAACGAACCGCGCCGCGTTCCACAGCTTGTTTGCAAAATTTCGCCCCGCCTCCATCCGTCCCGGCGTCAATGCAAGGTCGTTGCCCGGCGTGGTCGCAATCGTCAGCGCCATCCGCAGCGCGTCTGTTCCGTATTCAGCGATGCTCTCCAGCGGATCGATGACGTTACCGCGCGTCTTGGACATCTTCTGCCGTTGGGCGTCTCGCACGAGTCCGTGCAGATAGACGGTTCGGAACGGCACGTCGCCCGTGTTCTCCAGCCCCATCATGATCATTCGCGCCACCCAGAAGAACAGGATGTCGTAACCGGTCTCCAGCACCGAGGTCGGGTGGAAATACTTGTAGTCCTCCGCGTCGCCGGGCCACCCAAGCGTCGAATGTGGCCACAGCCCCGACGAGAACCACGTATCCAGCACGTCAGGGTCTTGCAGAAGCGCCGCCGCGCCGCACTCTGGGCAAACCGACGGATCCTCTGACGCCACGATGGGACGGGTGTCCTTTTCAGCGTCAACACGGTCCGCCCGCGCGGCGATCTCTTCATGCGAAAGGCCAAGCTCACGTAGCTGCGAATACGTGGCCGCCCAAAGCTCCTGTCCGTCCGCCCCTGTCATGGGGTCGCGCAGGATGATCTGCAGTTGCTCGCCCTCGCACTCACCGCAGAACCACGCGGGTATGCGGTGCCCCCACCAGAGTTGCCGTGAGATGCACCAATCACGGATACCGTCCATCCAATTCAGATACGTGCCCGTGAATCGCTCGGGAACAATGTTGATCCGCCCGTCGCGCACGGCCGCCGCCGCGCGCTCCGCAAGGGGCAGGATGTCCACGAACCACTGGATGCTCAGCCTCGGCTCGATGATTGTCTGACACCGATAGCAGCGCCCCACGCGGTTCTCGTAGTCCTCCGTCCGCTCCAGGAAACCGACGGCCTCCAGTTCCTCGACAATGCGCCGCCTCGCCTCAAACCGCTCCAGCCCCGCAAACGGCCCCGCGTTCTCATTCATCGTGCCGTCCGCGGCGATCACCTCAATCGCCTCAAGACCATGCCGCTGTCCGATCTCGAAGTCGTTCTGGTCATGAGCCGGCGTCACCTTGAGCGCGCCCGTTCCGAACTCCATGTCCACGTAGTCGTCCCCGACAATCGGGATCTCGCGGTCGATGAACGGCAGCCGCACCGTCAGCCCGATGGCGTCCGCAAAGCGCGGGTCGTTCGTGTTCACGGCCACCGCAGTGTCGCCCAAGTACGTTTCAGGCCGTGTCGTCGCCACCGTCACGTGCCGCCCCGAGCCGTCCGTGTACGGGTAGTTGATATGCCACAACTTGCCCGCCGCGTCCTCATACTCGGTCTCAAGGTCAGACAGGGCAGTGTGGTCCGCCGGGCACCAGTTGATCATCCGCTCGCCGCGGTAGATTCGCCCCTTGTTGAACAGGTTGACGAATGTCGTCCGCACCGCGCGCGACGGCCCCTCATCCAGCGTGAATCGTTCCCGTGTCCAGTCGCACGACGCGCCAAGCCGACGATGCTGATTCTGTATCGCGCCGCCGTACTCGCGCACCCATTCCCAGACGTGCTCAAGAAAGGCCTCGCGCCCAATTTCCCGACGCTCAATGCCCTGCGACGCAAGGTGATTCTCAACGACATACTGGGTCGCGATGCCTGCGTGATCTGTGCCCGGCAGCCAAAGGGTGGGGTCGCCGCGCATCCGATGCCATCGCACCAGCACGTCCTCCACCGCCGCCGTCAGCGCGTGTCCGAGGTGCAGCTGCCCCGTGACGTTCGGCGGCGGCATGATGACGACAAAAGGCTGCCGTTCATGGTCGATACGCGGTTGAAAATACCCGCGCTCCTCCCACCACTGATACCGCGCCTCCTCATATCGTGCAGGATCCCAAGCAGCCGCCATCTCCGGCGCTCGGTCAGTGTCGGTTGCCATCAGCGGGAACTCCGGGGACTCATATGGGAAGGAGAATACAGGTTGTGATTCATAGCAGCTTCCATTGTATCGAATGACGAGGCGTCATCTGCTCATTCGGCCTGCCCCGTCACCTGCATCGCCCACTCATAGTCCTCAGGGCTGTTCATATTGATGATTACGACAGGATCAGTAAATTCCACGCGGTTGACACGGACAGGATCGCGCTCCGTTATCTCTCGTAGCCCCCGCCGCTCCTCCGTAATCGCCTCGATCTCCGGTTTCAGCGACACGTTCATCACCGGCGGATGGCCCTCAATCCCCTCGTGCCACGGATACGTGATCGGCAGCCCGCCCGAAAAATGCGCCTCGATCAACTCATCTGTGACCGCCGCAGGGCGCGGCGCATCCATTGCCAGAAACATCCAGTCAGTCGCCCGCTCGTCCGCCGCACGCAGCCCCGCCAACACGGATGTCGTCTTGCCCCACGCGTGGTCCACATTCTCGATAACACGATAGACGGGCACGCGTCCGACTGATGCGGGAAGCAAGGGCCGGAACTCATCCGCGTTCTCGCCCAGGATGACGATCAACTCATCGGCCCGCGACAGCCCGCACTGCTCCACCTGCCACGTCAGCAGCGGCTTTCCCATCCAGGGGAGTGTCTGTTTCGGCTTGCCCATCCGCGATGAGCTTCCGCCTGCGAGGACAATCAGCGAAACGAAACGAGGCCCGGAGTCGCTCACGCGTTTGTGCCCCGCACGCTATCCATTCAGCAGCGCCGACACGCGATTCAGCACGGCGTCCGCCACCTCGCGCTTGGACATCAGCGGCAGCTCATCCTGCCCGCCCGAGTTATCAAGAATGACGACGCGATTTGTATCCACCGCAAACCCCGCGTCCGAAGCCGAAACATCGTTCGCCACGATCATATCCAGCTTCTTGCCTTCGAGTTTGGCGCGCGCGTTCTTAAGCAGGTCCTCCGTCTCGGCGGCAAAGCCGACCTTGATGCCGGGTAGGCCGCTCACTTGCGCCAAGATGTCCGGCGTCTTCTTCATATCGATTGTCAGGATGTCCTGCCCCTCAACCTTTTTCATCTTCTGACCGGCTGCCGTGACGGGCTCCCAGTCGGCAACGGCCGCTGCCATGACGAGCGCATCCGCGGCATCATTCAGCGCGTCGCTCACCGCAGCCAGCATCTGCCGCGCGCTTTCCACCTTGACCACGTTCACACCCGCCGGATTCGCAAGCCCCGCCGCCGTCACAAGCGTCACCCGTGCTCCGCGATCCCGCGCCGCCTCCGCGAACGCATACCCCTGCTTGCCGGACGAGCGATTCGTCACCACACGCACAGGGTCGATCGGCTCCTGCGTCCCACCCGCCGACACGACAATATGCCGTCCTGCCAGATCCTGGTCTGCGGATAGAATCCCCGTAAGCGCGTCCAGAATGTCCGCAGTCTCGACAAGCCGCCCGCTTCCCACAGCGCCGGAGGCCAGCCGGCCCTCATTCGGCCCGGCGAAGACAAAGTCCCGCGTCTTGAGCGCCGTCACATTCGCCTGCGTCGCCGCGTTCGTCCACATATGGTGCTCCATCGCCGGGGCGATGAGCACGGGCGCTGTCGTAGCGAGAATAATCGTCGATAGCGCATCATCCGCCAAACCGTGCGCCAGCTTGGCCATGACATTCGCCGTCGCAGGCGCGATAACCACCGCATCCGCCCGTCGCGCAATCTCAACGTGCTCCAGCGGGTCCTCGGACTGCGCGTCAAAGATATCCGTGATGACGGTGCGATGCGTAAGGGAACGGAACGTCAGCGGCGTGACGAACTCCTGCGCGGCGCGCGTCAGCACAACGTCCACCAGCGCACCAGCCTGCATCAGCTTGGACGCGATATCCGCCGCCTTATAACACGCGATACTGCCGGAAACGCCCAGCACAATCCGCTTGCCCGCTATTGCCTCAGTGCCACTCATCGTCTACCCCTGGTTAAGCCCCCAAATGAGCCGCAACCCCTGCAGCGTCAGATCCGGCTCCAGTTCGTCGATCAAATCCGTCTTCTCGGCAATCGTCTCAACGAGTCCGCCCGTAGCGATCACCTTCGCATCGGAACCTATTTCGGCTCGAATCCGCCGAATCAGGCTCTCCATCAACCCAACATACCCGTACATCAGCCCGGAGCGCATCGCCTGATCCGTGTCGCGTCCTATGACGTTATCCGGAAACACAGGTTCGATAGGCGGAAGTTGCGCCGCCCGCGCTGTCAGGGCCTCTGATGCCAACGAGATTCCGGGCGCGATGACGCCGCCGATGAATATTCCGCTGCCCGTCACCACGTCAAATGTGGTGGCGGTGCCGAAATCGACCACGATGGCCGGCCCGCCGTACAGTCCGTACGCCGCCGCCGCGTTCACAATCCTGTCCGTTCCGACGCCATCCGGCTTATCCACGTCCAGTCGCACGCCCAGGTTCTTTGCCTCCTTGACGTCCAGGGCCGTGACGCCAAACGTATCGGCCGCCGCTCGTTCCATCATCGTCGTCAGCGGGGGAACCACGGAGCAGAAGACGATGCCGCTGATGTCCTGTTCGCGAATGCCCCGGTGGGCAAGTGACTCACAGATCAAGGTTGCTGCAGTCGCCGGAGAGACACTCTCCTCCGTGGGCACGCGGTCGGACGCCGCTAGCCGCTCCCCGTCAAACGCGGCGAGCTTCATGTTCGTGTTCCCAATATCGACAGCCAACAGCATCTCTATGCCATTCCCTCATTCCGGCGAAAGCCGGAATCCATCCCCTCACTTCTCCAATTAACACACGCAATTATACGCGCGGGGCTTTCCATAGTGACCGCCCCTCTGAAACAATCTGAACAAAAGGAGCTAAACACATGACCAACCCAACACGAACAATCCTCGTCATCGGTGCAACAGGCAACCAGGGCGGCGGCCTCGTCGGCCACCTGCTTTCGTCCAAGGACTGGCACGTGCGCGGCCTCACCCGCTCTCCACAAAGCGAAAAAGCGCACGCGCTTGCTGCGCGCGGCGTGGAGATCGTGGCGGGAGACATGGACGATATGGCGTCGATTGATGCTGCTATAGAAGGTGCGTACGGCGTCTTTTCCGTCCAATCACAGGCCGCCGAAGACGATCCACAGCTTGAGATGCGGCAGGGCATTGCCGTCGCGGACGCCGCCGTCAGGGCAGGGGTGAGCCACCTCGTCTACACGGGCTCCTGCGGAGCAAAGGAGCCGGACCGCGGCGTTTCCTATTGGGACGCCAAGCTCGAAATCATGGCTTACATCCGCCAACTCGGTATCCGGTACACCATCCTCCGCCCAGTCTCGTTCGCCGAGAACTATCTATACGACCGAACAGGCATCGAAAACAGCGTCATCCGCGGCATGCTGACGCCGGAGAAGACACTGCAGGTTATCTCCGGCCATGACATCGGCGCATTCGCCGCCGCCGCGTTCAACAACCCGGACACCTATGCCGGACAGGAGATCGACATCGCCGCCGAAACGCTGACCATGAACGACATCGCTGCCGCCCTGGGCCGCGTTGTCGGTCATGAAGTCAGGTACGAACAGATTCCCGAACAAGATTGGCCCCGCGTCTCCGTGCCCTCGACCATCGCAATGACGAAGTGGTACCAGGCCTACGGCTACGATGAGGACATCCCCGCTCTCAAGGCCAAATGGGGAATCCCAACACTAACATTCGAGGAGTGGCTCCGCGCAATAGGCTGGCCCTAACTACCAACCCCTCATTCCGGCGAAAGCCGGAATCCATCGGAATCCCCTCTCGATGAGGGAGAGGGGAGGGGGTCTCCTTAGGCAAACATCGGCGGAACCGGTCCCTCTCCCCGCCCAATCAGCGCCATCGCCGCCGGAATCTTCTCTATTACGTCTGAGGCCAACAACCCTGATGTCATGTTGCCGTTGCCATGAGCCGCCAAAACTGCCGCAGTCCCGTGCACATACACACCAGCTTTTGCGGCTTCCGAGGTCGCAAGCCCTTGCGCAAGGAAACCTGTGATGATCCCCGCCAACGCGTCGCCCATCCCGCCTGACGCCATGGCCGGAAACGCCAACGGGCAGATGGACGGCGGCTCATCAGGACTCGCCACAACCGTATACGCGCCCTTGAGCACGACGGTCACGCTCCATTCCTTGGCCTTTTCTGCCGCCAGCTCAATGCGGTTTGCCTGAACATCCTGCACGGACACGTCGCACAGTCGCGCCATCTCACCGGGGTGAGGCGTGATGACAATAGGGCCTTGCAAGGATGTCCACCACTCCGGCTTCTCGGCCAGCCGATTCAAAGCGTCAGCATCAAGCAGAGCGGACGTATCCGCGGGTAACTCGCGAAGCAAAACATCTGCAAACGAATCGGTGCCGACGTACCGACCCAAACCGGGCCCAATGCAAAACGCGTCCGGCGCTTTTGTTTGCAATGCGGCCATCAGTTGCGTCGCCGCCCCGGCACCGGTCAGGCCTGTCTGCGGGTGGCTTGTCAACGGAATGTGTGTCGACTCCGGAGCGCTGGTCGCCAGGGAAGTTGTAATCAAATCAGGAGCGGCGATGGCAACGGTACCTGATCCTGCTCGCATTGCCGCCCGCGCCGCCAGCGCCGGCGCGCCGCGATATGCCTCGGAGCCTCCGATAATCAGGCTGTGGCCGAATGTTCCCTTGTGACCGGCCGCTCGCCGCTCTGGCAGCATCCCGGCAACGTCATTGCTCGTCAGCACGCCAATGCCCGCATCTATGGTGGCAAGAGCGCCGAGTCCAATTTCTGCGACTCGAATTTGTCCACACATCTCCGCGCCGGTCGGCGTCAGGCAGCCGATCTTAACGCTGCCCAGCGCCACCGTCACATTTGTCCGGAGCGTGGCCGGATCAACCTCTCCGCTGTCGGAGTCGAGACCGGACGGCACATCCACCGCTAAGAAAGTTGTGTTACTCGCTGCTTCCCGTGCCAAATGCAGCGCGTCGAGGATTGGCCCATCGATTGCTCGCGAACGCCCCGTGCCAAGCAGGGCGTCAATCACAACGTCCGCCCCCGAAAGCGCAGCCGCGAGGCTTGCCCCAACGTCCGGGATGACTAAACAACCGGCCGCTTCACATTCCGCGAGCAGTGGGTCGTCCGCTCGTGGAATGGGGCAAGCAACCGAAACGGACGCCCCCCGCTGCCGCAGTATCCGCGCGGCTATTAGGCCGTCGCCCCCGTTGTTGCCCGGGCCTGCAAGGACAAGAATACCTTGCTGCGCAATCTGTCCGCCGAGAATGTCGCCAATATGATCCGCAACGGCTCGGCCCGCCCGCTGCATCAATTCTTCAACGGTTGTGCCGGACGCTATTGCGTCATCCTCGATTTGCCGCATCTCCGCGGCTATGACGGCTCTCATGTGGCACCACTAACGCCGCTTAGTTCTCCAATTGCGGCGCGTGATACGGCGACGGGTACTCCGCGGTCCCGACCACTATCGACAGCGCGTACTCGATTGAATGTGTCTGGCTCACAGTCAGGTCCGTCAAACCGATACGCTCCGCAACGGCCTTCGCCCGGCCATGGAGCCTAACCTCCGGCTTACCGCCCATCATCGGCAGGATTTCGATATCCTTCCAACCCACGCCGCGCGCCCCCGTGCCGAGAGCCTTCATTACGGCTTCCTTGCTCGCGAATCTCGCAGCAAGCTCGGGGTCCCTCATCCGGCTCGTCCGCTGCTCTTCCGGCGTGTAGACGCGATCAAGAAACCGCTGTCCGAACCGCTCACGGGCCTCTCGGATTCTCCACACCTCACACATATCTATTCCGGTGGTCAACATTATGGGTAAATGCTCCTCTGTTGATGCAGTCCCCAAATTATCGCAGAACGGAATACGCGCCGTCCCTGCCGTCGCGGACGCTATACTCAGTGAGGGGCAGTTGGAGACAGGGTACGCCATTGACCGCACGCATCATTGACGGCCGAGGTATCGCGGCAGACATTCGCAATGAAGTTGCTCGTGATGTGGCCGCACTCAAGGCGAAGGGCATCGTGCCCGGCCTCGCTGCTGTTGTTGTGGGCGATGATCCCGCCTCCCAAACGTATGTCGCCAACAAGGAACGCGCGTGCCGAGAGGTTGGCATCTACACGGAGATACACCGTATAGACGCCTCCGTCTCCCAGAGTGGCTTGGTGGACCTCATTGAGTCGCTAAACCGTGCTGACCGCGTCCACGGCATACTCGTTCAGCTGCCGCTGCCGCCGCACATTGAGGAACACACCATCATTGAATGCGTCCGACCCGACAAGGACGCGGACGGCTTTCACCCACTCAACATTGGCCACCTGGCCATCGGCGACTCCCAGTTCGTGCCCGCGACGCCGTTCGGCGTCATGGAGATGCTGCGGCGGGAGGGTGTCCAGCTTGGCGGCAAGCACGCCGTTATTGTTGGCCGCAGCAACATCGTCGGAAAACCCATCGCGACGGCATGGATGCAGGGCGACCCGAATTTTTATCCGCGCGTCACCGTCTGCCACAGGACGGACCCGAACCTCGCTGAGGTTACGAAACAGGCGGACATTCTCGTCGTGGCAGTAGGGATTCCGGCTGTTATCACGGCCGATATGGTCAAGCCGGGCGCAGTCGTCATTGACGTCGGTATCAACCACATTGAGGACAAGAGCCAGAAGAGAGGTTATACGATCGTTGGTGATGTCGACTTTGACGCCGTGTCTGAAGTAGCGAGCGCCATCACGCCCGTGCCGGGCGGCGTGGGGCCGATGACTGTCGCCATGCTGCTTCGCAACACTGTCTCCGCCGCGCGAGCGCATCTGAAGCAAGAGTGAGGGGAGGAAAACCATGGGCAGCGCAGGAAAGGTAGCCCACTGGGACGTTTGGCGCGCTGGGAGCCAGACATTTGCAGAGCGAGTCTCGCTCACCGGTGCCCCGGAGCCGAGGTCCGGCGACCAGGTCTATATGGCACTCGCGCCACCGGTTTGGCGCATCACGGACTGGGAAGAGGCAGGCGAGGAGGACGGCGCGCCCGTCTACAAGGTGTGGGTCAAGCGCACCGGCAGCTAAGGGGCCCACGGCCCTATGTCTCACGTTTAGCGGCTCTGGCCGCCCTGTGTACAGTGCTTGCCCTTGCGCTTGTCGCCTGTGAGAACAATGGCGATATCGGCGCGACGGGCCTCCAACCGGACGGCCGCTACATAATCGTTGGCACTGAATTTTCCTTTGAACCGGAAACAATCGAGATTTCCGTGAACCAGGAAGCCGTTATCGAGTTCAGAAATCTCGGCACTGTCGACCACGATCTTGTCATCGAGGAGTTCGATGTCGCGACAGGATCGATGCGGATTGGTTCAAAGAAGACAGTCCGGTTCACGCCCACCGTACTTGGAGAGTTTGACCTCATATGCTCCATCCCCGGCCATCCGGACGCCGGTATGACTGGAACCGTCGTCGTTGTAGAATCACCTTTACAGGCAGTTGTGCAAAGCTGACACACCCCATGACATCCGACGATACCGGCAACAAGGGCTCCGCCCCACTTACGGTGGCCGATTTCGAGTTCGAACTGCCGGAACACCTAATCGCCCAACAACCCATTGAGCCGCGTGATCACTCTCGTCTACTCGTTATCCACCGTGACTCCGGCCTGATCGAACACAAGCACTTCTATGATCTCGGCTCCATCCTCACCGAAGGGGATGTTCTCGTTGTCAACGAGACCCGTGTCATCCCGGCCCGCCTCCTGGGCACAAAGAGAGACGGTGGCGGTCACGTTGAGATCCTCCTCATTCGCCCTGTGGCTGGCACGGGTGAGGGTGTTGAGGCAAACGAGCGCATGTGGACCGCCTTGGTGCGGCCATCCCGTCGCGTCGCCGCAAACACCATCGTTGAGTTGGACGCCCCCGGCGCGCCGCGTGTCCACGTTGGCCAGCAATACACGGACGGCACCCGCCTCGTGACTCTGCCGGAGGGCTTTGTCCTGGACGACGTCGGTCAGGTTCCCCTGCCGCCATACATCAGACAAGAGATTCCAAACCTTGAGCGATATCAGACCATCTACGCCTCCAAACCCGGCAGCGTCGCCGCCCCCACCGCAGGTCTCCATTTCACGCCGGAACTGATGGAAAGCTTGCAGGAGCAGGGCGTCCGCATAGCCCGCCTCACCCTGGACGTGGGCCCCGGTACATTCCGACCTGTCAAGGTGGATGATCCACGCGAGCATGTCATGGGTCAGGAGCGCTACGAGTTGCCGGATGAGGCTGCCGAGACCATCTCCCAGGCGCTCTCTGAGGGCCGCCGCGTTGTCGCCGTTGGCTCAACACCTGTTCGAGCCCTGGAATCAATCGCCATCAACCAGGGGTTGTCCGGCTCCGCTGACGGACCAAGGACTATTGGCCCTGAGATAGGCGAAACGGAGCTGATGATTCTGCCTGGCTTCCAATTCAAGGTGATTGGCGCAATGATTACCAACTTCCACCTGCCGCGTTCCACCCTGCTCATGTTGGCAGCCGCATTCGCCGGCAAGGAACTCGTGGACCGTGCCTACAGCGAGGCCATCGCCCAGGAATACCGCTTCTATTCCTTCGGCGACTCCATGATCATGCTTTAGCCTCTGCTGCTATCGTGAAATCACAATCCACCAAACAGAGGAATAACGACGCATGATTGACCGAGACCGCCTTGTCCGTACCTTCACCGATCTCGTCCGCATCGACAGCCCTTCCGGCGAAGAGGCGGCCATTGCTGACGTGCTCACCACCCGCCTCACCAATCTCGGATTCACCGTCTCGCGTGACGCCTACAACAACGTCATTGCGTCCGAGCCCGGCGACTCACCTATTCTCCTCTCCGCCCACATGGACACCGTTGAACCCGGCCGTGGCGTGAACCCCCTCATCGATGGCGACGTTATCCAAACGGACGGCTCCACTATCCTTGGCGGCGACTGCAAGGCAGGCCTCTCCGTCATCCTGGAGGCCCTGGAATCCCTGCAGGGCGATGGCGCGTCCCGACGACCTGTAGAAATCGCCCTCACGCGCGAGGAAGAGATAGGTCTCGTCGGTGCAAAGAATCTCGATTTCTCCATGCTGCGAGCCAAACAGGCCGTCGTCTTTGACGGAGAGGGACCTGCATACCAGGTGACGACGGGCAGCCCCACCTACATCGCATTCGACATTGACGTGACCGGCCGTGCTGCCCATGCCGGTGTCGAGCCGGAAAAGGGCATCTCCGCAATCCAGATTGCAGCCGAGATGATTGTCCAGATGCGCCTTGGTCGCCTGGACGAGAACACCACGTTCAACGTCGGCAACATCAAGGGGGGCAGTGTCCGCAACGCAGTGCCGGAGCACGCGAGCCTCCGTGGCGAGACCCGCAGCCATGACCCGGAAGCCCTTGAGCGCGTCCGCTCCTATCTCCTCAACATCGTCCAGGACACGCGGGGGCGATGGACGGAAGCCACCATCAACTGTGAACTGCAAGAGCAATTCGTCGGCTACCGGCTTAATGAGAGCACCGGCGCACTCGCACGCGTCAGGGACACTCTCACCGGCCTCGGCATGACGCCTGAGCTTGCGCTTTCCGGCGGCGGCACGGACGGCAACGTCTTCGTCCTCAACGGCATCGAGGCCGTCGTTGTTGGCGCCGCCATGCATGACGCCCACACTGTCCGTGAGAACGTGAAAATCTCAGAGCTGGAACAGGGCGCCCAATTCTGCCGCGCCCTCATTGAACTCTAGCCCTCTCATCCCCCCCGCACCTCCCCTCATTCCGGCGAAAGCCGGAATCCATCCCCGCCCCCCAGTTCACCGCGAATCGACCACAAAAACCCCGATTCGCGCATTGACACCCCATTCACGCCTTACGTATAGTGTTAGTCCGCCGCTGTCCTCGGACAGGGGCATGTTGGTTGGCGCCTTAACAAGTGAATAGGTCAAGAGAGGTCAGTATGTACTGACCGCGGCTCTTCAATTGAAGAGGAAACGAGTCAAGAACGATAGTAGGGTTAAGCTACTAAGGGCGCGTGGTGGATGCCTTGGCGTCAGGAGCCGAAGAAGGGCGTAGCTTGGCTGCGATAAGCCCGGGGGAATTGCCAAGCAAGTTGATCCCGGGATGCCCGAATGGGGAAACCCGGCCCGCTTTATCGCGGGTCACCGCCGGCCGAACACATTAGGCCGGATGGAGGCAAGTTGGGGAACTGAAACATCTAAGTACCCAGAGGAAAAGAGATTATTCCCTCAGTAGTGGCGAGCGAACGGGGAACAGCCCAAACCGGAGAGGCCTAACGGACGCGGGTCTTATGCCTGTCCGGGGTTGCGCGACAAGATGGGAGAGATCCCGCGATCTCTCGCGGAGTTACCAACCGGACTCCAGCCGAAGGACCGTGGAAACGGCCACCAAAGAAGGTGATAGTCCTGTAGGCGAAGGGGAATGGCTCCGTGCATCTTGGACGAGAGTACCACGGGACACGGGAAATCCTGTGGGAAGCTGGGGAGACCACTCTCCAAGGCTAAATACTCCTGACGACCGATAGTGAACTAGTACCGTGAGGGAAAGGTGAAAAGCACCCCGGGAGGGGAGTGAAATAGATCTGAAACCGCGTGCCTACAAGCGGTCAGAGTCTCTCGAAAGAGGGATGATGGCGTGCCTATTGAAGAATGAGCCGGCGAGTTAATCCGTGTGGCAAGGTTAAGGATGTGGCCATCTGCAGCCGTAGCGAAAGCGAGTCTGAACAGGGCGCCAAAGTGGCACGGATTAGACCCGAAACCTGGTGAGCTACCCATGGCCAGGGTGAAGCGAGTCTAAAAGCTCGTGGAGGCCCGAACTGGTGAACGGTGCAAAGTTCTCGGATGAGCTGTGGGTAGAGGTGATATGCCAATCGAACCAGGAGATAGCTGGTTCTCCCCGAAATGCATTGAGGTGCAGCCCCATGGGTTCACCTCCGGAGGTAGGGCTCTGAATGGGCTAGGGGGCGAGAGCTTACCAAACCCAATCAAACCACAAATGCCGGAGGTCCAGACCATGGGAGTGAGTCGGCGGGGGATAAGCTTCGTCGTCGAGAGGGAAACAACCCAGATCACCAGCTAAGGTCCCTAAGTGCGGTCTAAGTGTCCAACGAGGTGGAGTTCCACAGACAGCCAGGAGGTTGGCTTAGAAGCAGCCATCCTTGAAAGAGTGCGTAACAGCTCACTGGTCGAGGGACTCTGCGCGGACAATGTACCGGGGCTCAAGTCCGCCACCGAAGCTGTGAACTTCCTCCTTTAGGAGGGAGTGGTAGGGGAGCGTTGCCTGTGCTGTGAAGCCTAACCGTGAGGTTGAGTGGAGCGCAGGGAAGTGAGAATGCCGGCATGAGTAGCAATGAACCCGGGTGAGAATCCCGGGCGCCGAAAACCCAAGGGTTCCTACGCCACGGTTGTCGACGTAGGGTTAGCCGGGCCTAAGCTGAGGGCGAAAGCCGTAAGCGATGGACAGCTGGTTAGTATTCCAGCGCCGCCGGTGTGTCGTTTAAAGCTGCGGAGTAACACAGGAGGATAGGCGAGGCATGCCTATTGGACATGGTGTGTCCCTGATCCTAGCCGATGCCGGGATAGGCAAATCCGTCCCGGATATAGGTAGGTGAGGAAAGGGGAGAGCTTTCTCGCTACGGCGATAGGGCGATCCCGCTGAGTTCATGCTGTCTAGAAAACCTTCGTATGCTATGGCACACAGGCGCCCGTACCGCAAACCAACACAGGTGGGTGCTCCGAAAACGGAGAAGGCGTTCGAGATAACCCCCCTTAAGGAACTAGGCAATCTAACCCCGTAACTTTGGAATAAGGGGTGCCTCTGTGCGTGACGGCTTCACGCTATTGCGCACTGGAGGTCGCAGAAAACCGGCCCGAGCGACTGTTTAACTAAAACACAGGTCTCTGCGAAGGAGTAATCCGACGTGTAGGGGCTGACGCCTGCCCAGTGCTGGAAGGTTAAGAGGAGAGGTGCAAGCTTCGAATTGAAGCCCCAGTGAACGGCGGCCGTAACTATAACGGTCCTAAGGTAGCGAAATTCCTTGTCGGGTAAGTTCCGACCCGCACGAATGGCGTAACGACTTGGGCGCTGTCTCGAGGGGGGGCTCGGTGAAGTTGAAGTACCCGTGAAGATGCGGGTTACCCGCGGCAGGACAAAAAGACCCCGTGGAGCTTTACTGTACCCTGGCATTGTGTTGGGGCTAAAGATGTGTAGGATAGGCGGGAGACTGTGAAGTGTCGGCGCCAGCCGGCATGGAGTCAACCTTGAAATACCGCTCTTCTCTGGTTTTGATGCTAACCCCTGATCAAGCAGGGAGACCGTGTCAGGCGGGCAGTTTGACTGGGGCAGTCGCCTCCCAAAAGGTAATGGAGGCGTCCAAAGGTTCCCTCAGGGTGGATGGAAATCACCCGTGGAGTGCATTGGCATAAGGGAGCTTGACTGTGAGGCCTACAAGCCAAGCAGGGACGAAAGTCGGGCAAAGTGATCCTACGGTACCGTGTGGAAGGGCCGTGGCTTATCGGATAAAAGCTACCCCGGGGATAACAGGCTGATCCTGCCCAAGAGTTCACATCGACGGCAGGGTTTGGCACCTCGATGTCGGCTCAACGCATCCTGGGGCTGAAGGCGGTCCCAAGGGTTCGGCTGTTCGCCGATTAAAGCGTTACGCGAGCTGGGTTCAGACCGTCGTGAGACAGGTCGGTCTCTATCCGCCGTGGGCGTAGGAGGTTTGAGGGAAGCTTTCCCTTGTACGAGAGGACCGGGAAGGACAGACCGCTGGTGTGCCAGTCGTCTCGCCAGAGGCGCCGCTGGGTAGCCATGTCTGGACGGGATAAGCGCTGAAAGCATCTAAGCACGAAGCCCCTCCCAAGATTAGACCTCCCGCTCGGTTAACGAGGTAAGGCCACTGGAAGACTACCAGTTTGATAGGCCGCATGTGGAAGCGCAGCAATGTGTGGAGCTTAGCGGTACTAATCGGCCGAGGGCTTAACTGCCTACATACCTCGTTTCCAGCCCACTAACGAAGACCGCAATGGTCAGCACTAAAAGTCCGCTCTTGACCCATTCACTTGTTCAGGCGCCAACCACCAATTTCCCGTATGTTCGCGCCATAGCTGGTCTTGCCCGAAAAGGCAGGAACACTCCTTTGCCACCAGATAGCGCGGCGCGTATACTTGGTCTCACGTCTCATCACGACGCGGGGTGGAGCAGTGGCAGCTCGTTGGGCTCATAACCCAAAGGTCGCAGGTTCGAGTCCTGCCCCCGCTACCAAATTTGTTCTCTGTTCGCGATCATCATTGACTGCAGAATACGATTCCGTTCCGCGTTCCGGTGAATACGCATGCACCGCTCCCTAAAGGTTTTCACCCTATTCGGCATCCCCGTCCGCATCACATATACTTGGCCGATTGCACCCATCATTGTCACCATCGCCCTGGGAACGTGGGTGAACAACAGGTACAGCCCAACCGGTGAAGTCCTCGTCCCGTACACCTTCGCGGCCATCATTGCCCTCTGCCTCGCTGTCTCGGTCCTCATCCATGAATTCGCCCACATGCTCGTTGCGCGTCGACTAGGAATCCGGTCGAGCGGCATCACCCTGTTCGCCCTCGGAGGCGTCTCTCGCCTTGATGACGACTATGGTGGCAGGCCCCGCACGGACCTGGCAGTCTCGATAGCAGGCCCATTTACAAGCCTCATCCTGGGACTCGCGTGCGGCGCAATCTCCATGCTGCCGGACCTGCTGACCGATCCCTCCACCGTCGAATATCGCTACGCGAATCTCGAAGAATGGCCAGGCATGATTGTCGGCCCGTATCTCATTTACCTGGCCTTCGAGTACCTCGCCATCGCCAACATCATCATCGGCGTATTCAACCTGCTGCCCCTCTTTCCGTTGGATGGCGGACGCATCCTCAGCGCCATCCTCTGGGCGATAACGAGCAACCGACAACGAGGGATCAGGATTGCCGCCCTCATCGGCCAGTTCGGCGCAGCCGCCATCATCATCTACGGCGCCTACAAGCTCTTCTTCGGCGAACTCCTCCCCGGCATCTGGCTCACCGCAATAGGAATCTTCCTCATGGAAGCCGCCGTCAGCGCCAGCCCCCGAAACGCGGAAGAGCAACACACCCCGGGCTAGGCTTCGCCATTCCCCTCATTCCGGCGAAAGCCGGAATCCATCGGGATGCCCCCACTCCTCCGACACTCCTGCCGCACCCCCGTCAGTCCGACCCCGAGGCCGTCATTCCCGCGAAAGCGGGAATCTGATGCGTACTGTGCAAGCCGACCTTGCCTTGAGGCCGCCCAATCCGCGCTAACTGAGCAGCTACCGGGTCGCCGCTGAGGCCGAAGTTGGGGTGAGAGAATCGAGCAGCGCCGCGGAAACGCGAGCAATGTCCTGAACAGCCTGATCAAACGCCGGCCGATTGCGCTGTGACGGAGCACGATAGCCGCTGATCTTCCGCACGAACTGCAGCGCCGCCTCCCGAATCTCATCCTCGGACGCCGCCGGTCCGTCACTCACCCTTAACCGCTTAATACTCCGGCACATCTCCCAATCTCCTTACGAACTCGCCACATCCAAATACCGCCCCACATGGCCGACACCCCAAAAGCCTCTCCCTCTCTTGCACCACGCCATATGCATCCACCAATATCCTAGCCGAGCAGTGGCTGGACTCGGTTCCATGAGTGAATGGCATTTGGCGGCCGTATATGGTCGGTGTTTAGCGTGGCGTCAGGCGTTTCGAGTCCGCCGAGAGTTCTGCACCGCCGTACACTTCGTTCAAGAAATCAAAGATGGCTGGATGATCGTCTTCTATCAGATCGCGGCTTGTATTAGGGCCAAGCTCTGCGGTTACTTCAAAATAAGCGGTGCTAAACACGGCAAAGAACTCTCTGGAATTAGACATCAGATAGGCTCCCGGATGGAGGTTGTCTTGCAAAGCCGAGTCATAAAAGGCATCCCACTTCCTGTGATCCTCTGCCGTGAAACAGAGGTTTTGAATACTATGAGCGAATTCATGGACTGTGATAAGCGCTATGTACCGATAAGGATTCTCCTTAAGTCCGAGCAGGCTTTCTTCTGAGGTCACCGTTACTGCCAGGCCCCTCACTGCGCCGACGCCACGTACGGATTCATATGACCTGCCGTCGAAAGTCCTCAAGTCCTCCAGGAAACGGAATTCGGGCAGCGTAGTGATTTTTTCGTCCTTAGGAATGATTGCTAATTCCATGTCCACTTCGTCTATGCACTCAGTGATGTCTTGCCGCCCCGACAGCATAGGGCCAATCATATCCGCCGCTGAGCGAAAGGCCATTGGATCGATTGCGCCATTTCCTTTGATGTTAACGCCTTTGACGGTAAGGAACTGGGTATAGTAATCGTCTTCCAGGCCTTGAACGGTAGGTGTTGGTGTAGGGGTGAGAGTAGGTGTTGGTGTAGGGGTGAGAGTAGGTGTTGGTGTAGGGGTGAGAGTAGGTGTCGGTGTAGGGGTGAGAGTAGGTGTCGGTGTAGGGGTGAGGGTAGGTGTTGGTGTAGGGGTGAGAGTAGGTGTCGGTGTAGGGGCGAGGGTAGGTGTCGGTGTAGGGGTGAGGGTAGGTGTCGGTGTAGGGGTGGGAATAGGTGTCGACGTAGGCGGCGGGGTAACTGGTGGTTCGAGTGTTTCGTTTGTGCAGCCGATCAATACAACAAACGTCACGATGAGCACCGCAGCAGAGAGCAACCAAGTGCCACCGGCCTGCCAGGACATCTCTTGGAGCCTCCAATATCCATCAGGGTCAGAGATTCTTGCCAGTATATCCGAGAGAGTTTGCTCACTAATGAATGAGCGTGTCAACCGAATCTCCCCCTCTGCTATTCTGTCCACATGACGGCATCCAATCGTTCAAACGGCGCCAACTTGGACGCCCGCCAGCAGGCGCGTGACATCATCTCCGGCTACGTCGGCCACAAGGGCGCGCTCCTCATGGCATTGCTGGATGTCCAATACCAGCTCAACTACATTCCCGAAACGACCGTTGATGACGCCGCTGAAATCCTTGGCTACTCCCAGCCGGAGGTGTGGGGCGTCCTATCCTTTTACTCCGATTTCTCCGTCGGGCAGGGCAGCGACCACTTTATCGACGTCTGCATTGATGCCCCCTGTCACGTCACCGGCGCGCGATCTATCGAACGCGCCATTCGCGACGCTGTGGCCGATTCAGATGTCGAAGTTCGCCCCATCTCTTGCCCGCGTCTCTGCAACCAGGCCCCCGTCGTGGCCTATGACCAGCAATGGCGAGGGCAGCTAACACCAGATAGCGCCGCTGAATTCGCTCGAAACATGGGAGTTGTTTCCTAACCATGCTGTCTGATAGCTATACCTCCCTCAAGCAAGAAGCCGACGCCGCGTGGACGGACTGGGACGACTCGTCCGTTGCCCGTGTTAGTGTCGGAATCTCCGCCGCCGCCCTCACCGTCGGCGCAGCCGAGACGCTTGAGGCAATTGGACAAACCCTAAATGAAGTGGGCATCGAAGTTCGGCTGCTGGAAGTCGGTGACATCGGCTTCTCGTGGGCCGATCCCGTCGTTCACATAGCCCCTGCCAACATGCCGCGCATCACCTACGGCAACGTGACCGCCGATGCCGCTCCCCAACTACTCCGTGATGTCCTCGTCGATGGCAATCTCCGGCCCGATCTCGCGCTCGGCGTCCACGGTGACACCCCAATTCCCGGCGTCGACATCCCCCTCCTCAAAGACCAACCCTGGATGCGCGATCAACTCCGCCTGCTTATGGCCAATTTCGGCCACATTGAACCCGGCAACCTGATGCACTACGTGGCGCGCGGGGGACTGGAATCGCTCGACAAGGCGCTCCACGAAATGTCGCCGCAGGACGTGATCGACACTGTTCGCAACTCCGGCCTGCGCGGTCGCGGAGGCGCATTGTTCCCGGCAGGCGTCAAGTGGAGCTTCATGGGCCCGCCCGGCCCAGGCGACCGCTATCTCGCCATCAACGGCGAGGAGGGCGACCCAGGCGCGTTCACGGACGCCGCTATTGTCGAAAACGATCCCCATCGCTTGTTGGAGGGCATCCTGATCGCCTCCTACGCGATGGGTGCCAACAAGAGCTATATCCATATTCGCGCCGAATACCGTCTGCCCCTTGAGCGGCTCCGCCGTGCGCTCCATGAGATGGAGGAACGTGGGCTGGTTGGCCACAACATCATGGGCACGGACTTTTCCCATGAGATCGAGATCGAGGCCACTGGCCACGCGTATATCTGTGGGGAAGAGACGGCGCTGATGGAGTCCGTTGAAGGGCATCGTGGCGCGCCACGACCGCGTCCCCCGTTCCCTGCCGCCTACGGCATCTTTGGCCGCCCCACGACTATCAATAACGTCAAGACGATCTCCTATGTGCCGGACGTGCTCGAGATGGGCGCGGAGGCATTCGCCGCTATCGGCACGGAAAACGCGTCCGGCACCGCGATGCTTTCACTATCCGGCCATATAAATAAACCGGGAATTGCAGAAATCCCCGTTGGAATTAATTTGGCCGGAGTCATTGAAAACGTTGCGGGCGGCATTCGCGGCGGTAGGCAAGTGAAGGCCCTCCAGTGCGGCGGCCCACTCGGCGGCATCATGTCCGCCGACGAGACGGACATGCCCGCGGAATTCCAGGCCATGACCGCCAAGGGCAGCCCGCTCGGCTCCGGCGGCATCCTTGTGCTTGATGAGGATACCTGCATCGTCGATCTCGTCAAGAACATCGCCGAGTTCATCGATGCGGAGTCGTGCGGTAAATGCTTCCCGTGCCGCAAGGGCGCGACCCACATCTCTCGCCTGCTTGCTACTATCACCGAAGGCTACGGGCAGGAGGACGACCTAACCAAGATGCAGAACGTCGGCACGTCCATGGTGCAGGGCTCGCTGTGCGGCCTCGGGCAACTCGCGCCCGGCGTCCTCAATAACGCCATCCGCTACTTCCGCGAGGAATTTGAGGAGCATATCAACGACAAGCTCTGCCGAACCGGTACATGCTCCGCTCTCAGCCGACAGGAACAGTCCGTCGCCTAGCTCCATGCCTACCAAAATCATTCTCGATATGGACGTTGGAGTCGATGACTCCCTTGCCATCCTCCTCGCCCTCCGCTCTCCTGAGTTGGAGATCCTTGGCATCACTGCGGTTGCGGGAAACGCGCCGCTTGAGAACACTGCCAACAACACCTTGCGTGTACTCGAGGCTGCGGACCGGACCGACATCCCAGTTGCGCGCGGCGCAGCCAAGCCCCTAGTCCGAGAGCCGGAGGCCGCGCTCCACGTCCACGGCAATGACGGCCTCGGTGGCGCTCCCGTGCCTCAGCCCACCCGGATGACCTTTGACGAGCGATCCGCCGTCCAATTCATCTCTGACATCCTCATGGCGCATGAGCCCACCGAAATCACACTTATCCCCACGGGCCCCATGACAAACGTCGCCCACTTAATCCGCGAAGCGCCCGACGCCTTCTCCCGCCTGAACAACATCGTTCTCATGGGTGGCGCGTTCGCACTCACTCCGTACGGTCATGGCAACGTCACCACCGTCTCCGAATTCAATATCTGGGCTGATCCCGAAGCCGCTGCCGTACTTGTGCAGGCTGACATTCCCATCACTGCCGTCGGCCTTGATGTCACTACCGATCCGTCCGGCTCAATCAACCCGGAACGCCACCAGGGGTTGGGCAACAGCGCCGATCCCTACGCGAAGCTCGCCGCCATGATCAGCGCGCAGGTGCTCGAACGATTTGGTGTCGTTAATATCCACGACGCCCAGGCCGTTGCCGCCGTCATCGATCCCACGCTCATGCGAATGGAAACGTACCCCGTGGAGATCATCACGCAGGATGGCTCCGTGCGCGGGCAGACCATCGTGGATCGCCGCCCCGGTCCTCGCCGGAGCAGCAGCCCCGAGATAGCCGTCGCCGCGGACGTTGATGGCCCACGTTTCCTTGAGCTCCTCTTGGGACGGCTGACGCAGGAGGCGTAACGACTACGCAAGCGCCCCTCGTCGTTGCCGTTGGGGCCATCAATTGGGATGTCACCCTGTTCGTGGAGTCACTGCCGACTCCGGGACAGGAGGTCACCGTCTCTGAAGTGGCACGCGTTCCGGGCGGCACCGCCGCCAACGTTGCCGTCGCCGCCGCACGCCTGCTCCCCGCTAGCGCCGTCGCGTTCGTAGGCGCGCTCGGCGATGATGCCATCGCGGAGCGGCAGCGTGAAATCCTGCGCTCGGAGGGTGTCTCCACGGATGGCATCGTGACGATTCCGGAAACGGAGTCGGGCCAGGCATTCATCCTCGTCGACGCGAACAGTCAAAACGTTATTGCCAGCGCGCTCGGAGCAAACGCTCTGCTGACTCCTGACCATATTCACCAACCCAACATCCGGGACATGATTGTCCAAGCCCGCAACTGTGCTATAACCGATCCGCCGCTGCCCGTCATCGAGGAAATCTTGAACACCACGGAAGGCACCGATTGCCGCGTCTCGTGGGATCCCGGCGTACTGGCAACTGATCGAGAGGCCGTCTGGCTCCTTGCGCGTCGTGTTGATACGCTCCTTCTCAACGAGGAAGAAACCTCCACCCTTTTCGGTGGATTTTTCCCTCGTGCCATCGCTCGACGGTTGCGAGATGAAGGCTGGACTAACCACGTTGTCCTCAAGCAGGGCGCGCAGGGGGCAACGGTTCTTGACCTTGCGAACGGTCAACTCATTGAAGTGTCGCCGCTGCCACTCACGGAGCTCGGCATGAATCCGGTCAACAGCGTTGGGGCAGGGGACGCCTTTCATGGCGCGCTCGCCGCTCTCGAGGCGGAAGGACGCGATTTCACTGACTCCTTGCTCGGCGCTGCCGCCGCCGCCGGCGTCAACGTCTCTCGCCAGGGGACCCGCGATGCCCCCACATCAGATGAACTGGCACAGGTGCTCGCTGCATGGCGTGAGATGGGCAGAGCCGTCAGCACAAGCCCACTGTGAGGTGGCACTATAGTAGGAGAAGTTCAAAGCCTGAAAATACCCCCTTGGGTCACAGGAGGAAAAGCATGAAAGTAACGACTGAATTCGATCCGGCGTACACATATATGACAGTGGAGCTTGGTCAGAGCGAGTCGATCAAGGTTGAACCCGGTGCCATGGCTACCTCGCAGGGTGTCGAAATGCAGACGGGCATGACAGGCGGCGGCATCTTCGGCAAAGTGCGCCGAATGGTCGCCGGCGAGTCCTTTTTCGTCAACACGTTTACCGGTGGCGCCGGTGGAGGCTGGGTTGGTATAGCGCCAACCGTGCCCGGCGATATGAAGTCATTTGACCTGGAGCCCGGCCAAAACCTGTTCATTCAAGGTGGCTCGTTCTTGGCGTCCGATTTAAACGTGGAACTGGACACGAAGTTTCAGGGAATGCGCGGCCTGTTCAGTGGTGAGAACCTGTTCTTCTTGCGTGCCTATGTAGAGCGGGGTGCGGGCACGGTCTATTGCAACTGCTTTGGTGCAATCAAGGAACTGACCGTCTCCGGCGATCAGGAGTTGGTGGTCGACACCGGCCATCTCGTCGCCTTTACGGACGGAGTCGACTACTCCATCGGCAAGGTCGGCGGACTCGTCTCGCTGATCGGCGGCGGCGAAGGCCTTGTCATGAAGTTCCGCGGCGAGGGCAAAGTGTGGATCCAGACGCGCACAATTGCCACTCTGGCTGACCAACTGAACCCCCTCATCTCCAAGAACTGAACAACGCCCAAAAGAGGAGACCAATGGCCACTAACGGTTCGAATCCGCCTCGCACCCGTCCCTGGGACGCATTCATCAGCGACCGCGACCGCGAGATTTACGCCAAGAGCGGCTTTGGTGCGAGCGTCGGCGTTGGTGAGCGCCCCGCGCTCCTCATCATCGACGCACAGTACCGCACCACCGGTGAGGGCCCCGTGCCGATTCAGGAAGCGATGGAGCAGTATGCCACCGCCGTCGGCGAGGACGCCTGGCACGCCGTCGACAAGATCGAACAGCTCGTCAAAGTATTTCGGGCCAAGTCTTGGCCCGTTATGTATGCGCAGGGCGAACGCACTGGCGTGCAGGAGGGTGCGCGTTACACGGACAAGATTCCGTCACTGTCTGCCGACTACAATCTTCCCGGCAGTCGTGGCGCGCAGATCGTTGAGCCGCTCACGCCTGAGCCCGCAGATGTCATCATCTACAAGCGTTTCCCCTCCATCTTCTTCGGTACGAACCTCGTCACGCAGCTTGTCGCAGCGGGCGCGGACACGCTCGTTGTAGTTGGATGCACCACGAGCGGATGCGTGCGTGGCACCGTCGTTGACGGCATGAGCTACGGCTTCCGCTGCATCGTGCCGGAAGACTGTGTGTGGGATCGCGGACAGGCGTCACACGCCATCAACCTCTTCGATATCGCCCAGAAATACGCAGACGTCATGCCACTGGACGAACTCGAGCCCATCCTCAACGCCGTCCCCGCCCGCACGGAAAGCGCCGCCACCGTGTGATGCCATTCCCGCCTCCACCGTTTCCGCCCCCACCCGTCATTCCCGCGCAGGCGGGAATCTGAATCATGACCACTAAAGCCAACACCCTCCGCCAACTCCTCAACGTGGAGCCTCCGCTCGTCGTCCCATTCGCGTACGACGCCTTCTCCGCCAAACTCATCGAGGCTGCCGGTTTTCCCGCCGCAGGCATTAGTGGCTCATCCGTCGCCGCATCCGCATTTGGGCTTCCGGATGTCGGGCTTCTGTCCCGCGAGGACGTCGTAGGCCAGTCCCGCCGCATCGCCGCCGCCGTCAACATTCCCGTCTTTGCCGATGCCGACACCGGTTACGGTGGCCCGCTGCAGGCCGCCCATACGGTGCGTGCCATGGAGGATGCGGGACTCGCTGGGCTCTTCGTGGAAGACCAGGAAGACCCCAAGCGCTGCGCCCATCTCGCAGGTACCGTCGTCATTCCCATAGAAGACATGCTCGGCAAACTGAAGGCCGCCCTCGGTGCGCGACGCGACAAGGATTTCGTCATCATTGCTCGCACCGACGCCGTCGAACCCGAGGGAGTTGAGGGCGCGGCCAAGCGAGCGCGGGCGTATCTCTATGCCGGAGCAGACATGGCATTCTTTGCCGGTCCCCGCACGATCGAGGAATTGCAGCAATTTCCAAGACTTGTTGGGCAGGGCAGGTTCATGGTTGTGCTGACGGAGGGAGGAAAGACCCCCCTCCTCCCTGCGGCTCAACTTTCAGAAATGAGCTACACCCTTATCGGCTACTCCGGACTCGCCATCGGCTCCGCGGCAAAAGCTGTGCAGAACAGCCTGGATGCACTGAAAGATCAGGGCAGTAATGCCGATCTCATCGACCACGTCATGCCGTTGAGCGACCGCAACGAGATACTTGAACTGTCGAAATGGCAACAACTGGAGACCGACACACTAGCGTAGTCAGTTGTCCAACGAGCGCAGATAACGGTGTGACGAAACCTGCCCCCCTATTGGGACGTTGTATCGTTTCACTCGAATCTGCTATAAAGGTGACATGCAAACTGAGTCGTTACTCGAAGCCACAAACCTCACCAAACGCTACGGCAGAGTCCTCGCCCTCGACAACGTTACCTTTACCGTCGGTGATGGTATTACTGGTCTCCTCGGCCCCAACGGCGCCGGCAAAAGCACCGCCATCAAGCTCTTTCTCGGTTTGCTTCAGCCCACGCAGGGAGCCGCCCAGGTCATGGGCGCGCAACCCTACCACGATGTGAATGCCCGCTCCCTCATCGGCTACATGCCGGAGCATGACTGCCTCCCAACGTCGGTCAACGCCTCTGAGTTCCTGACGCACATGGCGCAGGTCAGCGGCCTGCCCCCTGCCCAAGCCAGAACACGAGCCGCCGATACCATGCGCCATGTCGGTCTCGATGAGGCCCGTTACCGCAGCATCGGCGAATACTCCACAGGCATGAAGCAGCGCGTCAAGCTCGCGCAGGCCATCGTCCATGATCCACGCCTTGTTCTGCTTGATGAGCCGACAGCCGGACTCGACCCCGGCGGGCGTGAAGAGATGCTTGATCTGGTGAAGCGGACGGGTCGCGATTTCGGTATCAGCATCGTCTTCTCCTCCCACCTCATGGGCGAAGTTGAGCGGACCTGCGACAACATCATCGTCCTGGAGGCGGGCCGGATTACGCACGAGGGCAGTGTGGCGGGATTCACCGAGAGCACTGACATCTTGTCGATTGACATCGACTCCCGCCACGATGAGTTCATCGCCGCCCTGACCGCCCGCGGTATGGAGGCCCAACGAGACGGCAACTCCGTGCTGGTCGGCCATGAGAGTGGAGAACACCTTGCGGCTATCCAGGATGCCCTTATCGAAGCTGAGGCGCCGCTCCGCCGCATGGGGTACAGACGCCGCATGTTGACTGAAATCTTCCGAGACAGCCCAGACGGCTCTGATGATGCCGGGAACTAACTGCTGATGTCCTCGCAACCTACCGGCCGACTCTTTGACATCGGCTATCAGCGCTATGACGGCCCCCGACAGGGGCGCGCCAGGGCGCGGATCGCTCTATTCGTCGGTGGAGTCCGCCATACCCTGGGTCTTGGCCGCGGCGGTCGATCAAAGATACTGCCCGTCCTGATGGTGCTCGTCTCCATCGTTCCGGCGGCGATCATACTCGTTGTTGCCGCTATAAGCGGGGGAATCATAGACCGCCCTGTTGAACTGGGCGACTACTTTCCTATCAACTCGCTGCTCCTGCTGATAATCACAGGCATTCTTGGGCCAACGCTGTTGATCCCCGATAGAACGGACAACGTCCTAAGCCTCTATCTTGTCCGACCATTGGGAATGCTGGACTACCTGGCGGCCCGCTGGTTCGCCTTCTTCCTGATCACCTCGCTAATCGTACTGGCCGGGCCTCTCATCCTTCTTTGCGGCTATGTACTGCTTTCCGCGGACGCGGTACAGGAATTCCGTGACAACTGGATGGACTTTCCAAAGGTACTGCTTGGAGCGGCGGCGCTGGGCGCTTTCATCGCATCCATCCCGTTAGGTGTCGCTGCTTTTGCGCCCCGACGTGTTTACGCCGCCGCGTTCGTCATCGGGGTTGTCCTTGTCGGGACCACTGTCGTGGGCATCCTCACGGAACCCATCGATTTCGATGGATCATCTTTCGAGGAAACGGTTGAACGGCCAATCACGGAGCAGGAGATTGCCGAAGCCGACCAGTTCCTGGATGCGACTCGATCTCTACCGGAAGATGCGCCTACGCGATTTACAGTTGAATTTGAATCCGGGGAGAGTCAACAGTACTTGATGTCGGGCACGGAGATCGAGGAGGCGCTGGAAGGCGGAAACGTCAGAACATTCTCCGAGGGAGATGAACCTGAATCACTCCTTGATCCTGAAATCGGCAAATGGGTCGTATTCACGGATCCAACGGGAGCCACAGTCTTCGTAACGGATCTTCTGTTTGAAGACGTTCAATCCAACACCTATCGCCAGTTGGTTGCACGCCACCCGGACTACTACCCCGTCGCCGCCTACCTCGCCTGGGTGCTGATCCCCCTCGCCCTCATGTGGTGGCGCTATAGGAGGTACACGGCATGAGCACGAATGGCGCCACCATCGTCGTAGACAACGTGTCGAAATGGTTCGGCAACGTCGTTGCCGTCAATGAAGTGTCCCTGGAATTCGGCCCCGGCATCACCGGCCTCCTCGGCCCCAACGGCGCGGGCAAAACCACGCTCCTCCACATGATGACCGGTCTCTCCGCAACCTCCCGCGGCAGCGTCACGGTTCTTGGTCGCCCGGTCCGTGGCGATACGGGTCTTTATCGAGAGATCGGCGTCATGACGGAGCATCAGGCCGTCTACGATTTCTACACAGGACGCGAGTTCGTTGAGCTATCTGCCCGAATGCACAAGCTCGACGACGTTAGCCATGCAGCCGAAAAGGCCATCGAGTCCGTCCGTATGACGGACGCGCAGGATCGGCGTCTCTCTACCTATTCACGCGGGATGCGACAGCGCATGAGACTCGCGGCAACGCTCGTCCATGATCCGCCCATCCTAGTGCTTGATGAGCCTCTCAACGGCACCGACCCACGCCAGCGACTTGAGTTCCACGATCTTGCCCGAAGGCTCGCCGCCGAGGGCCGCACCATCATAGTTTCCTCACACATCCTGGAAGAGGTGGAGACGCTTGCGGACAACATCGTCCTCATGGTCAGCGGCAAGCTTGCTGCCTCAGGTGATTTCCGCTCCATCCGCGCCCTGCTTGATGACCGCCCGTACCGCATCCGCGTCACCTCCACCAGCCCGCGCGCCCTGGCAGGCGGCCTCATGAACAGTGAAGCCGTGTCGTCCGTCGCGATGGAAGACAACGACTCCGTTCTTCTGTTGACGGACGACTTGCCCACGCTGCAGACGCAGCTACCGCTTATCGCCCGCGACGCCGGCGCTGTCCTCCAAACCGTCGAACCGGAGGACGAATCACTTGAGAGCGTGTTCACGTACATCGTGGAGCGATAGGGTATGTATACGGTTTTCTCGCTCACGCTTCGCCAGCTCACCGGCTCCCGACGACAGGCCATCCTCTGGCTCTTCGCTGCACTCCCGGCCGCATTCGCCCTGCTGCTCCGTTACCTGACGGACGACTACTCGGCCCAGATTATCAATCTCTTCGATCTGCTCCTCGTTGCCATCGTCCTACCCCTTGTAGTCGCCATTCTCGCCACCACCGCCCTCGGCGAAGAGGTGGAGGACCGCACCCTTGCATTCATCGTTCTGCGGCCCGTTCCAAAGTGGCAGATTATCCTTGCCAAATATGGTGCCGTCGTCATCCTGGCCGCTCTGCCGCTACTGATATTTGGCGCGGTAACCGCCGGCATAGCGTTTATTGGCGATGTGTCCGGCGAATCAGCCTTCGATTATGAGACTGTAATCAAACCCATCCTTGGTGTTGTGGCGGGGCTGGCTGTTGGAATAGGCGCCTACGCCGCAGCATTCCTCTGGCTTGGCTTGATCTCCGGGCAGGCCCTGGGCTTTGCAATCGTCTACGTACTCGTCTGGGAGGGAATTGCCGCCGGCATCTTTGCCGGCATCCAGTACCTGAGCATACGCAGCTACAGCGTCATAGCTATGCGCGAGACGGGCGGTGAGGCGCTCACCTCCGTCGGCGCGCTTGCCGAATCGGAAATCGGAATTGCCGTCGCCCTCGGCGGCGCCGTCGCCATCGTCGCCGTCTTCCTTTCCCTCACCCTCGCCCAGCTCCGCAACATGGACGTCCCCTAAACCCCTCCTACCTGCGCGCCCATCCGCCCCTCCATCCCCCATTTCCCTCATCCGTCGGTCATTCCCGCCCTCCCTCCGTCATTCCCGCGCAGGCGGGAATCTGAATCTCATTCCGCAACCGGGCTACGTGACGCTCACCTGCTCACCGTCCACGCTCCATTTCCCCTATCATTCCTCTATAGAAATCCACTCAACTGGAGACCCACATGCCATTCGACACACTCATCCGCGGCGCGGAAGTCGTCCTGCCCTACGGCGGAGGCCAACGCCGCATCGACCTCGTCATCACTGATGGCCGTATCACCGCCCATCTAGACCCGGGCGCAGAAGTGGAAGCCAATGAGACCATCGACGCCACCGGCCGTGTCATCCTCCCCGGTGTCATCGATCCCCACACCCACCTCAACCTCGGCGACCCCGAAACGGCTTTCGAGACCGAAACGCGCGCCGCCGCCCTCCACGGCATCACCACCATCCTCCACTTCCTCATGTCTAACGATCCGTATGAGGCGGAGTACAACCAATACCGTGAATGGGGCGATTCCCAGAGCCTCATCGACTACGGTCTCCATGCCGTCATCTCCACGCGAGAGCAGCTCGGAGAGATTGACCGCTACGTGGATGAATTCGGTGTGACAAGTTTTAAATTCTTCATGAGTTTTCGGGGCGAGGAGGGCGCATACATCGGCCTCCCGCCCATCGACGACGGCCTCATGTACGAGGTTTTGGAGAAACTCGGCCAACGCCCCGGGTCCGTCCTGTGCGTCCACACGGAGAATATCGAGGTCGTCTGGTCAATCCGCAAGCGACTTGAAGAATCAGGCCGTGACGATCTCAAGGCGTGGAGTGAGTCGCGCCCACCGTTCACCGAGGCGGAAGCCGCCGTCCGCGCCATGCTCTTTGGCCGCGAGACCGGCTCCACGCCTTACATCGTCCACACATCCACAGCCGAGACGCTGGAAGCGGCGCGGGATTTCCGCGCCCTTGGCGGCAGCGTCTACATTGAGACGTGCCCTCACTATCTCTCCCACACCTATGAATCGCCCGTCGGCACGTACGGCAAGCAAAACCCGCCCCTGCGCAGCCCAGAGGATCAGGACGCCCTCTGGGAGGCCATCGCCGATGGCACAGTCGATGCCATCGGCTCCGACCACGCCGCCCGCCTTGGCGATCGAAAGCAAGGCACAATCTGGAGCGCCTCGCCCGGCCAACCAAACATGCCCATGATTCTCCCCGTCATGCTCAACGATGGCGTGCGTGCCAGGGGCCTGCCACTGGAGCGCGTCGCCGAACTCACCTCCGCCAACGTCGCCAGAATCTTCGGCCTGTGGCCGCAAAAGGGATCACTGCAGATCGGTGCGGACGCCGACCTCGCCATCGTCGATATAGATGAAACCCGAACCGTCACCGCGGCAGGTCTGCAGGGCCGCGCCGACTACTCCATCTATGAGGGCATGTCATATACCGGCTGGCCGGTCCGCACGCTCGTCCGCGGCAAGACCGTCACGGAAAACGGCAAAGTTGTAGCATCTGGGGGTGACGGTCGCTATATTTATCGTTCAGTAGGGTAGGCCGACAAATTTGGCCAAAGGGGGCGCTCATGTCAGGTCCGCTATCGCATCTGCGAGTTGTCGATGTCACTTCATCGCTGGCCGGAGCATATGCCGCCCGCCTCCTCGGTGAGCTTGGGGCGGACGTCGATCGTGTAAGCCGTATGCGGAATCTCTACACGCGACTAAAGGGCCGAGAGATGACTGAATGGGACCCGATGCTTCATCGCTCCCTGAACGCTAACAAGACCCACCGCTCTCAGACTGACGCCGACAGCATTACTCCCAAATCCCTCTTGGCCATCTTGGACGGGCAGGACATCCTCATCGAGGACATAGGCCTGTTCGACGGCGATTCCCCGTTCTTGGAATGGGACGCCGTCCACGCCCGCTACCCGCATCTAACAGTCGTGTCGCTCACGTCATACGGAAATGACGGCCCGTTGGCCGATCTGCCGCCAAGCGATCTGGCAACGTGGTCCCTCTCCGGCATGGCATGGACTACCCCCGGCCCGCCGGACACCACCTATGACCTGCCGAACGAGCCGCCCCTCATGCCCACCGGCGCGTCCGTCCCATCGCTCATGGCCGGCGCGGTCAGCGTCGTGGGAACACTCGCCACGCTGTATGGAGACTCCGGCGGCAGCAACGGCGCGGGCCCCGGCGTAACCGGCACGCGCATTGAAGTCTCTGAACTCGAGGCAATCACGGCGCTCAACTATCATCCCGTCACGCAACGCGAGTACCTGGAATACGTGCTTGACCGCGGCCCCAACATCCTTGCGCGGCAGCCGAATTGCTACATCCCGTGCAAGGACGGCTACATAGTCATCGTGGCCACCAGCCCCCGCCACTGGGAGCAGTTCGCGGAGGTCATGGGCAGCCCCGAGTGGGCGTACACCGAGGACTACGACGACGGCACGAAACGCGCCATGAATTGGGACGCCGTCAGCGTCCTGATGACCAACTGGACGATGGAGCGCACGGGCGAGGAGATCACCACCGAACTCCAGGCCCGCAACATCCCCGCGTTCTGGGCGACCTCGATCGAAGAGGTCATGACGCACGTGCACGTCAAGGAACGCCGCTACATCCGAAACATTACGACGCAGGACGGCCAGCAGATTCCCTTCACCGGCGCACCATTCATCATCACCGGCTATCCGCGTAACGAAGAAGGCAAGCCCGAAGCGGATGATTCGACGCCTGTCGCGCCGTCCACGAATGGCGCATCCGCCTCTCATGCCGGATCAACGCCGTCCCTCCCGCTCAAAGGCATCCGCGTCGTCGACTTCGGTCAGTACATCGCGATCCCGTACTGCGCCAAGTGGCTAGCCGCGTTGGGCGCGGACGTGATCCAGGTGGAAAGCCGTGAGAATCCCGCCGACTTCCGCAACTCCCCGCCGTTCGCCGCCCAGACTCCCGGCATGAATCGTGCCGGCGCATACAACACGCTGAGCATGGGTAAGCGCGCCATCCCCATCAATCTCCGCACCGAGGAGGGCAGGGATGTGGCACGCCGCCTCTGCGCGACTGCGGACATCGTGCTTGAGAATTTCTCCACCGGCCTGATGGAACGATGGGGACTTGGCTACCAGGACATCGCGCCCCTCAACCCCCGAGTCATCTATACATCCGTCGCCGCCTTTGGGAGGAGTGGCCCGCTAAAGGACTACAGCGGCCTGCATAGCATCATCAACGCCTTCTGCGGTCTGGCAGACGTTACCGGGTACACGGATGGACACCGCCGCCTTCTTGGCTCCTACTTCCCGGATGTCGTATCCGCCACATACGCCACCATGGCCACGCTGACGGCGCTCCACGACCGCAAGCGCACCGGCATGGGTCATCACGTCGATGTCGCTATGACCGAAGCCCTGATGACCCTCATCACCGAGCCGATGGTTGCCCGCGCTACCGGCAGCTACACGCTCGCCCGTGATGGCTCTCACCACCCCCTCCACGCGCCGCACAACATTTTCCCTGCTGCCGGCGACGACCAATGGATCGCCGTCACGGCCCGAACAGGAACCGAATGGGCCGGCCTGTGCAGCGTCATCGACGGACTCGCCAGCGACGCCCGCTTCAACTCGCCCGAATCCCGCAAACAGAATGAAGCTGCGCTCGACGAAATCATCGCCGAGTGGACGGCGGGGCGGGGCAAATATGAGATGGCTGACCAGTTGGCCGCTGCGGGCGTGTCCGCTGCTCCCATCCTCGACCCGTTGGAAGTTGTCGAGCACCCCCATCAACAGGCCCGAGGCTTCTTCGCGACCATCGACCATCCCGAGGCAGGCCCGCGCAGAACGGCCAAGGTGCCATGGCAGGTGAACGGCGAGTACGCGGGAGAACTCCGCCGCGCCCCGATGCTCAACGAACACACGGACGCCATCCTCACCGAAATCCTCGGCATCAACCAGGAAGAAACCCGCGAACTAGTAGCCGCAGACGCCCTGAGATAATCGGTCTGGTACAGGCAAAACAGGCGGTCATTCAGACAGGAACGGTGTGATGAAGACGATAGAAGCGGCGCAATTCAGGGAAGAATGCCTAACGTTGCTTAACGGTCTGGACGCCGAGGGCTTGGTAGTAACCGAGGATGGCAAGCCAATCGCCCGTGTCCTGCCCATTGAAGAGGATGCCCCGCTTGGCAAGAAAGGAAAAAACGCACATCTGATTGGCATACTCCGTGGCAAGGGAGAGGTACGCGGCGACATCACGTCTATCGGTCTGAACTGAGATGGCTGAACGCATTTACGCTAGAACACCTGAAGGCAACTTGGAGCCGCTCGAAGAAGAGGCTTTCCCTACTGAGGACGAGTTACAGCGGCTTATTGCAGAAAATCCACACTTGCTCGACGGCGAGCAGATGCGTCCGGGCGACGCCCGCCGATGGATACTCATCACCCGAGAGAAGGGAATTGCAGAGATGGCGGGTGAGGTGGCCCGCTGGTCGGTCGACCACCTGATCATTGATCAAGAAGCTGTGCCGACGCTGGTTGAGGTCAAGCGTGGGTCAAACCCTGAGATTAGGCGCACCATAGTCGGGCAGATGCTGGAGTACGCCGCTCATGCACAACAGACGTGGACGGCGGACGAATTACGTCAAACGTTTGAGCGGTCGACCGTGGCGCAAGGGAGTGATCCGGAGACTGAACTTGCAAAGCTGTTGCAGGATGATGCCCTTGATGCCGACAGCTTCTGGGAGGATGTCGCCACCAACCTTGCCGCGAGTCGGCTCCGCTTGTTGTTTGTATCTGATGACATTCCCGATCCGCTTGAAAGGGTAGTGGACTTCCTGAACGCTCAGATGCCAGGCATTGAAGTTCTAGCTGTGGAGATCAAGCAGTTTCGCAGCGAACGGACGCAAACGCTCGTCCCGCGCGTGATGGGTAGGATCGCAGCGCAATCACGCCTTGGCGGCACCAGCCGACGTCGGAAACTCGACCGTGAGTCATTCTTGGCGGAGTTCACGGACGAAAAACACCGAGGTGTTGCAACCGGACTACTCAGAACTGCCGAAAAGGCCGGTGCCGACATTGCGTGGGGCTCAACCGGTTTCAGTGTCAGAACGCAGTGCAGTATCTGGCAGTACCCAGTTAGCGTTGCCTGGGTTTTTCCTCCAACAGTGTCCGGTTGGATGGGCCTATCAAATATCTCTTTCGGGGAAGCAATCAGCGGCTACGAACCGCCGCCGAATGACGAACTGCGAACCGTGCTTGGGCGATGGGCGGACCAATTCTCTAGTGATGATTTCACAAGAAAAGTAGCCACAAAAGGGATAGATGCGTGGACCCTTGACTACGATGCCGCTGCAGACAATACTCCCCTGCTGGAGGACAGGCTAGGAACGATCCTCCGGCAACTGCAGGCCTTGTAGCAGTCTCGGCTGAACTAGACCATGCCAAGCGGACAAACAACCTTCATCGGCGTTGACTTCAGCGGCTCGCAGCAGGACAACGCCACCTGGATCGCCATGGCCACGGTCGCCGAGGGTGGCCGCGTTGACTTCCAGACCCCGATACCCATTCGACGCTCAGACCTCGAACAACTTCTGTTAACCGTCGATGGCCCCGCCGTCGCCGCCCTTGATTTCCCCTTTGGCCTGCCAGCCGACTTTGCCGTCACCCAAGGGTTCATCAGGTGGGGCGAGGGCCTAATGGACTCCTGCGACCGTATGGCGGGCACTGACTGGGCAGAATTCGAAGAGGTTGCCGCCAAGTATGTGGCTGCGCGAAAAGTGCGCAAACAACTGCGCGAGCCTGGGTTAAACATTGAACCTAAGCGCGCCAGCGATAACCCTCCCGCCTACTCCCCCCTCCACAGCGGTAGACCAAGCATGATCCAGATGACCTACCACGGCATGGCCATGCTCGGCCGCCTCCTGGCACGCGCCCCCGGCCGATTCAGAATCCCGCCCCTCCCCGCCAACATGTGGCGAAGTGAAGTAACACTCGTGGAACTGATGCCCGGCCAACTCCTGCGCGCCAGGGGTGACTCCGGCGTCGGCTACAAGAACGGCGACAAAAACCTCCAACGCCGCCACGAGATTCTGGCAATCGTTGAAGAGTGGATTGGCGCACGGCTGCCGGAACACGTCCGCCTGGCCTGTCGAGCCAACACCGATTGCCTCGATTCCGTCGTCAACTTGGCCGGCGCGCTCCAATGGCATCGCAATCCTGACGCCTTCACACACCCCAATGCTGCCCAACAAGGCTTCGCCCACGACGAAGGCTGGCTCTACACCCTCCGCCAGTAACCCCCGCTCGCCATCCGCCGCCCATAGGGTGGCCAAAACTCCTCCACTAGGGGCTTGCATCCCCCTCCCAGCCATGCTAGTTTTGGAACAAATGTTTCATAAGAAGGAGGCCCGCCATGCTCATCAAAAGTACTCCGGATGTCTATGAGAAGCTTCGTCACCTCGGCGGAATGGCAACGGATGACATCCTGTCGCCCGCCGAACGTTCGGACGGAATCACGCGGCCGAACGGTGGCGGGGAACGTGTGGGCCCGCGCGGCGGAGCTACTCCCCATGCCGGGGTCTACAAGGCCGCCATGCCGAACGGCAAACGCATCTCCCTCCTGCGTGTGATGTTCACCGACCACTGCATTATGGACTGCCACTACTGCCCCAATTCCCACTGGGTCCCGCGCAGGCGTTACGGGTTCAAGGTGGATGAACTCGCGCGGCTATTTAATGAGATGCACCAACGCCACATGGTGGACGGACTCTTCCTCAGCTCAGGGATCTTCAAGAATCCCAACGCCACGCAGGAGCGCCTGCTTGATGTGGTGGACGCGGTTCGTTCCCGCTACGGCTTCCGTGGCTACGTGCATTTGAAAGTGATGCCCGGCACCAATGATGACTCTCTCCTGGAAGCCAGTCAGCGGCTCGGCGCACGGCTCTCCATCAATATCGAATCCCCCTCCGCTGAGCATCTCCGCAAGGTCAGCAAGATGAAGGACTTTGACAACGGCATCATCGCCCCGATGGCACGCATCAGCGATCTCATGCAAGAGCGATACGGTGGCGCCGTTGGCCAGGCGACGCAGATGGTCGTGGGCGCGGCGGATGAGTCGGATTGGGACATCTACACGCGCATGCACAGCCTCTATGGGGATTTCGGCTTCAAGCGCGTCTACTACTCGGCTTTCCGGCCCGTGCAATACACGCCGCTGGAGGAACATCCCGCGACGCCGCCCGCGAGAGAGCATCGCCTCTACCAGATGGATTGGCTGTCCCGCATCTATGGCTATGACTCGGAGGAACTGCGCCCTGCCTTCAGTGATGACGGCTTTCTGGACACGCGCACCGACCCGAAGCTCATGATTGCGATGACCAACTACGAGCGCTTTCCGGTGGACGTGAACCAGGCGAGCGAGCAGGAGCTACTGCGTGTCCCCGGTGTCGGGCCGTTGGCGGCGAGCCGGATCATCGGGCAGCGGGGCGAGCACTCGATTGCGCAGAGTCAGGAACTCAAGGCGATGGGTGTCGTGATGAAGCGCGCCCTCCCATTCCTGCGCTTCCCCGGCCACAAGCCCACCCCTGCCAAGCAGGCCGAACTCCCCCTCTTCCAGGAACAGCCCGCAAAAGCTGCTCAACCATCGAAACGCACGATGGAATTGCACACCGAATCGGCGGCCAACTGCTCCACGTGCCCCCTCAACCCCGGCACCTGCGGCATGGCGGCATAAGAAATAACAACAGCGGCCGTGAATATCTTCCCACTCCGAATCCCCCGAAAGCGGGGAAGAGGCCGCCACGCGCCGCTATCCCCTCTCCTACTGGAAGGGGGCTAGGGCGAGGGGTCATTCTGAGCAAAGCGAGGAATCCGGCGCCGCTCGCAGGGCGACCAAACCCCCTCTCTATCTGTGTTACGATTCCTTCACGTTTAGAACACGCTCGTCGCCCAATGGCGCAGGCATAGGTGATCCGACTACCAAAAGGAACGAAACTTGACCCCAGCCAGGTCTTCTTCGGCTGGTGGATTGTTTTGGGTTCGTTTCTGATCCAGGCCCTAAACGGCGGACTCTTCTTCCAGGCCTTCCAGGTCTACTTCAGCCACCTTGAGCGGGAATTCGGCTGGACCAGAACCCAGATCGCCCTCGCCTTCACACTTTCCCGCGCAGAGAGCGGTATCCTTGGCCCATTCCAGGGCTGGCTTGTTGATAAATTCGGCACGCGAAGCATCCTCCAGATCGGCGTTATCCTCTACGCCACCGGGTTCTTTGTCTACGCCAACATCGAAGAAATCTGGCAATTCTACGGTGCCTATCTCATCATCTCCTTGGGCTCCAGCCTCGGCGGATTCATCACAATAAACGCCGCCATCGCCAACTGGTTTGACAAGAGACGTTCGCGAGCTATGGCCCTCGCTTCTGTCGGATGGGGCGTCTCCGGTTGGGCCCTACCCATCCTCGTCTTTGGTATGGACGCCCTGGGTTGGCGCGGTCTCGCCATGTGGTCGGGCGTCCTGCTCCTCGTCGTCGGACTCCCAGTAACGCTCTTCTTCCGGCACTCACCGGAGCCATACGGCTACCTCCCGGACGGCGAGAAGCCGCAGGACAGAGGCCGCACTGAGGACGGCATCCCCGCCACAGCCCGACCCATTCTCAACGCCGTCGCACTAGGCTTCACGTCCCGCGAGGCGCTGAAAACTCCGTCCTTCTGGTTTGTCTCCCTGGGCCATGCTGCCGCCATGGTCTCCGTTTCTGCCGTCAACGCGCAGTTCATCCCCTATCTCGAAAGCGACCTCGGAATGACTGCCGCCACCGGTGCCTTCGTCTTCACAGTTCTGACAACCGTCATGATTGCCTCTCAACTCGCGACAGGTTTCCTGGCCGAGCGAATCGAAATGCGCAAAATCATCGTCGTCTGCATGGTCGGCCACACGCTCGCCCTTGCGGTTCTCGCCCTCGCGGAGACTCTTCCCATGCTGCTGGCATTCGCGGCAATCCACGGCATGTCATGGGGCTTTAGAGGCCCCCTCATGACGGCCATCCGCGCCGAATACTTTGGTCGTGGCGCATTTGCGACGATCATGGGCTTCTCCTCGCTCATCGTGCAGTTGGGCACAATGTCCGGCCCGGTCATTGCTGCGGGAATCAAGGATATGGTTGATGCATACGCCCCCGCATTTTGGCTCATCGCATTCTTCACCACCGCCGGCGCGTTCCTCTTCGCCGCCGCTCGACGCCCCGACCCTCCCTACCGCCCGCCCGGCGCGAGCGAACCCCAAACAGATGAGGGCAGAGGGGTCTACGCCGCTCACTGAACCGCCGCCAAACTTGAGTACGCCAACCCTCTGCGATACGCTGAACGCAGTCATGCAAAGCGGCATCCGCCGCACATGAATTTGGAAGCGATTGGGAGGACTCGGACGTGACCCAGGCAGCCCCCGCCGACACAATCACCGTTACGATTGACGGACGGCAGGTGACTGCCCCCGCCGGTTCAACCATCCTTGAGGCGGCCGCGCAGGCCGGCATCTACATTCCCACACTCTGCTATGACGAACGCCTTAAGGCCTATGGCGCCTGCCGCATGTGCATGGTTGAGCAGGTTGATCGCCCCGGCTTTGCCGCAGCGTGTGTCGCTCCCGCTGCGCCGGACGCCGCCTACCGCACCAACTCTGACGACACCGTCGAACTCCGCCAGTCCGTCCTCAACCTTCTCATGTCTGAGCACCCTCATGGCTGTCTCACGTGCGATCGCATCGTCCACTGCGGCCCCAACGATATCTGCTTGCGTAATGTCTCCGTCACAGACCGCTGTGTCGTCTGCCCCCAGAACCAGCGGTGCGAACTGCAGGCGACCGTCGAAATCGTCGGCGTCACGGAGCAACTCCTCCCATACAACTACCGAGAGTTGCCTATCCGCACTGAAGACCCCCACATTGACCGTGACTACAACCTCTGCATCTCATGCGCGCGTTGCGTGCGCGTCTGTGATGAGGTCATCGGCGCGGAAGCCATCTCCATGGTGGATCGCGGCGACCGCATCCTCCCCGGCACGCCCAATGATGTTCCCCTCTCCGATCCGCTGACCGGCTGCACCTTCTGCGGCGCGTGCGTGGACGTCTGCCCCGTCGGCGCGCTCACGGAGAAGGACAACAAGTGGGCCGGCCTGCCGGATACCAACGTCACCACCGTCTGCACGGAATGTGAGATCGGCTGCCAGGTGACGGCGGAACTCAAGGACGGCCGACTCTTGCGCGTGACGCCTGACATTGAGGGCGGCGCGAACGGCGGCTTTGCCTGCATCCACGGCAAGTTCGAACTCGCCAATGAGGCCAATAATGAGGCCCGCTTGATCAGCGCCATGATTCGGGATGCGAACGGCGCGCTTGGCGAAGCGTCCTGGGACGATGTGATAGCTGCCGCTGCGGAGGGCCTGCGCAGCCGAGCAGGTGACGCCACCGCAGTCGTCATCTCTCCCAAGGTCGCGAATGAGGACGCATTTGTGTTGAACCGACTCGCCCGCGAGGCCCTGCAAACGAATCGCGTCGCCATCTCGGGAACGGCACAAGTGCAAACGGGCAGAGAACTCGCCGCCATGTTCGGCGCAGCCGCCAACGCGAACCCAATACGCGACATCGCCAAGTCACGAGCCGTCCTTGTTGTCGGCACGGACATCGAGCTTACGCACCCCGTCGCCGCCTACCAGGTCCACAAGGCGGTCAACTACAACGATGCTACCCTGATCGGCATCGGCCCCGTTCCCTATCCTGAACTCGGTCGCGCCTCAGAGCGTTGGCTGACCTGCACTGAGGGTGAAGAGGCAACAGTGCTGCGTGGCATTCTCCGTGCCCTTCTTGACGCCAACCTGCTGCACGATGAATTCCTTGACGAATCCACAGAGGGGCTTGCCGATCTCACCGCCGGCTTGGCCGACACATCCGTTGAGGATGCCGCCGCGCAGGCCGGTGTCTCCCCTGACGACATCCGCTGGACGGCCCGCGTCATCGGCACGACGTCTCCGGCCGCCCTCATCTATGGGGCAGGCGAGAACGACTCCCCCGGCCTCACCACGCTGATCGCGTCATTGGCCGCCCTGACCGGTAATGTGGCCAATGCGCAGGGCGGCGGACTCCACGTTCTGCGCTCCGGCGGCGGCAACGTCCAGGGCGTTTCTGATGTCCTCGGTTCCGATGCCGCAAGCCTCGACGAGATTATTGACGCCATCGAATCCGGTGCCGTGACTGCGCTCTATTGGACGGGTGACATCCCCGGTGACCTGTCCGACGAACGCCGTGCCCGCCTCCTCGCCGCACTTGGCCGCCTTGAGTTCCTGGTCGTCCAGGGTCTGCTTGTCCATGATGACCTTGCGGCCCTCGCCAACGTCCTCATCCCAGTGGCCGCTGCTGTCGAACGAGAGGGCACGTACACCAACGCTGAGCGCCGCGTACAGCGCGTCCGACCTATCAAGAACGCCCCCGGCGATGCCCGCCCGGTGTGGCGTGCCCCGGCGGAAATAGCGCGTGAGCTCGGCGCACCGGACTTCGGCTATGACAACGCGGACGCCATCCTTGCCGACATCACCGCAGCCGTTCCCGGGTACGCCGGCATCAACCACGACGTGCTCGAATCCCGCCTCACCGGCCCCACGTGGCCGCTTCAGGATAGCGGGGCGGACGAGCGTCTCTTCCAGGGCGGCTCATTCGGCAACGCCAGTGGCCGCATCCGCCTCGCCGCCGTCTAAACGGAATGGTCGCATCTGCCGCAACGTGGTATCTCCGCGCCCATGATGACGGGCGTCCCCTCGGCATCCACATTCGAGATGAAGAGCCCCTCGAACCCACTCCCGGTATCGTCATCGCTGCCGAAGATCCCAACCAGACGTGGCGGCGCGCCGAGGTCGTCTCCTTTGAAGCCCTCCCCCACGCCTGCTCCATGCCCCGCTATAACGTCATCATCAAGGTCCTTGAGTAAGCAATGACTGACTCAACAGAACTCATCAGATGCTGGCCGGATGTAGACGCAAGTCCGCAGATGATCGCCTACCACGATGACGAGTGGGGCACGCCCCTCCATGACGACGACAAACTCTTCGAATTCTTGGTGCTCGAGGGTTTTCAGGCGGGACTTTCGTGGCGCACTATCCTCAACAAACGTGACGCCTTTCGAAAGGCTTTCGCCGACTTCGATGTTCAGAAAGTCGCTCAATTTGACGATGATGATGTTGCACGCCTACTCGAAGACAAGGGCATCGTCCGCAACCGACTCAAGATCCTCGGCGCAATCACAAACGCCCATCGCTTTATCGAAACGCAAAAAGAATTCGGCTCGTTCGACCGCTACATCTGGCAATTCGCCAACTACAAGACCCTGCGCAGCCCCGACCCCATCACCAGTTGGGAAGACGTTCCCGCCACCTCGCCAGAGTCAGACACGATGGCAAAGGATCTCAAGGCCCGCGGATTCAAGTTCGTCGGCTCAACGGTCTGCTACGCCCACATGCAGGCCACTGGCATGGTCAACGACCATCAGGACCGCTGTTTCAAAGCCACCCTCGGCGACTGGTAGCAAATAACCCCCCGTCAGCTCTGCCGACAGCGCCCGTCAGCCCCGCCGCTCAGCGCCCGTCATTCCCGCGCACGCGGGAATCTTGAACCCGAATCGCAGCCAAGCTCCGTTCTGCCAACCCAACCCCCTCGCGAGGGTCTTCTGTAAAACCAACATTTCTGTATTTCCGGTACACTGTCGATGAAAATATGAAAGGGAGCCCAACACCATGGCAACGACAAGAAAACGCCTAACCCTCGATATCGACGAAACCCTCCAACGCAGACTGAAAGCCGCCGCCGCCCTCAAAGGCATCTCCATGCGCGAATTCTGCGAGAGCGCCTTTGAAGAGGCATTAAGTCAGGAACAGCCCACTGTCACGCCGGAAGGCAAGTCGCGCCGGCAAAAGGTCGACGAATTGCTTGCGCGAAGTAGAGAACTGACTGGCGGTCGAAAGTTCCCAGGGAATTCGGCCGACATCATCCGGGAAGAACGTGAATTAAGGGCAGATCAAATTGATAACAGGATCTAGTGGCTTTGTCGTCGTTGATGCCAGTGTCGCAGTCAAGTGGCTGATCGAAGAGGAATACTCAGATGTGGCAAAGGCGCTAGTCCAATTGTGGGCTGACGCAGGTACGCGGCTGACGGCCCTTCACCTCATGCCTTATGAAGTATCCAACGCTCTCCATCGCAAGGTAGGTGCAGGAGATATTGCACCCGAAGTCGCAACCCAGCTCATGCAAATCCTTGGGACGCACGATATTGAGTTCTACGAAGCCTCCCCCTTGTTCTCGGACGCCCTCCAACTCGCAAGCCGCCTCAACCAGCGCGCCATCTATGACTCCCACTACCTCGCGCTCGCCCAAGCCCTGGACTGCGAATTCTGGACCGCCGACGAAAGATTCTACCGATCCGCGAATCCCGACATCGCCAACGTCCGTCTAATCAGTGAAGCCGCTGCCCCCAACCAATAGCCCTCCGCAAACTCGGCAGCAGTTTCCCGCCCCCTACATCATCCGGCTGTCAGGCATGTTCACCCACGCGCTCATCTCGTGCGGCGACGTAACCGTGTACCCCTCCGTAACATAGGAGCTGTCAAGCTGGTCAACCTTGGAGGTGCCGATCAGCGCCATCGCGCTCAGCATCTCGTCCTCCATGATTTCAAGCGCCCGCACGATGCCGTCCACGCCTCCCGCCGCAAGGCCCCAGCCCTGCAGCTTGCCGACCGCCACGCAGTCCGCGCCCAGCGCCAGTGCCTTTACAACGTCGCTGCCACGAACGATGCCGCCGTCCAGCACGATCTTGGCCCGCCCATCGACGGCCTTGGCAATCTCCGGCAGCGTATCAAGAGTGCCGAGGGCGTGGTCGATCTGACGCCCGCCGTGGTTGGAAACCCAAACGATATCGAAGCCGCGCTCAACCGCTATCTCCGCGTCCTCCGCCGTCTGGATGCCCTTGATCGCGAACGGCAGCCCCATCAGGTCGCGGATCCTCTCCGCCAACTCCCACGTCACCATTGAGCCGGGAGAGACGCGCTGACTGGATAGATTCGCCGGCGTTGAGCGTCCGACAATCGGCCTCTCACGACGGCTATAACGAGCGTTGTCGACGGTCAGGACGAATGCGTGATAACCCGCCGCCTTGATACGCGGAGCCATCCCCTCGATCCATTCCCAATCGCCCTGGATGTACATCTGGAACAACTTGGGGCCGTTCGCCGCCTCCATCGTGCCCTCAAGACCGGGCTCGGTAACGGAACTGACCGTCTGGATTGTGCCGAATGCCTCAGCTGCCTTCGCGGACGCCCCCGCCGCCTCAGGGTGCAGTCGCTGCATTCCGCCCACAGGCGCGAGCATCACCGGCATTCGCATGTTGTGCCCAAGGAACTCCGTGGACGAATCCATCTGCGATACATCACGGAGAACCCGCGGACGAAACGCGACGCGATCGAACGCCGCTCGGTTCCGCCGCATCGTCGTCTCCGACTCCGATCCCCCAACCAGGTAATCCCACCCCGCCTGATCCAGGTTCTTCCGCGCCGCCTGGACAGTCTCCTCATTGCTTACGAAATCTATGCCCATCGTCCGTTGTCCTCCGGTGAACTGAATTGCCGGCGCGCGTTTAATGAACCATCACGCCGCCCTGTCCTCAGATTGTAGCGCCCGCGTCGCCCATTCGGCATCCGTTCTTTATGCAGCGCGCCGCCCCGGCATAATCAGCAGTGGAATCCCCCGCCGTCGGAATCCCCACCACGCGATGATCAGTGCCAGTCCCGCTGCAAATCCCAGACCAAGGAACGCTGAGGTGAAATCGAGCCGCTCGCTCACCTCGCCAACGAATACCGTTCCTGCCGCTGAGCCAAATGAAAACCCGCCCATCATCATCGCCATCGCCCGCCCATATTTCTCCGGCGGTGTCCAATCAGCGGCTAAGGCCTGTAGCATCGGCTGTCCCGTTCCAAACCCCAGCCCGAGCATGAATGCCGCCGCCAGGAATCCAATCGTTGAATGCGAGAATGCCAGAGTAATCATGCACACCACCGTCAGCGTAAGCGACGGCAACAGGATGATTGCCCGGCCGTACGTGTCGGAGACGCGACCCGTCAGCAGCCGACCGGAAATAACAACGACCGCGTACAGCACAAAGAACCACTCGTAATTCGGGACCTCACGGTCTTCTCCCAGAATGGACACGAACGTTGTGGTAGCCAGATAGGCTGCGGATAGCAGCAGAACCGTGACTCCCGGCACCAGCGCCTCCGGCACAATCAGCTTGTCCACCCACGTCTCCCTGCGCGGCGCGTCCCGCTGACTTTCCGGCGCAGCGTTGGGGTGAGGGCGTCCCCTGGTTTCCTCTCCCCCGGCTTGAGGACGTACCTTGACAGGGAAGAGAAACAGCGTCGCCCCTGCCATCACCGCTGCGCACGCAATGAACAACTCCGTTGATCCGAAATCGTTGTAGATCCACAGCCCCATCGCGGGCCCGAACGCGATGGCGATGTTGTGCGACGTGGCGAAGTTCGTCATTGCCTCGCCCCGCCTGTTGGGCGGCGCGATATCCAGGATCAGTGTCCGCGTCGCGGTGCCTGTCGCGCCGGATCCCACACGCCGCAGGATCGTCGGTACCAGCATTGCCAGCGGTGACACGACGATGACCATGATCAGCGCGCCGATCACGTTGATCGCCAGTCCCAGGATTGCCATCCCCTTGCGGCTCCACCGATCCACGCCCAGCCCGTACAGCGGCACGCCGAACGCCGCGATTGGCCCCGCGATGCCGATTACCAAACCGACGGTTGAATTGGTGCCGCCCAGTTCCTTGATGTACAGCGGCACCGTCGGCAGCAGCATGTAGAAGGTCACGAAAATCGTGAACTCCATCAGGAACAGCAGCATGAATGACCGTGTATACACACGCTCCCGCGTGGGTGTCGCAGGCGCGTCCGAGAGCGATGATACTGAGCTGCTGTCAGGGGTGTTCGTCATGAAAAAGCGACCAATACGTCCGTGACGCTCATCGTATCCGCCTTCACGTCTCGTGTATATTCACCGCCCCGATATACAATGACCAAACGGGGGTAAACGGCGTGGCGGACTGCCAAATGGCTGGGGTCGGTCGATGACGACAAGGGGTTCTCCCCTCAAACAACAGTACGAGCGGATCAAGGCCGAATTCCCTGACGGAATCCTGCTCTTTCGGCTCGGCGACTTCTACGAGACGTTCGGTGAAGACGCCGAAATCGTCTCGCGCGACCTCGGCATTGCACTCACCTCCAAAGAGCTTGGGCGCGGCTACCGCGTCCCCCTCGCCGGCGTGCCGACCCACTCTCTGGATGCCTCCCTGGCCCGCTTGCTGGAAAAGGGCCACCGCGTCGCCGTCTGTGAGCAGTTCGGCGACCCCAAGACCGCAAAGGGTATCCTCGACCGCGAGATAATCCGTGTCGTCACGCCGGGCACAGTCCTCCAGCACGATCTCCTCCCCGAAAGCGCCAACAATTTCCTCGCCGCCCTCGTCACAGACGGCCAACGTGCCGGCCTCGCCTACGCCGACATCTCAACCTCAGAGTTCACCACCCTTGAACTCCCCATAGAAGACCTCCAAACGGAACTCACAGCCCTCTCCCCCGCCGAGCTGCTCGTTCCCGACAACCTCGATGCGCCCCCGGAATCCGACCAGTCCGCCCTTGTCTCAGTCGACGCATCCAACTTTGACGAACGTGGCGCGCGCGAGCGTCTGCTCTCCCACTTCGGCGTTCATTCCCTGGAACCCTATGGCTGTGAAAATCTCCCCCTTGCCATCTCAGCCGCCGGCGCAGTCCTCTCCTACCTTCAGGAAACACAGCGTGGCGCGCTCACACAGATACAATCCCTTTCTACCCGTCAATCAGCGGAGACGATGGTCCTGGATGCGCAGACCGTCCGCACCCTCGAACTCTTTGAGGGCAGCAACGGCGGCACGCGCGAAGGCTCCTTGCTCGGCCTGCTCGACACCACCCAAACACCGATGGGTCGCCGCCTCTTACGCCAATGGCTGGGACGCCCCCTCCTCAACCGCGACGCCATCACTGAACGCCATGACAACGTTGAGGCCCTCGTGCACGACGCCATGCTGCGCTCACGACTCCGCGCCGCAATGCATGGCCTCCCGGATCTGGAGCGCCTCACCAATTTCATTCGCACCGGCGCCGCGGCCCCACGCGACATCGTCGCCGTCCGCCGCGGTCTAGAAGCCGTCGCCGGAATCCACTCCGTGCTAAACGTCGCTCCGCTGCCTGAGATTCGACGGGACGATGAAACAGTCAGCGCTCTCGCGTGGACTCTCAGCGACATCGAAACGCATGATGAAATCCGTGATCTGCTGGGCGAGGCCATCGCTGACGAGCCCGGGGCAACTCTCTCCGCGGGCGGCGTAGTCCGCAAGGGTTTCTCCCAGGAGTTGGAAGACCTGCGCGCAATTTCCTCTGACGCCCGCGTCGCCGTTGCCGCCCTCGAATCCGAAGAGCGCGGCACGACCGGCATCCCAACCCTCAAGGTTGGCTACACCCGTGTGTTCGGCTACTACATCGAGGTCACGCGCCCCCATCTCTCCCGCGTGCCTGAGCACTACATCCGCAAGCAGACCGTCGCGGGCGGCGAGAGATTCTTCACGCCGCGCCTCAAGGAGCTTGAGGTTCAGATATCCGAGGCCCAACAGCGCGCGGAGGAACTTGAGTCCGCCATCTTTCGGCAGGTCTGCAGCCAGGTAATAGAGCAGGGCGAAGCTATCCTCTCTACCGCCCGCGCCGTCGCCCGCCTCGATGTTCTCTCGGCCTTCGCCGAGAATGCCGTCCGCCTACGTCTCACTCGCCCGGAGATCGACGACTCCCGTTCCATAGAGGCCACGTCAGCCCGCCACCCCGTCGTCGAAGACGTCCTCGATGAGCCCTTCGTCCCGAACGACATCTCCCTCACAGAAGACCGACCCATCGCCGTCATCACCGGCCCAAACATGGCCGGCAAATCCACGTATCTCCGACAGATCGCCCTCATGGCGCTCATGGCGCAGATCGGCTCCTTTGTCCCCGCTGCCAGTGCCCGTGTCGGCCTCGTCGACCGCATCTTCACCCGCGCGGGCCTCCACGACGACATATCAACCGGCCGCTCAACATTCATGGTCGAGATGATTGAGACGGCAGCCATCCTCCATCAGGCCACCGACCGCTCACTCATCATCCTCGACGAAACGGGCAGGGGAACCAGCACCTATGACGGCCTCTCCATCGCTTGGGCCGTCGTCGAGCACATCCACAACCACCCACGCCTCAGCGCCCGCACCGCCTTTGCCACCCACTACCATGAGCTAGTCGAACTCGGCGAGACCCTCCCACGCGCATTCAACCTCCACGTCCTTGTCTCAGAGGAAGAGGGCAAGGTCGTCTTTCTCCGGCAGGTCGTTCCCGGCGGAGCGGACCGTTCCTACGGCGTCCACGTTGCCCAACTCGCGGGGCTGCCGCGCGATGTCGTCGCCCGCGCGCAGGAAGTCCTCTCGCAGCTCGAAAAAGGCGCAGAATCCCAATCCGGAACACCCAACGCCGCCCAACCCGCGCTTTTCTCCATCCATTCCGCCGAACCTCAACCCTCCCCAGCTGCTACCGAAATTGAGCAGGAAATCCTGCGCCTGACCCCGGAACAGATGACACCCCTCGAGGCCCTCGCCAAGCTCTATGACCTGCAGCGCCTGGCAGAGCAGGGTAGAAACGGCGCGAGCGACGCCTGATATGCCGATCCAACTCCTCGACAGGGATGTCGCGTCCAAGATTGCCGCCGGTGAGGTCATCGAACGCCCCGCGTCCGTCGTCAAGGAGTTGGTCGAAAACGCAATCGATGCCGGCGCTGGTCAGGTCGAAGTCGAGATCGCCCGCGGAGGTCTCGACCTCATCCGCGTCACCGACGACGCATCCGGCATCCCGGAGGATGAACTCGAACTCGCCATCATGCGCCATGCCACATCAAAGCTCCGCACCGTTCGTGATCTTGAGCGCATCGACACGCTCGGCTTTCGCGGTGAGGCCCTTGCCTCCATCGCCGCTGTGGCCCGCATGACAATCGTCTCCCGCGTGCAGGAATCGGAGGGCGGACACTACGTGATTACGGCGGACAACGAGATCGTCGAGCGCGGCAGGCAGGGCGCGCCATTTGGTACGACCGTCTATGTCCGCGACCTCTTCAAGAACGTCCCCGCCCGCCTCTCGTTCCTACGCTCTGCGGCGGCGGAGGCCACGCGCTGCGTGACCGTCCTCACCCAGTACGCCCTCGCACATCCCGATGTCGCTCTCCGCGTCATCGTGGATGGGCGTCTCGCGTTCCACTCCCCCGGCAGCGGAGATGCTTCTCACGTCCTTCTCGAAATGTGGGGCCCGGACACTGCATCCGCCATGCTCCCCATCCAACCCACCACGATGGGCGGTACAACAGTCTCCGGCTACGCAAGCGAACCAGGTACCACGCGCCCCCGTCGAGCCGGACAGATACTCTTCGTCAACGGACGCCTCGTTGAGGCCCGTATTCTCTACTACGCCATAGCGGACGCTTACCGTGACATTGTTCAGCGAGGCCGCTATCCCCTCGTCGTTCTCTTTCTCACCGTCCCGCCCGATGAGGTCGATGTCAACGTCCATCCGACCAAGGCGGAGGTTCGCCTGCGCCGCGAGGGCGAGGTCATCGCAACCATCCAGCGCGCCATCCGCCGCACCCTTGCCGCCAACGGCATCGTCGCCGCTCCCGCAATCGGCGGACAGGGCAGCGCCTCGACCGCCCCCTCAATTCCCACTGCCCCACCGGACAGCGAAGTCCAACTCGAAGCCCCGCCCCTCTTCGACCAGTCCGATATGCGGCATTCCCCCACCTCCCCTCATTCCGGCGAAAGCCGGAATCCATCCGATCCCCCGCCCGCCCAATTCACCCTCCGCCCCGTAGGGCAGGTCGGCCTCACCTATATCGTGGCGGAGGGTCCGGACGGCATGTATCTCATCGATCAGCACGCCTCCCATGAGCGCGTCGTCTTTGAACAGATCCTCGCCGAGCGCCGCGACCGCCCCGCCACGTCGCAGGGACTCCTCACGCCCGCCACCGTGCAACTGACGTCCCGCCAGTTGGACACCATCGCTCCACTAAGTGATCTCCTGTCCTCATATGGTTTTGAATGGGAGCCGTTTGGGGACGATGCAATCCTCCTCCGTGCCATGCCTGCTGCGCTCAAAGAATCAGAGGCCCCGCAGGCCTTTCTTGAAGTCCTCGACGAGCGTTCCGGTGGTGAAATTGACGACTCAGGCCTCACTCCGGAGGCCGTGCCCGCCGGGTCATCCGGCTCTACTACCCAAAGAAACATCGACGCTTCAGATAGCATCATCGCGTCTGGCGCGGACGCCGTCGATATGCGGGAAAGACGCATCGCCGCTACCATCGCTTGCCACTCCACAGTCCGCGCCGGACAGACCCTCTCCCTCTCTGAAATGGAATCCCTGATCACACTCTTTCGGGACGCCAACTTTCCGCGGCTTTGCCCCCACGGTAGACCGACCATGGTCCACCTCAGCTCTGCTCAACTCGAGCGACAATTCGCCCGCCGCTAAGGCCGCTACTCTCATCGCCTTCCCCCCTCATTCCGGCGAAAGCCGGAATCCATCCGGTTGCCCCCGCCAGACCGCAAAAGGCGTACAATCCCCCCATACGCTCGGATCAAAGGAGTAATCCAATGACAACCGCCGACCGCGAATCAGCAGCCGATTACCCGCCGTCTCCCGGCCCGGTCCAGCAAGTGAACCGCCGACTGCGCGTTGAATTCGGCGGAGAAGTCCTCGCGGAAACCACGCGCGGCGTCCGCATCGTTGAAAAGGACATGCCGCCCGTCTACTACTTCCCCCCGGAAGACGTTCGCAAGGAATTCCTTGTCTCTGAAGACCGCACCTCCACTTGACCCTTCAAAGGCGCCGCCAATTACTGGGGCGTCCGTGTCGGGGACCGACACGCTGAAACGGCAATCTGGAGCTACGTGAACCCGAAGGACGAGTACGAGTCCATCAGGGAGTACATGGCCTTCTATACGTGGAAGCTCGACGCCGCATACGTCGATGACCTTCAGGTAACAGAGGTCCACGGCGATTTCTACGGAGGCTGGCGCACAGAGGACATCGTAGGCCCCTGGAACTCCTGACCGCCAATAGTCCCCTCTCCCAGGGGAGAGGGCTAGGGTGAGGGTTCCTCTTCCCAACTCTCCAGGAACCCTACCGCTCGCACCCACGAGTCCGCCCGCACCATTACGCGGCACGGCTGCCCCATCACTCCCAGGAAACTTGTGGTGTCGCCCTGATTCACCAGAGCTTCAATACCCTCCTCCAGCAGCGCCTGCACAAGAAGCTCCGCGCTCAGCTGGTCACCGGTCGTCGTCAGGTGCGTCCATTCCATAGCTACCAGACTACAGGAGCGTGAAAGCGCAGGGAGGGGCCGAAGCGTCTACATCAGCAGCGGCTGAACCGTCAGGTAGCTGCCGCCCAGGATGCCAGCGATCTCGGTTTCCAGTTCCTCTGAATGAGCCGTCTGGAATGGCATCGTCATTATGGACTGCTCACCCTGCTGCATAATCACCAACTGAACGGGACTCTCGCCCGGATAGCTCTTAAGGGCCTGCACAACCCGTTTCAACTGATCCACGTCGGCCTCCTCGTCCGCCGTTTCATGCAGCATCACGGAGATCAAGACCCGCCGTGCAGCCCCATCGCCGGATCCTTTTGGTGAAGTCGATGTGCCGTTTGCCTGTGCCGGCGCGTTCGCAGCCACCCCGTTCGGCGCGTCAGCCTTGACTTTCGCGTTGTCGTCTGCTGTCTTCGCTGCAGGGGCGCTCTCAGCTACCTCCTCAACAGTCTCAACCGCATCAACTGTGGCAGCACCAGTCTCAACCGGCTCGGCCTCAACCTCGTTAGGCGGTGCGACTTCAGCAGGCGGCTCGGCCACCGCCACGGCGCTATCCGCGCTCTCAGCATTGACGGCTTGATCGGACGAATGCCCGTTGCGGCCATTGGAGGCGTGTGAGCGAGCAGAAGCAGATCTTTGTGCCGTCCCGTTCTCTACCAGCACTTCGAACTGGCGGCAGTCGACGGACGGCTCCTCCTCCCGCACACGCACGGAACCCGTCACGCGCACTGGCGTATTCACTTGCCATGTCTCCATGGATTTGCCGTACACGTCCGGCCACACCGTCACTGCAACCGAGCCGGACTGGTCATTCAGCAGCAGGGACGCCGCGCTCTCCCCGCGCACCATGAACGTACGCACCGACGTGATATTCCCCGCCACGGAAATGGTGGCCCTCTCCATTTCCACAGAAACCTGGGCGCATGGCGTAATTTCTTCCGAGATATGTGCAGAGCGCAGCACCCGATACGGGTCATTGGAGAAGTGGATGCCCATGAGCTCCTTCTCCCATACACCCTTCTCCGCGTCTAACGCCGTCTCTGCGGGTGTCAGTTCAATGCTCGGCAGCTCCATCGCTGCATCGCCTGCCATCGCGTCGAACATGCTGAATTGCGACGAGTTCCGTTGTCGTTGCTGCTGCGCTGAGGACGACAGTATCCGCTCCACGTTCTCCAACAACGTCGCCCTGTCACCAAGCTCGTCCATCGCCCCGGCCTTGACCAGGTTCTCCAGTCCCCGTCGGTTCAGCGACGTGAGGTCCGCCCGACTGATGAAATCACCTAAGTCCCCGAATGCTCCGTTCGTGTTGCGCTCTTCTACCAGCGCCTGCGCCGCCCCGTACCCCACGTTCTTGATTGCCGATAGCCCCACGCGAATAATCGCGTCGCCGTCGGACGCATCGTCGTTGGGGTCATCGGCATCCTCGATGGAAAACTCCTCCATGCTCGCGTTCACGCTCGGAGGGGCGACCGTCAGCCCGAGCGCCCGGCACTCCTCCGCATCGGCGCCGGCCCGATCCTGCGATCCCAGGTGCGCGTTCAGCAGTGACGCCATGTATTCGCGGGGATAGTTCGCCTTGAAATACGCCGTCTGGTACGCGATGTAGGCGTAGCTAACGCTGTGCGCCTTGTTGAACGCATACCCCGCAAACGGCTCGATGAGCTTGAACACCTCCCGAGCATCGTGTTCGGAATATCCCTGCTCAACAGACCCGGTGAGGAACCCCTGCTCCTCCGCCTCCATGATCTCCCGCACCTTCTTGCCCATCGCCTTGCGCACGATGTCCGCTTGCCCGAGTGAATAGCCCGCGAAGCGCTGTGCAATTTGCAGCACCTGGTCCTGGTACACGATCACGCCGTACGTCTCATGCAGGATCTCGGCCAGGTCGTCGTGCGGGAAAGTGACGGAAATCTCGCCCTTCTTGCTGTCGATATAGCGTGGTATGTGCTCCATCGGCCCCGGCCGGTACAGCGCGATCATCGCCGAGACCTCGTTCAGCGTCCTCGGCTGAAGCCTCTGGATCCACCGCGTCATCCCCTGTCCTTCAAGCTGGAACAGTCCCATCGTTTTGCCCGCGGACAGCAGGTCAAAGGTCTTCGAATCGTCGAGGGGAATCGTGTCGATGTCGATGCGCTTGCCGTGCCGCTGCTCAATCAGATCGCGCGTCCGTGCCAGTGTCGTCAGGTTCGTCAAACCCAGCAGGTCCAGCTTGAGAAGCCCCGCTTCCGCCACGCGGTGCATGTCCCACTGCGTCATCGGCACGCCCTCGTCGTCCGACCCCGCGCTCTTGACCGGCCGTTGAAGCGGCACTACGTTGACCAGCGGCTCTCGTGAGATCACTACTCCCGCTGCATGTGTGCTCGCGTTCCGGGAAACTCCCTCCAGCTGCATCGCCGTCGTGACAAGCTTCTGCACTTGTTCGTCGCGGTCATAGGCGTCTCGGAACTGAGGCAGCCGATCCAGCGATTCCCGCAACGACGACGGATGCGCCCCCGCCGGCAGCAGCCGCGCCACCTGGTCTACCTCACCGAATGACATCCCCATCGCCCGCCCGACATCGCGGATGCCCGCCCGTGCCCCAAACGTCCCAAACGTGATGATCTGCGCCACACGGTCCTGTCCATACCGCCGCGTAACGTAATCGATCAGCTCATCACGCCGCCCGTCCTCGATGTCCAGGTCGATATCCGGCATCTCCTTGCGCTCAAGGTTCAGGAATCGTTCAAAGACAAGGTCATATATGAGCGGCTCGATATTCGTGATATACAGGCAATAGAGCACGGCGCTCGCCGCCGCGCTCCCCCGCACGCCCACGAGAATTCCCTGCTTGCGTGCATACGCCACCAGGTCCCACACGACCAAAAAATAGTCCGCGAAATCCATCTGCCGGATGACGTCCAGCTCATACGCCACGCGTTCCCGCGCTCGCTCCGCGTTGCCGTATTCCGCGTACCGCTGCTCAAAGCCCTCGTAACAAAGCTGCTCCAGGTACTCGAACGACGAGAGTCCGTCGGGCAGCTCGATCTGTGGCAGCAGCAACCGGTTGAACTCAAGCTCAAGATTGCACTCGTCCGCGATGCGCCCCGCGTTCTCGATCGCCTCCGGCAGGTCCGCGAACAACTCCCGCATCTCCGCCTCGGACTTCAGGTAGAATCCGTCGTCATCCATCCGCATCCGGCTTGTGTCGTCGACCGTTGAGTTCGTCTGGATGCACAGCAAAACGTCCTGTGCCTCTGCGTCTGCCTGCCGGGTGTAATGAAGATCGTTCGTCGCAACGATGGGAATATCCAGCTCCCGAGCAAGGTCAAGCAACATGCTGTTCAAGCGGTCAAGTTCAACGATGCCCGGATGCCGTTGAATCTCCAGGTAATACCCGTCAAACGTCTTCTTGTGCCACAGCGCCGCCTCTCGCGCATCATCAAGGCGGCCCTCCATCAGCGCCCGCGGCACCTCCCCCGCCATGCACGCCGAAAGTGCAATCAGTCCGGACCCGTACTGCTCCAGCACCTCCCGGTCCATCCGGGGTCGATAGTAGAAACCCTCGAGATGGCCGATGCTAACCAACCGCAGGAGGTTGTGATAGCCCTCATCATTCTTGGCCAATAGGACAAGATGATACGGCTGATTATTACCCGGGGTTCGATCCGTCCTGCTGCCCGGCGCCACGTACCCCTCGACGCCGATGATCGGCTTGATTCCTGCCTCTTGTGCCTCGCGATAGAAATCAACGATGCCGTACAGGCTCCCGTGATCCGTCAGGGCGAGGGACTCAAATCCAAGCTCGCGCGCATGTCCCACAAGGTCGGGAATGCGGCACAAGCCATCCAGCAAGCTGAACTCTGAATGTGTATGCAGGTGTGCAAACATCACAAGATACGCCGATTATATGCCCGCGCGAGCGCCCACATTAAGCTCCGATTCATCAAGCCTCAGCGCGTTCCAACGACCTTACAAGCACGGCGACGCGCCAACCTCAACCTGCCATCCCCACACCACTAACTTCCATTCACGCTCCCCCAACCATCATTCTGGCCGCAGGGCCAGAATCTGAATCCCATCCACCAACCAACCACCGTAACGCCAACCGAAGGATCCCCTCCCCCCCACCGTCATTCCCGCGAAGGCGGGAATCTTAACCTTGTGATGCCACCAAGACCCCCTCCTGTGACACAATCGTGCAATGTTATCGAATGAACTATTGGAGGCATGGGATGACTTCTTCGGCCGTTAACGTTCCGCTGCCCACGGCTGTTGGGATGATCGTGACCGACGATACTCTGACTGCTGAGCTATCGGACGGGAGGAAAATCACCATCCCTCTTGCCTGGTACCCGAGGCTTGTTCATGCCACTCCCGAAGAACGCCGAAATTGGCAGTTGATTGGGCGGGGAGAAGGCATACACTGGCCTGACCTTGATGAAGACCTGAGCGTCGAAGGGTTCATAAAAGGCCTCAAGTCAGGCGAGAGCCCCAAGTCATTTCAACGCTGGCTGGAAGCCAGGAAGGCTGGTC